>JAVBLZ010000006.1:0-903792 GCA_031553045.1 Opitutales bacterium | reverse complement strand
TTGATGCTGTGTCGTAGGCACAATCAATAGTGTCTTGTTGGAAAAAAACTGCGTTGCTGCGGGCGCTTCGGCACTGGTCATGTACATTAAGTACATTCCCACCGCCTCACACCCTTGCGCCTTGTTCTTCATCCAAACCGTGCTGCCAAAATGGTAAAGTGTGGGATATGCTTCCAAAACTTGTTTTAAAAGTTAAAGTTGGATTTGTTAAAGTGCTGGGTCTCATTTCAAAATTTACTTTATATTTTAAAGCACGCATTTATTTTAATGATGTGCCAGAGGTACAGACAGCCTAGAGCTGAGGCGCAAAAATAATCACTTTATCGTAAAAGTAATTCAGCAGTTGTGTCATTTAAGTTTTGTGATATATTGCCAAATATAATACTGCGCAAAAAAAACCTCCGAGTTTTTGCTCGGAGGCTCTTAAACGATTGGCGTCCCCACGGGGATTCGAACCCCGGTTCTTGGAATGAAAATCCAATGTCCTGACCTGGCTAGACGATGGGGACATCGTTTAAAATTGAAGTAGGCACAGTAGATGTTGCTTTAAATAAATCAAGTCTTTTTTTTCAAATTTTTAAAAAAACTTTTTAACACAAAAATTTTAACATCTCAATATTCCCAAACTTGCCTAAATATAGGCTATACAGCACTTTTACTTAACAACGTACTTTTTCTTTCCAGATATACCTTAGCTTTCTCAATAGGAGAATTTTCAACATTAAAAAATCCAAACCAAGGCGGCTATGATTGAGCTTAAACCGTACTTAGTCTAGTTTGCGTTTTTTTCTTTTTCAGGCGGCATAAGGCAAGCAAAGAGAAGATCTCCGGCAAGGCAAGTGCCTTCCAAGACATTAAAACTCATGCAAACTTTGTGGCTTACTCCAACGGGCGCTACAATGGCGGCTGGCTCTTGTTTTATGCCGGTGGTGTAAAAAGTTACGGTCCAATTTTCAGGCGCTTTGGGCAGCCTGCCTATCATGTTCACAATAGCCTTGCCGTTAAATATCTCAACAACCCTGCCAAGATAGACGTATTTATTCACGCTCGCAGATTCGTTAATAAAAGATTCTAAAGCGGGCGAGGATGAAAGTGCGCCTTTTTTTACCGCACTGCCACGACGCACAGATTGCGCATTTAAGCCGCATGCAAAAGCCAAACAAAAAAATATAAATACCACAGAGGCAAATTTGCCTACTGAAAATATTTTATCAAACTTGTGTGGATGGGCTTTCATAAACTCAAACGCAGCCCAAAATATTTGCGCTGCGTCTAAAAAAATTACTTTTCGTATTTATTTTTTTTGAAATGGTCAAAGCCTGGGCCCGTGTTGTTGGCTTCGGCTTCAAAGAAACCGTTTAGCTGGCGTATGCGGGTGGGGTGGCGCATTTTGCGCAAAGCTTTGGCTTCAATTTGCCTGATACGCTCACGAGTTACGTTGAATTGCTTGCCCACTTCTTCAAGAGTGCGTGAGAAACCGTCCCTCAAACCAAAACGCAAGGAAAGCACATTTCTCTCTCTCGTGGTCAAAGATTCCAAAACATCCGTGAGCTTTTCACGCAGGAGAGAATACGCTGTCATATCGTAGGGATTTTCTGCGCCTTTATCTTCAATAAAGTCTCCAAAACTTGTGTCGTCAGAATCCCCAACTTGGCTTTGCAAAGATATTGGCTGCTGCGCCATTTTCATTATAGACTGCACTTTTTCGACAGGCAGCTTCATTTCATTGGCGACTTCCTCAGGTGTGGGTTCATGCCCAAGCTCTTGAAGGAGTTGCTTTTGAATTTGCATCACCTTGTTGAGCGTTTCAATCATGTGGACAGGTATGCGTATTGTTCTTGCCTGATCGGCGATAGAACGTGTGATAGCCTGCCTAATCCACCAAGTGGCGTATGTTGAGAATTTGTAACCTCTGCTGTATTCAAATTTTTCAACAGCCTTCATAAGGCCCATGTTGCCTTCTTGGATAAGGTCTAAGAAATTCAAGCCTCTGTTGGTGTATTTTTTTGCTATTGAAATAACGAGCCTCAAATTTGCACGCACCATTTCAGTCTTGGCTTTGTGGGCGTCTCTCATTGCTTGGCGGACTTCTTTAACGAGGTCAACTAATATTTCAGGCTCAATTCTGTAAGTGTCTTTTATGTCTTCAAGCCTATGTTTGATTTCTTCAACATTTACATGCTTAACCTTCTTGCCGATTTTTTCAGTGGCGCGCAATTTGTGTACGCCGTCTTCAATCTCACGCAAGGTTGGGGTGAGGGTGTCTAAAAATTCTTCAAAGACTTTCAGTTTAAAGTGGTAACCCTTAAAAACCTGTTTAAGCCCTAATTCAAGATTTTTGAAGCGTGTGAGCGCCGACTTGCGCTGCGTTTCACTTGCTGATGTGCGGTAAGAGTCCCAAGCTTTTTGCAGCTTAATTTCTTCATCCTGCGCCATCTTGATAAATTTTGGAAGTTCGTTAAAATATTCTTCCCTACTGTCAACTTTTTTGTCTAAGACTATTTTATCAAAACGCTCTTCACGGGCAAGAAGTTTTGAAGCCAACTCAAGTTGGAATTTGTTTGTAAGAGACACAGCAAAGAGGGCGTTGACCGCAATATTTTCAGCTTTCTCAATACGCTTTGAAATTGCAACCTCCTGCTCACGAGAGAGCAAGGGCACTTGACCCATTTGTTTAAGGTACATCCTTACGGGGTCATCAAGAGTGTCGGAGTGCGCTGCGCTTGCCTGACGTTCTTCAGATTCTTCAATGCGGATTTTGAAGCTTTCTACATCTTCCGTATCGAGAATCTCAACATCCAAAGTTTCAAGAATGTTTATTACTTTTTCAATCCTATCCGGATCATTGAGGTAATGCGCAAAAGAGGTATGAATATTTTCAACAGTCAAAAACCCTTGTTCTTTTGAGAGAAGTTGAAGCTCCCTAATTTTTTCATTAGTCTTTCTTTTTTCTTCAGCAACGGCTTCATGATGGTTTTTATCATGCGCCTTTGGCTCAGGGTCTTTTTTTGTTATAGACACGGCAACCTTGGGCTGTTTCAGCTTTGTATCTGGCTTTTGAAGCTTTGTGATTTTTAGCGCAGATGATTTTGCCAAAGGCTTTGGCGCAGTTTTTTTAGGCTCGGGCTTAGATTTTACTGCGGGCTTTTTTTGTACAACTTTTTTTGACGCAACTTTTTTGGGCGTCGGTTTTTGTTTTGGAAGCGCCTTGGCTTTGGGTGTAGGCTTAACGCTTGTTTTTGCCTTAGCCTTTGGGGCGGGCTTCTTTACAACAATCGTTTTTTTTACCACTTTGCTTGTAGGCTTTGCGATTTTTCCGGCTTTAGTTTTTAACTTTTTATTAGTTTTTGCCATGTCTTTTATTTTGAAAATTTTATTATGAAATTTGTGGAAGCGGATTTTTAGATTGGTTTCTCAAGGCTTTAATTTTTTCCAAAATTCTGCTTTTTTCTTCAAAAGTTTTTTGAGGATCCGCAAGTTCTGCATTCAAAGTTTGTATTTGTGCCAGACAATATTTGCGGAACAAAGTCTGGGCGCATTTGTTTGCCACGTTTACAGGGTTTTCTATATTATTATCGTCTTTAGATAAGATCTCATAAATTATTTTTTGTTCGGATTCGTTTTCAAAGTGTGAGTCAATATCGGAGATGTCAAAACCAATGCCTTCCTTGTATAAAGCAAGAACTCGTAACAGAAGCGCTTCATACTTGTCATCAGGGTTTAACCAATCTTCCTGAATGACTTTGGAAAGCATTTCCGCCAAACTGTCATGATTTAAGCAGACAAGTAGAGCATCGTATGCGGCGTTTGTCAATATCCCAACGCTTTGAGTTTGAGTTTTTTTTGGCGTAAAATCATCACGATTTTTTTGGCTGAATCTGCGCTTTTTCCAACTTGCGTAATCGCGGATTAACGGTGTGGGTTCCACAAGCAGCGCAAGCGCCAAAGTGCGCAGATAATCGTCTTCGGCAATGGTGGATACGCTGTTGCAGATTATCTCAAACATCTTTTCAAGCAGGGCGCTTTTTTGCGATGTAGAAAGATTTGGGCTTTTTTTCCTGACTTCTGCTACATAGTAAAACATTGGTTTTTGCCTGAAATCATCAAGCAATTTTTGCATGCTGGCTTTACCATTATTTTTGAGGTAGGTGTCTGGGTCATCTCCATTAGGCAGACGTATCACAGTGGGGAATAGCCCCGCTTGTATTGCAACTTCTATTGCGCCTAAAGAGGCTTTTGCGCCGGGACTATCGCCGTCATAAAGTATGATTAAATTTCCCGCATATTTTTTTATGAGCCCAAGTTGCTCAATGCCCAAAGAAGTTCCTTGGCTTGCCACGGTGTTTTGAAACCCGCATGAAAACATCCGCATAGCGTCTATCTGACCTTCGACAAGTATGGCGGTGTCTTTTTCCGAAATAGATTCTCTTGCCTTATCGAGATTGAATAGCAGGGCATTTTTTTTAAAGACTTCAGTTTCGGGAGAGTTTATGTATTTCCCCTCCTCGTAAGCGATGTCGGTTGGGGTGAACTGGGTCTTACGTGCGGTGAATGCGACAGTTCTGCCAAAGCGGTCGCAAATTGGAATCATGAGCCTACCCCTGAATCTTGAGCGTAAATTGTTTAAGAATTTATCCTGCTCTCTGGCAAAAAAAAGACCGCAGGCTTTGATTGCCTCGATAGTATAACCCTTGTTTTCCAGAATTTTTTTAAGTCTTGAATCATCAAGAGTTGCAAAACCGATCCGCATTATTTTTGCGTCTTCTACGCTGAATGAGCGCTCCTCTTGCCAGTATTTACGCAAGATTTGGGCTTCATTAGTTTCAGCCCAAAAGTTTTCCGCAAAATATGCTGCTGCATCTTCATTGATTTCAAAAATTTGTTTTGTTAAAGAGCTGTTTTGTTTTTTGAATTTTGAATTTTCTTCGTACTCAACTTCAATCCCAAACCTGTGTGCGATGAATTCGACGGCGTCGGCAAAATTCATGGATTCTTTAATCATGACAAACTTAAAGATGTCGCCGCCTTGCGCCGTGCTGAAACAGTAGAAGAAATTTTTATCGGGATACACAAAAAATGACGGCGTTTTTTCAGAAGTAAAAGGGCTTAACCCTTTGAAGGCTGCGCCCGATTTTTTCAGACTCACATAGCCCGAAGCAATGTCATAGATATTTACCCTAGACCTTATCGTTTCAAGAAAACTATCCTTAAAGAAGGGCATTAGATGCTTATCTTGTCGTCAGTTGAGCATATTCTTCAGAGGCTTCCGCATAGTTCGGGTGGTCGCTTGAAGTTTCGTCGAGGAATTTTTTGTAGAAGAACATTGCGTTGTTCTTGTTGCCGGAAAGCCTGTATGTACGTGCAATTCCAAGCATAATCTCGCTATTTGACGGGAATTTTTTGAGGCTTGCGTAGAGCGCATCCAACATTTTGTCATAGGGCAAAACTTTTGCGGCTTGACGCAGATACATCAAATTTGCGTCGAGATTGTCGGGGTTGCGCAGCATAGATTCCTTTGCCGCCAGACAAGCGTCTTGCCAGCGTTCCTGCGCCTCATAAGCTTTTGCCAGCGTGCGCCAAGTCATGTAATCGACAGGGTCTTTCATCACCGCCTTGTGGGCGAATTTTTCAGCCGCCTTAGTGTCTGAATCTTCCAGACTTTTTCTGGATTTTTCCATCAGGCTTTCAGAATCATCCTCTTTGGGCTTTTCTACATCTTTAATTTCTGCGGGCAAATTTTCGGCAGGCGCTTGAGCTGTTGTTTCTTGCTTTGATTTTTCTTGGGTGGTTTTAATTTTCTCCGCCTCTATCGCCTTCATTTTTTCTTCCAAGGCGAGTTTTTCCGCCTCTGCTTTTTCCGCTTCTAACTTGGCTTTCTTTTCCGCTTCTTCTTTGGCGAGTTTTTCTTGTTCAAGCGCAAGTTTTGCGGCTTCAAGTTTTGCCCTAAAATCCGCTATTTGGGCGTTTAAACCTGGGTGCAAAGATTCCACAAGTTTATCGTCCATCTTATTGAGCTCTTGCACGATGGCTTCAAGTTTTGGCATGTTTTTTTCAGCCAAATATAAATCCATAAGACCAATCAGAATGTTTTTTCTGGTATCTAAATTTTCTTCAGAGGTTGCTTCAAGTGCGCTTTCAAGCCACTTGAGAGCCTGAGGTATATTGCCTATTTTTAAAAATAGCAACCCGATATCGCAGGCTTCGTCGGTGGTGGGATTGCGTGAGGCAACCTTCAAAGAACTCATATATGCAGTCAAGGCTTCGTTGTACTTTTGCTGCTGCGTGTAGATTTTTGCCAAAGATTTCCAAGCCAAAAAATCTGAGGGAATTGCCTTGAGATATTTTTCATACATAGCCATTGCCTGCTCATAAGCTTTAAGCTGTTCATAGGCGTTTGCGGCGTTGAGATAAAGCGCAGGGTTGCCGTCTGGAAGGCTTGCAGATTTTTCGTAAAACATTGCGGCAAGATCATACTGATTCACCTGCGCATAGGCTTGCGCAAGAAGCTCGCAAAGTTTTACATCGTCTCCATATTGGTTGAATGAGGCGTTGAGCAAGTCTATGGCGTCTTGATTTTTTTCTTCAAACATCATGGTTTGCGCCCTTGCAACGGTTGTGTCTATGTTTTTTCTGCGCTCTTTTGCGATTTGTTCAGGAGTCTTGGGCATACATGCGCTCAAGAAAACCGCCAGCGATATTATAAGAATGTGTAAGAGTTTTTTTAACTTCATTGCTTGCATTGTTTGCATTTTTTTTATTAACATCCGGAACTTTTATGAACGAATAAGGAAAAGACATCGTCTATGGATTGATAGACCAAATTATTCAGCCCAATTTTATCAAGATGAACAACGGACATACTCTAATAAAAAATTCCACCTTGCAATTATTTTTTGCAATAATATTGGGCGTCTGCTCTCTGAGCGCCCAAGATACTTTGATTACGTCTCAAAGTGCGCCATTAAAGGTGGTACAACCAACGGTGCTGCCAATTTCTGATGAAGACCCTGAATTGGCGAAATCTGCCGACCAGATAAAGTTTTCTGAAACCAAAAACATGCTTTTTGAATGCCGCATGAAGTCTTTTTCAGCGTCCGACTATAATAAAGCGGTCAAGGCAATATTCAAAGATTTTGAAGAAAAGGTGGGCAAAAAAATCATCAGAGGCGCAAAAGGCAGGGTGGGGCTTAAAATTTATTCCAATAGCGGCAAGGGCATTGCAACTCCGCAAGATTTGGTTGATGCAGTGATAATCCAACTTGAAAACAGGGGTTATAAAAAAGATGAAATTGTGCTTGTTGACCTAAATAGATTCAAACTAAGAGAGGTGGGTTTTTTGCCCAGAGTAAGCCAAATGCAAGCTGGCGTGCCCGACAATTACAAGGGTACTCCCGTTGCCGATTTGATGAGTGAAAAATATTACGATAAAAAATGGTTTTACGATAGCCCGCTTGCGCCAAAAGTTACCGGTTATGACCAGCCAGATTACAACGTTTATGACCCTGAGCTTCGTAAAAGCATGATACCCGTTCCGCTTTATTACACTTTTGATTTTTGGATTAATCTGCCTGTGATTACTGAAAATAAGGGCATTGGCGTTTCCGGTGCAATAGCAAACGTATCTCTTTGGAATGTGTCAAATCACGACAGATTTTTAGAAGCATCCGCAAATTCTCCGATGGCAATGGCAGAAATTTCCGCAATCCCGGAAATGAGAGAAGCTTACTTGTTCAGCATATTAAGTTTTGAAAAAATGCAGATAGCGGGCGGCAATATTTTCAATTCAGGCGTTACCGTTTCAGAACCGTATTTGCTCTTGAGTTCAGACATAGTATTGCTTGACTACATAGCTTGGGATTTGATGAATAAACACAGAACTGCAAAGGGTTTTGAGCGCATAACGTTGCCTATGGTTCTGGAAAATTGCACAAAATTGAACCTTGGCAATGTTGACATGTCTAAACATGACAGGATATTTGTAAGTTATAAATAATATGATTGAAGGACAAAATAAAGACGAGATTTTTGACATTGTTGACGATTGCGACAATGTCATTGGTTCTGCCCCCCGCTCAAAAATTCATGCCGAAAAGTTAAGGCATAGAAGCGTGCACGCCATAGTTTTTGACAAGTCCGGCAAAAAAATCTTGATGCAAAAGCGCTCGTTTTGGAAAGATTCTCATCCGGGCGCATACACTACGTCTTGCTCCGGACACGTTGACAGCACTGAAGATTATGACAAAGCTCTGATACGTGAAACCTACGAAGAACTGGGGATTATTACTGAAATTTCAGACTTTAAAAAAATCGGAAAAATTGAGCCTTCAAAATCTACGGGGCAAGAATTTACCTTTGTCTATACGCTTGTTTGCGAGGGCCCATTCAAGTTTCCTGAAAATGAAATACACAGTTTGGAATGGATTTTGGAGGATGATTTTGAACGCCTGATTGCAATAAATCCGAAGCTTTTCACCCCTTCATTTATCAGGGTTTACAAGTTTTTTAGGCGGGAAGTCCCACGGGAAAAGCAAAGCTGATTTTACTCTAGAGCACATCCCAAAAAAGTTGTGCGCAAATGAAACTTTGAGATTGTAAAACTGCGCAATTTATTTGGGATGCGCTCTAAACCCATGCGGACAACGTGGGTGTTTTTTTTATTTAACCACCGCCCTGCACCAAATTGAAAGTGGCAAAGGGTATGAGTTTACAGGGTTTAAGACCAACTCTCCGCACTCAAGCTCAACATTTTTGAAATAGTCTTTCATGATATTTGCTGCCATTATCGGGGAAGCGTCTATGGAATAGAGCGTTATGATTGCATAAGAACCCGTCTTTGGGGAAAGAATTTTTGAGACGCTCTCCAAAAGTTCGGGCAGCATTTTTTCAAGCTTCCAAAGCTCGTTCTTTGGACCTCTGCCAAAGGCTGGAGGGTCTAGTAATATGGCGTCGTAAAGCTCTCCTCGTTTTTCCTGCCGTTTTACGAATTTAAGAGCATCGTCAATTATCCAACGTATTGGCAGGTCTTGCAGGGCGCTGATTTCTTGATTTTGCCTTGCCCAAGCAACAGAAGGTTTTGAGGCGTCAACGTGCACAACTTCTGCGCCGGCTTTTGCCGCAACCAAACTTGCCGCCCCGGTATAACCAAAAAGATTTAAAAGTTTTTTACCTTTTTGAGAGTGTTCAAAAACATAGTCCCAATGCGGGCTTTGTTCAGGAAATATTCCGAGATGTTTTGAACCGTCCAAAAGTTTTGTCGCAAATTTTATACCTTTAAAATCTAAAATCGGAAAGCGTTTGTTTGTTAAAAACTTCCAACCCGATTGGGTTTTTATTTCGTCAAAATACTGAGCGTCCGCCTGTTTCCAGAGTGCAGGAGTTTTGGCTCGCCACCATGCCTTAGGCTCGCTTCTGATTACAATATAATCGCCAAAGCGCTCAAGCTTTAGCCTGTCTCCTGAATCCAGAAGTTCATAGTCTTGCCAGTCTGAGGATGCTATTTTAATTTGCGGTATCTGAGGCATATTTTTTAGAATGCTGTTGAAAATTTTTTTATATGCAAGTTTCAAAACGCTTTTGGCAGAAGCAAAATAAGCAAAAAAAAGAGCCTTTGAAAGGCTCTTTTTTTGATAAAACTAAAAGCGATTACATCCCTGTGCCTGTGGGTATTTTACCCGTGAGGATATTTGTTGGCACTTTGCCAAATATTGCCTGCACAATGTTGAACGTTGGCGTTGTAGAACCATAGACATTCAAGACACCTTCGTTAGAACCTTCTTTTTTGAGGGAACTGAACCACTGTACGCTGCCGTCAACAAAGACTATGTGGCCGCCTTCAGATTTGAATACGCCCATGTCTGCATCCCACCTGCCGTCAAACTTCAAACCGCGTGTCCAGAGCAAAGGCGTGCTGGATTTTGCGGAAGCAGGAGTGCCGTTTGCAACCTGCCAGCTTATGGGCAAGTTTGCGAACTTTTGATTGAGCCTGACATCGCCATTTTGCGCAATATCTACAACCACGTTTGGCAGGCCGCCGTCTGCAATTTCAAAACCTACAAGCTCGTCAAAAGTTAAGCACCAGAGCTTTGGAGTGTTCAAATCTTGTTTTTCTGCCAACACTGCCGCCCAGAGGTAAATATTTTCCTTTTTAAGCAGGGGTACTGTGCTGTTTCTTGTGTATTGTATCCAACCTTTAGCTATGCTGGAAGCGTAGCTGGAGGCGGTCATCTTATCTACAGCTCTCAGAACCGGACCAAAAGCAGGGAATATCAGACCTGCCAAAATGCCGATAATTGCAATAACAATCATCAATTCAACGAGAGTAAACGCTTTTTTAATCTTTTTTGTTTTCATAAATAAATAAAATATTTGTTGGTACAAGTTAGGTTTGTTATGAACAAATAATCTCAAAAAAATGAATCTTAGGCAAGGATTATTTGCATATTTTTTAACGCAAAATTCAATATTAGTAGGGCAGGGGAAATTCAGCGCAAAGCTTCTTAACCTCCGTCTTAACGCCTTCTATGACGGCATCGTCATTGGGATTTTTAAGAACCTTGTCTATGAAAATTGCGATTTGCTTCATCTGTGCTTCTGTCATGCCTCTGGAAGTAACAGCCGCCGTGCCAAGCCTTACGCCGCTTGCCTTAAAGGGAGAGCGTGTCTCACCGGGGACGGTGTTTTTGTTTGTGGTGATATTTGCTTTGTCTAGCGCAATTTGAGCGTCTTTACCTGTGAGTTCGTCATGGCTTTTACGCAGGTCTATGAGCATAAGATGATTGTCCGTACCGTCTGAAACTAGGCCGTAACCCAGCGCTTTAAGTTCATTTGCCAAGGCGGCGCAGTTTTTAACAATCTGGTTTTGATAGTCTTTAAATTCCTGAGTCAAAGCCGCTTTGAAGCAGACCGCTTTTGCCGCAATAATATGCATCAATGGACCGCCCTGATTGCCTGGGAATACAGCAGAATCAATAGCTTTTGCGTATTCTTGAGTGCACATGATTATGCCGCCTCTTGGGCCTCTGAGGGTTTTGTGCGTTGTTGTTGTAACAAAGTCGCAATGCTTAATCGGAGAAGGATGTATGCCTGCGGCGACAAGACCCGCAATATGGGCTATATCTGCGAGCATCAACGCCCCGCACTTTTTTGCAATTTTGCCCATGCGTTCAAAATCTATAATGCGCGGATACGCACTTGCGCCAACTGTTATAAGCTTTGGTTTTTCTGCCATTGCAAGGGCTTCAAGCTTGTCATAATCTATCCTGCCCGTTTCAACTTCAACGCCGTAATTTACTACATTGTAAAGCATACCGGAAACATTCTTTGGATGCCCGTGCGTAAGATGGCCGCCGTGCTCCAAAGACATGGTCAAAATTTTATCGCCGGGTTGAAGTATTGCCGTATAGACGGCTATATTTGCCTGAGAACCAGAGTGCGGTTGCACATTCACGTGTTCTGCGCCAAAAAGTTCTTTTGCCCTGTTGATTGCCAAGTCTTCGGCGATATCCACAAATTCGCAACCGCCGTAATAGCGCTTGCCCGGATAACCTTCCGCATATTTGTTTGTGAGCGTTGAACCCGCAGCCTCCATAATTGCGGGCATTGTGAAATTTTCAGAAGCTATAAGCTCAATATGCGTCTGCTGTCTGTTTGTTTCTTTGCAGATTGCATCGAAAATTTCAGGATCAAAATTCTTAAGACTTTCTTTAGATATTGCTTTGTTCATAGTTGTTTAAATTTAGTTTTTTACTTTTCAAAATCCATCATTTTGCAGACCCTGCGTTCATGTCTGCCGCCTTCAAATTCCGTAGATGCGAATGTCTTTACCATTTCTGCCGCCAAAAGAGAATCCGTATATTTTGCGCCGAGGCATATAACATTTGCGTTGTTGTGCAGCCTTGAAAATTTTGCGCTGTCAAGATTGTGGCAGAGTGCGGCACGTATGCCTTCGTGCTTGTTTGCGGCAATACTCATTCCAATACCGCTAGTGCAGACAAGAACACCGAAATCAGCTTTGGAAGATTGCACATCTGAGCACACGGCGTGCGCCAAATCTGGATAATCTACGGAGTTTTCGTCAAAGCAGCCTTTGTCCAAAATTTTCATCCCGAAACTTGTAAGAGTCAAGATAAGCTCTTGCTTAAGCTTGAATCCGCCGTGGTCTGCGCCTATGCTGAGTGTTTTATTCATCGTCTAGATATTTGAGTAAAGCAGGTATGGCAGAGATTATTTCATCCCTAACATTTTCATAAATTTTTACAGATTCCCCGTAAGGGTCTTCAATATTTTTATTTTTCGCATCTTTCAGGAGAGAAAGCAAGGTAAATGATTTTTTTGGCAGCATATCGCCAAACTGCGCCTTCGCCCTTGCGATATGGCCTTCGTCCATGGCAACCAGCGCATAGGTGTCTGCAAGCAATTCGCTTGTGAGCGGTTGAGATTTGTGGTTAGGCAAGGCAATCCCAACTTTGTTCAAGACAAACTCGGAATTTTCGCTGATGTTCCAACCTTCGACAGTGTTCACACCCGCCGATTCAACCTTGAAGCGCTTGCGCTTGTCGCCCTTGGGTAGGGCGTCGAGGGCGGCTTTGAATATTGCTTCAGCCATTGGGCTTCTGCATATATTGCCTGTGCAAAGGAAAACTATTTTGTCTTTAGCCATTTTTATTTTTGTTGCGTGCAAGTTGTCTGTGGGCAATGTCTTTCCTAAAAAATGCGCCGTCAAAGTGCGTTTCGTTACAGAGTTTGTAGGCTTTCTGCAAGGCTTCTTCAAGAGTTTTTGCGTTGGCAGTCATACCCAAAACCCTGCCGCCATTTGTAACTATGTTGCCCTTGCCGTCAGACTTTGTACCTGCGTGTATTATGTAAGAGCCTTGAGCAATTTCTTTGGGGAAGGTGATGATGTCGCCCTTTTTATAGGCGTCGGGATAACCCTTGGCGCAGACAACCACTATGGCGGCAAACTCGTCCTTAATTTTTACCTTTGAAGCGTCCAACTTTCCGCAGGCGGCATCGTAGAGCATTTCCAGAACATCGCTTTCAATCAGGGGCATGAGTATTTGGCACTCAGGGTCGCCGAATCTGGCGTTAAATTCTATCACCTTTGAGCCCTCATTTGTAATCATAATGCCCACATAAAGCGTGCCTCTATAATCTACACCCTCAGCAATCAGACCCTTTAAAACAGGGCTAATGATTTTGCTGCGCACTTCTTCCAAAACTTTTGCATCCGCAACCGCCGCAGGGGCGTAAGCGCCCATTCCGCCAGTATTTGCGCCGGTATCGCCATCGCCCACACGTTTGTGGTCTTGGCTTGGCGGAAGCATCACATATTCCACACCAGAAACAACGAGCATAATGCTGGATTCTTCGCCGACTAACTTTTCTTCAATCACAACTTCTGCGCCGCTTGCGCCAAAAGATGAATTTAAAAGCATGTCTTTTGCGGCTGCCACGGCCTCTTCTTTGGTGTTTGGCACTATCACGCCTTTGCCCGCAGCAAGTCCGCTTGCCTTTACAACAACGTCAAAGGGAGATTCCAAAATATATTTTTTTGCCTTTTCAAAATCTGTAAAGTTTTCATACCTTGCCGTGGGCACGTTATGACGCTTCATGAAATCTTTTGAAAAAGCCTTGCTTGCTTCAAGAATTGCGCCGTTTTTATTTGGACCATAAACGGGGGTGCCGCTTGCCCTGAGCTTGTCTCCCAATCCCATAGATAGGGGCACTTCAGGGCCGCATATCACAAAATCTATCTTGTTTTCAGACACGTATGCGCAGATTTTTTCTATATCGTGGGCTTCTATATTTGCAACAGCACAGTCTTCGGCTATACCGCCGTTTGCGGGGGCGCAGACCAAAGATTCAAGCATTGGGCTGCTTTTGACAGCCTTGACTATGGCGTGTTCTCTGCCGCCGCTACCTATCACTAAAACTTTCAATTTTTTTGCCATAAATTAAACAACCTTTCTGTACAGGTTTAAAGAGAATGCCAACATGAGCACAACGGGCACTAACACCGCCGCAACAGGGGGCAAAATGCCTCTAGTGCCAATGGCGGTAAAGATATTGTCGGCAATGTAAAATATAAAAAACATAGCCACTGTTTTTGACACGCCCACCATGGGGTTTGTACGCACGCCCGCCACCGAAAACGGTATCGCTATTGCCACAACTATAATGCAAATGAGCGCACTCAGCCAGATGTTAGTGTATTTAACTTTGTATTCTCTAAGTTTGTCGGACTCTTTGGTTTCGTCGGAACTTTGGGCGGCTTTGATAAGCTCTGAAAGCTCAAACAAAGAGAGGTCTTTGGTGCGCTTCATTGTAAGAAGCATAATGTCCGGCTTTTCAGTAAAGTTCGGAAATGATTTTTTTTCAAAGGGCAGGCTGCGTACGGCTCTACCCGTTTGGGGGTTGAAAAAAAGCTCTTGACCGTCATAGAAAACCCAGTGTTTATCAACCTCGTCATACACGGCTTCCCTTGCCATAACCTTTGAAATTTCTTGAGAATTTTCATCCACAGTGGACACGAATATGCCTGTTGCTTTGTTTGTAAGCCTGCTGAAAGAGTTTGCCATCCAAATGCGGTTGTCCGGATTATTGTGAAAGCTAAGGGAATTTATCTTTCCTATTTCAGACAAGTTTGCCTGCACGCTTTTTTGGTAAGAAAGTTCAATGGCGTCTTGAATACGTCTTGAGCGTTCTACTGCGTGCGGCACAACATAGGCGTTGAGGCAAAATAGCATTATGGCAAGCATAAACCCGCCAAACCACAGGCTTCTTGTTATCCTGAAGATGTTTTGACCAGCCGCACGCATTGCGGTAATTTCATTGTTTTTATGAAAATTGCCCACAGTGAATATCAGAGATAAAAGCAAGCTTACCGGCAAGACCACGGGCACGAATGTGGGCGCCAAAAGTGCGTAAAAATAGGCAATTTCAGAAATGCTTGCGCCGTATGCTATAAAGCCGGAAAGCTTGTTGTACATATTGTCCATAAGCAGTATGCCCAACGTTACAGACATGGCTATAATAAAGACCTTTAGCCATTCAAAAAATATGTATCTATCCAGCAATTTCATCAGAATTTTAGATTTTTTTACATTCAAAAAGTAAATATAAAAAAACGGACGCCATCTTAACAGCTTTATTGAATATGTAAATTAAATTTGAGGCAAAAAAGCAAAGCTTCTATTAAAATGTTTGCAAATTTAAGAGAGATCATTTGACTAGGGGACAATGAAGAACTTGGGTTTACAATTTCACGAGGCTCGTACCGCCAGAGGCATTTCTTTGCGGGACGCCAGCGACATCACAAAAATTCGCATGGATGTGCTCCAAAATATTGAGGAGGGCAACTTCTCTTTCGATTTGCCCGAAGTTTATAAACGCGGTTTTGTGCGTCTTTATGCGCAGTTTTTAAAGTTGGACCAAAACGCCATAGTTGCTGAATATTCACGCTTGTCCGGCAATATATTTCGCAAAGATTTTTCACGCCCCGTCAAGCTGCGCTCTTATGCCGATAGCCAGCCTGAAGATGAGCCTATCGACACCACAATCAGGTATGACGAATCTTCAGACACTATGCCTGACGGTCAATCTCAAACGAATCAAAGCTTTGAGCAGAATGCCTCAATATTCAAGTCTCAGTATGTAAAGATAGGCGCAGTTTTGGTAGGCTTGTTTGTGGTTGTAATTTTGCTTATTTCAATTTTCAGCGCAGCACCTAAAGATAATATTAATCCGGATGTAGCGCCTGTAAATCAGCCTGTGGCGCAAACTCAAGAGGCTCTACCCGCCGCTCCTGCTCAGCCTATAAATGTTGAGCACAGCTATACGGTTTCTTCCACTGCCGATACATCCGTATCCATATATTTGGCGAGTGAATATGCTAAAGATTCATCTGTGAGGACGGCTCTTTATGTAGGTCCAATGCCCGCAGGCACGGTCAAAGAATTTAAGACCAAGGAGTCTTTGTACATAACGGCAATGAATGCCGAGCGCATCAAGGTTGATGTTGACGGCAAGGCAAAAGATTTGCGCAACGCAAGCGGCGTAAAAACACTTCTGATAAAGAGCGCTTCCGCCCAATCAAGATAAGATGATTTCTCACGTAATAATATTCAGAACCAGAGACAAAGATAAGGTTGTTCTGCTTCATGAGGGTCTGAAAAAATTGTCGCAGATTGATTTTGTGAAATACTTTCATTGCGGCGAGCCTCTTGCCAGCGAACGCCCCGTAGTTGATGATTTTTTTGATGTTGCGGCGGTGATAGGTCTTGAAGATGAGGCGGCTTTAGAAGCTTACGCAAAACATCCAATACATCTTGATTTTGTGGAAAACCACTACAAAAAATCGGGGGCAAAAATTTTAGTGTACGACATCAAGTCGTAATAATTTGTCATGAAGTTGAGTAAAAGACATTCCGCCGCAAGCGGGTACATTGTGCGTGCCGTAGCAGAGGCGGGCGGCAAGGCATACATCGTCGGAGGCGCTGTCAGAGACTCAATTTTGGGTGTCGTGCCAAAAGATTTGGATATAGAAGTTTACGGTCTTGAGGCAGAAAAAATCGAAGAAATTTTAAAGAAAAAGTATAAGATAGAAATTGTCGGAAAAAATTTCGGCGTGTGGATATTGAAGGGCTATGACATTGATGTGAGCATGCCTCGCAAAGAAAATAAAACAGGCTTGGGGCACAAAGATTTTTCAATAGATGCAGACCCGTTTTTGCCCATAGAATCTGCATGCGCAAGGAGAGACTTTACAATCAATGCAATTCTTTACGATGTTCTTGAAAACAAATTTATAGACCCGTTTTTTGGTATTGCAGATTTGGAAAAAAAAATCCTGCGCCACACTTCCGACAAATTTTCTGAAGATCCGCTAAGGGTTTTGCGTGCGATGCAGTTTGCGGCACGCTTTGGATTTTCTGTTGCGCCTGAAACCGTTGCGCTTTGTAAAACCATTGTCTTGGAAGCTTTGCCCATAGAGAGAGTTTATGAGGAGTGGAAAAAATTAATTTTAAAGGGAAATAAAATTTCTTTGGGGCTTGGCTTTTTGAAAGATTGCGGTTGGGTGAAATACTTTCCTGAGTTGGAGGCTATGATAGGCTGTCCGCAAGATCCTCAATGGCATCCAGAGGGCGATGTTTGGACACACACGCTTTTATGTATGGATTCTTTTGCCAAAGATAGGATTGGCGACGATAGGGAAGATTTGATTGTGGGTCTAGCGGTGCTTTGTCATGATATGGGCAAGCCCAAAACAACGTCGGTGGGCGATGACGGCAAGATTCATTCTTACGGTCATGATGCTTACGGCAAATATCCCACAATTTCATTTTTGGAAAGATTCACCCGTGAAAAATCTTTGGTAGAGGCGATAATACCCTTGGTTGAACGGCACATGGCAGTTCTGGATTTGTGGCGCAACAAAGCTGGCGACAGTGCAATACGTCGTCTTGCGCAAAAAGTTGGGCGCATAGACAGGCTTGTGCGCATAGACAAGGCGGACAGGGAGGGGCGTGGCGAAGATGTCGAGGCTTCTCCGCAAGGCGAATGGATACTCAAGCGTGCCGAGGAACTTGCCGTAAAAGATTCCGTGCCCAAACAAATAGTTCTTGGCAGACACCTAATTGCCGAAGGCATGAAACCCTCTGAAAAATTTTCTGAAATTTTGGCTGAACTTTACGACGCTCAGATAGAGGGGATATTCTCGGATTTGGAAAGCGGTTTGGAATATTTCCGAACGAGGGTTCAGCCCAAAATGAAATAATTTTGGCTGAACTTTACGACGCTCAGATAGAGGGAATATTTTCGGATTTGGAAAGCGGTAGAACCCATGCGGATTGAATGCGGACATTAGTCAAAGGCTTTTGCTTAATGCCTGCGTTTGCTTCTATAAAAAAACAGTGGACGCACTTCTAGTGCTACCTCTGCTTTTTTATTTTCGCAAGCCTTGCCATAAAGTAAAAACCTTGCGCCTAATGAAGTGCAATTCAATGTGCAGATTATTAAAATCTCTCCACATTCAATCCGCATGGGTTCTGGAATATTTCCGAACGAAGACTCAGCCCAAAATGAAATAATTTTGGCTGAACTTTACGACGCTCAGATAGAGGGAATATTTTAAGCAAAAATTCAGATGAATTTTGACTAATCTTTTTTGCCAAAAAGTTTGAACTTTATAACTCTCAGTACAAAGAGTGGATTGCCTATTGCGTAGCGTCCAAAGAGGCGTATGGGGTCTTGATAAAACCTGCCCAGCCATTCAAGCCCATGCTTTCTGAGCCAAGGAGAAACTCTGAACAAGTCTCCGGAATAAACGTCGCAAACGCCGCCTATTGCAAAGGTCAATGTTGAATTTACTTTGTCAAAATTATCAACAACCCACTTTTCTTGCAGAGGCGCACCAAAACCTATAAACAACATATCGGGCTTTGCGGCGTTAATATTTTCAATAATGCCCGCAAGCTCATCAGGCTTGTAGTAGCCGTTGCGCAACCCCACAACATTCATCTTGGGGTAGGTTTTCAAAAGATTATCTATCGCACGTTTTGCAACGCCTTCTTTGCCCGCAAAAAAGTACATCGAATAACCGTGCTTTTCAGAAAGTTCGCAAAGTCTTGGCAAAAGGTCAGTGCCGTTTAGATTGTCCCTATATCTGTATCGCATTATCTTGCATGCCGTGCTAACGCCACTGCCGTCGGGTAGCAAGACATCAAATTTTGTCCTCATGCGCTCAAGCTGGTCTTTGTTTTCATAGGCGGTATTGAGGTAGTGGGTATTTAAAAACGCAACCTTTGTGCGGATTTTTGAAGCCAATCTTTGGTTCAAATCTTTTACCACATCGCCGATTCTGGAGTTGACGAATTTTATTCCAAAAAGATTAAGGCAAGAATTTTTCACAAATTCTTTGCGGCACATTTCTATAAGAGTATCGGCGTGCAACTGCCAATCAAACTGTTTTGATTTTTCAAACGCTTTTTGAGTAAGGTCTGCAACAAGCGCTTTATCTGTGAGCGCCTTGTAAAGGCAGTCTTTTATTTCATCAATATTTTCAGGGTTGAATTGCAAGCTCACACCCTTGCCGATTTCCCCAAGAGCAGACGTGTTTGAGCAAACACAAGGAACTTTTGAACTCATAGCCTCTATAAGCGGCAGCCCAAAACCCTCTGAAAAAGAGGGGAAGGCAAATACAGAAGCGTTTTTGTAAAGCGATGAAAGTTCTTCGTCGGTAACAAAGCCCGTGAATATGATATTTTTAGAATCGGCAGATTCTTCCGCATATTTTTTTACAATCTCAGCGCCGTTCCAAGCGTTGCCCGTAAGAACCAATTTGTATTCAGACTTTATTTCTGAGGGCAGGGCTTCATAAGCTTTAATCAGCCCCATGTGGTTTTTGCCGGGGTGCTCAATTCTGGAAACATAATAGATATAATTTTTTATGCCGAGCTTTTCAAAAACCCTGTCGTCTCTGCCTTTCAGCAAGTTTAAGCCGTTGTAATTCAATACGACTTTTTCTGGCGCAATTTTCCAAAATTTTTCAACGTCTTCTTTTGTGGACATGCTGATTGCCGCAATGGAAGAAAATTTCTTGCCAAAATATGGCTGCACTTTTGTAAGATAAAACATCCTAAGTGCGTCATATTTTTCCATAACCCTGTACTGGGACAAATCATGCACGACTGCTATTGTGGGTATCTTACTGAAGGCAACATAGCGCCTGTTTGCAGCCAAAATCAAAAGACAATCATAGCGCTTGCGCCTTGCTATGAATGGCAAGCAAAACATGTGCCACAAAGAACCCAATGCGGATTTTGAAAATTTCTTGGGCGCAACTATTTGCTCAAACCCTTGGAAATCGGCAATGGCGTCATGCTCCAAAACCAGAGTGATATTGTGTCCGCAATCTTTCAGCTTTTCAACGACACTTCTCATGTAGGAAGAAATGCCGGATTTACCGGAATCATAGCCCATGCAACTTACCAATATGTTCATAATAACTTTCTAAAATTTTCCAAAAATTTTTCAGCAGGATACTTTTCAAGCACAATTTTTTTTGCGTTTTCGCCCAATGTCTTGCGCAAAGATTCATCCGCAATGAGGGTGTCTATTGCGTTTGCCATGGCGCTGGTATCCCTTTCAGGCACAAGCAGACCGTTTATGCCGTCTTCAAGCCATTCTGAAACACCGCCAACATCAAACGCAACAACGGGCGTGCCTACGCTCATGGCTTCAATGCCGGACAGCCCAAAAGGCTCTTGCCATAATGATGGAAATACGGAAATATCCGCCTCAAGAAAATATTTCATAGGGTTGTTTACCCAACCCAAGAAATTTACCCTGTCTGCCAAACCCATTTCTTGAGATAGCTTTTTAAAATCTTCCAACCTGCCGCCCGTGCCTATTACGGAGACTTCTGCGCGTCTCTTTAATTTTGATATGGCTTCAAGAAATAGCGGAGTGCCTTTGCTCATAACCTGTTGACCCGCAAACGCAATCTTTGCAACTTCATTGACGGGTTTTTGAAGCGCACTTTCCGCAAAACTTAAAAACGGATGCATTATTGTAATTTTGCTTTCGTCAATTCCGTTTGAAGTAAGCCTTGTGCGCATGAAGTTTGAAAGCACAACAAATCTCGGCGCAGTCTTGATTAAATTGTAAAGCCTGCCCGCATTGAGATAATTTTTTGTGAGCATATCTTTCAGCCCGCTTTTAAAATGGCGAGGCGGCACTATGCATGAACACGTTGCGCAAAACGCCCTAGAGTACGCCCTGCAGCAATTCTTGCGCCCTATGGGATAATACTTGTAGCCCTTGGGGCAAAAATAATCATGATCATGCACAAAGACCGTCGGCGTGAAGCGCTCCAAAATTTTTTCAAGCACGCTTGGCGTACTGATTTTATGCAAGGTTGTAAGCGCAAAATCTTCCTCTTTAATGCTGCCCAAACTTGACATGTCTAAAGCCCTGTCAAAATGCCTGACAAAATCTGCAAACTTATTCGCCTTTTCTACGTACAAAAGGCAAGTTTCAAAACCCTGCTGCCTGAGTAAATCCGACACTTTTGCTTCATACCCCTCAATCCCGCCGATAAAGCCTGCATATTGGGATATAAATAAAATGGTCTTGCTATCTGAAGTCATTCTTTAATTGGATGTAAAAGTCTTCTATAGATTTTGCCACTATCTGCCAAGAATATTTTTCTTTAACCAACTTTAAGGCGTTTTGCTTTGTCTTAAAGCCCAGCAAGATTGCGTTGTGGTATGCGTTCAAAAATTCAGAATCACTGCTTGGATCAAAAAGAAAACCGGTTACGCCGTTTTCAACAAGGGTTTTTAAACCGCCAACTTTAGAGGCAACAAGGGGCACTCCGGCAGACCAAGCTTCAAGCGCAACAATGCCAAAAGGCTCATGAACGCTGGGGAATGCAAAGACATCGGCAGATTTATATGCGCTTATCAATAAATCGGAATCTGGAGGCAGACCTTCAACTATCGTGAATCTATTTTCCAGCTTAAAAAAAGATATGTCAGCCTTAAGCGCATCAAGATAAGACTTTGAAGTTGCAAAACCCACGATTGCGCAGTGCACATCCTCACCGCTTTTTGTAAGATTGTTGACAAGCCTTACAAGTGCGCGTTGGTTTTTTTGATAATCTATTCTGGATATGCAGACTATAAGCTTTCTTTCAGCAGGTATGGAAAATTCTTTTTTGAAGCTGCTGCTTGGCGTTGTCTCAAACTTTTCGCAAAATACGCCGTTTGGTATGAGTGCGGTTTTCTTGTTTGGGAAGCGCTTTCTTATTTCGTCATACTCATTCTGACCTATGCAGATTATGCCGTCGGCGGCTTCAACGAGGTCAAAATCCATCCCGAAGAATTTTTCAACAAATCTTCCGTAACCCAAAGTGCCCTTGAGAGGACGCTTCATTTCATCAAGCTCAGACCTTGGTACGTCATAATGGCCGCCGTGGAAGGAGACCACAGACGGTATTCCCTTTTTGCGCGCCGCCAAAACAGCCTGTTTTGCAAGCCTGCCGCCAGTGTGTATGTGCACGATGTCGAAAGGATTTTTCATCATGTACCTATACATGTCCAAAGAAAACGGGTTGCCGCCTTTTTTGTCTAGTATGTGGGCGTTTTCAGAATTTAAAAAAAGCTGCGGATACCTATAATTGAAACGATGTATGGATATGCCGTCAACAAGCTCTTTAGAGGTGGGGCAGAGCGCCTTTGTGCATATTATTTCAGGCACGTTGCCGTAGGTTTTTAAAAGCTTTGAGGAATTCCAAACAGAGGCTTCTATACCGCCCCACTCGGAAAATACAAATCTTCTTACTATGTTTGCAATTTTCATCTGGAGAGTTCTTTAAAGGTATTTAATCTTGCCTTATAATAGGCGGGCTTTTGTACGAACCTGTGCGCCAAAGCATCTGGGAATTTTGAAATCATATTGTGTTTAATGGCGTAGATAAAGTCTTTCAGAATAACTGAAGCAATACCTTTAATGTATGAAAAAAACGGCTGTGCAGATTTGAATATTTGCGCATCGGCAACACCTTCGCCAGTAAAACGTTTTTTTGTTTGCTCAAGAGTGTAATTGTGCGAGTGTTCAACCACCGCCGTTGGCACATACTCAATCTTGTAACCTTTGAGCGATATTTTTTTTGCCCAGTCGGTATCTTCAGAGTAGCGTATTGCGTTATCAAACGGAGTTTCCAACACCACACTTTTTAAGATTGCACTGGAAGCGTTTGAAAAGAAATCTTCACGCCTTACTTTTTTAGACGGGAACGCCCACTCATAATCTCTCCATACCCACAAATCGGCATCGGGGCGGCATGTTTGCCTTGCGTAGCAGGCCGCCGCACGCTCAGAGAGTATAGGCTCAATCAAATTCCTGAGCCATTGAGAATTTTGCACCACGCTATCGGCATTGTTAAATACTATAATTTCGCCATTGCATTCAGCGATATATTCATTGAGATTTTTGCCGGGGATATAAGTGCCGTCGGGTATGTGAAAACGTTTAATCATCGGATATTCAGCGATGATTTCAGCAGTGCCGTCCGTAGAGGCGTTGTCAAAACTCAGAAATTCAAAGTCGGTAAAATCTTGTTTGAGTATCGCCTCTATCGTAGAACGCACATATTCTGCATCGTTCCTAGATCTCATGGCTATGCTGACTTTTTTCATTTTGCGAATTTTTTTAGATAGGGCAACTTGCTCAAGAATTTATTGCGCTCCTCAGATTTTAAAACAAAAACCATACTGAGCGCAAGGTACACGCTTCCAGATAGAAGATATGTACCTGTAAGTGGAATTAAGCTAGATAAATATGACCCATATTCAAGTTTAATATACTCGCAAATTATAATTGATGGAATGATCGCCAAAAGGGGTCTTATATAAATAAGCAAAGATTCTTTAATATTAAAATCTAAAGATTTTGCGGCAATAGGCGCCAACACAAAGCATGAAATAATAACGTTTGGTATTATAGTGCCCCAGACTACCCCCATGATACCCATAATAGAGCAAAGCACAATGCTCAAAGACAAGTTCAACACTGCCTCAATAAGCGTTGCTGAAGCAACAAGTTTGTGTTTGCCCGCCATAAGCAAATATCGAGACGGCACGCCCCTAACTGCGCAAGATACAAATTGAGATATCAAAAATGTTTTGCATATCAAAGAAACCTCGGCGTCTGAAACTTTGAAAAGATATTGCATGGTTGCGTCTGTGAGACAGAAAAATAGCGCCGTAGCCCCCGTTGCCGTAAATGCGCCAAAGCGCAAGCCGCTCATCAAAATTGAGGACAAAGTTTTTTTGTCTCCAGAGTGCACCAGATGTGCCGAAACCGGCACGACATTATCCTGAAATTGAGAGGATAACATCTGCGAAATATCGGGCATACGAGTACCCATTTGATACGTACCCACAGAATCCAAGCCCAACATTGAGCTGAGCACAAACCTGTCTGTCTTGGCTATAATCACATTGCCGATAGAATTTAGGTACGCATATAAACTGAAATTGTAAATTTCTTTAAACAGCCCCCAATTTAAACATATCCCGATTTTGAAGCCCTTAATATTCCACTTTACAATGAATATCATAGCGTATGTGAGCAGTATATTTAAAGCTATGGAATATGAAACTATACCCAATAAGCCCATGTCCCAATGCATCATCAGCAAGACTCCCACAAGCTCAAAAATACGGGTTACAAAAAAGACGCAGTTCTTTATGTAAATAAGTTTGAGACCGCCTATTATGTCATGAAATGTTGAAAGCAAAAATATTATGGCAGTTCCCACGCCGAATATGATGAGTGAAATTTGGCAGGTAAAAATCTTTTCTTCATCTGCAAGGTCTGTCCAAGACCTTATATAATATGCCGCCGCAACGATTATCAGAGAAACCACAAGCGCCACCAAAAAATAAAAATTGAAAATTATAGAAATTATACCGTTGTATTTTTTGATGTCTTTTTCAAACAATCTTTCAGCAGTGTACTTTTGGGCGGCCGCGCCAAAACCCATATTAAATATTACAATGTATGTGAAAAATGCCCACAGTATGCCCCAGAACCCGTATAAATCTTTGCCCAGATAGTGAAAAAGCCAACGGGCAAACAGAACCCCTTGCACCATTCTAATCGCCATCAAAGCGTAGTTAGAGGCGGTGTTTAACGCCAGAGTCTTCTGTAAACTGAGTGCCATTTAGGGGTTTTGAATATCTTTTTGCATCAAAGAAAAAAAGTCTTTGACTTCAAACGGCTCTTGAGAAGGGGGTTCCGTTGATAAAAGACACGCAAAAGAATCCTTATCTTCCGGTGAAAACCCGTGCATTCCCTTGAGGGCAATTCTGCCCATATCGCAAGGCTCAATCTGCACGCCGGCGTTCATGATAAAAATATCCTCGCCAAACTTGTTGTTTGCAAAATCTATGCCGTATGTAACTTTTTCTTCCTCGCTGACGAAGTGCCCCAAACAGTCTGGCTTTGAAAGCCTTTGGCGTATGGCGGTTTTTGCGCCGTCATTCAAATACCATAGACGCAGCATTGTGGAATCATAAATTGAAATAAAATCTTTGCCGAATTTGAAACCGAGCTCATTAACAATCTTTGTCAAATCCAAAGTTGCGTTTGTGGGCGTCATACCGTGGTCGGATATTATCGTAAATTTATACTGCCTGCCGGAAGCTTTGAGCGCCTTGATAATTTCACGAACTTTGACGGCGTATCTTTCCAGATTATTTTTTATCACCTGCTCATCAAAAACATTGTCGTGCAAAAACGAATCAAAATCTGCAACGTAGATGAAGGCAAAATCTATATCGCCTGAAGCTATTGCCGCCTTTGCGTCATGGATATTTTCATTTTCAGTCTTACGCCAGTCCGACATATGGTAGGGCGTTTTACTTTCCTCCAAAATATCACGCAAATTTTTTACAGGCGCTAACCCGTCTCTGGCAAAGATGTCGGACTTTTCGCAATAATCAAAGTAGGGCAGCTTTTCATAGGGTACGCTGTAAAGTTGAAAATAACCTGTATAGCCCATCATTTTGGCGACAAGCTTTGATATATGACGCCTTACCCGCCCCCTGTTTGTAAGACATTTTGGATGCAAGCCCGCCCCTAAAAGATATTTCATATATTTGAAAAACTTGAAGGGTGAATTTTTTGGGTCGTAATAAAAAAATGAAAAATGCCCGTGTTCTTTCGGAGACTTTCCCGATAGTATAGTCGGCAATGCGGTAGAGGAATAACCGAACTGCATCTTTACTTTCCTGCGCTCAGGCAAGTTTTCAGAAAGGAAGTTGAATTTATTTACAATTTCCCACCCTAGGGCGTCTATGAACATATATACATTCAGCTTTTTCATCTTGAAAGATTCCTATTCTTGTTGATTACACGTTTGATAACTTCCATCAAGGCGGCTGCCAATGTAAGTACAACGATTGTTGGATAAAATGGCCTTGGAGGCTCTGTGCTTCGGGCGATAAAGCCTTTCTTAAAGACATATATCATTGCCGCCGTAATTGCAAGTACGGTCATCAGTTCATAAAAATTTGTTTGCTGCTTTAAAACCCACTCAAAGCAAGATTGCCCGTATGCCGCAGTCAAGCCGCCAAAAACGCCTATAGCCATATAAACCACGTGCAAACGTCTATATCTAAGAATATTGAGATAGGCGTTTATGTAGTAGTAGTACATCCAAAAAATCAGTGCCGTAAAACCTATCCAGCCGCATTCACCCGCAACAAGCAAATATACGGTTTCAACCAAGCCGCCCTTATAGTCTGGATGGGCGTCTTCATAAGCAGTTCCTGCACGATAGTCATAAGGAGGGTTTATTTTGATTGCCCAGTTGTTCAAACCTACGCCCCAAAATTTGTCTTGAGCCATGTTGAGCGCAATCTTTGCGAGCTCAACACGACCTTCCGTAGAGCTTTGGGGGGCGTTTTCAAACCTGTCAACGATAGTAGGAATAGTCCTCAACGCACCAAGTATGGCTATCAAAGAAAGCACAAATATAACTTTCATCTTGCGGCGGCTGACGTCTTCACCCAAAGATAAAACAGTTACCAAAGACGCCGCAAGCGGCAAGAACAACAAAGCACCTCTGGAAAGCGCAAAGACCACCATAAGTGTCGCCATGCCGTAAATAACCAAAAAGAAATTGAAAATGATTTTTGAAACTTTTGCGTTCAAAATTAAGGCAAGAAATATGGGCGCAATCATATTTGCGTACATCGCCGCAGAATTACGGTGCGGAAATAAACCTGAAGGCTGATACACATGCCACGCATATTTTTGAATAATCATGTAGCCAAAGTTAAGTATGATTGTACCGGCAAAGGCGTAGAGTATGCTTCTAAAATCTCCGTATCTTACTATGTAATTAAATATGGTGATAAAATATATATACACCATGATCATTTTCATAAGCTCATAACCGGAGTACAAAATAGATTCCGCATTTACGAACGAAATTATGGATATGATTATATATATAAAATAGAGATAAGAGCCGGGAGCAATCAATTTGTAATTGTTGAAACCATAATTGATTATGAGCGTTATAGAAACCGATATTGCAAGCAAGTCGCACATCAGAATTTCATAACCACGGGCGGTTCCACGATAGTAAGGGTCTGTAAAAAAGTTGATACCTCCGTAAGAATATACGAAAGGTATCATTGATATCATTAAAAATATACCGTATCTCAAAAACCTTTCTCTCGCCGTCATGATGATGACCATTGTAGGCACACCAGTCAGGATAAAGAGAAAGAATACTATATGTTTGGATTCCATTAACTATCGTTGAAAATGAAGGAATTGCCGAAGCGAAATGCTACAAAGCTTACTGACCAGCAAAATCCATTCTATCAACGACCGCCAGGACTAAACCAATAAGCGGGAGGAGACATCAAAGCGTTTACCAACTGCGCAGTGGGCAACAGTTTTCTGATGAATACGTTGTATTCGGCAAGAGCGTCTTTTGGAATGTAAACTATGTCGCCTGAAGCAAGGCGGAAATCACGTTCTCTGCCGGCAATCAAATCGTCAACATTTACTTTATAAACATCAAGCGGACCTTTTGCGGAATCACGAGGTTTACGCAAAATTAGAGCCGTGCCCCAATAGTCGTCGAGAAGACCCTGCGCTTTTGCAATGGCTTCCATAACAGTCAGCTCGCTAGTCCAGTTAATGACCTGCGGACCTTTAACTTCGCCAATGACTATCACACGGGAGTCTTGCCTGTTTGCCACAAAGATTATATCTTGTGGAAAAATTTTGATATTGTGCAACTGGTTGCCCTTGTGCAAAGCTTCTGTGAAATCAACCGGCAACATTTTGCCGTCTCTTATGATGTATGAATTGCTTGCATCGGAAAGGTCAACAGTAGAACCGTAAAGCATGCCGGTTTCCCAACCGCCGCCACGCGCAATGATGTCTGAAAGGCGAGTGTTTTCCGTTACTTCATACAGCCCCGGAGATTTAATTGCGCCATACAAAGTTGCCGTCTTGCCTTGAATGCGGTCTGGGATAAGGCTCACTTCAGGATGCTTGATGAATTTTTTAAGTTCTTCACGAAGCTTTCTCGTAGCCTCAGTTATTGTAAGATCCTTGATTTTAAGAGGCTCAATAAGTTGCATCACCAGATAACCGTCGGGGGTTATAAGGCTTGATCCTGTTGAAATGTTGCCCATGTCTTCTTCATTATAGACACGCACTTTAAATACGTCTCCACCCTGAATGGTGTATGCAGGATAGGGCGTGTTATTGATTTCTGCGAGGGCTTTGAGAGTGTCTTCTTCACTCATTATGTTGGCGGTTATGCCAGTTTCATTGAGCTCAGGAGGGAACTGCAGTTCGTCGGGGTCTATGCCGTGATGGCAAGCGCCCAAAAAGACCGCCGCACCCAAGACAGAAAACAATTTTACTTTAGATATGTATCTTTGCATTGTTATAGTACTCCGTTGTAATATTGCTTTGGAACATTCACGAGTATGCCGCCTATCTTAACTTCTGAAGAATCTTTCATTTGTTTTACGTTTTTAAGCAGGGACATTTTGTTTTCCTCGTCAAAACTTGAGGCTATGATTGCATAATTTGAAACGCTTGCCAACTGAGAGCTCAAGTATGCCGATGTTTCATCGCACTTGGCTTCTATGGTGATAAGGTCGTAATCATTTTCAAGCAAATTAAGGTCGAACAAAAGAAGGTCTTTTTCTGCAATGTCTAAGCAGAGATTGTTCTGGTAGTAGAATGTACCCGTATCGGCAAATTTTTGCACGCTGATAAGCATGGATGCGAGCATATCATCAGGGTCTGCATTGTTTATGTCAGTCTCAGGCTTGAGAGCTATTGGCATGCACTTTAATCTGAAAGTTTTAAGACCGCTAATTGCATTGACATTGAGCAGTTCATCAATGTCTTCATCCATGTCTTTGTCAGAGTAGAATTTCAAGAAGGCAAGTTTCTTTTCCTTGTTTGAATGTGTGCCGATATTCACGGCAACACGCTGTATTGCGGACATGCGTTCTTCAATGGAAAGCCTTGGATCATGCGGAATTTCGCCGAGGTCTTCAATATCCAAAGATATTGCGTATTCTTTGGAGCTCATCAGCTTTCTCTTGCTTATCTTCACCACTGCCATTGCAACTATAAAGAAGAATGTGATAACAAAAGAGAACGCCAAAACTTTTATCTTTGCCTTTTGAATATTTGAAGACGAAGGCTTTTTTGCCTGCTCAAACAAATACACGTCCGGAACGGTGGAGCTCATCGTATATTCAATGTCGCTGATGCTGCTGGAAAGCTTTGCAGACTTGTCTTGCAATACGGATTCCTGCCTTGTAAGTTCCGTATATTGCCTGTTGGAATCTGTGAGTTCAATAATTTGGGCGCGCAACTTTTTTACCGCTTCATCGTAAAGCTCAATAGAGCGTGAAAGAGATTTTTCTTCAAGAGTTGATGTTGCCAAAGAGTGTTCCAACTGAGAGTAAATTTCATTTTTACGATAAGTTGTACGAGAATTCATCTGGTCGTCCTTATCGCTTTGAATTTTTTGCAGAACCTTGATTTCATCAACCAAAACCCTGATTTTTGGGTTGTCATCCGTATAGCGCTGGCGCATACGTTCAAGCTCCGCCATTTTGCCTTCAACATTCACGGAAGAATTGGTATCAACGATAGTTTCAAAAACAACGTCTCTAGGCGTGTTTTTAAGCAAGTGTTCATTTTCTTGAATCTGAATTTGCAAAGACTTTAGCTTGATTTCTTGAGCGTTTCTTTCTTGCAAGAGTGTCGTAATTTCTGTGCGACGAGATTCAATTTCAGTATCAGGAGAAAAACCAGATTCGCTCGAATTAAACTTTTCTTTGTCAAGCTGCAACGCCTTCAATTCTTTTTCTATGGAGTCTTTGGCGTTTTTACGGTCATCCAAAAGCATTGCAACAGTGTCATTCTGGCGGCTTTTATACTCGTTAATGCCTTCAGTCGCCACCATGTTTGCAATGTCGGAAGCAAGTTCCGGAGTGCTTGCGCTTGCGGTTACGGAAATTATGTTGCTGCGCCTGCTTTTATCTATGGCAACGCTCACATTCTGGAGCATATCCCTTGAGTATTTGGGCTTGCCTATCATTTTTTCATCAACACGGGTTATCGCATCTCTTGAGCCAATAAATTGTGCAACAGTTGCGGTTTCCATGGGTTTGTAAAAGCTGGGTATCCTGTCAGACTTTGTCTGATGGAAAATGAGCGCAACCGCAGTCCAAGAATCGTTGGAGTAAGAGCTTTTATATTTCAGAAAGCCCCAAACCACAATAAGACAGGTAAAAAAGCAAACCATAATGAGCTTCCACTTAGATACCAAGTATATCAGAAGCGGTATAGGGTCGAACTTAAATACGGCAGACAACACCTCCATTTTTGGAACGTTTGACGGCGGCGTCGCAGTTGCCTGAGATTCTATTTTTAAATTTAAGTTACTGTCGCTCATTGGATGTTAAAATGTCTAGAGATTTAAAATCACACAAGAGTCTCTAATTTATGCTCTTCCAGAAATTCGTCATGGATTCGAGCTTGAATTTAGAGAAACCCTTTGGATTTTCAAAAAAATCTACCAATACCTTTAATAAGATTAAGGAAGGACTTTTGAAGATTTTAGTCTTTGCGTCAAGATTATTTATGAAATTTTTGTGTCTAAAATTGCGCAAAGTATTTATGACTATTTGTTTTATAGATTCAAACTGCTGCAAGTAAGAGTTTAGATAACTTGTTGTAGCTAAGGCAATTTTCACTGCCAAATCAAACCTGTCCTGCAATTCTTCTTTATTGAGAGTAAGGCTGGGGTTTGCTTTAAAATCAAGAGATTTTTGGTATATGGCAGGCAGATTTTCTAAATTTTTTATCCTGGAAATATCTGCGGAAATCTTTTGAAGATTTAGCATTTTATTTTTGCTTGAATATTCATAAAGATTTTTGCTCGTCAAAATTGCGTCCACACAGGCAAGCAAAGTTTTATTAATATTTCTGGAAATAAAATCTGAATCTTTGTGGGATATTGCGCTTTCTTGTAACTTTGGATATGCCGCAAATAGCCCGTATATCCTATTAGATAAAAGCTTGGCAATTTCTCTGGGAGGTATAATTGAAGACTTTGCACTTGAAAAATCTTTTTCAAATTTTGCTTTGTCCCCGACTACAACGGCGCAGCCTAAAGCCATTTCTTTCCACATCATCACGTTCAATCTGTTTGCGATATATTCCACCGTTCTTGGATATCCAAAATCAACTTCAATCTCCAGTTTTTCTTCCCACTTTTTTGAGATCTTTTTAAAAAAGTCGTCCAAAGCTTTTTTTTCTTCAGCAGAGTTTGTCTTTGAGACCACAAAAAAATCTAAGTCATTAAAAAGCTTAGGGTTTCTGCCTTCCTCAAGCAAAATGCCGCCTTCACCACGACCGTATCCACCGCCCAACACAAGATATTCCAAATGTTTTGAAACATCAGCAGACAATGTTTCGTTGGCAATTTCCCGCAATGAAGAATCTATAAGATTCTCTATATAGTTGTTGTATTGGAATGTATATTTGGATTTTCCCATCGCAGAAATAAACTTACTTGAATAGTCTTGTGGTAAGAGTCCTCAAGAGAACTTGCAGATCGCTCTTTAAAGATTTGTTGTATTTGTAGTAAAGGTCATTTACCAAAATGTCGTTTTTATCTGCACCTACGGAGTCTGCATAAGAGAATGCGCCTGGTATATATTCCTTATATCGTTTTAGAGCCTCAATGTCTTTGTGGTCATACATTGTGTCGCCAATGAGGGGCAATCTGCCAGTAATTACGTAGTACAGGGGCACAAATTTATCCAGACAGAGTTTGAAAAACCAAGCGTCTATCGTGCGTTTTTTTTCCTTCTGGGTGTATGACGGCACGGAAAGCGTCATGTTTGAGAAAAATTTTGGAAGATGTAAAATTTTACGCTCCGGCACTTTGCCGATTAGTACATACAAGATGAAAAATGGCAACATCATAAGCCACATCACAAGCGCAAAGGGCACGTCAAAACACATTCTGAAGAAGCGTTTTCCGGCGCCTTCTATGAGCTGTGTCATAAAAAAGTCATCCTCAAAATTGACATATACCATCGTAATTGGATCTATGATTTTGCCGCCAAAAATAATTTTATTGCATATTTCAAGATCTGCACCCACATAGGTTTTATTAAAAATAATAGATTTTTTAATAACAGTGCGTTTGTCTATCACGCAAGAGTTGCCAATGATGGCGCTTTCTCCGATTTGCGCATCTACGCCAACGTGTGAGTTGTCGCCCAACATGAAAGGCGTCCTGATGCTAGACCTGTTCATCACAACAGTATTCATGCCCATAAAAACGCCTTTTTGAACACCATAACCGTTCATAATCAGATCTTCTGAATTTTCATTCAAAAGGCGCATATTCAGGCTGTGGTAATCTGTAATTGTGGGCATTTCACATTCTTGGCAGGATAAAAGTTTTGCCGAAGAATTTTCAGGATAAACCTTCAGATATTTGAGGTTTTTTTGTTCAAGCTCCGAAAATTTTAAATCTGAATTTTTATTATAAACCGGCAAAAAATATCCGTTAAAAATTATTGTGTCGTCAGACAAAAAATCTATATTTTTTCTGGTTACGTCTTCAATAGTTTCATTGGGTTTTGAGAATGCCCTTGTTATATTTAAACCCCATCTTGATCCGCTTGAAATAAAGGCTTCAGCCTCATGGTCAAAAATTTCTCTGACAATCAAAATATCTGTAACGCCGTTCAAAACGCAATAGTCCAGATAAAACTCTATCAGAGGTTTTGTCAGATAGGGCAACATATAAGGATGCACATTCGGAAAAAAAGTTTCCGTCCAACTTGGGGTGTTTTTTTGGCAGAAAATAAGGGCTTTCATTTAGTAAGCGCCCCTTCCCGTTATGACCGCCGGAATTGTCTTTAAAAGTATTATTATATCTTTTAAAACACCGTGATTTTTAATGTACTTTTCATCAAGCTGTACTTGCCTGTTAAAAGGAATGTCGCTGCGGCCGCTTACTTGCCAAAAACAGGTCAACCCCGGTTTAATATGGAGGCGTTTTCTGTCTTCGAGTTTGTATTCTTTAACTTCGCTGGGAAGGGGAGGACGAGGACCAACAAGACTCATAGAGCCTTCAAACACGTTGAACAGTTGAGGCAATTCATCTATGGAAAATTTACGTATGAAAGCGCCTATGTGCGTAATGCGAGGGTCTTTTTTCATCTTAAAAATTACACCGTCCGAGCTTTCATTTTTTTTGATGATGTTTGATTTTTCAGACTCTGCAGATTGGCGCATAGACCTGAATTTATAGAAATTAAAATGCCTGCCGTGTTTGCCCACACGCACTTGTTTAAATATGATTGGCCCTCTTGAAGTAAGTTTGATTATGATTGCCACCGCAAGCATAAGCGGAGAAAGTATAATCAATGCCACGGTAGATACAAAAATATCAAGCATCCTCTTGCAAACGTAGGAAAACCATATTGTAAAGTCCCAAACATACATCTTAAATTTAGTACGCTTTAATGATTTTGCATTACGCGACTCTATGGATTTGATGATTTCCTCAATTTCAGAGTGCATACTATGTTGGATGTAATTTGTATGTGTTTTATTGGTCTTGCAGGAGCTTGTTTACTTCTACCGTGAGGGCGTCCATTGCGTTTTTTATGGCGGAGCTATCCCTGCTTTTGCCTGCAATTTCTGCGCTTTTGGAAAGTTCCGCCATGGCGTTATGGCCTGAATTCATGGCGCAGCCCTTCATAGAATGAGCCGCCCTTGCGAAGGTGTCCATGTCATTTGTTTCCACGCTTTTTAAGAGCAAGGCAAAATTATCCTTGATTGTGGTAACGTAAGAATCGTAAAGCTCTACTGCGTCTTCAGGGGTAAAACCAAAAGCATCCGCAAGATGTTGTAATATTTCTTGTTTCATATATGAAATAGGCTTGGGTATAGTATAGACGTACCATCCCTTAATTGTTATAACTCATAACTTTGACATAAATTATCGGCTTGTAAAGCCAAATTTCAAGTGGTAAAAAAGCGTTTCTTTACATTTTGAAAATGTGTTGACTATTTCTGGTTGTATAAGATTATCTTTGCCTAATTTGACATATGCAATAATTTGCGAATAAATTTTTGCATGTATATATTTTTTATGAAAAAAGCCTTACATTCATATATATCATTTTTTTTATTTGCAACTTTGTGCATTGCCCAACCGCAAACTCTTAACTCAAGCGTTGCCACCGCCAATGTAGAGGTGGAGCGCAGCGTAATGATAATTTCTTCATACAGCATGGCGAATAGCTGGTCTAGCGGCACTCTTGACGGGTTCACAGAGTATTTCAGAAATAAAAATAAATACGTGGAAGTTGGTTTGGTTGAGCTTAATTCTTTCTTAGACGACGGAAGCCTCACGCAGAGCCTTATAAACACTACCTTAGACAAGATAAAAGCTGAAAAGCCAGATTTGATTTTGGCATGCGATTATCCTGCGGTAGTATTTTGCAAACGGTATCGTAATGAACATTTTAGAGATACGCCTGTGATATTTGTGGGTTATCCTTCAGGCATGGATTTTTCTTTGTCGGAGTTCCCCAAATCTACTGCAGTCATTCAGTCTATCGACATACTTGGCAATGTCAATTTGGGTTTGCAACTCATGCCCAAAACAAAACGGATAGCCATTATTACGGACGCCCGTGAAGAGGGCAAATTGGTGGAGGCAACCGCAAAGAAAATATTTAAAGACTTTACCAAGGCGGATATAACCTACCTTAACGGCGCAAAGTTTTCTACTGAAGAAATGCTCAAAGAAATATCGGACCTTCCCAGAGATTCTTTTGTGATATATTTTAATTGGGGCAGTTTTAAAGACAAGTATTATATGTCTTACAACACTGTGATACATAAAATTGTGAAGTCTTCAAAAGGTCCTGTTTTGACGCTTATTGCCACTGGGCATCCCTTTGTTTTGGGCGGAATGCTCGCACAGGGCAAAGATCAGGGCAGGGCGGCGGCGGCGGTTGCGGAGTCTGTTTTATTCAATGGGGACAATATAGAAAAAATTGCGCCAATTTTTGTGCCCAATCAGGATGAATTTTCTTGGAATATATTAAAGTATTTTGACCTTGATGTAAAAAAACTTCCCAAAGATTCTTTAATAAAAAATAAGCCGCAAAACTTTTTTTATGTAAACAGGATGTTCATGGTTGCCGCAATGCTTTTGACGGCAATGGTCGTAATGGCTCTTGTATTTTTGCGTAAGCGCAAGGTTTCTGCCGCAAAAAACGCCTTCATATTCAGCAAGCTTCCACTCAGAATCTCGGCTTTTGATAAAGATGGCAAAGTGGTATTCACTAGGGCGGAGCATTTTGATTTTGGCGACGACACATCTGTTGGAGAGTTCCGCAGCATTAGCGATTTTGGCGACTTGTTGGACGAAAAAATTTCTGATATTTTGGCAAGGGTTCATGCCTCAGGGAAAGATGAAACCTCACTGTATCGCTGGCGTAATTCAATCAGAAGAGGGCATTTTGTAAAGCTTCCCAAAAGTAAATTTGGCGTGGATGCGGTTATGATTGTTTCCACCGATGTTACCGAGCTGGAAAACACATCTAAAAAGCTTGCCGATACGGTTAAAAATCTTGAGGAAGTTCTTGCAAAAGCGCATGATAATGAGGCAAAGCTTAAGGATGCCTTGGCATTTAATTCTACAATATTAAACAATATACCCTGCAGTATCTTTGTAAAAAATCATACCCAAAATGGGACATACATATTGTCTAATGACGTTTTCTTAAAAATGACGAAGGTTACCGACACTGTTACGGGCAAGACGGATTTTGATATTTTCCACGACCGCAAGACGGCGGAGGCATTCAGAGAAGATGACAAAGTTGTTGCGGCGTCGGGTACGGTTCACTCTATTTATGAAGATGTGCTTATGCCTTACGGCAAGCTTGTAAAATGCCGCACCATAAAAACTTCTTTCCGTGCGGCAAGCGGCGACATTTATTTGATGGGCATTACTTTCGATATTACGGAGTCTTGGGAAACCCAAGAAAAAATGCGCACATACATAAATCAGGAGGAGATGATAAACTCTCTGCTAAAGCTGGTTTTAACTTCAAATGACGAAAATGAGATTGTAAACGCAGTTTTGAAAAGCGTTGGAGAGCACCTCAACGCAGACAGATGTTATGTGTTCAAGTATGACGCTGCCGCAAAAGTTATAAATAATACCGCAGAGTGGTGTCTTGAAGGAATTGAGCCCCAGATAGAATTCTTGCAGGGTGTTCCTGATGTAGAAGTTGCCCCTTGGACAAAGGCTTTTAAGCGTAAAAAATTGGTCTATACCAATGACCTTAGTAGCGATACTTCCGAAGAATTTGAAGCCGCCCGCGCAACTTTAGAGCCTCAGGGCATAAAATCTTTGTTGGTCTCCGGCATTTGGGGAGACGGTAAGCTGTGGGGCTTCATGGGCATAGACTTTGTCCGTCAAAAGCATACCATGTCGGAGAGCGACATGAATATGATTAACGCCATAGGAAATATCTTAGGGCTCTATGTAGATAGACGAATTACGATGGACATTTTGGAAGAAAGCGAGGCGCAAAAAGCTTTGATTTTAGACTCTTTGCAGATACCCGTGATACTTTACAACGCCAAGGGTAAAGTTATGTCTGTAAATTCTGTGGCGGCAAAAATTGCAAACAAATCTGTGGAGCAAATTCTGAGCGAGCCTTGCCATATCAACTTCTGCGACGGCATATTGAAGGGCGATGCTTGTCTTTTCAAGCGTTGCATGGCGGCAAAAGCCCCAATAGTGAGTGAATTTAGCTTCAGAAACAGGGAGTATCTGACCATGACCAGCCCTGTTAAAAATAAAAATGGCGAAATTACGCACGTCATTGAAAGTTGTACGGACGTTACAGAAATTAAAGAAAGCAAACGCCAGCTTGAAGTGGCTATGGAATCTGTGCGAGACGCCTACAAAGCAAAGACTCTGTTCTTGGCTACAATCAGCCATGAGCTGCGCACGCCTCTCAATGCGGTCATAGGTTATAGTGAGCTTTCTCAAGATGAAAACATCTCAACTGCTGAGCGTCTTGAAAATCTGCGCATAATCAATGTTGCGGCAAACGCCCTGCTTACGCTGATTAATGATGTTCTAGACCTTTCAAAACTTGAAGCGGGCCAGATGGAAATCATAACATCCCCCATGAGCATGAACAACCTCATGGAGGAGCTTGTAAACATATTCAAATTCAGGGTTATCAAGCACAATATTACCATGACATACATTGTGCCTGAAAATATGCCAATACTGCTTTTAGATTCTGTGCGCATTAAGCAGGTAATGATGAATATTGTGGGCAACGCCGTAAAATTTACCGACAATGGCGGCGTGCATCTTGACGTAAGTTATAATCAATATCCCAACAAGATGTCGGGCGATTTGAACATATCCGTAAGCGATACGGGCATGGGTATAGACCCAAGATATATCAAGAAAATCTTTGAACCTTTTGAAAGGCAACCCACCAATATTGTCAGGGGTAAACACGCCTATGAGGGTACGGGGCTTGGTCTTGTCATCTCCCAGCGTTTAGTGCGTGAAATGGGCGGTTTAATCAGCGTCAATAGCGAACTTAACAAGGGCTCAACATTCACAATCAGCATACCGAATGTTGAGTGTTTTAATGAGCTTGGCTCAAAAATCACCGTCGCAAAAAATCCGCTTGTAAACCTTTCAAAGTTAAAGGGCAAAGTGTTGATTTTGGACGACGTAGAAATGAATTTGAAAGTTTTAGGCGCAATGCTCAAAAAGTTTGATTTGGAAATAATATCCTCTTTAAACGCCAAAGACGCATTTACAAAAGCAAAAGCCTCAAAGCCGGATTTGATTTTGTCAGACCTTTGGATGCCTGAAATAAATGGCGAAGGCTTTGCCAAAATGATAAGGCACGATGAAGAACTCAGGATGATTCCCATAGTGGCGGTAACCGCCGATACGGAGTCTGACAACACTGCGGGCTACTTTGACGCAATCTTGCTTAAACCAATAACGCTTGAAAGGGTTGAAACAATTCTGCGCCAGTTCCTCCATGGAGAGTAAAAAAGCTCTGCGCTTGGCTTAATATTTATTGAGAGAGCCAAGCAAATAGGCCTTTACAAAAAAGACAAAATTGCTTTTAATTTATCGACGTGCATTTGTAAGAGCCATTTAATTGATGGAGTTGAATGTGTATAATAAAAATTGAAGTAAATTATTTATAGAATGAGATTGTTAAATATATCAATAACCGAGGTGTTGAGTCTGCGTTGCTTTTGGTTTAGCAAAGTTTTGCCAGTATTTATTGTTTTGATATTTAATCAAGTTGTCGCTCAAGAGCAGTTTACCCCCCCCCCCCCCCTATGGAAACCAGGGCGCAGTTTGAGACACGTCTAAAAGCAAATGTTATAAATGAAAAAAATGGGGATGTATCTATTTTGCCCATTCCTGCAGTATCATATGAAATATTTGAGAATTTACCCCTGCCCGCCCTTCATGTATTGGATTTTTTTATCTATTTTGACCCAAATATGGATTTTAAAGAGCTTTCAGAAATTTGGGTAAAAGAAAAAAGATTTAAAGAAAACCCAAGTGGAGAATCTTTCTTAAAATATTTTGCAAAACGCAGATTGAAATTTGATATAAAAATTCCATTCAAAAAGCTGCAGATAAATAAGCTTATCAATGCGGGCATTCCCTCTTTTTTTGGAGTACTCATAAATGATGAGCTTCTGGAAATTTTTTTAGCCCGCAATGAAATCAGGCCGGAACAAGGCGGTACAAAAAAATGGCGGGAATATTTGGATAAGGAAGAGCGAAAAACCATCAAAGATATAATCAAAAAATTAGATAAATCTTCAGACCACCAAATTTATATAATAGGCTTTAATAAAAATATGGACGAATATTTATTGCAACTTAGATATCTGGAAAAACGCCCCTGCGTTTGGGTTACGTTTGATGAACTCACGGCAATGGCAAATGGTAAAACCTTATGGGCGGTTACGCCATAGATTTAGATACTCCCCCAATCAAGTGTTCGCATTTTGGCAAGTTATTTTGGCGCTAAACTCCGTTTCAAAAGACATTGCTTCCAGTAATGGGCTTGAAGTCTGCTTTCGCCAGCAATGCTTTTTGAATATCCATAATATTCATTTCCCATTTATAATAAGAGAGTCAAAATTATTTCTGGAAAATTTAGACCGTGCTTGATCTAGATTACATTCCGTATTTCACGAACACTTGCTTGGGTTTTAGTCTAATTGACGCACATCTTAAAATTCATTTAATTAACCAAAGCAAAGGCTCACTAACACAGTGAGCCTTTGCTTTTTAGAAAAAAGATAATTTACCTTAGGTTAAAAAACAAACCATTCGCTTAATTAACGCAATCAACTAAAATGAAGAAAGCGAAGAATGCGCTTCGGCGGAAACGTAGGTAACCAAAGAAGTATGATGGCTGCTGATATCGGCATTTATATGGTTATCGGCATTGCCTACGGAAATTTCATTGGTTGCAAAAGAAGATGCAACATTTGGCAGGTTAAGCGCCAAAGCCTGATTTGATGCGGATGTTAAAGAAGAATTATCGTGCACAAATGAAAGGTAAAGCGGCGTTGCAAGCACGCCCGCAAATAAAATTGCCGCAGCCCCTACAGGCGCAAGCCTAGGATGAGAGAAAGCTACCGCAGCCCATCTTGCGTAAAAAGGCTTTGGCTTTATTAAAGACAACATGAGCTTTCTTTTAAGCTGTTCGTCAAAAGCTTTCCACTCAGAAACGGTGGGCTTTTCAGAACGTTTAAGCCTAATAAGCTCTTCAAGTTTGATTTTTGTTTCTTTATCTTTCATCGTTTAGGGGGATTTTCAGTCTTGCAGATAATCTTTAAGCAGTACCTGTAATTGCTGTTTTGCGTAATGCAGTCTGGTTCTTACCGTTGCGGCACTGGTCTTTGTAATCTGTGCTATCTCATCATGACTTAGACCTTCTATTTCATGTAAAATAACAACTGTCCTATGCTTTATAGACAAATTTTGCAAAGATTCGTTCAATTTTTCTCTCAACTCATTTATCATTAATGCTTTGCGACCGCCGGTTTTGACCACCAATTTCTCTATAATTTCAGAAGGCGCAACTTCTTCATTCATTGTTTCAAAGCTGAAAAAGCGGCGCATCCTGTTTTTACGGATAAAGCTGATAGACATATTTACGGCTATCCTATAAATCCAAGTATAAAAACTGCTGTTGCCCTTGAAGGAATTTATGCTGCCGAAAGCTTTGATAAAGGCGTCTTGCACCAAATCCATGGCGTCTTCATGATTTGAAACCATGTTATACACCACGCTAAAAAGCCTGTCTCTGTATTTTTTGATGAGCTCATCAAAAGCCGTCATATCGCCGGCTTTAACCCTTGCAATTATTGCAACATCAGCGTCCACCGAGGCTATAACCTCGGCGCCAGAGACTTTATCTGCGACACCTTTTGCAATATCCATAAATCTAGATGCAGAAGTATCCACAATATTCATATTCGGATAAAACGCATAATAACTAAGGATGTTTCAAAAAAATTCTTTTACAAGGTTTTTTTTGCCTATTTAATTACGACACTTGCACGGCGTCTATACCGAGGAAAAATGCGTACTTTTTCAAAACATTCGCCCATTTGCCAATGCCTATGGCGCAGTGGTGAGAAGGGCCCTGTTTGCTCCAAGAATCTATGAATTTTTTTGCGCCCACGCTGAATTTATATCTGCTGTTGGTATTGCCAATGTGCATGACTTCGCCAGATACAGACTCCGCCTCGGCAATCAATAGAGAAATTTTGCCCTTGGTTTCAACCACGGAAAGCAAGGTTACATCACCATATTTTACGGTCATTTGTATAGACAGCCCTTTACCGGGTTTGCCGTGGTAGATGGGTAGAGGAACAAGCTTCACCTGCTCTTGAGCGCTGTTGAAATGCGCCGGGCCGTCATGACCAAGCAGCACCACATCATCCTCAAAATCCATGCCGTAGAACTCCGCAAAACTGCCGCCTGCGCCGAGTATGGATAAGATTTTCATAGCTTGTGCAGTTTTAACTTCATACTCGCCCGCTATTGGTACGCCCTTGCCTGTAAGCAGAGTGTTACCCGCAATTACGGAGGTTATTATATTTTCATAATCGTTGGCGTTTGCGCCTTCATAATAGTACGCCATAGAGCCAAGCTTGCGTTTTTCAATGAGTTTATCCAGAGCAACGGAAGTAAGGGCGGCTCTTTTAATTTCGCAATCTGAACATTCCGTCTCAACCTTGAAGGTGCTGTTAAATTCTTCTATCTTTTTTGAGAGCTCAAAATTTGTTACAGATTTGCGCATTTCGTTTAATTCACACATTTCTACCACGTCTATATGCGTGCCGAAAGTTGCGCTTTGCAGGCGTAAATCCGTATATACGTCAACCATTCCTCCGTAGTAATTGCCCATTACGCCAAGTTTGTTTGTACGCATTCCGTAAGAGAGCCTTGCTGCGTCAATCCAGTCAGAAATTTCCTGCCAAGCTTCTGGGTCTGCAAGATAGCCTGTTACGATATCGTATTTTATGTCGGCATTGTTGAAGACGCAGGCAAATTCTGGCACAGAGCAGGCTTGGCAGTTGGCAAGCCATTCGCCGGTCATCTTGCCCCTGTCTGTCATGGCGTTGAGTTTTGCGTAATCTATGGCTTTATCGGGTTGAATATTTAAAATTATCACAGGCACTTTCAGCCTTGAAACCGCAGGCAAAACTGTCGATGAAAGCGCATAGGTAGAAATGAATACAAAGACCATTTCAACATCTTTTGCCTTGAACAAATCTGCGGCTTCATAAGATTTTTCGGGCGTATCTATGAGGCCGGCATTCACAACCTCCACATTGCCTAGTGCGGTCATTTTGGAAGATATTAAATCTTGATACCCAATGAGTCTCTCTAACAATCCATCAAACTGTCCCCAGTAAGTGTCTAAGCCTACGCCAAATAGTCCAACTTTAACAAAATTTTTATTAGCCATGAGGTGGAGTTTAGGCTAAGTGTCAGGCTTATCAAGAAAATTTTAAGAATCTAGTTCTTGACTTTCAAGGAGGTAGGAATTTTCATGAAGTTTTCGGTTGAGTACTTAAAATTATGCGTATTTTACAAATTTCCATAGCATTTGCAAAGAATTCACAGTGTCTTTATGCCGACTTGGCAAATGCCCTTGCCCATGCGGGTCATGAGGTCTTTGTTGCGGCAATAGACGCCAAGGCTTCCGATGAAGATTTAACCTTGCATAAAGAGCAAGATGTTAACGTGGTACGCATACGTGCAGGCAAAATTTTCAACACAAATTTAGTGCGCAAGGCGCTCACATTTATAATGCTGCCTTACGCTTTAAAGTCTGCGCTGAAAAAACATTTTTCCGACAAAGATTTTGATTTGGTGCTCTTTGAAGCGCCACCCGTAACCATATATCCTGCGGTAAAGTGGGCGAAAAAATATTTCAAGTGCCCCGCATATCTTATGCAAAAAGACATATTCCCGCAAAACGCCGTAGATTTGGGCATGATGAAAAAAAATTCTCCTGCACATCTTTATTTCCGACGCAAAGAAATACAGATGTTAAAAACCGCAGATTATGTAGGGTGCATGTCTTTGGGGAATGTGGAGTATGTTTTAAATCACAATAAGTTTTTATCAAAAGATAAAGTTGAGCTCTTCCCCAATACCGCATTTTCAGATGCTCCAATGCCTGTGGTTGACAAGCGGGCGTTTAGGGCAAAATACAATATTCCGCAGTCGGCGTCGGTTTTTCTTTTTGCGGGCAATATGGGCAAGCCTCAGAATGTGGGTTTGATTTGTTCTGCCATGAAGCATTTTGATTCAGACGGGAGTGTGTTTTTTGTGGCGATAGGTTCTGGTACGGAGAGTCATAAAGTGAGGTCTTTTGTGAAAGACAATAATCTTAAAAATTCAATATTTTTAGACAGCCTGCCCAGAAGTGATTACGAACTTTTGGCTGCGGCTTGCGATGTTGGGATAGTTTCTTTAGATCCTCGTTACACAATTCCAAATTATCCTTCCAAAACTTTGTCTTACATGCAGCTTTCCATGCCCATAGTTGCCGCCACAGATTTGGCTACGGATTATAAAGATTTGATAATAAGCCAGGCAAATTGCGGCCTATGGTCCGACGCAAGCAAGCCTAAAGATTTCTACGCAAATATTTTAACTCTTGCAAAAGACGCTGATTTGCGCCTTCTGCTGGGCAATAACGGCAGAAAATATATGATAAATAATTTTGACATTTCACGTTCCGTCAAGATACTTGAGGGACATTTTAAAAAAGCCTAAATATTATGTTTAAATCACAAAATTTGCTTATCACTGGCGGCACAGGTTCGTTTGGCACCGCCGTTCTAAAAAAGTTTCTCAAAACGGACATTGGCGAAATCCGCATTTTTTCAAGAGATGAAAAAAAACAGGACGATATGCGCAGGGTGTTTCGGGATTCCAGAGTCAAGTTTTACTTGGGCGATGTGAGAGACCCGCAGAGCATCAAGAGCGCTATCAGTGGTGTTGATTTTATATTCCACGCAGCAGCCTTAAAGCAAGTTCCATCATGTGAATTTTTCCCTATGGAGGCCGTCAAGACAAACATCATCGGTACAGACAATTTGCTTGCGGCTGCCATTGAGGAAGGCGTGCGCAAAGTTATATGTCTTTCCACAGACAAAGCGGCTTACCCCGTAAATAGCATGGGCACTTCAAAGGCAATGATGGAAAAAGTTTTTGTAGCACGTTCAAGGGTATCTCAGGAAACTATAATTTGCGGTACACGCTATGGCAATGTGATGTATTCAAGAGGTTCTGTCATACCGCTTTTTATTGAACAAATCAAGGCAGGCTTACCCATTACAATCACAGATCCCAATATGACCCGTTACATAATGTCTCTTGACGAGGCGGTGGGGTTGGTTGAATTTTCTTTTGAACATTCCAGAGCCGGTGAGATAATGGTGCAAAAATCTCCCGCTTGCACTATTTTGAATTTGGCGCAGGCTTTGCTTGAGCTTTTTGGCGTAAAGCGTGAAATCAAAAACATAGGCGTGCGGCACGGTGAAAAACTCTATGAAGTTTTGCTCACCCGTGAAGAATTTGCCTGCGCAAAAGACATGGGCAATTACTACTGCATCCCAGCCGACACTCGTGATTTGAATTATGACAAATATTTTACCGAGGGCGACAAGCAATACGCCATCACAGATGAGTACAACTCAAACAATACCCAAATGCTGAATGTTGAAGAAATTAAACAAAAGCTTTTGGAGCTTGAGGAAGTGCGTCAAGAGCTTGCCACTTGGAAAAAGTAATGAAGATTCTTGTTACTGGCGCAAAGGGGTTTGTCGGCAAAAATTTGGTGCTTGCCTTAAAGAACGCCGGCTATGCCGAGGTTTTTGAGTACGATATAGATTCTCCAGACTCTCTTTTGGACGAGGCTTGCAGCTCTTGCAACTTTGTGTTTCATCTTGCGGGTGTGAACAGGCCGCAAAATGCGGAGGAATTTATGACGGGCAATTTTGGCTTTACAGACACTTTGCTTGCCAAGTTAAAGGCGTCAAAGAATAAAGCGCCCATACTCATTACATCTTCAATTCAGGCTTCTTTAGACAATCCTTACGGGCAGAGCAAGAAGGCTGGTGAAGATTTAATGTTTGATTATTCCAAGACTGAAGTTGTGGAGGTAATGGTGTACAGATTGCCAAATATTTTTGGCAAGTGGTGCAGACCAAATTACAACAGCGCCATAGCAACTTTCTGCAACAATATAGCCAATGATTTGCCCATAACCGTCAATGACCGCAGCGTGCAGATGCACGTGGTTTATATTGACGATGTTTTGGCGGAATTTTTAAGGGCGTTAAAGCTTGCGCCCACAAGGCTTGAGAACGGTTTTTGTGAAGTTCCTGTCAGCCACAAGGCAAGTCTTGGTGAAATTGTTGACACTATTTATTCTTTCAGGGCGTCTCGAGAGAATTTGCAAGTTCCCAATTTGCAGAAGGGCTCTCTTGAGACAAAACTTTACAGCACGTATTTAAGTTATCTGCCACGCAATGCATTCTCTTACCCTCTTAAAATGAATGTGGATGCTAGGGGTTCTTTTACAGAATTTTTGCGCACGCCCGAGAGGGGGCAGGTCTCGGTGAATATTACAAAGTCTGGTATCACCAAGGGCAATCATTGGCACAATTCCAAGAATGAAAAATTTTTGGTGGTGCAGGGCGAAGGTATAATACGCTTCAGAAAAATAGATGAATCTGAAATTATAGAATATAAAGTAAATGGCGAAAAGCTTGAGGTTGTGGATATTCCAACTGGTTATACGCACAACATAGAAAACGTGGGCGCTCAAGACTTAATCACTGTCATGTGGGCGAATGAGGCTTTTGACCCTTCAAATCCGGACACATATTTTAACAACGTTTAAAAAATGGAAAAACTAAAGGTAATGACAATCATAGGCACGCGCCCTGAAATAATCAGGCTTTCGTCGTGCATAAAAGCTTGCGACAAGTATTTCAACCAAATTTTGGTTCATACGGGACAAAATTGGGATTACTCTTTGAATGAAGTTTTTTTCAAAGATTTGGGTCTGCGTGCGCCGAATTATTATTTGGATAGCGTAGGTGAAAATCTGGGGCAGACCATGGGCAATATCATAGCAAAGTCTTATGATATTATGTTTAAAGAGCGCCCTGACGCTCTGCTGATTTTGGGCGACACAAATTCTGCGCTTTCCGCAATTTCCGCAAAACGTCTCAAGATACCAATTTTTCACATGGAAGCTGGTAACAGATGTTTTGACCAAAACGTCCCTGAGGAGACAAACCGCCGCATTGTTGACCATATTTCCGATGTCAATTTAACATATACGGAGCATTCTAGGCGCTATCTTATTTCTGAAGGCGTGCGCAAAGAGTATGTTTTTGTAACGGGCTCACCCATGACGGAAGTTTTGAAAGAGCAGGCGGATAAGATTGATTCCAGCAAGGTTCTTGCTGAACTTGGTTTGGAAGACGGCAAGTTTTTTATAGTCTCTGCACATAGGGAGGAAAATATAGACATAGAAAATAATTTCTTCTCTTTGATGAATTCTTTGAACAGTATTGCGGAAACTTACAACATGCCCGTTGTTTATTCAACACATCCGCGCAGCAAAAAGTTTATAGATTCAAGGGGTTTTAAATTTCACAAATTGGTGCGGACATTGCCGCCCTTTGGTTTTTTAGATTACAACAAACTTCAAAAGTCGGCATTTTGCGTGCTTAGCGATAGCGGTACGCTTTCGGAAGAAAGCGCAATATTGGGTTTTTCCGGCGTACTTTTGCGCACCTCTACGGAGCGTCCTGAAGTTCTGGACAAGGGCACTGTTGTCTTGGGCGGCATTAGGGGTTCAGACATTATGCAGGCGATAAATCTTGCCGTATCAATGCGCCAAAATTCTGAGAAAACCGTCATGCCTCCGGATTATTGCGACGACAATGTTTCGGTAAAAGTTGTAAAAATAATACAAAGTTACACCAAGATGATTAACCAATTTATTTGGCGAAAATTCTAAGGAGTATTCAATTTAACGCAGATGTTGCTTCAAAAAAAGCGGCGGAAATATTTAAAAATTTCCGCCGCTTTTTTGGAAGTGCAACTAATTTATTGTTTATCTTTTTCCAGTATGACTGGGCCTATCAAACCAGAAGATATGAGAGGCGTTTTGTCGTTCCACCAATATGGGCCGTTTGCGATAAAGTTTGCTCTGGGTTTTTCATTGGGTTGTGAGTCGCCAATTAATCTGTTGTACCAAGAGTTTATCACAACAACTTGTATTGTGTTTTTGCCTATACGCAAATGCGGCATAAGATTCACTCTGTAAGGCTCTCGCCAGAGTACGGGCGTTTCAAAGCCGTTTATGAATACTTGCGCAAGCCCGCCAACTTCGCCCAAATTCACATAGAGCCTTCCGCTTTCCAGACTATCCAAGGTGAAATCTTTTGTATATACGGCTTTGCCGCTAAAATATTTTACATCTGGGTGCTCTGCTTTAGACCAATCAATGAGTTTTTCACATCTTGCGCCAAATTTGGGTTGATAGCTTGATTCAAATTCAAGCTGCCAATCTAAAGAGCTGATTTCTTTTACATATTCAGACAATGGGAAATTTTCTCCCTTTGAAACTTTCAATGTTGTTTGGTTTCTGAAAACTATAAAAAAGCTGTCGAAAGCCTTGAATTCAAGAGGTATTTTGATGCGTCTGCCGTTGTCAAAAAAGTTTTTAAGCTCTCTAATTTCTCCGGTTTGCGCATCCCAAATTTCTGGCTGCATGCCTGTAATTCTGAAAGAAAACTCAGCGCTTTTTGCATTTTTATCTTGGTTTGATACAAAATATACGTGCTGGTTGTTTTCTTCTCTATGCGTATATACAAAGCCGCTTGGCATTGTTATATCTGGCTGAAGATTCATTTCAGTAAAAGCTTCTTCCAAAGTTACGTTTGAAAATACTTTTCCCAAACCGTGTTCCCAAGATTTTTCACCCTCGCCAATCCACATGCGGCTTGCAACATTTCTAACAAGCTCGTCGCAGGTGGGGTAATCTTTATTGCTTGGCGATTTTTCCGGAGCATTGCCCAAAATCACCACGCCTTCTTCCACAAGTTCTGTTATTTTTTGGACAAGTTCGGGCGTCATGGCTTTGCGGTTTGGCAAAACCAAGATTGAATAGCTTGCGCCGCTTTCCAAAACCAAGCGCCCATTTTGCGCCCTGGCTTTTGTCATCAAAATTTCTTTATTGATAAAGTCAAAATCAAAACCTCTTGGCAGTTTTGGGTCTTGCGGACCTGTCATGTTTGGAGTGTCTTCGCTGATAAAATATGCAACATCTGTAACTCTTTTGCCGTGCTGCAATATTGCAGAGCCTCTTTCAATATATTCAAAAAACGTTCTGGAGTAAGGCGCCCAGGTGTTGCTTCTATTGAAGTAAGTGCCAAACCAAGGTGTGATACCCGGTGAGGCGTCGTCTGGTTGATGCACAAAAACGTGCATGACAAAATGATTTACGCCAACGCTCCAAGCCCAGTCTCCACGCACTTTAAAATCTTTGGGGGTTTGGTAGTGGTTGGACTTTGTTGTGAAAGCTTCAGCAGAGACTCTTTTTTTGCCGTAAATTGCGCCTGCGCTTGTGGCACATCTGCATTCAACATCGCCTCTTAGCGGGTCTATCCAAAACTCTCCGCCGATTTCATTGGATGCGCCGCCGTAATTTAAAAATTCTCCTGAAAAGCCCCAGTGTCCGTAGTTTTCAAGCCAGAGAATGAGGTTGTTTTCCTCACATTTTTTACGCAGTGCGGCTACATAATTTTCTGGAATCAAGTCTGCGTTAAGCCTGCGCAAGTCCCACAAGAACCTTTCCGAACGTTCCAAGTTTTCTACAATTTGCCCTGTCAATACGGGCATCCATTTGTCAGGGTTGTATCCGTATGCGGCTTCAAATTTTTCTTTAAAATCATCCGTCCAATTTTGTGCGCCGCATTCATAACTGTCTGCAATCACATATTTGAGAGCCTTGCGGTCTTCAGGTTTCATGCGGTTTAGCAGCACGCCAATATAAGAATCAAAATGTTTTTGAGCGCTTAAAAAACTTGCTTTGTCAACTTCTAAACCAGTACTTTCGGCAGAGGCTGGGGCGTTTTTTTTGCCCGTGAGCTCCATACCGCAAATCTGCACCACATAGTCGCCTTCAGGGGCGTTGACGGTATAAAATCCATCGGGAGTTTTTTCCAATTTAAGCTCTACTATTTCAGAAAGCTTGATTTCATCCGCCTCTCTTGCCTTAGGGGAATCTTTCCAAAGATATGAATCCGGACTTATGTCCGCAACGGGGCTCATTCTGCCTAGTTGTTTTTCCACATAAAATGGAACTATGCTTTTTTGTGAAAAATTTATGTCCAATATTTTTACCGCTTGTGTTGTTTCAGAAAAAACAATTTTAAATTCTTTTGCATTGCATTCATCAAAAGCGTCTGAAAATGCGCCGTCTTCGAGAGGGCCGTCTTTGGTGCGCATTAAATTTCTTGAAGATATAAGCTGCCACGACCCGTCAATTTTTGCGTACAATTTGGCTTCTAAAACCATTTGTATTGTGGGCAAAAAATATTCAAGGCTTCTTGCGGAAATTTTTTCCTTAAACTTTATTTCAAAACTAGCGGGGGATTTTTCTATGACGCCAAAAGTTTTCCTATTGTTATCAAAAAAGTTTTTTACGTCTTTGATATTTTCTGAAGCATTAACTTCAAATTCAGGCAGGGTTTCATTTTTTTTGGCGGGGTAGGCGAGTGCGCAGATAGGCTCAAAATATTCCAAATCAACTTTGAATTTTTTTGCTTCGGCAGGGCTGAGTAATATTGATTTTACATTGCGCATTGCGTCTTTGGGCTCAACCCAAATTCCGCCGGACTGGCTCCAGCCCGTTGAATTAAAGAGCCCTATGTCAACGCCTATTCTATCGCCTTCTTTGATTGCGTGCTCTATGCACTGCCACCATTCTTCGCTCAGAGATTTTACGCCGCCATTTTTTATTGCGCCTTGGAATATGTCGCCGATAAATGCGGTCTGTATGCCCATAAGCTTCATTGTTTCCAAATCTTTTGTGATGCCCTCTTTTGAGATGTTACCGTTTATCCAATACCAGTATGTGCCGCACTTTGCGCTTGCTGGCGGGTTTTTAAAATCGGCTTCAAGTGCGCCTGTTTCCACAACTATGTCTGAAAAAAGAGCTTCCTCTTTTGCGGCTGGCGTCTCCGTATTTTCAGGGGCGTTACAGGCGGCAAGCGTTGCTGTTAATGCGCTTGCCAACATAAATAATTTCTTTACTTGCATGTTAGAATAAATGTTTCCGTTTTGATTGCTTCTTTGCCTTCTTCTTCGATAGTCAGATAAAATTTTGCGTCTTTATTGATATCTATGGGGAAGACGGTGATTTCATAAGGGTATTTTTCCACAGAATATTTTTTGCTGTCGCCCTCAAGATGCAAAGAGATTTTGGCTTTAGTTTTCCAATCGCAAAGTGCGAGGGCGTATATTGAGTCTCCAAATGTGGAACGTATCCTAAAAGCGTGCACGGCGCTGATTGATTTTGAGCCCAAGTTTTCCTTAACTATGTGAGAATTTTCCGGCAAAGCTTGGATATTATTTTTAGTATCTATTTTTTTTGCAGGAATTTTTACGGCAACTAAAGATAGGGCGGGGATATTGATTTTATCTTTGGCTGAAATGTCTTTGGTCTTTACGCCCTTTGAATTATAGAGAGCTGCGGGTGCGTCCAGATTAACGTCGGCTAAGAGTTTTTGAGAAGCGTCAAAAGTAAGGGCGGTGCTTACGGCTTGTGCGCTATCATTTAAAAGCATAAGCCAAAGACCGTCTGAAGCCCTGCCGCAGACTATGCTGACCAATGGCGTATTTGTTTTTACGGCATCCATCGCAAGCAGAGGCTTTACGTTTTCATCTTCAAAAACTTTGCCCGCTTTGCCGAAAATTCTGTCCGTGAACCAGACGTAGCCTTGTTGGCGCACAAAGGGGAATTTGATTTTGTTTTCAGAGCGTTGTTCCAACTGCGCCATCAGATAATCTGTAATGTGCGCAAAATGGCAGGGCGCATGGTGATAATAAAAACCCGTTACATCAGGTCCTTTGTATGGATATTCAGGGTCTAGCTGCACGTCTGTAAAGTCTTTCACATAATAACCCGGAAAGTTTGCGTAGCGACCTATTATTGAGTGTCTGGAGTATTTAAAAATTATATCATTTTTTGTGTACTGATATACTTTAAGCATTTCGGGCGCCCAGCTTGGCATGATGATATTTTTAAAATTTGCAAAAGGAATCATGTAGGTGATAGGCTGTTCAATTCCCAACCCAAGCCTGGATACGCTCATAGCTTCAGCTTTGTGTTCTTTGACGGCGTATAGACAGTGCTTTAGAACCCTGTGTATATTTTTGCCTTCGGCGTATTTTTCGACAGCCTCTCTGGTTTCGGCGTGTCCGAGTCTGAAGGCTACATCGCCTTTCCACCAGTTTTTACCAGTGCCTTCAACAATGCCGTCGGGGTGCACGGTAACTTCTCCGCTCGGCGGTGTGGGGTAGCTCCACAAAGAGCTTAGCGTATAGAAAGAGCCTTCAAGCGCAAAATCCAGATACTTTTTATTGTTTGTAATTTCATACAAATCTATCAGATACCACCAATACGGATAGAAAGAAACGTTTACAAAACTTTTGAAATCGACCTCATTTGTGGAAGTATTTTTGAAAGCCTTGCTTATCCAATCGTCAGCACCTTTAACAGCCTTATTCAGGCGGTCTTCAGACGGGTCTGCAAGATATAGCCCAAAGTCAACAGCCCACTGCGGCGCTGCGGAAAACTTGAAGTTTGTCAGCTTTAAGTCATAAAACTTTTTTGCCCAAGTATTGCCCGAACCCAACATTGCGTTGATGCTAGCATAGTAATCTCCCCAGAAAGATTGGTTGGGTACGGTAAGATAGGTTATCCCGACTGAGCTTCTGCCTTCTCCGGGCTTTGAAGAAAAGTGGAAGCCCCTTCTGGACAGCGTGTATTCAACTGCGGGCAAAGAAATGTTTTTATAATACTCAGCGTCATCTGTGAGCAGGGCGACTTCAAGCTCCGCAAGCGGAGAAGATTGCGTTGCGGCGTATTGAAACTCCACATTCCATCTGCCTTTCAGGTGTTTTGACCATCCGCTTGCGTCCTCATTTTTCATGTATTTTGCAATGTTGCAGAGCGTTTCGGAAAGAGAGGTTGTGTAAGGCTCTCTTAATTTTGCGCCGTCAAAAATTTCCTGATTGGCAAGCTCTAGAGCGTCTTTCCAATCGCCTTTTACGGCAACTATGTACCAAGAAGCTTCCAGAATATCACCGGTGTTTTTTTCAGAATTTCTGCCGCCCAAGACGGGTTGAAATATTGCGGGCTGCACCTGATTTTTTGGAGATGCCAAAGAGAATCCGTAAATTGAATTTCCAAATTTTGACCATTCACCCCAAGGCAAATTTTTTGGATTTGCGACAAAGCCGTATGCGAATTTTGTGTCTGCAAAACCGCTTTCTATAAGGCTTAGGGGTTGTGAAGTCATGGCGTTGCCCATAAGTTTTGGCATGGGCATTGTGCGGCGCATCTGATACATCGGGGGCAGCAAAGTGGCGTTCATATCTTCTCTGTCGCAGGGGAAGAACCCCAGCATGCCGAAGGAGTAAAAGCCATATTTATCAATCTTACACTGCACATCAAACTTTGCGGACGTAGAATTTTTTTGAAGCGTTAGGGTTGCGGAAACTCCGCTTTCATAAGTTAAAGCCAAAGATTCTTCATTCAGAATTTTTATGGCAATAGGGCGCAAGATTTTATTTTCGCCAGCCGAATAAGGGTCGAACGCCGGGGTTTCCAAATCTAGAAGTTTGTCGCCAATTTTTACTTTGGGCATATTTACGCAAGTTGTCCAAAGTGCGGTTTGGTCTTTAGCTTCCTCTTTAATTTCTGCCGAGTAGGTCAAAAACAAAACCTCAGATTCCAAAGAGGGCATAGGATAGGCTTTGCCTCTTTTGACAAATTCTGCGCTGCGCACAAAGACGCTTTTTCCTGCGGAGTTTTTCTTTTCCGTGAAAGTGATTTTTATGAGTTGGTTTTGTATGGAGAATGTCTTGGGGTTTTTTATGTCTGAGAGTTTTTCTTGAGATGTAAATTCATTGTCGAATACGCAGGTTGCCAGCTTTGGTTTTCTTACAAACCTTGAGCGTTCAGAGTTTGTTGCAAGTTTGCCAACAGGGTTGAAGCTGGCGTCGTCTGTGAGTATGATAGCGTCAAAGCGCAGACCCGTTGCCGGCACGCCTTTTGCCTTGATATAGGCGTCGCCCTTTGGGATGGAAATTTCGCCGAGTTTTTGCCACTCAAGACCGGTCTTGACGCCGTGAGTGCCGGCGGGTATAGGCAGCTTTTCGCCGTTGATTTCAATATCGAAACGTCGAGATTTTGGCAGGAGCTCCAGATTGTCATAAGCCCTTACCCACACGCTATACACGGCTTCCTGAGGTATTTCTACAACTGTTGCGGGCGCAAATTTAGACCTGTTGCCTTGCAAGACCTCTTTATTTTCAAAGTCTTCATAAGACCAATCCGCTTGGAATTGAAAAGTTTCCGCCTCGTAAAAAAGAACGGTGTTTTTTGCCAATGCGTATGAAACGCAAAGACTCGCAATCAATATGAAAATTGCCTTGAAGAATTTTATCATAAATAACTTTCTGTATGTAAGATTAGAAAACTTAAACACATGATGCCTTTTCAGAGGCGCTAAATCAAGCATCTTAATTTAATTGACATAATTTATTATAAAAATTTACTCTGCGGTAATGACTGATATCTCTATCATAGTGCCCATATTTAATGAGGCGGATTCTTTAGACGCATTTTTTGAAAGGCTGTTTAAGGTTCTTGATTCGTTGCAGGGTTACACTTATGAAATAGTTTGCGTGAATGACGGCAGTGTGGATAATTCGGAGGAGATTTTGTCTGGATATGCTACGAAAAACAAGTCGGTCAAATACATTACTTTTTCCAGAAATTTTGGCAAAGAAGTATCTTTGATTGCGGGGTTAAGATATTCTTCAGGGCGCTCTGCAATACCTATGGATTGCGACTTGCAAGACCCTCCGGAACTTATTTTAGACCTCGTTAAAAAATGGGAAGAAGGTTACGATGTTGTCTATGCGGTGCGTTCCAACAGGGATAATGACACCTTCTTTAAACGCAAAACTGCAGAGCTTTTTTACAAAGTATATAACTTTGTTTCGGAAAGGCCAATGCCCCAAAACACCGGCGATTACAGGCTCATCAGCCGCAGGGTTATAGAGGCAATATTGAAAATGAAAGAGCATGCCCTTTTTATGAAAGGCATATTCAACTGGGTTGGCTTCAAGTCAACTTATGTCGAATTTGTGAGGCCGTCCAGAGAGGGCGGTGAAAGCAAATGGAACTTTTTCAAGCTTTGGAATTTTGCCATAAACGGCATTGTGGGCTCTACCACATTGCCATTGCGCATCTGGACATATCTTGGCGGAACGGTGGCGTTCATATCTTCAACTTACGCTTTTTATATAATCATGCGCACGTTGATAAAGGGTGTTGACGTGCCGGGGTACGCATCGCTGCTGGTATTTATACTGTTTTTTGGCAGTATCCAGCTAATAGCTTTGGGCGTGGTTGGGGAGTATCTTGGCAGGGTGCTGGTTGAAGTTCAAAACAGACCGCTTTACATAGTTGAAAAGCAAGTCGGCTTTGATGAATCAATAGTCAAAAAGGTGGACAAAAGCTAGATAAACAAACCGTACTTAGTCGAGACCAAGTACGGTTTAAAAAGCAACATTTGTTAAATGCCGCCACTTGATTAAAAGGTGATTTATGCCTTGCGGCGTCTATAAATCACAAAGGCTAACGCCAGCAAACCCAAGATTGCGGCATAAGTGCTTGGCTCAGGAATTACCGTTCCGTTTAGATATACTGCGTCGTTTAGCGCATAAATATCGCCGATGAATTTGCCTTGGAAGTCAAAGAACTCATTGAGGTTGGTGTCGCCGAATGCATAATCCGCCATAGACATAATTTTGTAGTCAACAACTGTGGCTTCAAAGTTAATCAGGTCTATCAAGATTTTATTTATACCTGATGCGCCCGAGAGGTCTAGCGTGCCCAGCACATTTATCAAGTCTCCGCTTTCTATTTCAAGTATAGAGCCGCCGTTGATTGATAGATTGTCAAAAGTGAGCGTGCCCACGCCTTCGCCTGCTGCAAGGGTTGAACCGCTAAGTAAGGTTGTTGCGCCCAAGATGTAGCCGCTACCCATAAGCACTGCGCCTGAATTTACGGCAAGAGTGGAGTCAACAGTGCCGTACTGAGCCTTTTGCGTTACAGAGAATGTGCCGCCATGAACAATGGTATCCGCCTTGATGTCGGTTTTTACATGGTCGGAATTTTCGGCATAATTTGTGCCCGAGAATATTACCGTTCCGTTTGTTACTGTGCCGGTTTGATATTTATTTATGTGAACAGTATGGGTTGTTGAAGCTGTCGCCTTAATTGGGTCTGAAAGCGTTATTGTTTTGCCGCTTGCCGCCGCAAGATACACAGTAGAGGCGTTATTCAGATAAATAGAGTTTGCCGTACCTGTTAGGCTTGGGTCTGTTGCTTCAAAATCCACGCCCATCTTATTGCCTGAAAAACTGATGTTGCCGATGTTGGCGTACAAGGCAAAAACACTGCCGTTTGAATAAATTGCGCCGCCGCTGTTGCTTGCAAGGTTGCCAGTAAATGTGAGTAAGCGCGAGTTAATTGTATTTGAGCCAGTTGACGTAAAATAAATCGCCCCGCCTTTGCCGGATGCTGATGTAGCTTTATTATTTATGAAGCTTGTCGTGCCGCTAAAGGTAAGGGTGTTTGCAAAAATACCCAAATAAACCGCCCCGCCGCAAGCTGCCGAATTACCTTCGTTAGTGCCCGTGCCGCCAAATGTAGCCGCCCCAATAATTCCCAAATCACCGTTTGAATAAATCGCCCCGCCGCCGAAGCCTGCGGTATTGCCTGTAAATGTGAGCAAGCCCGTGTTGTTAATTGTATTTGCGTCATTTTGCGCAAAATAAATCGCTCCGCCGCTGCCGAATGCTGGTGTAGTTTTATTATTAATGAAACTTGCCGTGCTGCCAAAGGTGAGGGTGTTTGCGTCAATGTCCAAAGAAACCGCCCCGCCGTAGCCTGCAGTGTTGCCTGTAAAGCTTGTCGCCCCACTGATTGTCAAATTACGAAGTGAATAAACCGCTCCGCCGTAGATGCCTGCAGTGTTGCCTGTAAATGAGAGCAAGCCTGTGTTGTTAATTGTATTTGTGCCGCTAGTTGACGCAAAATGAATCGCCCCGCCGCCGTGGTTTAAACTTATCGATGTAGTCTTATTATTGATAAAATCAGCCGTGCTGCCAAAAGTCAAGGCGTTGGCGTTGTTCCCCATGTAAATCGCCCCGCCGTAGTATGCTGTGCTGTTACCTTCATTTGTACTCGTACCGCCAAAGGTGACAGCACCCGTAATTTCCAATGCTCCCATTGAATAAATCGCTCCGCCTCTGCTGCCGGCCGTATTGCCCGTGAATGTCAATAAGCCAGTGTTGGCGACTTTAGTCCCGCTTGTTGAAACAAAATAAATTGCCCCGCCATAGCCCAAACTTGTGGATGTAGCCTTATTATTGATAAAATCAGCCGTGCCGCCAAAAGTCAGCGTTCTGGCACCGCTAGTCATAAAAATCGCGCCGCCGTAGTTTGCTGTGCTGTTACCTTCATTTGTACCTGTATCGCCAAACCTTACAGCCCCGGTGATTTCCAACGCTCCTAAAGAATAAATCGCCCCGCCAGCGTAGCCAGTTTCATTGCCTGTGAATGTAAGCAAGCCTGTGTTGGCTATTTTATTCAGACTTGTTGAATCAAAATAAATTGCCCCGCCATAGCCCAAACTTGTGGATGTAGTCTTATTATTTATAAAATCAACCGTGTTGCCAAAAGTCAGCGTTTTGGCACCGCTAGTCATATAAATCGCGCCACCGTAGTTGCCTGCAGTGTTGCCTTCGCCTGCGCCCGTTCCGCCAAATGTCGCATCCCCCGTGATTGTCAAATTTGAGTTAGAATAAATCGCCCCGCCGGAGTTTGCTGCCGTATTGCCTTTAAATGTGAGTAAGCCTGAGTTATCTATTGTATTTGTGCCGCTAGTTGACTCAAAATAAATCGCCCCGCCATTGTTGGATGCAGTTGTAACTTTATTGTTTATGAAGCTTGCCGTACTGCCAAATGTGAGGGTGTTTGCGGAAGTGTCCAAATAAATCGCCCCGCCGGATGTTGAAGCTGTATTGCCTTCATTAGCGCCTGAGCCGCCAAATGTCGCATCCCCCGTGATTGTCAAATTTGAGTTAGAATAAATCGCCCCGCCGGAATTACTGGAATTCCCCTTAAATGTTGCAACGCCCGTGTTGTTAATTGTATTTGTACCGCTATTGGCGCTAAAATAAATTGCCCCGCCGGTGCCGTATGATGAATTTGTAGTTTTATTGCGTATAAAGCTTACATCACTGTCAAATGTGAGGGTGTTTGCGCTATTCCCTAAATAAATTGCACCGCCGGAATATTCTGCCGTATTGCCTTCATTAACGCCAGTGCCGCCAAATATTGCGGTATCTGAAATAGAAAACCCCTTATTTGAATTAATCGCCCCGCCATTATTACTTGTGGAATTGCCCTTAAACGTTGCAGCCCCTGAGAGTGTAAGGGCATTGCTAGCATTAATCGCCCCACCGGAATTAGATGCCGAGTTGCCTTTAAATAGAGTGTCGCCAACGATTGTCAAATCGCCGAAAGTGGAAATAGCCCCACCGCCCAGAGCTGAGATATTATCCTCAAATGTGAGCAGACCTGTAAGGTTGATTCTTAAATTTGCGGCGCTATTATAAAGTGCGGCACCATTACCAGAACTATAAGCATTTTTAAGCGTTAGCTTTGAAAGATTAACTGTTGCGCTGGTGATTTCAAAAATTCTATATGCACCGGCGCCATCTATGGCGACATCGTATGTGGACGTGTTGATAGTTATGTCTCTAGCGGTAATCGTTGGCAAAGAGCTTGTGAGAGTAACCGTACCAGAATAAGCAAATGTATAGACATCATACGCCGCCTGTCTGTTTATAGCATAACGCAAGGTGCCCAATGTGTCTGTATCTGCAAAAGAAGTTATGGTACTTATTGCCGCTTGTGCGGTGAATGCAGTATATAGCAGAGCAAATGTTAATGTTATTTTTTTAACCAGAAGGAGGGTGTATGTGCCATGTAGTAATATTGTTATGGCACAATTATTAAGCAAACAACACTTACGTCAATACAAATTAATGTAAGTGTTTGATAATAATAAAACCACCCACCAGCAATACAAAAAAAGCAAGCGCCAACCAGTTAAAGTACTTGTCTATATAAGGCTGCGCTTTAGGGCCAACATAGTATATTATTATTGCCACCAAATAAAACCTGCCGCCTCTGCCCAAAATTGAAGCTAAAATCAAAGTAGGTATGTAAATACTGCAAACACCGGCGGCAATAGTGAAAACTTTATAAGGTATTGGCGTAAATGCCGCCCCAAATATAATAAGCCCGCCTTGTTCTTGATACTTTTGCTGTATCTGGTTAAACAAATCCTCACTAAAACCAGGAATGTAAGTAAAGAAAAAATTGCTTAAAAGCTCCCACGCAAAATAACCCAGAGTCCAACCAAATAGACCGCCCAAAACAGAAGATAAGGTGCAGACTGTGGCTATCTTAAACCACGCCTTTGGCTTGCCCATTACCATAGGTATCAAAAGCACGTCAGGCGGAATAGGGAAAAATGAAGATTCCGCAAAAGAAATCAGCGCTAACGCCCACATACCATAGGGTTTGTCCGCCCAAGATATTGTCCAATCATAAAGCCTGCGCATTATATTGGGTTTTTTAGCGACGATAGAGGATGTTGTAGGGTCTGACATAAAGTTATGGAAGGGGAACAATGAAGATAAAAAAAAATAAGTAAAGCCAGAATTTAAAAGTCTTTTATGCTTGCAAGAGTGGGCTTTTTTCACAGCCTTTACAGTCTGTTTTAATAATGTAAAAAAGTATAAAAATGGCACTTACAGATTTTAAAAGTCAACTGATTGCAGACATTGGTATAAGTATGGGCGACGAAGGTAAAGGTCGCCTAATTTATGAAGTTATTGACGAACTTAAAACAAAGACAGGCAAGGCTGAAATAGCCTCTGTTGTAATGAAGGTCAACGGCGGCGCAAATTCCGGCCATACTGCGGGGGGCATAAAGCTTAACCTGCTGCCAGCCGGTGTGATAGAAAAAGACGTCCGCCATCTTGCCATAGGCATAGGCGTGGTTGCAGATCCTCGTAAATTTCTTTGGGAGGCGCTTCCGCTAGAAAAACTGGGTTATCAAATTTTATCCAGACTTATTATTGACGAGCGTACAATGGTCAGCGACATAAGCCATAGGTTGATTGATTTGGCTTATGAAGACTACCGTGTGAATGTCATGAATGAAGCGCCAAGAGGTTCCACGGGCAGGGGTATTACTCCGGCGTACATGGATGAGGTGGGGCAGTTCCAAATTTATTACTCAGACTTTCTTTTAGATAAGGGCGTATTTTCAAAAAAACTCAAAGCCAAGTTGGAAAGGGCGTGCGCTGTAATAGAGCATGTCTGCAAAGTTTCAGCCTCAAGGTGGGATGAATTTTTTGCCATGCTTACCTCGGCTGAGGAGCGTGCGAATGCTGAAGCAATCTCTGCGGGAATCTTTGAGAAATCTGAATTTGATTTTCTCCGCTTTAAGGGCGAGAAACCTTTCACAATCAATTTTGAAGCAGTCTTGGAATGTTATTGGACTGCTGGCCAAAAGCTTATCAAAAATATCGGTGATGTGCGTGAAGTCTGCCGTGAAGCCCTCAAAAATGGCGAGTATATCATTGGCGAATTTGGTCAGGCGTATTGGCTTGATAAACGTCATGGTTTTCCGCCAAATGTTACTGCTTCTCATACTGGTGTTCCAGAGTTTTTTCAGAGTGCGGGGCTTCCGGTTCAGGATGTCCACGCTTTGGGCTGCTGCAAGGCTTATGACACAAAGGTGGGCACGCATCTATTCTTAACAAAGATGGATGATGAAATGGCGCTCACAAAAAAACTTAAACAGCTAGAGTTTGGCACAAGCACGGGCAGACAAAGAATGGTAGGCTGGTTTGACGCTGTCGAAAAGGGCGATGCGCTCAGGTACGGCGGTTATGACGATATTGTCATAAACAAGCTGGACGCCCTCACCTGCGATAAAGAATGTCTGGGTGCGGAGCTTCTTGTGTGCACGCATTATCAAGATGCTTCAAGCGGCAAAGAGTATTACGGCGTACCTCGTTTGGAAGTTGTAAGGCACGCTCTTAAACCCGTTTATAAGGCGTTAAAAAGTTGGGATAAAGATATTTCTGATGTCCGCAGTTTTGCAGATTTGCCTCTTGAAGCAAAAAAATACGTGGCATTTTGCATCAAAAGTATTTTGGATGTCGCCCAAAGAAACGGTTCAAGGCTTAACAAATTGCCAAATTTACGATATATAGGCGTAGGGCCACTTCCAGCGCAAATAATCAGGGATATTCCTGAAACGTCTGAATTGGTCAAACTTGCTTAGTTTTTATTATGCAAAAAGATTTAACAACCCTTGGGCGTTTTGCCTTTTTGGGTTTTGATATGGGTTTACAGGATGTCAACAAAGTATAAATGCGATATTTGCGGGGCGGAGGCAACAGTGCACATAACCAATATTGTGGACGGTAATAAAACTGTCAGCCACCTTTGCGAATCTTGCGCTCAGAAAGCTTCGGCTTCGGCGATTGATTCCTTTCCTGCGGATTTTTTCCCCAACATTCAGAAGATTGTGGATGAGGTAAAGTCTAAAATTGATGCGGGGGCAAATTCGCCCAAAGATGCCTGTCCTAATTGCGGGATGTCTATGCAAGAGCTTGAAAAAAAACCTATGGCGCATTGTCCTTTATGCTATATAACCTTTGCCGACAAATTTGCTGACTACATCTACCAAATGCAGGGCGTAAGCACTACGCACAAGGGCAAGGGCGTTAAAAAAACAAAACCAACCCTCAAAACAGGTTATAGCCTTTCCGAGCTTCAGCAAGAACTTGAAACAGCCATAGGTCAAGAGCGTTATGAAGACGCCGCAATCATCAGGGATAAACTCAAACTTCTGGCAAATTCTAAATGAGTAAAAATTCAGAAAGTTTAAAGTCTGTGGCGGACTCAATAATGGTGAGTTCCAGGATACGCTTGGCAAGAAACTTTGGCGGCGTACACTTTCCGGATTCCGCAAGTTCAGACTCTTTGAAAGAAATTTTGCAAAGATCTTTAAGCGCAATTAAGACGGTAAAAAATTTCAAGAATTCAGAGCTTATCAAGATGGATTCAATACCCGCTTTGCGTCGGGATTATTTGGTTGAGGAGCGTTTGATTACCCGTGATTTGGCGGATTCTACCGATGAAAGCGCCGTGGTTGTAAGTTCAGACGGGGCTTGCTCCATAATGATAAATGAGGAAGACCATTTGCGTTTACAAGTGTACGCCAGAGGCCAAAATTTGCGGGCAATCTGGAAGACGATAAATTCCGTGGACGATGCTTTGGCAAAAAATATAGAATTTGCCTTTGATGGGAAATACGGCTATTTGACGTCTTGCCCAAGCAATGTTGGCACGGCAATGAGGGCGTCTTTGATGATGCACTTGCCTGCTCTTGTGTTAAGCGGACACGCAGACAAAATGATGCGTGGCGCAAGCCAGATAGGCATGATAGCCCGTGGCGAAAATGGCGAAGGGTCTGAACCTATGGGCAGTTTCTTTCAGATATCCAACCAGCAAACTCTGGGTTTGAGTGAAAATCAGATACTGGAAAAAATCTTGAGGGTCTGTGAAAGCTTGCGCATTGATGAGCTTAACGCACGTCAAAAGCTTCTGCAAGAAAACGCCATACTTTTGGCGGACAAAATAGCAAGGTCTTGGGCAGTACTAAATTCTTGCGAGCTTATAAACACGGTGGAAGCTATCGGCTGCATATCGTATTTAAGGCTTGCCGCAGATTTGGGATTCTTTGGCAGAAGCCGCCTTACGGTCATTGAAAGATTGGATAATTTGATTTTACAAATAAAACCCGCACATCTGCATGAATTTATAGGCGTTGAAAATGCGGATACCCAGCTTAGAGATTCGATACGCGCAAGGTTTGTGAAGTCTATAATAAAGACCTTGCCCGTGCTGTCTTTAAAAAAGCTTAATATTAAAGCGTAACATTCGATAATTAAAACATATGCAAAAATTTACTCCAAGAGCCTTACAGGTTTTGTCTTTGGCAAAAAAAGAGGCGCAAAAACTTAAACACAACTATTTGGGCACGGAACATCTCTTGCTGGGTATAATCATGCTTAATCAGGGCGTTGCCGTAAATGTGCTGCGCAAGATGGGCGTGAGTTTGGAATCTGTAAAAAACGCAATAGAAAACAGCGTAGGCGTGTCTGAACAAACTGAGGAATCCGGCGATGTGCCGCACACGCCAAAGGTAAAAAGGGTTTTGGCTTTTGCCTCAAATGAGGCAACGCAGCTTGGGCACAACTACATCGGCACAGAGCATCTCTTGCTTGGCCTATTGCGTGAGGGTGAGGGTGTTGCGGCGCAAATTCTTTTGCAGTTAAATGTAAATATAGAAAATTGCCGCAAGATGATTTTGTCTGAGCTTGACCCAAATTTTGTCGGCGATTCTCCTGAGGCTGAACAAAGCTCCACAGATTTTTTCCCGCAGCCTTCAGAAAAATCCGAAAGGCAAAGCGCACTCAAGGCATTTGGTAGAGACCTGACCGAACTTGCCAGAAAAGGCAAGTTGGACCCTGTCATAGGGCGTTCAAAAGAAATCATGAGGGTTGTGCAAATTTTGTGCAGGCGCACAAAAAATAACCCTGTACTTGTCGGAGAGGCGGGCGTTGGCAAGACTGCGATTGTAGAGGGCTTGGCGCAAGAAATTGCGGACGGTTCCGTGCCGGAACTTCTTTCCAACAAAAGGCTGATAGCCTTGGATATGGCGCTTATGGTTGCCGGCACAAAATACAGAGGTCAGTTTGAGGAACGCATTAAGGCGGTGATGGATGAAATTGAAAAATCTGCAAACGTTCTGCTTTTTATCGACGAACTTCACACCATAGTGGGCGCCGGTGCGGCGGAGGGCGCAATGGATGCTTCAAATATTTTTAAGCCTGCGCTTTCAAGAGGGTCTTTGCAGTGCATAGGCGCAACAACGCTTGCCGAATACAGAAAGCATATAGAAAAAGACAGCGCCCTAGACAGGCGTTTTCAGAGCGTCAAGGTTGATGCGCCTTCTGTTGAGGATACCATAAAAATTCTTCAGGGATTGCGTAAAAATTATGAGTCGCACCACAAGTGCCGTTATTCTGACGAGGCTTTGTCGGCGGCTGTAAAGCTTTCTGAGCGTTACATAACAAGCCGTCAGCTTCCGGACAAGGCAATAGACATTATCGACGAAGCCGGCAGCCGTGCCAGAATCAAAATGATGGAAAGGCCGGAGCAGCTTAACGAATTTACAAACAAACTTGCCGAAACCAACGCCAAGAAAGAAGCCGCAATATTGGCTCAAGATTTTGAAAACGCCGCAAAGTTGAGGGATAAGGAAAAATCTTTAATCGCCCAGCGTGAAGATATGTTGAAATTTTGGAGGAAGTCTTTGAATGAAATTGTAGGGGACGTTTCCGAAGACGATATTTTGCATGTTGTTTCATCTTGGACGGGCATTCCGCTTTCAAAAATGGAAGAAGGCGAAAGCAAAAAACTTTTGGCGCTTGAAGACAGCTTGCGTTCATTGGTGGTGGGGCAGTCTGAGGCCTGCTCGGTGATAGCCCGTGCGCTGCGTCGTTCAAGGGCGTCTCTTAAAGACCCCCGCAGGCCCATAGGTTCATTTTTATTTTTAGGGCCAACGGGCGTGGGTAAAACCTACCTCGCAAAAATTTTGGCGGAACAAATGTTTGGTCAGGCGGATTCCATAATCCAGATAGATATGTCTGAGTATATGGAAAAACATTCAATCTCACGCTTGATAGGTTCGCCTCCGGGTTACGTGGGGCATGAAGACGGCGGTCAGCTTACCGAGGCGGTTCGCAGGCGTCCGTATTGTGTGATACTCTTTGATGAGATAGAAAAAGCGCATCCGGATGTAGCCCAACTCTTGCTGCAGGTTTTGGAAGACGGCAGGCTTACAGACAGCCTTGGGCGCACTGTGGATTTCAGGAATACGATAATAATTCTCACAAGCAATGTGGGCGCACACATTTTGCAAAAGACGCCTACAATGGGCTTCGGCGTTGGGCTAAACGCTCAGGACGATTATGAAAGAGTCAGGTCTTTGGTGCTTGAAGAAATGAAAAGGGTTTTCAGACCGGAATTTCTCAACCGCATAAACGACATAGTTTTGTTCAGGTCTTTGGATAGGTCTGATATTTTCCAGATTGTGAATTTGGAGCTTTCAAAATTGAACAACAGGCTTGCGGAACAAAATATGACTATGGAGCTTTCGGACGCCGCCTTAAATCATCTCATACTAAAAGGCTGGGACGACAAATATGGCGCAAGGCCTCTTAAACGTGCCATTGAAAGGGAGGTTGAAGACGCCCTAGCGGAAGAAATTTTGAAAGGCAATTTAAGTGCTGATAGCGGTAAAATCTTTGTAGATGAACTTAACGGAAAGCTCACCTTCACTCAAAAGAAAGCTTCCAGAAAAGCCAAAAGCGCTCAGGAATAATTGTTAAAAAAAAGACCGCCAAATTGCGGTCTTTTTTTACGCATATCAAAATGTAATAAGCTATTTAATAACGCTTAAAAAATTGCGACCCGTGCGCAAGCGTCCAAAAGAAGACAGGTCTGCGCCTTTGCTTGAGGAAATTGCAACAGCGCCGATAACTTTGCTTGAGTATGACTTTTGATTGACAAACCAACCTTGTGTAAGAGATGTGCCGCCGTCTTCGTTTATGTTCGGGTAAAAATAAGGTTCTTTTGCGGCGGAGGAATTTTCAATCGGGCATGCCCACACGCTGATGGCGTCTTTATCATATTTATCTGAATTTGCCTTTGCGGTAATTCTGCAAACAAGAAGAGTGGGTTTATTGTCTTCAACAATTTTCATATCTTTAAATGCAGACGCCGCCAATTTGCTTGAAACAAGTTTATCCATGCCTGCAATTAAATAACCGTCTTTATCTATAATAATTTTTCCGACAGGCTTTCCATTGGCTTCAAGCAGCTTAATCTCAAGGGCTTCTTGCGCCTGCTTTGTTATTGTTAGGCTAAAATAATAGTTTGCATTTTCGGCAAGGCTGTATGGTTTTGAAAGCTTCATATTTGCAAGCGGCGCAGATACGTCGGTATCGGGCTTGGCATTCAAAAGAGATTTTGGTTTGTAGATACGCAGATAATCTACCGCCATGTAAGTCCCGTCCGCCTCACTTTCAATAAGAGGCGTGTTTGCGCCTTCCCAAGGCAAGTTGGAGAGTATCACGTGCATTTTGTCTCCGTTGTATCCGCCAAGATACGACCAATCTTCCTGTCCGTAATTCCCGTAAATAGATGGGTTTTGGGTAGGGTTCCAATCTGCAACTTTGCCTAAGGCTGTGTTGTATTGGTCCTTGTATTTTGCGTGCGTAGTGCCACGCCAAATTTCCTTGCCGTCTAGATAATAAATCAATTCATTCTCTCCATACCATAGTCCCCAGACATGATATTCCTCCCAACTGTGTTCAACAGAAATGCCTTGCGCTATGTCAACTTTTGCGCCTTTTGAGTCTTTAAGATATGAGTATGTTTTCCAATCATGCCATGCTAAATGCGCCTTGCCTTTGCCACTGGATATATCTTTGCGGGTTTCAACGATGTCAATTTCATAGCGGTTCATATTCTCGTTATTTGGCGGAGTTTTGCTGGCAAGCCAGAAGGCGTTATTGACCCCGCTTGCTGCGCCGGATTTGAAGCGGCACTCAACATAAGAATTATTTTCCAACGGTTCTTTTAAATATACATAACAGGCAAGCCACTGCACTTTGCCTCTGTCAACCTTTCTGATATTCATTCTTAATTCGCCGTCTTTTACTTCTACGGCTTCAGGGCCTCGGCTGGTGGCACGCTTGATATTTGTAGGTTTGTCAGACAACCATTTGTCCCAGTTTAGCGTGTTGCCTTCAAACTCGTCGGCAAAGATTAGTTGATAGTCTGCAAGGTTGATATCTTTTGCATTTTGCGATGGCGCAGCGTTATCGGCATAGGCAAATGCAAGTGAAAATAAGGAAAATAATAGTGCATTTAGATTTTTCATTTTTCGATAATTTCAATCATTTTATCTTTAGAAGTTTCTCCGAAAATAATTTTTACAGCCGCCTTGTTTACGCCATAATGTCTTGCAAAGAAGCGTACAACTTCTTCATTTGCCTTGCCGTCCAAGGGTGGGGCTTTAATTTTAACTTTGAGCGCATCGCCATATTCGCCGACAATTTTTGATTCAGGCGCATTGGGCACAACTCTTAGTTTTATTCGCATTATCTATTTACAGTTTTATCTATGGGATAACTACCCAACCACTTGATTGTAGGCAAGACTTTTTCAAGCTCCGCAACCGCTTTGCGTGCGTTTTCATCTTCCCAGTGGCCGAAGAAATCTATGAAGAAATAATAATCCCAAGCCTTCTTTTTGCTGGGGCGAGACTCAATTCTGGACAAGTTGATATTCTCTCTATTGAAGGGTACAAGGGCGTCATACAGTGCGCCGGGCCTGTCATTGAGAGAAATCACCACGCTGGTTTTGTAATCTACGCCGACAGATTTAGGCTGAACTTTTTTGCCTATCACCAAAAAGCGTGTCTCATTGTCTTTTTTGTCTTGAATAGATTTTTCAAGAACTGGCAGGCTGTATAAAGTTGCCGCAAGCTCACTTGCTATTGCGGCAATTTCAGGGTTGCCGGACGCCATTTTAACAGCAAGCGCCGTGCTTTCAACGTATTCCAATTCAACCTCTGGCAGATAGCGCCTTATCCAGTTTCTACATTGACCTATTGCTTGGTCTTTAGAACAAATCTTGCGTATCTCGTGCAACTTCCCACGGGAAATTAAACAGTGCTCAATGGGCAAATACGCTTGCCCGACTATCATAAGAGAGCTTTCGACAAGCATGTCCATAGAGTGGAACACAGCGCCTTCCGTAGAGTTTTCAATGGGTATTACGCCGTAGTCAACTTCACCCACAGATACGCTCGTAAATATGTCGGGGATTGAGTGCATGGGGATATATTTCACGCTTGAGCCAAAGCACTTGAAGGCGGCTTGCTGCGTGAATGTGGCTTCAGGGCCAAGATACGCCACGCCCAATTTTTTTTCGACGGAAATTGATGCCGAGATTATTTCCCTATAAATCGCCTTGAGTGCAGATTCCCCAATACGCCCTTGGTTTTTTTTAATCAGGTTTTCAAACACCTGAATTTCACGGCTTGGCACATAGATATCCTCGCCGTTTTGCAGTTTAACCTTGCCAATTTCATGTGCGCATTCCACACGTCTGCTGAGCAAATTCAATATTTGCTCATCAATGGTATCAATTTCTTTTCTTATCTGACCTTTATCCATCTATGTAAACTTCTCTGTTGTTGTCTTCTGAATCTTCCGCATCGGTATTGCTTGATTCTTCTTCAAGATTTTCTTCCGCAGAAGCCTCATTTTGAGTATCGCCCAAGTCTTCTTCAGGCAGGCCGACTTCTCTTTCAGTTACGAGCGGCGCATTGGCGTTTCTAATCCACTCTGAAATTTGGTTGGGGCTTAGCACGTCGGAAGCGGGCAGTTCTTCAAGAGAATTTATCCCCACAAAGTCCAAGAAATTTTCCGTAGTGCCATATTGAAGCGGACGCCCTGGCAAATCCGCCCTGCCAGTAATTTGTATCAGTTCTTTTTCAGTGAGTCTTGATATTGCGCTGTCGGCGTTAACGCCACGGATAGCTTCAATTTCTGCCCTTGTTACGGGTTGGCGGTAGGCTATGATAGCCATTGTTTCAAGAGCCGCCTGTGTCAGTTTTTGCGGTCTTGGGTCATTGCGCAGAAGGCGCACCCACTCGGCATAATCGGGCGATATCACAAGCTTAAAGCCGGACGAACTTTGTAAGAGTCTGTAAACTTCGCCGTTTTGCTCAAGCTCTGCGGCGATTTCTTCCATAGATTCCCTGATTTGCGTTGCCGTTAAAATTGTGGGCACTTGCGCCACCAATGCTTCAAGCTCTGCTTGTTCGCCCTCCGGCAGGGTCGTTTCAGAGTCCGCATCCGCATCAGGATTGGCTTTTATTAGGGTTCTAGATTTCTCGAGTTCCGCATGGTATCTTGTGATTACAGATTGTATATCTTTAATCGACAAAGCTTGGTTTGTGGAAAACAAGAGGCTCTTTAAAATTTTTTTAAGGTTAAATGGCATCGTTAGAAGTGAAAAAAATCTTTACCTTGGAATTTTTAATGGGTTAAATATTGTCTTTATATATTAACAAATCAAATAAATTTTTATGCCTGAATACAGATCTAAGAAAAGTTTTAGCGGACGCAATATGGCTGGCGCAAGAGCCCTGTGGCGCGCCACTGGCGTCAAAGAGTCGGACTTTGGTAAACCTTTGATTGCGGTTGTAAATTCTTTTACGCAATTTGTGCCCGGACACATTCATCTTGATGAAGTCGGCAAATACGTCTGCGAACAGGTAGAAAAAGCGGGCGGCATAGCCAGAGAATTCAACACCATAGCCATAGACGACGGTATTGCGATGGGGCACGAAGGCATGCTTTACTCTTTGCCCAGCCGTGAACTTATTGCCGACAGCGTTGAATATATGTGCAATGCGCATTGTGCTGACGCCATGATTTGTATTTCAAATTGCGATAAAATCACCCCCGGTATGATGATGGCGGCAATGCGCCTTAACATACCCGCAATTTTTGTAAGCGGCGGCCCTATGGAAGCCGGCGAAGTTACAATGTCGGACGGCAAAGTTAAGCATGTTGATTTGATTGACGCCATGATAGCGGGCGCAAATCCAAATGTGTCGGATGCCGATTCTCTCTCTTTAGAAAGGGGCTCTTGCCCAACTTGCGGTTCATGTTCGGGGATGTTCACGGCCAACTCCATGAATTGTCTTGCGGAAGCAATAGGCTTGGCGTTGCCAGGCAACGGTACAACTTTGGCAACGCATATTTCCCGCAAAAAACTTTTTGACAACGCCTCCCAAATAATTGTGGATTTGGCAAAGCGTTATTATGAAAATAATGACGATTCAATCTTGCCGCGTTCTATAGCCACAAAAGACGCTTTCTTTAACGCAATGCGCCTAGATATTGCAATGGGCGGCAGCACAAACACCGTCTTGCATCTGCTTGCGATAGCCCGTGAGGCGGAGGTTGATTTTTCCATGAAAGATATAGACATCCTTTCAAAGACAACGCCAAACATCTGCAAAGTTGCTCCCGCAGTTTCAAATGTACACATCCAAGACGTGCATAGGGCGGGTGGGATTTTCGGCATTTTGGCGGAGCTTGACAGGGCGCAGCTTATCATAAGAACGGCTAAATGTACCCACTCTGAAAACATCGGCACAGCGATAAAGGGGTGGGATGTCATGGGTGAAAATTTAAGCGCTGATAAAGAAAAGTTTTTTAAATCCGCCCCCGCAAATAAGCCGTCAGGCAAGGCATACAGTCAGGAAGCTTATTATGAAAATCTTGATTTGGATAGGGCGCACGGCGTGATACGTTCTGTGGAAAATGCATTCTCCAAAGACGGCGGTTTGGCGGTTTTGTTCGGCAATATTGCGCTTGAGGGCTGCATAGTCAAGACGGCTGGCGTTGATGAATCTATATGGAAATTCAAGGGCACGGCAAAAGTTTTCCATTGTGAATCAGATGCGTCTTCCGCAATTCGTTCAGGCAAAATTTCACCGGGAGATGTTGTTGTAATCTTGTATGAAGGCCCGAGGGGCGGCCCTGGTATGCAAGAAATGCTTTACCCCACAAGCCATTTAAAGAGCATGGGTTTGGGCAAGGTCTGCGCCTTGCTTACCGACGGCAGATTTTCCGGCGGCACAAGCGGGCTTTCCATAGGTCACGCCTCTCCTGAAGCCGCCGAAGGTGGCGACATTGCCCTGATAGAAGATGACGATTTGATAGAAATTGATATTCCTCAAAGGAAAATATCGTTGGTAATTTCCGACGCAAATTTGGCAAAACGCAGAGACGCAATGCTTGCCCAAAAAGAAAAAGCCTATAAACCGGAGCGTATCCGTATAGTTTCAAAAGCTTTGCAATATTACGCCAATAGTGTTTCCAGCGCCGCACACGGCGCCGTTCGCAAGTAGTTTTGGCGAGTTGCGCCGTTTTATGTGGCAAATGGTTTATTTGGAAAATATTTTAATTTAAGAAATATTTTTTCATAATCCAAAATTTGCATTAAAGAATTTGCCACATAAAACTCTCGGCTCTAGCCTTAGCTGCTACGGGTTTCGGGCTGCGGGCACGTACATTTAGTACGTTTCCTTGCCCTCACCGCTTGCATCGTCGGCTGACGCTCGAGCCCAACTGCACCAAAACAGGTTATAGTTTGGCGAGTTGCGCCGTTTTATGTGGCAAATCTGACAGATATAGTCTTTAATGAGTGATTCTGAGTATGTGCGTGCGCACCATATCCTTTAATTTGGGTGCATCAAAATGCGACTCAGGCGAGGCTTGCGAAGTGAAGCTGGGTGAGGATAGTAGCAGCGCTACATACTCAGTCAGATTTACGAAGCAAACGTAGCATCAGGCGTATTTTCATGCACCTTCAGCAAGCTAGATTTGACCTATGTCTGTGAGCAAATCCTGAAACCATTCAACTTCCGTGTCGAAAGGCTTGCCGCCCTTAATGCGCTCAAACTCTATGGCGCGCAATATGCCGTTTTTGTCTTCGTCATGGCCTATCACGCCGCCTTCACGGCGCATTGCGCATTCAACAGCCAAGTCTGTGCAGCTTTTAATCAAGCGCAAATCATCGGTGTTTGCGGCTGCAGCCCTTGCAAAGTAACCGCTTTTTTGTACAAGCACTTTTTCTGCGCCCAACATTTCAGCAAATTGATTGCCAAACCATTTGCCAGGATTTACAGCGTCAAGCTTGACGTGTCCAAAAGCGTCTCTTGGCACTTCCTGACCTGTGGCTTCCATCTCTTTTACTATGGTTTCAACGCCAGCACCTTCAGAAATGAAAATGTTCACGCAGTCGTACTTATCCATAATTTCTCCGAGGCGTTTTGCCTCAGCCTTGATGTCTATTGACATTTCAGGGATGTAAATTGCGTGCACATCACGATGCATCATGCTAAGCCCAAGCTCAGGCACATAGTTGTCATGGCCAATAATGTCCCTATATTCAAGAGCCGCCGCCGCCGTAAGCCAACCGCAGTTTCTGCCCATGACTTCATGTATTATCAGCATGCGCGGGTTTGCCGTAGATTCCGCAACGACGTTTGAAAAATACTTTGCGCTTTCTTCTGCGGCAGTCCAAGCGCCGAGGCTCTGGCGGATTGGATATACGTCGTTATCTATCGTCTTTGGCAGGCCAATGACAGTCAAATCATAATTGTTGCTCTTGAGGAATTTTGCCAAATCTGCGGCGGCTGTATTTGTGTCGTCGCCACCTATTGTGTGGAGGACATCAACACCGTCTTTTACAAGCTGGTCTGCCGCCACTTTCTGCGGGTCTTGACCTTCTTTTACGAGGCCGCGCTTTACGCAGTCTTTAACATTTGTAAGCTTCACGCGAGAGTTGCCAATAGGGCTGCCGCCAAAGTTATGCAATAAAGAGGCCGTCAGGCGGATTTCTTCATTTACCTTGATGCTCTGCCCAAGAAGAAGGCCCTTGTAGCCGCCAACATAGCAGATAATTTCTATGCTTGGGTCAATTTCAGAATAGCGTTCAATGAGACCGCCAATCGCACTAGATAAACAAGGGGCTAAGCCTCCTGCCGTCAATATTCCAACTTTTTTTGGTTTATTCATAAGTAGTTTTTTTGATATTAAAAATTTAAGAGGCAGACTCTAATTTACCTAAATGCTTTCGCAAGCAAATTTTAAATTCAAGACATTTGCACTTTATCTTCCCGCCAAATATTTTGTTTTGGGAGTTTTGCGTGGCAGCTTGATTGTAAATTTTGCGCCGCTATCAACGGGGCTGTCGACTTTTATGAAGCCCTTGTGCGCTTTGACAATATTTTCTATAATCATCATGCCCAAGCCGTGTCCGTACTCTTTGGTTGTGAAGTAAGGCTCAAACATATGCGCCATATTTTCAGAGCTTATTCCCGAACCGTTGTCTTCAAATGTGATTATTACAAAGTTATCATCGCTATGCGCCGATATTGAAATTTGCCCCCCGTCTTGCACGGCTTCCAAAGAATTTTTAATCAGATTAAAATAAAGCTGTTTCAATAAACTTTCATCACCCATGATTGAGGGCAGGGCGCTTTCGGAAGATATATTTATTGTTATATTTCTGTTTTTAACTTCGGCTTCCACAATTTTTATTGTGTCTGGCAGGGGCGCTAAAGCGTCTATTTCAGACAGGTTTGGACGTACTGGACGCAGAGCCTTTAAAAAATTTTCTATTATGCCCTTAAGCCTTTCAATCTCATCTTCGCAGACATTTATTGAGTTTGATATCTTTTTTGCAGCGCCAGAATCCTCCAATTTTGAAAGACTGCGCAGGGCGATTTGTAAGTGCAGTGCCATTGAATTTAAGGGGTTACCAATCTCATGCGCTATGCCGGACGCAAGCTTTAGTATAGATGAAATTTTTTCAGACTCTATAAGCTCTCCTGTGGAAATTTTTTGTGCGGTTATGTCTCTTAAAACTAAAGACACTTCATTTTCTTTTGCGCCGTCCGCAGAACGGAAGGGGGCTATGGAAGCTTTAAGAATCAGCTTTTCCGGGTACGCCAGATTCACTTCTTTTTCTATATTTTCTTTAAGCTCCAAACTTTTTGAAATATCGTTCTCAAGTTCAGGCAGGTATTTGAAAATATTTTCGTAAGAGTTTTTAAGATTTAAAATTTTTTTGGCGTAGTCGTTATAAAATAAAATTTCACCATTTTCAGAAATCAAAAAAAGACAGTCCGTAAGCGAATTTGCAAGTGAGCTAAACATGGCGACCTGCCTTTCAAGCTTGTTGTTCAGCTTTAAGATCCTGGATATGTCTTCGTTTGCCTTGCCGTTTTTCATACTATGAAGATTTTAAGCCCAAACATTCCAATAGATAATTGAAATTTTTTGGCAATGTGGAAATTGTGTCAAAACTCTCATCAAAAGCTGAAAATTTCACCCTCTCAAGATGTAAAGCCAAGCTGGAATAAATAGGCTTTTCTTCAAAATTTTTTGTGCGGTTAAATTTCTTTTTCAAAGAAGAAAGATAGGGAAGGGGAACTTCTGAATACAGAGTCTCTCCCAGAATTTCCAGACCCCTCTCGGCAGCATGAAGCCTGATTTGATGAGGTCGTAAAAATTTTGTTGTCGCACGCCAAATTTCAAAACCGTTTGCGGATTTCAAAAATTCAAACTCCGTCTTTGCGCCTTTGCCGTAACGGTGAGAGGGTACCATCCTCTCTTTCGATTGGCTTTTTAAGATGGGCAAATCTACCAGAAATCTTGGATTTTCCTTAGAAGCCGTTGAATCTTTACAGACAAATAAAAATTCAAACTCAAATGCGTCCGAACCCAAGGCGTTTCTCAAGACGGCGGCGGAATCTTTGTTCATGGCAACCACGCAGGCGCCCGATTGCTCAAAATCCATCTGGTGTACGGCGTAGGGACTTGTAATGCCAAGACGTTCAAATTCAGGCTTGCCCGCCTGCGTTTTCATTGCGCCAATTATATTTGAAGTGCTCAGATTAAAAGAGTCCGCCTCAAAGAGCATTCCAGCCGGCTTGTCAAAGATAAGAAAAGAATTTTGCTTGTGCGCCAAAACATCGAGCCGCAGTGGCGCATCACCCAAAAGTGGCGGAGGAAAGCCAATCTTTAAATTTTTAGACATAACTAAAAGTCAATTTTAGCGCAGGGCTTTTGCAACAAAAAAAGGCACTGTTAAAGCAAACAGTGCCATGCGGAAATTTTAAGCAAAATTACTTCGCAAGTTTTTTGGCTGCTTTTGCAAGCCTGCTCTTGACACGTGCAACTTTGTTGGGATGTACAATGCCCTTCTTGGTTGCCTTATCAAGCGCCGACGTAAGTGCGCTGCCAGACTTCTTCAAAGAATCTGTGTCTTTTGCATCTTGAACGCCCTTGGTAAGGGTTTTAATGCGGCTGCGGACGGTGCGATTTTGCTCCGTTCTGCGCTGTGTTCTGCGAATGTCCTTTTTTGATGATTTGATATTTGCCATCTTGAGTGTCTAATGAATTAAAAGCGTTGCATTCTTTTGCCAAGAAAACTTTTGTCAACTTTAATTTCTAAAAAAAACAAGTTTTGACTAATATGCTCAAGTTGTTCTAATAGACCGAATGAAGAAAGTTAAATGTCTTATATCGGGCGGGGCCACCAGAGAACACTTTGACCCCGTGAGGTACATCAGCAACCCTGCAACAGGTAAAATGGGAATCGCCATTGCCAAGGCGTCTGCACGCAAGGGTTGGGATACGACTTTGGTTTTGGGCCCAACCTTTCTGCCTAATCCTGAAGGCGTTGAAACTATCAACGTTACAAGCGCAGACGATATGTTTGAAGCCCTAGACAAACTCTTTGATTCTTGCGACATCCTCATTATGAGCGCCGCCGTCAGCGACATGAAACCCCGTGTGCGCAAAGGCACAAAAGTCAAAAAGGGCGACATAAATTTCAATGTAGATTGCGTGCCCACCATAGATATTTTAAAGACGCTCTCAATGCGCAAAAAGAACCAGCGCCTTGTTGGATTCGCCGCCGAAACCGACAATCTCGAATCTTACGCCCTACGCAAACTTGAAGAAAAAAATCTGGATTGCGTAGCCGCAAACATCGTAAATTCAGGCGAAGGCGGCTTCGGCTCAGACAAAAATGAAATCATCCTCTTTATGAGGGACGGCACCAGAAGATTCCTAACCATGTCCTCCAAACACGTCATCGGCGACGAACTCATAGACATTTTTGAAAAAGAATATTTCGCAGATAGTACCGAACTTTACACCCTCTAGGTTTTGGCAGACTTGTTTGGCGAATAGTTCCGTTTGCTTCGTGAATCTGACTGAGAATGTAGCGCTGCTACTATTCTCACCCATCTTCACTTCGCAATACTCACTCTTCATCCAAACCGTGCTGCCAAAACGGTAAAGTGTGGGATGTGCTTCCAAAACTTTCTTTAATGGTTAAAGTGAGGTTTTGTAAAGCAGGACGGTGCTTCCAAAACTTTCTTTAAGGGGTAAAGTAAGGATTGTTAAAGAGATGTTGTGCTTCCAAAACTTCCTTTAATGGGGTAAGCGGGGTTTTTCTAAAGTTGGGTGGTGCTTCCAAAACTTACTTTAATGGGGTAAGGTGGGTTTACTTTTTGATGCTGTGCCGTTGGCACAGTCAGCCTAGTGTCTTGTGTGGGAAAAGATTATTGATTGGTGGTTTTGCTTTTCATAATCATGTCGCAAAATTCTCTTACAGCACCGTTGCCGCCGCAGGATTTAAGTATGATTATGTCTTTGATGCCTTTAACTTCATCAACGGCGTCGGCAGGGCACGCCTTTATGCCTGCGTGTTTCAAAAGTTCGGCATCATTTACATCGTCGCCAATGTAGGCAATTTCAGCCAAACTAATATTCATTTCTTGGCAGAGCTCTTTGGCTTTTGCAAGCTTGTCCAAAACTCCTTGACCAACAAAATCTATGGCAAGTCTTGTTGCCCTGTTATCTATTATTGCACCGGTATCGGCGCTTATGATTGCCGTTTTTATACCAAACTTTTTCAGCAAAACCAAGCCCATGCCATCTTTCACATTAAAGCGTTTGAACACGTCGCCACTATTTGAATAGTACATCCCGCCGTCTGTCATGACGCCGTCTATATCTGTCGCAAAAAGTTTTATATTTTTCATTCAATTAAAAAAGTTCAGGATTTTCCGGTTTTGAGAAAGTGTCTTTGATGTCTTTATGTATATGTGATGGCGGCTTGCCTATGCGCTTTTGTATTGATTCTTCAGTGTCTCTTACTATGCGCTCGCAGATTTTTTTAATGTGCATTTTTAGCCATTTATTTGTCGCAGTCCCCTCAGAGTAATCTGCCGGACCATAGGCGTCTATGCGCTTGTCGGCAAGCAATGAGTCATTTTGCTCAAAGCTGGCAAGGCTTTCGGGCGTATATACCGCAAAAGTTTTACCGCCGCCTTTGCGCACCACCGAAAACACGGGCACATCGCTGGGACCATCGGCAATATAAATCATATTACGGATTGGTATGCGTCTGTCTTGCTCTTGTATTGAAGAATTAACATCAATTTTTTCATTGATATTTGTGCCTTTATTTATCTCAAAAATAAATCTGGTTTTGATTGTGTTATCAACAATCATGCCTATCTGATTTATGTTTGTAGTTGGCAAAGGCAGGTCAAACTCACTTTGTTTAATAAAGTTTGGCGGGTAGGGTTCTTCAATAAATTCACAGCCGAATATGCCATCGGCATATTTTGCAATTTGGCTGCCCTTAATCATTTGCGTAAGACCGGTGCTTATTATGTAGTGCTCAAGTTTTATATCTAGTTTACAAAATTCAACATCGCTTTTAACCACATTCTTTAGGTCTTCAAAAAAGTCTGGCAGACCTTTACAAAATTTGAGTTTTGCGCCAAGTTCAAACAATTTTTTGTTTGAAAGGTCTGTAAAAATGCCGTTCTTGACGTAACTTAGTATGTGGTTTAAATAAACCGTTTCAGGAGACACCCTCACGCCTTTTTGCGCATAAAGCTTGGGTAGGCGGTTGACTTCATCCCAAAAAAACTTCTCGTTGATTTTGTATTCCTCAAAGAGAGGCGCTTGCATATAGCCGTTGATAAGAGTTTTATCAAAATCCCAAATGCAGGCTATTATGTGCTTGTCGCGGGGCGATATGTTTGTAATCTTGTCTTCCATTATTTTTTACATTGCCGAGAACATTTAAACTGAAAAAATCGCAAAAATGCAAGGAATACCTTCAATAGAACCTTTCTTAAAAAGACTCGCCCTTCTTGACGAAAAGATGGCGGCTTCTGATTTTTATAACGACCAACGCAGCGCCAGCGCAATTTCAAGGGAGCAACAACAGCTCACAAATCTTAAAGAGTCATACTTTAAGCTTGAAAAAGTGTACAAAGATTTGTCTGAAAATGAAGCATTGCTAGAAGATGTAAATCTGGATGCAGAGCTTAAAGAAATGGCGGCGGAAGACATTGCAAACCTCAAAATTCAAGAGGAAGCTTTGCGCAAAGAAATACTCGTCTTTATGCTTCCGCCTGATGAGACGGATTCTCGCAACACGGTTGTTGAAATAAGGGCGGGAACGGGCGGAGACGAAGCTTCTTTATTTGCCGCAGATTTGTACAGAATGTACTGCAAATTTGCAGACTCAAGAGGCTGGAAGATAGAGCAGCTCAGCTCCAGCGAGTCTCCCGCAGGCGGTTTCAAAGAAATCTGTTTTTTGATGAGTGGCACCGATGTTTACAGAGCAATGAAGTATGAAAGCGGCACGCACAGAGTGCAAAGGGTTCCCGTTACAGAGGCAAGCGGACGCATACACACTTCTGCGGCAACAGTTGCCGTCTTGCCGGAAGCCGAAGAAGTTGATATCCAGATAGACCCCAGCGAAATTGAAATAAGCGTTGCAAGGGCAAGCGGCCCCGGCGGACAAGGCGTCAACACCACGGACTCTGCGGTGCAGATTCTCCACAAGCCAACAGGTATGATAGTCAAATGCGCCGATGAGCGTTCGCAACTTAAAAACAAGCTCAAGGCAATGAAGGTTTTGCGCTCAAGATTGCTGGAGCTTAAGCAGAATGCGGAGCGTGAAAAATATGCGCAAAGCAGGCGAGAACAAATCGGCACGGGCGACAGGTCTGAGCGCATCCGCACTTACAATTTTCCGCAAAGCAGGCTTACAGACCATCGCATTGGTCTTACCGTGCACTCTTTAACGCAGATTATGGAAGGCGAAATTGAAGACATAATCAAGGCGCTTGAGGAGGCTGACTACGCCCAAAGAATACAGGCTTTAATAGATAAAGAATAAAAGTGCACAGCCTCCTTGAAATCCTCAATAAGACCACCGCTTTCTTTGAATCCAAGGGTGTGCCAAACGCAAAGTTAGATGCGCAAATATTGCTTGCTCATACGCTTTCATGCAAACGCTTGGATTTGTTTTTGCGCTTTGATGAAGTGTTAAGTTCAGAAACTTTAGACAAATTTAGATTGCTTGTAAAACGTCGCTCGCAAAGAGAGCCTTTGCAGCATATAATTGGTTTTACGGAATTTTTTGGTCTTAAACTTATTTGCGATAGAAGGGCGCTTATACCACGCCATGAAACCGAGGAACTTTGCGAAATCATAACTCAAAAATATTTTCAGACTCCGCCTAAAAACATTTTGGATATGGGCACGGGCACTGGCGCAATAGCCCTTGCGTTGGCGTCGTTTTACAAAGAGTCTGAAGTTTTTGCCGCAGACAAAAGTTCTGACGCAATAGGCTTGGCAAAAGAAAATGCGGAGGCGCTTGGTTTATCTGAGAGGGTGAAATTTATATTTTCAGATTGGTTTGAAAACGTAGAAGGTGCGTTTGATTTGATAGTTTCAAACCCGCCTTACCTAACTCAGGCTGAGTATGAATCAGCGCAAGATGAGGTGAAAAAATTTGACCCTATCTCGGCCTTGGTCAGCCCCTCTTTAGGCATTGCAGACTTGGAAAAAATTATAGAAGCACTTCCGAAATTTTTATCTCAAAACGGTTTTGCATTTTTTGAGTGCGGCTTAAGCCAGCCGGAAAAATTGGCGGAAAAATATTCAGAACATTTTTTATCTACCGTGCTGGCGGATTCTTCAGGCAGAATGCGTTTTCTGGTTTTACAAAAAAAGTGAAGCGGCGCTCTGTTAAAAACGCCGCTTCTGCATATATGTATAATATGCTGGGGGAAATTATTTACCAAGCAATTCTTTAGTTTCTTTGATTATTGCTTCAACTTCAGGGCCATTCAAAAACTCTTTAATTTTTTCCGGATTTGGCGGATTGCCTTTTGAAACGCCAAACTTCTCTTCAATTAATTTTCTTACTTTCATGGCGGATTGTTGCACAATTTCTTTTTGTTCCGGCGACAAAGTTGAAGGGTCTATACCCAATCTTTCTACAAATCTTGTCTTTGGCTTTTCAAATTCGCCACCCTTGCCTTTACTGCGAGGCATATTTGGAGGAGGCGGCATTGAAGCGTCGTCTCTACGATCGCCTCTGTGCATCATGTTGCTTGGTTCGGGATGATGCATGGACATCTCGCGGCGTTGGCTGCGGAGCATTTCTTTAAGTTCTTCAACATCCAGCTTGCCGTCATTATCTTTGTCAAATTCTTTCATTTGTCGTTCGGCAAATTTTTCTTCAAGAGCCTTTAGTTTTTTTCCTTTGCTGGCAAGCATTGCCTTGAGAGCTTCGCGCTCATCGGCATCTAACTTGCCGTCTTTATTTTTGTCCTGAGACTTTAACAAGAGTGTGATGGTTTCAGATTCGGGCGAACCGTCGGAATCGGGAATGGCAGTCGCCGCTTCGTCAATCTTCTCATCCATAATTTCTTTATCAATAGGGTACGGGGGCATTACGTCTTTTAGACCCTTAGGACCACGAGGCAGACGATTTACCGTCTTAGCGGGTTCATTTGCGTTATCTTCGGCAAACAAAGAATTGATGGGGAGTGATAGGGCTAGCACCGCCAGCATTAGTATTGTTTTTCTCATTTTCATAAATCCAATTTATTAATATCCGTTTAAACGTGAAAGAATTGGGAAAGTTTCAAAAAATTTTAGTTTGAAGATTTTTTGAAATATAGTAGGGTGGAAAAATTAAAAATAGGAAAAATGTATCAGGTAACATTCAGTAATCAATGTATGTCGGAGTTAAATAGGCTAGACAAGCTGCAACAGCTTGAGCTTATGGACAGTCTTGCCGCATTAACGCAGACTCAGTTGGATTCTCCTAGCGGAAATCTCGACGCCTTTAACCGTTCCGGTAAAAAGTATTACAGAATGCGCACCGATGACTGGCGCATTTATTTTGACCTGAATGCCCAAACCAGCATTTTGCATGCCCATTATATGCTGCATAAGCATACTCTTGCAGACTTTATATTTCGTTTTAAACTGCCCTTCAAGGAAGAAACCATGCTGGAGCAGTCGGACAACTTTTGGAACTATCTGGAAACCCTCAAAAAATAATGAGTAATCAAAAAAAAGAAGGTCTTTGGGAGAACGTGCATCAAGCAAGCAGGATTTATTTGCTCCCCAATTTTTTCACGGCGGGGAATTTATTTTTCGGCTTCTTATCTGTCGTATGCTGCATACGGGCAAAGTTTGAGGTTGACTTGTCTATGGCGCCGAGTGTGCAAAAATTCTCAGCTTTCATATTCAGGTTTTTGCCTGAAAATTCCGACATATCCACATCTTACTATGCGCTGGCTATACTTTGCATATTGGCAAGTTTTCTTTGCGACGCCCTAGACGGCAGGGTTGCCAGAGCAAGTGGCAAAAGCTCTTTGTTCGGTAAAGAGTTTGATTCTATAGCAGACAGCGTGTCTTTTGGTTTTGCGCCCTGTATGTTGATGTATTTTCTGGTGTTGCAACCAACGACAGTATCTCACGAGAGTTTTATAAACCTCTTTAACAGCACTGGCTGGATAGTGGGTTTCTTATTTTTACTTTGCGCCTGCGTGCGCTTATCACGCTTTAATGTGCTCACAAACCCTTATATAGTCGGGCATGAAAAGTATGAGAAGGGCGACTTTTGCGGTCTGCCCGCACCTGCTGCTGCGGGCACTGTCGCAACCATTGCGCTTACGCTTCTGTCATTAAAAATAGACAACTACGCCATACTGCTTTTGCCGCTTATGATACTAATATCATTTTTGATGATTAGCAATATTCCGTATCCTTCTTTTAAGCATATAAATTGGACAATCTCTACAAGGTTTCGCACATTTGTGCTTATTATTACGGCTGTAATTTTAATATTGTCTTTTAAAGAATACAGCTTGGCGATGCTCTTTTTAGCGTATGTTTTTTATGCGCCCATAAAGTATTCTCCCAGAATGTTGAAGATACTTTCTTACAGAATTAAAAAAGGCTCTAGAAAGTAATTTTACTTTAAAGCTTCAGGAAAGTTTAGGCGCAGAAATTCGTCTTTAAATTGGTATTCATCAAGCACGCTTTCGTCTGGAGTGCCCATCAGGCGCAGTGCCGCATACAGCGCTTCTACGGTTGCCAAACCTTCAGACGGGTCTGTAAAAAGTTTTGATGAACGAGGATACGCAGTCTTGAGGTTTGTCGGCAAGCTTACGGGGATAAAGTCCCCATAAATTTTTTTGCGCACTCTTGCAAGCAAGTGCCAAGTGCTATCCAGCATAAGTATCGGTAAATGGGCATGTTTTTCAGAAATTATTGGTGCGCCAAGTTCAAGCATGATGTATCCGCTTGCGTCAAATTTAAAGAGGTCTGAGGCTATTTCAAAAAAATAATTTTCACGCCCCACCAAATGGCGCATGGAACACTTTTTTTTGTTCTCTTTAGGGTGTCTGATTACTGTAACTTTTGGCATGACTAAACATATTAATCTGCAGTTTTTTGCAGGAGCTTGTTTTTGAAAAATTTTGGTGAGATAGAATAAATCTTCTTGAAAATTCTGGAAAAATGACAGGCGTCAAAATAGCCTACTTGCATTGCGGCGTCTTTAATAGAGCAAGATTTGCGCAATAGCATATCTGCGGCATGATTCATTTTTAGCATCGTGAGATATTCAAAAGGGCTTTGCTCAGAGTATTCTTTAAACAGTCTGCTCAAATACGCCGCCCTGACAAAAGTTTTTTCCGCAACCTGCGCCATAGAATTAATATTGAGGTAATTTTCTTGCATGAAAGTTTTGCAACGCAAAAAAGTTTGGTAGGATGTTTTAAGCGGCGCATCGCCCAGTTTTGATTCTTCTTTTATGATTCTAAGGAGTGTCTGTAAGATTAATGTACCTATTTCTTCCGCACTTTTTGGTTTAAAATTTGAGAGCGTTGCACATTGTTCAAGCAGGCTTACTACCGCTAAAGTTTGCGCAATGTGTATGGGTTTTGCTATGGGGATTAAACTTTCTTTTAAAATTTTAGAGGCTTTTTTCCCGCCAAAGTCTGCAAAATATTTTATCGCCTTGCCCTTAAATTTTGCGCTGAGTTTGTAAGAAGTTTGCGGGGTGTATGCAAATAGAGTGCCTGCGCTGAGTTCGTAAGTTTTTCCGTTGCATTCCAAAACCCATGAACCTTGGGCTATGTATTCAATGGCGTAATATCTGAATGAGCCTCTGGTCAATGAATACGAGCTGTTGCAAAGTTCTCTGCCCGCACAAACGAGTCTGAAATCGCTATTGCAATCAGGTGATAAATTTCCAAAAAAATACGTTCCGTTTTCTACCTGTTTTGATATTAGTTCAAAACCGTCTTTAAGCTCATAGTGCTTATTTTTAGGCTTATTGCGTGAATCTATTTTCATGTTTTTTTTGAATATTGCATTTTTATGCACAGAATAACAAGTAAAAAATATCCATATTTTGGTGAGATAAATCTATGGACATTTTTCTTAAAAATCTGTAAGATTAGAGCTCCCTTAACAATAATATTTTTGTTTTATGAATAATATAGATCCTTCACTAATCCCACAAAGAACTTTGGCAAGCGGCGCAAAAATGCCCGCAATAGGTTATGGGACTTTCGGCAGCGATTACGCTTCTGATGAGCTTGTCGCAAATTGCGTCTTTGAAAACGCCCTCATGGGTTACAGACATTTTGATTGCGCAAGCGTTTATGGCAATGAGGATAAAATTGGTTTGGCATTCAAAAAGATTTTTGAATCTGGCATTAAACGTGAAGAACTTTTTGTAACCTCAAAAGTTTGGAATAATGCGCACAGCCCCAAAGATTTGGCGGCATCTTGCAGAAAGAGCCTCAAAGATTTGCAACTCGACTATCTTGATATGTATCTTGTGCATTGGCCTTTCCCAAATTTTCATCCGCCAAAGTGTGATGTTGCAAGCCGTTCTGATGACTCCAAGCCCTACATTCATGAGGCGTATATGGAAACTTGGGGCGCTATGGAAAAACTTTATGATGAGGGTTTGGTGCGCCATATCGGCACTTCCAACATGACAATCGCAAAGCTTGAACTCCTTTTAAGAGATGCAAAAGTTAAGCCTTTTGTAAATGAGATGGAGCTTCACCCACACTTCCAGCAGCCAAAGCTTTATGACTATCTGAAAAAAGTCGGCATAGAAATTATTGGATTTTCTCCTGTCGGCTCTCCTGCACGTCCAGAAAGGGACAGAACTTCCGACGACACTTGCGATATAGAAGACCCAGTGATGATTGAAATTGCCGCCAAGCACGGCATACATCCTGCAACGCTTTGCATAAAGTGGGCGGTTCAGCTAGGGCATACGGCAATACCATTTTCTACCAAGGCGAAAAATTCTTTCGCAAACTTGCATTGCCTGACGACGGAAGCGCTTACTGATGCAGAAATGAAACGCATAGCCTCAATAGACAAAAATTGCAGGTTGATTAAAGGGCAGGTGTTTCTCTGGAAAGACGGTCAAAATTGGGAAGATTTGTGGGACGAAAACGGCGTAATTGCAAAATAATAATTTTAATCAAAATTTATTAAAAGGAAATATATGAGCATTCCAAAAAAAATGATGGGCGCAATACTCCCTGGCAACAGCACGGTGGAGCTTCGTGAATTTGATGTTCCAACGCCAAAACATGGCGAGGTGCTTCTTAAAATGAAGGCTTCTACGATTTGCGGCAGCGATATACGCTGTATTTATAGAGAGCACTTGGGCAAAGGCCCTGAAGGTTACCAGCCAGGTTTGATTGCGGGGCATGAGCCTTGCGGGCAAATAGTTTCTGTGGGCGAAGGTTGCAGAAGGTTTAAAAATGGCGACAGGGTTATTGTATATCACATATCCGGTTGCGGGGTTTGCAATGATTGTCGCAGAGGGTATATGATTTCATGCACAAGCCCTTGGCGGCGCGCTTACGGCTGGCAACGCCACGGCGGCATGGCGGAATACATGCTTGCGGAAGAAAAAGATTTGGTGGCGCTGCCTGATGAACTCTCTTTCAAAGACGGCGCTCAGGTGGCGTGCGGGTTTGGTACGGTCTATGAAGGGCTGGAAAAAATCGGCGTCTGCGGCAATGACGATGTCTTGATTACGGGTTTGGGGCCTGTGGGTTTGGCAACGGCTATGCTCGCCAAGGCGATGGGCGCAAATAAAATAATAGGTATAGACGCCGTTGAAGAGCGCATGCAACTTGCCAAAGATTTAAAGCTTTGCGACTACGTAATCAAGGCGGGCGCAGACAATGTAAAAGAGGTTCTGGATTTGACCGGCGGCAGAGGCGCTGAAAGGGCTGTTGACTGTTCCGCAAATGCGGCGGCGAGGGCTGTTGCAATTAAAGCTACCCGCAAATGGGGCAAGATTGCCTTTATTGGAGAGGGCGGCACTGTGAGCTTTAATCCATCTGAAGATATTATCCACGACCAAAAAACAATATACGGCTCATGGGTGACTTCTATCTGGAGGATGGAAGAAGTTGTTGAGCGTATTGTGCGCTGGGGCATACGTCCTGAAGATTTGATTACGCATTCTTTTGCCCTGAAAGATATCTCGGAAGCTTATAGCTTGATGGCTTCGGGAAAATGCGGTAAAGTTGCCGTTACATTTGAATAACTAAAAATTGCCATGAAAGACGCCGTAAAAAAAGTTTCGCTGTTGCCCAAAGAAATGCTTGCACCATTCATATTGGTAACAAGTTTGTTTGCGCTTTGGGGTTTTGCCAATGATATAACAAATCCGCTTGTGAGGGCGTTTGAAAATATATTTTTGATTGATTCTACGCGCAGCAGCCTTGTGCAATTTGCGTTCTACGGTGGCTATGCAACCATGGCGATTCCTGCGGCGATTTTCATACGCAGATATTCCTACAAGTCTGGCGTATTGCTGGGGTTGGCGCTCTATGCGTTGGGATGCCTTATTTTTATACCCGCAAGCATATTAAGGCAGTTTGAAATTTTTTTGGTGGCGTTTTACATAATCACATTTGGCTTGGCATTTTTGGAGACAACGGCAAACCCATACATACTTTCAATGGGAGACCCTGCCACCGCCACCAGACGTCTAAACATGGCACAGGCGTTTAATCCTATGGGGTCTTTGCTTGGTATGCTTACAGCCAAAAACCTTATATTGGCAAAGTTGGAAGTTTTGAAAATTGATGAGAAAATTTCTTCAACACTGCCTGAGGGTATAAACCCTTCTGAAAAAACCGAAGCCGTAAGAACAGCTCTGGAAAAAATTCAGGAGAATACGCCGCAAGATTTTCTTGCCATGCAGATTCATGATTTGGATGTTGTTAAGCTGCCTTACATCGTCTTATCTTTGGTGGTGCTCTCTTTATTTGCCGTATTTTTGTTCAAAAAAATGCCGCAAACTTCCGCAGACAAGCATCATGATTTGAATCTTTTGCCAACTTTTAAGAGACTCATAAAAAATAAAGCATACGTTATGGGTGTCTTTGCGCAGGCGTTTTATGTGGGCGCACAAATTATGTGTTGGACATACATAATACACTACGGAATGCAAGAGATTGGCTTGAGTGCGGCAACTTCCCAAATGTATAACATAATTGCCATGGTAATATTTTGCTCAAGCAGATTTGTATGCACATTCTTCTTGAAGTATGTGAATGCGGGTTTGCTTTTGGCGTTCTTTGCGGCATTGGCTTTTGTGCTTATCTTGGGTGTAACATTCCTTGAAAACATGGGCGGTCTATACTGCTTGGTGGGCGTTTCGGCTTGTATGTCTTTGATGTTCCCGACTATTTACGGAATAGCGCTCAACGGCATAGGTGAAGATGCAAAACTGGCTTCATCGGGGCTGATTTTTGCCATAATAGGCGGCGCGTTAATGCCCGTCATGCAAGGTTATATCATAGACTTTGAAAATATTATGAATTTTTCGGCGCTGAGGCTTTCATTTTTGCTCTCGGGCGCATGTTTTGTTTTTATACTCGCATACGGAATTTTAACTTACAAATATTGGTCAGTAAAAAGGTAAAAATATGTTAAAAGGAATATCACCACTACTTAGTCCTGAACTCTTAAAACTGCTCTGCGAAATGGGGCACGGCGATGAGCTTGTGATTTCAGATGCACACTTCCCCGCAGACACTTTCGGCAAGAGGGTGTTGCGTGCGGACGGATTAAAAATCCCCGAGCTTCTGGATGCAATACTTCCGCTTTTTGTCTTAGACCCTTATGTGAAAGATCCGCTTGTGATGATGCAGGCGGTTGCGGGCGATACTTTAGACCCAAATGTTGAAGCATCATATCTTAAACCAATTAAGAAGCATGCACCGGAATCTCCCGCAATAGTGCGTATGGAGCGTTTTGCGTTTTATGAGCGTGCACAAAAAGCCTTTGCGGTTTTAATCACCGGAGAGCTTGCCAAGTACGGCAATATAATAATCAAAAAGGGTGTAACGCCAGTTGCTTAATCCCTGTTTTGTCTAGATAGAATTATTTTTTTATCAGCTCTAGAAAAATGAAACGCCTTAATGTAAATATTAAGGCGTTTTATTTTTGTTAAAAAATTTGTGTGAGCAGATTTTTATATCATATCTGTTAAAATCAGATTGAAGAACGCATAGCCTAAAAATGCAATTACAGCGCCTATAACAAAGGTTTTGGCGGCTATCAACATTTTACCTTTTGTGTAGATGTAAATGACTATTGGCAAAAGCAATAGCAAGAATAACGGATGCAAAAAGCACAGCCCGCAAGCGCCGTAGGCAATAAATTCCAAATTTTGCTCAAACACATTCAAATGTCTGTTGGAATGCGTTTGGGCGGCAACATGGTTTGCTTGCGCAGAAACGGGTTGCTGTACAGTGTCATATCTTGCGAGAAAGTCTTTTACGGAAAGTGTTTCGCCCTCTGAAATTTGAATGTTGTGATACAACCCAATACGGCCAAAACGCATCTCCAATTTAATATCGGCGAGTGTGTACACGCCAACAAGTGAACCTTTCCAATAAACTTTGTAAGAGTTTTCCATCTTAATTAATTTCTTTGTTTGCAATTTCAAATAATTTTTCCCTTGAAATTTTTTCAAGCAACAATGGGGTATATGGGGCGGGTTTTTTTGAAAGTTTATTGTCTTGACCCAGCTTTTTATATTCGCCGTCTTCATCGTCTATACCCCAAACTGAACCCGTTTGTTCTTTGGCAAATTTGGGTTTTGAGTTTTCATCGGCAAACCCCGCTATCTTCATGGGGTTTTTTATCAAAGCCGCCGCAACTTTACAATTTGCCATTGCCTCGGGATAGAAGTCGGCAAGTTCTGTTTTATAAAGCTCATTCTCAACCAGATTTGCTTTTGACGGCAATTCAAACATCCAAGACCAGTTTTGAAGACCTTTGGAAAGCTCTTCAACTTTCAGCATACGCTCCTGCGCTTTTCCCGAATATGCCAGACCGGATTTAATTTTATCATCAGACAACTGGCTAAATATCATCTGCTCCAACCTGAGTTTAAACAGGGGATTAATTTTTGCATTGGCAATTTTGCTGATTAAAGAAATTAATGGCTTTGCGCCGTCTTTTTCAAGCAGTGATTTTATAAATGCGCTTTCCGGAGAGAAAGTTTCTCTTGTGAGAAGATCGCCTTTAGGCAATTTGCCGGATACTTGTACGAGCCTGTAAATGTTCACTTTTATATTTCCGCCAAGCGTGATTTCTTCCGCCCTTTGTATGATTTCAGAATTGCCGCCGTCCCAAGAGCTTTTCTTTTCTTCAACCTTGCCGTTTGTGAATGCGGGCTTGCCGTTCTTCATGTAAGACCAGATATTTGTGAATATGGGCAGGTTGAATATATCGGGATTTTTTATGAAAGAAGGTTTTTCTGTGGCGAGTTCGGCGGCTTCCAAAGTGCAAATTCCGTTAAACATCGCATTTGTGAAAAGGTCTTTTTTAGACACCATTGCATTCATCTTTGCAGACAAGTCCGCCCTGACATTGCTGCTTTTAGAATAGTCTGAAAGTTTTTGGAAATAGTCGGACAAACTCACAGACAAAAGAAGGGCGTTTTTTTGCTGCTCAAAATCTTTGAAGCGTGATGAAATTGAAGCAAGTTCCGCAGTTAAAGAGTTGAATTTTTCAACATCAAAAGCATGCAGTCTGAATAATGCGCTTGTGTCTTCAACATAGGGTTTGAGCGCCGCAAGTGTGGATTGCAGCTTGTTTTCAAGCGGGGCGTAATCGGCGGGCATTGTCTCAAGCTCTTTAACTATTGCCGAGGCCTGTTCAAAACCTTCGCTCAATCTGTTTTTGATTTCAGAGCGTTTGTCATCAATCTTAATTTGGAAAAGGCGGGAAAGTTCATTGGCTTTTGCGGTTAAACCCAAGTCAAAATTTTCCTCCAACTTTGCTGACTGAGTTTTGATTTCAGAAAGCTTGTCGAAAGCGCCTTGCCACCTCGCCGAGCTGCTTGAGGCAAAGTCGAAAGCGGAGAGTTCTTCCATAGATTTATTTAGACTTTCAACCGCTTCTTTTGTGGGCTTGATTGCCTGCTTTGCAGAATCCAATTTGATTTGTATGGAAGGGTCTGTGGCAAGAATGTCAGAATATTTATCCTCAAAATTTTCCAAGGCGGTTTCATAATCTGAAATATTGCGGATTTTGAGGGCGGACTCAAACTGCATTTGTGCGTTGAGGTTTCTGTCTCTGTTTGAACGCTCTTGGGTCAAGCTCCAGAAAGCCAGACCTGCCAAAGAGCATATTGTAACAAGTACTGCGAAAGTAAAAAGCCTGCCTCTTAAAATTGCGGACTTTAGCGACGATATGCGCCTGTTTAAACGCTTATATTCTGTGGCATTCAAGTGGTCTTTGGCTATTTTACCCAGACTCTTGAGGTAGTCTAAATTTTTTGCGTTAGAGCTGAATTTGCCCGTGCCTTCAAGCTCTATAATGATTTGGTTACGAGCCTTTATTGCTTCTTGCTCGGCGGTTTTTCTGTCATAATCCTCCGCCGCCATGGCGCTTGCTTCGTCCACAAATTTTGAGTCTTCCTCATTGACAGAGTCAGGCTTTGAAGATGTCAGAATCTGAAATTCAGAAGCCAAAGAAAGTATGGTATTGCAGTCTAAATTATCACGATTGTGCAAGGTTTCCAGAATCTCTTGAATGCGTTTTTGCTCAGCTCTGGCTTCAAACTCAGCAATCTTACTGTGAACTTTAGTCCAAGTTTCATCGTCGCTGATGTAGGTCTGAAAGTCTTTAAGAATTCTGCAAAGCTCAATAATTTTGGATTCGTCATTTTTTGCGAAAGCTTTTTTAAGCTCGGCAAGGTTTTCCAAAGTGAATTTTTTTGAGAGTTTATCAAGTTCTCGACGTGCTTGGGTGTCGTTGGAATTTATCTTACAAATAGTTCTTATTATGCAAAGCGCCTCAAAAGTGCTGCGTTGACGCACTGCGCGCCTGAAGTCTCTGTAAAGAGGGTGCGCCTGCGTAATTTGTTTTGCGTATATGCTGTTTAAAAGCTCTATTTGAATTTCGTCAAATACGGACGGCACGGGAAAGTCTTCCGACTTGCAGAATTTTATCCACTGGTCGTACTCTTTGAATGATAGGGCGTTTATCAAATCTAGAAGTTGCGGGGAAGTCTCGGCAATTTGCATTGCGACATAGTCTCTGCCTGCCCTGATGAGGGCGGCGCAAGACTCAAGTTTGGATGATGCCAAATCACACATGCCTTTGTATTCGGCAGCCAAAGAACGCTGCTGCAAAGTTGAAATGTCTGACTTGCCCGACAATACGGATTGTATTCTGAGTATGACTAATTCTGGTGTCATTATTTTGCTCTGGTCTTATCGTTAAGATATAAGGTTTTTAACGTCTCCAGACGCTTCAACCTATCGCCCATCCTGGGGAGATTTTCTATGCTCAAACCGGCTTCATATTTTCTGAGAAGCTCAATAGCCTTATCTTCATCTTCTTTTGAAAGCGGCTCTCTATCAAAAATCACCCCTGCTTCATTGGCGATGGCATCCATTTTTATGCCAATATCAGAAATAAGCTTGCGCTCATAGCTTGGGTCTAAATTTGTTTTGTTTGAAGCCTTCCAAAATGCGACAGCGTCTTGAAATTTAAGCTCATCAATCAAATCTCTGATTCGAGATTTTACCTGTGTGAAAGAAAGATTTGGCGCATTTTCAATACTTTTGAATGTCGCCGATTCGGACTCTGAAGCCACTGGCACATCGTCAGAAGTTTCCACAACTTTTTTATCCACAAAAAATAGGTAGAAAAATAAAACTGCGGCAAGCAGACCCACAACACTCATTGCCAGTTTTAACCTGCGTATATCTTTAACCCTAGGCGGCGGAGGCGGCATAACCTCAAAAGTTCTGACAGGCCTTGACTGAGGGGATGCCGCAAAAAGATTGTTGCGCTCTTTATTTGTGAGCACGCCGCTTAAAGCATATTCGGCAGCCCTTGAAGCGGGTGTGTCATCTATGGGCATAGTGCCTGTGATGACATTTATTGCCCTTTCGGGAATTGTCTGAGGCTCTATATAAGTTTTCCAAAGCCAGTTAAACCTTGCATGGCCTTCGCTCTGGTATGTCGTAAAAGATACGCCCCAGCGTTTCATGGGGTTTAAAATTAAAGCCATACTTTCCGCAAATAGCCTTAAAACCAGCTCTTCCTGCCCCGCTTTTGCAACCAGCACAGATGAATTTTTATCATTGAGAATTGCTGCATCTTGGGCGGAACCAAAAACTTCTTTCCAAGTTTGGCAAGGCACAAGATGCGGTATTCTGGGTATGGATGAAATGTCGATAGTATCGTCTATATAATGCGGAGATTCATTCCATGAAGACTTCCAGCCGTCCCAATTCAAGAGGACTTCTGCGCTTGAAGGGCCGTCGGGCTTGATTTCATCTTCACAAACCACCAAATGATGCGCAAGATAGTTGTTTCTGCCGGTGTAGTCCACACCGCTATCGCAAGTGCGTGTCAATACAAAGTAAGTTCTGCCGAAAAATACCACGGAACGTGAGGAGTATGCAACAGGCTTAACTTCCCCCGTATGATTTTCATAAAGGGCGCAGCGTTCAACGAGCATGGCGAGCTTTTCAGGTATTTGCCTATTGCGTGCAACGGTTGCAAAGCCTGTCCTACCCATGGTAAGACTTTCTGTATGACTCGTATATATTAGTTGAGTTGCCATTTATTGAACAGTTGGTATTAAATTTGTGGTCTGAGACAAAGCCCAAAGTGTCGGGATTTCAGTGAAAAGAGGATTCAAAAGATGAGGCACAGGCGCAACCTTGCCGGCATAAGGACCTTCTTCAATCTTGATTGGAGAGTGCCCCAGCGCACTTAGCGCAAAGAAACGTACATTTGTGGAAATGGAAAGCGCACTTGCAACTATGGCAGGCTCAATACCCATTAGGAAGTTTTTAAGCGCCTGGCTATTTTTTTCTATCACGTCTAAATCTAACTTGCCGCCCACTACGGGGTCTTGAATTTTGTAATCCAAAAGGTCTTTCCAGATATCATATTTGCCAATGATTATCGCCAGAGGCGTGTCAATTTTTGCAGAAGCGCTTAAAGAGAGTATGCGCTTAATGCGTATATCCATCTCAGAAAGAATTGTGTCTTGCTGGTCTAAGCGACCAGTTATTGTAAGTTGAGGGTCCGGATGGTTTGGTAAGAGCTTCTTAAAGCCCCTGTTGCTTGCAGGGTCAAATAAAAAGAATATAGCCGCCGAACTTGCAACATGCATTGCGCCAGGCGATTCTTCAAGGTCAAGCCCAGGTTCAAAATGTTCGCCGGCATTGTCGTAAAAAATTACCGAAGTTTCATCGCCGGAAACACCCTGAGGGCTCAAAGAATATGTCATGGGTTTTGGCAAGGCAACCATTTTGCCGAAACGCGGATAACGCTCATACATAGAGCCTTCAAGCGCTGTCTTTGCAAGTATTGCGTCTTCAGGTTTTTCCGCCGAAAATAGGCGGTTGCGCATTTGAGTTAAGAGTATATTGCCCGTAGGGTCTAAATCTTTAAGCGCAATTCCGAAGTTTTTATACAAAGAGTTTTGCAACTGCTTGATGAGCACGCTTAAATAGTAAGATTTACCCGCCGAAGGTGCGCCAACTATTGAAAATATCCTGCTTTCCAAATCAAAAAAACCGCCGGGCAATTTCTTGCGACAGTGCGGACAGGCTATGTCGGGAGAGGGCATGCCGGATGGGTCTATTGCAATGCCATCCATAGTAAATTCTGTCGGCAGAAAGCGCAACATCTCAGAGTGCCCCAACACGGGGTCATTGCGTAAAGATTCATGCGTGGCGATATTCATTGCATCTCCGATATCAAACTTAAGCCAGCAAAGAGGGCAGGTTACGCTGTCAACAGTATCGCTTTGAACAGGAGATACCAAAGATTGCGAATAAACCGGCGACATAGAGTTTGAAAAAGATTCCGCCGCAGTAAGCCCCCCCGCACCTTCTTTTGCAAAAACATTGTTGAAGAAGAAGCCTTGCTCCATACCCTTTGGGCATATTGCAATACCGTCGCCCGTGATTGCTTTGTTTTGTATGGAAAGCTTTATCCTATCAAAACTAACCTCATCTTCAATTCTGCCTGTTTGGGCTTGGAAAATTAACCAGTTTGAGAAATTTGCATTTCTTGCCTTTTCAAGAGCATCTTGTGAGAAAATCAAGTAATAGATATTGTCTTGGTATTGAAAAGTGCAGATTGAATCAACCTTTACCGTACCTGTAAGGGGTACTGAATTTATCAATACGTCTTTAGCGGCAATGGCGGTTATTAAGACAGAAGTGTCCTTATCTTGTTTGATATCAAACAGAACGGGTATTTCACCGTCTATATGTATCTGGCAAGAAGGTGATGCGCCCACTTTTATGAGTTTACCCCTTGCCTCTGTGAAAGATACCGCCTTACAATCGAGCAAAGTTACACAAAGCTCAACTTTTTTACTTTTGAATAAGCCTAACATTAATATTAAAAAATCTAAAAGCCTAATTTAACAGATTTTGACGTCTATACAATCAAAAAGTTAGATTTTTTTTTGAATAAAAAACTGGAAAATCTATCTAAAACCATATTATATATTGAATAATGGCAAAGGAGTATGCACAACAACGAGAATCCGAGATGACTTTAATTAATTTAAAGTCTGGCGACGACGCCGCATTCGGAAAATTTGTGAGCGATAATTGGGCTAAAATTTTTGACAGGGCAAACAGTCTTTTGAAAAACCATCAAGATGCGGAGGAAGTTGCCCAAGACACCTTCATTAGCGTTCGCAAAAACATACACAAGTTCAGGGGCGATTGCTCTTTGAGCACGTGGCTTTATCACATAGCCACAAATTTGTCTTACAACAGGCATTGGTATTGGTGGCGCAGAAAACGCTCTAAGAGTGTTTCCATGGATTTGCCAATTTCTGAGGATGGTAAGAGCGTTCTTAGAGACACCTTGCAGTGCGACACAATGAACCCGCGTGAAGTTGCGTTAGCCTCTGAATTTGAAGAAAGGCTTCCGGAAGCAATAAGCAAAATGCCTGAAAAATATTCAGAAATACTCAGGCTGAGGATGGAAGAACATTTGAGCTATGAGGCTATTTCTGAAAGACTCAATTTGAACGTGGGTACTATTAAAAGCCGTCTTTCCAGAGCCAGAGAGTTTCTTAGGGTGGAGCTTTCCGAAGATACAGAGTAGATATGAAAATTTCCGAACAACGTTTTAAAGAAATTCTCAGCCTCTACTTTGATAAGGAGGAGTCTGAACTTGAGCGCAATATTCTTTTAAGGTGTATAAAAGAAAGCCCTCGTTGCGCCAAACTTTTTTTAGACTACCAAAAAATGCACTTTGCAATTTGCAGAATGAGTTCCCAAAAAATTGATCTTGAGCGCAAGTTTAAGTTCACAAAAATAGCCATTAGAGTTCTTGTGAAGGCTCAAAAAAAGCGTGATGACGCCGCCGTTATTATAAAAAAGTGGTCGCTTTTGGCAGTTATGGCGGTGCTTTGTTTTTCCTTGCTTTTTTATGCAATTTACGGCTTTGATGAAGCTCCCAACAAAAATCTGAAGGTTTATGCCCAATCGGCTTCGGTTGTGCCAATTTATGTCAAAAATCGTATCAATCCTTTCGGGAACGGGTACTTTACGGGTATAATTAGTTTTGAGCCTGATGCTTCAGACGTTGCAAAAAAATAGTTATATTTAACAACTAAAACTTCTATGCCCATATTTGAATACAAATGCCTGAAATGCGAATCCAACTTTGAGCTAATCGTAAGGGCATCTACAAAGTTGGAATGCCCCAAATGCAAATCTAAAAAAATAGCAAAGCAGCTATCGGCTTTTTCAGCACCTGCAAAAACTTCAAAAAAGAAAAATTGCTGCATGATGGATGCCGGGGCTTGTTCTCATAAACATTCCCATTCTTGCTCTTGCGCCTGTAAACATTGATGGGGAAAATAGCTGTAAAGTTTATAGCCATATTTTTATCGGCTTTATTTTTGATGTCTTGTGCGGGCAATCCTCCCAAAGACACGTCTTTAAGCGCCAAGAAAACCAACGCCGCAAATGCGCAAACCCTATCTCAAAGAAAATTGCTTTCCATAATATCTGAACAGGAGAGTTTTTTGGATTGGTATTCTCAAAAGGATAACTCTCAAACAATAGACGCATTAAATGGAATCAAACGCCTTAATTCTCTTTGGTCTGAATATTTGTTGATAAATCCGAATGATGCTGATGCGCTTATAATCCACGGGAAATATTGCAGGGCGATAGGAGATTATAAGAGCGCTTATGAAAGTTTTCAGAAGGCTGATTTGTTGGACGACAATTTGGCTGTTGTAAAACAACAACTTGCTGCTCTTGAGGGTGAAGACGGCAATTTTGAAAAGTCTTACGCACATTTAAAAAGCGCCATAGCTCTTGCGCCGGATGTGTCTATTTATCATAAACAAATGGGGCAGCTTTTGATTTTATATAAGGAAGATTTAATAAAATCCGGCGTTCTCAGCCGTGAGAGCTGGAATCGTGAATTTTCAGATTCTTACGCCAAGGCAAGCGCATTAAATCCAAAATCTTCAGAGCTAAAGTGGGCTTATGCGCAATCTTTTTATGACTTAGATAACGCCGATTGGCAAAAGGCGCTAAAGATTTGGGATGAGCTTTTGAAAGATTCTAACTTTATTCTGGAAAAAGAAACCATAAACGCAAACAGGGCAAGGGTTTTAATTGAGCTTTACAAAGATTCTGAAGCGCATGAAGTTTTAAAAACTGTAACGCATCCAGATTTGCAGAGGGCAAAAATGTCTATGCTTGCCGTCATAGCGCAGGCAAAAATTTCTTCTGAGCAAAAGCGTAATCAAGATTCTTTGGATCATGTTTTGCCCCGCACTGCGGATGATGAGGCTTTAAAAAATACAGAAAACTTGCAGAAGGAAGCGGAAATTTCCGAGCAGGTAAAAAAGATGGAAAATAATAAAATTTATACGCATTAATTATGTCTTCAATAGAAATATTAAGTATGATAAGAGGAGTTGGCATAGTCTATTTGCTTCTCTTAATTGCAATAACCATGCATGAGTTTGGGCACGCTTATGCGGCTTATAAGCTCGGCGACAATCTCCCAAAATTTCAGGGCAGGGTAACCTTAAACCCCATAGCGCACATGGACTTGTTGGGCACTATAATATTGCCCTTGCTCATGCTTATCATAACGCATTCCACGGGCGGTGGCGGTCTTGTCTTTGGATGGGGAAAACCCGTCCAGACATCTTTAAACAACCCCAAAACCAGAGTCAGAGATGAGTTGCTAGCGACGGGTGCGGGCGTTGGCATGAATTTGGTTGTTGCATTTATTTCGGCAATAATAGCGGCAATATGTACCGTCTATGACGCCGACGAAATTGCAAAAGTTGCAAACCTGAGCATGCTGCTAAACTGTATGCTTTTTACAATAAATATGCTGCCTATTCCGCCGTTGGACGGTTCTCACTTTTTAAAGCACGCAATTAAAATGAGCGATGTTGCCTACATGAACTTTTCTCGGTGGGGCTTCATGATAATGCTTATGATTATCATGATACCGCAACTAAGAGAGGTTCTTGCGCTTTTAATCTCTTTGGTTGCCTTGCCATTTTTGTGGCTGGAAAATTTTGTTGTCAATATTTTTGTCTGATTGTAGTCTATAATGTAAGATACGATATGCCAATTTATACATACCAGATAGTAAAGCCCGACGGTAGCAAGGGTGAGATTTTTGAAGTGGAGCAGTCTTTGCAAAGCCCCACGCTTACGGCGCATCCCATAAGTGGAGAGCCGGTTGAGCGCATTTACGACATCCCGAATCTCAACAGTCAATATACCGCAGGCAAAGAGAAGTCTTTGTCTGATATTTCCCGCATAAAAAAGGCAGGGTTTGAGATTTTGGAAAAAGACAAAATTTCAGGCAAATACTTTAAAAAATAGTTATTTTTTGCTGTGGTTTTTTTTAACAACCCGCATTTTGTTGCTCAGCTATTGAGTTGTAATGAATCTATAATCCTCCGCAAATTGTTTTATTTTGTTGAGGTTTTTAGTTTTCGCTTTGCGCTGTGGTATTTTAAGGCGCTGTGTGCGTCAAAAACTTACGCATAAAAAGAATAAAAATTTACATTTTTTGTTGACATTTGTGAAGGCGGTAAGTTAGCTCTCTCTAACTTTTTTTAGTTAGGTTAGGCTAACTTGATTAAATTAAGCTAACATTTTTAATAATTATTAGAACAAGGCTGGCAAGCGCCCTTCAAATTGCGTCATAAGCTTTGAATAATATCTCTCAACAATTCACTAAAACAAAAATAGAAAAACAAATACAATGAAATCATACAAAAATATGCTCCTTTCCAGTAAAATTATACTGGTTGGTTTGCTAACGGCGTCGGGGGCTTCTGCCTTTGCGCAAAGTTCTACCGATATAGAGGCGGTATTGGCGGACTACACGCAAAACACGGTTCTTGCAACTTATGCAAAAATGAGTGATGCGGCTATAAAGCTCGACAAAGCCACTGCAGACTTGAAAGAAAAGGCAAGCGACGAAAAAATCGCCAATGCGGCAAAGCTATGGAGTCAGGTGCGTAGCGCTTGGGAACAGAGCGAGTCTTTTCTCTTTGGTCCGGCATCGTTCACAAATTTGGATCCAAAGTTAGACTCTTGGCCTCTAGACCAAGCACAGCTAGACATAACTTTGGCTTCTGTTGACTCAGGCAAATTGGAAGTAAGTGCCGAGTATGTGCGCAATTATCTTGGCGCTGCTTTGCGTGGCTTTCATGCTGTTGAGTATCTGCTTTTCAGAGACGGAAAACCAAGACTTGCAAAAGATTTTACTTCCGGACAACTGACGTATCTTGCCGCCGCCGCACGCGTGTTGGCAGAAGACAGCATTGCGCTTGAAGCTTGGTGGGCAGGCATGGATTCACTCAGTCCCGAAAAGGCGGAGTATTTGAAAAATGCTGAAATTGAAACAAACGGCTCTTACGCAAAGGAACTGAAAAACGCAGGCAAATCTGGCAGCAGATATGAATCTCAGGCGGAAGCTCTTGAAGAAATTTTGCAAGGCTGCATAGATATTGTCGATGAGCTGGCTGAAGCCAAAATTGGCGCACCCGCAAAATCTGGCGACGTAAAGGAATTTGAGTCTTGGTACAGCCTAACATCATTGGAAGACTGCCGCAACAATATCATTAGTGTCCGCAATGCTTATGAAGGCACGGGCAAGGGTAAGAGCATTTCCAGCCTTGTTGCCGCAAAGTCTAAAGATGCAGATTCCAACGTGAAGTCGGCTATTGCAAAGGCTGTAAAAAGCTTGGAGGTTTTCAAAGCGCCTTTCAGCCAAAGCCTTTCAGACAAAGCTGCTTTTGAGTCTGCGGTTACAGCTTGCGATGAATTGTCGGCTGCGCTTTCAAAGGCAAAGGATACTCTTTCAGAGTAGGCTTCAACAATCATTAGGATTTCTTTAACTGTGAAGAAATTCAGGCATAATTCGGGCATTACCCGCAAAACTAAAAAAGTTCTTGCGGGTAATTCTCTTTTTCAAGCGATGAGGGAAAAATGCTTTATAGATATGAAAGATTCAAAATGCAGCACGCTTAAATTAGCTTTATTGGGTGGTGTGGCGCTTGCCGCATTGGCTATTTGTAGCTGCGATAGCGACAAGGCTGATGTTTTTGTTCCAACCGCCGCCTTGCATAACAACGTGGTTAAGCAGCATCCCATGCTTAAGCTTGAGGCGCTCAAAGACCCTCAAAAAGGTGAAGATATATCCTTTGATGACATAAAACCGGAATACATAAAAGCATCCTGCGTGAGTTGTCATGTTAATCGCAAAATAAATTTAAGGCCGCCCGCATTAAAGACTCCGGACGGCAAACCCTCAGACGCATACTATTTGGGCGGCAGGGCAGGAACCGTTTTTAACGCCACATCAAAAGCTTTTGAGCAGCCCAGCCCCGCAATTATTGAAGCGGGCTTATCATCTCAATTCTTAGCCGGAGAGGCATTTTTTGAAGGCAATTTTGTAGCCGACCCACACGTACCGTTTGGCGGCTTGGGGCCGACTTATATAAAGACATCTTGTATATCTTGTCATCCCGGATACGGGCGTGGGCGTCGTACGGATAATTTTTCGCAAGAATATGGCAACGGTTATATTGCCATTGTGCATCATCCAGACGGGCGCATCGTCAGAGGTTATACGCCAATGCTGCAAACCAAAGCGGTTGCGCCTTACGTTCCTTACGCAAAGGGTGTTAAAATAATGTGGCATGAATATGTGGACAAATACTCCAACCGCTATGCAGACGGCACTCCATACAATGCAGGCAAACCAACGCAAGGCAGTTTAATCTACCCAACCGCCGATATAATAGACCCACAGTTGCCTTTGCCTGAAGATTATATCGTGTCTATTGAATCTACGATAGGAATTTACGGAACGGGTCTTTTAGACGCCATTGCAGATGAAGACATCATTGCGGAATATGACCGTCAACAATCTATAACAGGGCCCGTAAAAGGGATTCACGGGGCGTGGATTAAAGAGCCAAACGGTCAAGTACGCCTTGGCAAATTCACTTGGCATTGCTTTAGGGCAACGTTGGAAAACGGTCCGGGCTCTAACGGGATTTACAATACCACCAATGTTACACGCAAAGACAAAAAATCTTTATACATTACTCAAGAGTGGGTAGAGCTTCAGAAATATCTCGGCATTGATGTCCGTGAAATAGAGCATCCGCAAAAAGAGGAATTATCAAAAGGAGATTATGACAAGTTTATGATTTGGCACCGTGGTTTGGCTGTGCCTGCTGCTAGAAATCTTGATCGTCCTGAGGTGCAAAACGGGCAAAAAATTTTTAATCGTTTGGGTTGTGCAAGTTGTCATAAGGCTGAATGGAAAACGGGAGATTATCCGCCCATGAAAGCGTATTCTAACCAAGTAATAAGGCCTTATACGGATTTGCTCATGCATGATATGGGAGAGGAAAATAAGGGGCAATTCCGCACATATCGCACGCCGCCATTATGGGGACGAGGTTTAATGCACAAGGCGGCAAATCATACAGACATGTTTCATGACTTACGCGCAAGAGATTTTGAAGAAGCCATACTCTGGCATTTCGGCGAGGCGGAATTTTCCCGTGAATTGTTCAGAAACTTGTCTGCAAAAGAACGCAAAGAGCTGATTCTTTTTCTGAAATCACTTTAACATTTTAAAAACTATGAATAAAAAACTGACACATATTGCCGCTCTGTTTATACTGGGCGCATCATTCCTGAACGCAGCAAGTAATGAATTGATGCTTTACTCGCACAGACATTATCCCAGCGATGATATTCTCTATGAGAAATTCAAGGAGAAGACAGGCATTCAAATCAAGGTCGTCAAAGGCGATGCTGACCAACTGATTGAACGTATCAAGGCTGAAGGTAAAAATTGCCCCGCCGACCTTTTTATAACCGCCGATGCAGGGCGTTTAGAACGTGCAAAAAGTTTAGGGCTTTTGCAAAGCATAGAATCTGACACTTTAAAACTGCGCATACCCGAATCATTGCGAGACCCTCAAAGCCAGTGGTTTGGATTCACAATGCGTGCACGTGTAATAGTCTATGCCAAAGACCGTGTTAACCCCAAAGAGCTTTCAACCTATGAAGATTTGACAGACCCAAAATGGAAGGGCAGAATCTTGGTGCGTGGCGCTTCAAGCGTTTACAACCAATCTTTGCTTGCGTCTATTATAGCCGCACACGATGAAAATTACGCCACAGAATGGGCGCGTAAAATCTGCGCAAATATGGCACGTCCACCGCAAGGCGCCGATAGAGAGCAAATCCGTGCGGTGGCGGAAGGGCTGGGTGATATCGCCATTGTGAACACATACTATCTTGGGCTGTTGACAACATCCGTTGCCGAAGCGGACAGAAAAGCGGCGGAAAAAGTTGAAATCTTTTTCCCAAATCAAAATGACCGTGGCACGCACGTGAACGTAAGCGGCGGCGGCGTTGTCAAGACATCTAAAAATGTTGACGCCGCAAGAATGTTTTTGGAGTTTCTTATTTCTGACGAAGTTCAGGCAATTTTCCCGCAAACTTCCTGCGAATATCCTGTTGTAAGTTCTGTGCCTTGGCCCGAATTGCAAAAGAAATGGGGAGAATTTAAACGGGATACTCTCAATGTATCCAAGCTTGGAGAGTTGAATACGCAGGCGGTGCGCTGCTTTAATAAGGCAGGATGGAATTGAGAAAGTAATGATTCAAAGACAATCAGAATCAACACAAATCGGAAGCGCCCCCAAGCGGAGGCGTTTTCGGTTTTGTTGTAACGCTTGGGTGCTTGGTACATTTTTTATCTGTATTTTAATGCTGATTCCGCTTGCCGTTGTATTATTCGGGCTGAGCATGGCAGGGCCTGAATGGGATGGCATAGCCTCTAGCGTGTTGCCAAACTATATATTTAATACGGTGGTGTTGGTTGGCGCAGTATGCGCATTGTCTTTGTTAATGGCGATCCCTAGCGCATGGGTAGTCAGTGTTTATGAATTTCCCGCACGTCGCATATTGGAATGGGCTATGATTTTACCTTTGTCCATACCAACCTATGTTGCGGCGTTTGTATATATAGAAGTCCCTGAAATGTGCATACCAATTCTTGTGGCTATACGCAAAAATTTTGGCGCAGATACCTATCAATGTGTGGAATATCTTTTGCGTTTTGGATTATTGTCTTTGTTGATGGCTTCGGTTTTATATCCTTACTTGTATCTGACGGCAAGAGTCTCTTTTTCCAGACAACAACGCTCATTGATAGAGGCTGGATTATTGCTGGGTCGCAAACCTTTGAATGTGTTTTACACGGTGGCACTGCCTTTGTCTCGCCCTGCAATAGTGGGCGGTCTTAGCCTTATTGCAATGGAGGTTATGAATGATTACGGCGCAGTAAATTTTTTCGGCGTTTCAACGCTGACAGAAGGCGTTTTCCGCACATGGTTTGGAATGGGAGATTCTTCTTCGGGCAATCGTCTTGCAAGTTTTATGATGCTTGCCGTGCTTGCAATATTGCTTTTTGAAAAATTTTTGCGCAGGCGCACGGCATATTCCGGCAAAGACTCAAATCAGGGCGCATTGCCGCGCAGAACTTTATGCGGCTTGCCTTTGCTCGGCGCTTATGCAATATGCGCAATACCGCTTTTTACAGGGCTGATTTACCCAGTCTGCCAATTACTTTTATGGAGCATTGAAGCTTCTGCGCAAAATTTGCCGCTATTTGAATATGCTCAGATATTCAACAGTCTTGCGGTATCTTTTGCCGTTGCGCTGATATTGGTTCTTCTTACGTTTTTTATTTCTTATACGCTTAGGCTGTATCCTATGTTATACTTGCGCACGCTCGCAAACGCCGCATCTCTTGGATACGCCACACCTGGCGTGGCGGTGGCTGTTGGGGTGCTTATTATTTTTGGTGCTATAGACAACTGGGGCTACCTGCCTTTGCTTTTAAACGGAAGTATTTTTGCGGTGGCTTTCGGGTACATAGTGCGCTTTGCGGCAGTGCCATTGCAGTCTCTGCGTGCGGGTTTTTTGCGCATACCAATTTCTTTCGATGAAAGTTCACGCACCTTGGGGCATGGGCCCGCAGCCACGCTTTGGAAAATTAATTTGCCATTAATGCGTCCTATGATTGTGGCGTCTGTTATGCTGGTCTTTATAGATATTCTTAAAGAATTGCCAATGACAATGCTTTTGCGCCCTGCGCATTTCAACACATTGGCGGTATATACGTTTGGGCTGGCAAAAGAGGGTCGTACGCATGAGGCATCGCTTCCGTCGCTCATCATAGTGGCGCTCAGTGCGCTGGGGCTTTTTATTTTAAACAGGTTTATGGAGCAAATGAAAAAATGATTATTCAAATTGAATACCGCAATGTTTCCAAACGCTATCCGCAGGCGGATTTACCTGCGCTCAACGATGTGAATTTGTCCGTAAATTGCGGAGAAATGCTGGCGTTAGTCGGCGAAAGCGGCAGTGGGAAAACAACTCTACTGCGCTTGGCGGCAGGGCTTGAAACGCCGGATTCCGGCGAGATTTTTATAAACGGAAAACTTGTAGCTGGGCATAAAACTTTTGTAACTCCGGAACGCCGCCATTTGGGCATGGTTGCTCAAGAGGGCGCACTTTTTCCGCATTTGAATTTAGAGACAAATATAGGATACGGCATATCTCAAAAATCTTCAAATGAGCGTAAAAAAATTGTCGGAGAAATGTTGGAGTTGATTGGTCTTGGGGGTTATCAAAAGCGTTTCCCGCATGAGCTTTCCGGCGGAGAGCGTCAACGTGTTGCCTTGGCAAGAGCGCTTGCGCCCAAGCCCGATGTTATTTTTCTCGATGAACCGTTCAGCAGTTTAGACGCCACTTTGCGCCGCAGTTTAAGAGACAGTGTCTGCGGGATATTGAAGACAGTTGGGGCAACGGCAATTCTCGTAGTTCATGATCCTGAAGACGCATTGAGTGTCGGAGACCGCATCGCAGTTTTGCATAAAGGCTCTCTTAAACAGATTTCAAGAGCTCAAGAGGCTTATTATAACCCAAGCAACGAATATTGCGCACGTCTCTTTGGCCCTGCAAATGCGGTGGTTGGAGAGGACGCTTTGCGCTGGATGCGTCCTGAAGAATTTTCATTTTGCACAAATTCCGACCAAGCAAAAGCCAGAGGCCGTATCACCCACGCACGCAATGTCGGACGCTATTGGGAGCTTCAAGTCCAGATGGAGTCCCCGCAATCTCATTCTTGGATTTTGCACTCAAGTTTGTCAAATAATCCCAAAATCGGAGAGCAAGTTTTAGTAACTTGGGCGCCTTAGTTTCATGGTAACCTTTCCATGTCGGACTCATTGCGAAGGTAATTTTCAAAACGTCGGCAGGGACGGTTTAGCATCAAAATGCTATGACCCTTGTGCCCGTTACAGTTTTGGGCGACATGCACTTTTACGAGCCGTAAATTGAAATCGCATATAGATTTTTCGCTGTTCTTAGAGTCATGCCAGCTCAGTAGCAAAATTACGTCAGCGCTAGGCAATATTGAGTCTGCCTCACGAAGTTGACTTATTTGAGGCGCTCCCTTCTTTCCACTTTCCGGAGTGAGCTGCGCCAAGACTACAACTGGAACATCAAGTTCTTTGGCGATACTCTTTATGCCCTGCGATACCTCCATCATCTGCTGCCTATGCGTAGCATTGGGATGAACACCTTTAAGTAATTCAAAGCAATCAACAATTATCAGCCCGAGTTTTTCATTTGAACGCAGCAGATGCTTTTGCAAATTATGCGCTTTTGATCGCATTTCTGTAATAGTCAGAGGCGTATTATCATCAATCCAAAGCGGCATATTGCGCCATTTTTCGGCTGCTTTGTTGATGTCTGAGGCTTCGGATTTTGATACGAATCCTTGGCGCAGCTCCTGTTGGTCAATGCGTGCGTGCGACGTAATCATTTGCGCACAAAGGCGTTCTGCGCTTAATTCCAGAGAGAATATCAATGTTGGCGCATGCTTTATAAAAACTGCATTTTCTATTATGTTTAGGGCAAGAGCGCTCTTGGCAGTACCAGGGCATCCTGCGATTACTATCATCTCTTTCCTCTGTAAGCCACGCAGCAAAGTATCTAATTCCACAAAACCCGTTGGTATGCCTGTAAGCTCGTCTTTATTGGCAATCATATCATTTATGAGTTTGAGGGCGGCGTCTATCTTTGCGTTCGCAGGCTTGATGGAATGAGCATTTCCGCATTTGCCTATACGCAAAAGCGTATCCTTTATCCACATATTCTGGAAAATACTTTTTATACCCATCGTAATGTTCTACTTTCTGCATCTTCTGTATGCGGCAAAACAAAGAACTATAATTCCAAACATGGCTGCGTATTCCGCAGGTTCGGGGATGGAGGAAAAATTTATGCCTATGCCTGTGGCTGTTTGCGACAAGCTCCAATCACCAATATATACGCTCCCATCAGCATTGAATACATTTGTATTTTCATCCAAAAAAGTTCCCGAAAATAAACCGTTTGAGATATCCACAAATTCTATGCCTTTGAAATCGGACAGGCTAAATTCGTCCGTAAGGTAAAGGTTAAGCATAGTTTCCGCCGAAATACTGAGGCTACCGTTGACCAGCAAAAGCCCTCTATTGATTTCATCGCTCAAATAAAATTCAAACGTGGCGTTGCTGACGCCAAATGAAACCCCACTTTTGATTTCCAAAACGCCGCCATCATCAATTACTATTTTAGCGCCGCCGCTTGCTGCAGAGTTTGTGGAAATTACGGCGTTGATATTTGCGGACGGCATGTACGGATTTTCTTCATATTTCCTCACGTAAATGAGGTCTGTATTATTTGTCAGGCTTAATCCATCTACGCCATTGGTTTTGATATTTCCATTTATCCAAATCGTATTTTTGGTGATGGGCGTACCCTTTATGTCCACATAGTATTGAGAGCCTCGCAGGTCTGCGCTTGTGAAGTTTGCATTCGTCAATCTTGCTTCAGAGAAGGTTGTCCGCATTAAATTTTTCCCGAAGAAATTTGCATTGCTTGCATTCGCCAAAATGAAGTTTCCGAAAGATAAATCCAAATCTTTATACATTGTTCCTGATTGACCCATGCCTGTGTGAACGACAGTGCTTGAGGTGAAGTCTATTCCCGAAATATTCGCACTTTGGAAATAGATGCCATTGTTCCAAGCCGCAAAAATGTTGGACGTAATAAATATCCCCGCAAGGGCGGAGATTGCTGTTATATTTTTATTCATAGGGTTTCCTTTTAATTTTGAGTTCGCACCTATTCTAACAGGATTTAAGAAAGAAATAATGGCTTGATTTGTCCCCAGATTTTGTCCTTTAAAGGTTTATTAAACTGGCTTAGTATTTTAAGAAAAATAATTACTTATGAGTTCAAAGAAATTTTTAGACAAGTGGCTGGAAACTTTTGGAGTAAAAAGTTTTAATGCAAAATTTTTCCGTGAAGAACTTGGGAAATTGGCGCACTGCGATGACAGGAATTTTGGATTGTTGGAATTTCTATTCAAAGAGTTGCCCGCCATACTAGACGAGCGCAAGAGCGAATATGTCAAAAATCTTGCCGCCGCTTACGCTTTCTTCTGTTTGGCTTTCTGGCAAGGCAAGAGCGCCTTTGTGGCATTCCCGCAGAATTATGCGGAGCTTATTAAAGCGGCGCTTTTAGGGCGCATAGATATTTATTCCCCGAAGGTGCGTGCGATAGTTGAACTTCTCGCCGATACTTCAAAGAAGGGCGTATGCGGCTTCAACACATTTGTGTTTGAAGATATGGAAGCCTTGCGTGAAGCAGACATCCTTGTCTCTCGAGGAGCCTATGAGGAATTTTTGACACCCTCCGGCAAGGCAAAATATGACGAGTTCGAAAAACGCATATTTGAATCTGCAGAATTCAAAAAAGACTGGGCTTTGATAAAGTCTCTCTATCCGCAGTATTTCACGGAAACCAAGCCCAAATACCGCCGCAAGCTGATACCTGAGCGCAACTGGGAGTTGTCAAAGGGCGCAGCCTTCGATACTGAACAAAATGAATTCCGTGCAATTCTGGAATTATTTTTTTGGAAATATTACCTTTGGTATATGGACGGCGATTATCCTTTGCTGATGAAGCCGAGCGTCAATATCACGCCGCTTGGCACGCAGATTTTCATTCCTGCGTATATGTCCTACGACGCCAAGCGGGATTTGAATCACGGCAAAATTTCAAAGCTGCACAGGTCTAAAGGCATGCGCAAGCAGGGCGTTGCATTTTCCGAAAGTCGAATCCGCAATACTGAACTCTCAAAAGCCGCCAAGGCAGCCGAAGCAGAATATCGTCAAAAAGGCGTTAAAGGCGATAAACTTTTGGAATGTATCGCTCACGCCATAGGTCGCCCGGATATGGATTTTAGAGCCCTCAGAAGGCTTCTAAAGTAAGTTCCACACATGGTTAATTTTGCTTGAAGTGGGGAAACTTTACGCATTCGGGTTTGCGGTATTTTTTTATAACAGTTTTATAACACTTTTTTGGAAAAAAACTAGAAAGTTCTGACAAATATCAGCGAGTTATGGGAATCGGAAAATTGGCAAAATTTGACAAAAAAGGAGGCTCAATAACTAATAAAAATTATTGAGCCAAAATTGGTGCTCGAGGCGGGAGTTGAACCCGCACGACTGATAAGGTCAACGGATTTTAAGTCCGCAGCGTCTACCATTCCGCCACTCGAGCAAAAATATCTAAATCAGAGTCTGGATTTTTTTAATTCTTTCAACACTTTTTTTATGAGACGGCAAATTTTTTTCAAAAATTATATCCATCTATTTCAACTATTCCTGAAAAATATAATTAGTGTTTGCAAAATTTTGACCATAAGTTTTTAGAAACGTCGCAAGTCTGCAAAGGCTAATATCTCTCTAGTGGAATGCTTGTATTTGAAGACTCAAAAGGGTACTAATCCAAATCTTTTTCGGGCAGAGGTGTGCCAAATATAATGTGTTCAATATAGTTTGAGGGCACTAAAATCAGCTTCATGAAACTTTCTTGAGAGAACAGTACGGAAACCAAATAAATATAAACTATATTTATCCACGTAATAGGATGCAGCATAGTCGATATTGCGCCCATGCTCTTGAAAACGGCAAAATCAAACCCAAAAAGTTTGAACACAATCAAATTGAACACAGATATAAAAAACATGTGCAATATATAAATATTCAAAGTTGCGCCGCCTATGTTTGTGAAAGTCCTAATGAGCATACCGGGGAATAGCGCAAGGAATCCAAATAGGGAAATTATGCTAAAAAACATGTGGGAAATTGTTATGAAAAGGGCGTTGGTGGAAATGTGAAGCTGCAAGTTTTTGCCGTACATGATCGCCACGGCAAGCGTCAAAAACCCCAATACTATACGCCAAAATATGGAGTAACGAATTTGTATTATAGTCTTCCACTCAAAAGTTACCCCAAGCATATACATGGGGAAAAACTTTGTTGCATTGTAAAGATTATAAGTATTGCCGTAGCCTGAGTTTTCGGTATTTACCCCAAAATAAATCAACAATATAAGAGCAGTTGAAATTACAAGAGAGAATATAAAAGGGTATTTTGTCTTGAGCAAAAGTTTGCCCGTATAGACCCACGGAATCAGTGCCAACAAATACCAGAGTATCCCCAAATTTGGTTTAAAAAGGAAGAAGTTTACAAGTTCATCCCAGTACATAAGTTTTTCATAATCCCTGAACAAATCGCGAGACGTAAAGGGGATTATGAAATGCGCCAACACAAACATTGAAAATATTTTTTTTGTGTAATCTTGGCAATTTACATTTTTTGTGGAATAGCCAGACATGAAGGCAAATATTGGCATCATGAAAGATATTGCAAAAAATGTAGTGTTTGAAATTGCCGAGTGCCATGCAAATAAAAGCAAGATGGAAAACGCTTTAAGGTTTTCCATCAAGAAAAAGTCTTTAGGACTGTATAATGGCAGTTGTTTTTTCACGCCCGAAATACGAACGTTGATGATATTAACCCAAGGATACCAAAAGGTCTGCAAATTCACCAAGAGTCATACCCAAAATTGCCAAAGACATATTTTTTGGCAGAAGGCTGGCCTTTGCGCCTATGCTCTTTTTGAGGGAAATTTGAAAGTCAACGATAGCCATTGAGTCTAACCTAGAAATTTCCTGAAACTTTGTTTCAGCAGTAAGGACTTTTTGGTCTTTATTGAATTTTGTTAGCGCTTGTATAATTTTTTCAAGATATTCTTCTCTAGTCATAATGCGGTAAGATAATTGCAATTCTGCTACTTTTGTCAATAAAATTCAAAATTAACAAGCTTCAGGAATCTTGGGCTTAAGGTACGCTATTCATATCTTCCTGCCTGACTGTCCAAGTGCCGTCGTCCGGAAAACCCATGAGCTTGCCCTGAGAATCTTTCTGGCACATCAGGGCAACAGCCCAAAGCAGACCCCCATTGCCGGGCAGATACCATTCTGCATTGTAACCATTGATTGCGTAAGAATTCAGATTGGCGTCAAAAAGCAGCCAGTCTAAGGCTTCTTTGGGCTTGCCCAAGCGTGCGGCCGTCATCGCTAGCATGGGGTAGTCGCAACCCCAGAGATTTCCTTTCCATTCTCCTTTGCGCAAGTTTTCCGAAACTCTTTCATAAGTTGCCGACATGATTTTTTCATCTATCAAAGGCCCTTTAATGCATCCAAAAACTTCCAGCCAAGCCGGACGCAAAAACCTGCCGCTTGGCAATACGTTCCAAACTTTAGGCTGCGATTCCGCATCTATGTACACACCGTCTGCAACAGTGGGTTTTGATATATTTGCTATCACATGATTCAACTTTTCATCAGGATTAAGCCCCAGGCGTTCCCGCCATTTTTTTGCAATTTTTAAAGACATAAGCCAATAATTGAGCTCGCTGGTAACATTCCAAGTTTCAAAGCCATCGTCGCCCTCTGCGCCCGACATCACCGGCGGCCCCAAGACGTATCTATTTTGCGCTTCATCCCAATAGAGAAAATCTATCATCATTTCTGAAGTTTTGAAGATTATGTCCCGCCAGTCTTCCAGAGTTTTTTTATTTGGGCTGAGGGTGTAAAAAAGCTCTGCAAAATAGAAGGGGTGGGCGTTTTGGGTTATTCTGTTTGTGCCGTAAATCCAACAATCCCATCTGCCGTAAGGGTCGGGGGTTTTTAGCCACTTTGCGCCTTTCCAGCCTTCTAATTTTGCTTCATTGATTGCGGAGCTTATGCCTATGGTTTTATACCAATTTACCCAACCAGCCAACATTTGAGGTCTGTTCCAAAATATGAAATGTGCGCCGTGCCAAGCGGTCATTTCAAGGTGAAAATTACCTTTCCAGTCGTCAATCAAATAAAGACCGGCTTCGGCAGGGGGCATAGAGCCGCTTGAGTTTATTGCGGTTAAAAATTGCGAGAGTATGATGCGCCTTTGCAGCTCATTTGCCCTGGGGTCTTTGCTGCTTGATACATCCACAAAACCGCCATTTTTCCAGAAGCTTTTCCAGTAATTTGCCGTAGCATCCGCAGAGGATGAAAAGTTTAAAACGGGCTCCGAGGCATTTTTTTCGGCTCTGTCCAAGCCGTAAGTTGAGGCATTTTGCGTTGTACGCTTCAAGATAAATCGCAGAGAAAATTCGGCATTAAGACCAGATGTTTCCAGCAAAATTGCGTGTTCCTGTAAAAAACTTTTGGGAGGCGTTTTGAAGGTGGTTTTTTTGAGGTTTTCTAACGCCTCAATTTTAACATCATAGGCGCCGTCATCATCGAGAACCCGTGAAATTGATATTTCTTTTTCGGCATTTTTTTTGATGCTTGTGGAGTGTCCTGAATCTTTCAGGAAGTCTGAAGCGAAGTTATGTATGACTTTGTGGCTACGCATTTGCACATGGCTGGGATATCCAAAAACTACGGCAAAATTTAGTTCCGCAAGCGTCAAGAGTTCCGACTCTATCCTGAAAGAAAGCGCATCATTATGAGGGTTGCAGAGGACAGTGAGCTTGGCTTTTTTTCCGCAATATTCAAATACGCTCTCAACTTTTCCCTCCCAAAGATTATAATGCCTTGAGATTATCTTGATGTCGTCTTCCTTAATTTCTGCGCCGTTTTTGCCCACAAGCACAAGCCTTGCAAGATTCATTTTATGAGGATTGTCATAAAGCCAAGATACCAGTGCGGACGCAGATTTTTCTTGAGGTGCAAGGTAATGCTTTAGTCTGCCGTGAGAGTAGATGTCTATGCGTTTAATTTGTTCAGGACTTAAACCTGTCTGATTGGGATAGCTGTGCCAAGCCCAGTTGGCAAGGGTGTTTCCGGCAAAAGTCTGCGTGCCTGTGGCGTCGCAGTTGTAGGCAAACTCGCCATTGCCTAAGGTTGTTATGCCCTTTAGTTCGTTCCAAATTGGGGAATTATTTCTGACAACAGATTCTCTATCTATGCCTGCCGATTGCCCGCAAGTATATGAAAGCGCCAAAATTAAAAATAGTAAAAACCTCATAATAAAAAATCCCCCGCTCAAGTTAAAAATACTTATTAATTTTACGGTTTTTTTTTGAATAACTTATTTTTTAGGCCAAGGTTTAACGAAGTTTTCTTCGGCAAATTTTATCCAAGCGTTGAACAGTTTATCTACAATTTTCGGATTTTGATGCGCCAAATCATTTTGTTCGGTCCTGTCGTTTTCCAAATCATACAAAGACCAATTTTCTTTGGGGATGTCTTTCCATTCAAACACGGTTGCATCTGCGTTTTTTTTGACTCTGTACACCAGCTTCCATTTGCCCATTCTTACGCCTCTGTTGCCTTCATGCTCCCAAAATAGCGGGCGCTCGTAGAATGGATTGTCATTATCGAAAGACTCCGCCAAACTTTTGCCCGCAAGCGCATATACCTCATTACCATTGTATTCTTTTGGGTATGAAGATTTTGTTACATCGGCAATGGTCGCCATAATATCGGGCAGTTGACCGGGCTGATTGCGCATCTGCCCCGTCTTCTTTATACCGCGAGGCCAGTGAATTATCAGTGGTGTGGCAATGCCGCCTTCATGAATAAAATGTTTATATTCCCTGAAAGGTACATTACTGTAATGCGCCCAGCCTTTACCGTAACCAACATCGGTATTTTCAGCGCCTGCCATAACGCCTATGCCTGTGTAGATTGGCTTGCCGTCTCTAGTGCGGTAATAGTTTCTGTCCAACTGGATTTCATCTTTTGGCATGGGCTCTAACTTTTTGCCTTTAGGGATGGGTAGAGCCGTGGGTTCGTCAAATTTTCTTCCATGAAGTTCGGCACAAGCGCCGTTGTCTTGCAGATAAAATATGACGGTATTCTCAAGCTGATTGGTCTCTTTAAGATAATTTATAATCTTGCCGATGTTTTTATCCATACTTGTTACCATTGCTGCGTAAGTTTCCATACAACGCAGTTCAAATTCTTTATTTTTTACGTCTTCCCATTTTTCCACGTCAGGGTCTTGGCTGAGTTTCCAAGAGGAGTGCAGAAGCCCCATTTTTTGCATGTTACCAAATTTTTCTTTGCGCAGAATGTCCCAACCTTTGTCAAACTTGCCCTTGTATGCGGCTATTTCCGATTCCGGTGCGTGCATTGGCCAGTGTGCTGCGGTGAAGGCAACATACATGAAAAATGGTTTGGCATCACCGGTAGATTTTCTTTCTTTCAGATACAAGACTGCGTTGTCGCCAATGGCGTCTGTGTAGTAATAATTTTCAACGGAGTATTTGGGGTCATTATACGGGGAAATGAAGGTGTTGTCTCTCAGCAGGGTTGCTGGGTTGAAGTAATTGCCCGCTCCCGTATGCGTTCCGTAGAAATGGTCAAAGCCTCTTTGCTTCGGAAAATTGTGATTTGAGGATATGTTTAAAGATACATGCCACTTTCCAACAGCGTAGGTTTCATACCCGTTGAGCGAAAGCATTTCTGCGATAGTTATGGAATTTTTGTTAAGAGCGCCTCTATACCCCGGTTCTTTTTTATCTGAGGTCATCCAGCCCACACCCGCTTTGTGAGGGTGCTGACCTGTAAGCAGGCTTGCTCTGCTTGGGCAACACCTTGCGGTATTGTAGAACTGCGTATATTTAAGACCGTTTTGCGCAAGTGCGTCCAACACGGGTGTGTCTATAATTCCGCCGTAGCAACTTAAGTCTGAAAACCCCATGTCGTCAGACAAAATCACTATGATATTGGGACGTGTTTCGTTGGCAAAACAAGATTTAAAGTAAGACAAAAATATTAGCGCAAACAGTAGATACTTCATAAAAAAACCTGCACGGATACTAAGGAGTCTGTGCAGGTTTTTGCAATAGAAATATCAGATTTTTAGAGTCTATGCGTGGGGTTAGGTCTGCCTGGCGTCAAACTTTTAATGTCTATAATTTTGCCCTTTACGCCGCCTGCTTCAAGGTTTTTGATTGCGGATTTTACAATCTTTTCAAGCATAGACGCCTTAATTTGCGCTCTGGCGTTGAATATGAAAGACACTTCATCTTCTGGGTATTCTTCAGAGTTTAATATTATTTCAGAATTTAAAGATGTCAGGTTTGCGGTGTAAGACTTGTCGTTGTAAAAGGCGACAGATTTGATGTGTCCAACGGGGCAAGAGTTTTTCTTGAGCTCCTTCTTTATCACATTTATTAAAGATTTAAGGTAACTTTTTACATTAACTTTAGCGCCTTTTTTTACGCTTAAGCTGCCAGCCAAATTCAACCATCCAAGGGCGGCTTCGCCGTCAGCATAGCGGTCATAATCTACATCCATCTTTACTGTGCCGGAAGATTTTTCCGTCATCGCAAAATCTAAAATTTCACCCAGACCCTCATTGGTAACGGCGGAAATTCTGAAAATCTTTTTGCCCTTAAAAAGTTTTTCCAACTTCTTTGCGCAGGCAGTCAGCGATTTCTTTTCATAAAGATCCGCCCTTGAAAGCGCAATAGCATCCGCCTCTTCAAGCTGTTTTGAAATTATGTAAGAGGCATCTTTATCAAGCAGGGTTTCTTTTGCAAATATTGAATCTTCCAGCCTTGATATATCCGCCAGAATGCAGGCTGGGGCAACGTCAAACTCTTTATTAAATTTTTTAAGAGGGCGCAAAATTGTGGATGCCAAGTCTGTACAAGAGCCCACAGGCTCCGCCAAAATAATTTCAGCCCCCGCTTTGGCAAGGCTCTTTGCGGCGTCTATAAAACCGTTGAAATTGCAGCAAAAGCAGGACCCTGCAACTTCTATCGTCGGGCTTTCTTTGGACATTAAAAATGTGTCCACCAGATTTTCTGCCTGGTCATTGCTTATCAAACCAACAGATTTGCCCTGAGACAAAAGTATCTGTGCAAGCTTCCTGATTGTCGTGGTTTTGCCCACACCCAAAAAACCGCCTATCAATATAATCTTAGTTTTCATTTTTTAACCTTTATTTTTTTGTAAATTTTTGCGCCCAATATTGCGCCCACTATTGGCGCTATCGTATAGACGATTATGAATCCTTCACGCAAAGAGGGCATGGCGGTGCTTCCCCAACCGTTTAGATACGCAAAAAGTCTGGGACCCAAATCTCTTGCGGGGTTGAAGCCTGCCTGTGAAATGGGGGCAAGCACGGCGATTAAAATGGCAACCCCAACGCCTATAAAAAGTGGCGCCAAAATCTGCTTAGGAGACCCTTTGTTGTCTTTATCCGTCAAACTGAATACGAAAAACGCCAGAAGCGCCGTGCCCAAGCCCTCCGCCAAGATTGCATGGAACATCGTGAAAGATTCCAAATTCCAACCCAGAGATTTTGCGACTGCGGGGTTTGGATAATAATTGGCGTACATCATTGCAGTATAGACGCCGCTTGCTTGGTCTCTGACTATGGAGTTTGCTGCTTCAAAGCTTAAAATTGCCGGTTCAAATATGAAGTAAAGCGTCGCTGCCGCCGCAAATGCGCCTATGAATTGCGAAATTATGTAGGGCAAAACCTGCCTTCTTGGGAAGTCTGCACAAAGCCAGAAGGCGAATGTCATAGCTGGGTTCAGATGCGCCCCGGATATTGCGCCGCAGGTGTATATTGCCAACGCCACACCAAAGCCCCAGACCATGGCAATTTGCATTATTCCAGAATACATATTGCAGGCAATGGCCGCATGCAAACTGCCCAAACCAAAGAAGCAGAGTATGAAAGTGCCTACAATTTCTCCAAAATATTTTTTCATATTATTTTTTGTTTAACAGGTTAAGTACGCTATCTATTTGCGATTTATAAGAGTTTAAAGTTGATTTCCAACAGCATAGGCAGTCCTTGCCGCTTTGCGTGAGTGAATAGGTTTTTTTTGCCGGCGCTGTTGAGGATTTTTCCAATTTCCCGACAAGCTTACCCTCTTTTTGAAGTTGATTCAGGGCCCTATAAATTCCGCTTAAGTCTGCGCCTTCTTTTCCGAATATTCCCATATCCTCGAGAGTTTTAGATATTTCATACCCGTGCATGGGTCTGATAAGCAGTGCGCCCATAATCGCTGGGCGTACCAATCTGGGCAGATTATTGCCCGTGCAAGAAGTGTTTTTATTTCTCATATTGTATATACATGACCAATTCAAATATATGAATTATACATATAGCATTTTGCAAGACAAAAATTTTTTTGAAATCATTTTAATATTTGCAAATATTGCCTAACTAGTAGATAATTTTCCTTAAATATGAAGAGATTGTTAATTGTTTTAACTGCGCTGTGTCTGGTGCAGTCGGCGTTTTCCACCGACGTAATACAGTGGCGTGGAAATGATAGGACAGGCACATATCCTGAAAAGAATTTGCTGGACTCTTGGCCCGAAGACGGACCTAAAATGCTGTGGTCAACGGAGGAGCTTGGCATAGGCTATTCCGGTCCGGTCATTGTGGGGGACACCGTCTATATAACAGGCACTTCCGACGACAAAAAACAAGAGCTTATCTACGCCATAGACTCCAAGTCGGGTAAAGTTCTTTGGTCTAAAGTTTACGGCACGGCTTGGACAAAAACCTTTCCTGAGGCAAGAACGTCTCCAAGGGTTTTGGGTGATTATATTTACTTAATAAGTGCGGCAGGAGAGCTTGTCTGCCTAAATTATAAGACTCAGGAAATTAAGTGGAGCGTTGATGCCGCAAAGCAGTATGACGGCAAATGTCTCACATGGGGTTATGCGGAAAACCCTTTGATTTTTGAGGGCAAAATATTTTTCAATGTGGGCGGCAAAAAAACCGCAATGATTGCCCTAAATATAGAAGACGGTTCTTTGGTTTGGAAGACTGAATCTTTAGACGCCTCTGCGACTTATGTTTCGCCAATAGCTGTCGAATATAAGGGTAAAAAGCAGATAATATCAGGCGCAGTGCCCTATGTTTTCGGCGTCGATGCAAACACGGGGGAGATAATTTGGAAAAATAGGATGGAACGCTTTGGCACGCTTGGCAGACCGGCAAAGGATGATTGGGACACCAACGCCTCAACCCCAATTTATCGGGACGGAATGTTTTTTGCCTCAAACGGATATAATTGCGGTGGGGTGCTTTTCAAGCTGCCTGAAGACGGTGAAGATTCCTGCGAATTTGCCTGGGTGAATCCGGATTTTGATATGCACCACGGCGGCTTTGTTTTGATAGGCGACAGGCTTTACGGCTCAACTTGGATAAACAATGAAAAAGGCTCTTGGATATCCTGCGATTGGAAGACGGGTAAAACTATCTATGAGCATGAGTGGGATGGGTACAGCAAGGGCAGCATAATTTCCGCCGACAACAAACTTTTTATACATGAAGAACGCAAGGGCAATGTCGCCATTATCAACCCCAATTCCGACAAGTTTGAGGTTGTCAGCACTTTCAAGATTCCGCTTGGTTCTGGCAAAAGTTGGAATCACCTTGTCATCTGCAACGGCGTTATGTATGCCCGCCATGGAAAGGCATTGATGGCGTATGACATTTCAAAAAAATAATTAAAAAACAAATTGTATGAAAAAATTTTACACGCTTTTTATTATGAGCGCCATTTTTACAGGCGCATTTTCCGCAGATGTTGCGCAATGGAACGGCAACGACAGAAACGGTGTCTTCCCAGAAAACGATCTGTTGGATTCTTGGCATGAGGGCGGTCCCAAAATGCTTTGGTGCAATCAGGAGGTGGGCTTGGGTTACTCGGCGGTTTCGGTCGTAGATGGTAAGGTTTTCACTCAGGGCACAACTCAGGATAAAAAGCGGGAAATTTTTAGCGTGTTGGATTTGTCGGGCAAACTGCTTTGGTCCGTAGATTGCGGCAGGGCGTGGTCAAAATCTTACGAAAATGCGCGTACGGTTCCGGCAATAGTTGGAAACTTTGCCTACACAAGCACGGGGGCGGGCGTGGTATCTTGTATAGATTTAAAATCTCAAAAGCTCAAATGGTCCGTTGACACTATGGAGGTTTACGGCGGAGAGCCCAACACTTGGGGCTATGGCGAAAATATTTTGGTTGAAGACGGCAAGGTATTCTTTGCCTGCGGCGGCACAAAAACCAGCGTTGTTGCCCTAGATTCCGAAACGGGAAAGCTCATTTGGCAGACGGAGTCTTTGGGTAAAGACGCCACATATACTTCTCCAATAATTGTGGATGTTGGCGGGAAAAAGCAGCTTATACACTGCGTACAAGGCTTTGCTTTCGGCGTGGATATCAAGGACGGAAAATTTCTCTGGAAACAAGTGCTTAAAAAGATAGGCAAGGGCGGTTTTCCAAAACATAATTCTTGGGAAATCAATGCGGCAACACCTGTATTTTCAAATGGTAAAGTCTTTATCACGGCGGGCTATGAATTTGGGGCTATGCTCATAGAAATTCCTGAAAATTCTGCTGCGCCAAAAGTAGTGTGGGAAAGCGATGTTCTAGACAATCATCACGGCGGCGTGGTGCTTTTGGACGGTAAAATTTACGGCGCAACTTGGAAGGGCAATGACAAAGGCACTTGGGCGTGTCTAGATTGGGAAAGCGGCAAAGTTATCTATGATTATGAATGGCAGGGGCATTCCAAGGGCAGCATAGTTTCGGCAGGCGGCAAGTTATATATTTACGAAGAACGCAAGGGCGACATTGCTTTGGCAAAAGCGGGTAACAGTTTTGAAGTTATAAGTTCATTCAAAGTTCCTGAAGGTTCGGGCAAGCACTGGTGTCATATAGTAATTTGTAACGGAATTATGTACCTGCGCCATGGAGAGGCTTTGATGGCATTCGACATCAAAAAGTAATGGACAAAACAAAAAATTTAATCTGTACATGCGGTAGTGCAAAATGTCTGGAAGAATCGGATATTTTGCGTTTGATATCCAAGATTAAATCTGCGGGCGAAGATTTTGTGCTCTTGGATGATTTGTGTCGTATTGCGGTAGATAATCCCAAAAAATTGCAGGAGCTTTGCGATAATGAAACAAACATTTATGCGTGTCAAAGCCGTGCGCTTGCGGCAATTTTAAACTACGCCAACGTCAAAAATTTCGCCGCAACTTTTGACATTAAAACGTTGAATTTGTCTGCTGAAACGCCAGTGTCGGAATCTTTGCCGCAGGCCTTGGCAAGTTGGTCTGGTTGGTATCCTGCTATAGATTACTCGGCATGCACAAACTGCTCAAAGTGTGTAGATTTCTGTCTCTTTGGCGTTTATAAAAAGGACGAGTTTGTGAAAGTTGTAAATCCGCAGAACTGTAAAGACCGTTGCCCCGCCTGCGCAAGGATGTGCCCCGCACAGGCGATAATTTTCCCCAAGTGCGATGATGAATTTTTGAACGGCACAAAATTGTTGGATAAAAACAAATCAACCTTAGACGGCTCATTTTATGAAGCTTTAAGGCTCAGAAGGGCGCATTCAAAGGCGGCTGTAAAAAATAATGATGAAGCTTAAACCATTCATAAGACCAATATTTGAGTGCAAATTTAATGTGCTCTGCAAGCTTGCAATGAATATGTGTTGGCGGGGTTTTTGGGGCGTGCAAAAATTTGAAAAGCGCATAAAAAATTCCGAGCCGTTTTTTCCGGCGTTTGTCATGATTTCTCTTACGGATAAATGCAATTATCGCTGCAAAGGCTGTTGGGTCAGCAATTCAAAAACCAGTTTAGATTTTCAAAAGGTTTCCAAAATAATTTCCGCCGCAAATAAAAATGGCTCATACTTTTTTGGGCTCTTGGGCGGTGAGCCGTTGATGTATAAAGACATCTTAAAAATTCTTGAAGAAAATCCTAAATCATATTTTCAAATTTTTACGAACGGATCTTTGTTGGATGAGGATTTTGCGAAAAAATTGGCGGCGCTCGGCAATGCAACGGTTCTGATTAGTTTGGAGGGCCTTGCGGAGGAAAGTGCCGCTAGAAGGGGCGCAAAAAATGCATATCAAGACGCCATAAAAGCAATGCAAAATTGCAAAAAATCCGGCTTGTTTTGGGGTGTTGCAAGCAGCATATGCGCAACAAATTTTGAAGAACTTACAAGTTCCAAACATTCCGAATTTTTATCTGGGTTGGGGGCGCACTACCTTTGGTACTACATTTTCAGACCCTCTGGCGCGGACCCTTCGCATGAGCTTGCTTTAGATGAATCTCAAATAACAGAACTTCGCAAACGCATTATATCTTTGAGGGAATCCGCAGATTTGGTTATTATAGACGCATATTGGGACGATAAGGGGCTGGCTATTTGCCCAGCCGCAAGCGGGATGAGCCATCACATATCGCCATCTGCGGATTTGGAATTTTGCCCTCCAATACAATTTGCCAAAGAGCGCATTGAAGACGATAGCGATGTATCTAAGCTTTTTGCGCAATCCGCCTTTCTTGCAGATTTGCGCAAACTTGCGGCGGAAACTTCACGAGGCTGCATATTGCTTGAAGACGCTCTTAAACTAAAGAACTTCATGCTTGAAAGCGGTGCGTACGACACTAGCGGCAGAGGGAAAATTTTGGAAGAACTTTCAAACTATCCCAAACACGCAAGCCACAATATGACTGAGCCTATCGCTGAGAAAGGCTTTGTTTACAGGTTGTTAAAGAAAAAATATTTTTTTGGTTTTGGGGCTTATGGATAAAAAAACAGTTCCATCAACCCGTGCCGAACGGGATTTTCTGACTGGCAAAATTGAAGAATTTGCAAGGGGGAAAGGCTATGTCCCGCCGCTTACATTTTCTGAATTGCGTTTTGGGGTATCTGAATTTTTATCAAAAAATAAAGTCGATGAAAAATTTTCCGACTGGCTCACGGTCATTTTAAGCAACGCCGTTTGGCGTGATGAGTTTTTTAAAACGCCCATAAATAAGCGTCTATTGATACTTCCGCAGTGTCTAAAAAATTCTTCAAGCTGTTCTGCAAAAAGCGATGAGATAGGTTTGATTTGTGAGTCTTGCGGCAAGTGCAATATACATAGCTTGCAAGACTTGGCGGATTCAGTCGGTGCTCTCAGTTTGGTTAGCGATAGCACAAGCGCTTTGGAAAAACTCTTTGATGAAGGCTGTGTCAGCGCCGTCTTGGGGGTAAGCTGTCTCGACGCATTGGAACGTTCTTTTGATAAAACTTTGCGGCACGGCATTACGGGCATTGCCGTTCCGCTTTTTTATGGCGGCTGCAAAGATACATCTACGGATTTTGATTTAGTAAAAACGTATCTAACAACACAAGAAAATCCCCAAAAAAGATTCTCGCAAGCGGACGTATTAAAAATTTGCGACGAAATTTTTTCTGCTGAAAATTTGGAAAAAGTGTTGGGGCTGGGTTCTGACGAGTGTTCAAGAAGGGCGCTTGAGACACTCTCTTTTATGGGCAACAGGTGGCGCCCTAGGCTTTTTATTGGCGCATATCTCGCGGCTTCTGAGACCCCTTCAATAACAGATGAAATAAATTTTGCCGCCATTGCTCTTGAATGTTTTCACAAGGCGTCTTTGATTCACGATGACATTGAAGATGCTGATGAGTTTAGAGACGGTTGTGAAACTTTGCATCTAAAAATCGGCGTCGGCAGGGCAATCAATGTGGGCGATTTTCTGGTGGGTTTGGGGTACTGGTTGATTTCTAAAACGGGCGTCTATGCGCCTAAGCTTCTTACCGCTTCAGCGCAATCTCATAAGCTGCTATGCGTTGGGCAAGATGCCGATTTGCTGTCGCTGCATTCAGATTCAATATGCGTTGACGACTACCTGAAAATCTACGCCCAAAAGACGGGTGGCGCATTTGCGGCAGCCTTGAATTTTGCGTCGATATTTTCAAAAAAATGCGCAATTTTAGACAGGCTTTTTGAGAAATTTTCGGAAACATTGGGCGTGGCTTATCAAATTTATGACGATATGCGCGATAAGTCGGGCATATATAATCTGTTTGTAAAGGACGATGAAAAAACCAACAAAGACCAGATTGATGATTTGTATTCGGAATATAGAAACTTAACTTATCAAATTCTTTCACCCTTGCAGGATGCGCCCTTAAAAAGCTTTTTATTTTCACTAGTGGGGAAGATTTTAAAAGATGTCTGAATCAATAATAGAGCTTATGCTTTCCAGAATGTCTCTTGCGGAAATTTCCTCATCCGCCAGATTGCATTCCATAGACTACGCACTTACTGCGTCAAAAAAAATTTGTGACACGTACGGAGACATTTATTATCTTCCCTTTGCTTTTGCTTCGTTGAAAGCGCTTGGTTATTCGGGTGATTTTGATTTTGCAAAAGACTATCTTGAAAATTTGAATACTCAAAATTTCGACCTCATACATTTATCATCATATTGCAGGGCGGCAAGGCTTGCGGGTTTCAAACACTCCAAAAGAATAGGAAATTTTGAGGCGCATACGCCTTATGAATTGTTCGTGAAAATTGGCGCAATGCAAGACTGCCAAGAGGCTTTTGCGGCGGAGGAACTTTCACAAAAACTTTCCTTAAGGAAATTGCCTTCAGGCGGATATTCAAATGTGTATGGTTCAAAATTTGCAGGCGCAAATGCAACAAGCGCTGCAATAGTTGCGGAAATATTTTTAACGGGAAAATCGGACTTTTTAACGCAAAAATTCTTAATGTCTTTACAAGACAAGTCGGGTGGGTTTTTAGCGCAGATAGACAGTCCATATCCGGATTTGCTTTCTACGGCGACTGCTCTTTTTGCGCTTTGGTTTGCGGGTGGAAGCGCAAAATATTCAAGCAAAGATTTTGTATATGCGCATAGCGTTAACGACGGCTCTTTTTCCGCCAGTGTCTTTGATGCATCGGGGGATGTTGAGTATTTATTTTACGCACTCTTAGCGTTAGGTTCTCAGTATGAATGAGGTTTTTAAGAATTTGCAAAAAGCAAAAGAAACTCTTTTAAATTTAAGAGAGCCTTCGGGCGATTGGGCGGGTGAGCTTTCTTCAAGCGCCGTATCGACATCAACGGCGGCATACGCCTTGCAGCTTGCCGATGAAAAACGCTTCTCAGAAGAAATTTTAGGCGCATTAACTTGGTTAAAAAATACTCAATTACCCGACGGTTCTTGGGGGGATACGCCTGAAAGCAAGGGGAATTTAAGCGCAACAATATTGTCTTTGGCGGCTTTAAACAAATATAAAAATGATGATGATTTTGCTGAGGTCTATCTTTTTGCAAAAAAATATCTGGCGCAATTTTTAGATTTTAGTTCTGCTAAAAAATTTTCAAAATCCGTATTAAAATACTATGGTAAAGATTTGACATTTTCTGCGCCAATTTTAGCCATGTGCGCAAGCTCTGGGCTTTTAGAGGCGCAGAATCCTTGGGGATTTGTACCTCGGCTTCCTTTTGAATTTGCCGCCTTCCCAAACGCTTTTTTTGCATTTTTACGCCTGCCTGTTGTGAGTTATGCAATACCCGCTCTGGTTTGCGTGGGTTTTGCAAAAGCTGCGCATTCAGGATTTTTTTCAAGGTTCACAAAAAGAATTTTAGAAAAGAAACTGCTCTCTAAAATATTGAAGATGCAACCTTCAAGCGGCGGTTTTTTAGAAGCCACACCACTTACAAGTTTTTGTGCAATATGTTTAAAGGCGGCAAGTTTGCAAGAGAGTCAGGTTTTTAAAAACGCCATAAAGTTCATCCTTAAGGAACGTAGGCAAGATTCATCTTTTCCCATAGACACCAATTTATCTCAATGGCTTACAAGTCTTTCTTCAAGCGCTTTGGCGGATTTTTTATCCGCATCTGAAAAAGAAAATTTGTCATCAATAATTTTGTCAAGACAACTAAAAACTACACACTCTTTTACGGGCGCAAAGGCTGGCGCTTGGGCGTGGATTCCAACAGACGGCGGTGTGCCAGATGCAGACGATACCGCCGCAGCCCTTTGCGCACTCTTTGAACTTTCAGGCGATAAAAAGTTTTTACCGCAAATTAAAAATGGTTTGGAATGGCTTATGAATTTGCAAAACTCCGACGGCGGAATGCCCACATTTTGCAAGGGGTGGAGCAGAATGCCCTTCGATAAAAGTTGCGCCGACATTACCGCACATGCCCACAAAGCTTTTAGTCTTTGGGAAGATTTTGCCGATGATGCTTTCAAGTCTAAAATGCAAAATTGTATAGTTGGTTTTGAAAAGTTTTTGGAAAGGTCGCAGAATTTAGACGGCTCTTGGTTGACGCTTTGGTTTGGAGATCAGGATTGCCAAGAAGGCGTTGCTCCAACTTATGCAACGGCGATAGTCCTTGAGCATCTTGGAGCTAATGTTTCTCAAAAAATCTACGCCAAAAAAGGGGCAAAGTTTTTGTGTGATACGCAAAATGCCGATGGCGCTTGGGGTGGCGGGCGGAACGTGAAGTCAAAGAAAATTATTACGGCAAGGGTGCTTTCTGCGCTTTGTAATTATCCTGAGCATAAATCTGAAATCTTAAAAGGGCTTGAAGGTTTCAGAAAATTCCACGGAAACTGCGACGATGCAATAGGTCTATATTTTTCCAAACTTTGGTATTCGGAAAAATTATATTCTCCAATATTTGAATTGAACGCTTACAAGGCGATTTCAAAATTGTTTGCGAATGAAACTTAAATATGTAGAGCACTTTTTATCGGCATGCTTTATTTTGGGCATGCTCTCTTTGCTTGTCTATTGGCGCACCTATGAAATTCCTTTGCCTGAAATTGCCACTGCAAATAGGGATGGTGCGGGCGATAGAAAGCCTGTTTTAACTTCTGCTAAAATTGGAGAAAACTTTAAAAAATTTTCCGAACTTACTGAGTCTGAAAAATCCAAGAAGTTTTCCAACTGGAATAGGTTTAGAGGCGAAAACTTTTCCAACATTGTTACCACTGATACGCCGCTAAACTTTGATTTGAACAAGGCAAAAACTCTTTGGAAAATCCCGCTTGGAGAGGGTTATAGCGCACCCGTAGTCTATAACGGCAAAGTCTATATTTTAGATTATGACGAAAGTTCTGAATCTGACGCACTGCGCTGTTTTGCGATTTCAGACGGACGGGAACTTTGGCAAAGATCGTATAAAATTAAGATACGCCGCAATCACGGCAAATCAAGAACAGTGGTTTGTGCCGATGAAGGTGTTGTGCTGTCTTTCGGTCCAATGGCTCAAGTCATGTGCGTTGACGCTGAAAATGGAAATTTTTTGTGGGGTAAAGATCTAGCGGCTGAATTTGGTTCGGAAATTCCACAGTGGTATAGCGGTCAATGCCCCATGATTTACAACTCGGAAGCCATACTTGCGCCTGCAGGGCAAGAAGTTTTGTTAATTGGCATAGATTTAAAAACCGGCAAAACCAACTGGTCTTTGGAAAATAAAAATAAATTTCAGATGTCTCATTCGTCAATAATGCTTATGGAATTTTTTGGTCAAAAACAATTTGTCTATTGTGCTTTGGGCGGAGTAATAGGGGTGTCGGCGGAAGGCGTGGATAAGGGTAAAGAGCTTTGGTGTCAGACGGTTTGGAAACCAAATGTCTTTGCGCCCAGCCCCATAAAAATTTCTGATGACAAAATTTTTCTTACGGCGGGATATGGCGCAGGCGGGGCAATTTTAAACCTCAAAAAAAATGAATCAACTTATCAAGCAGAAATAACCAAAAGCTGGAAAGCAAGGCAGGGTGCGGCTTGCGAGCAACAAACACCCATAATTTTTGATAACTATCTTATGACTATTTTGCCCAAAGATGCGGGGGCGTTAAATGCGCTTTTGGTGGCCTGCGATATAAATGATAATCTCAAGATTGTTGCCGAAAGCCCAAGGTCAATGCGTTTTGGTTTGGGCCCTTACATGGCGATTAATGATAAGATTCTAGTTTTGGACGACGATGGAAAACTAAGTGTTTTGACTTTTAATAATAGTGAGTTTAAAATAATCTCTTCAAAAAAAATCTTGGATGGTGTTGATTCTTGGGGCCCTATGGCTTTTTCAGATGGGCTCTTGATTTTGAGAGATTCTACTGCTATGATTTGTCTAGATTTAAGAAAGGCTGAAAATGAATAATAGATATCCCAAAACTTTCTTGTGGTTTGGAATTTTTGTCGTGGTTGCAATATTTGTATTCATGATTGTGATGCGGCCTCAAATAATTTCTACCGATGCGGGTTCTTCCGATATAAAATTTTTTTATGAAGGAGAACTTTTTTGCAAGGATTCTCAGGTGTTTAGGGTTGAGAGTAATCCGCTTAAATTTGTAAAAATAGCAGATTTACCAAAAGAGATAACTCCTGCTTGCATCAAACTTTTCAACGGCGCAGTGTTTGTCAGCGATGCGTTTAAAAAGAGGGTGTATGCCTTTGATTTAAGCGGGAAAAAAATATGGGAGAGCAGGGGTAAGGACAAATTTATAATACCTAGCGAGTCTTTTCCCATAGACATCTCTGCTGAAGGCAAGTTGTGGGTCGCAAATAACGGGCTGCACAGACTTGAAGAATTGGACATGAAAAGCGGGGAGTTTGTAGCCTCTTGGGAAGCCTCAAAAAATACGCCTTTAAAGGGATGTTGTAACCCCACTGCTTTTGCGGTTCTGCCAAACGGTAGATTTGTATTGATGCAGAAAGGGATTTTTGAAATCTGGATTTATGAGCCTTCTGGCGACGGAAAGCGTCTTGGCGCAATTTCTCAAAGTTGGCAAAAGTACAAAATCAGGTTTGACGAAAAAGCCTCAAAGATTGAATATTTTGACGGCAAATCAGTCAAAGAATTGTCAATTCAAGAACTATGAACAAAAAAGTATTAGACAGAAGAAAAGCTTTGCGTGTCATAATCATGGGCGCTTTGGGCGCTCTGGGCTACTCTGCTTGGAGCAGACAAAGCGAAACTTTTTGGCAGATAGATTCTTCAAAATGTGTGAAGTGCGGAAAGTGCGCAACAGATTGTGTCAAGGCGGTTTCTGCGGTCAAATGCGTCCATCAATTTGAATCTTGCGGATATTGCGACTTCTGTAGCGGTTATTTCAGGGAAGGTAGAATTGCATTAAACACTGCTGCCGAGAATTTGCTTTGCCCAAAAGATGCGCTGAAACGCAAATTTATTGAAGAACCTTACTTTGAATATGTGGTGGATGAAAAGCTTTGCAACGGCTGTGCAAAATGTTCAAAAGGCTGCGGAGACTTTGGCAACGGGTCTTTAATCATGCAGGTTAAAAGGGATTTGTGCTTAAATTGCAACGAGTGCTCAATAGCTAAAGTTTGCCCTTCAGACGCTTTTGTGCGTGTAGATTCAGCAAATCCGTACAAGTTTAAAAAGGCGGTTTTTTGATGTTTATTTTTGCACAGGCACGCTTTCCAAAACCGGAATTTACCGCAGCATATCAACATCCGTTAATGGATGTTGAGGCGTATTATTTTTCCGATGATTATCTGAAATTGGCGGCGTATCTTGTAACTTTAATTTTAGTTTTTTTTGCATTGTATTGCTTAAGGTCTCGAAAGACGCTCGTGGTAATTGCCTTGGCGAGTGTTGCGATATTTGGGTTTTACTGGAAGGGTTGCCCTTGCCCAATAGGTCTTACACAAAACACTTCGGCTTTTCTCTTTGATTCAAATCAGTATTATCCATTTGTATATTTTGCGATTTTTTCAATACCGCTTTTGGCGGCAATTTTTCTTGGGAGGATTTTCTGCGGAGGTGCTTGCCCATTGGGTGCATTGCAGGAAATTCTATCTGTAAAAAATTTTAAAGTGCCTTATGCTTTAGATAAGATAATGTCGCTTTTGCCCTATTTGGTTTTATCAATTATACTCGTCTTTGCAGCCTCGGGCGGTTTTTATATAGGTTGTCTTTATGATCCCTTTGTGCCCATATTCCGTCAGGCGGGGACTGTCGGCACTATAACTTTTGCGGTGATTATGGTTTTGCTCAGCATTGTAATTGCCAGACCGTATTGCAGGTATTTGTGCCCATATTCCGTGTTGCTGAAGTATGCGAGTTTTCTGTCAAAAAAACGTGTGAGCATAGCGCCAAAGCTTTGTGTAAATTGTAAACTTTGCGAGCAAGTTTGCCCGCATGGCGCAATTCAAGTGCCGGGTTTCGGGAAATTTTATGACGATCCGTTTTTATCAAAACAACATATCGCAAGGCTTGTGGCTTTGTTGCCGCTTTTTCTGCTGATTGGAACTTTTTGCGGCTATATGTTTGGGATGCTGTTTGAGCAAATACACCCAACGATAAAGCTTCTTTCAGAAATCAAAAGCGGTATTAAGAATGATTATACTGACACATTTTATGCTTCTGGTGTCAGTGTGGAAATGCTTGAAAGCTTGGCGCACTTGGCTTCTTGGAAACTGCGCTTGGGTTTTTCGGCATCAGGCGCAATAGTGGCGTTGGTAATGGTTTTGGAAGCGATATCGTCTTTTAAAAGGAAAGAAAATTTAACCTATGAAGTTGATATGTCAAAATGCCTTTGCTGTGCTCGCTGTTATGAAGCCTGCCCTGATAATGTTAACTCTGCGAAGAATTCAAAATGAATAAAAATCTGAAAACATTTTTAAATTCATTATCCGCAAAACTGATGCTGATTTCAGGTATATTCAGTGCGGTTGTGATTATTTTGATGCTTGTGGATTACCAGCGCAAAAATGTTTTGGCATCTCAAACGGAAAATTCTTTGGCAAGATTAAGGGTTAGCATTACTGCAGACCCTGAAGCGCAAATCTTGAAGGAAAATTTTGCAAATTTGGAAGTTGCGTACAGACGTTTATTGTTTGTGAACGACACCCAAAATTCCATGGGTGTAACTTTGATTTTTATTTTTCTGTCAGTATTATTATTTTCATCGGCGCTTTATATACAGACATCCGCAACAGCCCTAAAAATGCCGGATAAAAACCTTAAGCTGAAAATTTCGGCATCTAAAAAATATTTCAGATTATCGCTTTGTTTCTTGGCATTTTCATCGGTTTTTACGTCGATTTTGTTTTATATAAACCTTTCGCCTAAAGCCTCTGCGCCTCAAAAATCTATAGCATACACAAGCTTGGAAAATCTGGATAAAAACTGGACTTCGCTAAGAGGGTCTAGAAATGATGGTATTTCAAGGAATATAAAAATAAGCCCAGATGTAAAATTGAAAGAACTATGGAAGGCGGAAATTGATTTGCAAGGGTACAATTCTCCTTTGTGTTATGATGACAAAATATTTTTTTCTGCCGCAAATGAGAGCGTTAAGGCGATTTACTGTTACTCTCAAGAAGATGGGAAATTGATTTGGAAATCGGAATTTAAAACGCCTGTTAAATCGGTTTATGACGATCAAAGCAGCCCTGCGCCTAGTACTATGTCTGTTGATGAATCACGGGTTTACGCAATATTTCCTAGCGGAGAGCTTTTTGTCTGCGACAAACAAGGCAAGACTTTATACAGCAAAAATTTTGGGACTCCGGAAATTTTATACGCCTATGCAAGCTCTCTTATTGTTTGCGAAAAATATTTGATAGTGCAAATGGATTTGGATGAAAAACGCACGCTTTTTGTTTTGGACTGCGCAAATGGAAATGAAATTTGGAAGCGGGAAAACGGCGGAGCAACATCGTGGTCAACACCAACTATTGTAGAGCACAATTCAGAGAAACTTTTATGCATTGCAAGCTGTGCGTCTGTGGAAGTTTTTGAACTTAAGACGGGTAAACTTCTTTGGAAGAATGAATGTCTTGGCGGTGAGATGGCCGCCAGCATGACATATTCCGACGGCAAATTATACGTCGCAAACGATGGCGTTGCCGCCTATGCTTTAAACATAACCAACGGAGAAATAATTTGGAAAAATGACGAAATTGTGTTGCCGAGCGTGGCATCTCCAGTGTGTGTGGGCAATGAACTTTACATATTTTCATCTGGCGGCACAGTAACGCGTTTAGACTGCGCAACGGGTAAATTGATTTCTGAAAAAGACAATTCAGAGGGCTTCTATTCTTCCCCAATATTTGTCGGAGAAACTGTGGTTGCTTGCGACAATGCCGGAAAGTTTTTTCTATTCAAGGCATCTTCAGATGTTAATTTTGACACTCCTGCATTTGACTTCAAAACCCTTATTTATGCGACTCCGGCATTTGCCGCCGACAAAATTTTTGTGCGCACGGAATCAAATTTATTTGCCCTGAAGATAGGAGGCGGAAACTGATGAGTGATACGCAGTTTCGCACTTCAAAAAACACTCAAGACGCAGAAAATCTTCTGCCGATGTTGCAGGCTATTCAAAAGCAAAATTCCTACTTGCCTGAATTAGAGCTTGTAAAACTTTCAAAATCTTCAGGCGTAAGCTTGGCGCATATAACATCTCTGGCTTCGTTTTTTTCAGGTTTCAGATTTACTCCTGCGGGCAGGTATGAAATCAAAGTCTGCATAGGTGCGGCATGTCATGTCAAAGGGGCGGAGGCGGTCTATCAAGCATTCAAACGCCATCTGAATTTACAAAACTCAGATACGGACGAAAAAAAATTATTCACTCTCTCAAAAGTGTCCTGCCTTGGTTGCTGCATGATGGCGCCGGCGGTTCTAATAGATAACAAAATGTTCGGCTGGGTTGACCCTAAGGAAGTATCCGATATCCTGGAAACTTTTTTACGCACTTCGGAATCTGGCGCTTTAGATGATATAAAAATTTCGGACGAATATGATGCGGAAATCAGAATTTGTCTGTGCTCCAGTTGTGAAGCAGGTGGCGCAGGCGCAGTCTTTAAGCAAATACAAAAAGAAATAAAAAAACATTCATATCAGGTAAATCTAAAGCAGGTAGGCTGCACAGGAATGTCTTATCGTACCCCATTTTTTCAGATAATTTCAAAAAGCGGCTTGGTGTATGATTATGGCGGAGTTAAGCCTCATCAGCTCTCTCAGATTATGCTTGCGCATCTTTCTCCCAAGGGCGTTTTTGGTATTGCTAGAAGCGGTTTTTCAAACTTGGTGGATAAAATTTACTCGAGCAAAGAATGCTTGAATTGCGCAAAAGATGAGCTTGATTCCATAAATTTTTCTGGTCCTCAGTTGCGTATAGCAACAGAATATGCGGGGCAAATTACGCCTTTGGATTTTGAGGACTATTTAAAACATTCGGGTTTTCTTGCGCTGCAAAAAATTTCCTCATTAACACTGGAAGCCGTAATTTCAGAACTGACTCTGTCTGGCTTGAGGGGCAGGGGCGGTGGCGGATTTCCAACAGGCAAAAAGTGGGAAATTTTCTCTAAGAGTCGCAACGATAAAAAATTCATAATTTGCAACGCAGACGAGGGCGACCCTGGTGCATTTATGGACAGAATGTTGTTGGAGTCGTTTCCATTTAAAGTGCTTGAAGGTATGATGATTGCCGCACAAACTCTGTCGGCAAACAGAGGTATCATTTATATAAGAGAGGAATATCAACGGGCAATAAAAATTCTTAAATTTGCCTTGCAAACTTTGCATGAAAAAAAACTTTTACCCATGCAAAATGGTTTCAATATATCAATCTTTGAGGGCGCGGGTGCTTTTGTCTGCGGCGAAGAAACGTCTCTCATAGCCTCTGTTGAAGGGCGCAGGCCTGAGCCTACTTTACGCCCACCTTTCCCAGTAGAATCGGGCTTGTTCGGGTCTCCCACTCTTATAAATAATGTAGAGACTTTTGCAAATATCCCGTGGATAATTTTGAATGGCGCACAAAAATTCAAAGAGGCATCGGCAGATTCTTTGGGTGGTACTAAGACCTTTGCTTTGGCTGGAAAAATTCAAAGAGGCGGTCTTATAGAAGTTCCTCTTGGCATTTCCATAAGGAAGGTTTTGGAAGATATAGGTGGTGGTGCAATTCAGGGCAGGTCTCTGAAAGCGGTTCAAATAGGCGGGCCGTCAGGCGGATGTATTCCTGAAAGACTTTTTGATTCTCAGATTGATTATGATTCTTTGAGTAAAACTGGCGCAATCATGGGTTCTGGAGGCTTGGTGGTTCTCGACGACAAAGATTGTATGGTAGATATTGCGGCATATTTTTTGCGCTTCATAAAATCTGAGTCTTGCGGCAAGTGTGCGGCATGCAGGGTTGGCTCTGCAAAAATGTTGTTTATTATCGATAAAATTAGGGAAGGCAGGGGAAAACTTTCAGATTTGGATGAAATTGAAAATCTTGGAAGATATATGAAATCTGCCAGCCTATGCGGTCTGGGCAAGACTGCGCCCAATCCGGTTTTGACTGCCATAAAATATTTTAAGGAAGAATTTATTGAGCACATAAATGGAAGGTGTCCCACGGGTAAATGCAGATCTTTGGCAAATTATACCATAAATGATAATTGCATTGGCTGTACAAAATGTGCGCAAGAGTGCGCATCTGAGGCGATAGAATTTACCCCATTTGAAAAGCACAAAATCGACCCTTCAAAATGCGTGCGCTGTGGCGTGTGCATTGACATATGCCCTATGGACGCAGTGGAGGTTAAATGATGAAGTTTTTCATAGAAATTGATTCCAAAAAAATTGAAGTCGATGCAAATAACACGATATTTGAGGCTGCCAAATCGGCAGGTATAGACATCCCCTTGCTTTGTAATGCTACAAAAAAATCCCATAGGGCGGGGTGCATGATATGCGCAGTTTATGACGTAGGTGAAAATAAATTTTTACCTTCTTGCGAAGCAAAGGTACGAGCCAACATGCGTTTGGAATCTCAATCTGAAATGGTATTTAACCTGAGGAAAAATTCTTTGCTGCTACTTTTAGAAGAACACAAAGGCGATTGTATTGCGCCTTGTCAAAGAGCTTGTCCATACGGTTTTGATATACCAAAATTTCTTGAAAACCTGACTGCAAAAAAAATTGATGCGGCAAAGAAAATGCTTGAGACACCCCCAAATTGTGAGGCTTGCGCAGGGCTATGTCAAAAGGTTTGCAGAAAAAATCTTATAAACGAGTCGGTAAAAATAATTGAACTTATTAAGGCGAATATGCCTAGAGATTTCTCTTATTCAGCAAAATCTGCAATGCCAAAACGCTATCTTCACGCCTTTGGCAAACCTTCAAAGGAGGATATTGAGGCTATGCAAAACAGCAGTAATGACATCAACGGTTGTCTGCAATGTCATTGCAAAAAAAGTGATGATTGCGCCTTACGTATCTTGGCGGAGAAATTTAACATTTCAAAAGTGAATAATTTGAATATTAAAAATTTTGGGAGAGTCAGGGCAAATGGCGTTGTCTATGAAAAGGGGAAGTGTATTTTATGCGCCGCCTGTACACATGACGAAAAATTGTCCATCAGGGGTAGAGCTTGTGCCGCACAGATAGACAAACCAATCGGCAAAATTTGGGAAGAATGTTTGGAGGTTTCTCAAATTGAAATTTGCCCAACTGGGGCTATTGCAAAGGATGCTACAAGATGAAAGCCTTTGTCAAAATATTATACCTGGCTTCAATTTTATTTATTTCTGCGGCGGCGTACATTTTCTTTAGTTTAAGCCCTGAAAATTCTCAGGAGTCATTTGTATTGTTTAAGGTGAAGCAGCAGAGCTATACAGTTGCAAAAATGGCAGTGAAAGCAGACAATATTTATTTGGCTTTTGCCGACGCCAAAGTATCTAAACTTTCCTTAAATGCTGATATTTTGGCGGAAAATAAAGAGTCAAAGCCATCTTATCCTACAGCGATTTTGGTTGAAGCCGACAAGCTTTTCGTTGCGTATGAAAATGCCAAGGTCATAGCTTATGAAACCTCTAATTTAAACAAACTCTGGGAATTTTCTGCTGAAGATAAAATTGGTGTCAAATTTTCAACGTATAAAAATTACATTCTCTTTACTTCATTTGATAAGCATATCTATATGCTTGAAAAAATTTCAGGAAAACTCTTTGCCAAAATTAAAACTAAAGACGCTGTGAATGGAGGCGTTGTGGTAAATTCTGACATTGCAGTTTATGGAGACTGCTCTGGAGAATTGGCGGCTGTGGATTTGCTTAGCCGTGAAAAAATTTGGACAAAAGAGATTGGTTCACATATTCCATTATCTCCAATTATTTGCGGCGATAAAATTTTTGTGGCAAACCACGCCGGGTCTCTTAAAGCCTTTAATTTGAAAGGCTTTGATGAGCTTAAGTCATTCGCAAAAGTTGAAATTTCAGCGCATACTCAAATGCTTTCAGATGATTCAAAAATCATTTTTGTAGATGCTGATAAAAAGTTACAAACTTTGAATACTATTACTGGCAAAGCTGAGGAAATCTTACCATTTGCGGGTAGGGACTGCGAAATATTGCAGGATGAAAACTTCCTCCTAATATTAAATTTGGACGGGAAAATTGATGTCTTGGGGAAACCTGATTATAAGAAAATTTTTACACATGATTTCAATCTTAAATTAGATGTTGCCGCCTCAGATAATGGGGTCATTGCGGCTGTTGATCTTACAAACAAACTTTACATATTCAAAAAAAATGAATCCACTGATTAAAATACAAAATTTAAAAAAAAGCTATAAAAACGGTCTGGATGAGACCTTTGTTTTTGGAAACCTAAATTTTGAAATGTATCCCAAAGATGCGGTTGCAATATGCGGTGAGTCTGGTAGCGGTAAGACAACGCTTCTAAAAATAATTGGCTCTTTAGATTCCGATTGGAATGGGGAAGTTGAAGTTTGCGGTTTAAGCCTTAAAAATATTTCAGATAAAAATGCGGAGAATTTTCGCTTAAAGAAAATTGGATTTGTTTTTCAAACCCACTACTTTTTACCGCAGTTTACTATTTTAGAAAACATACTTTTGCCGGCACTACCTACTGGATTGGATGTGGAAGACAGGGCTTTGTCGCTTTTGGAAAAGGCAGGCGTTTTAGATTTAAAAAATAGGTTTATAAACGAGCTTTCGGGCGGCCAACTGCAACGGGCGGCAGTCGTGAGGGCTTTAATAAACTCTCCTGAGATTATGATTGCAGACGAGCCAACCGGTGCTCTTGACGAAAAAAGTGCGCATAGCCTGATAGAATTTTTGCATGAGTTAAATGCGGAAGGTCTTTCGATAATTTTATCTACACATTCAAAAGTTTTGGCTAATTCTATGAAGAAGATTTTGACAATTTTAGATGGAAATCTCTCATGAAGATAACTGTTAAAACTTTTGCCAGCGCATCATTTGCCTACTATGTCAAAAGTTCTTTTTTATTGGCGATTTTCTTTGCCATTGTAACAGGGGTTTTATTTGCCGCATTGATTTCCGGGGATTCCTTAAAGATGTCTTTGGCAAAAAAGGTTGAGGATAGGCTGGGAAAAATTGCTGCATACGCTTACTCTTCTTCGGGTCTTTTTGATGAAAAAATTTTTGCGGCAAATGCGGTAAAGCTCCTAAAAATTGATTGTGCGGGGGTCAATTTTTCTAAAACTCTTAAACTCTCTTTAAACGGCGTTGACGAAAATTTTTGGAATCTTGCCGACCAAAGACTTTCGCCCAATTTAAAAAATGGAAATGTTGCCATAAACGAGCGCATTGCAAATGCCTTGGGTTTGAGTATTGGCGATGAATTTGTCGTCAGTTTTGTTTTGCCAAATTTACTCAATAAAGAGCACTTATTTTCAGATTCTCAGGACAATATACGGTCTGTGAGCCTGAAGGTTTCGGCGATTTTGAGTGCGGAAAATTTTTCAGATTTTGGTTTTGAAGATTCGCAAATTCCATCTGCAAATGTGTTTTGTTCTCTAGATTTTCTGCAAGAGATTTGCGGTGTGGAAGGTAAGATTAATTATATTTTGTCTGACAAGACATCCGATATTTCAAAGATATACAACAAATTTTCATACAAAGATTTTTCATTGGAAATAGAAGGTGATGTTGTAAAATGCAGGTCGTGGTTTTTGCCAAAACTTTTGCAGTCTGATAGGTTTAAGGATTTTGGAAAATTCAGTTTGGCATGGTTTATTGACGAGTTTAAGGTGAACTCAAAAACCTCACCTTATGGTTTTGCACTGGGGATGACGGGAATTGCTCCATCAAAAGCGCAGATAAATGCAGAGCTCGCCAAAGATTTATCCGCAAAAGTAGGCGATAAAATTGTTATAGAATATTTTTATTCTGACAATTTTGGCGTACTTAAAAAGGGGTCTTTCAGTTTTGAAATTGAAAAGATTTTTGATATGAAAATTGCCGAAAGTATGCGGGGAATTTTGCCGCACTTTGAGGGGCTTACAAATGCCGACGAATGTTCTCAGTGGAAATCAAAAGTTCCTATAGATTTTGAAAAGGTGAGGAAAGAAGACGAATACTATTGGAAGCATTATTCTTATGCGCCCAAAATTTTAATCTCTTATGAAGACGCAAAGACGCTTTGGGCTTCATCCTACGGCAGTGCCAGCGCTCTAAAAATAGATGTTTCCAAACTTTCATACTTTAAAAAATCTTTTGAAAATCTAACCCTTGCTGAGGCGGGTTTTAATGTAATTAATCCTTGGGAATCTTCAATTAAAGCGGCAAAAAGCGGTACGGATTTTGACTCTTTATTTTTAGGTTTAAGTTTTTTTGTGATACTTGCCGCATTAATTTTACAACAGTTGTTTATATCTTTAATCCTGCATTTACGGCGCAACGATATCAGTCAATTTGTCTATTTTGGATTTTCAAAAAAGCTGATTTATAAAATATTTTTTTACGAGTTTTTTATGGCTATGCTCTGTGGACTTTTCTTGGGCATTCTTTTGGGCATTCTTTTGGGAAAAATGTTGATATTTGCATTGGGCAATGTTTGGAGTGGTGTAAGCATGGGCGCAAATATCGAATTTTATCTTTCAATGAAAACTTTGATTTTTACGGTTTTTACTTCATTTATTATATTTGTTCTAAATTTGAAGTACGCATTGTTTAAAGCGTTTCAACGCCCAAAACAAAAGGATGTACGGCATAATAAAAAATCTATAGCCTATCCAATTTTAGTGCTGTTACTAATTTTGGCGCTTTTAATTTTAGGATTGGGCGTTGAAGTTTTGTGGATAAAGGCAACGGCATCTTTACTAATATTGTTAACCTCTATTTTCCTTTTGAACTTTATTTTCAGCAATGCGCTTTTTTTGAACTCATTGAGAATGAATAGGCTTTCTACGCTTTCATACCTGCGCAATAAAAGGATAATGTTGCCTTTAACTTCGGTTATCATGCTTGCAATGTTTTTGATTTTTATTGTGGGTTTAAACAATTTTGCTTCTGAAAATCTGGACAAGCCATCTTCGGCTTCGGGTGGATTTACGTATTATCTGGAAAGTATATTGCCCATAACATTGCCCCTAAAAGCCGACAAAAATGTTTTGCCTATAAAAGTTATGGATGCGTCAAAAGCTGATTGTCTGAATTTGACAAGCCCGACAACCCCGCAAGTTATGGGCTTGGATTGGCGTTTTTTGGAAAGCAAAGGCAGCTTCAGCTTTGCCGGAAAGTGGGCAAACGCAAAAGAATCAGCTTGGGCTCTTTTGAGTGAAACTCTGCCAAACAATGAAGTGCCCGCTCTTGTAGATTCTGGTTCTCTAATGTGGATTTTGAAGAAGAAATTGGGTGATGTAATAGAATATTCCGCAGATGGGAAAATTTGGAAACTTAAAATAGTAGGCGCTTTAGAGCCTTCAATATTACAGGGAAGCCTGATAATTTCTGACGAAAATTTTATGAAGATTTGGAAAAATATCGGTAGCACAAAAATTATACTTGCCGATAAAACAGATTCTATAAATTCCGAAAAGCTTTTGTTGGAGTACAAAAAGTTCTATCCAATTATAGAAACTTCGACGGCTAGAATGGAAAAATTCAACGCCCTACAAAACGCCTATCTGAGAATATTTTTACAACTGGGAATTATCGCAATCTTGCTTGCCGCAACGGGTATGGTTATTATGGCGAGGGCGAGCATAATAGACTCCGAAGCAAGTTACGTTTTTTTAAAATCTGCGGGTTGGAATATTGAAATGCTGGGCAAACTTGCTAGCGGGGAATTTTCTAGAGCTGTCGAAATTGCCAGTGTTTTAGCCCTTTTGGCGGCATTGCCTACATTGCCTTTGAAAAATGTTTTTTACGCCGTGCCGATAATTTTAATCTTCATTATACTTGTAAGGCTCTGGATTTCTAAACTTGTGGCAAAAGTTTTACGAAAATCTTATATCAGAGAAGAAGTTTAGAACCGGTAAAAGAGATAGGCTTTGAGCAGTCTTAAAGCTGGTCTGCAAAATAGGTAAGAATCATATCGGCGCCAGCACGTTTGATTGCAATCAAACTCTCATGCTTTGCCGCCTCAAGATTCAACCAGCCGTTTTGTGCGGCGGCATGTATCATGGAGTATTCGCCGGAAACTTGATACGCCGCAAGCGGAAGGTTGCTACATTCTTTAACTTTTGAAATTACGTCAAGATATGCGCCAGCCGGCTTGACCATAAGTATGTCTGCGCCTTCAGCCTCATCAAGCGCACATTCTTTAAGAGCCTCTTTGAGATTTGCAGGATTAAGCTGATAAGCACGTTTGTCCAATGGCGCTTTTTTCAGACTTGCTGAACCCACAGCATCTCTGAATGGTCCGTAAAAAGCAGAGGCAAATTTTGCGCTATAAGCCAAAATGCCTGTGTCGGAAAAACCATTTTTATCAAGAGTTTTGCGTATTGCGCCAATTCTGCCGTCCATCATGTCGCTCGGGGCGACAAAGTCTGCACCGGCTTCGGCGGCGCTCAAAGACATCTTGCAAAGAATTTCAACAGTTTCATCATTCAAAAGATGCTTGCCGGATTTGTCTAAAAGCCCGTCGTGGCCGTGTGTTGTGTAAGGGTCTAAGGCTATGTCTGCAAAAATAACAAGTTCTGGAAAGCGCTTTTTAACCTCTCTGATTGTACGGTTGGCAAGAGAGTTTGGGTTGTAAGACTCTTTGGCGGACAAATCTTTAAGGTCTGAAGAAATTGACGGGAAGGGCGCTATGGCAGTTATCCCCTGTTTTAAAACTTTTTCGCAATGCTTAATCAGAGAGTCTATACTGCGCCTATAAACATTGGGCATAGAGGAAATTTCGAGAGATGTTTTTTTGCCGTCCACCAAAAATACGGGCAATATGAGGTCTGAAACAGACACCCTTGTCTCTTGCACGAGGGAAAGTATTGAAGAACTTTTGCGCAATCTTCTTGGACGTTTTGTCATATCTAGCTTGAAATTCTCATTCATTAAGGATTAACTATTGCGATTATTAAATTGATTGGCAAAACAAAAATGAACCCAAGCATATTCAACACTTTAACACGTAAAAAGGAAACTCTCCGACCCGAGCAGGCAAACGAGGCGTTTAAAATCTACTGCTGCGGACCAACTGTATATGGGCCTGCGCATATCGGAAATTTTAGAACTTTTTGCGTTCAAGATGTCTTGCGCCGCACTCTGGAAGCAAGCGGCGTAAAGGTTACATACGTGCGCAATATAACCGACGTTGATGATAAAACCATAAGAGAGAGCATGAAGCTCGGTATGACTCTCAAAGATTTTACCCGCAAATGGGAGGATAAATTCCATAAAGATTGCGATGCGCTGAATATGCTCACACCCTCGGTTGAACCAAGGGCTACGGAGCATATCGCAGAACAAATTGCGATGGTTGAGCAGCTTGTTAAAAGCCACCACGCCTATCCTACGGCAGACGGCAGTGTGTATTTCAAAATTTCCAGCTATGCAGATTATGGCAAGCTTTCGGGCTTGGATACTTCTGCGCTTAAAACGCAAAACGTAAATTCCGCAGGAGACCTAAATTCCGCAGACGAATATGAAAGGGAAAATGTTTCAGACTTTGCTCTTTGGAAGGGTTACAAACCTTCAGACGGTGAAAACTTTTGGGAATCGCCATGGGGTAAGGGCAGACCGGGGTGGCATATAGAATGCTCCGCAATGGCTGCAAAATATTTGGGGGAATCTTTTGATTTGCACGGCGGCGGCATAGACCTTTGTTTTCCGCATCATGAAAATGAAATTGCGCAGAGTGCGTGTTCTCTAAATGTGAAATCGCCCGCAAGATATTGGTTTCACAGCGCACATCTGATGGTTGAGGGTCAGAAGATGTCTAAAAGCCTTGGCAACCTTTATACTTTGGATGACCTTATTGCAAAGGGCTACACGCCTATGCAGGTGCGTTTTACATTAATTGCGGGGCACTATAAACAGCAACTTAATTTTACTTTCAAGGGCTTGGAAGACGCAAAAAGCGCAATTTTCAAATTGCAAAAATCTCTCTTGCAGATTTTGGAAAATCTAAAACTTACCAAGGAAGATTTTTCAGAAATGATTTCAAAAGACGTCAAGTTTGACGGCACGGTTTTTGAATCTGCTTGGAATGCTCTTTGCGACGATTTGAATGTCCCTAAAACCCTCGGCGAAATTTTTACCGCCCTTGCAGACAAATCGGCGCCCAAAACACTTGAAGATGTGAAGGCTTTGGCGGGTCTTATGTATGCTTTGGGCTTGGATATTTTTGCAGACAAACAGGAGGCTTCTTCAGAATCTGCGCCTGAGGAAATCCGCGCTTTGGCGCAGTCTAGATGGCAGGCTAAGAAAGACAAAAATTTTAAATTGGCCGATGAAATCAGGGCGCAAATCGGGGCGTTGGGTTGGACAGTTTTGGACACCAAAGACGGCTTTGACTTGAAAAAATCTTAAACAAATTTAATAAAAAAGGAAATTATGAAAAATATTGTCGCTATAATCTCAATGAGTATCGCAGGTTTTGCGAGTGCGGTACCAAATTTTATCGGAGAATACAAAGGTTCGACAGACGCCAAGTCAGGTTATTTCAAAGAGAACCCGACTGTGCATATGCAAATCTCAAAGTTGGACCCTCTTACGTATCAGATAAAAATTCTTCCCTTCATTGCAAGACGGGCTAACGAATATGCCTTGTTCACAATAAAAGACGAAGGCAAAAGTAGGCTGGAGTTTGAAAATCAGGGCGAGTACAAGATGTCGGGCTTTATAGATTTTGATAGCGCCACGGCAAAAATCACGGCGGAAATGGGCGCACAATCTTTCAATATAGAAATGAAAAGGTTTGAAAGAGTGTCTCCAACGATTGGGCTGAAAGCGCCTGAAAATGCGGTGGTGCTTGTAGGTAAGAACGGTATGGATGCTTGGGTTGACGCCTCAAATAAAACACCGGAGTGGAACGTTTTGGGAGATGTAATTGAAGTAACTCCGCACAATCCTCCAAAGGGCGAGAAAAAGCAAAACCGCACAATTTACTCCAAAAATAAGTTTAAAGATTTTACAATGCACGCTGAATTCAAACTGCCTGCTGAATATGACAAAACAGGGCAAGGCAGGGGCAACTCAGGGCTTTTTGTGGGCGCATTTGAAGTGCAAATTTTAGACTCTTACCATAGCGGCGCATTTTGGAATGAATGCGGGGCTCTCTATCAATTTCAACCGCCGCAGGTTGACGCCTCTTTGCCTGCGGAAGTTTGGCAGACTTACGATATAGAATACACAGCACCTCGTTTTGAAGGCGGCAAATTGGTGAAGTATCCCGTAATCACGGTTTATTTTAACGGCGTAAAAATTCACAGCAATGTAGAGGTTAGTCAGGCTACATCCCACATACAGACAAAGGCGGAAAGCCATGTTTATACAGACGAACCTGTGTCAATATCTTTGCAAGATCATGACCACAAGGTGCAATTCCGCAATATGTGGGTGGTAGAAAAATAATAAATAAAAAGGATATTATATGAAAAAAGTATTTTCAATTTTAGCATCTTTAGGCTTGATTTTAAGCGCATCTGCAGCAAATCAATTTGTTGGAGAGTATGAGGGCTCCATTAAAACTGAGGGACATCATTTTACCGTAAATCCAAAGGCTCAGGCGCAAGTTTCAAAGTGCGATGATAAAACTTATCAGGTGATAATCGTTCCCTACTTATATCGCCGAGCCGTGCCTTACGTCTCTGTAAAGATTGCGGATGTTGGACAGTCGGACTCTCTCAACTTTGATGTCAACGGGTATAAAGGCGAAGTTAAGGCAGATGGTACTATTATCGTTACGGGCAACCGAGATAAAAAAGATTTTGTGATGACCCTTAAAAAATTTGACCGTAAAATACCAACCATGGGTAAGAGTGCGCCAAGAGGCGCAAGCATATTGATAGGCGCAGGCAATATGTCTGAATGGGCAAATTCAGACGGTTCTGAATGTGCTTGGAAAATTTTAGGAGATGTTGTTGAAATACCTTCTGAAGTTGCAGTGGCTGGAAAAAAGAAAAAAAACCACACCATATTCTCAAAAAAAGCCTTCGGTTCATTTGCTTTACATCTTGAATTTAAGCTTCCTGAAAGTTACCACAAGGGCTGGGGCAACAGGGGTAATTCAGGTTTGTATATTGGCGAAACTGAGTTGCAAATTATAGATTCTTTTGCAGGTATTGGCACTTGGAATGAATGTGGTGCGCTTTATAAATTTATGCCGCCAAAGGTAAATGCAGCTTTGCCTCCTGAAGTTTGGCAGGCGTATGATGTAGAATATACCGCCGCAAAATTTGAAAATGGAAAGCTTATCGCATATCCACGCATTAGCGTATGGCACAACGGTATAAAGATACACGACGATATTGAAATTACACAGGCTACAGACCACAGTCAACTGCGTGCGGAAAGCTATAAATTTACATCTGAAAAAGAAAAACTCTCTTTGCAAGACCACAATGACAGTCTGCAATTCAGAAACATGTGGATACAGGAAAAATAAAATGAAAGTAATAAGAGCAAAGAGCGCAGGTTTTTGTTTCGGCGTTGAAAGAGCCATCGGAATAGCCAGAAGCTGCACGGAATGCGGCGTAAGAAAAGTCTTTACCGACGGTCCTCTAATCCACAACAGGCAAATGATGGAAGTTCTGGAAAAAGAGGGCATACAGGAAATTGGAGACTACAAAAGCGAGAAGAATCTAGATTCGGATATTGTATCAAAAGATGCTCAGGGTGCGGTTCTGGTTTTTCGGGCGCACGGTGTTTCGCCTGAAAGACGGGAGTATTTGAAGAATCTTGGTATGGCGTATAAAGACGCAACTTGTCCAGACGTGGGTAAAATCGCAGGAAGGATAGTCTTTCATGCAAAAAAAGGATATACGACAGTGATTGTGGGAGACCCTGACCACCCTGAAGTTATAGGTCTTTTGGGCTATGCGGGCGGCAAGGGTTTTGTTGTTAAAAACAAAAAAGACATAGATAATTTGCCTGATATTGATGGCGATATTTGCATGGTGTCTCAATCTACAATGTTCACCGACGACTATTGCGAAATGTCTGAGTACTTTCTTAAGCGTTTTCCCAACACAAAAGTTATAGACACAATATGCGGCGCAACTAAAGAACGTCAAAAAGATATTGGAGAGCTTGTTAAAAGTGGCGCAAAAGCAATAGTTGTAATTGGCGGCAAACATTCCGCAAACACAATTAAGCTTGCCATAATGGTAAAGCGTAGCGGTGTGCCTTGTTTCCACGTTGAAACCTCTGATGAGTTGGATTTTGAAGCGCTCAAGAAATATGACACAATAGGAGTTACCGCAGGCGCATCTACACCGGATTTCTTGATTGAAGAAGTTTGCAAAAGACTTGAGCAAATATAGAGCACTTCTGGTTTATGCGGATGCTTAACCTAGAGCGTGTCCGCAAAATTTTAGAAATCTAAAAACGTCTGAAAGCGTTTTCGCTCAGCCTATTTAAAAGGCCTGAAGTTTTTTGTGTTAATGCCAAGCTTATTGATTTTGTAATTCATTATGCGTTCTGTTAATGAAAGTTGGCGGGCTGCCGCCGCCGCATTACCACGGTTTAGTGTTAAAGCTTCGGTTATAATTTCCCTCTCGAAGGCGTTTGTCATAAAAGTTAAATCCACATTTTCGTCGGGGCTTATTTTTGAAGTCTTTGTGGATTGCCCTGTCTGCAAAGAGGGCGGCAAATCATAGCCTCTTATCACGCCGTCGGCGTTTAAAAGAACCGCTCTTTCTATGCAGTTTTCAAGCTCTTTTACATTGCCTGGGAAGTGGTATGCCATGAGCATATTTATTGCTGGCGTTGAAATTCTTATTATCTTCTTTTTATGTAGGTTGCTGAATTTTTCTACAAAGTAGTCTGCGAGCAAAATTATATCGCTTCTTCTGTTGCGCAGGGGGGGCAGTTGAAGCGTGAAAAGGCTTATTTTGTAAAACAAATCGGCGCTAAATTTATCCGCCTTTACAAGCTCCTCTAAATTTTTGCCCGTTGAAAAAATCAGGCGTGCGCCGGATTTTATCTTCTCGGAAGAATCGAACTTTGAATAGGTTTTTGTGTACAAAAGCTCAACCAATTTAGTTTGAAGGTTTCTGGAAGCCTCTGCAATTCCGTCTAGAAACAAAGTGCCGCCTTCGGAAGCTTCAAGCAAAGAATTTTTTCTGGCGGATAAAGAGCTTATTTTTGACGAACCAAAAAGTTCTGTTTGCGTTTGGATATCATTGAGCGCACCGCAATTTAAAATAAAAAATGGCTTACCTTGGTATTTGCCGGCAGAAGCAATGGTTCTTGCCACAAGCTCTTTGCCAGTGCCAGATTCTCCTTGTATGAGTAAGGGTACATCATTGTTTGAAACTTTGGCAATCAGCTCGTAAATCTTCTGCATATTGCTGCTGTTGCCTATAATATTATGGGGGCGCAGCTTTGCGTCCAGCTTTAGCCTGAGCGTTTTATTTTCAGTCAGCAGCGCCTCATGCTCTGCATGGTGCAGATATAAAAACGATACGGCGTCTGCCAAAATATTTGCGATTGTTTCAAGCAAGCTCAAATCTTTTTCAAGGTCAACTTCAGGTGTAACTATTCGGTCTATGCTCATAGTGCCGATGACTTCGTCGGCGTATATAATTGGCACGCATATAAAGGCTATGTTGCTGTTTTGCTCCCGAGATTTTGTGCGATTTAAAAATTCATCGTTCTTTGAAATATCCGGGATGATTCTGCTTTGGGCGCTCTTCGCGACTTTGCCCGTAATGCCTTCACCTATTCTGTAAACGCCTCTTTGACGGGCGTCTTGGCTGAGACCATATGAAGCTTCAATCACAAGCAAATTTTCTTTGCGTAAAGTTACCGTGCCACGCAACAGACCCATTTCTTTAAATAAAATTTCAACAACTTCATCAATCAGTTGATGAACATTTTTACGGTGCACTATAACCTTGCTGATTTTGTGCAATACCGACATCTCAAGGTTATACCCAAAGTCTTTTGAGGTTGCCATGTCGGTAGGACTATTTTTTTTCTTTGGCATAAGCGCTTACTTAAGGTTAAAAAAATGTATTTTTGCGATATTGGCAATTTTTTATTTTTCAAAAAAAAGAGCGCAAAATTTGCGCTCTTGGGAAATTGATTATTTTTGTTTTGAGTCTTTGGTTTCTCCGGAAGCCTGCCAAGAATATTTTGGCAAAAATTCTTTTGTTTCCGCATGTTTTCTATCGCCCTTGTGCCACCAGTAGAATACGGGTGAGGCAATAAATATGGACGAGAATGTACCAATAAATACGCCAACAAAGAATACCAAAGAGAAGTCTTTAATAATGCCCGTGCCAAGCGCAAATAAAGAGAGCGCCGCAAGCACTGTCGTACCGCTTGTGATGAGCGTACGGCTTAAAGTTTTATTGATGGCGATGTTGATAATGTCGTAAAGCGAGGTGGTAGGGCGTAAGAGCAATTCTTCACGAATACGGTCAAAGACTATAATTGTATCGTTGATAGAGTAACCTATAACCATCAAAACAGCAGCAACCATAGGCGCCGAGAATTGACCCGAACCAAGACCAAATATGGACAACAACACAAAGAGACCTATTGTGAGGATAATGTCATGCACTGTTGAAACTACCGCACCTATGCCGAATCCAATTTCAAACCTTACGGCAACATAAAGCAGAATGCCAGCAACCGCCAACAATACCGATATGAAAGCGTTTGTCGTAATCTCACTGCTGACGGAAGCGCCAATGCTGTCTATGCCAATAAGTGTAAATTTTGCCTCTGGGAATTTTGCATTGATTGCGTCAAAAACCTTCTGGCCTTTTTCAGGTTCAACTTGCATTGCCAAATATTCTTTGCCGGTGGAAATGTCTTTCTGATAAGAGGCTTGGATTTCACCCAAAGAGCCTTCTTGAGTTACCGTAGAAAGGGCAAGAATGTCGCCAATTTGTACTTTATTTTCAAAAGCGACCGTTAGCGATTCACCGCCCGTAAAGTCTATGCTCAAAAGCTTGTCGCCACGATACACGGTGGCCGCAACGCCAACAAGCATCAGTATAACCGTCAATGCGATTGAAGGTTTTGCAAGCTTCATGAAGTTTATATTGATATTCTGCAAAATTGCCGACTTTAAAGTGTTTTTTACCACACCGTATTTTACAACCAACTGCATGAGCGCCTTGCTGAAAATCAAGGCTGAAAAGAGTGTTGCAAATATACCAACAGAAAGCGTTACACCAAAGCCTTTGATAGGACCAGTGCCGTACCACCAAAGAATCAACGCCACCATAAGGGTTGTCAAGTTACCGTCTATGATAGACGAGAATGCCCTTGAATAACCAAGCTCTAAGGCTGTTGAAAGTGTCTTGCCTGACTTCAGTTCTTCCCTCATACGTTCAAAAATCAGTATGTTTGCGTCAACAGCCATCGCTACGGTAAGCGCCAAGGCGGCTATGCCCGGCAGCGTGAATGTTGTGCCAAAGCTTGCAAGAGTGCCAATCACAATTACTATATTCACAAGAACCGCCAAGACGGAAACTATGCCCACTCCAAAGTAGTAAAGCACCATAAATACTGTTACAGTGCCGGCGGCAACTGCTGCTGCGGTCAAGGAAGATGTGCGGGCGTCTTCAGCCAAAGAAGGGCCAACTTCATTCATAGATGTGCGCTTTAAACCAACAGCCAATGGGTTATTGAGGGCGTTTGCCAAATCTAAAGCTTCACGGCGGGTAAAGTTGCCGGTAATTTGACCTCTGTCGGAAAGCTCACCCTGAATTACGGGGTCGCTGAGGAGTTTGCCGTCTAGCACTATTGCCAAAGGTTGCTTTGTGCCTGTGGCTCTGTCTTCCGCAAGTATGGTCTTTGTGATTCTGTTAATTTGGACAGCGCCTGCGGGAGTAAATTTCATGTCTATGCTAAAGCGATTTGCATCATCCATGCGTGGGAAGGCAAGGTCTATAATTTCACCGGTTGCTTCAGCTTTCTTTTTGACATATTGTGGCACTTCCACAATTTTGCCGTCAACCTCATGCTCTTTAATCATCAAAGAATAACCCATAGGAATTTCAGATTCAGGAGGCGTTAAGCTTGAAGGACGTATTGATCTATGAACCAGCTTAAACTCAAGCTTTGCAGGGCGAGACAAAGATTCTATAGCTTCAGGATTGTCTTTCAAAGACACGCCCGGCATCTGCACTTCAATCGCCTTGCCGCCGATTACACGTATTGTAGGCTCTGTAACGCCCAAGCCGTTTACACGGTCGCTGATTACGTTTAAAACTTTTTCAATTTGACCGGATTTTAAATGCTCATCAGCAGAAAGTTCAGCCTCATTAATTTCTAGCGTGAAAGAAACGCCGCCCTGCAAGTCTAAACCTTGTTTAATTGAGCTTTTGCTTAGCCTATAAAGCTCTTTAAGCAATATGTCATTGCGCTTTTTAAGCACGGTGATGTCTCTTACATTTATGTCTGTGAAGTATTGTGAAAGATCTATGGATTTTTCATTGGCATATTCACGCAGGGCTATGTAAAGAGTCTGCGTTTTAGACTTTGAGGTTTTATCAACAAGTTTTTCAGCCTCTGCCAAGACCTGTTGAAAGCCCTGCTGATCGGCAGTGGCTCTGGTTTTAATGAAGTCTTCAAACTGGGTGTCTTTAAAGGGCATCATACATGAGATTGCCCAGATTATGACTACCGCAGTTATACCAAGTTTCCAAAGTATGTTTGACATATATTTGCTTTCTAATTTGTAAAATTACTTAGCTTCAATAGCTTTTTGTTCATCATCTTTGCTTACAACCTTGCCGTTGACTGCGCTTTTAAGCACTTCAATTTTGGTGTTGTCCGCAATTTTAATGATGAAGGTTTTTTCTTTGACATTTGTTATTGTACCGTAGATGCCGCCTATTGTAACAACATCCGTACCAGATTCTAAATTCTTCAACATTTCTTCATGCTGCTTCTGCTTTTTCTTTTGCGGCGCTATCATCAAAAAATACATGCCTACCATGAAAAGCAATGCTATCCAAATAAAGTTAGAGCCCTCCTGAGGCTGTTCTTGCGCAGGGTTTGCGTCTGTTGCCGGCGCTGCAACCGTAGTTGTTGAAACGGGTGCCTCCGCTGTGGAAGCTTGCGCCAGAATAATGCTGAATGTATTTTCCATAAATATTACTGTTTGATTAAAAAATAAGTGGCAGATTAAATAGCCAGATACGCCAATTTGCAATAACATTTTTCGTTTTGGGAGACTTGTTTGGCGAATAGTTCCGTTTGCTGCGTGAATCTGACTGGGAATGTGCATAAGTACAATTCCCACCCATCTTCACTTAGCAATACTCACTCTTCATCCAAACCGTACTCCCAAGTTTTGGGCGACTTGTTTGGCGAATAACTGCGTTACTGCAAAAAATTACGACTCTTGCGTACATTCAGTACGCTTCGACCCGTAATTTTTCTTGCGCCTTGTTCTTCATCCAAACCGTACTCCCAAAACATTAAAGTGTGGGGTATGCCTCCACAACTTACAGTGGAAATTAAAGTAAGGATTGGGTTAAAGTGGGGGTATATTTCCAAAACTTACTTTAATAATTAAAGTAGGGTTTTTGTTAAAGTGGAACATGCTTCCAAAATTTATTTTAATGGAAGAAGTGTATGCTTTTTTTGATGCTGCACCAAAGGCGCAGTCAGCCTAGTGTATTGGGGGAGGTGTTCAGCCTCTGATGTGGGTGGCAATTTCAGAAAGTTTAATCTCACTCTCTTGACCGCTTTTGAGGTCTTTCACTTTTACGTTGCCTCTGGAAAATTCTTCAGGCGCAAAAATTACCGCATGCTTTGCACCCAAAGAATCCGCATATTTAAACTGTTTGCCAAGTTGCATGGGCTTGAACGGGTAATCCGCATTTATGCCTTCACGGCGCAGATTGAAAATTGTTTTCACAACTTCACCGCGCAAAGATTCATCTATAATTATTGCACATATATCGGGGCTTATATCCAAAGATTTTTGTTTGCCCACAAGTTCCAAAAGGTCTGAAACTGTAACGTCGCCCATGCCAAAGCCCACGGCTGGCATATCGGGGTAGCCCAACTTTTTTACAAGATTATTGTACCTGCCGCCACCCGCTAAAGCCCTGCCCGTACCGACAGTTTGGAACGCTTCAAAAACAAAACCAGTGTAGTAGGCAAGCCCTCTTACTATCCCCAAATCTGGGCTGACAAAACTGCCCACGCCCATGTCGGAAAGTATGTTTAAAAGCTGCTTCCATTGCTCTATGCGCTTCTTTGCCTGCTCTTGAAATGCGCCAGATTCAAATACGCTGTACATTTCTTCTATGGTTTTTATTGCCACAAAATTTTTTATTTTTTCTATTAGGCTAGGGATATCCAAATCAATACCCTTCAAGGCGTCTTGCATCATTTCAAAAAAGGCGTCAGGGCGCATGCGCTCAATCTTATCTACAACAGATAATGCGGGTGTTGTGTGTGTTTCCGGAATACCTGCGTTTTGCAAAAATAAAAGCCATAAATCTCTGTCGCCCAGCCTGAGTTTAAATTCGTTTTCAGTAAGGCCAAAACTGCGCAAAGATTCTATAAGCAAAGCAATAATTTCAGCGTCTGCCGCCAAAGATTCTTCACCCAAAATGTCCGCATTAAATTGATAAAAGGCGCGCAATCTGCCTTTTTGCTGGCGTTCATAGCGGTAATTTTCACCTATGCAAAACCATTTTACGGGCTTGCGTAAAGAGTTTGCTTGCGCCCCAACCATTCTTGCCAAAGAAGGCGTCATCTCCGGTCTTAGAGATACTGCTCTTGCACCCTTGTCTATAAATTCAAAGAGCTGGCTTTTGATTTCTTCGCCGGACTTTTCCGTGAAAAGCTCTAAAGACTCCAACACGGGAGGGTCAAATTCGACAAAGGCAAACCTGTGTGCAGATTTGCGCCATTGAGCGAAAATGTAATCTCGCTTGGCGCAGTCTTGCGGATAAAATTCTCTAAATCCGGGGAGGGTGTTGAACATTAATTTTTAGGGTTGTGTCCCTACTTGCGAGCGCGCGCCTGCTTACTTGCTTCAATCAAAGAAAGATCAAGCAGTTTAAGTTCTTTTTTAAGCTCTTTACCAGCTTTGAACTTAACAACGGCCCTCTTGGGTATTACGACATTGTTCTGAGGTTGGGTTGGATTTCTGCCTACACGAGGCTTTCTGACCTGAACTTCTAGAATGCCGAAATTTCTTAACTCTGCGTTTCTACCGCTTGCTAAAGCTTCAGAGATTATATCTAAGGTCTTTTGCACTATGTCTCTGACATCCGTCTGAAGGATATAGGGGCTAAGCGCACCAGATTTTGATTGATATATTTTCTGAACTATTTCTCTTTTTGTTAAGTTTTCCATAAATTGGTCTTGATTTAATTTAACTTGTTATTGTGCTAGAAATTCAAGACACACTTAATTTCTAAAAGTTCCGATTTTTATTAAGGAATTTAATTTTTTTTTTTTTGCAACTAAAATTCTTGTCTGCAAAACATTATTTTATCAGTATTCTGTCCGTTTTTAATAATACAAGAAATTTTTTAGCCAATGAACAAAGACGAAAAAGAAACACCAAAAAATCCTGACGAGAATCAGCCTAAGACGCCGTCCACAGATAATCCAACTGCGCCAAGAAACCCCATTGAAGACCTGCAAAAGCAGTTGGAAGGTTTATTTAAAGGCTCAAATGTAAAAATTAAAATGCCCACAGGCTTTAATGATTCCGACTCTTTTGATTCCACGCCAGACAATGTTTCGGATGATGAAGAATCCGCAAAAATTCTTGAAAAAATCAGATCTTTTTCAATGAAGCCACGGGACATCAGGGACTACTTAAACAAATACGTCGTAAAGCAAGATGAAGCAAAGAAAGTTTTATCTGTTGCAATTTGCGACCACTATAATCATGTGCGCAGATGTATTGAAAATCCGAAGCTCATAGAGGCGGAGTATAATAAGCCTAATATCCTGATTCTGGGACCTACGGGCGTGGGCAAAACTTATCTTATGCGTACAATAGCAAAGCTTATCGGCGTGCCATTCGTCAAGGCGGATGCTACAAAGTTTTCAGAGACGGGCTATGTGGGCGGCGATGTGGAAGACATGGTGCGAGACCTCGTGAAAATGGCGCATGGCGATGTTGAGCTTGCCCAGTACGGCATTATTTATGTTGACGAAATAGACAAAATTGCAGGCAAGACAAACTCCGGCGGCAAAGACGTGTCGGGCAGAGGGGTTCAGATTAATCTGCTCAAGCTTATGGAAGACTCGATGGTCAACGTGCTGAGTCCGCAAGACATGATGGGACAAATGCAGATGATGATGCAAAAGGGCGGAAAAAAACGCCCAAGAACAATCAGCACAAGGCATATTCTATTTATAGTAAGCGGCGCATTTGAAGATTTGGCGCAGTCTATATCAAAGCGTTTGAACACATCTAGCATAGGTTTTGCGGGGGCTTTGGGACAGACTAAAGACTGGGACAGTTCAGACTATCTTAAACGCAGCCAAACAAAAGACTTTATAGAATACGGCTTTGAGGCTGAATTTATAGGAAGACTGCCCGTAAGAGTGGCGTGCGAAAGCTTGAAGATTCCAGATTTGTCTGAAATTCTGCGCTCCTCAAAAGGCTCTATATTGCGCCAATATAGGGAAGATTTCAACGGCTACGGCATAGAATTTTCTATAACTCCGGAAGCAATAGAAAAAGTATCTACACTTGCATACGCTGAAAATACAGGTGCGCGCGGCCTGCTTACTGTTCTCGAAAAAGTGTTCAGAAATTTTAAATTTGAATTGCCTAGTGCGGGCGTAAAATCTTTTGAGGTTGATACAAACACCATTGCAAATCCAAAGGCGGAGCTTGAAAAATTGCTCACAACCCACAGCCATCTGCGGGATGATGAGATGATTAAAGACATTATAAGATACGCCGAAAGTTTTAAAAGTACCCACAACCTTGAGCTTGTCTTTGACGAGAGCGCAAGGGACGAACTCATTGCGGAAAGCCTTTCCTCAGACAAAACTTTGCGCACTCTTTGCGAGGATAAGTTTAAAGACTTTCAGCACGGGCTGGCGATAATCTCAAGAAATACGGGAAAGACCAGCTTTGTGATAAACGCAGGCGTAATTAAAAACCCCGATGCGGAGCTTTCAAAATGGGTGGTGCAATCTTTTGGTGCAAACTCCCCAAAGGAGAGCCAGTAGGCGATGTCGGCACCGGACGCAAAGGACAGGAATTCATCTGAAGTAAGCGCAATGTTTTCAAAAATTGCGCCAAATTACGACATGATGAATAGGATAATGTGTTTAGGTTTAGATGTGCTGTGGCGCAAAAAATTGGTGCGCCTTGCCTTTGAAAAAACGCCTCAAAAAATTTTTGCGCTTGATATGGCGTGCGGCTCTGCCGATGTGTCTTTAGAGTTGCTTAAAAAATCAAAGAAACTCTCAAAAGAAATTAAAATTATCGGCGCAGATTTTTCAAAAGAGATGCTTGCAATAGCAAAAAGGAAAACTGATGCGCTGCCAAAAGATGATGGCGCAAAAATAGATTTCATGTTTGCAGATTGTCAGAATCTGCCGTTTGATGCGGATACATTTGATTTTGTTACAATATCCTTCGGGCTGCGCAATTTTAAAAACAGGGCAAAGTGTTTGAAAGAACTTGCAAGGGTTCTTAAGAAGGGTGCGCCGATTTGTATTTTAGAGGTTTCTCGGGCCCCATCATTTTTTAGATACATAGAAGATTTTATAATGGGTTTTATAATCCCAAATGTTGCAAAAATTTTGGGCTGCGACAAATCTTCTTACGAATATCTTGCCAAAACTACGAGAGATTTTCCGACAAATAAATCGCTTTGCTCTCTCATAAATTCAAGCGGTTTTGAGGGCGCTAACAGCAGGGCGCTAATCAGCGCAGGCGGGGCGGTATCAATAACAAAAGCCTACAAAAAATAAATTTTATGTTTGAAAAATATTACGGGCTTGAAGCGCCACTTGTAGATATATCTGAATTTCCATCTTGGATTTTACATGAAGATGAAGATTTTTTAGTCATCAATAAGCCAGGATGGCTAGTCTGTCATCCATCTAAAAATGGTCCATTGTCGAGCTTGGTCGGTGCGGCAAGAGAGTATTCTAAAATTGAAACTCTGCATCTGGTTAGCCGTTTAGACCGTGAAACAAGCGGGGTTGTGATGCTTGCAAAACATAAAAAAGCTGCAAGCATTGCGCAAAAGGCGATGGAAGAACGCAGCGTTAAAAAGGATTACATAGCGTTTTTAGAGGGCAGGTTTCAGGGCTCGGCAACGGTTGCGCAGCCGCTTATTGAAGATGAAAACTCTTTGGTGGCAATTAAGCAGGCGTGCTGTGTGCGTAAGGGCGGCGCAAAAAATTCAGTAACAATTTTTAAATCTTTGGGCGTATCAAATTCCGAAACACCTTTCAGTTTGGTATTGGCGGATTTGATTACGGGGCGTAAACATCAAATAAGGGCGCATGCGCAGTGGCTTGATTATCCTGTTGTTGGCGACAAAATTTACGGGCACGATGAAACTTTGTATTTGGATTTTATAGAAAACGGCATAACACCTGAAATGGAGAATAGGCTCTTGATGCCCAGACAAGCATTGCACGCTTGGCGTATGGATTTTTCAAAAGTTTTAGGTGGTCTTATTTTTACCGCACCTTTGCATCAAGATATGTTGAGTTTTGCTTCAACTTGGGGCATTGATTTAGACCCGATAAAAAATTTATAAAAAAGTTTCAAAAAACTCTTGACAAATTGTAAAAAATATCAAGACTCACAATCGAAAATAACAAATTTACGGATTTCTCCTTCGGGAGATGGGGTAAATAAATAAAGTAGAAAATAAATAATGGCAGGCAGTCTAGGGGTAGGCTGCCTGTCTTCTTTTTATAATTAAGCTTTGGATTGAATATTACTTTTTCATTCAAAATTTCAGAAGCAAAATTCATTCTTAATTTCTCGATAATTTTTGTTCTGATTATAAAAGGCTGTGCAATTATAAATCTAGAATTGAAAACTCTTAAATGCAACAAAGCCGATACTTGTATGAGTATCGGCTTTGTTGATTTAGTTTAAATTTTACTTATCTGCGCTTTTTGCGCAAACGCAATCCGGCAATACCGACGCTTGCGAAAATTGCCGTAGCCAACACCCCAGGAAGCGGCTGCCCTGTGGCTGTAAAAGAGCTTCCGCCATTTATCTGCATGGCGACGCCAAATCTACTCACGGCGGAATCTGCAAAATGGAGTGTCAGCGAATTCTTATTTTCGCCAGTGGTACTTGTAGATGACCAAAAAGATTTGCCCGTGTTGAGGATATCTTTATGAGTATAATCAACCAAAGAATCTATTTTACCCATTCCCAAATCAGCCCAAAAGCCCACCATCTGCCCAGCCGTGAAATTTACAGTGAAAGTCTGCCCAGAGAGCATATCAAATGTCTGGTTGCTGACTATATTGCCATCTGTATCAAAGGTATAAACACCTAAAGTAAATTCTTTAGTGTTTGCTTTATTGTCAGTTAATCCGAAGGTCATTGAGGCGTCTTTATTGACAATCAATGCATCCATCTGGCTGTTTTTATGCGCAAAATATGTAAACTGAAAAGTTGCATCTGTGCGTGAACTGAATGTGGTTGTATATTTGTCATCAGCATAAACCGATGCAAATAATGCAAACACAAACGAAACTATAAAAAACTTTTTCATGGCGGACCTTATCATTAATTTTGTGCCCAAGTCTATGAAGGACACATTACTTAGTCAAGTTTTTTAAAAGCTCAGCAAAAGGATAAAAATCTTGCCCAAAAAAAGTGGAGATACGCTTAGCCTTAGCTATTAGCTCCTAATTCTATAATAGTGCACGCCGAACTGTTCGCAGACCTGCCGCAAATCATCGTCGCTATCAGAAATTAGCAGGAGTTTGTCGCCAATTTCCAACTTTGTATTGCCACGCGGAACAAAGTATTTGTCGGTACGCTTAACCATTACAATCAGGGTGTTTTCCGGCAACTTGATATTGTAGAGCATATCGCCGTTTGCAAGGGCAAGCTCATTGACGACAACTTCCGTCATTGCGGATTTTATTTCTTCCGGAATTTCAAACCCAAAGTCATCCTTATACTCAACTTCATTGCAAATCAGGCAAAGCTTGTTTGCCATAAATGGGATTGTAGTGCCCTGCACAAGCAGAGAAATTATCGTTACGAAAAATACCACATTGAAAATCAACTGCGCCTGCGGTACTTCTGCAATAAGTGGGTATGTGGCGAATATTATCGGGACAGCCCCCCTTAAACCAACCCAAGAAACATAGAGCTTTGCTTGCGTGGAAACCTTCCTGAAAGGTATGAGGCAAAGATAGACGGCAAGAGGGCGTGCGGCAATAGTCAAAAATATTGCTATTAACAAAGCAACAGGCGCAATAGAAACAAGCTCTTTGGGATTTACCAAAAGCCCCAATGTCAAAAAGACAAATATCTGCCAAAGCCATGTAAAACCGTCAAAAAAGTGGGCTATACTCTTTTTATGTATCATCTTGCTGTTGCCCACAACCAGCCCTGCAATATAGACTGCCAAATACCCGTTACCATGCAAAAGATTCGTAAGCGAGAACACAAAGAATACCCAAGTGAGCAAAAATACGGAGTAAATGGATTGGTTATCCAGATTAATTCTGTTCATGGCAAATACCGTGAATCTGCCCAATAGATAACCTGCAAGCCCACCTACGGTCATCTGTAACATGAATGTTGATGCAAAATAAGTCAAGCCTAAGTCTCCGGATTTTAAATAATCTATCAGGACTATCGTGAGCAAGTATGCCATAGGGTCGTTACTGCCGCTTTCAAGCTCTAATAAAGGACGCATATTTTGGCTTAAACGCAGCCCTTTTGAACGTAACAAATTAAACACAGAGGCGCTGTCTGTAGAAGACATGACTGATGCCAGCAAAAGTGCCACGGCAAAATTGAATTTTGAATCCGGATAAAAATAGTTAAATACAAAATAAACAAATGCCCCAGTGAAAAGTGCCGTTAATACCACACCCAAAGTCGCCAAAATAACACCCTCTCGCCATACGGGTTTTATTTCATGAATTTTTGTGTCCATACCGCCGGAAAACAGTATTACACAAAGCGCAAGCATGGCTATAAATTGCGCCACATGCGGGTCGTCAAAAGCGATTCCAATGCCGTCTTCCCCAAAAATCATTCCTACGAATAAAAACAAGAGCAAGCTTGGAACGCCGAATCTTGCACCGGCTTTGCTGGCAAAAATGCTGACAAAAATTAAAATGCTGCCTATTAGAAGTATGTTCTCTGGGGAAAGTGCAAACATGGTATGATAAATTGAAACCTAAAAAAAACGATAAGTTCAAAATCAAAGCGGTCAAGCAATGAGTTGTTAGAATTTTGTTTTTCTTTATAAAAAAACTCCCCGTAGGGAGTTTTTTTAAAGAAGATTTACAAAAGAAAAAAATTAAAACCTCATGGCGTAGCAGTATGACACGGCTTCTTTAAGCTCTTTTTCAGCCATCCATATAGGTTTTTGAGCGAGCCCAAATACCATAATTTCTTTTGTCTGGGGGTTGTAGCCTATGATAGAACAACTCCATAAACTTTTTTTGCTGGTAACAAATTTTGTTATTTCTTTCCTGCGCAATGTTGCTCCCCACTCTTTCATGTCTTTTGCTTCAGACCTTTCTTTTGCTCTGCCCAAAAAATCAGTGCCGTATTTGTTGGAGGAATTGAAATAGCAAAAGAGGGGTATGCCGTCGTCCAGCTTGCTTTTTATTTCATTGTAAGAAGGAGAAACTTTTTGAAAGTTGAGCCCCCGTGAAGCCATATACTTTGAAACACCCTCCATAATATCCACAATGAGGCGTTTATTGCCCGCCTCTTTTTTTATGGATTCGCTGAGTTTTTCGCCGTCAACGGAAGGGTCGAAATAATAAAGATATATTCCCAGCAACTGGTCGGAATATCCGAATGAAAAATTTTTATCCGGCAATATGTTTACCACAACATCGCCATTTTCGGCGGTGATAATGTTTTTAATTATACGAGCTTTTGTTTCTGCCCTGTTGCCCTTTGAGGCTTCCTGAGCGTTTGTTGCCAAAAATACTGATAACAAAATTATAGTAAAAAAAATCTTTTTCATAAAATTTACTCACTCCTAACAATGCGAGAATAGTAGAGCTTTCAATTACAAAAGTAAACATAGAAATAGTCATAAAAAAAGCCCCCTGCAATAAAGAGGAGGCTTGAAAAATAAAATTGTTCTATACGCTTTCTTCAATGCGTATAAAGAGGTCTTTAAGCTGGCGCTCAGTAACGGGGCTTGGAGATTGCGCCATAAGATCTTGCCCACGCTGGGTTTTGGGGAAGGCAATAATGTCTCTTATACTTGTGCGGTTTGTGAGAATTGTTACCAATCTGTCTAACCCCAATGCTATGCCGCCGTGCGGAGGTGCGCCAAATTTAAAGGCTTTAAGCATATAGCCAAAGCGTGATTCCACAACGTCTGCCGGAATTTTCAAGACGTCTTTAAAGACCATTTCCTGAACTTCAGGCTTGTGTATGCGGATAGAGCCGCCGCCCAATTCCACGCCGTTTAAGACTATGTCGTAATGCTGTCCACGCACCGCAGTGGGGTTTGATTCAAGCATTTTGACGTCTTCTTCAACAGGGGATGTGAAGGGGTGGTGTGTGGAAAGGAATCTGCCTTCGGCTTCATCATAACTCATAAGCGGGAAATCCACAACCCAGAGGAAGCAGAATTTGTCTGCGGGTATATCCAAGCGTCCTCTTTCCTTTAAAAGCTGTGCGCTTTCAAGCCTGATTCTGCCGAGTATTGCGCAAGCCTGCTCCCACTTAGAGGCAGCAAAGAACACAATATCGCCGTCTTCAATATTCAAGCGTGTTTTAAGTTCCGCCTGTTCTTTTTCAGACAAGAATTTAAGTATGGGGCTTTTCCACTGGCCAGCCTCGCACTTGATGTACGCAAGACCCTTTGCGCCCAAAGTCTTTGCAATATCTTCAAGGTTTTTAATTTCACCCTGCGTAACATCTGCCAAGCCTTTTGCGTTGAACGCCTTGACTGCGCCGCCGCCCTGTGCGATGCCCGCAAACACTTTAAAATCGCTGGTTTTGAAAGTTTCAGTAAAGTCTTCAATGAGCATTTCAAAGCGCATATCGGGCTTATCCACGCCGTATTTGTTCATGGCGTCAAGATAGCTCATGCGCAGGAAGGGTGTTTTAATTTCCATATTCAAAACATCTTTCCAGACGTTTTTGAGCATACTCTCTATCAGCTCATACATGTCTTCCCTGTCGATAAAGCTCATCTCAATATCTATTTGCGTGAACTCAGGCTGCCTGTCGGCACGCAGGTCTTCATCACGGAAGCATTTTGCAAGCTGGTAATAACGCTCTATACCTGAAACCATCAGCATTTGCTTGTATTGCTGCGGAGACTGGTTGAGCGCATAAAATGTACCCGGATTTAAGCGGCTTGGAACCAAAAATTCACGTGCGCCTTCAGGAGTGCTCTTGAATAGTATTGGCGTTTCAACCTCTGTAAATTCACGATTGTCTAAAAAATTGCGAACGGATTTTGCCGTTTGATGGCGCATACGCATAAGTTTTAGATTGCGATTGCGACGCAAATCTAAATAGCGATATTGCAAGCGCAAGTCTTCATTGACTTTGTCCGCCTTGTCGTCTTCAAGGGGGAAGGGAAGGACGTCGCAAATATTGTGTATTACGATGTCGGAACAATCCACTTCAATATCGCCCGTGGGCAGGCCAGAGTTTGCCGTGCCAGATTCTCTTTGGCAGACTTTGCCAAAAACCTGTATCACGCTTTCGCTTTTGAGCTTTTGCGCTGAAGCGTAAACGCTGCTGTTTGGGTGGAACACAACTTGTGTTATGCCGTCCCTATCGCGCAAATCAACAAAGATTACGCCGCCGTGGTCGCGCACAGATTCCACCCAGCCTATCAAACAAATGTCTTTGCCGGCGTCGGCAAGCCTTAGTTCATTACATTTATGAGTTCTTTTCATTTTATAGCAGTTTCTAAAGAAAGCGGCATTCGGTAATTTTCCGAACGCCGCAGGTTAAAAGTTTTACTGTGAAATATCGTAAGATGGCAGCATTGGGGCAATCTTATTTTTAGAAAGCCTTGCAAAAGTTGGAAGGCCGTTTTCATAAGGCACTACAACTTCACCCTGAATCAAAGGCAGTATGTATTTATTGAATTGATAGCTGATAGAAATTCTGTCTTCGGCAATCCAATTTTCTGGAAAATGCTTTACGCCGTTTGCAATTTCTTCCAAATCTACAAGGGTTGTTTCAACGCCGTATTTGTCAGAATCTGTACGCACCATTGCAACCATCTTGCCCGACTGACCGTCTATTGCCGCCTTTACAGCCGCTTGACCGCAAAGGAAAGCTTCATTGGCATCCGTCAAAGAACTGCAATGAGAAGCCGCACGCTGTGCATGACCAAGCTTACAAGAACGGGCATTCACACCTGAAAGATTTGTTTCAACAATTTTCTGCAAATATTCGCCGACGCCGCCAAGCTGAGAGTGTCCGAAAGAATCTTTGGCGTCTGTTGCTGCCACATAATTGCCGTTTGCATCAACCAAACCTTCGCTTGCGACAACCAAACAGAATTTGTTTTTCTTTAAACATTCTGAAACTTGCGCAATGAAGTAATTTGCGTCAAACGCAACCTCTGGCAAAAGTATGATGTGCGGAGCGTCTTCAGGCTGATTGCGTCTTTTTGCTATTGTGGTGCCTGCGGCTATCCAGCCTGCGTTTCTGCCCATAACTTCAACTATGGAAACCAAATTGTGTTTGCCCATAGCCTCATGGTCTGCGGCAAGTTCACGTATTGTGGCGGAAAGATATTTTACAACGCTGCCGTATCCTGGGCAATGGTCGGTGCGCACCAAGTCATTATCGACAGTCTTTGGAACGCCTATGATGCGCATTTCATAATTTTGCGCACTTGCAGCAGCCGCAATTTTACTTGCGGTATCTTGAGAGTCATTGCCGCCGATATAAAAGAAATAGCGTATGTTGTGCGCTTTAAAAACTTCTACAACACGCTGGAAATCTTGATCTTTCTTGAGCTTGTAGCGGCAAGTGCCAAGAGCTGAACCGGGTGTGTTGCGCAAGCCGCGCACAGTCTGCTGAGATTCCGCCGCAAGGTCTATCATATCTTCAGTAAGAATACCCGCAACGCCGTTTAGACCGCCGTAAATTTCTTCAATGTTGTCATGGTTGAGGGCCTCTGTGATGATGCCCGCCAAGCTTGCATTAATGACGGCTGTTGGACCGCCTGATTGAGCAACTAATACGTTTCCTATGAGATTATCTTCCATAATTATGTTTTGTTAAAAAATTGATTTTATTTCAAAGGTGAGGAGTCTTAATAATATTTATTCTTTAGTAAATCTTTTTTTTAAGCTAACTAAAATTTTGCATTTGGAAAAAATAAAAATTTTTTTGTGGATTTTTTTTTACTAATCTTTACAAAACAAACTTTCCAATGAAATGTGCGTATCCACAGAGAATCAATAATGAATGTGTTCACCTGCTTCCAATGCGGAAGTTTGAAGGTGAAATCATACTCGTTGAAACTTCCGAGAAATTGGATTCGGTTTTGCCGGATATATTGAAGGAAACTCTTTTAGGCTTTGATACCGAAACAAAACCGTCTTTCCAAAAAGGGGCGCAAAATAAAGTCAGCGTTTTACAACTTTCTACAAATACCAAGGCGTGGATATTCAGGCTTGAGCCTTTGAATGAATCTTTGGACAAACTCTATAAAGTTTTGGAGTCTGAAGAAATTAAAAAGGTGGGGCTTGCAATAGCAGGAGACATTAAGGCGCTACGCCAGCTCAAAAATTTCACCCCTGCCGGTTTTGAAGAAATTAGCAAGTACACGCAAAAAATTGGTATTATAAATACAGGCATGAAAAACCTTTGCGCCGCAATACTTGGAGAACGTATTTCCAAAAGCGCACAACTGAGCAATTGGGCTAGTGAAATTCTCACTCAAAAACAGTTGGATTACGCCGCAACCGACGCTTGGATGGGGCTTAGGCTCTATGAAGAATCTTTGAAGATACTTTCAGAATGTAAACATTGTCTATATATAGAAACGCCTATCGTTATAAAAAAAGACAACTTTGTTGAAAAATTCAAAGCGGCTTTTAAAAAGATTTTTGGTTAATAAGTGTTTGGCGGATATATTTTTTTTGAAGATGTTTTTTAGCTGATAAAACTTATTTGCAAAAAAAATGTAAATAACGCTTGCAAAGAAAAAAAAATAGTATCTTATTCGGCTCTTAAATTTATTGCAGGGTGGAGCAGCATGGTAGCTCGTCAGGCTCATAACCTGAAGGTCACTGGTTCAAATCCGGTCCCTGCACCCAATTTCAAACCATGAGAACTGTCGCCCAAAAAAGGCGGCAGTTTTTTTTTGCCGATGCTAGAGCCTATTTCATTTAACTGCGGACAAAAAATCGCTAGACCAAGTGCGGTGTAAATAACAATATTTGCCTCAATGATTTTGAATTTTCGCAGTGTCTGATTCGGTCTTTTCATAGAGTTCCGCAGGGTTTTCAAAAAATCGCTGGAGCTTGTTGTAGAACTCGCCAATATGAATGCCGTCGATAAAACAATGATTCGCACGCAGGGTAAGCGGCATGAGGCCGTCCTTAACTTTCCCCCAGGCTATAAGCGGCATGCTTTGGTGGGGCGAAAATGTCGCAAACGTTGCCGCATCAAAATGAAACCATGGGTTGCAAGTGGCGCATATTGTGTCTTCACGCACGGCGGGTATGCTGTGGTTTTTGCCGGATTTTACGGCTTCAATCAAGGGGGCGCATTGCGCTTTGAAGGTAGGGAAGTCGTCTTCATAGCCGCAAATAATTTCTACAAAATTTTTTTCGCCACAAGGCATAATCGGCGTGATTGCGCCAATGCGTTCAAATTCTACGACTTTGCCGTCAAGTTCACGCTGCCGCATTTCCGGAATAAAGTTTGCCACACGCAGTATGGAATATAAAGAGAGCAAAAATAGCGATTCGTTGTTGCTTTTCGCAAATCCGCAAAGAATTTTTGCGTCAAGCTTGCAAGTAACGTTGATACCCGGCGATGTAAAATTTTTGAAATGTTCAAACAGCCTTGTACGTGGCCACGATGCAAAATCTATTTCCGTATATTTGTACATATACATTCAAGATGGCAGTTTTTTTACCGCACATCAAACATGTTTTTTGCGATATGTAAGAACTCAAAAAACTATGTCAAATTAGTCTAACGTGCACTTGACTGTAACCCAAATGGTTTTGGGGAATAGATTTATTTGCAGTCAATCAAACCGCATTATTAAAGTACGTTTACAACAATCAATTCTCCAACATGGAATTGTCCAGACCTTCTTCGTAAGAAGTGCCCATATTGATAAATGACTTTTCAGAAGCCTCTCTGGTAACCAGCATTGTAATATTTTTCATGATTTTATCCCTATCTTGGGTAAATATGAATTTGTCGCTGTTCAGGTTGTTTCTGGCGTCTTCAATGAGCTCCTTGGGAGGGCGGCGCATCGTCAAAAGTTTTGAGATATTTTTATTCAAATTTGTGGAGTTGCCTATTTTGATGTCCATCTGCACAAGCCTGGTAAGGGCAAGCAAATGCTTTGGATCTTTGCGCACGGCAGATTCCAACAGTTTGTATGCAAACATGGAAGCGTTGAGTTTATCCAACCTGCGTGCCGTGGCAACAAGGTTCTTAACGGGCACGCTCTCCTTGCCGACAATCTCATTGAGTAAAACCTCAGACATTGAAATATTGCCCACGGCGTAGTACGCAACAATTTTCAAGCACTTAAGCACATCTTCATAACGTCTGGACCAAAGGGGTTTTTCTCTGGAAATTTCTTCCGCAAAGTCTGCGGCAGACTGATAGTTACCTAAAGAAAGCATAGACTCCAAATAAAGCAGACAGAAGGGCGCTATTGGGTAATTGTTACGCAATGCGGTATCATAAATTCTTTTCATCAAATCCAAATTTCCTTCAACCGCAGCATAGTTTGCAACATATACCAAAGATCTGGCGTCGCTTTTGTACTGTTTGAATACAACTTCTATTTGTTTGTCTGCTTCGGGCTTGTGTCCGGATTTTGAAAGAAGTTTTAAATAGTCAACCCTCTGTTTGACAGATAATGGGTCTTCAATGGCGCGCAGTGTGGCGTATTTTTTTGCGGTCTCATAATCGCCAAGTATGTTGTAATAGCTCATGAGCAATGCGTAGATTGGCTCAGGCTTATACATTTTAGAAACATTATCTACCAAAATACTTATTGCCTCGTCATGAAGCCCTTGTTCCCAAGAATTTTTGGAAATTCTTATCAGCCCTTGCACGCTATTTTCCAGACCGTATTTTTTGATTACCTCATTAGATTTAGAATACCCCCCGTGAAGCGCATAGACAGTGCCAAGCGCCAACGCCAACTGCAAGCGTGAGGTTTCATTTTTTACGCCAATGTCTAAAAGTTTTGATGCAACCCTTGCCAGCCTTAAGTCTTCAGATTCCTGCAAGAGTGTCTGAATGTACAGCGTCATATATTCAGGGTTTTCTTTGGCGGCGGGAAACCCCGACTCCAAAGCTTTTATCCCATAATCCGGCCTGTTAAAAAAGTGGATATAGAATTTTGATAAGATCATTTTCCCGTCAAGATTGCGGGGAGAGCGCGACACCCCGTCTCTGACAGACTCATACGCTTCCCTGTATTTTTCAGAAGTGCCGACCTCCATTGCCTCTTTGGCTTTCTGTATATTGTAGTCTCCCACCATCGTATTGTGTCCGGCTCTGTTAAAAGGCATTATGATTGCCTTTAGGAATGTCATCTCATCGTAATTGCGAGTGTATTTGAATGCTATATATATTATAGTGGAGAGTAAAATCCAACCTGCCAACGCAAGGGAAAATAAAAGTATGAATATTCGTCCCCAAAGAAACTTAAAGTGCCAAGTGTTGTTTTGGCTCTTGTAACTTCTGGCTAAACCAAACAAGGCGGAGTAGGTTAGGTCTTGTTTTGCTGATTCTTGAAACTTTTGCTTTGCTTGCATTACACGTACGTTTTAGTATGAATGGTAAATTCAAGGTTGATAAGATTGATTTTTCAAGCCAAAAATTTCTATTTGTATTATAATAGGAAGTATTGACTGCAGGTGGGCTTTTTGTCAGAGGGGAGCCTGAAAAAAAATAAAAAAAATATTGACTAAATATGAAAAGTAACAATTCTGATTTCATAACTAGGGAAAACAATAGGCAAATTTAACAAAGTAACAAACATCATGAAAAAAATATTAGTATCATCGTTATTACTCGCATCAGTTGCGTTGAACGCAGCGCCACTCCTTACAATAGGTGATCAGACAGACATTTATTTTAGGGGTTCCGTGCATGGCAAATGGGACAGCAATATCCTGTTGGCTTCTCAAAATGCTGTTGACGACTATGTAGCAACAATCAGATTGGGTGCTGAAGTCGATTATGGTCGCACAAGCAAATTTAAGTTCAATGTTAAAGCATATGAAGAACTTAACCGTTATATATCAAACTCTAAGTTTGACAACAATTTGGCTAATGTTTTTGCAACAGCAGCTTATGAAGAAGCATTCTATACTATAGATGCATTCTTTTCATTCCGTCAGCTTGCTCAAAACAGTTCTACTGTTGGTGGTCTTGATCCAATTACGGGCACATATATTTCAGACCTCGTACGTCGTGATGTATATAATGCTGGTATAAATGGTTCTTATGACTTCACAGAAAAGCTCTTTGGTGAGCTTGGTTTCTCATGGTACAGAGAATCATTCGTAGACTACCGCGATGTGTACTCAGATAGCGATACTTGGAGCATTCCTGTTAGCATTTTCTACAGAGTTACAGAAAAAATCAGTGTAGGTCTTATGTACCAATTCCGCTATGTTGACTACTGGAGTGGCGCAAGCTCATTCTATGGTAATTCACGTTGCGACAATTTATTTGGCGTTACCGCACGTGCTGAAATTACTGCAAAGCTTTCTGGTTCTATCTACCTTGGTGTGCAGAATCGTCATATGTCCGGTGTTGATGACTTAGACTTCTCTTTCTCTGGCAAACTTGACTACCGTGCAACTGAAAAAATCACCACATTCCTCAGGGCATTCCGTGACTTCGGCAACGGTTCATCACGTCAGTCTGTTATCAATACAGGTTGTGAACTTGGCGCATTCTACGCAATCACAGACCTCGTAAAGACAAGAGCAGCTTTTGCTTATCAGAATTCTGAATACCTCAGAACCCCAACAAACCGTGTTGACGATGAAATCGTAGCATCAGTTGGCGTAGTTTATGACCCAACAAAGTATCTTTCATTGGCAGCAGGCTATCGCTACCTCACAAACATGTCTAATGTTCGTGATTACCAGCAGCATATCATTGATATGAGCGTGTCTATCAAGTACTAATTTCTTGTTTGAAACTTTGATAAAAGGACCGAGCATTCTTGCTCGGTCTTTTGCTTTATAGGGCGCAAAACAAAATCGATATAGTATTTTTAATTTAAGCATTATGCTTGAATTTTTAATTATGCTATGAAATATTCTTCAGACATTTTTTTTAATAAATATGGAAAATCAGCAGGACAAAAATATACACGAAAATACCCATGACTTGTACGCAGTAAGAAAAGCCAAGTTGGATTCTATGCGTTCAAGAGGCATAGATCCATTCCGCCAAGACTGGGCTCAGACACACACAAGTAAAACTGCTGTTGCATTGTTTGATGAAAGTTCCGAGCTTGGCGCAGAGGTGTCTGTGGCTGGAAGGGTGCTTGTTTTTAGGTTAATGGGTAAGGCAAGCTTTGTTAAAATTTTGGATAGAGACGGCGTAGTTCAGCTTTATTTTTCCAGAGACGATTTGCCCGAAGGCTCATATAATGATGACTTCAAAAAAAATGTAGATTTGGGCGATATTATTGGTGTTAAAGGCAGGCTCTTTAAAACAAAGACAGGTGAAATTACGGTCAGGGTTTCAGAATTTAAAATGCTTTCAAAGGCATTGAGACCTCTGCCTGAAAAGTGGCACGGTTTGACGGATAGCGAACAAATTTACAGACAAAGATACTTGGATTTGATTGTGAATGAAGAATCCAGAAATCGCTTTGTTTTACGCAGTAAAATTATCAAAGAAATACGTCAGTATTTTTGGGATAATGATTTTACCGAAGTTGAAACTCCTTCTTTGCATGGCATTGCGGGCGGTGCTGCGGCTAGGCCGTTCATTACTCATTTCAACGCCTTGGGTTGTGATTTTTATTTGAGAATAGCTTTGGAATTGCATCTTAAAAGAATGCTTGTGGGCGGTTTTGACAGGGTTTTTGAAATAGGCAGGGTTTTTAGAAATGAGGGTATAGACCGCCGCCATAATCCTGAATTTACAATGCTTGAAGTTTATCAGGCATATTCGGATTACAGGGGCATGATGAAGCTCATTAAAGAGCTCATAACACGCATTTGCACAAATGTCTTGGGTAAGAATCAGATTGAGAGATATGACGGGCAGATAATAAATTTGGATGGCCAGTGGCGTGAGGAAACATATTCAAATTTGGTGATTGAGGCAACGGGCGATAAAGATTGGTTCAGCCGTTCAAAACCTGAAAAGCTTGCCGCTTGCGAAAAATTTGGCATAGAGGTTGACCCTGAGGGTGAAGACTATGAAATCACAAACGATGTCTATGGCAAAATGGTTGAGCCCAAGCTTATACAGCCTACCTTCGTAACACAAATTCCTAAAGAGCTTTGCCCATTGGCAAAACTCAATCAGCAAAACCCCGCATTTTTAGATGTGTTTGAGCTTTGCATAAACGGTCAAGAAATTGCGCCTGCATATTCAGAGCAAAACGATCCGTTTATTCAACGCAAAATGTTTGAGGAGCAAGTTGGTGAAGAAATTCAAAATTTGGACGAAGACTTTTTGACTGCACTTGAACACGCAATGCCCCCTGCTGGCGGGATGGGCGTGGGTATAGACAGATTGATAATATTGCTTACTGGTGCGGCTAATATCAGGGATGTAATTTTGTTTCCATCTTTAAGGCCTGAAATTGCCGTATCGGAAGAAAAGTAGAATGGCGTGGTGGCTTTACATAGCAATAAAGCAACTCTTTCCCACGGGTAAGTTTGTGTCTTTTTTTGCCATAGTTTCAATACTGGGCGTGGCGCTTGGCATACTTGGTCTTTTTGGCACGCAGAGCGTCATGAACGGTTTTCACAGCAAGCTCGGCGAAAAAATGCGCGACACAAGCGGGGACATAATAATCAGAAAAGGCGGTCGGGCTTTTACGGATTATGAAGGCGTATTGCAAAGTCTCTCAAAACGTGGCGATGTTGAAAGTGTCGAGGCTAGCGCAAGAGGGCCTGTGATGATGCTGTATCGCAATACGCCGATTTTCCCAATACTCCGCAGTTACGATACTTTGCGTGGCAAATGTGTTTGGCCAATAGTTCAAAAAAATTTCATAGACAAAAAAACGCTCGAAGATTTGGACGATGATTCCATAATTTTGGGTCGTGGCTTGGCTGCTGGTAACGGCATTTTTATCGGCGAAAAAGTTGAAGTTTATTCTCCTACAATGTTGGATAAAATCAAGAAGGATGAAGTGCCAATGCCTATTACTTTGCGTGTTGCGGGCTTTTATCATACAGATTATTCTTTGGTGGATAAGATGGGTGCGTTGGTTTCTTTGCGCAGAATGCAAGAGCTTTACGGGCTTGAAAACACAAATGGCATACATGAAATTGCGGTAAGGCTCAAAGACGAATCAACCTTGTCGAACAGTCTTTCTGAAATTGAAAAAGAGATAGCTCCTTCTTTGACGGCAAGCACATGGCTTGACAGTAATCAGCAATTTTTGGAAGTAATAGCCATGGAAAAAACCATGATGAGTCTCATAATTTTTCTGATAATTATTGTGGCGTCATTTTCAATTTGCATCTCTCTATACACGTCAGTGCTGCGTAAAACAAAGGAAATTGGGCTTATGAGTGCAATGGGCGCAACACCATTACAGATAATTTTCATGTATTGTTTGCAGGGTTTTTTCATAGGGCTTTTGGGTTCTTTATTTGGTCTTTTGCTGACTTATGTGGTGCTTGAAAATAGAGAGCCAATCGTAAACTTGATAGTCGGAAAACAAAACCTTACAGATTTTTATTTCTTCACGCAGCTACCTGTAAAATATTCTTTTAGTGATGCTTGGAAGGCGTCTTTATTTGCGGTCGTGCTGTGTACTTTGGCGGGCTTTATACCTGCAATTTGGGCGTCTAAATTAAAAGCTTCGGAGGCAATGCGCAATGACTGATTTTATATTGCAAGCACGGGGGATTTCAAAATCTTTTGCCTCACCCTCAGGCGGTAAAATTGATGTTTTAAAAGGGCTGGATATGTCTTTGAGCCCCTCTGAAAGCGTCTCTTTGACGGGGGAAAGCGGTAGCGGCAAGACCACATTTTTGAATATATGCGCAAGTTTTGAGCGTTCCGATGAAGGTCAAGTCTTTTGGGAAGGCAAACGCATAGACAATCTTTCAAATTCAAAACAATCTCTTTTGAGGGCAAAATTTTTGGGATTTGTGTTTCAGTCTTATTGCCTCGTGCCAGAGATTAATGTTCTGGAGAATGTTATTTTGTCTTTGCGCATAGCAAAAAATTTTAATTCAAAAACAAAAGATTTTGCAAAGCATCTTTTGGAAAGGGTTGGCTTGAAGGACAGAATGCGGCACTTATCAAGCCAGCTTTCTGGCGGCGAAAAGCAGAGGGTTGCAATAGCCAGAGCGCTTGTAAACTCTCCAAGATTGGTATTGGCGGACGAGCCTACGGGCAATCTCGACGAAATTACGGGCGAAGAAATTATGTCTATGTTTTTAGATTTGTGCAAAAACAATTCCGTGGCGCTGCTTCTTATAACACATAACGAGGGCTTTGCGGGGCGCACCGATAGGCGCTTGCACCTCTCAAAAGGAAATTTTGAAAACACTTAATATGGAAGAAAATACTTTTATCAGACAAGACTCTCGCAAGCAAAATCAAATGAGAGAAGTTAAATTTGAACTCGGCATTGCGCCTTATGCAACAGGCAGCGTGTTGGTGTCTTTTGGTAACACAAAGGTTATCTGTGCGGTTTGTGCGGAAAAAAAAGTTCCAGGCTGGATGCTTGCTCAAGCGCCAAACAAGGGTTGGATTAGCGCAGAATATTCCATGCTGCCTTACTCTACGCTAACCCGCAAACAGAGGGCTTCTACGGCGGGCAAGGTTGACGGCAGGTCTGTTGAAATTCAGAGGCTCATAGGCAGAGCGTTGCGGGCTGTTACAGATTTGGAAAAAATCCCCGGAATCACGCTTTGGATAGATTGCGATGTCTTGCAGGCGGATGGTGGTACTAGAACAGCTTCAATATCCGGCGCATACGTCGCCGCAAAAATTGCCTTGGCAAAGCTCATTAAAGCGGGCGAAAAAATTGAAGATTGTTTTACAGATTCTGTTGCCGCAGTGAGTGTCGGTATTGTTGATGGAAAAACAGTTCTAGATTTGCCTTATGAGGAAGATAAAGACGCTTCTGTGGACTCTAACATAATCATGACAGGAAGCGGTAAATTTGTGGAAGTGCAGTCTTCCGGTGAGGAGGGCACATTTTCCGAGGAGCATCTTGCGGAGTTTTTAAGCTTTGCAAAAGAGGGAATAAGGCACATAACTCAACTCCAAAATGAGGCGATTGAAAAGGCGCTCAAATCTATATGAACCACGTTGAAAGATCTCTGCAGACTTTTAAAAATCCGCATACTTGCGCACAGGCGGTATATGCGGCATTTAAGGATGCGTCCCCCGCATCTCTAGAAGGTTTAAAAGCAAAAAGCGGCGGTAGGGCTGAGGGCGGTATTTGTGGCGCATTGTATGCTGCAAAGCTTGTTGTGCCACAACAATATCACTCCGCAATGGAAGAAGAATTTATTGCCCAAACGGGCGATTTAGAATGCAAGAGAATCAAAAGTGGCGCAAAAACTCCTTGCGTAAAATGTGTTGAAGTTGCCTCAAAACTTGCCTGCAAATACGGAAAATTCTAGATATAATACGCAGTCTGCAAATACACTTTGTGCGTTTTCAAGTTCATAAAACTTCCACTTCAGGCTGTGGAAATTTTCAGCAATTAAATTCTGCAATATTTGGGGCTGAGGCTATAAGACTTGTAAGGGTGGCTTCACCAAAACCCTTTGCGCCTCTTATCTTTAAAGAGTTTTCAGATTTTGTGAATTCTAAAACTTTGCCAAAATATCCAAGTCTTGCCATTTTGCAAAGCTTGGTCATGTAGATTGAATCTTTATTTGGTGCACAGAACCCACCCGAAAGCGTCAACAGTGCAGCGCAACTCAATAGCGCAGATTTTAAAAAATTTCTTCTGGTTAAATTTGCCATAAAACAAGTTGTGTAATAGACTTCTATTTTCATTCAGACAGATTTTTCTTATTTTGTCGAGGTTGACATGAAGTTTTTTTCAGTATAAACACTTAAATTATTTATGAGCATTAAAAGATTTGTAATTTTAGTTGTCGCTATAGCCGTATATCTTACAGCTTTGTTTTATATAACGCCAAACCCACGCAATATAGCCGTATCATCTTACGCTTGGAAATATTCTACGCTGGAAAATATGTTTAACGATTTAAAGCGCATACAAATAAGCAATGTTTGTCTCTTTGAAAACGCCGTTTTAAGCACCGCAAGCCCAATCAAGTTTTCTCATAAGATGGATGAAAATGCCCGCAAAGAATTTAAAGATTTTTTTGCAAAGTATAAAATGAACATAGTTGCGTACTGCCATGTTAGGGCGTCGGACCCTGCTGAAATCAAACAGATTTTTGAGTTTCTTAAAGAGTTCAACATATCTTCAATCACGCTTGAAGCGCCTCGGGAAAGTTTGAAGTATTATAATGATTATGCCTTGCAATATGGCGTAAAAGTTGGGCTTTACAATCATTCCACAAAATCTAAAGGCATATACGCAACACCGGAACTTATGCTTGAGGCAATTAAGGATTACCCGAACATAGGCGTGTTCCCGGACAACGGCCATTGGGTGCGTTCGGGCTTGGACGCTGTTGAGGAATGTAAAAAACTTTCAGGCAAAATAAAAAATTTCAGCATGCAGGATGTTGACAGCAAACTCTCTTATGACTGCGTAGCCTACGGCGCCGGAGATTGCGATTTGATTCCGCTTTTAAGAGAGCTTGATAGACAAAAATTTGACGGATACATAATAGTAATGTCCACCGCAAAAGAAGAGCCACGCAAGGTGATTAGCCCATCTGTGGATTTTTTAAGAAAAAATTAAGCAAAACAAATTATGTTTATACTCAGATTTTTAAAACTGGTTTTGGCAAACTGTCTTGCGCTTGCAATTTTTTGCGTGGGATTGTTTTTGATAATTATAGCATTTACCGCTGGCATAATTGCTTCTGTGGCGCAGAAAGAGCCTGGCGATTTATCCGGTGTTTTGGTCATAGACTTGGCGTCTTCAATCACCGACTATTCTTCAAGCGGTGAATTTAAGCAGGCGTTTGCATTTTCAAGAGACGAGGTTGACATTTATACGCTTACGTCGGCTTTAAAAAAGGCAGCCCATGATGACAAAATTAAAGCTGTATTGCTTTACGGTTCTACAGCTTTAAGCAGGTCTTCAATCACTTTGGCATCAGCTTCAGAGCTCAGGGAAGCTTTGAAATCTTTCAAATCTGGCGGCAAGTGCGTTTATGCGTATCTTGAAAACCCTTCGCAGTTTGATTACTACATAGCAAGCGTGTCAGATGAAATTATTTTGAACCCTGCGGGAGACTTTACTTTCAAAGGTCTAGACGCCACATCAATTTATTTTGGCAACGCTTTCAAAAAATATGGAGTGGGCGTGCAGGTTGTAAAATGTGGGGAGTTTAAAAATTTTGCCGATATGCTAACTTCGGACAAAATGTCGGAAGAAGATAGGGCGCACATGGAAGAATTGCTCTCAGATATTTGGGAAAGTGTAGTGAGAAAAATTGCGGCAAGCCGTAATCTTAAACCTTCAGAATTGTTTCGCACTGCGGAGGAGTCTCCATTTTTAGACGCTCAAGAGGCGCTCAAAGCAAACCTTGCAGATAAAATATTTTATAAGGATGAGCTGGTTGACGCCTTTAAAGAAAAGTTCGGTGAAGATTCTTGGGGCGAATCTTTCCTTCAAGTTTCGCTTTTTGACTATTTGGAATTTTTGAAAAAATCTGAAGGCGCAGCGCATGGCTTTGCTTCAAAAACAGCGTACTCTATGTCTGAAAATCATATTGCGCTGGTGTATATGAATGGAGAAATTGTTGACGGCGGTTCGGGCGCAATTAGTAAAGGCATTATTGACGCTGAGTATTATGCCCAGCTATTGCAGCAGTTGCGTAACGACGAAGCTGTAAGGGCGGTGGTCTTGCGCATAGACAGCCCCGGCGGCAGCGCTTACGCCAGCGAAGTTATAAGAAGGGAAGTTGAAAAACTTGCTTCTCAAAAACCTTTAGTAGTGTCTTTTGGTTCGTTGGGCGCAAGCGGTGCATATTGGATTGCGTCGGCTTCAGGCGTAATAATTGCCGAGGAAGAATCTATCGTGGGTTCGATAGGTGTTATCGGCGTATTGTTTAGTTTTGATAAAATTGCAGCAGATTACGGCGTAACTTTTGACTCCGTCAAGGTAAGCAAATTTGCCGATATATTCACTGTTGCAAGGCCCAAGACGGCGCTTGAACTTGCCAAATATCAAGGTATGGTTGATAAAATATATTCAAACTTTGTTGCTTTGGTTTCTAAGTCTAGAAATATTCCGCTAGAAGAAACAAAAAAATTGGCTAATGGCAGGGTTTTTGCGGCAAGAAGGGCGCAAAAATTAAAACTTATAGACGATATTGGCGGTATTGCAAAAGCTTTGGAAACCGTGTCTGAACAAGCTGAGCTTGGTGCAAATTTCAGGGTTGTAACATATCCGCAGCATAGTTTGGCGGAAATTTTGCTTGGTCTTAAAGGAAAGTATTTTAGCGGGGTTTTGTCTTCAACGCCAGAAGAATACCTATTAAAAGAATACACAATGCGCTTTAAAGCTGTCATGGGTAAAAACGGCGTGAGCGCAAGAATGCCCTTTGATATAAAAATAAACCAAGAGTAGGCAGGAAAATATGACAATCAGTCAAGCAACTTGTCGGCAAAATCTTTATGGATATTGTCGAAAGCGCCGTTGCTGAAAAATACAAACAGACGCTGCTTTTGGCGGTCTTCAGAAAGTTTAAGAAGGTCTGAAAGCAAAGTCATATTGTCTGCATAGGCTTTGAATTTACCTTTGCAAATTTCCGCCATTTTCTGAGTGTTGAGCCGCTTTTCAAGAGGGATTTTTTCCATCCCATAAATTGCGCCAAGATATGCAAAATCGGCACTTGCCAAGGCTTGGGAAAATTCATTCTCAAAAGTGTTTGTCTTGGCGGTGTTGCTTCTTGGCTCAAACGCAGCGTGGATTTCAAAATCTTTGTATCGGGCACGCAAAGAATCAATAGTGAGTTTTATTGCCGTGGGGTGGTGCGCAAAATCTTCAATTACAACAATGTTGGGCCTGTCTAAAATAACCTGCTGACGTCTGCGCACGCCTTTAAAACTTGAAAGGGCGGATATATCTATATCAAGCGGGTTTGTTTTGCCCAATACAAGCGCTGCTCCGGCTATTGCCATTGCTGCATTTCTGGCGTTATATACGCCAGTTAATGCCCATGAAACTTTTTTTGACACACCACAGCAAGATAAAGTGAATGAAGAAGATGACTGGTCTTCAGAAAAATCTTCAATGCGCAAATTTGAAGTCGGCGCAAAACCCACCGTCATTCTGCCGCACCAAGGCGTAGGTTCTAGAGAGGCGATATTTTCATCGTCGCCATTTTCTATAATAACACCTTTTGGAGACACTATGCGCCGCACATGTGTGAAGGTGCGTTTTACGTCGTACAAATCTCTGAATATATCGGCGTGGTCAAATTCGATATTATTTATGACCAAAATATGCGGTTTGTAATGTAAGAATTTGCTGCGCTTATCAAAGAAAGCAGAATCATATTCGTCGCCTTCTATGACAAATGGAGCGTTTTCAATATCGCCTAAATTTGAGCCATTTTGCAAATCTTGCGGGATGCCGCCTATCAACCAACCTGTGTCCGAATTGTTGTGTTTAAGCAGGAAAGACGCTATTGAAGTGGTGGTTGTCTTGCCGTGTGTCCCGCTTATTACAAGACTTTTGCGGTTAGCAATCAGCATTGCGCTTATAACTTCAGGCAAGCTCATCATTTTATATTTTTGTACTTCAAGGGCAAATTCAAGCTCAGGATTCATGCGGCTGATTGCGTTGCCGACTACAATCAAGTCCGGCGCAAAATTTTCCAAATTTGTTTTTGCCCAGCCTTGCAGACAATCTATATTTGCGTTTGCCAAGGCGCTTTTCATGGGTTCATAAATCCCACTGTCGCTGCCGCAAACCTCGTTGCCTAAGTTCTTGAGCAATATCGCAACATTGCCCGTGGCGGTTCCACATATTCCAATAAAATAAATTTTCATAGTATTTATCAATTTTTATTGTTAACTAACTTAAGCGTTTGGGACGCAGGCTTAATGCTTTTTTCTGTCTGTGAGGGGCAACATCTGCCCGCGCCTGAACATGGTGAGCTGCCCCGTGCTTGAAGATACAACAAGCGCAATGCAATCTGCGGCAATAGAAATTGCGTAACCTGCGGCGTGCCTTGCGCCAAGACCGCCAGGCAAGTTCAAGTTGAAGTCTGCAGTATGAATGAGTGTACCCGCAGATTCCAAAACTCCGTTACCGTCTATCACAAATGCGCCGTCTATTATGGAGTATTCTTTGACCGTCTCATCCATGAATGGGTTTAGCACGTTCCTATCTTCCTGCTTGTAGCCGTGGAAGGGGTTTAGGATGAGCTGCTTCATGAAAGGTTTAAGTTTGTCTATATCTCCAAGCACGAATATGCAGCCGACGGGCTTGCCCTCACGGCCTTCTATTGAAAGTTCTGTGGCTATGTCTATGACACGTTCAATAACTTCGGGCTTTACGCCGTTTGGCAAAAGCTCGCTAGAGTTTGAAAATATGTGGGAAAATTCCACAGACAAATCTAGAAGCACCACGGTATCTATGAGGTTGCTGCCCTTTATACCGCCAACGCAACAAAGTTTTTCATTGGGGGTAAATATGCCCTTTGCAAGGCCCACGATTATTGCGCTTTTAACTTGCGAAAGCCTGAGGGCGGAAAAAGCCCTGACGTTTATTGTATCGTGGATTTTTGTCCCGAAATTTTCGACAGATTTTTCAGAAGCCAACACAACATTAAAATTTTTAAAATAATCATCCAGATTGAAGCCGTCTGTAAAGGTGTCTGTAAGAACCAGAATTTTAGAACATTTAGAGCCTTTTGCAATTTTTGCAGCTTCAGACAAAAACAATTTGTTTGTTTTATTTTGCTTTTGACCTCTTTCAGAAGTATATGAAAAAGCCTTGATTACACGGTTGCGGAACGCATCAAAATCATGCGAAGAAAATATGGATTCAATAGTGTCTTCGTTTGCAAATATTCTGGCTAGATTTGCCAAAACGTTGAGGTATGAAGCTTCAACCTCATTTGCCAAAAGCATAAAAACAAGCCTGGTATTTTTGTATTCTTTTGCGCCGTCAAAATCTAACCCGCCGTCTTTGCAACGACCAACAACAAAGATGTACTTTTGAGACATCTTCACTCTTGCATGAGGCATACAAATGCCATTGCCAAGATAGGTTGAAATATTGCGCTCACGCTCCAATAATTCCTTGAGTACGGTAGAACGTTGTTTCTTTGGTATCAAAGACTCAGAAATTGAGGAAAGCATCTGAGATAGAGCATCGGTAAAATTGTTACTCTGTATGTCAACGATTCTCGATTTTGCAAGGTATCTGTCTAGGCGCATTTGGGGTATCAGTTCGATTTTGGTATGCCCCAATCAAGCGCACCTTTCTTAATCTCATAAATTAAGCCAACGCAAATTAGGGCAATAAAAAACAGTCCGGCAAACACTATGGGCAGGTTCGCCAAAATAAAATCCGAATACACCAGTACGAAGGGTATCATGAAAACCACTTCAATATCAAATATCACAAAGAGCATTGCGACTATGTAAAACTTCACCCCAAAACGAGGATGCGGAGCGCCCTCAGGCTTGATGCCGCATTCATAAGCGGAGTCTTTAAGAGCGTTCTTTGCCGCACGCTGACCGAATATATGGCTGGCAACCACCACCACAATACCTATTGCGGCCGCCGCTATAAGCTGAATTAAAACAGGCAAAAAAACATTGTTTTCCATCGGCTGAAAACTCACATAAAAAGCCTATTAATGCAATAAAATTTTGAGAAAAATTAAATTAAAACTCTCAAGAATGAAGGCGGCTAATTTTTTGCTCTACAATTTATCCGACTTTAATCGGATAAATTGTGGAAAATTATTTACTTTTTAGACTAAGTTTAATTGAGGATTTTATAACTTACCTCAACTTCTTCGGTAGGCGGTATTCCGTAGAATGTTGCCTCATAAGGATAGGCTTGGGTGATGATTTTTTGGCTGAAGGTTTTGCCTTTTGCGGAAAATTCAACTTTCATGTCTTTGCCCTTGCCCTTCATGAAAACCGCATAGACAGAATCCTTGCCGAATGGGCCGCGTATTCTGAATTTATGCAGAGTGCCGAGTACTGGCTCTTTATTTTCCTCAAACTTATGATAGGTCAAATCTTTTTCGGGAACAGTTGGGATTGCTTGCGGAGTATCAAGTGGAATCTTGATTACAGACATTCCCACGGCGTCAATTTTGACAGAATCTGTCTGTGAAATTTCTCCAATTAATTTACCTTTTGCATCGTAAAGACTAATTGGTTTTGATTGGGAAACATTTTTCATTATTTTTGAATTGTAATCAAAAGAGAGTTTGGTCGTAACTTCGTTGCCCGCATCGTTAAGCAATATAATCCATAGATTGTTTGGGGATTTTGCAAACATGACGCTTACATCTGAAGTATCGCTTTTAACCGCAGTTTTATTGAAAAGCGGTCTGCAATTTTCTTCATCGAAAACTTTGCCGGCGTTGCCATATACCCTGTTCGTAAACCACATATAGCCCTGCTGGCGGACGTATGGGAAGCGTATTTTATCATCTGAACGGCCCTCTATTTCCGCCATGATATAGTCAACGCAAAGCGCAAAATGCACGGGCACTTGATGCCAATAGAATGTGGTGATGTCCGGCCCTTTGAAAGCGTAGGACGGGTCTTGATAGATGTCGTGATAGTCTCTGATATAGTAACCGGGGAAGTTTGCGTACCTGCCTATGAGGGCGTGTCTGGAATATTTTGTAAGAAAATCAACCCCCGTGATTCTGCCAGCCCTGAGCAAATGGGGCGCTTGGGTGGGCACAAGTATATACTGACTGTTGTCGCCCCACGGTATTAGGTATGTTTTGGGCGTCTCGGTAGTCAGACCAATTTTGCTGACAATCTTTGCCTTGATTTTCTTTTCAGGCACAACATACCAGTTTGAATAATGGTTCATTTTATTTTCAGGTATGTCTATAATTTTTTTAAGCGCCTCTCTAGATTCCTGATAGCCAAGCCTGTACATTACGGGGCCTCTGTGCCACATAGAGCCCGTGCCTTTTGCTATATTGTCTTTGTAGATTGTAACTTCTTCTTCCCAATGCTTTGGGTGTGCCCACATTGTATTTGCGCTGTAAAATGCGCCTTCAGAGAGGTATTTTTTGTAATTTTCTGAAGGCGAAATTTCATAGAGGTCTAAAAGCGGCCACCAGTAAGGATATGCGCCAAAGTTTGTGGCGCTGGTTGACATATCCACATTTTCACGCAGGGGCGCATCTTCCCAAGTTGACAGCCACGCATCGCAAGATGCTTTTACTTTGGGCATGAGCCCAAGTTCAGGGTCTGAAAGATGTATGTTGAGCAATATTGACCATTCTGGCAGATTTAAAAAATATCCTTTGGGTTTGTCTGGTTCTGAAAAATAAAATTCCCTCAACCAAAGATTTGCGTTTCCATTGCCGAGCAGGCGTCTTAAAGCGGCAAAGCAGTCTCCGCCCCAAGGTCTGCCGGGCACCCTTAAATCAGACCAAGTGTTATCCCACCATTGGCAATTTTTATCATCTTCAAATGCAAAGTATTCTCTATTTCTGGAGAGCAAATATTCTGCGCTGGGCAGGCCGAACTTGACGTAATAATCTTCATCGTCTGTGAGCATGGCGACGGAAATTTCGGCAAGGGGTGCGCCCTGAGCAACGGTGTTTGCCATTTCAACATAACAACGCCCCTTGTTTCTTGGGAACCACGCACAAGCTTCGGCGTCGTTGAGATACTCGGCAAGGTTGCATATAGTATCTGAAAGAGAAGTCTTATACGGCTCTCTCAGGCGGGATATACCAAAAGAATTTTCTCCAAAGACTTCGTAAGCCTTTTCCCACTTGTCAAAATTTGCGTAGGCATAAAATGAAAGTTCTATATTCTCTCCCTCTTTTTTCTTTGAAGCTTCCGCACCCAACAAAGGTGAAAATATTGCGCACTGATAATTGAGAGAATCAGGATTCATCATAGAAAATGCAAAGTTGGAGTTGCCCACTCTGCTCCACTCAAACACAATTTTGTCGCCGTCTGCGGCAAGTGCGTAGGTATATTGGCGAGTGCCCGCTTTGCCCTCAATCACTACAGACGCTTGTGAACTCAAATTCAAAGACACGGCATAGGGCTCCTTCATAATTCTATCAAAAATGAATGTCGGCGGTATTTGTGCGCGCTTGAGAGAATCTCTTGAAGTAAGCCCAAGACCGAGGAAGCCGTAAGAATAAAATCCATTTTTATCAGCAAGCCCCGTGATGGTCATTTTAAAAAGAGGTTCATTTTTTACAGGCAAAGAAAATTTTGCCGTAGAGGAATCCGAATAAGTGATTGAAAGAGTGTTTGCATCAAGTTTTTTGACATCAACAATGTCTAAAGAAACCGCTTCTCCGGATGAGAACGGGTCTAAACCTGAACTGGGAAATTCGTAAATTTTTCCGCCAAATTCCGCCTGATACACGCCGCCTGCGCCTTCCCAAATGCAGCGATAATTGAGGTTTCTATCTTCCTTAAATTTGGGCTTTTCAGAATAAATTTTAAACGCCCTTTCTTGAGAAAAATCGCCTAGGCTAATCCATTTTTTATTGTCCAAAATTTGTGCGGAACGTTCATAAAAAATCTTGCCTGATGAATCTTTTTTTTCCGTAAAATTCACACGCATCACATCGTTAGATATTCCCACGCTTTTTGCTCTCGGGAAGTCTTTCAGAGTTTTTGCCGGCGCAAGTTTGCTTACATATTTTGTGAACCAATAGTAGGGCGCACGGGTGATGTTGTTGCGCATAAGACCAAGATTTGTAAGATGCAAATTTGATTCTTCATTTTTTGACGGGTCAAAACTTTCATCCTGCGTGAAGATGATGGAATCTATTCTTGGCATGCCGGATTCTACAGAAATTTCCAACAAATTGATTTTGTCTTTGATTGTTACCTTGCCAAGGTTTTCCCACTGATAGCCCTCTTTACCGTGCTTTCCTGTAAGCTTGGGAAGCGGATTCCCACTGACTTCTATTTTTGCGCAATCTTTTGAGAGGTTTTTTTCAGAGTCTGCCGCAAGCGCAAAAACAGTATATTCGCCGGAATTCAAGAATGCGACAAGAGTGCTGAGCTTTCCACTTTTTTTGTCGCCAATCATGTACATAGGCGGCTCGCAACGCAATTTTGTCCAGTTGTTGTAAAATTGAAATTCCTCAACCTCTATCAAAAATGTCTCTACAAACTCCTTCTTATAATTCTTGTTGATGGAAATATTTGGATCAAACTTTGGGTCTTTAGAAATTGCCAAGGCGTCTATCCTAACACCTTCTGCGCAGGTGCGCAATTTTAACTCTGCATCCAAAGAATTGATGTTGATTTCGCCAAGATATGTCCACGCCCATCTTGAGCACCCGTAGCTCGAATAACCCTTCCTTTGTAATTTTTGAGAGTTTACAAAAACCTCAAAATTTCTGGGGTGAATCTCTCTTTTTTTGTTATATTCATAGGCGCTTGCCCAGACATGATATTTGCCTTTTTCAGAGAGGGCAACTTTTGTAGTGGCATCGCCAACGTCTCCATTGCGGGCATATAAGACTTTTTGACCTTCATTGTTTTCAACTTTCCAGTTCGCAATATTTTCAAAGTTTTCCGCCTCAATCAAAATAAAATCTTCGGCACTAAGCAAAGAAGCTGAAAATATTAAACTCAGAATAAACAGATAGTTAATATTAAAATAATTCATATATATTTCCCCTATAAAAAAACCGAGTAATTAAATGACTCGGTTTTAAGCTGCCAGATAGTTAAATCAAAATGGTGTTTTTGGGCAAGTAAATTTTGAGGCAAAACTTTTTGTTTGATAAAATATTTTTAAAGAGTAGCATTGTTAAAAATTTTTTTGTTATGATATTTAAAAGGATAGCGGAACTTTCTATACTCGCACAAATTGCGGCGGCTACATGGCTTTTATCGGGCATGGTTGATTGGTGTTTATTTGTAATGATGTGGATTGCCGTGATAGGTTTTGCTGCCGTGCTTTTAAATTACGTATATAGCAAAGACAATGAGCGTTTTTTGTTCAGCCAACCGTTTTTTTTAAGCGGTGTATTTATTCTTATTTTAACTTTAATACAGGCATTAAATCCGGCTCTTAGGGTATTGCAGATGGAGTCTTTTACCAGAGTTTCCAAGATAGACTATATCAAGTTTTTGCCAAGCGGTGTTGATGCTCCCTTTGAAAGCATAAATACCTGGTGGGGTTTGATATTCATACTCATAATAGTTCTCAGCGCATCTACTTCATATATTGTATTCAAAAACTCAAAATTTACGAGACGTGCACTTTTATTTTTTGCGCTGAATTGCGTTGCGATGTCTTTATTTGCAATAGCTCAAAAGTATTTTAATGCGCCTGCAATATACTGGGAGTTCAATACCGAGGCCGATTATTACGGTACATTTTTTTTAAGTAATGCTGCGGCAATTTATTTGGACTTCGGCGTTGCAGTTTCTGTTGTATTATTTTTCTTGAAGCCGCTAAATTTTGAGGGCTCTTTTAGATGTTTTTTACGTCGCACATTTTATTTTATACTTGCGCTAATATGCGCTGCTGGTTCGTTTTATTCGGGCAGCACGGGTGGTTTATTTGTTTTAATTGCCATAATTCTTATTTTTATTTTGGTAGTGATTTATACTGCGCTTGTCAAAAAAGCTTCGCAGTTTGTGGCAATAGGCGTGAGCTTCTGCACTTTTGTTGCTATATTGATTACTTCATTAATATTATTTTTTACCTGTCAAAAACAAGGAATGTTTGCTTCAAAATATGTGAGTTTGATAGAGTCTTCCTTAAATTCCAGAAGCGATATTAGAATGGTCGCAACAGATGTTGCGGGGCAGAATTTCTTTTACGGTGTTGGCGCAAACGGTTTCAGATATTATGCTGCGCCTGCGGCTATGTCTATGCAAAACCATGGTTTTGCGGGCGCACCAAAAGCCTTTGAGCGCCCGCATTGTGAGGTTTTGCAATATTTTGTGGAATACGGCATAGTCGGGTTTTCCGCAATATTTTTTGCATTCTGCGCCTACATAAAGCGCTTGGCTGACAGGCGAAGGCTTCTTCAAACCGGCAACCTTGTTTTGCTATTATCGCTTACCGTTGTTTTTGCGTATTCTTTTTTTGAAGTATACTTTCACATAACATCTACGGCGGTCGTATTTGCGGTGCTTTGCATGGCGTGTCTTACTTCATTTAACCCCGTTATAAAGTCGGCAAAGCGCAAAAAGCGGGTTTAATCAATCTTCCTTGATAAAGCGGTAGGTGTCAAAAATTGTTACGCCGCCTTTTTCAGAATCGTTTGTAGCCTTGAGCATTTTGATATTTTTAAATGTGCCGATTTTTATGATTCCATAAGGGTTTTCAGGCATTTTAAAATCTACCAGAACTTCAGTTTTGCCGGAATCGTCTTCAACAATAACCTTTGAAGTTGCCGAACCAGAAAGGGTTGTATTAAGATATGCTGTGTATGTGCCTCGCAAATTTTCTGATGAAATTTCAAAGTAAAGAGCCCCCGGCGATCTTTTTGCGTCTTGCTTGAAATTGTTGCCAAAATAGGGCAGTTGCGCCTCATTGGCGGATGTGATTTCAACATTTGTTTTGAATGTACAAAAGTCGCTCTCCCTATTTTCCGTATCCAAGAAATAGTCTGAAGATTCTGAATTTTCAAGCTTCACTAAAATGCTCTGACATTTTGAGCGCCTGCCCGATTTATCTTCCACTACAAGCGTTACCAAATGATTTTTATTTTTTTCAAAGGTATGCGTGGCAACTGGCGTATCGCCCGTAAAATCAACTTCACCGTCGCCGTTAAAGTCCCAATAAAATTTGACAGGCGCAGATTTTGTTTTGGGTATGATGTGTTCAAAAGTTATGGCTTCCCCCACCTTTGGTTTAAGCGGAGACCATTTGAAGTTTGCCGTAAATTCAGGCGGGTTTTTTATAACAGCTTTTGACTCCAAAAGGGTTCTTTTTAAAGTTTGTATATCCACAGATTGCACGTCGCATTTGCTTTCTGCGGCAATTTTTGCGGCAGCGCCTGCGGCCTGCCCTAACGCCATAAATGTAGTTTCTTCGGCAATGATTGCCCAGACAACATGGCTTGCCGATACGCAGGTTGCAACCAGCAAATTTTTGCATTCTGAAACTTTTGGCGTTATTGCGCTGTATCCGATTTCAAAACTTGGGTAGGGCGTGATTGCGAGCCTGCCTTCATAGAAAAACTCTCCATTTCTTTCTATTACGCTGCAGGGGTATGCATTTGTTTGGGTTGCGCAAACGGCTATGGAATCAAACTTGAACCTGTTTTCAAAAATATCCTGTTGGGTTAGCACCGTTGTGCCTATCATGCGCAGACCCTCGGTAATTACGGGGAATTGCGGCAAATTTTTTGTGTTTAAAAACTCGTCTTTGGCAATACCCAGAGTTTTTGCTTCAGTGCGCAAAGATTCGTCAAGGTTCTCGTCGTTCTGTAAAAACCAGATAAACCCGATCGCAAAATTCAAATATTTTTCAGCGATTTTTTTCCTGACTTCAAGATTTCCCGTCGAGTAGGGCAAATTTTCGGCTGTCAAAACTGCGCCCTCAAATCTGATTTTCCCGTTGGGTATTTTTTGCCTTGCAAGTGCGAGCACGTTTTCTTTTCTGGAAATTTTATTCTTAATTGAAGTCAATTCCGCCTTGTAGTTTTGAGGGTCATAGTCTGAGGGTTTTTCTATTAAAATTTTGTTGCCGTCTCTTTGAGTGAGTATGAGCGGCTGTATGAAAGCCTGAATATTTTTGTCTGCAGTTCCAAATTTTTCGGGAAAAGATTTTGAACGGAAGCCTGCAAAACTTTCCTTATATTTTTCAACGGCTTCACGGCCCTGCGCAAACTTTACTTTTGCCTTTTGAGCCAAGTCTGCGGTGTAGCTTGCGTCTATGAAAACATCAGCTTTAAGGATTGCTGAAACATTGTTGCTGTCAGAAATTTCAACGCTTTCAATAATTTTATTTTTGCCCATTTGCACAGACAGCAGGCGTGTGTTGGTTAAAATTTTTATACCGCTTTGTTGAGCAAGCATCTGCTTAAATATCAGAAGTGCGGCTTTGGGCTCAAATCTTGAACCTTTCAAAAAATTTGCGGAAGTGTCTGCCGCTTGAGAGGAGTCTTGACCGAATTTATTGCAATAATACGCATAAATTCTATCAAAAAATTCTTTTGAAGTGCCGCCTATTATGCGTTGGTCGGCGGGTCTTAATAGGCAGTTTCCTGCGTTTGTTATAGAGCCGCCTATCTGTTCGGACTCTTCAATAATTATAACATCCATGCCCAATTTTGCCGCCTGCAACGCTGCACTTATGCCGGCAGGAGAAGCGGAATAGACAATCAAAGTTTGTCTTTTAACATCTGGTGCAAGTTCTTCCGCCGAGAGCAGGGCGACTGTGAAGAACGCCAAAAGTAATCTTAAACACAATCTCATAACAAGGCAATGATGGGTGATGTTTGCGCCGGTTTCAAGCCTGAATAAAGCTTACCTTGAAAGACAGGCTTTGACAACATCTTCAACACTTGCTGAGTCTGCAAGTTTTGCTAGCGCCTGATGCACGGCTTTATCAGCGTCTATGGGTTTAAACCCAAGTGCGATTAGGGTTGCAACAGCGTCATTCACCACGCTTGGCGCTGAAGATTGTGCAATGGCGGAAGTTTGCAAATTGCCCGTAAAAGAAGCATCTTTAAGTTCAACAATAAGCCGTTCTGCGGTTTTCTTGCCTATGCCGGGACATTTTGAAAGCAGGGCTACATCTGCGCTTGCGATTGCGCTTCTGAGAGTGTCCGCAGACATTCTGCTCATGATATTTATTGCCGTCTTTGGCCCTATGCCTGACACTTTTTCTATGAGAGTTTTAAAAAAATCCCTGTCAGACAAGCTTGCAAAGCCGTAGAGCGCCTGCGAGTCTTCCCTATATATTGCCACGGTATTCAAAAAAACTTCCTGCCCGTTTTTTGGCAGTTTTTCAGCCGTGCTTATGGGGATGTTGACTTCATAAAAAACCCCGCCCACATTTATTATTGCGCAAAGCGGGGTTGAGTTATGCAAAATTCCTTTAATGCCTACTATCATGAAATGTTATTTTATGCCCAGCACATCGTCCATACCATAAAGCCCGCAGGGTTTGCCGACTATCCATTTTGCGGCGCTTATTGCACCCTTTGCAAAAATCTTTCTATCTTCCGCCTTGTGGGTAAGTTCAAGGCGTTCGCCTTCTGCAGCAAACATGACGGTGTGGTCTCCTACGACACTACCGCCCCGCAAAGCGTGCACGCCAATTTCATTTTTAGGACGCTCTCCAATCAAGCCTTCACGGCCAAATTTCAGGGCGTCCTTATTAAGCCCTCTGTTTTCAAGGACAATGTTTATAAGCTTTTCCGCAGTACCGCTAGGGGCGTCTTTTTTGAAATGGTGGTGCATTTCTATAATTTCAACATCAAAAGACGAGTCTAAAATTTTTGAAGCAACACCGGTTAGAAAGTTAAGAACATTTACGCCTATTGAATAATTGCCCGCCCAAACAATGCCGATGTCTTTGGTGAAAGATAGAATTTCTTTGCGTTGTTCATCGTTATGACCCGTTGTGCCTATTATTAACGGCTTTTTAAATTCTGCGCAGAGTTTGGCAATTTTTGGTGTTGCGTCTCTGAATGAAAAATCAATTACGACGTCGCAGTTGGCGATGAAAGGCTTTGGGTCATCCCCCATGTCGCACATGGCGGAAATTTCTGCATTACAATCTTGCGCACACGCCAATATTGCCTGACCCATGCGGCCCTTGTAACCGTTCATTAAAATTTTTACAGACATAATTAAAACCCCAATAAGTTGATAGTTTCTTCGAGAATTTTTTGATTTTCAGCACTCATGCGGCAAAGCGGCAGACGCACTGTGTCGCTGGATAAAAGCCCCATTTTTTTTGCGGCAAATTTTACTGGCACAGGATTCGGTTCTATAAAAAGATTTTTAAAGAGAGCCTTGTATTTTTTTTCAAGCTCTCTGGCTTTTACGAAATCTTTTTTTGCAGCGTAGGAAATAATTTCAACAAGTTGTGCAGGTATGATGTTTGAAGCAACGCTTACAACACCGGTTGCGCCGTTTTCCATAAAATCAAGCGCCAAAGAGTCATCTCCGCTAAGTATGTCCAGTTTGTGTCCTGCAATGTTTTTTAGGTCTATAACTTTTTCAACCTTGCCGCCGGCTTCTTTCATTGAGCAGATATTCGGATATTTTTCACTCAAACGCAAAGCAATAGGGTTAGAAATTTCAATACCGCACCTACCCGGTATGGAGTAGAGCATGATTGGTTTTTCTGTAATTTTTGCAATCTCGCTGAAGTGCAGGAATAAGCCTTCTTGAGACGGTTTGTTGTAATATGGCGCTACGATAAGAAAACCGTCCGCACCAATTTCTTCAGCCTCTTTTGTGAGCTGCAAAGCTTCAAGAGTATTGTTTGAACCAGTGCCCGCCAAGACAGGTATCCTGCCTTTTGCGGTTTTGCAGGTGTGCTCAATAACTCGGATATGCTCCTGCGGATTTAATGTGGGAGATTCACCCGTAGTGCCCACAGACACCAACCCGCTTACGCCGGCCAAAATTTGTGCCTCAATTAAGTTTTCAAGTTCCCCATAGTTTACCGTACCGTTGTCGTTCATCGGCGTTATTAGGGCTGTCCAGACTCCTGAAAATTTGTTCATAAATTTTTCTTTAAAATTTAAAGTTCAAATAAAAACCTATTTATCAGCCAAGTCCACAAATAAATGATTTTTGGGAAATAAAATTTACTTGCAGGGCTGTTTAGTTGCAATAGTTTTGACTCAAGTTTTATGAATATGATTTATAAATTTTTTCCTGTGATTTTGTTAACCGCCTTGTCGGCTTGCACAACCGTTCCTGAGACGGGACGCTCTGGTCTTAGTCTGGTTTCCGACTCAGAAGTGAGTGCGCTTGCAGCTCAAGAATTCTCAAAAATGAAGTCTTCCATGAAAATTTCCACAGACAAAAAAAATGCGGAAAGGCTCAAAACCATTGGCGTAAATATCGTAAAATCCGCCCGAATAAATGCGCCGTCTTTGCCGCTTCCGGAAGCTTGGGAATTTGTCTTGTTTGAAGATTCTCAGGTGAACGCATTCGCAATGCCCGGCGGTAAGGTGGGCTTTTATACAGGTATGCTTAAAGTTGCCCAAAGCGACGAGGAAATTGCCGTCATACTTGGGCATGAGGTTGCCCACGTTTCGGCAAAACATTCCGCCGAACGCATGAGTTATGAGATGCTAAAGCAAGTTTCCGCTCTTGGTCTGGCGTTTGGCTTGAATTCGCAGAGTGCGGCAACGCAAGAGCTTGCAATGGCTGCTTTTGGACTGGGGACGGAAGTTGGCGTAATGCTTCCTTTCAGCCGCAGCGACGAGAGCGAGGCGGATAAAATGGGGCTAATTTATGCGGCAAGGGCGGGTTACAATCCTGAAGTCGCCCCGGCTTTCTGGAAGAAAATGAGCGCAAGCGGCGGCGGAAAACCAATGGAGTTTTTATCGACGCATCCGAGCGATGAAACACGCATCAAAAACCTCACAGAACAAATGCCCGATGCTAAGATAATTTACGAAGCTTCAAAAAAAACCAAATGACATCATGAAAAAAAACATATTAACAGTTCTGATTTTTTTATCGCTTTTAGGCAGTATTTTTGCGGAACAAAAAATGCGTCTGCCAAATATTCTTTGGATAGTTTCTGAAGACAATTCCGCCCACTACATGAGCATGTATGGCGACTCAAATTGTTCTGCGCCAAATTTGGACAAACTTTCGCAGGGGGGGCTGACTTTTATGAAAGCCTACGCAAACGCCCCTGTTTGCGCCGTGGCAAGAAGTACTATTCTTACGGGGGCTTATGCGGTTACAACGGGTTCTCAAAATATGCGCAGCCGTTACCCTGCGCCGCAAACTTTTAAATCTTATGTAGATTACATGCGCACAGTGGGTTACTATTGCACAAACAATAAAAAGACGGACTACAATATTAAAATGAAAGACGCCGCAATCTGGAATGAGTGTTCTGATTCTGCGCACTATAAAAACAGACCCTCAAAAGAGACGCCTTTTTTTGCGGTATTCAATTTGGGCACTACGCATGAAAGCGTCTTATTCCCTGAAAAAATCAAGAGTTCAAGGGATAAAAAAGTTATACCTCCTGTTTCCAGAGTTAAGCCCGATTTTATCAAGCTTCAAGCTTATCTGCCAAATTTGCCTGAACTCAAAGAAGAAAACGCCGTCTATTATGATTATATCAGCGCAATGGATAAACAGGTTGGAAGCCTTGTTGACGAGCTTTTTTCAACAGATCCTGAGGCGGCGGAAAACACCATAATATTTTATTATTCAGACCACGGCGGCATCTTGCCCAGAGAGAAACGCAACCTGCAAGATAGCGGTACCAGAGTCCCATTTATCGTATATTTTCCCGAGGCTTTGCGCCACTTAAATCCTTATGGAAACGAAAAAAGAATTGAGAGCGAAACTATTTCTTTCGTGGATTTAGCGCCAACGGTGCTTAGTTTGGCGGGTCTTGCAAAACCCGAACAAATGCAGGGCAGGGCATTTTTGGGCTCTAAGAGGCTTAAACAGGAAGACAAAAATGTATTTACCTATGCTTCCAGATATGGCGAGAGATTCTATTTTTCAAGGGCGGTTACCGATGGCGAATTCCGCTACATACGTTGTTTTTATGCCTATAAGCCCAAGCTTATTATGTGTAATTACGCATTTGGACAAAAGGGCTGGGCAGCTTGGAAAAGCGCATTTGAAGCCGATACCCTTAGCGACGAAAGCAAATATTGGTGGCTTGCGGCAAAGGGTCAATATCTTTACAACACAAGCAAAGACCCTGATGAAATCAATAATCTAGCCTATATTGCAGAACATTCCGAAAAGCTTTTGCAGTTGAAAGAAAGGCTTAAAAAATTCATGCTGGACTCAAAAGATTTATCAATAATTCCTGAGCAAAAGTATGAAGATATTTTGAAAGATTATCCTGACATCTACACTTTTGCACGCAGTAAAGACTTTGACTATTTGAAAGTTTTTGAAGCCGCATGGCTTGCCTCGGAATGCGACGACGCCAATGAAAACTCCTTGCGCACGCTGCTGAAAAGTGAAAATCCATACGTGCGTTATTGGGCGGCAATAGGCCTTTTGAATCTGGCGTCTGAAGACGTTGACGAAGATATAGCACTGCTCTACAAAGATTCTGAAAGTATGAATAGGGCGCTTTCTTTCATGCTTTTGGGCAGAAATTTAGAGATGAAAAAAGACGCCATAGACGGCCTTATCAATATGCTTGATTTTACGCAGGATGCACAGGCAAATTCTTTGCGCACTTTTATAATTTCAGAAGTTGAGGAACTTGGCGCAGATAAAAATCTGGTGGCAGATCTGCTCAGTAAAAACGAAGAAGCCTTTGCAAAAAGCAAAGTCAAATACACTTCTAATTAGAGCAAATGTGCTCTAGCGTGTATGAATTTTAGTGGTGGTAACCCGTGCCGGAACTTATTGTTTTTGCCCTATAAAGCTGTTCTAAAAGGATTACCCTTGCCATCTCATGCGTGAATGTCATTGGCGACAATGATATTAGGCAAGCGGTTTTGCGCATAGATTCCGACAAGCCGTAAGGGCCGCCTATTATAAACGCACTGCCGCCGGAAAGCAAATCTCTCTCAAGCAATTTTGAAAGCTCTTTACTTGTCATGGGCTTGCCTTCTTCTGTCATGGCGTAAATTTTACCCCTGAAGTTTTTAAGATTCTCCTGCATGCGCAGAGTTTCTTTGTCAGGGTCTGAATCTTTAAGTTCGGCAAGTTCAAATGTGCCATAGTGAGAAAGCCTCTCGGTATAATCAGAAGCTAAAGCGGCAAGGTGTTTGTTCTTCATCTTGCCTATGGCGACAACTTTCAACATATATTCAAATCGTAATTGCTTCAGATGCCCAGAGGCAAATAAAAACGCCACTTAATTTAAGTGGCGTAAAAATATTTTGCGTTAAAAACGCTTTGCCAGAAGGGCGCAAAGCCCTTACACTAGCATGCCCACGTACGCTTCTTATGACGATTAGCCTTTGAACGTTTGCTGCGTTTGTGCTTATTCATCTTTAGTCTGCGTTTTTTCTTGAGGTTTCCCATAGTATTCTGTGTTTATTATTCTGAAATTTTTTTAAAGCTTACGAGACTCTCATTTTTTGCATTTTTGTCCAGCATTTTTTTTAAAAAAATTAAACTTTTACATCTTCGCAATTTTCAATGAGCAAAAAATCGTCCGCACAGCGCACCAAGAGTGGGGTTTTAGAGACGATTGCTGCGGGTTTTGATTTTTCTAAAATTTCTTTTTTTATACCTGTTTCTTTGAAGGCGGATTCCAAATCCAAAACCTTTGCTTGCCAAACTATTGTCTTTGCGGAAAACAAATCTGATGTCCAAGCGCCGGGGAATGGATGCGAAAGCGCCCTGACCATATTAAATTGAGACCTTGCAGATTTTGAAAAATCCAACTTGCCGTCTTCAGGCGTGCGCTTGCCAAAGTATGTGGCGAGTGAAGCGTCTTGTTTTGTAAGGTGCGGCTTGCCGCTTAAAAGCATGGGCAAAGAGGTCTTTAGTACATTAACTGCCGCCTGTGTTATCTTTGGCTGTATAGACCCAACATATTCGTCCTTTCCAAACATGACCTTTTCTTGGGCTACTATGTCTCCCGTGTCAAAGTCTTCTTCAAGCACGTGCAAGCTTACACCGCCGAAATCTTCGCCATTAATAATAGCCCAGTTTAGGGGTGCGCGCCCCCTGTATGTGGGCAAGTAAGAGCCATGCATATTATATGCGCCAAGTTTTGCCTGACTGAATATGGATAAGGGTATGCGGTTGCGGTAGAATAAAGATAAAATCAAATCGCAGTTTAAATCTTCAACAATTTTAACCCATTCCAAAGCTTTTAAAGAGGCTGGTTTAAATATGGGTATGTTGCGCTCTTTGGCTATAAATTCAGGAGTTTCAAACCACTCTTTTTCATGAGGGTCTGTATCATGGGTGAATATTGCAACAAGCTCAGAATCGGGATCATTCAAAAGTACTTTAAGGCATTTGCCGCCCACATCCCCAAAACCAAAAAATATTATGCGCTTTTTAGACATAGGTTATTTGTCAAAGCCTATGCGCTCTTTGAGCACATATCTTGGTCTTGCCTGAACAACTTGATATATTCTGCCAACGTATTCTCCAACAAGCCCAATGCCAATAACAGCAACGCTTATCAGGAAGAACATGAACGCAAACAAAGTGAACATACCTTCAGCTTCAGACCCCATAAACAAACGACGGAAAACCAGCAAGGAAAACAAAGATAAAGACGCCGCCGCCGCCACAAAGCCAAAAAGCGTGAAAAGTTGCAGGGGGATAAGCGTAAAACCCGTAACCAAGTCAAAATTAAGACGTATGAGTTTATACAGATTGTATTTAGATTCCCCCGCTTGCCTTGCGCAGTGTTCAACTTCAACATCTGTGGGGTTTGAGGCAAATGTATATGCCAAGGCGGGTATAAATGTTGCCCTGTCGCCGCAGTTGAGCATTGCTTGCACTATGTTTCTTTTGTAAGCGCGCAACATACAGCCCTGATCCAACATTTCAATGTTTGTCATTTTTTCACGGGCTATGTTGACTATTTTTGAAAGGTATCTGCGCCAGAAAGAGTCTTCACGTTCTTTTCTGTAACCGCCAACGGCGTCATAGCCTTCGTAAATTTTTTCAAGCAGTTTTTTGATTTCTTCAGGAGGGTTTTGCAAATCGGCGTCCAGAGTTATTACTATTTCTCCGGAAGCGTTTGCAAAAGCGCACATGAGCGCTGGATGCTGACCGTAATTGCCGTTAAAATCTATAACTTTTACGACATCAGGACGCTTTTCATGAAAGCTTTTCAGAAGCTCCAAAGATTTGTCTAGGCTGCCGTCGTTGACAAAAATAACCTCCCAAGCCTTGCCTATGGAATCCATAGTGATGCAGAGACGCTCAAAGAGGGGCTCAAGGTTGTCGGCTTCGTTATAGACTGGTATTGCTACAGAAATATCCATTGTAAATGAGTTTAATTTTTTAGAATCCTCGTCTTGGGAATTTTCTTACAATCTGTTTTTCAGAGGCAATAGTGCCTTCTTCAAGCAGACCCACAAAAGGCATACATGAAAGCACTACGGATTTCCGCATGAGTATTGCCCCAGGTTGAAGAACACTGTTGCAGCCGGCTTCAGCATAATCGGCAACCAAAGCGCCGAGTTTGCGCATTCCGGAATCAATGCGGCCTTCTTCAGTCATGACCATGACATTGCCGTGATCCAAACGCAAATTTGCGCAAATAACGCCTGCGCCAAGATGCGAGTAGTTGCCCATTATCGTGTCGCCAATATAATTGTAATGGGGGGTCTGGACGTTGTCCAATAAAAGGCAGTTTTTATACTCGCAAGAATTGCCCATCACGCAGTTTTTACCTGCAATGCAGTTGCCGCGTACAAAGACGCCTGGGCGCAACTCACAACCTTCGCCAATCCAAGTGGGGCCAGCCACAAAACCAAAGGGCGGCAGTTTTACGGACGGATGTATATATACCTTGCCGCATATAGTGAAATTTTCAGGAATGTCCTTTTTAGATTCCAACTTGTCAAAATCTATGCTTGCAAGAGCTTTTGAAATTGTGCCGACCCATTCCCAAGGTGCAACTTCAGGATCAAAAAATTTTGACAGAAAATTCAGCGATTCAGGCAGAGTAAATAGATCTTTGGCTTTCATATTATTAAAGTGTTACCATTTTTCAAAAAATCTACCTTTTGAAAAGAATTAATTTAAAGTCATTTACTAAGATACAATTTTGTAGGTTTTTTTGGATTGTCAAAAATACGCAAGGTTTGCCACAAAAGAGCGTTATTTCTGATTAAATTCAACTTCACCTTTATTTACAAGAAGTTTTAGCTTAGACTTTATGTTTACAAGCTTGCCAGCTTTGATGTCGTCTTCTGTGATTCTGCACGCATAAACTTCCTGCGCTTCGTAGCGTGAATAGTCGTAAGTTACGTATATAGTACCGTCCAATGCCTGCGCAAGGTCCGGATAAGAGACCCCGTTTCTATCGTCTATCACTAAGCCGCCTGTCCAAGTTTTCCCGTCGTCATAAGATAAGTAGCAGAGCATTTTATTTCTGGGTATGCGTTTATTGGGTGTTGGCATGGGCTTATTTGCGAGCCATTCGGCGTCATCGGCATAATTTTTAACCAAAACCAGTGCGCCGGAATTCAGCCTGCCAACATAAAATCTTGAGCCTGTATGCGGAATTTTTGATACGCTTACTTCTCCAAAACTCTTGCCGCCGTCTTTGGAAACAGCCTGCACAATTCCATCGTAAGAGTCGAATACAGTTTCAGTGGCGTTGTCTTTGCCGAGCTTATACTTCAAAAATTCGGGTTGTCTGCGGGATAAAAGCCAGATATGGGAATCGCTTTTTTCAACCAAGATATGTTCGGGAAAAACAACGTCGGGTATCTTTACATTGCCTATTTTTGCAAGAGTCTTGCCGCCGTCTTTAGATGACCACACGCCTGCGCCTTCAAGCGGGGTTAGTGCGTCGTTATATTTTGTGTTTTGCCAAAATGCTATGGGAAATAAAATCTCAGAAGATTTTAGTGTGATGGGTTTGCACATCATTACGCCGTCCGCCAGCCTTCTTGGGGCGGTCCATTTGATTTCTTTGTCGTCCGCATTATCAGATACAATGCACCAAACACCATGTTTGCGGTGAGACATTTCTTTTAAATCAGGCTCACCTTTTTGCGCCCAAAAAAGCCAGACTTTGCCGTCTTTATCCGTCCACATTGCAGGGTCAAAAAGCCTGACTTTGCCGCAGTAGGGCGAGCGCACTATGAATTTTATGTCGCCCCAAGATTCGCCCATATCGTCGGAATATGAAAGCATTATGTAATTATTTTGGTCTTCCGTTTTGCCGTGTCCATACCAAGCCACAAATACCCTGCCTTTTGGAGAAACCGCTATGCTGGATATGCCCTGAAAGGGTTTAGTGCCTTTGGCTAAATCGCCGGTGGGGTTGCTTATGATTTCCGCAGGCGCATTTGCAATCTGCGACTTGGAGAGCCCTTCATCCGCAAATGTATTTAATGTAATAGATAAAAAAATAAACGAAATTAAAAATTTTCTCATGCCGATACACAATAGCCGCTTTTGCCATATATTCAATAAATTAAAATGTTTACATGCACAAAAAAACCGCCTCATAAAGAAGCGGTTTGAAATTTAAAAACTTGCAACGCAAGCAAGCCCATTGGGCTTTAGAACGGTTCTGAAAATGACACACTCTTGATTCTGGCTTTTGCACAGGCGTTCAATATTGATACGGCTGCTTGGTGCGGAGAGTCAGAATCTGGAATAATTGTAACGACAGTCGGCACGCCGCCTTTTTCATCGCTTTCTCTCAGACGTGAAAGTGTGGAGGTAAGCTCTGGAAGATTGCGGCTGTTGGGACTGTCATAACTTGCGCCATTGAACTTTATGCTGCCGTCTGGCATTACTTCAATAGATATGTCATTGGGCAACTGTACATTTTTGTTTTCAGGAGGGGTAGAAGCGGGTAATGTGTACATCAAATCCGCTTCCTGCTCCATAGGCAGGTACATGAAGTAAATCAATAGCAAGAACACCACGTCTATCATAGACGTAAGTTCAAAATTTTCTTCACTCTGCCAAAGTGTATTTTTATTTTTTGCCATTATTGTTGTAAAGTTCCGAATATTATGTTGTAAGAACCGACTTCAGCGCAGGCTTTCATGACATCGCTCACGTATTTGTGAGGTGTTTCCATGTCTGCACGGAGATATACTCCTCTGAAGTTATCGCCACCTTCTTCGACACGTTTTGAAACTGCCGCCTTAATTGTTTCTAAATCTGAGGGCCTTGAGCCCAAGAAATAATTGCCAAATTTATCTATTGAAACAAATTGCCTGCCACTATTGTTTTCAGGCACTTTTGCTTCCCCAGCTTTTGGCATTTCAATTTTGACAAGTTCCGCCGAAGAAAAGGTAGTCACGGTCATAAAAAATGCGATAAGCAAGAACACAACGTCTATCATAGGCGTTAGTTCAAACTTTGCATCATCATCTGCTGGTGCCCACGCTTTCATTATTATATGATATTAAGCTTGGGATTGTTCTTCTTGTGCAGGAGGCTGCTTACCGTATTTTACGGCAACTGCCATTATGTGGGTAAGTTCGCCAACTATTCTGTTTACGCCGGAAGAAACCCTGCCGTATCTTGTTTTATAAATAAAATAGAAGAACATTGCCGGAATACCGACTATCATACCCGCCGCAGTTGTAATGAGCGCTTCTGAAATGTTATTTGCAAGGGATTGTGCGGAACCCGCACCTTCAGCAGCAATAGTATTGAACGCCTTAACCATACCGCTAACCGTTCCCAAAAGACCCAACATGGGGGATATACTTGCTATGAGTGAAAGGTAAGTGATAAGCACGAATGGAGGCGCCAATTCTTCAGTTGAAGCTTCTTCCATTGCACGCTCTATAACGGAAATATCCATGTCTTTTTCATCGGCACGTTCAAGACCTGCGCCAATGATGTTTGTAAGCGGAGAAGGCTTTGTTTCACAAACCTTGATAGCCTCTTCAATGTTGAGTTCTGCAAGATGTTTTTTGAGTTCAACAACTGCTTCAGGGCTTAAGAAAACTTTTTTCCTCAAAGAAATCGCATTGTAAATGATAAGTGCGCAACCCAAGATACAGCAAAGACCGATGGGGTACATTGTAGGACCACCGATATTCCAAATTTCCAACAAAGTCTTTTCATGGACTGTTGGGGCTGCGGGTGCTTCTTGATTGGCTGCTGGGGTATCTGCAGGCGCAGTTACATCTTGGGCAAAAGCGACGCTTGTAAAGCTTGATACACAGAAGGCTGCCATTGCCAACATTGCAATATATTTTCTTTTCATTAGCTTATATTTTTATGGAGTTTTTTATTGTAGTTTAAAAATCTAGACCTTTCTGACACAGTCAAAAAAGTTTCTTTTGGCGAGATAATGCTTTAATTATATCAATAGTTCAAGCACTTTCTTAAAAAAATATTTACACACATATTTCAGCGTAGGTCCTGATGCGTTTTATGAGCTGGCTAAGACCGTTGCGCCTGTTTGCAGAAAGCTGTTCTAAAACACCTATGGCATCTAAAAATTCAGTATCAAAACCCAAAATTTCAGTAGGGCTAAGACCGGAATACATATCGCAGACCAAGTGTGCGATACCTTTTGTGATTACAGAGTCTGCGTCAGATTTAAAATAGCATTTGCCGTCTTGAAAAGAGGGTATTACCCAAAGCCCCGAAACGCACCCCTTTACAAAAAATTCATCAATTTTAAGCTCTTTTGGCAAAGGCTCTAAATTTTTTGTCTTTGAAATTATGTATTCAAAACGCTCTTGAGGGTCTGTGAAAAATTCAAATTCCTCTTTGAGCGCAGCTTTTCTGTCTTCTACCGAACCTGTCATATTCCAAAAATCTTAATTTTTTCTTTTTCCGCCAGCAGCTTGGCTTCGTCATAATCTAAAATTATGACCTTACCCGCTTCAAGCACAACGTTTCTTATGTTGGCTGCCGCCAACTTTTGCAAAGTACGTAAACCTATGACAGGCACATCAAAGCGATAATCCTGATTATTTTTGACGGTCTTTACAAATAAAAGATGTTTTGCGCCAAAAGTTCCGGCCCTTTCCAACATTGGGTCTGTGCCCTCAAATGCCTCCACGGCTATAACCGTACCTCTTGAAAAAACTGCACCCTGACCTATATCCAGCTTTGCGCATTCTCTTGTTACGTTTATTGCGTAGTCAAGATTTTCAGGGCTTATATCCCAATTTTTGCCGCTAAAAAAACCAGCAGGCGCCATAAAGGCGTCCATAAAAGCCCTTGCATCCAAGAGCTTTACGCCCAACTTTTCTATCTCCTCCGCAATAGCGCCAAAGATGGTTTCGGCATTGCGCTTTTTAAGTTTGGCAAGCATTGTTATTGCCTTGAGGTCAGGAAGCATTCCCTTGAAAAGCTTGCGAGGCGTTATCTGACCCGCCATAACCGCATAAGACGCCTCAAAAACTTTTAACCATTTAAGCATTTTGCCAACCTGACCAACTTTAATTGTAATTTTTTCAGAATCTGAAAAAGAGTTGTAAAAGCTTTCATCAGTCTCACCCTCAAATGCAATGAGCTTAATTTTTACCCCCGCAGATTTTGCGCTTTTTGCCAACAATATGGGATAATTGCCCCTGCCGGCAATAAGACATAAAGTTTTTGAGTGGTCAAAATTTTCAGGCAGATATTTTGAAGGCATAGCTAAAACGGTCTGTGGTCATACTTTGGTTTTCTCAAAAAGAATTCTTTTGAGACCAACATTTTTACGGCAAGTTTTTTACTGTCATCAAAATAAAAGTAGATTTTTTCGGCGACACTTCTCGAATTTTTAAGTTTGGCTTCGTAGGCGTCTATCTCAGAAATTGCGATAAGTTGGGCCTCAAGAGGGTATTTTTTATCCGTGGAATTTTGAGAATAAGTGCCGCACTGGTTTTCCTTCAAAAAGTCGCTTCTGCCGTCGGAGGCAAAAAACCGCATCTGACCTTTTAGCACGTATGTTTTGAAGCTCACGCCGTCTGATTGAACAATATAATCTGTTGCCTGAGGCTCAAGGTTGCCAACCGTAGTCTTGATTGTGGTCTTGCTTGTTGACCTTGCGTTGGGCGCACTAAAGTAGAGCTTGCCGTATTCCACAAATATCACAAGCACCGTGCGGGACTTTTCAGTTTTGATGTCCATAGACGGTGCAAAAGGCATAACCTGCTCAAACTTTTCTATTGTGAATTTGCACTTGGCTTCAGCGCAAATTGCCAGAGAGTTTGAAAGCACCATTGTAAGGCGTGAGGGCGTGGATATGGTTACGCTCAACCCCTTTGCCTCCATAAAATCAAACTGTGTAACGTTTAATTTTTCGGAATTTTTTGAGAAAGAAATATTGCCCTTTGCGGTGTGGATAAAGACATATCCATTTTGGAAAGTGCCGTAATCTGAGCCCAAGGTGGAAGAGGGAATATCTGCAAAAAGTTTGGCAGATAAGGAGAGCAAAATTAAGAGTATGATTATTCTGAAACTCATTTTACAACCAAGTTTACGATTTTTCCGGCAACATAGATTTCTTTGATAATTGTTTTGCCCTGCGTGTGCGCCAAGACTTTTTCCTGCGCCTTGGCGTTGGCTAAGATGGCGTCCTGAGAGTCGGTTTTGTTTGCCTGTATTTCTGCGCGCAACTTTCCGTTTACTTGCACTGCAATATTAAAGACAGACTGCTCCAGCTTTGAGGCGTCAAAACTTGGCCAAGGGGCGGCGCTTACAGAATCCGCATTGCCCATTCTAGACCAGATTTCTTCGCAAATGTGCGGCGCAAATGGCGCAAGAAGTTTTATAAAATCTTCCGCAGATTTTTTTGAAATTGTTTCAGCCTTTTGGAGGGCTGATATAAAAATCATCATCTGGCTTATGGCTGTGTTGAAGCGCAGATTTTCAATATCGCTTGTAACCTTGCGTATGGTTTCATGCAGGGCTTTAGACAAAACTTCGTCATCTATGGAGGAGGCTGAAATTTTTTCAGACAATGCGCCGTCTTTATTGATATACTCACGCCATACTTTTCTTAAAAAGCGGAATACGCCTTCAATGCCTCTGGTATTCCAAGGTTTTTGGTCTTCCAGAGGGCCCAAGAACATTTCATAGAGGCGCAAAGAGTCCGCACCGTATTCTTTGATAATGTCGTCAGGGTTTACCACATTGCCACGGCTTTTGCTCATCTTATAACAGCGTGCATCAACAAGCGTTTTGCCGTCAGACTTTAGCACAAAAGCGTCTCCCGCCTTTACAACATCGTCTTCTGAAAGTTTCAGCAGGGTATAGCCTTCTTTATCTAACGCTTCTGTATAGTCCACAAAATTCCCGTCGGAATTTTTATATGCGGAATATTCCATCTGACCTAAAATAATGCCTTGGTGAAAAAGTTTTTTATAAGGCTCAGAAGTTGTAACAACGCCGCAATCGTAAAGGACTTTGTGCCAAAAACGAGCGTACAGCAAATGCAATACCGCATGTTCCGCACCGCCTATATAAAAGTCCGGCGCCTGCCAGTATTTTTCTTTTTCAGCAGAGATTAGGTTTTGCGTATTTTGGTTGTCGCAATAGCGCAGATGATACCAGCAAGAACCCGCCCACTGAGGCATTGTGTTGGTTTCACGCTTTGCAGACACCCAGCTTGCGGATTCAGGTTTATTTTCAGAAGACGATATAGTTTCGCCAGTGTCTAAATTAAGCCACACGTTTACCCAAGACTTCTCATTTGCCAGAGGGCTTTCTCCGGTGCCGGAAGGCAGGTAGCTTTCAAGCTTTGGAAGGGGCAGTGGTAGCTGAGAATCTGGCAGGGCAATAGCATAGAAAGTTTCTCCGGAATCATCGTCTTGATAGCAGACAGGCTCAGTCGGCAAGTTTGCCGCCAAGGGGGTTTTCTTTGCTTTGTTGTAGGATGCTTCATCAACCCAGAGTATGGGGAATGGCTCACCCCAATAGCGCTGGCGTGAGAAAAGCCAGTCTCTCAATTTGTAATTCACGCTCTTTTTGCCGAGATTTTTTTCTTCTAGCAGGGCGGTGATTTTTGCTTTTCCTAGGTCAGAAGATGTGCCGTCCCATTCGGCGGAATTTATCATCGTGCCGACATCCGTAAAGGGCAGGGCGATGTCGTTGCCTTGCTTGTCTTTTTTGTCAATTACCCTAATTACGGGGATGTTGTATTTTACGGCAAAGTCGTAATCTCTTTCATCATGGGCGGGAACCGCCATGATTGCGCCCGTGCCGTAGCTCATAAGCACATAGTCTGCAACCCAAATGGGCACACGCTTGTTGTTGAGAGGGTTGATTGCATAAGAGCCTGTAAATACCCCCGTTTTGTCTTTCGCCAAATCTGTTCTATCCAAGTCACTCTTGCTTGCGGATTGCTTGATGTAATCTGCAATTTGCGCCTTGTTTTCAGGGCTTGTAAGTTTTTCCAAAAGAGGATGCTCTGGAGATATAACCATGTAGGTTACCCCGTAAAGAGTGTCGGGCCTTGTTGTAAATACCGTGAGCTTTTCCGAAAAATCTTCCAGAGAAAAATCTACGACTGCACCTTCCGAACGGCCTATCCAATTTGTCTGCAAACGCTTTGTAGAGTCCGGCCAATCAAGGTCTTTGAGACCTTCTATGAGCTTGTCGGCGTATGCGGTAATCTTCAAAACCCATTGTCTTAAGTTGCGTCTTTCAACAGGGTGATTGCCGACTTCGCTCTTGCCGTCTATAATTTCTTCATTGGCTAAAACCGTGCCCAGTTGCGGACACCACCATACGGGTTTTTTATCCACATACGCCAAACCCTTTTTGAAGAGCTGTAAAAATATCCACTGCGTCCATCTGACGTAATTTAGGTCGGTAGTGTTGATTTCCCTATCCCAGTCTATCGCAAAGCCAATGCTCTTAATTTGCTTTTTGAAATTTTCTATATTCTTTGCAGTTGTGATTGCGGGGTGTGTACCCGTTTTAACGGCATATTGCTCGGCAGGCAGACCAAATGCGTCCCAACCCATGGGATGAAGCACGTTAAAACCGTTTGCCTTTTTAAATCTAGCCAAAATGTCGCTGGCGGTATAGCCCTCAGGATGCCCTATATGCAAGCCTGAGCCGGATGGATACGGAAACATATCCAAAATATAGTATTTTGGTTTGCCACTAAAGTCATCGGCTTTGAATGTCTTATTTTCATCCCATTTTTTCTGCCAAAACGGTTCAATTTTTAGAAAGTCGTAATCTAAATTTTCAGTAGCCATGTATCAAAAGTGAATTGTGAATTTGCAGGCTTATCTAAACCCAACAAATTCGGATTAAAATTTATCCGCTTAATGATGATGTATTTTGCCGATTCGTCAAATATCTTTTGCATTTGCCGAAATCAGACCTCATAAATGTCAAAAAAAACTCGACCTTTTGGCTAACTTCTCAAGACTTGGGTGAATAATTTTTTTTAAAATGTCAGTTCATAAGTCTTCAAAAATCACCGTTGCCGTAGATTTGGTTTTGTTTGGAATAATAAACCAGCGCCTTGTAATGCTCACTGGACGCAGAACTCAGCCCCCGCATAAAGACAACCTCTCTTTGCCGGGTTCATATATTTATGAAGACGAAAGTGCGCCAGAAGCCTGCGATAGAAAAATAAAATCAATAGGTTTAAAACCTAGTTATTTGGAGCAGTTGGCAACATTCACCTCTCCATTAAGAGACTCTCGCAAGCGTATAATCGCAATAGCGCATTATGGTTTGATTCCCATTCCCAAAGATATTCCGGGGGGAGATTCCAGAATTAACCGTTTTGAATGGCTTGACGCACAGGCGGCAAAAAAATTTTCTTGGGCGTTTGACCATAAAGAGATAGTAGAAGTTGCGGTAGAGCGTTTGCGGTCTAAAATTCAATATTCGCCAATATCTCCATACTTTCTGCCTAAAGAATTTACCATATCCGAGCTGGCGTTAGTTTATAGCGCAATACTAGGGCGCAAAGTGGGGCTTTCAAATTTTAGGAGAGATTTGCTGAAACAAAATTTGCTGACGCACATTGGCTACAGGCATATCCGTGGGCCGAAGGCTAAAACTTACGGCTGGAATTGGGATAACAAAAACAAATTCTTTTTGTCTTTGGGCTAGCCTTATTCATCCAAATTCCTGATATGGCCAAGCTTGCCCGCAAGTAAAACCACGCAGATAAAAGCAAGCATGTATGCGCCGCCTATGTAGATAAATACAGGCAAGTACGAATATAATCCTATTGTCGCCCCCAAAAGTTTTTGAGACGCAACGCTTGTTATTCCGCCCAATGTTCCGCCAACTCCTGTAATTGTTGCCTGCACGCTTTTTGGGTAGATTTCTGAAGATATTGTTATGTTCGCCCAGATTCCATGGCTTAGCATCATTAACGACAACGCCGCAACAGACACCCATGCGCTTGCGCCAAAGTAGAGCAGGGCGCAAAGTGCGGCTATCGCAAGAGATGAAGAAAACATCATGGTTTTTCTCGCCCTGTTCAGCGACCATGATTTTTTTTCAACCAAATATTTGGGAAGCGCTCCGCCCAAGATAGTGCCAATACCCATTGCAGTATAAGGCATCCACGCCATAACGCCTATTTCTGACAAAGAAAATCCATGGGTGTCTTGTAGATATTTAGGCACCCAAAAAAGCAGGAAATATGTAACTGGGTCTATAAAAATTCTTGCGCAAAAGCAGCCCCAAGTTTCTTTACGCATCATAAGTTTAAAAAATGAAATTTTGGTTTTTTGTTCAGCAAAGCTGCTTTCGGAATTTTCCAATATCAGATTTTTTTCTTCAACTGAAAGCGCAGTGTGCTCCTGAGGTGTTCTGTAATTTTTAAACCAAAATATCAGCCAAATAAAACCCAAAATACCTGTTATAATAAATGCGCTACGCCAACCCAAATGTATTGCCGTAAAGGAAACTATTGGCACTGCAAGCGCCGCCCCTATTGCAGTGCCCGCATTAAATATCCCTATTGCCAACGCCCTCTCACGCAGAGGAAACCACTCTGTGCACGCCTTGACGCCTGCGGGAAAATTTGCGGACTCCGTGATTCCAAGAAAAAACCTTGCAATTCCAAACTGGCTTACGGAATGTGCCGCCGCATGCATCATTGTAACAAAAGACCAACCGCCGAGGAATATTCCAAGCCCGTTTCTTGTGCCTATTTTATCTATGATTCTGCCGCTTAAGGCGTACATCAATGTGTAGCTAAATATAAATATCGCCGTCAGATTTGCGTAATCTGAATCTGTCCAGAAAAATTCTTCCTGTATGGTTTTAGCAAGGATACCCAGCGTGTTGCGGTCTATGGCGTTGAGCGCAGATGCCAAAGAGAGCAAAAAAACTATCTTCCATCTTAAATTTCCTGAAGGCTTTGCGCTCATTTTTCCGATTCAAATGGATTGTAGTGAGAGGCGTTTTCGCCGCAGCTTAACTTGCGTAAAAGTTTTAAAGACTCGTCAATATCCGCCTCAACATTTTCATTCAAGAGGTATTGACCGTCATTCAAGAGTCGTTTTCTCAACTCTAAAATATCTATTGAGCGTGTGGGTTTGCCGCTTTGCGTCAAGATAGAAGCGGCAGTGCCAGCGCCTTGTCCGCAAGCCATGCAAGTTGCCATGACCCTTATAGAGCCGAATGCTGCGTGCGTTGCAGATATGCTTCTGCCCGCCACCAAGAGATTGTCCAAACCTTGGGGGATGAGGCTTCTATAAGGTATTTCATAAACGCTTTTTCCGGAGCCTGTGAAAATCTGCGCTTTACCGTCCGGTGGGTGGATGTCTATTGCAAAAGTGCCGCAACAAATTCCGTCTTTAAAAGAGTGGGAGTTTAAAACGTCTTCTTGAGTAAGTGTGTAATCACCCTGAATATGACGAGTTTCACGCACACCTACTTGCAATCCTGAATCTATGATGTAAGAATTTTCAAACCCGCCTATATTTTCTTTTATGAAATTGAAAACTTGAATTGCCTGTTTGCGCAGAGCAATTTCTGCTCTAGTTAAATCGGCAGAATTCGTACCATCTATATTTTGCAGGCGGGTAGTGTTGACAGAAAATTCACCCCTGCGAGGCAACCCGTACATCAAAACTCTCGGCGCAACTTGGGCGTCTATTTTACCATTCTTTACGGCTTCCGAAATCAAATTTTTCAAGCCCAAAAATGCTATGCACTTTTGCGCATCAATTTCTGCATCTGAGGGTGAATCTTTTAAAAGCTCCCTATTTTCTTTCATCCATTTGCGCAGCGCTTTGTCATCTGCGCCGCCTATCCTAAAGTAGAGGGTTACGGGCTGCATTGCGCCGTCTTCGTTGCGACCTTTTGTAAATGGTGCGTTGCTTCTAGCTGCAACATCGGCATCGGCGGTGCAGTCTATGAAATACTTTGCCTTGATAGCCTGTCTGCCTGATTTGCCGTCTGTAATAACGGCGGTTATTTTTCCATCCTCTACAATAGTGTCTGAAAATAGCGTGTGTAGCAATATTTCAACGCCTGCTTCTTCAAGCATTTGAAGTATTACAAGCTTGGCAAGTTCAGGGTCAAAAGTGGTCATAGAGGCATTGTCGAAAGTCAAATCTGTAAGATGACCCAAAGAGGCGTTTATAGATTTTAAACGGTCTATAAAATCTTGCGCTATGCCCTTGATTATTTGCCTGCCATGAATGTCGTGAAATGTGAACATGGGCATTACCATTGCCTGAGTCAACGCTCCGCCGGCAAAACCATAGCGTTCTATGAGGATGGTTTTTGCGCCGTTTCTTGCAGATGCTATTGCTGCGCCAATACCGGCAGGACCCCCGCCTACAACCAAAACATCGCAAGTTGCCGCAATCGGAATTGTATAAGGTTTTTCAGTTACAAAGTTTTTTTCCATAAATTTGAATTTCAGTAAATTGTTTTTGTATGTGTATGGTCAAATTGACACAACCCGTCAATACTATTTTTTTGATGGATAAAGCTTGTGGCTTTTTCCACAAGAAGCTTGCAAGTTTTTTTGTTAGAGTATCTATTGGCGGTGTTTTATGGCGTGCAAAGAAAACAATATTTTATATACGGCAATCAGAGTTTTTATAAGCCTGACCCTTTTGGCGCTTTGTATGTATATTTTTTTTATAAGCGAGTATTCAAATTCCGCCAAAGAATTCCTTGAGGCAAATAAGAATCCTTGGCTTTTTTTGGCGGTGATAGGTGTTGCAACTGTCTTTGGCTTTCCGGTTTCTGCCTGTTACCTGATTGCTGGTGCGGTGTTTGGCGTTATGTACGGGTTTTTGCTCTGTTTAGCGGGTATATTTTTAAGTTCAAGTTTTAGTTATATGTTGGGCAGGTTTTGCCTTCCAAACGGCAAACTCAAATCCTATCTTGAAAAATTCAGCGTAGGTAAATTTTTGGGCGCAAATTTGGCGAGTGTTAATTTTTTCGTGAGGGCAATACCAGGAGTGCCATATATGTTTCAGGGGTTGATTTTGGCGGCGCTTAAAACAAATTATTTAGTCTATATGTTTGTGGCTATTTCGGTGCAAGGGGGTATAGCTTTTTGCATGTGTCTATTTGGTAGCGGTCTTGCCACAGCCGCCTTGGAAAAAATTGCCGTAGGAATTATTCTGATACTCTTACTGAGTGTATTTCATCAAATATTGATAAGGCTTAAATTCTGTAAAAATTAAAAAAAAAGACAAGGCATTCTGCTAGAAACGCTTTGTCTTTTTTTGTTAAACTTTACGCTTAAGTTAATTGAATCTGCCTGAAATCATCGTCTTTTTCAGGAAGTCTAAATATCTTACGGGTACGTATGGCTTTCCGTCAATTACAGAGCCCTTTGTTTCAAAAACTACGGTGTCTCCGTTTATGGAGGCTTCAATGACGGCGTGTTGACCACGGTTGTCTATGAATGCTTTTACCACTTTGCCGGAGTCTGTAACGGTCCATTTTCTGTCATTTAATGACCTGATTAAGGCTTTGTGCAGCGCCTCATCCTTCATGGGCATTGCGGCAAAAGTTACTTTTGTATTACCACTTTCTGCGGCTGTATAGCTGTTGTTTGTTGTAGTTGTTGAGCAGGCACTCATTCCTAAGAGGCTTCCCAATGACAATAAAATTACTAAGATTTTTTTCATAAATTTACTTGTTTAGATACCGAATTTACTACACAACACTTATTTGATTGTCAAGTTATGAAAGCCAAATCGACAGATTTTAAAATAGATAAAAAGCTGATGCTTTCTTCTTTGGCTATTGTTGCGTATGTGGTTTGCAACTTGGTTTTTATACCTTTTTTACTGTTGATTTGCCTGATGTTTTTTTATTCTAAAAAACGTCGTCAAGCTGCAATTTCAAAGTGTCTTATGGCTTTTACTAAGTTTTATGTGGATTCCATTCTGCCTTTTTTTGACGTCTGTTATAAGCCGGAAATTTTTGGTCTGGAAAACGTGAAAGAGGACGGTGTTATATATGTTTCAAACCATAGGTCGTATTTGGATCCCATCTATCTTTTAAGTCGTATCCCAAATTGTTCAGTATTGATTAAACGCAAATATAATTCTTGGCTTGCGGTTTGGTTTTTAGTGAAATTTTTTGACATAGTAATGGTTGACGAAGTAAGTCCTAAATCTCTTGAATTTGCTGCAGAAAATTGCAAAAAAATCTTGTCGAAAGGGCGCAACTTATTGATTTTTCCTGAGGGTTCACGCAGCCCTAGCCGCAGGCTGCAACCTTTTAAAAGTTTGGCATACAGGCTTGCGCAAGATTTAAAAATCCCTATAGTAAATTGTGTGGTTTTTTCTGAACTTTTATTTTTGTCGAGAGCGCCAGACAGTCTTATTCTGAACAGAAGAAATCGCTTTACAATCAAGTTTTTATCGGAGAGTATTCCGCAAGAAAACGGCAACTACAAAACCCTTTTGGCTGATTCTGAACGTAAAATTTCAAAAGTCTTGGCGGTTTTGGATGCGCCTTTTAAGAAATAATTATGATACTTAATAAATCTCAAATTTTAGAATTGCTGCCCCACAGAGACCCATTTTGTTTTGTGGATTCCGTTGACGAATATTCGCAAAATAAGTCTATAAAGGCGACATTTTTTTTAAACCCAAATTTGGCTTTTTTTGCAGGGCACTTCCCCAATAACCCAATAATGCCTGGGGTTTTGATTATAGAGGCATTGGCGCAAACCAGTGGGCTATTGATAGCGTTAGACGCAAAAAATTCAAATGCTCAAGATACAAACTCATTGCGTTACTTGGCGTCCAACAACATCAAATTGATTGCGCCCGCAAATCCGCCAGAAATGCTTTTTCTAAAATCCGCCTATGTCAAAAGTTTCAACGGTTTGCACTATTTTGCTGTGGAGGCTTTTACAGATAAAAAGTCTGTGGCTGCGGGCACTTTAGTTTTGGCAGACGCAGAAAATGTGAAGTAATGAAATTTTTAATCATCAGGGCTAACCCACGTTTAAACGGCGCAACCAATGCGCTCGCCGACGCTTTTGTGTCGGGCTTAGACAGTATTGGGGCTACATATACTCAGTTTTTTTTAGCCTCTAAAAATGTCAAAGATTGTTTGGGTTGTTACGCTTGTGTGAGTTCAAAATCTAGACACTGCGTGCATAAAGATGATTTTTCAGACATATTGAAAACCTTGCAGGCATCGGATATTTTGGTCGTATTCAGTCCGCTTTATTTTTACACAATGAGCGGCTTGCTCAAAAGGTTTTTTGAACGGATGTTCCCTTACATTAAAACGACTGATTTTAACGGTAAAAAATTTCTGGCAATTACTGCGGCATCAAATAGGCATGGGCGTATTTTTGAAGGTTTAAACAAAACCTATGCACTCATTGCGGAAGACCTTAAATTTGATTTTTTGGCGCATATAAAGCGTGGGGAGGGCGTTTATATCACCCGTCCTATGGCAAAGTCCAAGCAAGTTTCCGAAGTTTTAGAAGCTATGCAATTTTCTGCGATAGAGCTTTGCAGAACTCAAAAAATCTCTCCTGAAACTATAGAAAAAATTGAACAATATTTATCAGACAGCGACGAAGCGTTTGAATATAATTCCCAACTTTATTGGCAACGCCTTATGAGCACAAACACTGACGAAAGAAAATTAAGTTTTGATGAAATTTTAAACGCCCTTGCGACATCTTATTTGCAGCAAGAAAAACCTCAGGAAATTGTCATAAAATTTACTTTGGAAGATGTAAACTCTTCAAAGCTTTTGCAGATAAAAAATAATTCCGCCGTAATTTTGGATAATGAAAATTTGCCGGAAAATGTATCGGTAAAAACTAACTTAAAAACTTTACAGGGTTTTTTGAACGGTAAGGTAAAAGTTATGGAAGCCATATTCACAGGCAATATTCGGATAGGTGGCGACATCACCATTTTTACAAAATTCAACCGCCTCTTTGATTTGAAGGCGGTTGCAAAAAAATTGTCTTAACGAGCGTGTCTTCTCTTAGGCTTGGTCTGCGCCATTTTGCAGGCTAAGCGTGATTATTGAAGGCCGAGAAATCGTCTGCAAATCGGCGGTCCCGCCTGAAACACTGGCGAAATCAAAACCTGAATATGCATAGGCGTCATCAAATAAGGCAAGTGCTAAGTATGAGTTTGAATTTTTTGATACCGCCTTTGCGACAATTTTGCCGACAATGTTTGCGCCGTTAAAAATGGGAGCGTCCATCTTAAAAATATCCGCAGAAGATTTTACGCAGACAAGCTTTTCAGAAGGCGTATTTTTTCTGTTTTCAAAAATTTTTGCCGACCCCGCAAAACTTTCCTTCCCAAAATCAATCATCCATTGCAGCCCCATTTTAAGAGGGTCTTTAACGGTTTTGCCTTCTGCGTAAATATTGAAAAACCCGCCTTCTAGGCGTGCGTTTGAATGGATGTCCAAGCCTGCGCATTTGCCGCCGACTTCATTTAATGCAGTCATGATTTTGTCAAAAAGTTTTTCGGCCACGGAATTTGAAATGAGGAACTGGTAGCCAAATTCCCCCGTCTTGCCGTTACGCATAAGGTAGCAAGGTTCAGATTCAAAATCAAATTTCTCTATGGACAAATACGGAAGATTCATGACTTCATCTCCCAAGATTTTGCAGGCAACTTTCCACGCCAAAGGGCCGTCAATGGAGAACATCGCACAACTTTCAGTTATATCCTCAAAATCCGCTTCGGGGCTTTTTAGAGACTCAAGCAAATACTCGTCAGAGCAAATATTTTCACAGATTAGAAAAACCTTATCGTCAATATTTGCGGCAAAACATTCCGCCGCAACGCTGCCGTCTTGATTGGCTAAAAATGTAGCCATCATTCTGCCGTAGCGCAGTTTTAGAAGGTTTGCGGCAAGCACGGTGTCCAAAAAATCTAAACCGGCGTTTTCAGAATATGAGAATTTTTTTACAAAAGAAAAATCTGCAAATACGGCGGTTTTACGCATGGCGTCATATTCTTCGTCAAAACTTGCCACGTTTTTTACCGCTTCGTGGGTGCAAATATTTTCAAATTTTGCGCCGAGCTTTAGCCACTTGTCTTTAAGAAATAAGTTAGACATTTTGCCTCCGCCTTTCTTCAATTATAAAATCAACAACCGTATTTAGTGAGCGCAGAATGTGGACGCTAAGCTGCGGAACTTTCACGCCAAAATTGCCCTCTATGCAAAGCACTATTTCGAGAATGTCCAAAGAGTCCAAGCCCAAACCTGCGCCAATAAGCGGTATGTCTTCATGAATATCGGCAGCTTGGTATGGCAGGTCTAAGCTGACTATGAGCTTAGATTTTAGAAGCTCTATAATCTCTTTTCTTGCGAGTATGTTTTCAGGACTGGGCGTCATATTTTAACAAATAAATATTGTTTTTAAAACGGTTTACTAGTAGTTTCTCATTTCATTTTTACAAGGAAAATAATGAAAATGTGTCTTATAATTCCATGCTACAACCATGGACAAACCCTTACAAAGCTTTTAGAAAGACTGCCGCAGGGCTTAGATGTCTTTGTTATAGACGACGCTACCGAGCCGCCTTTGAGCTTGAACGGCGTAACGGTGATAAGGCACGAAAAAAATTTGGGAAAGGCGGAGGCTTTGCGCAATGGCTTTGCGCACGCTCTCAAAAATGGTTACGATACGGCAATTACAATAGACGCAGATTTGCAGCACCTTCCTGAAGAAATCCCATTATTTCTTGATGAAGCAAAAAAATATCCAAACTGTATAATAACAGGATATAGAAATTTCAATTTGCCTGAAGTTCCCAAAGGGCGCAGACGTATGAATAAGTTTTCAAATTTTTGGTTTAGAAAGCAAACAGGATTTGAAATTTTAGACACAAATTGCGGTTTTAGGGCATATCCTCTTAAAGAAATTGAAAAATTAAATTTGAATCAAACACGTTACGCATTTGAGACTGAAATTATGGTAAAATTTATATGGGCTGGTGGCAGCATAAGGCAAGTGCCAATCACCACTGTTTATACAAAGTCTTCGTCGGCAAACTCTCATTATAGGCCGTTCTTAGATACATTCAAATTTTCTTTGATGAATGCAAATTTATATTTCACCGCCTTGTTTTTACCTAAATCTTGCCTAAAAAAACTGGCGCTTAAAAAAACTAAATGAGACATTTTATCGAAAAAGTTTTAGGCTTTGTTTCCAGACGCATGGGGGTATTTTCAGCTTTGTTACTACTTGTTTTGTGCTTTGCATTTTACAAAATTCCCAATTCGAAATTTTCTGAAAACATTTTTGATTTGCTTCCCAGCAAAGACGCCTTGATATCTGAGAATCTTGAAGTAATGCAGATATTCAAACAGTCAAACACTTTGTATTTTAATATAAGTTGCGGCGGGAAAGACCCAAAGATTATTGCAGATTCTCTCTATGATGGCTTAAAAAATATCCCAGAATTTACTGAGATTGATTACAAAATTTCATTGGGAATTTTTGACTCTAATTTTTCAGATTTAATTTGGCTCAGCCCATATTTATTTACCCCCGAAGCCGAAAATTTGCTGGAAAAATCTATGACACCGCAAAGAATTGCTGAGCGTTTAAAAGCTTATATTGAAAGGCTTTCTGCGCCGGAGGGCTATATTTACAAGGAAATTTTACTTTCAGACCCTGCTGGTATGATTTCAATTTTAAATGCGGAAAGCCTCGCTTTCAGGCAGAATGCGGGTTATGGCGCAAGCCGAGATTCAACGCTGTACAGTGAAGATTTTAAAAATATTTTGATAGTTGCTCGTTCCGCAATAAACTCTGCTGATTCGGAAAAAAGTGATGAGTTGATGCGTAAGGTTGAAGCGCTCGTCTCTGAAATTGAAAGTAAATTTGGAAGTTCAAAAATAGCTGTGGCAGGCGCATATAGAATCAGCGCAGACAACGCAAAAATAGCCAAGGCGGATTCAATAAAGTGTCTGGCATTGTCGTTAATTTGTATGGTGTTTCTTTGTCTTTTTGCGTTCAGAAAGAGGGTTTTTTCTTTATTTGCGCTCTTGCCATCTCTTTTTGGAACGCTCTTAGCATTCTTGATTTTAACTTTGGTGTTCAACAAAATCTCCACAATCTGCGTGGGTTTTGCGAGCATTGCAATAGGGGTTTCTATAGACTACGCCATACATATTTTGTATCTTATAGATTTGAAAGAGCGCTTTGATACAAACAACATTTTTAAGAGTGTTTCCGCTTTGGGAAAAGTTATTTTGCTAGGCGCTTCAACTACAATCTTGGCTTTTGTGATAATATTCTTTTTGGGCTCTGAAGGCTTTAAACAACTGGGTTTGTTTGGTGTGGTTGGAGTGGGAACATCGGCAGCTTTAAGCCTTTTATTTTTACCAATCTTGGCTTCAAAATTTACGGCTTCCGCAAAGCCTCAGCGTAGTTTTGATAAAATTAGTTTGAAGTTTGGCGCTTTTGCAAAAAATCAATCAGGGGTGGCGCTTTTCATTATAGTTTTTACAACTTTTGCGTCTTTAATATTTCTACCCAAACTTGCATTTGAGGGCAATATATCAAGCTTTAGCGGTATTTCAGATGCGGCAAAAAAAGATGATAAAATTATCAAAGATATCTGGAGAAAGGCTGTCTCTAAAACTAATTTGATAATTTCTGCGGATACTCTAAAAGAAGCTTTGCGCCTGAATACAAAAGCTTTGGAAAAACTTAAAGATTACCCTCAAATCACATTGATAGATTCCGTTTCAAACATATTGAGAGATGAGCAAAGTCATGAAGCAAATTTGCAAAGATTTAGGGCTTTTTGGTCTGAAAGGCGCATTCAAGATTTTCGCAAAAATTTAGGTGCTGAGGCTGTAAAACTGGGCGTGAAACAACACGCCTTTGATGGTTTTTTTGCGAAGTTGGCAGACTCAAAAAAACTTACTTATGACGCCTTATTAGAAAGTAAGGTAATAGAGGCTTTTAAAGTTAAGATAATAAATCATAACGGAAAGTTTTACATATCTACACTTTTTAATACGCCCCAAAATACCGATTTTTATAAATTAAGAAACCACCTGAAAGATTCTTTGGGCAACGCAGTTATTTTAGATTCTAACTTTTTATCAAAGCATATAGTAGGGCTAACAAAGGCTTGGATGCTTGATTTTGCGCTTCTCGCCTTTGGTTTTTTATTTGTCTATTTGCTTTTTGCGCTGCGTAGTTTTTATCTTGCCTGTGTCGTAATTGTACCCGTTTTATTGGGCTTGATTTGGACATTCGGCCTGCTTGCAATTTTGGGGGTTCCTCTAACTTTAATAAACGTAATATTTATAATTTTTGCCGTGTGCATTGCGGAAGACTATGCGGTATTTCTTATCCACGATAGTTTTACTGCTGAAAAAAACAAATCTGGTGTGCAGTCTGTTTTGCTTTCTGTTGCGACAACCATAGTGGGGTTTGGGGCGTTGATATTTGCGAAGCATCCCGTATTGAACGGCTTGGGGCTTACCAGCGCAATTTCGATATTGGCGATACTTTTGGCGTGCATATTGACTGTGCCATTGATGCTCAAATTTTTTAAAGGAACAGTCAGATTATGAGCAAATGGACGGGTAAATCTTACGGCGGATATTTTGGGCATTTTTGTTTTCTCATCCTCATAAAATATTGCGGACTTATTTTTGCCTATTCGCTTTTGTTTTTTGTAGCCGCACATTTTACTATTTTCAGACGCAAAGCCTACAATGAAAGTGCACGTTACTTAAAGCATCTGGGTAAGACAAATCCTCTGTTAATGCCCTTTCGGGTTTATAGACACAATTTTTCTTTTGGTATTAGCATCATAGACAAGGCTGCGTATTTTTTCGGGCTCAAAAAAATTATTTGTAAAAATGATTGCTATGTTGAGATTGAAAATTTGCTCAAAGACGGCAAAGGATTGATTGTTTTATCCGCACATATAGGCGGCAGAGAAATTGCTTCGGATACACTTTTTGCTTACAATGTGGAAGTTTCGCAGTTACTTTTCCAGAATGAGCATGAAGGCATCGCAAAACTTTTTGAGAAAAATAAAAAGATTAAAACGCCAAATTTTATAGACGCCACAAAATTTGAGGCAATTTTGGAAGTCCGTCGCAGATTAAAAAATGGCGAGATTGTTGGGATGCAGTTCGATAGGGTTGTGTCGCCGCCTTGTTTAACTTTAGATTTTTTGGGCTCAAAAACGATGTTGCCCACAATAGCCTATAAGTTGGCTCAGTCTTCCGGGGCTTCAATAATATACACGATATGTCTGCGTGAAAAACTTTATAATTACAGAGTTTTCAGTTTGGAAACAGTTCATTTTTCAGAGTTTGAACATTCCGATATTGAGACTCTTGCCGCCAATAAAAGTAAAAATGTAATGTTTCAAGTTGCAAAAATTTTGCAAACGCACAATTATCAGTGGTTTAATTTTTACGATTACTGGGATACTGATTATGTCAAAAGAAGTACTGATAGCGGAACTTAGGCAAAAAATTATTGCCACACTACATTTGGACGGAATTACAGAGGTTGAGCTTGCTGCCGATACGCAGCTTTTTTCTCCTGAAGGCTTGGGCCTTGATTCTGTGGACGCTCTTGAGCTTGTCATCATGCTTGAGAAAGATTACGCAATTAACATTGAAGACCAGGCTTCGGTCAAAGACAAGTTTTCCAGCTTAAATTCGCTTGCGGAATTCATATTGTCAGCCCAAAAATAAGATGGATTCATTGCGTCCTGTAATCGTAAAGATGGGCCTTTGCTCCGGGGTAGAAGGCTCTTTGCAGGATGTTTTTTCATGCATCAAAAATTCGCAAGACACGCTTTCAAAACAAACACTTTTTGAAAGTCCAAGGTTTAGGGAAAAGCTTTTTGCAGTAGCAAAAAACATTCCAACAAAATCATCTTACAGGCATTACTCAAGGTGTGTTCAAATACTCTTTGCCGCACTTGATTCCGCTTTGGAAGGCTTTGACGTTTCAAAATTTGAAAAGTCTAAAATCGGCGTATTTCTGGGGACAAGCATAGGCGGAATTTTTGAAATTGAAAACGCAGTCTCAAAATTTTGGGAAGGTGAAAACGATAATCTGGACATTCTAAAAACCTTTGAATTGGCGACCATTACTGAATTTGTCTCCAAAAAAATAAGGTCTGGCGGAATGTCCATGACATTTTCTACCGCATGTTCAAGTTCGGGTCTTGCCGTTGATGCGGCAAAAATGGCTATACAATCTGCAGAGTTGGATTTGGCGGTGGTGTGCGGTGTTGATTCACTTTCAAGAATGACCGTTGGCGGCTTTGGTTCTTTGCAGCTTCTTTCCGCCTCAAAATGCAAACCCTTTGACAAAAATAGGGACGGTATAAATCTGGGCGAGGGCGCAGGTGTCTTGTTAATCACTTCTGAAGTGCTTGCCCAAAAAAATAATTTGGATATCTTGGCGTATGTTTCAGGCACGGGTTGCACTTCAGACGCATATCATCCCACAGCTCCGCATCCTGAAGCCTTAGGGGTTTTATCGGCAATGACAGAAGCTTTGCGGGAAGCCCATCTTGATGCGCAAGATATTGATTATTTTGCCGCCCACGGCACTGGCACGCAAGGCAATGACGTTGCGGAATTCAAAGCATTTAAAGCGCTTTGTAACAATAAAAAGTTTGATTATTCATCTTTAAAAAGAAATTTTGGGCACACATTGGGCGCTAGCGGCGTTGTGAATATTATATCTTCCATCATGGCGATGAATGCCTCGCAAAGCTTGCCCAATGCTGGGTTGGAGGTTTTGGATGAGTCAATAAATATTCCTCCCGTGAAAGTTTCTGAAGATAAAAAGATTGAAAATGTAATTTCAAATTCTTTGGGTTTTGGCGGCAACAATGCAAGTGTGCTTATCACCAAAAACCCCAGTAAAAGCGCAGAATACAATAGGGCTGAACTTTATATGTACGCTTCAAAGTATTTGCATTCAAAAAATGAAGAATTGCTGGAAAAGATTTCAGACGGCGGGAAAATTTTATTTGATTCATCAAAGCTTTTGCCGGAAATACCCGTTCTTAAAAAGCGCAAGTGGGCGCATTTGCAGAAGATGATACTTTCAACAGCGCTTGATTTGCTTAAGGATGTTCCGCAAGAGACGCTGTCTTCTGGCATTGCAAGCGTTTGTATTGGTTCTGGTTTGGGTATGGTTGATGAGACTGAAAAGTTTGCAAAAAACAACATTCTTAAAAAAGAATCCGAACCTATGCCACAGGCGTTTACCAATTCTGTGCATAATGCAATTTCTTCGGTTTTATCTATACATTGCGGTTTCAAAGGGCTTAACAGCGTGGTTTCAGCCAAGGAAATTTCATTTGAATCTGCGCTTTGGCAGGCGTGGCGTAATATTGATTTTGGGAAATCCAAAATGGCTATAGTTGGTGCCGCCGACGAGTGTACGGACTTTGTTGAAGCCTTTTTAAAAGGCAAGGCAAAGTGTAATCAGCCGCTTACAGAGCTTAGTGCGGCATATTTTATTGCCCCTAAAATAGAAGGTTTAGAGCCTAAGTCAAAATTGTGCGCAATTCATTTTGGAAGAGGATTGCGCAATCACAATGCAGAGCTTGAATGGCTTAAAAGTTCTTTTGAAAAATCCGGCATTGATTTTGCTAGTGTGAATCTTTGGCTTTCTTCACATCTTAATATTCCCCAAAAGTCGGATTATGTTGATGCACTCAAAACAACATTTAGTATTAAGGACTATCAAGATTTGACGGAAATTTTGGGAGGCAACTATTCAAATTCTTCAATGGCGATGATTGTATCTTTGGCAAAGGGTGTGAAAGGTCTTTGCGCCTCGTATAACATAGCCAGCACCGGTGCAAAATCTCTCTTGATATTTGAAAATCTATGAAAAAAGCTTTGTTAAAAATTTTGTTTGCGTGCCCCATATTTATGTTGGCTTCAGGCATTGCGGACAAACTTTCAAAATCGGCGGAAAGCTTTGAAACAGCTTATATGGAGTTTGAACAGGTGAAAGAAATTTCTTTTATGGAAAGCAGTGTTGCCTCAAAAGGAATTATCGTTTGCGACAAACAGGGCAGGGTGCGTTGGGAAGTTGAATCACCATTCAAGTCTATACTTTTGCGCAAGGGAGATAAAATTTTCAGATTTGAATTCACATTGGGCAAATGGATAAAACTTTCAGATGCAAATACCGAGGCGTTTGCAAAAATAATAGAACAAATAAGAACGCTTGTATTGGGCAATTTTTCGGATGCAAATAAAGATTATGAAGTTTTTGAAAAATCTCAGAAATTGATTTTAGTGCCCAAAGATGAGCGCGCAAAAAAATTTATAAAGTCCATAGAAATCACGCCCAGCGAAGATTTTACCCATCCAAAAAAAATGGTTATTACCGATGCGCTTTCTGACACAACAACAATAACGTTTGTGCGCTTCATTCCCAATGTCCAAAATATTGAAACCGCATTTGATGAGGAAAATTATGAGAAGTTTTCAAAAATTCCGCATTAAAATTGCGTATTTGATTTTGCTATTTTTCTTTGGTCATGGGCTTTTGTCAGCTACTGAGTCTGTTTACAATTCCATTTCTTACACTCAACGAGGGGTGTTGAGTTATGATGACGTGCAGATACCTGTCAGTGCAAAAGTCGTATTTAAGTCTGACAAATATTTTCTGCTTTTGGAGAGTACGCTGGGTACTTTGGTTAAAATTTCTTTGGATAAAGACGGAGTTTTGCTTACTCTTGAAACTGGTGCAAATTTCAGCGAAGACTGGGCAAAGCGTTATGTTTTAAGGGATTTTAAAAACATGGTTTGTCTTGATGTTGGCAATTCTGATTACCAAATTCTTTATGATGCTCAAGACCGAATCTTGAAAGTTTATAAAGAAGGTTATTCTTTAGATTTTTCAAATTATTCCCACATAAAGGCTTTTAACAAAACCTTGCCCAAGAGCGTTTTTATTAAGACAGAACAATATAATATAAAACTTTATTTGTTGGAAGACTAATTATGCAGACGAAATTTAATGTAGCGGCAACGCCTGTAATCACGGGAATAGGTGTTATATCGCCTGTGGGCAACAGCTTGGAAGAAATATTGCAGTCTTTGTACAAATGTGAGGACGGCATTAAAAAAGCCGGCAAGATTGATGTTTCAAAGTTTGCTTCACGACTCTGCGCAGAACATTCGCCTTTTGATTTTGCTTCTGTGCTGAGTGATGAAGAGCTGCAAGTTTTTACTGATCCGTTTTTGCGTCTTGCAATAGCAAGTGCCAGGCTTTGCATAAAAAATTCAAACGCCGAATATGATTCTGGCGGAAAAAACGAAGATATCGCCATTGTTGCGGCGACCTGCAATGGCGCAATGAATTCTTCAGAAATTGAATACAGCGCACCAGAAAAATTCACAAGAGAAGTTTCTTTTCAGAGCGAGTTTTATTCATTAGGCAAGGCGCTTGCTTGTGCTTTGAAAATTGGCGGTGAAATTTATGTCGTCAATACGGCTTGCTCTGGCTCTACCGCCGCTTTGACATTGGCGGCTTGTCTGATTGAATCTGGCAGATACAAGAAAGTTTTAGTGGGCGGGGCGGATGCCGTTGCGGTATCAAACTATGCGGGTTTCAATGCAATAAAGGTTGTTTCGCCAAATAAAATTGCGCCATTTTCAGAGCCGGTAGGCATGAATATTGGCGAAGGTGCGGCGTTTTGGTTTATTGAAAGTTCGGATGTCGCAAAAAATAGAAACGCAAAAATTTTTGGGAAAATTATCGGACATGCAACTACTGCGGACGCATATCATCCAACTCAGCCAGATCCTCGTGGGGACGGTGTGTGGCGTACGATGCAGGCGGCTATTGAAGATGCGCAGGTTGCAGTTTCAGATTTGGGCTGCATTAATGCGCACGCCTCAGGCACTCTTGCCAACGATAGGGCTGAAGCAAAAGGGATACTGAAATTTTGCGGCTCTGAAAAAATACCCGTAACTTCTACAAAATCTTTCATGGGGCACTGCATGGGCGCAACCGGTATTCTGGAAGCCACAACGCAACTGATTGCCATGAATGAATCTTTCATACCGCCAACTTTGCACTTTACTGTTCCGAGGCAGGGCTGTGAAGAATTGTGCGTTGTTGCAAATAAGATTTTGGAAAAATCTTACGATGTATTTTTGTCATCAAACTACGCTTTTGCGGGCAACAATGCCGCCGTGGTGATAGCCAAAGAATCTTACAAATCAAAGCCAAAACAAGATGCAAAAAAGCGCATTGTCGTTACGGGGCTTGGTGCGGTTTCATCAATAGGCGCAAATGTAAATGCAATTTTGGAATCATTACAACAAGGTGTAAGCGGCATAAAAAAAGTTGAAAGATACCCCTTCAATGAAAATGGGACGTCTTTATGCGGTGCGGTTTCAAAACCGGATACCGCAAAGTTAGACAGGCGTATAGACTTTTCAGGGCTAAACCCAATTTCTACATTTGCGACCATGGCGGTCAGAGAGGCGCTGGTAGATTCTGGAGTGCGTATAGACAGACACAATAGTACGAAAGCCGCCTTAACAATGTCGGTGAGCGCAGCCGCAGACGATGACGCCCATATGCGCGGCGTTTTTGGGACGCCCGATATGCGTGGAGACCTTGCTTGTTTTTCAAACGTAACCGCAAATTCTACTGCGGGATGGGTGTCTAAATCTTTGGAAATTAAAGGTCCGAATATAACTTTAACATCTGGTCCAGATTCCGCTTTGCAAAGTTTGATATACAGCACTTGGCTTATAAACAGGTCTGTTGCCGATTTCGCCTTGGCGGCGGGGGCGGATGAAATTTTTGAACATCAAATGCGAATGTATGCAAAGTTGGGTTTATTGTATTCCGATGATGCTGCGGCAAATTTAAAATTATCTAATCAGGACAATTTCAAAAGTGTTTACGGCGAAGGTGCGGCGTCTGTGTTAATTGAGCCTTATGAAAGCGCACTTGCCAGGGGTGCGCATATTTATGCTGAGGTTTTGGGTTATGGCGCTTTTAGCGATACTGAAGATTTTTATGACGCTTCTTTAAATGAATCTGCCTTGGAGCGCTCTATTTTAAAAGCTCTGGAAGATTCTGATTTAAAGCCAGAAAATATAGACATAGTTTCATTTGCGCCTAAAGCAAACGCACAGGACGATAAAATTTTGCGCATCATAAAAAAATATTTTCCGCAGGCAAAAGTTGCCACAAGTACTTTGAACACGGGCTTTGTTGAAACATCTTCAAGCCTGATAAATTTGATAGCGGTTTTGAAGTCGCTCTCAAACGGCGAAGCTCTGTGGGCGGATAAAAGCAATTTAACGCAAAACCAATCGTTAAAAAGCGGCGGCAAAAATATTCTTGCACTTGCAAGCAGCAATGCGGGCAACAATTACGCCATCGTTTTAACCCTGTGAAACGGGGCGTTGGGGAGATTTTGAAAAGTCTGCAAGTGTCCAAGCGCCCTTAAAATCTTTTGAGAAATCCATAAGTATTCCGCACCAAGAAAGCCCCACGCCGAAAGAGGATAAAACTATTTTCATATCGGGCTTTATGCGGTTATTCATGTATGCGTCAGCAAGGGCAATGCCGACACTTGCGCCGCCGCAGTTGCCAATATCGTGCAGTTTAAAATGGATTTTAGAGTTTGGAATACCAAGCCTCTCAGATGCGGACTTGATTATTTTTTCCCCCGCTTGGTGGAATATAAACATGTCTATATCTTCAACGCCGAGAGAATTTTTTTTGAGCAGCTCTGAAACGCTGTTGTATAAAACTTTATATGCAAAAGAAAAAACTTTTATGCCGTTTACATATAAATTTGCGTTGCTTCTTATGTTGCCGTCGGCATCTGAAGATTCAATAAAATCTGCGGGCTCAGGCGGATTGCGGAAGCCGGAAGTTGGCAATATTAAATCTTTATACCCGCCGCCGTCCGTCCCAAAAACAAAATCCTGAAACCCGCCAGAGGCTGAATTTTCAACCAATGCCGCTACGGCGGCGTCTCCAAAAATTGAAGCGGCGCTTCTATCTTTGGGATTGATTGTTTTTGTTATCGTATCGGCACTTAATACCAAGGCTTTTTTTGCCAGACCAGATTTTATCAAAGCGTGCGCTTGCGCCAAAGCGTAGGTGAACTGAGTGCAGCCCAAATTGATGTCGAAAGCGGCGATATTTTTTGAAAGACCAAGGCGTTTCTGCAAAATACAAGCGGTGGTTGGCAAAAGATAATCAGGCGTTTGAGTTGCGAAAATTAAGAGATCAACTTTGGCTCTGTCTTTTTTTGAGTTTTTAAAAAGTAGTTCGGCGGCTTCAAAGGCAAGGTCTGAGGCGCAAGTTTTTGCGTCGGCTATCCTGCGCTCAAAAATTCCTGAACTTTCAGCGACTTTGCCCATCTGCAATTTGCCGAAACGTTCGCAAAGTTCGGAATGCGTGAGGCGGTTTTCAGGCAGGGCGTAGGCTAGGGCTGTGATTGCGGGTTTCAAAATTAATACAAGTCTAAGCGCCTATCATTCATCACTGAAATTTCTGAGCGTATTTTTTTAAGGTATGATTTGTCTAAATCTGCAAAGATTAAATCTTCCGCATCCGCCGCTTTTGCAAGACATTCTCCCCAAGGGTTTATCACGGCGGAACCGCCAAAATACTCAATGGTGTTGAACCCCAAAACCTCTTTGCCAAACTGGTTTGCAAGGGCTATGTAACACTGGTTTTCTATTGCCCTTGCACAAGACAGTATCTCAAAATGTTCTTTCCTATCTTTAGGCCATGCGGAAGAAATTATGATAAGTTCAGCGCCTTTTTCCGCAAGCTTTCTGAAAAGTTCCGGAAAGCGCAAATCATAACAAATTGCAAAGCCAATTTTGTAACCGAATGCCTCAAACACCGCTATTGATGAGCCTTTGGAGATGTGTCTATTTTCATTAAACAAAGAAAATAAGTGCACTTTGTCATAAGTTACAACATTTTCTTTATCTATAAAAAGCATCCTGTTGTAGGGAGGCGTAGTTTCAATATTGTCTGAAAACGGCACAGTACCGCATATGGAAATATTGTTTTTTTGAGAAATTTTTTTGAGTTCTTCTGCAATATCAAATGCGGGTTTTTTTATGAAGTTTGAATTGCTCCTATAATTGAATCCGCAAAGAAACATCTCTGGAAAGACGACTATTTGTGCGCCGCCTAGCGAGGCTCTTTTTGCAAATTCTTCCGCCTTTTTGAGGTTTCCCAAAAAATCGGAAGTGGTAACTTGCATCTGTGCTACGGCAATTTTCATATAATTCTTATCTTTGTGATTTCAGAGCAAGCGGGGTAAGAGCGTATCTTTTGCAATATGCCTTGTTTTTCAAAAAGCAACTGCTGCTTTACTACAGAGTTTTCCGCCCTTATTGTCAAGACACCCGCAATTATAGTTGTTGGCGTAGATTTTTGGACGTACGCATGCGGAACAATATTTACCCAATTTGTATGCAGGACATCTCTTGGACCGTCTATATCAAGATGAAGTTCTTTGAGCGCAAATTTACCTATCAAGCCAACTTTCATCGGTACGCCTTTGGTCTGCCTTATTTTTATCTTCCTTTGCAAATATGGAAGATTGCGAAAGGCGGAAAGAGTGCCGTCTGTATCTTCACTTAGCGGCATAAATATTGTGTTAAAAAGTAAAGGGCGTCTATTGCTATTGCGTGGTTGATTTTGCCTTGCAAGACCATTTTATGCAGAGCTTCAACTTCAAAGAGCTTTACTTCTATTTCTTCATTGGCGTCAAAATTTGTGTCCGAAACTTTCAGGCAGTCTAGCGCAAGATATATGTGGGAAGCGTTGCTCATAATTGCGGGGTTTGGCGCCAAACTTGAAAGTTTTATTACACGTTTTGGCTTGTAGCCTGTTTCTTCAAGAAGCTCTCTTTTGGCGGCGCTAAGCGCAGATTCAGTGCCGTCTATGACGCCGCCTGGAAATTCCCATGAAAATTTCTGCGTGCCAAATCTGAACTGATTTACCATCAAAACTTTTTTTTCAGGAGTAAGGGGGATTATCTGCACCCAGTCCGGCGCTTTAATCGTATAGAATGTGCCTTTGCGAGAATCTGGATGCGCAAACTCTCTGGAAAAAATTTTGAAAATACGGCAGTCAACGAGAAGTTTTTCTCGTAGGCACTTCCAGATTTTTGGCTTATGGTTTGCCACAGACTATTTTACAATCTTGAGTTTTTGACCTATCTGAAGCCTATTGGATTCAACGCCAGGATTTGCCTGCTGAATACGCTCTACGCTTATTTTATATTGTGCGGCAATTTTAGAAAAGCTGTCTCCTGCCTTTACAACGTGTACAGTTTCACCCTCTGCGCCTTGCTCTTGAGGCGTTGTGGCGGGTGTTTCAGATGTTGCGGGTTGTGCGGCTTCAGGCTTTGGTGCGGGTGCTACCGCAACCTGTCTTTTTGCAAGTTCTTCAATGGCTTTTTTATTTGCCTCTATGGCTTCTGCATTTGTTTTTATTCCAGATACGATTTTACTTATAGCAGATTCAACCTCACGCATAAATTTATCCATCTTTGTGTTGTTGCCAGATTTGATTGTGTCAAGCTGCAATGCCAAAGAGTCAACCCTGTCGCTGAGTTTTTTGACTTCCAACGATGCCGAGGCAAACCTGTCAATTTTTTCAGTGAGTTCTTCCTGCACTGATGCCGCTTTCTTTGCGGAATTTATCGCCAAAAATAACGAAGCCCCGCCCAAAGCCAAAGCAATGACAACGAGAGAAATTTGTATGAATGAATAGTTCGACGTTGAACTTGTTGTGTTTTCTGAATCTTGCATAGGTGTTATATAGATGTTGGTCTGATGCTGTGTTTTTTCTTAACTTTTTTCAATTCAAAACTTCATGGCTGACAAAACTAAATTCTATTGCGCAATGCAGAAAAATATTGCCCAAAAGAACTATTTTTGTTTCTCTTTGCCTCATGTCTAAAAATAAGATACGAAAACTGTTGAGTGGGAATGAAGCAATAGCTTTGGCGGCGTTGCATTCCGGCTGTTCTTTGGGTGTAGGTTATCCTGGCACACCATCTACGGAAATATTGGAAAATCTAACGGAAATAGGCACAGAGGCGCAATGGGCGCCCAATGAAAAGGTCGCCGCAGAAGTTGCTTTGGGGGCGGCGTTTGCCTCGGGGAACGCTCTTTTAACTATGAAGCACGTTGGTTTTAACGTTGCTCAAGACTTATTTTTTACGGCCTCTTATAGTGGTACAGAGGGCGCACTTGTTGCAATAGTCGCCGATGACCCTGGCATGGCGTCCAGCCAGAATGAGCAAGACACCCGTTCTTTGGCGTATGCCGGCGGTCTGCCCGTTTTAGAGCCTTCAGATTCTCAAGAGGCTTATGACTTTGTGCGCTTAGCCTTCAAGCTTTCCAGAAAATGGAGTTTGCCTTTCATAGTAAGAACCACAACGAGAGTCGCTCACAGCAATACGATAGTTGAGTATGACGATGTTTGCGACCCAAAACCTGCCGGCGCATACACCAAAGACGCATCTTTGAGGGTTATGGTTCCTGGGCATGCAAGGGCTGCCCATAAGCGCCTTAGGGCGAAGCTTGCAGAGATTGCGCAATATTCAGCAGGTGAAGATTCTCCAAATAAAATTCTGGAAGGCGCTAACAATGAGCTTGGTATAATATCTTGCGGAATAGCTTTCCAACACGCTTTTGAGGCTGCGCCTGAAGCTGGGCATTTCAAATTGTCTATAACAAATCCTCTGCCATTGGCTAAGGTTGTTGAATTTACAAAAAAATACAAACGTTGCATAACCATTGAGGAGGGTGATCCGTATCTCAATTTGCATCTGCGCGCCGCCGGCGCAAATATTGATTTGCGTGAAGAAAAATGGCGTTTTGGAGAGTTTAGCGTAGATAAGGCAAAAGCGCAGATTAATAAAGATATGTCTGCAGACCCTGCTCCTCAAAAGGCAAAAGCGCCTGAGCTTTGCAAAGGTTGCCCGCATCTTTTCAGTTTTAAGCCGCTTTTAGATTTGGAATGTATCGTAGCCGGCGACATAGGTTGCTACACGCTCGCCGCCATTGCGCCTTTGAGGGCTATGGATACTACAATTTGCATGGGTTCAAGCATAGGTGTGGGCGTTGGCATGCGCAACGTTTTGCCCGAAGAAAAGGCAAGAAAGGTTGTCAGCGTAATTGGCGACAGTACTTTTATGCATAGCGGTTTGACAGGTCTGCTTGAGGCAGTTTACAACCCGCCCGCAACAGGGCATGTTGTGATTGTGGTTGACAACTCCACAACTGCTATGACCGGTCAGCAAGATCACCCCGGCACTGGGCGCAGATTGAACGGGGCGGCATCCAAGATAGTTTCGATAGAAGAAGTGGCAAAGGCGATGGGTGTCGATAATGTGGCGGTGTTTAACCCTGTTCGTCAGCAGGCTGATTTTGCAAATTACCTTAAAGAAAAATTGGCGGAAGATAAAATTACGCTGATTGTTTTAAAGCAGCCTTGCCTGCTTTCTATGGCAAAAAATATCAAAATTAAAAATAAGAGCTAATATGGAAAAGGTAACAAACATAAGGGTTGCGGGTCTTGGCGGCATGGGCGTTTTGCGTGCAACATTGATATTGGGCGAATTGCTTTTTGAAGTTGGTTATGACGTTAAAAAGGCGGAAGTGCACGGGATGAGCCAGCGTGGCGGTTCAATCTCCAGCGACTTGCGCTTCGGCAAGAAGGTCATCAGCCCCATGATTCCTGATAAAAAAATAGACATTTTGGTTTCTATGGCGCCTGAGTGGTCTGATATTCACAAAGAAAACCTTGCGCCGAATGGTATTTTGATTTCCGCCGCAGATATAGATGAATCTAAGCTTCAAAGTGCAAAATCTATGAATATAGCTTTGCTTGGCGCTCTCAGTAAGCATTTGGAAATTGCCGAGGACAAATGGATAGACATTATCAAGCGTTCTTTTCCTGAAAAATTGCATGCTGCAAATCTGGAAGCTTTCAAATTGGGAAGAGACGGAAAGTAAATTTTTATGGCACGTAATTGGAACGACGTTGACGGGTTTTTCGACACAGACGGGGCGATGGATTTTTTGCCTGCAGACCAACTGAAAAAAGTTCAGTCTCAAAGGTTAAAGGCATTGGTAAAGCTCGCTTATGAAAAGGTGTCTTTGCACCGCAATCGCATGGATGCAATGGGCGTAAGACCTCAAGATATAAATTCTATTGAAGACATAGTTAAGCTGCCTTTCACAGAAAAAACCGACCTTCGCGACACTTATCCATACGGTCTTTTTGCCGTAGATATGCATGACATTGTGCGTTTGCACGCAAGTAGTGGCACTACGGGCAAACCCATAGTTGTCGGTTACACTCTTGAAGATATGCACGTCTGGGAAAGCTCGGTAAAAAGATGTCTTTTGATGTACGGGCTCACGGCTAAAGATATTTTGCAAAACTCTTATGGGTACGGTTTATTCACTGGCGGATTGGGTTTGCACGGCGGCGCACAGGCTTTGGGTTGCACGGTAATACCCGCTTCCGGCGGAAACAGTGAGCGTCAGCTTATGATGATTAAAGATTTTGGCGCAACCGCAATTAGCTGTACGCCGAGCTATTTTATACATCTCATAGATACGTCCAAAAAATTGGGTATAGACATGAAATCTTTGGAACTGCGCGTGGGAATATTCGGCGCAGAACCTTGGAGTGATCAGATGCGTAAATACATTGAAGATAATTCTTCAATCAAAGCTTTTGATATTTATGGATTGTCTGAAATTGCGGGTCCCGGCGTTGGGGCGGAATGTTCTGAGCATGACGGCTTGCATATTTTTGAAGACAATTTTTACCCTGAAATTGTTGACCCTAAAACGGGTGAAGCTTTGCCCGACGGCACTGAAGGTGAGCTTGTGCTCACAACTCTCAGCAAGAAGGCTATGCCAATTTTGCGCTATCGCACGCATGACATAACAAGCATCATTACTGAAAAATGCCCTTGCGGAAGAACCATACGCAGAATCCGCCGCATAGGCAGGAGGAGCGATGATATGTTTATCATCAGGGGTGTAAATGTATTCCCATCTCAAATTGAAGCCGCTTTAATGAAGGTTGAAGAATCTTCACCCCATTACCGCATAATTTTAGAGCGGGATAAAGATTTGGATACCGTTACCGTGGAGGTTGAAGTCAATGAAAAATTCTTTAGCGACAGGCTCGGAAATCTTGACGCCATACGCAAAAAGATTCAGTCTTCCATAGTGGGAATCATAAATATAAGCGTTGCGGTGCGCCTCGTAGAACCCGGTAAAATAGAGCGTTCAGAGGGCAAGGCAAAGCGGGTTATAGACAAAAGAAAGATATAATTATGGCACTGGCAAAAATCTGCAAACAAATATCTGTATTTCTTGAAAACAATCCGGGGCATCTGCGCAGGGCTTGTGAAGTATTATCCAAGGCCGGCGTGAATATTCAAACCATATCTTTGGCGGAGTCTAAGGAGTATGGCATCTTGCGCATGATAGTTGACGATACGGCAAAGGCAATGGAAAGCCTTAAAAAGTCTGACATATTCGCCAAGGAAATTGATGTTTTGGAAGTTGAAGTGTTGGATACTCCGGGGGCTTTGCTTAACATATTAGACAAGGCATCTGCTGCTGAATTAAACATAGAATATATGTATGCGCACACAAGGGGCAATAACGGCAATCCAATAATGATAATGCGTTTTGAAGACGCCGCTAAGGCTCTCAAAATTTTAGCGTAGAATTTTTCCTCCAAAAAAATCTTCAAAATTTAAAGATATGCCACCTTGACATATCTTTTTTTTCGTCTATATTTCTGGTTTAAATTTAATATCAGAAACATGAATGAATTTGTTGAAAAATCTGCAGATACTTCTGCAGAAATAGGCGGTTTTTTGAAGGGTTTGCGTACTTGTCTTAAAGGCGCAATAGATTGGATTAAAGTAAGGCAGGATAAAGACGGCATTTGGTGCGGTCCGCTAGAGACAAACTGCTGCATGGAAGCGCAGTGGATTTTGGCAATGCACTTTATCGGCTTTGAAGACCCCAAAAAACAAAGGGTTATCCAATACATATTGGATAGACAGCGTGAAGACGGCTCTTGGGATGTTTACCACGGCTCTGAGCAAGGCGATATTAATACAACTTTAGAGTGTTACTTTGCTTTGCGCTTGTCGGGTTTTGATCCTGATGACGCAATTATGCTCAAGACTAGGGCGTGGCTTATCAGGAATAAATGGGCGGACAGGATTAGGGTTTTTACAAAATATTGGCTGGCGCTTTTTGGACAATGGCCTTGGGCGCATACGCCCGTATTGCCTCCTGAAATTATATTTTTGCCAAAGTGGTGCTTGTTTAATATCTATGACTTTGCCGCTTGGGCAAGGGCAACTATGATGCCCATTGCAATCTTGACGGCACGTCGCCCAATCAAAACTTTGCCTGATTTTCTACAACTTGATGAGCTTTTCCCCGAAGGCAGAGACAAGGTTGACTATCGTCTGCCCCGCAAAACAAATTCAATAATTTCTTGGGAAAATTTCTTTTTGAAGTTGGACCACGTTTTACACGGTTATAACAGGGTTCCACTTAAACCTCTGCGTGAAAGTGCAATCAAACTTATACTTCAATGGGTTTTGGAGCATCAAGACGAAGACGGCGCTTGGGGCGGTATTCAGCCTCCTTGGATTTATGCAATAATCGTCATGCACGTTGAAGGCTTTGCCATAGACCAAATAAATATGTCTAGGGCAATAGACGCATTTAATTTACATTGGCAGGTTCAACGTGGGGAGGGCACTATGCTTCAGGCAAGTGAAAGTCCGGTTTGGGACACATTCCTTACCATGACGGGTCTGATGGAAGCTGGCGAAACGCCGGGGTCTTCTCCGGAGCTTATTAAAGCCTTGGATTTTGTTTTGTCTAAAGAGAATCGCTATCATGGCGATTGGGCGGTAAAGGTTGGCAAGCATGTTGAGCCTTCAGGCTGGGCATTCCAAAGGGCAAACAATTATTATCCCGATATTGACGACGCAGCCATTGCGATAATTTCCCTCAAAAAAATACAAAAACTCATCCCCAGAGAAAGCGAGAGGGCAAGGCGTGTGGACGCCGCAATACGCAGAACAATTAATTGGGTTCTGGCAATGCAGTCTAAAAACGGCGGATGGGCGGCTTTCGATAAAGACAATACCAGCGACATTGTAACAAAAATTCCATTCTGCGATTTCGGTGAAGTTTTAGACCCGCCCAGTGTTGACGTTACGGCTCATGTGGTTGAGGCCTTGGCTTTGTGCGGTTTTTCACGCAATCACCCTGCAATTTCAAAAGCCTTGGAATTTATATATTCCGAGCAGGAAGATGACGGTAGTTGGTTTGGACGCTGGGGTGTGAATTACGTCTATGGCACGGCGGCTGTGCTGCCCGCATTGATTGCGGTTGGAGACACCAAAGATTCTACCGCAGTTAAAAACGGTTTGGACTGGCTTATCTCAAAACAAAACCAGGACGGCGGTTGGGGTGAAAGCATAGCTTCGTATATGGAGCCAAAATTTGCCGGCACGGGCATACCTTCTACGGCTTCTCAGACGGCTTGGGCATTGATGGCTTTAGTTAGTCTTGAAGATGGGTCTATATCAGAGCGCATTAAAAAAGCGGTTGGCTTTTTGGTATCCACAAATAAAGACGGCACTTGGGATGAGCCTTATTATACGGGCACTGGCTTCCCTGGTTACGGTCTGGGGGCAAAGGTAGATTTGCGTGCGGGTAAAACTTTGCCTCAGGGTAAGGAGCTTGCAAGAGGCTTCATGCTGAATTACCACTGGTACAGGCATTATTTTCCGATTACAGCTTTGGCAAAAGCTGAAAAGTATTTAAAAAAACATATTTAGTATGAAATATTCAATAGGTATAGATATAGGCGGAACCAACACTGTGATTGGCATTGTCGATTTAGACGGCAAAGTGCTTTCACGTCGTAACTTTAAAACCGTAAATTACGATTCTTTTGAAACGTATATTGTGGCTTTGGTTGAACAAATTTCTGCCGAAATCAAGACTTCAAAAGGCGATTGCTGCGGCATAGGCATAGGTGCGCCAAACGGCAATTATCTTTCGGGCAATATTGAATTTGCCGCAAATTTGCCTTTTGGCAAGTCTGCGCCTTTGGTGGCAAAACTGCGTGAAGCTTTCGGCTTTAAGCATATCTATTTAACTAATGACGCAAACGCAGCAGCGCTGGGTGAACGCATTTATGGCGGCGGCAAAATATATGATCATTTTATTACAATCACCATAGGTACTGGGCTTGGCGCAGGTGTGATTATTGACGGTAAAATGCTCTATGGTTCAGACGGTAACGCTGGTGAGCTTGGCCACGTAAAAGTTGCGGAACACGGCAGGGTTTGCGGTTGTGGCGGCAGGGGGTGTCTTGAAACTTATGTTTCCGCAACTGGTATCAAGCGCACGTATTTTGAGCTTTTGTCTCACTACAACGGCAAAAGCAAAATTGCCAATTTGGGTTGGGACAAGGTTGACGCAAGGGTCATTGAAGACGCCGCCAAAGATGGCGACGCTGTCTGTCTTGAAACATACAGGCGGACTGGGAATATACTGGGTAGGAGTTTGGCTGACTTTGTGCATTTTTCCAGCCCAAGCGCATTCTTTCTTTTTGGCGGGCCCGTAAAAAGTGGTGAGCTTTTGTTTGCGCCGGTGCGTGAATCTTTAGAGCAAAATCTCATGCCTATCTTTCGCAATAAGGTGAAAATTTTACCTTCAGAATTGCCAGAGGCGGACGCCGCAATTTTAGGTTCAAGCGCATTGGTGCTCAGTGCTTTGGCAAATGAAAAATAATTTATTTTAGATAAATTTTAATATACAGCGTAGGACATGTATTCTACGCTTTTTTTATGGATACCTATCCGGATAAAGAAATACAGGCGTTGGAGGCATTTTTATACGACCTGCGCAACAGAGGCTCTAAATATTCTTTGGAGCGCATGAGAGCTTTTGCGAGAACCTACGGCAATCCGCAAGACTCTTTAAAAAGCCTGCATGTAGCTGGGAGTAACGGTAAGGGTTCAGTTTCCGCAATGCTTGAAGCAATATTTTTAGAACACAAATTTACTGTGGGTTTGTACACTTCTCCGCATTTAGTTTATTTGGGCGAGCGCATGCGGGTTAATCAAAAAAACATATCCAAACCAAAGCTGCTTGAGCTTTTAGCAGACATTTCAAAATCTGCCGATGAAATTTTTGCAGACAAACAGTTGTGTGATAAGCCGTCGTTTTTTGAATATATGACAATGGCGGCGTTCAAATATTTTGCCGATAGCAATGTTGATTACGCAATATTTGAATGCGGTCTGGGTGGCGCATTAGACGCTACAAATATTTTAAGAAATCCGCTTTGTTCAATTATTACTTCAATATCTTTGGACCACACTGATTTGCTCGGCAATACGATTCCTGAAATTGCGCTGCAAAAAGCAGGTATAATAAAGGAAAATTCTTTGCTTATTTGCGGTATCATGCCGCAAGAAGCAAGGTGTGTGATTGAAAAAGAAGCAAAGCAAAAAAACGCAAAAAGTTTTTTTCTGGAAGATTTTTTTAAAGACACAGATTCAATGCCTCAAAGCAATCTTGAGGGTGAGTATCAGCGTAAAAATGCGGCTCTTGCCTTGCTTGCGATAAGAAAGATGAATGAATTTTGCGGGTTAAATTTGGATGAAAATCTTGCAATTTGGGCTCTAAAAAAGGTCATGTGGTTTGCCAGATGGCAGAAGATTGCTTTGAAAAAATCTTTCATGATTTTAGATTCATCTCACAATTTGGAAGGTGCGCATGAGCTTGAAAAAAACTTGGCTGCCTTACGTAAAACATACCCCGACAAAAAACTCTGCGTAAGCTTTGGGTCTTTGGAAATTGGCAGGGCAAAGGCACTTTTTTCAGTTATAGAAAAATACGCTTCAAAAATATTTCTTTTAGAGGTTAACAACCCAAGGTCGTTAAAAATTGACGAACTTTTGTCTTTAAAAACAAACGCAAATGTTGAACTTGTGCCAACAAGCGTAGAAGCGCTCTTTCCTGAACTAGCATCTGCAAATATTTCTGATGATGAAATTTTGGTCAGCACAGGTTCAATTTATCTTGCGGGGGAAATTCTCGCAAGGTTGGACGGCTTTGCTTCAGACAATTTGCATGATAAAATTTAGGCTCTAATGCTCTAAAAAACTTTGTTTGTATCGGGCAGAATGCGCTTGATTAGTGCGTCCAAGCTGGGCTTGCGCCCCATAAAGTTTTCAAAAGCTTCTTCAGGCGGAATTGTAGAGCCCACACGCAAAATTTTGTTTGCAAACTCTTTGCCGATTTTGGGGCTTAGTATGCCAAATTTTTCAAATTTTGTGAAAGCGTCCGCATCCAAAACTTCAGCCCATTTGTATGAATAGTACCCCGCAGCATAGCCCACAGAATCCCCGAAAATATGCGTGAATCTTGGGAGTATGTTTGGGGATTTTTCCGCCAAAGGCATTTTATATTCTTTGGTCATATTGTCCAAAACTTCATCCAGATTATCTAAAAAGATTTCCGTTTGCGTGTGCAAAAGCATATCTGAAACAGAAAGCAATAGTTGCCTCATGCAGTCGCTGGCAGCACGAAATTTTCTGCTTTTATCGAAGGCGGAATATATGTTGTCGGGTATTAAAGTTTTATCCAAATAATGTTCTGCAAATATATTCAGACACTCACGCTTGCCGCACCAATTCTCCATAATTTGAGAGGGCAGCTCAACAAAATCCCAAGCTACGTCTCGCAGACCAATCTCGGTACAATCCATCAGGAAAAAATGTATGAGGTGTCCAAACTCATGAAATAGTGTTGAAACTTCTTCGTGAGAGAGCAGTGCCGGCTTGCCTGCGCTTGCCTCATTAAAGTTTCCGCCTATGAAACCCAATGCTGGCGCAATACCTTTAGATTGTTTCAAAAGATTCATCCATGCGCCCGAACGCTTGTTTTTACGGGGAAAAAAGTCCGCATAAAAAGAGCCTATGTGTTTGCCTCTTTCATTGCGGACTTCATAAAACTCTACATTTTCATCCCACAGGGCGGGTTTATTTGCCTTCTGAATTTTCAGCCCAAAAAGTGTTGAGGCTATGGAAAAAAGTCCTTGAGTAACTTTTTCAAACTCAAAGTAGTCCCGCATGACTTCAGGCGTGAAATCATATTCAGCTTTGCGCTGAAGCTCCGCATAATAGGCGACATCCCACGGGTTTAAGAGGGCGGATGAGCTCTTTATATTCAAAGCGGAATCATGTTTTGATTTAAAACTCTCCAAACTTTTTGTCTCATCCAGAAAGTAAGAATCAATTTTGGATTTAAGATTGCGCAAAAAATCCAGAGCGTTTGCGGAATTTTTTGCCATACGCCTATGCAATATAAAATCCGCAAAATTTTTGTATCCCAATATTTCCGCTTCCTCTTTGCGCAAAGATAGAATTTCAGTTGTTAAAAGCGTATTGTCGAAAGGCTCGCACCTGCCGACCTTGCTTGCGGCAAACCACATTTCTTTACGCAAAGACTCGTTTTTTGCATAGGTTAAAACGGGCGTTAAGAGAGGTTGGTGCAGTGTGAAAACCCAGCCTTCCAAATTTTCTTGCGTTGCTTTTTTTGCCGCCAAATCTAATGCGCTTTTGGGCAAGCCTTCAAGCAGAGCGATGTCTGTTATATGTTTTGAATAGGCGTTTGTAGCGTCTAAAACATTGTCTGAAAATTTTTGCGTCTTTTGCGCCAAGGCGGTTTGTATTTCCTTTAATCTTGCTTTTTTTTCTTCGGGCAAATCTGCACCGTTTTCCAAAAAGTTTTCAATAGTTCTTTTTAGTAGCGCCTTTTTGTAACCGTCTAGAGTTTCAGCTTCAGGCGTTAGAGAATATTTTTTTATGACGCCCCAGAGTTTTTCATCCAGATATATTGAAGAATAAAAATCTGTAACTATCGGCAAAACCTCTGAAATTGCGTTGCGTAAAGCTTCTGAATTTGCGACTGCGTCAAGATGGTTTGCCCAATTCCAGGCGGTGTCAAGGTCTGAAGTTGCCCTGTCAAAAGCCCTGATGCAATTTTCATAATTGAGTTGGGTTTCATTTAGAGAGGTTATTTTTTCAAAATTTTTCTTTGCCGTGTTTATAGCTTTATTTATATCTGCGGAAAGATTTGACGGGGTCATAAGAGTCCAGTCGGGCGGGAACTTTGTCTGTAAAAATGGATTAAAAGTTTTAGGCATAAAAGAAGTAAGGATTTTATGAGGGCTATTCTGAATTTTATCGGAAAAAATTCCACAAAAAAAGCGCAATAATTTTTGCGCTTTGAAAAATATTCAATTAATTATTTTTGCGGCGCATTACTTTCGTCAAATATTTCGCCGTTGTCTTCGGGCGTTTGCCAAATTTTAACGTAGTCAACATCCATGCTTGTGCCTGCGGTTGCGTCTGTTACGCCGTGCGCCCAATGGGTTATTGCTGCGCTCAAGAACACTTCCGCAGGGTAGTGGGCAACTTCATTTTTGCGGCGCATGATTTCTTTGTCGTTAAAGTAGAATATGAGTTCTGTCGGACTCCACCGCAGCGCATAAGTGTTGTAGGTCTTTGACAGGAACATGGCGCTTTTGCCATAGACATTTTCAGTACTGCGCTCTTTGAGCGTCTTCCAAATTTTTCCGTCGAAATATTCAAGTTTGTAAGTTGGAAGGGCGTCTGTATATTTGCCGTCTTTCCACCAACCCGTGAGAACCTGTACACAACCAATAGAGCTTGGAGCGTCAAACTCAACTTCTATAAATTTTTTACCTTCTTTTTGAGATACCCATGATGTCCAAGTTTTTCCGTCAACTGCGTATTCGTCCTTGAATTGCGCTACGGGAGTATTTATCTGCGGCAAAACATAATTGCCGCTTGTTTTAACTTTAGCATTTAGCGCAAAATTTTTAATTTTATCTGTGCCAATGAAAGTGCCCTTGTCTGAGAGGGTTGGGTAGCCGCCCAAAGAATTATGAGCAAGCGCTTGAATTTCACGCACGTGAAAGTGTAGGAAGTGCTCGCTAGATAGGCGGATTTTGTGCATCAGTACGGGGGCGTCTAGGGGTACTGATATGAGTCCGGATTCATTTTTTTCTATTCCGCTAAAGTCAAAATTGTTGTGGTCCATAGGGTGCGTTTTACGTCCGTCGGGCATTGTCGTAAAGTCTGACCAGTTGTGTATAGTACAGTTGATTTCGGCGGGATAGTGCCCCTCATTTATATCCAGTTCAAAGGCTTTGAGACCGTTGGGTAGATTTCTATTTCTGGTCATAATCCAAAAAGAATTATTTACGCCAGTGGCGTCGGCATATTTGTAGCGACACTCATAGTAGCCGTATTTGTAGCGTTTTTTTGTCCAGATGCTGCCGCTTGTCCAGTCTTGCCCCGCACGAGTTTCTTTTTTATTTAAGAGCTTTAGAATACCGTCTTTAATTTCCACATTCTCCGGCCAACGGCTCGACAATATGTGAGGGTTTTTGCCGTTGTCGGAAACCCAAGTGGCTTCAAGTTGGGCTCTGTCGTAATTAAAATCGTCGTAAAAGACCAGTTTCCAATCTTTGCCCTCGTGGGGCTCTGCAAAAATATAGGAGATACAAAGGGCGGGAAGCAATGTTGCAAGTAATGTCTTTTTCATAAATTTATCAGGATTCAAGTGATTTCACAAAAGCATTTAATTAAGTTTCAGTCAAGATTACTTCTGTAATTGACACATATTAGACAAATATGCACCCTGAAATTATGGAAACTTTATCTGCAATTCATGAAACATACGGCGATGCGTCTCAAGTAGTTAAACCTGTGGCGCAAACATTGGGAAATGTCGGCGAAGCTCAGGTTTTAATCAGGCTTGAAAGGGCGGTTATAAACCCTTCAGACTTGGGTATGATAGGCGGCTCTTACGGACGTTTGCGCACATTGCCGGCAATAGCAGGCAGAGAGGGCATAGGCATAATAGAGAGTGTCGGCGCTTCGGTTAAAAATGTCAAAGTTGGCGATAGGGTGAGAATCCCCGAAGAACCTGGCGTTTGGCGTCAGTATCAAATTGCGGAGGCTGAAAATTTGCTGAAAGTTCCAAACAATTTGCCCGCCGATATAGCGGCTATGTCTTTTGTGAACCCGCCTACGGCGCTCTTGATTTTGGAATCTTTCAAAGATTTGAAAGAGGGCGATTGGGTTATACAAAACGGCGCAAGCAGCGCACTGGGTTATTTTCTCATACAGATTTGCAAAGAGCGTAAAATTAAAACCATAAATATGGTGCGCAACGCCGCAGAAAGAAGGGGCACGCTTATTGAAGCGGGTGCCGATGTAGTCGTGGATGAAGCTGAATTTAATCCAAGAGAAATTGCCAATCTTTGCGGCGGAAAAAAGCCAGTCTTGGGTTTGAATCAGATAGGCGGCGAAAGTGTAAGCAACATGATTAAATGCATGGGCGACGGCGGTGTTGTTGTAACAATAGGCGGTATGGCGACGGAGTCCGTAAAATTCCCCACCAGATTTTTGATATTTAACGATATTTCTTTGAGAGGGTTTTGGTGGGATAAATGGCAGCGCACGCACACTAAAGATGAGGTTGAAAAAGTGTTTAAAGACATATTTTGCCTCATTGAAAAAGGCGTGCTTAAAGCGCCTGTTGATGCAACGTTTCCTATTTCAAAAGTTTCTGAAGCTTTGGCTAGGGCGCAGCAAAATTCAAGATCGGGCAAGGTTATGCTCAGCTTTTAAGGCATGTTAAAACTTTAAGGGTATGCGGAATTTTTTAAAAATCATAGTCGGGCTTTTTCTGTTTTCAGTTTTTACGATTACATCATTTGCAATGGATTCAAAAAATTTTAATACCCTTACAGACGCTGAAAAATTTGTGATAGAAAAAAAAGGCACAGAACGCCCTTTCACGGGCAAGTATGACAAATTTTTTGACAAGGGTTTGTATGTTTGCAAACGCTGTTCTTCTGCTTTGTATCTATCTCAAGACAAATTCGATGCAGGTTGCGGCTGGCCGGCTTTTGATGAAGAACTAAAGGGCGCAGTAAAACGTGTGCAAGATGCGGACGGCAAGCGTATGGAAATTTTGTGCGCACGATGCAATGCGCATTTAGGCCATGTTTTTGAGGGCGAAAAATTGACGAAAAAAAATGTGCGCCATTGTGTAAACTCTGTTTCCATGAATTTTGTGCCTGCTGAAAATATAGATAAAGCGCTTGTTGCGGGCGGGTGTTTTTGGGGCGTTGAGGCTTTAATGCGCAGCATAAATGGCGTGTACTATGCGGCAAGCGGTTATACGGGCGGAAAAACCAAAAATCCAAGCTATGAAGACGTATGCAAGGGTGATACGGGGCATTTTGAAGCCGTAGAAATTTTATTTGATAAAACCAAAACATCTTACAAAGAAATCTTAAAAGCCTTTTTTGAAATTCATGATTTTACTCAGGTTGACGGTCAAGGACCGGACAAAGGGCCGCAATATTTTTCGGCGATATTTGTTGAAAATGCGGAGCAAAGAAAAATTGCGGAAGAACTCATAGCGGCGCTTTCGCAAAAGGGTTTTAAAGTTGCAACGCAAGTGTTGGACGCAAAAGAATTTTATCCTGCGGAAGATTATCATTTGCGCTACTATGAAAAGTCGGGGAAGAAGCCTTACTGCCACTTCAGGCGCAAAATATTTTAGCCGCCCTTGCGCTTGATTGCAAATATGACTTGCTGGGCGTAGCCTGCGTATTTCCCAAAATGATTTTCGGCAAATGCCGAAACTTTTTTTGGGTCTGAGATTGAATACATTTCAGACATAGCCTTTTTAATCCAAGTGTCTATGGGGAATGCTTCAAATTTTGATGCGCCAAAAAGCAATATGCAGTCGGCAACTTTTTCGCCTATTCCGCTTAAAGTAAGAAGATATTTTTTTGCCTCAGTATAAGGCATATCGTGTAAGTTTTGATAAGAGAATTTGTCTTTCAAAATCTTTTCTGCGGTCTTTTTTAAATATGCCGCCCTAAAGCCAAGCTTACAGGCTTGTATCTGAGCAAGAGATGCCTCATTTATCGCCTCAAAATCCGGGATTGCATAAAAGCCTCCGCCCAGAATTTTGCCGTGATTTTTTGAAAGAAGTTCCACACATTGTTTAATTTGGACTATGCGCTTGCTGGAACTGCATATGAAGGAAACTATGGCGTCTTTAGGGTCTTGCTTGAGTATGCGCAGTGTGGGATGAATATTTAAAGCGTCTTTCAAAACAGAATCTTTTTTTGTGGGCAAAGATTTTTTTAGCGCCTTGTAGTCTCTCTCCAAATCAAGATAGTTTTCAGCCAATTTATGAGTGATTGAATTTGCGGATTTCAATTTGGAAAAATAAACTTGAGAATCTTTGCCCAGATAAAATTTGCCTGCACAATCCGCAAACACGCCTTCATAGCATGTTAAAAAAATATCGGATTCTTTGGCGTTTAATGGGGTTTTCTTCCAAGTGAATGCTTGTCCGCCGTCGAGCGTTTCGGCAAAATCTTCCAGTTCAAAGCCGGAAGATGAAGCCAGTTTTTTTGGACTATCCCAATTACTCATTTGGTTTGGAATCTTTGGGCATACTCCAAAGCCATGACTTGTGGTCCAATACAACCTTGCCCCCCGGATTTTTAATCACGATTCTGAAGGCGTTCACTTTTGTCTTTGGGTCTTGCCAGTCTTTTCCCGTCAACCCCAACCTGATTTCACGCAGTAAAGAGTGTGTCTCGGGGACAGTGAAAGTATAAGTTGTCGCCTTTGCGCCTTCCGCAATTTTATCGACAGAAAGCTCTATCGTTGATGCAAGGGGGATGGAATCCGGGCCGCTAATCATGATGTAAAAGTACATGCCCGCTCTTTCATTGGGTTGAGAACGCAATGTAAGATACCCTTGAGAAAATTCTTCACCGGTAAAAATCTCATATATGGAGCGTGTGGTGTCTTCATCCATATACGCAATGTTGCAGTAGGAGACTTTGGTTTCTCCGGTATATGATATTCCGAGTATGTTATCATCTAGGTCTTGGGCTTCTTCTTTTTCCGATTCAGAGTCGGAAGCGCATGCCGAGAACGCAAGGCATAGGGCGGCACAAATCAAGCTTAGGAATAATAATTTTACCTTTTTAGACATACGCTTAGAAAATTCTAGCGGGTAAGTTCGGTCAAGCATTATTTGCGCCGATATGCGCTGGAAGACATTGATGTCTGGTTTTAGGCGTCGTCGAGACGCTTTTTTGCAAATCCATATATTTCTTGACGTGTGAGGCTCATAAATACATTATTCCAGCTTTTAAATTTTAATTGGAATAAATATGAATAAAAATATAGAAAATGTAAGCTCTACACGCAAGAATATCACTTTCACTTTCGATGCTGCGGAAGTTTCTGCCGAAAGAGATTCTACCATAAAAGATTTTGTCAAGAGCGCAAAAATACAGGGCTTTAGACCGGGCAAAGCGCCTATTGCAATGGTTGAAAAAACATACGCAAAAGACATAGCTGAATATTTGAACAGAAGCTTGGTTTCAAAAGCCATGTCAGACCTTAACGCAATCAAAGAATTTGACATTTTTTCAGTGGTAAATTTGGACATCAAAGATGAGAAAGACTCTAAAGTAATAGTCTTTACCGCAGACGTTTATCCTGATTTCAAATTGCCGGAAGATTTGAAGGTGTCTTTAGAACTTCCTTTGGTTACGGTCAATGACGAAGAAGTTGACAATGGTTTGAATTATTACCTCAATCAGCGTGCCGCCTACAATGAAGTTGATAGAGAAATCAAAAAGGGAGACTTTGTGCGCTTAGGCTACAATGGCAAGATAGACGGTAAAAATATTTCCGACATTCTTCCAGACCTCGCAATGTACGGCACGCAGCAGTCAACTTGGGAAGAAGCCGGAAATGAAAATGCGCCAGGCGTACAGAGCATTGTGCAAGGCATAATCGGCATGAAGAAGGGCGATAAAAAAACTTTCACGCATCATTTCCCAACAGAATTTACAAACCCAGAACTTGCGGGTAAAGAGGCTGAATATGATGTTGAAATTTTTGAAGTGCGTGAAAAATCTTTGCCTGAAATAGATGAAGAATTTTTGAAAGCGTTTGAGCTTAAAACAAAAGAAGAGCTAACTGAAAAAATCCGCAAAGATATTGAGGCTGACAAAAACTCTCACAATGAAGTTATGAAACGCCAGAAGGCTGTGGAATCACTCATGGCTGGGCTTACGATAGACTTGCCTGAATCTGCCCTTGAAGAAGAAAAGCAGATGATTCTTTCAGATATGATGATGCGCTTTATTGCGTCTGGCGCTTCCAAAAAAGATCTTGAAGCAAGCAAAGACGCCCTTTATGAAAGCGCAACCAAAGATGCTGAAATGCGTGGGAAAATGCGCCTTTTCTTGAACCGTGTCGCCAAAGCCAACGATCTTAAAGTTGATAATGAAGACCTAAGCCGCATCGTCTGGCAGGAAGCAATGCGCCTGCGTATGAATCCTGACGAATATGTAAAGCAGATTAAGGGCGATCAGCAAAAAATCAATCGTCTGCGTTCAGATGCTCTAATGCAGAAAGCTATTAACTTCATCTCCGAAAAGGCCGATGTTAAGTTCGTGGAAGAAAAGAAGTAAAAAATGGGAGAATATTATTTACCAAATGTAGTTGAGCGTGACGGCAGGACGGAACGCACTTGGGACGTGTATTCACGTCTCCTGAAAGATAGAATCGTATTTATTGGCACTCCAATTTCAGACGGCGTGGCAAATGCCGTCATTGCGCAGTTGCTATTTTTGCAGATGGAAGACCCCAAAAAGGATATCCATGTATACATCAACAGCCCTGGCGGTTCGGTTACGGCTGGCATGGCAATTTATGACACCATGAATTTTTTGCAGTGCGATGTTGTTACCTATTGCGTGGGGCAGGCGGCAAGCATGGCGACTGTCTTGCTTTCTGCGGGCACAAAGGGCAAGCGTTATTCTTTGCCAAACTCCAGAGTCATGATACATCAGCCTTCAGGCGGGGCATCGGGTCAGGCTACGGATATCACTATTGCCGCCAATGAAATTTTGCGCTGGCGCAAAAAGCTCAATGAAATTCTTGCCCAAAGCACTGGTAAAAGCGTAGAGCAAGTTGAGAAAGATTCCGACAGAGACTACTATATGACGGCTGAAGAAGCCAAGGCTTACGGCATTGTTGACAATGTCATAGTCAGCAAGCCAAAGTCTGTATAGCCATGGCCGAAGATACGGATTATTGCAGTTTTTGCGGACGCCCAAAAAACAAAACGGGCGGTCTTGTGAAAGGTATTGATGGTGCGGCAATTTGCCCCACATGCGTTGACGCTTTGCATGGCGTAATTGCGCTTCAAAGCAAGCAAGATTCAAAACGTTCTCTTGAAAAACTGTTGGATTTTGATTTAAAGACCCCGTCTGAAATTAAAAGGGGCTTGGATGATTACGTTATTGGTCAAGATCACGCCAAAAAAGTTTTGAGCGTTGCCGTCTATAACCACTACAAGAGGCTGAAGGTTGAAAAACTAATGCAAAAAGACGGCTTTGACGCCTCTCTTTTAGATTCTTTAAAAGACGTAGAGATTGAAAAAAGCAATGTGCTTTTGATAGGTCCAACCGGAAGCGGTAAAACTTTTTTGGCAAGAACTCTTGCTAAAATGTTGGATGTCCCCTTTGCAATGGGAGACGCCACCACACTTACCGAGGCGGGCTATGTCGGCGAGGACGTTGAAAACATCGTCTTAAACCTTTTAAGGGCGGCAGACAACAATGTTGAAAGAGCGCAGTGCGGCATCATCTACATTGATGAAGTTGATAAAATTGGCGCTCACAAAGAAAATGTTTCCATCACTAGGGATGTCGGCGGCGAAGGCGTGCAGCAGGCTCTCTTAAAAATTTTAGAGGGCACTGTTTGTAATGTTCCGCCAAAGGGTGGCCGCAAGCATCCAGACCAAGAATACATCAGGGTAGATACCCGCAACATACTTTTTATATGCGGCGGCGCTTTTGTGGGCTTGGATAAAATTGTGGCAAAGCGCTCTGAAAGCAAGGTCTTGGGCTTTAATGTTAATGAAACTAAAAAAGAAGATTCTTCCAAAAACATTTTGGCGGACATTCAGCCTGAAGACTTGATTAAGTTTGGCTTCATACCTGAATTTATAGGCCGTTTGCCAATAGTTTCGGCACTCAACGAACTTACGGAAGATGATTTGGTGCACATACTCACAAAGCCAAAAAATTCTCTTACCAAACAGTATTCAAAGCTTTTTGCTCTTGAGGGCGTGGCTTTAGACTTTGAGGCTGGGGCTGTTCGTAAAATTGCGCAAAAAGCTTTGACACTGGGCACGGGCGCAAGGGGTCTGCGTGCGATTATGGAAAAATTGATGCTAGACATCATGTATGATTTGCCAGAAAAATCAAAATCCGGCGTAGCTCAAAAAAGCCTGTCTATAAGTGCCGACATGGTGCTTTAGGACGCATCCAATTATAACCATCTTTAAAGCACGCTTGAAATATATGCGTGCTTATTTTTTTGCATTTAAACCTAGAGCACATCCGATCTTCAGAAATAAGAAACCTTGCTGTCATTTAATTGGGATACGCTCTAAGTATAAAAAAGAGTTGCAATAAATTTCTTTAGTCTATACATTTTCTGCTCAAACGTTTGAGATGGGTGTTTTTTAGAGAAAGAGTTTTTATGAATAGGAGAGAATTTTTATCAAAAACCGTTAAGGCGGCAACAGCAGGCATATTTGTTCCGTCTATATTTTCAGCATACTCAAATGCCGCCGAGGCAGGTAATTTGAGTGCTATAAAACCCCTTTTCGAGGGTGCTGGTACACCTTTCAAAATGAAGTTTTCGCCAAGAGTTGGCATGGACAATTTTCGTAGCAGCTTTGGCAAAGATGTTGTGGAAAGGATTCCGTATTACTATGCAAACGGTTTTCGCTCCATAGAAGGGTGTATTACGCACACGGGCAATAAAGATGTCATGGATAAAATCGGCTTACAGGTTGAAAAATTTTCCCTCAATATGGGGCCTCAAAGTTCTATGAATGAAAAAAGTTTTCCGACTATGACGGCAAACGTTGTGCCCTGTAAAAAAGACCAAACTCCGTTGAGGGGCTCTAAAGAAATCAAAGAATATTTGGCTGCGGAACTCGATAAAGTTTTTGACATGCTCAGGCGTATTAAGGGTAACTCTTTCATAATAGGTCCGGGGCTTGAAACTGCGGAAATTTCTTACGCAGAACAAATGAAAAACACCATAGAAAACATGAAATATTGTACCGAGCTTTGCGAAAAAAACAATGCGGTGATGATGATAGAGCCACTGAATTTAATTTCGCACAAAGGTATGTTTTTCTACAAAACCGAACAAGCCTTGGAGGTTTGCGAGGCGATAAATAGTCCTCATTGCAAAATTCTTTACGATATTTTTCATGAGTATATGAGTGTCGGGAATTTGAATTCTCTTGAGCCTTGCATCAAGCATGTTGGCGGTTTTCATATAGCGGATGCGCCAAGCAGGATGGAGCCTGGCACAGGAATTATAGACTATCCAAAGGTGCTTAAAAAAATCTCTGACTTAGGTTACAAGGGCACTTTGGGGCTTGAGCACGCACAAAGTGTGAATACGGCTGAGGGCGATATAGCTGTCTTAAAAATTTATAAAGATTTAGATAAATCAGTTTAAAAAAAGGAAATATATGAATAGGAGAAATATGCTAAAGACAACGGCGTTGGCGGGGACTTATGCAATGATGCCAAAGTTCAGCTTTGCGGCAGTAAAGGGATCTGACAGAATTAAGGTGGGCGTTATTGGATGTAGCGGCAGGGGTATTTCCGCCGTAAGGGATATGCTTAACGCAGATAGCAATGTTTGCATTGTGGCGCTTGCCGATTTGTTTGAGGATAGGATACAATTTGCTTTGGATAAATTTGCAGATTATACTTCGCCTAAAAAAGCTGGTGAACCCTCTAATTACAGTAATACTGGTTTTCCAAAAGAATGTTTTGATATCCCTAAAGAGCGTCAGTTTGTTGGTTGGGATGCCTACAAGAAACTTTTGGAAACCGATGTTGATTTGATTATACATGCAACCCCTCCGGTTTTCAGACCAATGCATTTGCGCGCCTGTGTAGAAGCTGGCAAACACATTTTCGTAGAAAAACCAGCCTGCGTTGACGCTGTGCAAATTAGAGAACTTTATGAAACTGCCAAGCTCGCCGACGAAAAGAAACTTTGTATAATAGGCGGCATACAGCGCCGTTTTCATGCGGGTTATGTTGAGGGCATCAAGCGCATTCAAGACGGCGATATCGGCGAAATTCTCAGCACTCAATGCTATTGGCTAAACTCCCGTTTCTTCATACAAAAACTCAACACAAGCAATCCCGACCCTGAAAGTATGGAGTATCAAATCCGCAACTGGTTTATATTTACTTGGGCAAGTGGGGACTCTTATGTTGAACAGCACGTGCACAATTTGGATATAATTCTTTGGGGCTTGAATGGCAAAAAACCAAAGGAAGTAAACGGTCTGGGCGGCAGAAGGTGGGATATTCCATTCCCTGAAATGGGCAACCGTTTCAGCCATTTTGCCGTAGATTTTGATTTCGGCGACGGCTTGCGCTGCGCAAGTTATGGCAGGCGTGAAGAAAAGGCGGGCGGCTATGTTGTGGAACGTTTTGTGGGCACAAAGGGTGTTTTTGAAACTTCCGATATAAATAATGTTCGCATAACGGGCGCAAAAGCGTGGGAGTCTCCAAAGAGCGTGCCGCAGTGTCTTGTAGAAGAACATGCTGAGCTTTTAAGATGCGTAAGAAACGGTGTTCACCGCAATATGCTTTCTGAGCTTACAGACTCCACCTACATGGCAATAGCAGGGCGAGAAAGCGCCTACGCAGGCACAAGAGTCAAGTATGACTGGTTCTTGATGCGCTCGCAAAAGTCTTATTTGCCCACGGAATTTTCATTTGGTAAAAAGCCAATAGACCCAATTCCACTTCCAGGCATATATAAGTTCAGCTAAAATATTTTAAGATAAGTATTTTTTACATCATAAAAAAAAGAGACTTTGCTTAAAGTCTCTTTTTTCATGATGCTTAATTTCGCAAATTACTTCAAGGCAGCAGAGGCTTCGGAAATTTTTCCAAGGCTCTCCTTGGATTTTTCCAAAACAGTTTTTCCGCTTTCTTCCGCAGATTTATAGAGCTTCTCAAATTCCAACATTGCGGATTTGGATTGCTCTGAATATACCGCCAAAGTGTTTTTAAAAATCTCCGCATTTGAAAGCAGCTCTTGGGCTTTGCCAAAGGAGAATATAGTCTCTCTCAATAAATTTTCCGACATTCTTTCAGATTCTTCAATCTTGCTTAAAGCCTGATAAGCGTTTGAAGTAATCTCGGAAAGAATGAAGTTTGCTTTGATAATTTCGGAAGTTAAATTTTCGATTTCATAAATGGATTGCAGGGCGGCGTCTTTTTCAGACTGGGCTGCAGATGGCTTGTTGAGCTGAAATTCAGCACTCTCAGAGGCAGGCTCAGACCTTGCAATATTCGCTTTTCTAAGAGTCTGTTTTACCTCTTGATCGCCAAAGGGGTTTGAACTTTCAGATATACCCGCTACGGCGCTTGTGTTATAGGCAAAGGTTTTGCTGTATTCGTCATTTGCATAGTTTGCAACACTCAGGCTGGCTAAATAAAATGGGTCGGCTTCAAATACCGTGTCGAAATATTTTTCATTTTTAACAAGGTCATTCATTATAAATTTATGTACGCCGAAACTTGCCTTTGTATATTCCATTCTATATTCACCAAGATTGATAAGCATATTTGTATAATTTTTATTTGCCTGCTCATTTGTGTCGGAGAGCTTTTTAACATCCGTTTCTAGGAGTAACAACGCAGGTTCTAAGGGGTCAAGGGATGATTTAATTTTGCCCAGAAAATCTTTTGCTAGAGTTAAAGATGCTTGCACGCCGTTCATTCTGGGCTTTGCAATATTAAGAGATACCCCAAGACTCCTGATGTTTTCTTGAGTTATTTGGAAATTGTTTTTTGCCGCCAAAAAATTTGCCCAAGAGGCATCTAAATATCTTTTGTTTGAATTGTTTGAACCTAAGTTTTTGCTGACATATTCTTTGCTTTTTTTGTAGAGCTTTTCAGCCAGCTCTATACGTTTTACACCCATAGGCAGGGCGTTATCTAGCAATTTAAAGTTTTCATTCGCCAAACTTAAGCTTGCCCCATTTTGTTTGTAAGATTCTTCTATGATGGCAAATCTTTTTTGGATATTTTCAAACTCTTGCTTTTTGTTTGAGAAATCGCTTTGCAAAGAAGAAAGGGTGTTTGAAGCGGAGTAAGACCTATTGAGGTTTTCCATCAAAACTCTGTTTGCTGCATTTAGATTTTCTATTGATGAATTGAATGAGTCTGCGGCTTCGGAAATCAATTTTTTTGCATCAAGAGTATTTTGCAAAACCGCATCAGAATTACCTTGTGCGGACAAAAAATTTGCTGAGGCGGTTAAAATGGCTAGGGACGTAAGTATCTTTTTCATAAACAGATTAGACATATTGAAGTTTGGAATGTTCAAATAAAGAAAATTTAAAAATTTCAAAATGTACAGGAAAATAAACTCGACAGCAAAAGCGGAAACATCTTGAATGTCTATGATAATTGCGGGCGTAGCTCAATTGGCAGAGTGTGAGCTTCCCAAGCTTGAGGTTACGGGTTCGACCCCCGTCGCCCGCTCCACTTTCCAAAGCGCCTTATTAAGGCGCTTTTTTTGTTTGCCCTTTTGCGGACCGATCTGTGCGGCTTTCCGCTTTATTATGACCAATATCGCTGCTAGATTTAGTCGGAGTTTTGGAGGTCTTTTACGTAAGAATCAAAGCGGTCTAGGTCTTTTTGAGCCTCAAGGTCGCCGGAATCTGCGCCGAGTTTTAAGAGATATTTTGCTCTTTCCAAATCTTCAAAACCCAAGGTTCCTGTTACATATTTTTTTGCCATTCCTCTGTAATTCGTATTTATTTGTGAGGCAACTTTGCCCATGAGTTCTGCAGCTTTTTGAGTGTCTTGCTTAACGCCCATGCCTTTGTCGTAGAAATATGCCAATGTTTCCATTGCCGTGGCGTTATATAAGCTTGAAGCTTTTTCCAACAGGCTAATTGCACGCTCTGTATTTTTTGTGCGGCCCAATCCGGACATATCTAAAACTGCCTGACGCCACATTGCCTCAGGATATTCTCCCCAATTTTTTGAGTAGATATCTGCAATTCTTGAGGCTTTATCCCAGTTTCTAGACTTGGGGTTGTTGGCGTAATAATCGTAAATAAAGGCAACATCGATGCGCTCTGCCTTATTTGCCAAAATAAAATCAATCCAATAACTAAACATCTTTGGATTCACGCCCAGCCTGTCTTTAGCGTTATACATATTGGCAATATAACTCAAATTATATTTTTCTAACACGCCATCAAAAAAGTATTTCTTCAAATCTTCCCTAATTTTGTTTGCACCTTCTGTATCAAGCGGTGTCCCAAAACCGTTGTCTTTGCAATATGCCATTGCTTCCAATGCCCTAAAGCTTGCGCTCGATAATGGAAGCGCCGCCTCTTTCTGAAAATACTCAAACGCTTTTTCAGGATTTTTTGCAACGCCAGTTCCATTTAGATAACACAAACCCAAGTCAAGATACGCACCTTCAATTAATTTTGTATCAGTGATTTTTTCGACAAACTGAAGCATGGTTTCAAAATATTTTTTATAATCTTTCAATGCCCTATATTTATACGCCAGACTTTTGAGTTTTTCAGGATAATCTGCGGCAACTTTTTCCAGAATTTCAATACCCTTAGCGGCGTCGTAATAGGGCGTATTCTTTTCTAGATAGAAGTTCCCCAAATTAAAGAGTAGGGCGGGGGCTTTTTCCTTTTTGCGATTTGCGGAATCAATCTGGAAATTGAGCGCAAAAAGTTTCTCTTTTGCTATTGCGCTTTTTGGACCAAATCTAATTTCGTTGTTTCTTAAACTAAACAAGCTTGAGCGTAATTCTTCCGCTTTTTTGAGGTCTTTTTCAACCCCTAAGCCGTTTTCATAGCAATATGCCTTAATTTGCTTTATGGTTTTTTTACTATGATTGAATTTATCCAGCATTTCAAATGCCAGTTTTGGGTCTTTCACATCGCCAAAACCGTCAAAGAGCATCTCTATATAATCTAAGCTCCAAAAGCTTCTGGATTCAAATAAGAGTTTTGCGTACTTAAAGGCTTTTTGTGCATCGTAGAAGGTCCAGTCTGAGGTGTACAAGTTTTTAAGACTATGCAAAGATGAGCCTTCCTTTTTTAATATAGATGCAAGATATTCACTTTTTATAGAATCTCTATTTTCAATTTGATAGGTATTTGTCAGATGATATAGACTGGATATTGCCTTGTCATAGTGCTTTGGGTCAGCCTTGAGCAGGTTTAAAAAATACAAGTTAACTTCAGAATCTCTGCCAAAAACTGAGGATATGTAATTGCACGCCTTGCTTACGTCCATCTTATGCGATGCACAGGGGTCTGCAATGCTTTTGATAAATTTTGAAAAATACTCCGCAGCCTTCTTCTCATCTTTAGCCACCCCACGTCCCACTAAATATGCGCCGCCAAAAATCCCATATGCCCTGCCGCAACCAAGGCTTTCGGCTTTTTCAAAGGATTTAAGCGCTTCATCCCACTTGCCGTTTTCCGCCAGATATAAACCTTTTTGGAAGTGGGCAAACCTCTCTTCTGGGTATTTGTCAAAAAGCGCTATTGCTTCAGAGTAGGGCAGATGTTCCGGAAGACTTTCCAGCGCCTGCATATTGCCTTCATCCAGAGCCATTTTGTAGAACTTTTTTGCCTCATTGATGTTTGGTAAAGCATAATTATTTGTGTATGTGAATGTTCTTGCCAAATCTAAAAATACATCGGCACGCTCTTCTTTGGTAAGCTGCTTGCAAAGCTGCATTGCCATATCCTCATCTTTAAAATAGGGATAATCACCTATGGCTATACTGCGCAATGTATATCTAATATGGCTCTCGTTTTTAACATTTTCTAAATGTGTTTTAAGGAGGGCATTATATTTTTCCATATCGCCAAGTTCCCTATAAACGGAGAGAATTGCAGAAGCGTTAAAATCTTCTTTTATTGAGCCCAAAATTTCCAGAGCCTTGGGCAGGTCTGGATTATTTTTATCTATAGGTCTGCCACCGTCGTAGTAGTAATCGTCGTCTTCATCTCCGTAAATCATATACATCGCCAGAGAGTGTTTTTCCCAATCTCTGCTTATGCCGTTTAGATCATAAAGTTTGCGCAAAGCATCTTTAGCCAACTTATTTTTTGAGAGATTATTTGCGGCTTCATAAATTGTACGCCACTTGCGCACTTCAGGCATTTCTTCAAGTTTTTTTAACGAGCTTTCTTTTTGTTTTTCAAACACTGGGTCATCATAAGTCAAAGCATAAATCAGAGCGTATTTGTTTTCGTAACTATTGTCAATGCCCTCCAAATATTTAATGAATTTTTCTTTGAGTTCTTTATCTGAAGATTTTTCCAAAAGCGATGAATACATCCTTATGACATACCAAGAATTGCATGATTTGGCAAATTGCGGGTCTGAATCAAATACTTTTTTTGCAGTGTCTAAAGAACCTGAGTCTATGCAAAATGAGAAGAAATTATTAAGAAGGTTGCGGGTCTGGTAATTGTCATTATCGCCAGAAAGCATTGAAACCAACATTTGGTCGGAGAGCGCCGCACCAAAGAGTTTTGAGACATTTTGCATTGCTTTGGTGTGGGTTGGGTCTGCAAATTTGCGGAAGTTGTCAAAATCATCCTGAAGAAAATAGATGCGTGAGAGCGTCATCTGAGAGAATGCGTTGCCATTGTCAGCCTCGGATTTAAGGGTTGATATGATGGTATCAAGCTCCGCTTTTGCCACGGCATCGGTCTTTGAGAGCAAGACCAAGCCATCCGCATAGGCAAAGTTTTTATAAAGCATCATGGCGCGGTCTAGTTTGGAGAGACCGTCGGTGCCTTTTATTGCCTCAAACATTTCATTAGGTATTGTGCAAGCGCCGTCGGCACATTCCACAGTGTTTTGATTTGCAGCAAGTGCAAAAAGAGAAAAGGGTGTCAGAATAGAAAAACTTATCAGGGTAATAAAACTTAGTTTCATAATGTTCATTATTTTAGAAAGAAGTGTAAAACAAGCAAGCTTATTTCAATTGAGTTACATAATGTGCATGTGGATAAATTTAGAGCTTCACAAAATACTTGTCTTAAAAAAAATCTAAAACATAATGAGTGTCATGAAAAGAATGTTTGCGTTTAGTACTTTGGTATCATTGTTCTTGCTTAACTGTTTTGCAGAGCCCCCGGCAGGCAAAAATTGGAAGCTTGTTTGGGAGGATGGCTTCAATTATAATAACGCCGATTTGGATAAAGATTGGATAGCGCAAAATGGCGATTCCACACACATAGCCTGTTCTCGTTGGCGGGAAAATGTGGATGTAAAAGACGGCAAGCTCATCCTCACAAATAAAAAGGAAAGCAAGGGCGGCAAGGATTGGACTTCGGGCAGCATTTGGACAAAAAAACTCTTTAAATATGGCTATTTTGAATGTCGATACAAGTATGCAAATCATCACACAACCAACAATTCTTTTTGGCTGATGACGCAGTGGTGGCAAAAAAAATCAATCACAAAGGGTAAGGCGTTTGAAATAGATATCAACGAAGGTTGGACGCCCGATATAATTCGCACAAACATTCACAACTGGTCGGATTTTTGGACGGATGAAAATGGCGAAAAGGAGCACAAAGAGTATCAGCAAAAATTTTGCCTATCTAAAAAAAGCGGCTCGCCTGATAAAAGTATTGAACTGCCAAAACCCATAACCGCAACAAAGCTTAGGTTTTCTTCAAAAAATCTGGCTCACTTTCATTTGCGCTCTATACGGGCTTGGGAGCCTAATGACGACTATCCTTCTATACTCACGCCGACTTTATCTTCTGCGTATAGGAGTTTGACAGACCACGTTCAGGGTGCAAAAATTTCAGCAACAAGCCCCATCAATGAGGCATATCCCAAAAATCCTCCTGAAAACGCCGTTGATAAGTCAATCGCAACCGCTTGGATTACAAATTCAATAGGCCCAAAATTTATTGAAATTGATTTTGGCGAACCCAAACAAATAGGTTGTATTCAGTTTTTGACGGGTTGGCTTTCAAAGACTAAAAAAGAGTATGACGACTATATCTATAATTATAAGCTGGAGTATTACGACGGCAAAAATTGGATAACAATTAAAGATGTGGAAAGCGATAGGGTTGTAGATATAGATTTAAGCAAAGACTTCCACGTATATGCTCTAGAGTGGAATGAAGATGAGCTGGTCTATTACTTTGACGGCAAAGAATTGCGCCGTTCTAAAAATGAATTTTGCCATTGGGAAAGCCCGGTTTGGCTAAGTTTGGCAATATTAAGAGGCTTGGGAGACCGTGATGATTCCCTTAACAATACCCACATGGACGTGGATTATGTGAAAGTCTGGCAAATAGAGGGCTCCAACGCCACAATGCGAGACAGGGCGGAAGAAGATAACTACAAAAGATAAAATTTTGTTTGGACACAAAAAATGCGCCGCAAATACTGAGGCGCAGATTCAAAATTTTTTTGGTAAGATTTATTTTAGAATTTCACTTCAACAGCGTCTTTCCAGAGAGATTCAAGGCGATATACGCCACGTTGTTCCGTGGTGAAAATGTGCGCCATAAAGTCAAAGGCGTCAACAACCACCCAACCGCTACCCGCCGTAAAATCACGGCCTACGGATTTAACCTTCAGGTCTTTCAAAGTTTTATCCAGCTCTCCTGAAAGCGCTTTCATGTGTGGTTCGCTGGTTGCCGTTGCAAGGATGAAAAAATTTGTGATGGGAGATTTGCCCCTGACGTCAAGCACCTTTAAATTTTCCGCCTTTTTGGAATCTAGCGCCTCATAGCACTTTTTGAGTATTGTCAAAGTTTCTTCGTCTGTATTGTTGTTTGCTAAGGTATTCATTGATATAAATTATTTTTCAAGATGTAGGCTAAAACGTCATTGTCGAGAGCAAATTTAAGGAAGTTTGAATCTTTACGCAAAACCGCCGACCTTATCCGTGTGGAGCTTATGTCTTGCGCCGGAGAATCCACAAGCTGGAAGTCTGCGCCTTGAGGCATATTAAGTGGGTAGCTTGGGCGCATGAAGCATAAAAATTTTATCAGGCGTTTAAGCTCATCAAAATCTTTCCAGCAACTTAATTTTGAAGCGTTGTCTGAGCCTATAAGCCAGAAAAATTCCGTATTTGGATAAATTTTTTTAAGATATTTTACGGTGTCTATGGAGTAGCTTTTGCCGTCTTTGCAAATTTCAAAATCAACAATTTTTGCGGAATCGCCAAAGGGTTTCAGCGCAATTTCAAGCATGTTTAGCCTGTGCGAATCTGGAGCAAAACTAGCCTCTTTAAATGGGGAAATTTTTGCGGGCACAAAAAAAACACAGTCTGCAAGCTTTGCCTTCAACACGGCATCTGCAAGAGATGTGTGCGCCTTGTGTACTGGGTCGAACGCTCCGCCCAAAATGGCGATTTTTTTTGGTCTTAAAACATCCATCAACTATTCAGCAAAAATTGTGAACCCAAGCCCAAGAAGATGAAGAAACCTGCCGTATCGGTAGTACCGGTTGTAAATATGGATGAACCCACGGCGGGGTCTAATTTGAATTTTGCGAGCGTAAAGGGCACCATGCTGCCGATGAAACCGCCCACGGTCATATTGATAATCATGGCAAGCCAGACCACCAATGAAAAATCAAGCCTTCCTGCTATGAAAAACGCAAGCACCGCCGCCAAAAAACCTATGGCAATACCGTTTAGCATGCCTTTAAGAGATTCTCTAACGCAAATTTGCGGGGCGTCAAAAAGACCTATTTCGCCCATGCTCAAAGAGCGTATTATGACAGCCAGAGTTTGCGTGCCGGTGTTGCCGCCTATCCCCGCAATTATGGGCATGAATACGGCAAGCAGCGCAAGCTCGGCGATTTGATTTTGGAATAAGCCCACAACGCTTGAAGCCACAAAGGCAGTAATCAGGTTTATCGCCAGCCAAGGAGAACGCTGCGCCAAACTTTTTGACATAGAGTCCATGACGGTTTCATCCGCACCGGCACCCGCCAATTTTTGCATGTCTTCATTGCTTTCTTCACGGATAATGTCTATGACGTCGTCGTGCGTGATTATACCGATAAGCTTGCCTTCTTCGTCTATAACAGGGAGTGTATGAAAGTTTGTATCCGCCATTATATTTGCCACTACGTTTTGATCCATAGTGGGGGCTATCAGACCTATCAAATCCGTCTTCATTATGTTTTTTACGAGCAGGTTTTTGTTTGCCAAAACCAGATCCCGCATAGAGATTACGCCTCTTAAAGTTTCATCGGCGTCTGTAACATAAAGGTAGTGGACGTTTTCATACTCGTCTTTGGTATTGCGGATAAATTCTATCGCCTGATCAACATTGAGATTTTCATTCAATGTTGCAACATTGGGATTCATAATACCGCCTGCGCTGTCGGCGGGATATTCCAGAAGTTCCCTGACGGTTTCTGCGGTATCGGGTTGGGTGCGCTCCAGCCCTTCAAGCAACCTTATGCGGTGTTCTTCGTCAAGTTCCGCAACGATGTCTGCGGCGTCGTCAGGGTCCATCTCATGCAAGACGCCCAAAGCCCTATGCTCACGCATTTCAGAAACCAAATCTGCAGAGCGTTCAGGGCCCATTTCTGCAATAATTTCCGAGGCGCTTTCTTCATCCAAACCGCGCAGGATTGAACGCTGGGTGTCAACATCAAGCCTTTCAAGAAAGACCGCAACAGTATATGGATTTGTGTCTTTAAGCTTGTTTATGTCTATTTGCGCAAGCCTGTCATCATCCAGAAAGACGACCAGATCATGCAGATCATAGCCTCTATCTATGAGGTTTTCAGGCGTTTTGTTTGCTGACATATTTTACATCTCTTTTAAATCCAAAATTTAAACAATATGCACACTGTGAGTGTTTTTATTTTTTTCGCAAGTTTTAAGAATCAAAAAAAGCGTTTTTTAAACTCAATAAAAGCTTGATTAAATCTTGATAGTTTATTTGAATGAAAGACGTCTAGAAAGATTCGCCTATGCGGCGTTAATTCTTTGGGGGTTGGGTAAATATAAATGCTGAATAAATCTTTAAGATACGGTTTCTTGCTTGCAATTATCATCGCAGGGCAGTGTGTCTGTGCGCAAAACAAAAAAAGTGCGGCGGATTACGAAAATGATGTCGCCTCTATTTTTGCAACCTCAAATTGCGCAAGTTTAGATTGCCACGGCGCAATCGTTGGTGCCGGCGGCTTAAAGATGGTTCTGTTTTCGGGTGATAATCTTGCCGATTATCAAACCATGTTCCGCACAAGCAGGGCAAGGGTTCTGGATTTACAAAATATGACAGAAAGCTTGCTGCTCAAAAAATTGTCCGGAGACATAAAGCACGGCGGTACGACTTTCAAAAAAGATTCAGAAGAATATAAGACCTTATTTAATTGGTTGGAAAACGGCGCTGCATTTGAAGTTGCGGGCAAGTTAAAACCTGCGGCTTTAGAGGTTGATAACAATTTAGTCGTGCTTGAAATTGGCAAGAGCTTTAAACCAAAATTTACCCTTAAATATACGGATTTGAGTGTAAAAGACGTTTCGGAGGCTGTGTTTTTGCGTCCGTCAAGGCAGGGTGTCGTTGAAATTTTGCAAGATGGTTCTATCAAAGCGGCAGGCTCTGGGTATGTAATAGTAAGCGCATCTTACATACGCAACTTTGCGCCTATCGCCGTGTATGTGCCAAGGGCAAAAGTTCCGCCGGAAGTTGCGCAAAAATTCTCCACAAAAATTGACGAGCTTGTTGCCGTAAAACAAAAACTGATGAATATTGCGCCCTCTGAAATTTGCTCCGATGCGGAGTTTTTAAAAAGAGTATATCTTGACACCACGGGCTTTCTGCCCAGTGCTGAAATTGCGGAGGCTTTTTTACGTTCAAATGCTAAAGATAAGCGTGCAAAACTTATAGACACCCTTTTACTGAGTGAGGAATTTGTAGATTATCTTACCTTAAAACTTGGCGATTTGTTGCGGATAAAAAGTGAGTTTCCAAGCAATCTTTGGCCAAACGCCGTGCAAGCTTACAGTGCTTGGATAAGAAATTGCATACTTCAAAATATGCCCTATGATAAAATGGTTAGAGAGCTTCTTACCACTACAGGTACAAATTTTAAAGAACCGCAAGTGAACTTTTTTAGAGCCGTCAGCGAGAGGTCGGCAAGCAACTATGCCGACGCCGCTTCTTTGGCGTTTATGGGGTTGCGCTTAAACTGCGTAAAGTGCCATGCGCATCCTTATGAAGAATGGAATATTGAAACCGCCAGGGGCGTCTTTGCGTTTTTCTCAAAAATCTATTTTAAAACAACAAAAGAATGGAAAGAGGAAATCCTCTGCGTAAATTACAATCTCAATTTCAAAGACCCAAACAACAAGGTTGTAGCGCCAAAATTTATCACGGGGGAAACGCCCGCAATCCCTCAAAATGAAGACCCAAGAGTAATCTTTGTTGACTGGCTTTTAAAACCTGAAAACCCATACTTCGCAAAGTCTGCGGTGAACAGGGTTTGGTATTGGCTTATGAACAAGGGCATAATAGACCCTGCCGACGATATTCGCCCAAATAATCTGCCCTCGAATCCTGAGTTGCTTAAACATCTTGAAGAAGAATTTGCGAAGAACTCTTACAATTTAAGGGGGCTTTTCAGATTGATTTTAAATTCCGATACCTATCAGCGTTCTTGCAAAAAGAATGAATTTAACGACGGCGATGACACATTTTTCTCTCATAAAACACCAACCCGCATTTATGCGGAGAGCGTCAATGATATCATACAGACTGTAACGGGCAGGGCGGACGCCTTCAAAAGCATAATTCCTGAGCCTTACGCATTCTGGCCGGAAGGTTTCAGGGCTGTGCAAATTACCGATGCAAGCCTATCAAACACATTGCTTTCTCTTTTTGGCAAACCGCCGAGGAATTCTTCATATCTGAATGATAGAGAGTGTACCCTCACCATGCCTCAGGTGCTCTACATGGCTTCCAGCAGCGATATTTCAGACAAAATACAAAAGAGCGATTTCATTACGGATTTAGGCAAGATGAAAATAGACAATAAAGACAAAATTAAAAAACTGTATCTGTCTTTCTTGGCGAGGTTTCCTTCCGATAAAGAATATAAGGTTACGGAGGAATATTTGCGCAACAATGGCAATTCAGAAAACGCCCTTAAAGATTTGGCTTGGGCGATAGTGAATACTAAAGAGTTTTTATTCAAATTTTAGGAGGATAGTATTATGAAAAACAATACATACATAGGCAAAGATTTAAAAAGGAGAGACTTCCTTAAATTCGGCGGGGTGAGCTTGGCGGCTTTGTCCTTGCCTAGGTTGTTGGCATCTAGGGCTTTTGCCAAGGAAGGGCCTCTTAGTGTAGCTGCCGAAGCCGCAGCCAGTGCAAGCGCAAAAAAATTAACTCCCAAGGCAAAATGTATCATACAAATATGGCTCAACGGCGGCCCTTGCCACATAGACACCTTTGACCCAAAACCCGAAGCTTCACGAGACATAGTGGGTAGGTATGATAAACCCATATCCACAAATGTCGAGGGCATACAGCTTGCGCAAAAGTTTGAAAATCTGGCAAAATGTGCCGACAAATATTCCATATTGAGGGGCATAAATCACAATGTATTTGCGCATGAAACAGCCACCTATCTTATGCAAACGGGCATCCCTGTGGGCGGAGAGTTGGTGTACCCAAACATGGCAAGCGTGATAAGCACGGTAAGAGGGCCAAATCAGGGTTCGAGCGTACCTTCTTATATTACCGTTCCAAATCCATTGGGCAGGTTTGAAGAATCGGGCTTCTTGGGCGCAAATTCAAAGAGCTTTGCGGCAAGTGGCGTTGTGTCTGGCAGAGACTGGCAAATACCAACTGCAATGGGTAAAGATGAAAAAGCAAAACAGGCTGAAAAGAATGCGCAAAAACTTCTTGAAAAAGAAAACTTGCGCATAGCAAATAAGAAAGAGCTTTTGGCGGCAATAGACAATGTTGACAAATCTTTATCGCCAGAAATTGAAAATATGGATTCTTTCCGCCAGCAGGCATATTCGGTGATGTTTGGCGCAGGGCGCGAGGCTTTTGATTTGTCTAAAGAATCTGTGGAAATGCGTAAAAAATACGGCGAAAGCTCGCAAGCCCAACAGGTGCTTTTGGCACGCAGATTGGCGGAGGCAGGGGCTTCCTACGTATTGGTTAATTGGGGCGGTTGGGATACCCATAAAAAACATTTTGAGGCGATGGAAAGACTCTTAAGCCCCTTGGATAAAGCGCTATCCGCCCTGATTGAAGACCTTTCTGAGCGTGGTATGCTTGATTCAACTTTGGTAATGTGCGGTGGAGAATTTAGCAGAACACCTAGGGTTATGTATAATCCGCCGTGGTTTGGCGGGCGCAATCACTACGGCGACGCTGGCGCATGGATAGTTGCGGGCGGCGGTTTTGTCGGCGGACAGGTTGTTGGGGCTACCGATAAAAACGGTTTCAAGGTTGTTGAAAGACCAATTTATCCGTGGGATTTATCAGCTTCAATCTACAAACTTGCTGGTATAGATAGCAATGCGCACTTGCCGCACCCTCTGGGTTGTTCGGCATACATTACGCCTCCTGAAATTAGGATAAAACCAAGCGGCGGCATACTTACAGAAATCATGAAGGCATAAGATGTTTAAACGCCTTTTGCTAATTTTTACCGCTTTTATTTGTGTCGAACTTTCGGCGCAAAAGCTTGATGACATACTTATAGACATAGTAAAAGAAGATCAGCTTGAAAAGATACCTTGGGCAAGGAATATCGTCATAAAACCGTCGGAAAATGTGGGCTATGTTACAAGCATTGCATCCAGAAACATTGGCGGCAAATATGTACTGGCAACGGGCACGAAAAATTGTATCAGCCTTTGGGATTTGGAGACGCTTAAACCTGTTTGGGTAAATTACGCAAAAAATATGGGAGGCAGTGTCAACGCCCTCATATTCGCTTCCGACGACATTCTCTACGCCGCAACGGGCACGCCTTCAGAGCTTGGCAAACTCTTGATTGTTAAAAAAGATGGCTTAGAAAAAATTGCTGCTGCGGATGATTATTTTTATTCTATGGCGTTGAGCCCTGACGGCAAATATCTGGCTAGCGGCGCATTCGACGGTACTTTTGTGATTTATGACACAAAGCAAAAAAAGATGTTTCTAAAAGTTAAACGCCCTGACAAAAAGGCGACAGCCATTGCATTTTCTTCAGATTCCAGCATGATGCTTGTGGGTTATTCAGATTCAATTATTGAGCTTTATTCAGCAGCCGACGGCTTTAAGAGTGTTAAAAAAATATTTTCGTCGGGCGGCATTACGACAGGAATTGCATTTGGGCCTAAAGACAAATGTTATATTGCCTCCGCCTGCGACGATATGCAAGAATGTATTGTAACGGAAAGTTTTGACGAAGGAATGCGCAGAATTTCCAGCCTTAAAGATAAAAAACCGCAGGGGCTTATTTATCAAAATTATAACGCAACTATTGTAACGGCGGGTCTTGGCAGTATTGCGCATCGTTCCATAAAATCTTTGAATCGTCCGCTTTATGACTTTTTAGAGCTTGATTATGAGGAGAACCAATCTCAGATGGATTTCTTTTTTGCCGGCAGACCTGAGTGGACTTGGTGTATAACGCAAATCAACGATAATTGCTTTGCCGCAGGCGGCAGCGACGGCAAGATTTTCATATTCAAAAAACAGCTACAAGCATCTCCGGCAGGCGTGATAGTGCTTTTGTCCACCGATGCAAAAAAATGGCTTAGCTTTGTGAGAGAAGTTTACGCCCAAGGTTCAGATCCAAAAAGTTTTTCTTGGATTATGCACAGTGGTCTGCCTCCGGAAGCTCCCAAAGACGAGGTGTTCCGAGACTGCACAAAGATCCCGATTTTCATGAAAAGCGCCCTAACGGGGCAGCCGCCAACTTTTAAAACTGTCTGGCCATTGCCGCAGAAAAATCCGCCTAAACCGGCACAAACAAAAGATGTAAAAGAATCTGCGCAAAAAAAATCTTCAGATAAAAAATCTGAAGAAGGCGACAAAAAAAAGTCCGCAAAAGCTTCTGAAACAAAGGCGGAATCTAAACCCGACACAGGCAAAAAACCATGAAAAAATTTTTCCTCACGCTGATTTTGTTTCTGGCAGTTGGTGCGCTTTTCGGCAAGGCAACAATAATGTTCATATATCCTGCTGGTGGCAAACAGGGCACGCATTTTAGCGCAATAGTGGGCGCACTTGAAACCAGTGGCATTACTGGCGCCGCCGTCAGTGGAGACGGCGTAACCGTGGAGTTCGAAAAAATTGAAGATTTGCCTCCGGATAGGCAGGCTGCGGCAGCAAGGCGAGACGAAGCAAAGGGTATGCGCTTTGTAAAAGTCAACATTACAATAGAAGCCAATGCGTCGGTTGGGATGAGAGATTTTAGATTGGTAAGTACGGACGGTTCCTCAAACAGATTCAGGTTTTTTGTAGGTGAAATTGATGAAGTTTCAGAAAAAGAACCAAATGATACTTACAGAACTTCACAACAAATAGCGTCCTTGCCAGTGTGTATCAACGGTCAGACTTATGAGGCTGATAAAGATTTTTACCGTTTCAAATTCAATTCAGGGCAAACCATAGTTTTAAACTGTGCCGCCCGTGAAATTAAACCCTATATTCCTGACGCCGTACCGGGGTGGTTTCAGGCTGTAATGGCTCTTTATGACGAGCAAGGCAAGCAGGTCGCCTATGTTGACGACTACAAAATCTCTCCGGACCCTACGATAATTTACAGGGTTCCAAAAACAGGTTATTATACTGTGGAAATCAGGGACGGCCTTTTTAGAGGCAGAGACGACTTTGTATATAGGTTGCGGGTTGGCGAGCTTCCATTCATAGACGCAATTTTTCCGGCGGGTGGACAGCTAGGCAAAGAGACAAGCGTATCAATACAAGGTGTAAATTTAATCAGCAAAAAAATGATTGTGCAAAACAATCATCCTGCGGCAATAATCAAAGAAGTTTCCGCAAGAAATGGCAAATACCATTCAAACATGGTCAAGTTTGACGTTGGCACTTACGTTGAATATGTCATGGAAAAATCTAACGATATTCCGGAAAAGGGCGACTGTGTGGTCATCCCCGTCTGCGTGAACGGCATTATCAGAAACCCTAAAGATATAGATTGGGTAAGATTCAGGATTGAGGAAGACAACACGGTTTTGGTGTTTGAAACTTTCGGCAGGCGCATAGGGTCTATGATAGATACAAAAATTAGCATTGTTGACCCCAACAATAACATGGCTGTGTTAAGCAGCAATGACGACAGTGAAGATGCCTCTTTTGGTCTTATAACGCATCATGCAGATTCCAAATTGCAATTTAGATTCAAGCGCAAGGGTGAGTATCTTTTAAAGATTGAAGACGCTCAAAGCCACGGCGGTTATGATTTTGTTTACAGGCTTAAAATAGAAAGGCCTCAGGAAGATTTTAGGGTGCGCATTACCCCTGAAAATCCACAGATAGCCAAGGGCGATTATCTGCCTTTGAAAGTCATAGTTTTCCGCAGTGGCGGCTTTGAGGGCGATGTTACGGTCTCCCCCGCAAACCTGCCCAAGGGATACAAGGCGGAACCATGTGTCGTACCTGCGGGTAAAAATAGCGCATTGCTCAAACTTATTGCAGATAAAGATGTGCCCGACGACCCATTTAATCCTCAGTTTGTGGCAAGCGCCACCTTAGAGGGCAAGAAGGCTGTGCGTCCGGTGCAGGCTTCAGAAGAATTGATGCAGGCTTTCTTCTTTACGCATAGCGTACCTGTCGATAAAATCAGCGTTTCTGTAACGCCAAGAGCGCCTTTCAAGGTAGATTGGGGCGAACTGCCCGATATGCCCTTTGTGCTTCAGGCGGGCGGTACGCATTCATTTGAAATCAAAGTTACCAGAGAAACAGGCTGTAATCTGCCTGTGCGCATCACACTATTGAGGTTTTGTCCGGGTATGACTATCAAGAACACTCTCATGCAGCCCAATGAGTCGTCGATAATGTTGCCGTGCACTGTGCCTGAAAATATGTCGGGCACTGTTGAAGACTATCTGCTTGTAATGGGCGAAGCCAGAGACGGAGACAAAATCTATCGCTCTATGACGCCTTTGGTCATGCGGTATAGGGCGGTGGGCAAATAAATCCGGCGCTTAAACCAATTCCGTCAAAAAATTACACAAGGGGTTGTTACAAAAATGTAAGTTTCTTGAAGCTTTTAGGCAATAATTTCAAATAGAAAAATTTTGTTGTTGAAAAAAACAGGGGGGTGGGGTAATCCTGACAAGATTTTTTTTAAATTATGCCTAAGCGTACAGACATTAAAAGCATTCTTATAATAGGTTCAGGACCTATTATCATAGGTCAGGCCTGTGAATTTGACTATTCAGGCACTCAAGCTTGCAAGACATTAAAAAATGAAGGTTACAGGGTTGTTTTGGTGAATTCCAACCCCGCAACTATCATGACAGACCCAGACTTTGCCGATGTTACATACATTGAGCCTTTGACGGTGGAAGTGCTTGAGAAAATCATTGCCAAAGAGCGTCCAGACGCACTCTTGCCAAACCTCGGCGGTCAGACCGCTTTGAATTTGTCTTTGGAGCTTTCAAAACGCGGCATACTTGAAAAGTATGGCGTAGAGATGATAGGCGTAAAGCCGGAGGCTATAGAAAAAGGTGAAGACAGGGAGAAATTCCGTCAGGCAATGCTAAAAATCGGCTTGGATATTCCCAAAAGCAAGGTTGTCCACGATTTGCAGGGCGCACGTTCTTGGGTGGAAGAAGGCAATGCGTTTCCGGTTATCATACGCCCAAGCTTTACTCTTGGCGGCACAGGCGGCGGCATAGCATATAATGCCGAAGAATATGAAAAAATGGTGGCATTTGGTTTGAGCGCCTCTCCTGTCAATGAAGTTTTGCTTGAAGAGAGCTTGCTTGGCTGGAAAGAGCTTGAGATGGAAATAATGCGCGACCACAAAGACCAGTGCATTGTAATTTGTTCCATAGAAAATTTTGACCCAATGGGCGTCCATACCGGAGACTCCATCACTATGGCGCCTGCGCTTACGCTCACAAGCAAGGAGTATCAGCTCATGCGTGAGGCGTCTTTTGCCATCATCCGTGAGATAGGGGTGGAAACTGGCGGCTCAAACATACAGTTTGCGGTTAATCCTGAAAATGGCAGGATGATAGTTATTGAGATGAATCCAAGAGTGTCTCGCTCATCCGCATTGGCTTCAAAGGCGACGGGTTTTGCCATTGCCAAAATTACGGCAAAGCTTGCCGTTGGATATTCTTTGGACGAACTTTTTAACGACATCACAAAAAACACAACAGCAAACTTTGAGCCTACTGTTGACTATGTTGTTACAAAAATCCCACGCTTTGCGTTTGAAAAATTTGTGGGGGCGGACAATACCCTGACAAGTTCTATGAAAAGCGTTGGAGAGGTTATGTCTATTGGCAGCAGCTTTAAAGAGTCTTTGCAAAAAGCCTTGCGTTCTCTTGAGATAGGCACAAGAGGCCTCGGCGGCGGCGGCAAGTTCGGCGGGCGAGAAATTACGGATTTGAGTGAAATCCGCAGGGGCTTGATACGCCCCAATGCTGAGAGGATTTTTTATGTGCGCTATGCAATATTGGCGGGCATGACAGATAAAGAAATATTTGAATTTACAAAGATAGACCCTTGGTTTCTCCGTCAAATAAGGGATATTGTCGAGATTGAGTTTAATTTGAGTTCGGCAGGGGTGCTCAATATTGATAGGCATCTGCTCAGAACGGCAAAGGAAGCGGGTTTTACAGATTTGCAAATTGCTGAAATTTGTTGCACAAAAATCAGAAATATCAAACAACTGCGCGAGAAATATGATATAAACACAGTTTATAGACTTGTGGACACCTGTGCGGGAGAGTTTGAAGCAAAGACCCCGTACTATTATTCCACCTATGGCTCAGACAATGAAATCAAGCCTTCAAAAAAACGTAAAATAATGATTATCGGCGGCGGGCCAAACCGCATAGGTCAGGGTATAGAGTTTGACTATTGCTGCGTGCACGCCTCATTCGCCCTCAGAGAAGTTGGCTATGAAACTTTGATGATAAACTCAAACCCTGAAACTGTCTCTACAGATTATGACACTTCAGATAAACTCTATTTTGAGCCCCTTACGCTTGAGGATGTTCTTGAGGTTTATAATCAAGAAAAGTGCGACGGCGCAATAGTCCAATTCGGCGGGCAGACACCGCTAAATCTTGCCTCTGTGCTGAAAGAAAACGGCGTGAATATAATAGGTACTTCTCCTGAATCAATAGACGCCGCAGAAGACAGGGAAATTTTCAAAAAAATCCTTGAAAAATTGAACCTCAAACAGCCTACAAACGCAACCGCAACAGCGCCTGAACAGGCATACGAATTGGCGGGGCAAATAGGCTTTCCAATTCTTTTGCGCCCCAGCTTTGTTTTGGGCGGTAGAGGCATGTTCATCGTCTATAATATGGACGATATGAAAAAGGTGATTAGGGAAGCCTTTGATGCGGCGCCAGGCAAACCGGTTCTTTTAGACAAGTTCCTCGAAGACGCCATAGAGCTCGACGTTGACGCAATCAGCGACGGAGAAACCACCGTAATAGGCGGCATGCTTGAGCACATTGAATATGCAGGGGTGCACTCTGGAGACGCTGCAATGGTATTTCCGCCTCGCACATTGCAGGAAAATATTTTGGACGAGGTTCGCAGCGCCACATACGCTTTGGCAAAAGAGCTAAAAGTGATTGGTCTTATGAATATACAATTTGCAATTAAAAAAGGCGAAGTGTATTTGTTAGAGGTCAACCCTAGGGCTTCACGCACAGTTCCGTTTGTTTCAAAGGCAATAGGCGTATCTTTGGCAAAGCTCGCAGCCCGCATAATGGCCGGCGAAAAACTTAAAGATTTGGGCTTCACCAAAGAAATTATCCCGCATTTTAAAACAATCAAAGAAAGCGTATTTCCGTTTGTACGTTTTAGGGGCGCACACGTTATGTTGTCTCCTGAGATGCGCTCTACCGGCGAAGTCATGGGTATAGACAAAGATATAGGCATGGCTTTTGCAAAGAGTCAGATGGCGGCACAACCGGGTCTTCCAACAAAGGGCAACGTCTTTATTTCCGTAAAAGACCACGATAAAGAAGCGGCTTCTGAAATAGCAAAGGCGTTTCATGATTTGGGCTTTAATATTTATTCCACTGCGGGCACTGCGGCGATACTTAATTCAAGAGGCATTCCAGCCACAAAAACTTACAAATTGAGTGAGGGCGCACGTCCGAATGTCGTAGATATGGTCAAGAACGGTCAGATGGATTTGATTATAAACACCCCAAGCGGCATGACGCCACGTTTGGACGAAAATCTAATCAGAGAAGAAGCAATAATCAGGAAAGTCTGCATTATTACAACCTTGATGGGCGCTTATGCGGCGATTGAGGGCATTAAGGCTCTCAAAACAAAACAGCTTGAAGTAAAACCCATCCAAGAATACATTGCGGAACTTAAAAAAGTTTAATTAATACTTTTGATTAGTCGATAAATCTGTATGCTCGCATCCCAAGTGAGCATACTGTATTTTTCCTCAATTAAACTGGATACGCTCTAAAACATGGCGCTAAGAACTTTCAAAGAAATTTACGAGCAGATTTTAAAAAAAGACGCTCGATACCCTGCAAATGCGTATATTTTTGTGCGCATGGCTTTAGACTATACGGTTAAAAAAGTTTTCAAAAACAAGAGCCCGCAAGAGCGTGAAAGGCACGTGAGCGCTTGCGAACTTTTAGACGGTATCAGAATTTTTGCTCTTGAAACTTTTGGCCCTATGGCGGCTACCGTCTTTAAAGAGTGGGGTGTTTCTAAAACTGATGATTTTGGCAACATAGTTTACAATCTTATCGACGTCGGAGAACTACGCAGGAGTTCAGACGACAAAAAGGAAGAATTTAACGGCGCATACACTTTTAAAGAGGCTTTTGAAGAGCCTTTTTTGCCGTCTAAAAATAAAATTTTAAAATGAAAAGCGGTTTAAATTTAGAAAATCTGGAAGTTAAAATCGGCGAAAAGCAGATTATTAACGGCCTTACTTTGAATGTCCCCAAAGGTCAGGTTCACGCCATAATGGGTCCAAATGGTACAGGTAAAAGCAGCTTTTCAAAAGCTCTTATGGGGCATGGAGATTATCTCATAACGGGCGGTAAGGCAGAACTTGACGGCGAAAGTTTGCTTGGGCTTCCCACTGACGAAGTTGCAAGGAAGGGGCTGTTTTTGGCTTTTCAATATCCTATTGAAATTGAAGGGGTGAGCATTGCAAATTTTATAAGAGCATGCCTGAAAACACGTCTGCCTGAGGGGCAGGATATTGTAGCTCCTGCATATTATAAGGAGCTTTATTCCTGCATGGATAAACTCAAAATAGACAGGTCTTTCACTTCAAGAAGCGTAAACGTAGGCTTTAGCGGCGGCGAAAAAAAACGCTGCGACATCTTGCAGATGATGATGCTAAACCCCTCTTTTGCAATACTCGACGAGGTTGATAGCGGCTTGGATATAGACGCTCTTAAGATAGTTTCTGAGGCGGTAAATGAAATGGTTGCCACAAAAAAAATCGGCGTCTTGCTCATAACACACTACAATAGATTGCTTGAGCATATCAAGCCGGACATGGTGCATGTAATGATGAACGGCCGCATAATTAAAAGCGGCGATGCAAAACTTGCGCTGGAGCTTGAAGAAAAAGGTTACGACCAAATTTGCCAATAATGGATTCCGATAAAACAAAAGACGCTTTGAATCTGGATAGAAGCACTGGAGACTTTCGCTATGCGGAAAACTATGCTTTTGATGCCGGCGTGGGTTTGAATGCCGATGTGGTTAGGTACATTTCTAAGGCAAAAAATGAGGACGAATGGATATTGGATTTCCGCCTCAAAGCGCTTGAAACTTTTTGGAAAAAGCCAAACCCGACCCATTGGGCGACGTCGAGATTGGATGAGCTTGATTTCAACAAAATCCGCTACTATTTGGCAAAGGGCCAGCGCAAAACAAGGTCTTGGGATGAAGTGCCCGAAGACGTCAAAAAAACTTTTGAACGCTTGGGCGTGCCTGAAAGCGAAAGGGCTTTTCTTGCCGGCGTTGAAGCGCAGTTTGACTCTGAAAGCGCATACTCAAACATGAAAGACCATCTTGCAAAAGACGGCGTCATATTTGTTGATTCCACCGAAGGGCTCATGAAATATCCTGAGATTTTCAGAAAATATTTCGGCAAAATAATACCCGTTGGCGACAACAAATACAGTGCGCTAAACAGTGCGGTTTTCAGTGGCGGAAGTTTCATATACATACCAAAGGGCGTAAAAGTTAAGCAACCTTTGCAGGCGTATTTTAGAATCAATGCGGAAAATTTTGGACAGTTTGAGCGTACTCTGATTATCGCCGATGAAGGCTCTGAACTTATGTACATGGAAGGCTGTACAGCCCCCAAATTTGAAACCAGCACTCTGCACTCGGCGGTGGTTGAGCTTGTGGCGTTGAAGGGCGCAAAGATACAGTATGTAACAGTGCAAAACTGGTCTAACAACGTGTTTAATTTGGTTACAAAAAGGGCTGTCGCAGAAGAAGACGCAGAAGTTCGTTGGATAGATTGCAATATTGGCTCGGGTCTTACTATGAAGTACCCTGGGGTGGTTTTGAAAGGCAAAGGCGCAAGGGGCGAGGTTGTCTCTATTGCGCTTGCAAACCACAAACAGCATCAAGACACGGGCGCAAAGATGATACATCTTGCGGACAACACAACTTCAAATATAATTTCAAAATCCATAAGCATTGCGGATGGCAGGGCGTCTTACAGAGGTATGGTGCACATGCCAAAAAATGTGAAAAATTGCAAAAACAACACCGTTTGCGACGCCTTGCTTATTAATGCAAATTCCCGCACAGATACGTATCCTGCAATTTCAAACGCAGGCAAGAACAACACTGTTCAGCATGAGGCAAGTGTTTCCAAACTTTCTGCCGAACAAATATTTTATATGTGTGCGCGTGGGCTCACTGAAAAAGAGGCAATGAGCTTGGCGGTAAACGGTTTTGTGAATGACTTGGTGAAAGAATTCCCTATGGAATATTCTGTTGAGCTAAAACGTCTGATTGAGATGGAGATGGAAGGGTCGGTAGGTTAATGGAGCTTTCAAACTTACAGGACTTTTTTGAAAAAACCGCTTTCCCGAATAGGAAAAACGAAGCTTGGCGCTTCAGTGATTTCAATTTTTGGAATGTTGAAAACTTGCGCAAGTACGCCGCTTTAACGCCGAAAGATAATGCTTGCAAATGCAAACCCAGAGAGCTTTTGAACGGTTTTGATACCACAAGCTTTGATGCTGTTTTGCGTATAAATTGCGGCGATATTTCTTTTGAAAAATCTGCAGATTTTTTTAAAGTTGAAAATTTGGAAAGTGCGGGATGTGCAAAGTTTTACGAATATCCGCAAGGTTTGGGCGCTTTTGGAGAGCTTTCCTGTAAGGTATCCAAGGATTGCGCAAACCTTATAAAAATTTCTTTGAACGCAAATGCAAGCGGCAAAATCTGCATAATTTCCGAATGTGCGCATTCAGGTTTGCAAGGTTTTGGAATGCTTGTTGACGCACTTGAAAATTCAAATTTTGAACTTTATTTTTTGGATGCGGTTTGCGACGACACTTTCTATTTTAAAAACGTATTTTGTAATCTGCATGAAGGCGCATCTTTAAATTTTTCGTCGTTAAATTTGTCTAAGGCTGATTCCCCACGTTATGAGACTTATCGGGCTGTGCTAGCGCAGAATGCAAAGTTTATCCACACGCATATTGAATCGGGCTTTGCCCACACCAGAAACGAGACTTTTATAGAACTTGCCGGCGAAGGCGCTGCTGCGGATTTTAGGGTGCTTTTGAATTGCAGGCACAATGCAAGGCATGACCTTAAAACATCGCAAGTGCATTCAAGCAAAGGGGCATCCAGCAACCTTGAGGTTAGGGCGATTTTATCTGAGGATGCCGAAGCTGATTTTATAGGCTCAATATCTGTCTGCAAAGAGGCGCAGCAAACGCAGGCGTATCAGAGCTGCAAGGCATTGCAGTTGTCGGAAAATTCCCGTTTGCAATCTTTACCGATTTTAGAGATAGAGGCAAATGACGTAAATTGCTCTCACGGCTGCGCCGTTGCGGGCCCAAATGAAGACGAGCTTTTTTATATGCGCTCAAGAGGTCTAGATTCGGAAAGCTCTAGAACAATACTTGTAGGCGGGTTTGCCAGAGGCATTTTAGAGCAAATTCATGAAGAAAACTTTGTGTCTTTTGCTTTAGATTCTTTGAGCATATAAAAGCGGTAGTAACTTATACAAAATAATCTCAAATTTACCTCAAAGAATTTTCCTTAAAAAAGCTTGTATATTCTATCATTTTTTTGATAATGCTTACAAAGATAAAAGGATGTTTATGAAGAAGTTTGCGTTTTTAATTTCAAGCGTTTTTACAATTTTTACGGCGCCATTGGCTACTGCCGAAAATTACTACTTCTGGTGTCAGGCGGCTTCGGGGAATCTGCCCTTGAACACTGGTTCTTACTGGTATGACTCCACGTACACAACGCCATTCACTGGTTCGTTGACCTTCACGTCTTTAGACAATCTTACACGCGAGAAGTCTTTGGGTGGCGGTTATCAGTTCAGTGTTGGCGCAACTTTTGATTTAAATTCTTTCACAAATACCGGTACGGGTTTGTCGAATAATCTGGTCATCTATAACAGCGTAACAGATACCGTGTCCACAATAAACACCGTTACGCAAAGCGGCGACAAAGCTTTGGTTATAAGAAAGAGGGCAACGGCGAATACGTTTAACCTCACTGTAAAAAACACTGAGGTTTCCAATCACTATCTTTATTATGGCCACGTTAACGATAAAGAGTATCTTACAAATCTAAGTTTGACTGATAGTGTCAATGTTTCAAACGGGTCGTACTTGATGCTTTATGCTTTAAAAGGAACCATTGCCGCCCCTGTTCTTATTGAAAGTTCCAATATGATAGTGGGTATAGGCAATTACAGTAACTATGGCGGTACGGAGGGCGATATTACTTTTAATGATACAATCACCGCAACAAAAAGCGCCACAGGCAACGGCCCTAAAATTTACTTCGGTCAGAAAAGGGGAACTTCACCCGTAGTCTTAGACTATCTTAACAAGCTAACTCTTAGCAAAGCTTTGACGATATCTGACGGTGAACTTGGCTTCAACGCAAATAAAGTTACTACAGATTTGATAAGCGCCACGAATACAAAAATCTACATGGGTGTAGGCAGAGACACAGCTCAGACTTCTGATTATAAAATCAAAAAGCTGGATTTTTCAGGTACGCTAACCACACATAATGTTATGATAGGCGCAGGGTCTATCACGCTTGGCGTATATAGCCCTACGGAAATTGTAGATAGCCTCATTCTTGGAGATTTTAATTATGAAAACACCGTAGCCGTTGATGCGGCAATCTTTTGGAACTTGAAAGAGTTTAAGGTGAAAGCTTCTGAGTTTACCGGCGCAACGGGCACTTTCAATTATAATTCCAACCATTACAACTATCGTGCTTATATATTTGCCGACAAAGTTGATATAGACAATTTTAATCTCAGTAAAGATGATGCTTCTACGGAAATGGATATTGTTCACTTTTTACGGACTTCCGCCACTATTACGGGTTCTCAATTTAAAGTTGGCAAGTATGTGGGCAATGAAAGATCAAGGCTCAGGGTTGGCAGCTTATATCAGGGTACTGCCTGGTATTTTAACAATAAATATGACAGTATTGATATAGCCGATTTGCAGTCTCACGGTGAGGAAGTGTTCTTGTGGGCAAACACAATCAATATTGGAAAATTTGATTTAAAGGCTTCTGCGGGTGCGGCTTTGAATACGGTTTTCGGCAACAATGCCTCTGCGGCAAATACAGTTGTGATAGGTCAAGACGCCCTTAGCACTTCAATCATGGACGGCATGAATGCCGCAACAAAGCTTACCATGCGTTCAAACTCAATCACGGTGAACGGTTCTCTGACGGTTAAAGACGGTGCGCATTTGCTTGTGGATAGCCCAAGTTTAACAAACTTTACCGCAAAGGATTTGATTGTGGATTCTACCAACGCTTCAACATTTCTTTTTAGCAATAACAATCAAAATACAACTGAAATCCCAAATTCTGCTACCATATTCAATAAGTTGGATGTAGATAGTATTACGCTGCAAAACTTGGGAATAGACAAGGTGCAGCTTGTGAATCTCAACGCCAATCAAGGTTCGACTGTTGGCACTATAACAATTAAGTCTGAAAGCGCTACAAACAAAGGCGTTGACATAAATTCTTATAAAACCGTTGCCATAACAAACTTCAATGTTGAAAATGGAAAGTATAATCATCTAAACCTTTATGACTCAGCCTTAACCTTGAACCATATAAAAGTTAGTCAGGCTATGAGGGCCAATGTAATTTTAGATGGCAATTCAAGTTATACGGGTAACACTATAACTGTGGGATACTCTTCATGGCTTTATTTTTCAGGATCTTCTGGAAGTGTCAAAAATGTAACGGTTGATTCCGTAACCATAAATAAAGCCGTTGGCGATTATATCGCAGATAATACATACCTTAGCTTCAATGAAAATGCCAGGCTCAAGGTAAATAATAATTTTGTGAACAATAATACCACCTCGCAATGCGGATTTTTATTTGCTGGTGGTCTGGAAGTTGTGGGTGTGCTAGAAAATAACGGTTCGGCAAACTTTGTTGCGGGTGTTTCAACAAGCGGGGAATTTAAAACTTTTGATTACAGCATAGGCGCTCTTAAAGGTTCAAGCGGCGGCAGGATTGGCACTTCCCCCGTATATTCAAACGGCGCATTTAATCTTACATTTAACGGTACGAGCGACCTAAATTCAAGTGCGGTTTACAAAGGCGCAATTTATGACGTTGAAGACAATGACTCTCAGACAATCATAGACGGCTACGGTACAACACGTCAGGTCAGGCTAATCATAGACAGTGCGGACGGTACTTTGGTTCAGTACTTGGTTGGCAGAAATTCAATCAGGGGCGATACTGAAATAATAAGCGGCACTCTTATTGCCACTACAAAAAACAACACTCAGGCTGCGGGTTTGGGCTTTAGCAAAGTGATAGTAAACGGCGGCAAGTTTGGCGCTTGCGGCGCAAATGAAACTGTCGCAGTTGGTGAAGTTAAGATGAAGAGTTTGGAATGGTCTCAGGGGCAGTTCTTGTTTGATTTGGACGGCGAAAATGCAGACAAATTTATCATTGAGGGCGTTTTTTCCAAGGGCGCAGGGGCTATGGGCAAGCTTGAATTTTTATTTTCCGGCGCAGTTCAAGAGGGATATGACTATAACATCATTTCTTTTGGGGGCACAGATTTTTCCGAGACAGATTTGGAAGGTTATCTTACGGGTTACGACGCAACATTCACCTTTGACCACACAAATGGCAATCTTTGGGTCAGCTTCACGGCAATTCCAGAACCCAGCACTTATGCGCTGATACTTGGCTTAGCCTCTTTGCTTATCATAGCCTATAAACGCAAAAAGAGGTAAATTTTTTTATCTAAAACGCTCCTTACAAAGGGGCGTTTTTTTTGGGATATTTTGCTATTTATGTCTTGCATTTTGCCGCACAAACCCAGATTATCAACAGAACTAAATTTTCGATTTATGAAAAAGATTATTTCATTATTATCTCTTGCATTACTTGCTACCTCTGGCGCATTTTCTCAGGATGGCGCATTTCCGCAGAATACGCTTATTTACCCATCTATGGATTATTTCAGAGTTGCGGCAACGGTATCTTATGAGTCTGAGTATGTCTTTAGGGCTGAAAGGCGGGCAGGGCACAGCGTGCAGCCAAAGGTTGAAATTATCTACCCCATGATGGGGTTTGACGTTTATGGCGGCGCATGGATGAATTTCCCTGTGGCAACATCTGGTTCAAACGCAAATACCGAACTTTCTGAGGTAGATTTTTATTTGGGCGCAAATTACACCTACGGCTTTTATGTCTTTGATTTCGGCGCAACATATTGCTGGTACACAGACGGCGGTTACGGCGCTGCAAGCAATGTAGAGGTGTATGCTGGGGTTACAATAGACACGTCTTCCTACATCAAATACAATATCAACCCATCTCTTTACTACTATTACAATGTTGACATGTCTCAACATGTTGTAGAGCTGTCCACACGTTACGACATTCCTCTTGGTCTTTACATGTACGGTTCGGAAGCTCTTACAATGCCCGTACGTGTGTTTGGCGGTTGGCTCACATCTGGGGATAGACTTGCCGGAAAATATTCCAATCAAACTTGGAGTGAAACTTATTTCTACGTTACAGGTTCTTTGGACATAGCCTATATGCTCAGGGAATATTGCACTATAAGTGCGGGTATACGCTACTCATATTACACTTCCGACAAAGCATTGGCTAACTTCAGGTCTTTGAACGTTGGCGGCGCAGACCAGCACTTCTGGTACGGCGTAAGGGTTGATTTTGGTTTCTAAATTTTGCCATATTTGATACGCAAATTTGAATCTTACTTTTGCACTATTATTTAAAACCTCCTCAAAGTATTTTATTTTTGATGAGGTTTTTTTATGTTTGATTGCTTGAAAAATGCAGTTGAAAAGCAGTCTAAAATACCCCAAACTTGGCAGACAAATCTTGGTGTATTGGATCTAAAAAACTCACACAAATTTTTATTGAAAAAATCATGAAAAAACACGCTAAAATAATATCTTTAACTTTGACACTTTTTTTTGCTTTATGCTTTAAAGGGTTTTCAAACAGTTCTGGGAATTCACCCGTAACTGATGTCAAGGCGCTCTCTCTTGAAAACACTAGGTATTCAGTGAAAATTGCAGAGGATTCAAAGAGCCTCATATTTACCTCTAAGCAAGGCGGCGGCACATGGGTTTTAAAGCCGGATTTTGTAGTTCTTGCAAGCCCTCAAGACCCTAAGCCTGTACTGATGCCAGGCAATGTCGGCAGTGGCATACTTTACAATCTTGTTTCTTGGGAGGCTAAAAACATTCCGCAAAAGGCGCTCTTAAAAAAGATTGAAGACAATGATGACTATGTGGGCGACGGTTTCGACCAAGCCTCTTTAAAAGCCGCAACCGATGGGCGCACCACAAATATTTTCTATTCCGCACCCGCAACCTACGTATCTGCTGATGCCATATCTTTTGAGGGTGATTGCATTGTCTTAAAATTTAAAGACAACAAAGATTTCTCTTTGTCTGCAAAAATCACAATGCCTTCAGGAGATGCTGAGCCTGTTTTTGAATATACGTTTTCTCCCAAAGCAGATTCTTATTATTCCATTGGTTATATCGGCGCACCGGCATTTGCCTTGGATGATTTAGACGCCATCTGGCAGCCTTTTATTTGGCAGGAAAAACGTGCGCCAAAGTCTCCCATTATGACTTTAGCGTATCATTGTTCCGTGCCTTCAACTTTTGTTTGCAAGGCAGCTCAGACAATGGGCTTGGTTGCCGACGCTTCTGAAATCCCGTTCAACCCTCTGCCGACCGACAAAAATAGCCGCTTTGGCGTGGCATTGCGCACAGACGACAATAAATTCAAGAGCATGATTTTTGCACCGTATCTTGGCGGCATGAATTCCAAAATGAAAGCGGGCGGCAGCTTCACGTTCAAAATGCGTCTTTTTGCGCAAAAGGGCGGTATTACCGATGCTTTTGAGGCTGCCGCACGCCGCATATATAAAGTCAGAGATTACCGCAGCAACGCCATAGGCTCTATGAATGACACAATCGCAAACATGATTGATTATTCTATGAGCCAGTTCGCATATTTCGACGAAGAAAATAAAGGCTGTTCTTATATAACCGACGCTGTGGGTACGGTAAAAAACGTTTCGGCTTTGAATCCGTATGAGATTGCAATTCTCAACGACAACAAAGAAATGTACGACAAAAGGGCGTATCTGATTTTAGAGTTTCTGCTTTCCAGAGAAAAGTTTTTGTTTGCAATGGACAGGAATCAGAAAGCGCAAAGCCCCTCAAGCAACATGAATGGCCCCGCAACGCCGGTCAGCGAGATGGCGACTTTTTACGGGCTCTCAAATTCGGCAAGTACCGTATTTATGAAGTACGCCAAAGAGCTTTTTCCAAAATATAGAATACTCAATTTGCAAGAAGTTTCCGGCGGTAAAACTTGGATGGATGCTTTGGATATTTATCTGAACACAAATGATGAAAAATATTTGTCTTTGGCAAAGAAAGGTGCGGATGAATATATTGCAAAAAATATAGATTCTCCGCTTAAAGAATTTGTTGACCAGAGCTTTTTCTGGACACGCTTTGCGCCGCCATTCACAGATTTTTACAGGCTTTACAAGGCAACTAACGATAAAAAATATCTAGAAGCCGCCCATCATTCGGCGAGGCTTTATTCTATGTATATTTGGATGTGCCCGCAAATTCCGGACGCAAAATTGGTGGTGAACCCTGACGGTAAAGCGCCTTGGTACGGCTATGTGAAAGGCAAGGGTTATCCGCAAATGGACGCTCCTCGTGAGGAAGTTGAAGCTTGGAGACTTTCAGAAATAGGCTTAACGCCAGAATCTTCGGGTACAATGCGCAGCCACAGGGGCATATTTATGACCAACTTTGCGCCTTGGTTTTTGCTCATAGGTTCTGAAACGGACGACAAATTTTTATGCGATATAGCACGCAATGCAATGGTTGGCAGGTATCTAAACTTTCCGGGTTACCATATAAATACGGATAGAACAACCGTGTATGAAAAGCCCGATTATCCTTGCAAAGAATACAAGCAAATGAGCGTAAATTCTTTCCATTACAATCATATAATGCCCATGATTACCTTGCTTTATGACTATCTGATTACCGATATTTGCGTGCGCTCAAAGTCGGCGATAAATTTCCCGACACGCTATATTGAAGGCTATGCATATTTGCAGAGCAATTTTTATGGCGACAGAGCCGGAGAGTTTTTTGGACGTAAAAATGCATATCTTTGGATGCCTTCAAAACTTTTGGATATAAGTTCTGTTGAGCTCAACTATATCGCCGCAAGAGGGCAGGACGGCGGCTTTTACTTGTCTTTTGCAAATCAGTCTAGGCGTACGGTAGGCGCAAAAGTAAAAATTAATAAAGATTTGGTAAAGTTGGATGCAGGCAAAGAGTATGAAATTAAATATTACAATTCTTCAGATAAATCTGTCGCCAAAACAGCTTCCTTGAAAGATGGCGAGTTTGAAATTGATGTGCCCGCAATGGGCTTGGTCAGTGTTGCAATGGATGAAATTAAAATTGAGCCAAAATTCCAGCAGACTTTGCAAAATATCTCTAAAGACAGCGCTTGGAAGAGAGATTATGCGGAGCTTAAGGTTGGCAATTCAAGGGTTATGCTTATCAATTTTGGAAAATCTCACCTGACGGTTTATGCGTATCTTAAAGATAAGGAAGATGTGGTAAAGAGCGCAACATTCACATATACCGATATGGGCGTAACCAAGACTCTCAAAGACTCTACATATCCCTATGAATTTACCGCAAAAGTTTCCCCAAAAGAACAGGTTTTGCGCTTTACTATTGAAGTTGAAAAGTTGGACGGCACAAAAGAATCTGAAAGCTCATTTCTGGTGAGAGAGTAGGGTTTTTGAGAATACAAAAAAAAGCATTTTCTGTTATGGAAAATGCTTTTTTTTAACTCGCAAAAATTTATCTGTGCGATTTGCCGGAAAGTGAATTTATTTTAAACTTAAAAACAGCAACTCTTGGCAAGAATGAATTTATGAAGTTTAATGTATCTGTGTTTGAAACTTCCGTATATTTTTTTGCAAAACCTGTAAGCGCTTGAATTTTTTCATCTTTCAAAACAATAGGTTCAATATCGCCGGTTAGAATAACACTGTCATACGCCGTATTGAACTTATCCATACTTACCAGCACATTTTCAACTATTGTCAAAGTTGCTTTGCCGTCATGCCTTATCAAGGTGTTTTTGTGGCCATCCGCAGCCCCATGAATGTATAGAAAGGTTTTGTCTTCAGAAAGAAGAAAATGCATTGGTACGGCGTAGGGCGCTTTCCCAGGGTTGTTGAGGCTCAAGGTTCCCCAAACACCAGTTTCCAGAATTTCTAAGTTTCTGTCTCCTTTAATTTCTCTATCTTTTCTACGCATAATATTCTAATTGAGATGATTGTGTCATTCTGCTAATTCAAATTTTTTAGTCAAGAGTTTTGATGAATTTAAAACAACCAATACGCTTGCAACGTTATGCCAAATTGCACCGGTTACAGGCGTCAGATAACCCAAAGTGCTTAAAATTATTGCCAGAAAGCTTATGAGCAAAGATAAAATTATGTTGAATTTTATGGTCTTTAAAGTGCTTTTTGAAATTTTGTAAAGGGCGATCAGTTTTGAGATATCGTCATTCAGTAAGGCAACGTCTGATGATTCTATCGCCAAGTCGCTGCCCAAGGCTGCCATTGCAATACTGGAATTTGCGCTGGATAGGGCTGGGGCATCGTTGACGCCGTCGCCAATCATAGATACATTGTGTGAAAGTTTTAGTTCATCAACAATTCTCTTTTTGTCTATCGGGCTTAAATCTGAATATGCGTTTTTTATACCCAATTTATTTGCGATACTTTCCACGCTTTTTTTTGAGTCTCCGCTTAAAATTGCGGTATCCAATCCCATTTTCTTTATTGCATCTATAAGGGCTTTGCTCGATTGGCGCGGCGTGTCTGCAAGCGTAATCAGACCCAAGAGTTTGCCGTCTTGCTCTACGCTTATTATGCTGTTTCCGAAATTTTCCGCATCATCCGCAAATTCTTGCGAGGCTTTAGATAAAGGAAATTTCTCCTTAACAAATTTTGCAACACGTATCAATTTGCCGTCAATAAGCGCCTCCACACCCACGCCTATCTGAGATTTTGTGTTTTGTGAATCTTTTAGCTGTAAATTGAATCCTTTAGCATAATCTAAAATTGATTTTGCAATAGGGTGTTCTGAATATTTTTCCGCACTAGCCGCAATCAAGACGAGATATTTTTCGTCAATATCTATAGGATAGGTTTTTGCTACGGAAATTTTGCCCTCAGTAAGCGTTCCTGTTTTATCAAAGACAATCAAAGTTGTCTTGGACAATTCTTCTATCGCCCCGCCGCTTTTTATAAGCACGCCACATTTTGCCATATTGCCGAATGCCGCCGCTATGGCGGTTGGTGTGGCAAGCGTAAATGCGCAAGGGCAAAAAACCACAAGTATTGTTACCGCCCTTATAAAAGAACCGAGCATGTCTATTTGTAGCAGAAAATAAGCTATAAAAAACACCAATACGGAAAGAAAAACAGCAGAGGGTACAATGTAAGACGCCCATCTGTTTGCAACCCGAGAAATAGGCGCTTTTTTACCTTCGGCTTCTTCAACTAGATGAACCAATTTTGCTATTGTGGTGTCTTTAGAAAGTTTAGAGGCGGAAATTTTTATTGCGCCAGACTTGTTATATGTTCCCGCCAATACTTCATCACCTATGGTTTTATCTACGGGCAAAGATTCCCCCGTTAATGCGGATTGGTCTATGCTGGTATAGCCCTCGATGATAATGCCATCTGTGGGTATCATATCGTTCGGGCGTACAAGCAGGGTGTCTGAAACGTTAATATCTTCTGCGGAAATTTCTTCAACGCCTTCATTAGTTATGCGTCTTGCTTTGCGGGGCGCCAAGTTCAACATTGATGTTATGCCTGCTCTGGATTTTTTTACGGTCAGTTCCTCAATCATTTCGCCAAGCGCCATGAGCCAAGCAATTTCTGCTGCGGCAAATATGTAGCTTTCAAAATGGTCCGAGTGATAATCTGTCGCAAACAGAGTTACAAATTGCAGGGTTATGGAAGAAATTATTGCAAGAGTTATGAGTAAGGCGGAGGTTATTTTACCTTCATTTTTTAGCGCCGCAAATGCCGATTTGAAGATGGGCGTTGCGCATAAAACTATTGCAATCCATGCGGGATCGCTAAATGGGAAAAGCGGAAAGCTGATTTCAAAATATGAAATAAGAAAGCTTGCCAATAAGGATGCAAAACCAAGCCAGAGCTTTGATTTTTCAGTCAAACTAAAAATATTGCCATCTTTGTTTGAACAGCATGAGGCGTGTTGACCCGCTTTTTGGTGGGCGCTTATGTTGCATTTACAGTCGCTATTTTGACTGTGGTTGTGCGTATGGTTATCTGATTCCATATCACTTCATCTTTTTTAAATGTTCAATGAGTTCGTCAACAAGACCGTCGTCCTTATTGCGCAAGGCTTCACCTACGCAGCCTTTTAAGTGTTCTGATACAATCAATGTCCATACCCCCCTGAGTGCGCCTGAAACAGACGAAATTTGTCTGATGATATCAATACATTCTCTTTCGGTTTCCAGCATATTTTGCAGCCCTCGTACCTGACCCTCTATGCGTTTCAGCCTCGCCAATATTGCGGCTTTTGTCTTTTTACATTTACAATGTTTCATAGTATTAAATATAGTATATAGGGGTATATACTATATAAGTTTTGAAATCAAGTATTTTAGCGCAAAAAAAAGCCCGAAATTTTCGGGCTTAGTGAAAGGTTTATGTTCTAAAACTTTGAGACACTTTTTATTGAAAAGTCATCCTTTTCTTTAATTTGGTCTTGATAGAGCTTTTCAAGATAGTCTCTTAGGATTTTATCAAACCTGCTGTCTATAAACAGAAGGGCGTCTGAATACATTTTAAGGTGTACAGATTCATCAGAAAGTTTGAAATTGTATCCGAATGCAGAGTCAAGCTCAGTGGGGATTGTGTAGGGGAATTTTATTGATTTCCCAATCATTTCACTAGTTGCCTCTCCGTAAGAAATTGCCGCTTCGTCGGCATTTGAGGTGTTCTTAAATTTTGACGCTGCAACACCGGATTTCTTTTGTTCGTCGGCTTTTTTCTTTTCTTGCTCTGCGGCTTGTTTCTTCCTATCGACGGGGCTCAATGGGTTTTTAAGCCTGTATGTTTCATAGGCTTTGCGTTGTTCTTCGGATATAATTTTATAGGGTATGCTCTGTTTATACTCAGGCAGGCTTGCCACATTTTCAGGAACATCCAAATATACTATTCTGTTTTTTGTTTTTGGCAGAAGGGAGAATATTTTTTGATAGCTGTCAAGCTCCTCAGTTTTTGGGGCATCAGGAGGGGGAGGTACGGCTTTAAAATTTTGCCATTGCACATTTTCTTTGAGGGCAAGCTCCATCAGTCTTGCAACTTCTTCAGGGATTAAAGAGGTTCCTCGGCGTCTATAAAACTCCATCACAGATGTATCTTTATAGTAGCAGATGTGAATTTCCCAGCCGTCAAAGGTGCTTTGGTTCATAACGTCTCCGGCGACAGTTCTGGTGTCATTGGCGCGCTTGAAGTAGAAATTGTGAGAGATGTCTCTTGGCATGACAAGAAGCATATCTCTGTAAGGAAGTTCCAGCGCCTCACGCTCTCTAAATTCTTTGGTCTCGTATTCCAATGCTCCTCCTGCAAGTTTCGTCAGTAATCTTGATTCCAACTGAGATTTAGATTCGCCAATTCGTGCGTCGGCAAAGTTGATGGTCATTAGCAACGCCGCCCCAAAGGGGAATATTTTTTTTACAATTTTCATTAAAATCTTTTCGTTAATCTTTTATGTTTTTCTAAATTTGGATTAAAAATAGCTTATGCTTTTTTGCGCCTCATCTTCTCTTGTCTTGGCTTGTTCTGTGAACATTTCCTCCATTTTTGCACGTATTTCTTTGTCAAATTTTGAATCTATGAAAAGTATTGCATCGCTATAAAATTTCACCCTTATGGAGTCATCGGAAAGTTTAAGATGATAGCCTAGTGCCGTATCAGGCTCTGTAGGGATGTGCATGTATAATCTGGCAACTTTATCAATGATTGGCCTTGGAATATTGCCATATGGTAGCGATTGTTTTGAGGACGATGAAGTATTTATATATGTGCCGCTACCTCTTTCTTTTTTGTTGTCTTCTTCCCTTTTCTTTTTTTCAGCATCTTCTTTTTTCTTAACGGCGGTTTTGTCTGCGGGATATTTTACCATATAAGCGTCGAAGGCTTTTTTACTTTCTTCATACAAGATTTTGTCTTGCAAGGTTTGCGTTGCGTATGACTGTGTGGAGGGGTCATTCATTAAAATATACCTTGTGCGGGTTTTGGGTATGAGTTTATAGATGTCGGCATATTTTGAAGTCTTCCAAATTTCGGGCTCATCATTTTTTGGTTTTTCAGAAGCCAACAGAGGCTTTTCAGCGAATTGCTCCCTAAAATATTCTGAAAAATAAATGTCATTGCCTGCCGTGGAGAAAATTGGGATTGAATCAATATCGTAATGTTTTTCCCATTTTTTATTTTCAGGATCCATCAATTTTAAGAGGGCGGCAACTTCTTCCAAAGTTATATGTTCGCCACGTCTTCTATAAAATTCCATAACGGAACTGCCGTTGTTGTAACAGGCGTGTGTTTCCCAAACATGCATGTCATCTTGCTTTGCTATGTCTTGAGGTGTGGTGGGCCTGCCGTCGGGACGCTTGTAATAGAAGCCGTGTTGTGCGTTCTTGGGCATAAGCAAAAAGAGATTTTTGTAGGGCAGCTCTAGCATTTCCCTTTCTTTAAGCTCTTTTTGCGCATATTCTATTGCGCCTGCGCCTTTTGAGAGCATTCGGCCCTCCATCGTGTTTTTAGATTCACCAATTCTTGCCTGAAGCAAAGACAGCGCAGATGTGGATGCGATTACAAATATCAACAGTTTTTTCATACGATTGATATTAATAAAGTTAAAAATGAAATCAAGCATATTGCAAAAGGCGCAAAAAAAATCGGATAGAATTATCCGATTTTTGAAAAGCTTTCACATTTTAAATTACTACATTTTGCGAGAGTCTGCAACTTTGCCAGATACCGCCGCCGCAGCCACCATGACAGGGCTCATGAGCATTGTTCTGCCAGTCGGGCTGCCTTGTCTGCCTTTAAAATTTCTGTTCGAGCTTGAGGCGCAAATTTCGTCGCCAATCAATTTATCGTCATTCATGGCAAGGCACATTGAACAACCCGCCTGACGCCATTCAAAACCAGCTTCGACAAAAATTTTATCCAAGCCTTTTTCCCGAGCCAAAACGTCCACAACCTGAGAACCAGGGACAGCCAGAGCCCTCACGCCTTTGGCAACTTTTTTGCCCTTGATGAAGGCTGCCGCTTCTTCAAAGTCTGAAAGCCTGCCGTTTGTGCAAGAGCCTATGAAGGCAACATTGATTGGTGTTCCATCAATCTTGTCTCCAGTTTTAAGCTTCATGTATGCAAGGGCGTCATAGGCGTCTTTACGCTGGACTTCGTCTGCAATTTTTTCAGGGTCTGGGATATTTTCCTCTATAGAAATTGCCTGTGCGGGGTTAACGCCCCAAGTTACCGTTGGCGCAATTTCAGAAGCGTCAAAATTTACAACGTCGTCATAATTTGCGTCTGCGTCTGAGGCCATTGATTTCCACTCGGCAAGCGCCTTATCCCAATCGGCGCCTTTTGGGGCGTATGGCCTGTCTTTAAGGTATTCAAAAGTTTTTTCGTCAGGATTGATATAGCCTATTCTTGCGCCGCCTTCTATGGCCATATTGCAGACAGTCATTCTGCCTTCCATAGACATATCGTCAAAAACTTTACCGCCGAATTCATAGGCAAAACCTATGCCGCCGTTGACGCCCAACTTGCGTATGATATGTATTGCAACATCCTTAGAATAGACGCCTTTTGAAAGCTTGCCATTGACGTTAATCCTGCGGACTTTTAGCTTTTTGAAGGCCAAAGTTTGCGTAGCCAAAACGTTCCTGACCTGACTTGTGCCTATGCCAAAAGCTATTGCGCCAAACGCACCGTGCGTTGCCGTGTGAGAGTCTCCGCAGGCGACAGTCATACCGGGGTGTATGATACCCTGTTCGGGAATGACAATGTGTATGACGCCCTGTTTGCCTGTTGATACATCAAAGAAAGTTATGCCGTTATCCTGACAATTTTTGCGGAGGTGTTGGAGCATTTCATAAGCCGTAGCATCCGCATAAGGTTCAGACCTGTCCAGAGTTGGGATGATATGATCTACAGTCGCAAATGTGCGATTGGGATATTTAACTTTAAGACCCAGTGTGCGCAGCATGCCAAATGCCTGCGGGCTCGTTACTTCATGCAGTAAGTGTGCGGCTATAAATAATTGCGTTGAACCGTCTGAAAGTTCACTAACGCTGTGTTTTTGCCATACTTTTTCAAAGAGGGTTTTTCCCATAAAATTAGCTTTCTAGATTTTAAATTACAAAGCCCCGCCGCCGTTGCAGAGGCGAGACTTGTTTATTATCGTAAAATAATTACGCCAACAAAGCGTCATCAATATCGTAGTTGCAAAATACGTTCTGGACGTCTTCAAGAGAGTCCAAAAGTTCTTCCAACTTGATGATTTTTTTTGCGGTTTCAGAATCTGTAACAGGCGTAAGACTGCTTGGAATCCAAGCCAAATTTGAATCATCGGGCTGCAATTTTGCCTTTTCAAATATTTCCGAAATTTTGTCAAAAGAACCTATGGGGCAGAGCACTTCAAAGTGGTCGCCATGATTTGCTATGTCTTCAACTTCGGCATCCATGAGCATTTCAAAGAGGGCGTCCTCAGAGGTTTTTTCAGAAGAAATTATAAATTGCCCCTTCCTCGTAAATGCAAACTGCAAAGCGCCCGGAGTCGCCAGATTGCCGCCATGCTTTGTGAGGGTAGAGCGCACTTCAGATGCTGAACGATTTTTGTTGTCTGTAGTAACTTCAACAATTATACCCACACCGCCAGGGCCGTAAGCTTCGTAGAGCAATTCTTCATATACAACGCCGGGAAGTTCGCCAGTACCTTTTTTGATTGCTTTATCAATATTATCAGAAGGCATATTAATTGCTTTTGCTTTTGCAATGAGAGAACGCAAACGAGGATTGAAGTTTGGATCTCCGCCGGCGGCCTTTGCAGCCATTGTCAAATCTTTGCTGACTGCGCTGAAAGCCTTTCCACGTTTGGCGTCTATTGCAGCCTTATGGCGTTTAGTTGTAGCCCATTTGCTATGTCCTGACATCGTGATATCTTTCTGTTTTTTTTGTGATTGTTAAATCTAAATTTATTTTTACACATCAAAAGCGTAAAATGCGGTCTGGAAAATTCAAGAAATTTTTTGGAAATTAGCGCTTGGGTTTTGTGGAGCGCCCGCCAGGGTTTTTCTTTCTGGGTTTTTCCAAGCCTTGTCTTTCTGCGAGCTTTTGCTCACGCTGTTGTCTTGCCCTTTTTGATAAGACTTCTTTGATTTGCTCTTTAGAGTAGCCTTGTTCTTCGAGCTTTTTTGTTTCCTCAATAGTGGCTTGGATTCTTTGCATAAAGCCGCCTTTTTTTGGAGATTTTTTCTGAAGTATTACATTGTCTTTGGTTTTCAAGATATAATAAGTTTGCGCTATACCCACAATGCTCTGTACCGTCCAATACAAAATCAGACCCGAAGGGAATGAGTAAAATATAAAAAGCATGATAAAGGGCATCATCTTAAACATGAACTTTTGCGCCTTGTCGGTTGAGGGCATGGGCGTAAGATGCATCTGATAAAATGAAAATACGGCGTTCAGAAGCGGTAAGATGTGTATTGGGAAACCAAAGATGGACAGGCCGTCTATGGTGTCCGGCAAAGACAAGTCATTAATCCACAAAAAGTGTGCAAAGCGTATTTCACTGGCGGATTGCAGCATGAAATAAAGGCCTATGAATATCGGAAGTTGAATTAAAACAGGAAAGCACCCTGCAAAAGGATTTATACCATATTCACCATACAGCTTCATAGTTTCTTGACCTATGCGCTGCTTGTCGTCCTTAAATTTCTCTTTAATTTCGCTGATGGGCTTTTGAAGCGCTTGCATGCGTCTTGACGAGCGTATCTGCATTGCCGTAAGCGGCAAAATCACAATCCTGACAAATATTGTAAGTATGACAATAGACCAACCCCACGCCCATTCGGGAGAAATTGAAGCTGTAAAATGATGTATCAAATTCAGCATGGAGAGCAGAGGCTTGCTGATAAAACTTAACCAACCAAAATCCATGATGGCTTCCTGACCTTTGCCAAGTTCTTGCAAAATCCCAATTTCTTTAGGACCCACATAAAACGTGCCGTCTAAATTCCACGATCTTTGCGGCAATATTGGGTCCACATTAAAGCCCATGTAACCGACAAAACCGTTTTTCATGTATTTATCTGCGGCGTCAGGGTTGATAACTATGGGGTAAGAGTAACCGCCTAAACCTATCGCATTTTTTGGCGTGAATATGGCTGCGAAAAATTGATTTTTTACCGAACCCCACACAACGGGTTGAGTTTCTAAAAATAGATATGGTTTGGCTTTGGAAGCGCCTATGCCAAGGAATCCGGAACTGTCTATAAAGCTTGAAGATTTTGCAAAATGCGCCTTTGAACCGTCAAAAAGAGTGAGCGCAAGATTGCCGCCGTATAAGTCTCCGGCAGTCGGAGACGCCATGCCAAGACAAAGAAAAATTCTTTCCAAATTCAGGTTTTCCGCAGAAATATTTTCAATGCTGTTTTGGCAGTTTATCGTATAGTAGTGGTTTGCAATACCCTCTTTGGAATCTTTAATTATGGAATAAGTGCGGATAATTTTAAATTTACCAGATACAATATATTCAAAAGTTACGCTGTCTGCGCTCTTTTTAACAACTGAAAAATTGTTTGTAAAATCTATCGGAAACCCCAAGCCCTGAGACGGAAATGCAAAGTTTAAAGAATTTACCTTAACCGTTTCATTAAATACGTATGGTTGTTCGGAATTTTGATTTTTCTGGTATTTGAGAAGCTCTACGGAGCTTATTGCCGCACCTTTGCTTGTGAGTGTTACTTTGAAAAAATCATTTTCAAGATAGAGGCTTTGCGGTTTGATGTTTTCTTCAGGCGCATACGCCGAAAGCAAATCTGCCCTGACGACAGGTTTTGCGGGGTGCAGGGCGGCGTCAAGATTCTGAACTTGTGCCATTGCAGAGGTGTTTGCCGCATCCGCAAGCTGCCTTTGCTGCTTGGATGTGCTATGAAACATCCAGATTGCAACGCCTATGAATAATATTCCTAAAAATGTATTTTTCTTATCCATTATATAAATGCTAAATATGTTTGGACTTTACTCAAAGCCCTTTAATTATAAACCACCCATTTAAGCAGAAATTAAGCTCATTCGTCAATGCAGTTTTGCGAAAAGATTTTACGCCAAGAAAATTTTTTTGGCACATAATCAAAACCGCCCTTGCAAAATGGGTTACAGCGCAATATCCTGCATACACCCATGACAAAACCCTTTATTGCGCCGAATCTTTGTACTGCAAGAGTTGCATATTGAGAGCAGCTTGGATGAAATCTGCAACCGGCACCCGGTATCAAATGTATAAGCGGAGAGATTATAACTTTGTAAAATTTGATGAACAATATTACGAGAGTCGCCAATATGGACATCCGTTTTTTTTTGGGGCAACTTTCCGAAGAATTTTCCACGTCAAAAAACATTAAATTCACTCTTGAAAATTTTTGCAGAAATTTTCCACAGCCTTTTCAAAATCCGCCTTGAGTTTTGAAAAATCTCTATTTAAAGCCGTCTTGCGTGGGTAGGCTAAAATATCGCAAGCAAGCGGTATCTTAGTTGTTCTGAAAATTTCCCTAAAAATACGCTTAAGCCTGTTGCGGCCGACAGCAGGGGCGGTATATTTTGAAACCACAATTCCAAAACGAGAAAACGCACTACCGATAGTTGCGGTGTGCGTTATGTAAAGCACAAAAGCAGAACAATCACTCCTGCTTGCGTTTTTACGAATAAAGTCGAAATCTTTTGTCCGACGCAAGCGATTCTGGCTGCGAAGGCGCATAAATCGGCTTACTTGGTTACCAAACGCTTGCGGCCTTTTGCCCTGCGAGCTTTGATAACATCTCTGCCGCCGCGAGTTGCCATGCGTGCACGAAAACCGCATTTGCGGGCGCGTTTGAGTCTTGAAGGTTTAAATGTAGGTTCCATGATGATTAATTCCGTTTATGTAAATTTGAAAAGACCAAGAAGAAATAGCTCTTATTTGATTCTGTCAACACCTTTTTAGATTATATTTCAAGCATTCTGTTTATAGAGAGTTCTGCCTTGCCTATCAAATCCGCTTCCAGATTTATTTCTGGGCTCAAAGTTTTAAGGCAATTCAAAAGTTTTTCAGGCGTGTTTAACTGCATATATTTGCAATGCTGGGCGTCTTTATTTTTTAAGGTTGCGGCGATAAATGTCTTATTTGGAATTTCTTTGCGCAGCCTGTGTATCATCTCGGCAATGGTTACGATGATAAATTTATCATGCGGGCTTTCTTTGCAAAATGAAATCATTTTTTCCGTACTGCACACGCAGTCGCAGACATCCCTTACGGGCTTGGGGCATTCAGGATGACCCAATGCAGGGGCGTTAAATTCAGCCTTGAGCGCAATTATGCTTTCGGCGTCATACTCCTCATGCGCATAGCATGAGCCGTCCCAAAGTATCATCTTTCTGCCGAGTTTTTCATTTATCCAGCCGCCCAAAAATTTATCAGGGCAGAAAATGATTTTTTGAGATTCCGGTATTTTTTTAACGAGCTCCAGAGCATTTCCGCTTGTGCAGATAATGTCGCTCAAGGCTTTGATTTCTGCAGAACAGTTTATGTAAGAAATTACAATGGCGTCTGGATGTTGCGCTTTAAGGTTAGCAAGGTCTTTGGCTTTGCAGGCTTGCGCCAAAGAACAATCGGCATTTATATCGGGCAATATTACCGTCTTAGTAGGGTTCAAAATCTTTGCGGTTTCAGCCATAAAATGCACACCGCAAAAAACTATGACTTTTTCTTTTGCTCCTTTAGCCTCTCTGGATAAGCCAAGCGAGTCTCCAACATAGTCGGCAACCGCCTGTATTTCTTCGCACACGTAATTGTGCGCCAAAATGACGGCGTCTCTTTCTTTCTTTAGGCGTAAAATCTCTTTTTGAACATCAGAAAGGGGCTTTTTGGCCTCGTCATTTAAAGGCGAGAAAATTTGTACATTCATAAGGCTTCAGAAGTTGACACAAAGCCGGCATGAGGTCAAATTGTTTTGGATGAAAAAAAATCCGCCAAAACTTGTGAAGGTGGGGCTCTTTAGCGGTTTTGAAAAAGAGCTAAGTTATTGCGTGCCCGAGCACCTGATTGGCAAGATTGAAGTTGGCAGCATAGTAAAAGTTCCATTGCGCAACACTTTTGCAAAGGCGGTTGTTACAGGCATTGATGTTGAAAATTTTTCCGCAAATTTTAAAATCAAACCCTTGTCGGAACTTGTTCAACCGGAAAAAGCGCTGACAAAAGATTTGATTTTACTGGCATATTGGATGAGGGATTATTACGGCTGTTCTTTGCAAAGCATATTTGAAGCCATGATACCCGCAGTTGTCAGGCTTGGCAAAAGTGCGCAAAGCGCAAAAGAAATTACCATATTGCGCTCTCCGACTCACGAGGAGTTTTTGAATCTTAAAAAACGTTCTCCAAAACAGCATGAACTTTTGGAGAAACTCATGAAAATTAACGCTTCTGTCTTGAAGGCTGATGTGCTTAAAAAATACGCAGCATCAACCCTTGAAGCCTTGGTGGAAAAAGGTTTGCTTGCCGAGTCAAAGCGCACCCTCAACAGAATTTCCTATGAAGACGAGTTTTCTACGGCGGAGCTTGTAAGCGCACTTGACCACACTCTGAACGACGAACAGCAATGCGCTTTGGATAATATATCAAAACTTTTAGACGAAAAAAAATACGCAACGCATTTGCTCTACGGCGTTACGGGCTCCGGCAAGACGGAGGTTTATATCAGGGCGATGAAGAAAGTTTTGAAAGAGGGCGGCTCTTGCATATTTTTAGTTCCGGAAATTTCTCTCACACCGCAGACCGTGGGTAGATTGCGCTCAAAACTTGGCGTGGACATTGAAGAACTTGTAGTTTGGCACAGCAATCTTTCCGACGGTCAACGCCTTGATGCGTGGCGTTCTTTGGCTACGGGCAAGGCTAAGGTTGTTGTGGGCGCACGCTCTTGCGTCTTTGCCCCGCTAGAAGATTTGCGTCTTATAATAGTCGATGAAGAACATGACGGCGCATACAAGCAGGATAATACTCCTAGATACAACGCAAGGGATGTTGCCGTTGTTAGGGCAAGCTTTGCAAAAAGCGTCTGTCTGCTCGGTTCGGCGACTCCTGCTTTAGAAACTCTCTATAACTCCAAAAACGGGAAATACGGTATTTCCAAAATAACTCAGCGTGTAGATAATGCAAAGCTGCCCTTAATTTATGTTGTAGATATGAAGCATGAAAAAGCTGGTGCAAACATCAGCAGACTATTGCATAGCAAAATTTTGGAACGCATAGAAAATAAAGAACAGTGTATTTTGTTTCTTAACAGAAGGGGCTACGCCAAAACTTTTTGGTGTCCTGATTGTGGAACTGTTGAAGAATGTCCGCATTGTTCGGTTAGTCTTACGTGGCATAAAAACACCGACAAAATTAAGTGCCATATTTGCGGATATGAGGCAAGAGCGCCTTTCAGATGCAAGAAGTGTAACTCCGAATCTGCAAAGTGGAAGGGCATGGGAACACAAAAAATTGAGGAACACATATCGACACTATTTCCAACCGCAAAAGTCGCCAGAATGGACGCCGACGCAATGCGAAGGAGAGATGATTATAGGAAAATTCTGGCAGATTTTAGGATGGGTAAAATAGACATACTCATAGGTACTCAGATGATTGCAAAAGGTCTGGATTTTCCGAGGGTTACCCTTGTGGGTTTGATAGATGCCGACATCAGCTTGCATATGCCAGATTTTAGGGCTTCTGAGCATACTTACCAGTTGATTGTGCAAGTTGCGGGCAGGGCGGGCAGGGGTGATGGTTCCGGAGAAGTTATAATCCAAACCAGAAACCCTGAATCCGCCCCTATTCAATATGCAAAGCGCGGCGATATGGAGGCGTTTCTTGAAGAAGAATTGTCTATGCGCAGCAAATATAATTATCCGCCCGCAAGGCGTATTGTTAAGCAGATTTTTAAAAGCCAAAGCCTTGAAAAACTTGAGTTTTATGCGGAAGGTTTTGCAAAATTAGCGGACGAAAAACTTTCAAGTCTGGCTGAAATACGTGGGCCTACGCCATCACCCATAGAAAAGAGTGAGGATTTTTACAGCATGGAAATTTGGTACTTTTGCAAAAATGTGCGCAATTTAATTTCTAAACTTTCACCCTTGCGCAAAGAGTTTCCGTTCGACGATGACGTGATGGATATTCTCGATGTTGACCCTATTTAGGCAGCGCCAAATAGTGCGTATGTTACAACGCATTAAAAATTGCGGTATGGATTTTTTGCACGCTACCTAGGTTTGATGTGTGCCATACTTTTGCTGCATTTGCAAGGCTGCGGCGCCTTGTATCGTCAAAGGCAAGCTTGATTAAAAGCTCAATTTCTTCTTCAGGATTTTGCGTTTTGATAGCCGCACCTGATGTTTCCAACGTTTTGCACATCAGGCGGAAGTTTGTCATTTTAGGGCCGTAAGTTATACAGACACTTGCGCTTGCCGCATCCAGAGGTGTCTGCCCGCCGTCATGCGGGGGCATACTTTTACCGATAAATGCAAGGTCTGCAACTTGCGTCAGCATACGCGCTTCGCCAGTGGTGTCGGCAACATAAATAAGAGTGTTTTTAAGCGCAGTTTTAGATTCAGACCTAAACCAAAAATTCTCTTTGAATTTTGAAAGCGCATCTTTAATTTGCGCCCTGCGCTCAGCGTGTCTGGGGATGATAAGCAGCCTGCAATCCAAATTTTTACTGCGGATTTTCTGCATTGCCAAAACCAGCATTTCTTCCTCGCCCTGCCAAGTTGAAGACCCAAGCAGCACGAAGGAATTTTTTTCAAAACCAAAGCTTTCTTTAAGTTCTTCCTTCTGAAATTCAGAAAGAGGATTTTCAAGAACTGCGTCGAACTTTATATTGCCTGTGTTTGAAATTTTATCTTCCGCAACGCCTATGTCTATAAATCGTTGCATGTCTGTTTGAGATGAGGCGTAAACCCTGTACAGCCAAGAAAGCAAAGGCTTTGAGATAAATTTGATTTTTAAATATCTGGAATAAGATTTGTCTGAAAGCCTTGCGTTTATCAGCAAAATTTTCACCCCTCGTTTTTTAGCCTGATACATGTGCTCTGGCCAAAGTTCACCCTCCATAAGAATGCACAAATCAGGTTTAATCTTATCCCAAGCGCTGTTGCTGAAAGGCGCAAAATCCATGGGAAACACGGCGCAATAGTAGCAGTATTTTGAGTACTTTTCACGCAGGATTTTATATGCGGTGGAAGTTGTTGTTGTAACTACAAGCTCAACTTTGTTTGTTTCAAACAAAGATTTTAAAAGAGGCGCAATGGCTTCAACTTCACCTACACTTACAGCCTGTATCCAGATGCGTTTTTTATTGGCGTCGGGTTTTGGCAAATCATTTTGGCGACCCAATCTGTGCAAGAAGTCTTTGGAATATCCGCCCCTTTTAATCATTCTGAGGGCGTAATATGGAAAGAGCGCAAGAAATGCGGGTACAAAAATGATTCTGTAAAACCAAATCATACTAAGGTTTCTCAAAGAGTATGGCGGTGTTTGCGCCGCCAAAGCCGCTATTTAAAGACATCACTTTTTTTAGCGGGGCAGATTTTGATTCTCTGATGATGTTGAAGGGTACTGCGGCTTCGTCAAGTTCCGTAATATTTGCGCTGCCTGTCATAAAACCTTCGTCAAGCATGAGTGCGCAAAAACCCGCTTCCATGACGCCCGCCAAAGACAAACCGTGTCCGGTGATTGCCTTTGTTGAACTTATCGCCGCCTTTGGAGGCATGCCGCCAAACGCCTTTGCCATGGCCCTGAGCTCGGCAGTGTCGCCGATAGAGGTGCTTGTGGCGTGGGTGTTGATGTATTCAATATCGTCGGCGTTTGTATTTGTGTATTCAAGGCAATTTTCTATTGCCGTTGCCAAGCCGTCGCCGTCTGGATGCGGTATTGCAACGCTGTATCCGTCGCTCGCCTGCCCCCAGCCTAAAATTCTTGCGTAGATTTTTGCGCCACGAGCCTTGGCGGTTTCTTCATCTTCAATCACCATTACAGTTGCGCCGCCTGTGCCGACAAAACCGTCTCGCTTTTTATCGAAAGGTCTTGAGGCGCATGAAGGGTCAGGATTCACACTCAATGCCCTCATGCCTGCAAATGGGAGTATCGTAAATTTATCGCCGTCTTCGCCGCCAACAACAAACATTCTATTTTGTTTACCGGAAGAAACTTCATCATAAGCATAACCCAGAGCGTGTGCGCTGCTTGCACAAGCACTCGCAAAGCCGCAACTAGAGCCTTTGATTTTATACGCAGACACAAGATTATAAGAAAGCGTGCCCACTATTGAGGAAACTATCGCCATTGGATTACAACGCATAGGGCCAACTTTATCCATCTTCTTAAAGTTGTTTATAAGAGATGTCATAGAACCTGCCGAGGCGGTATATATGCCTGTCTTTTTGTTTGACACTTCTTCAAGAGACAAATTTGCGTCTTCAATAGCCTGCGCCATTGCGCAATATGCGTAAAGACAATGCGGGGCAAAGCCTCTTAAAACTTCACGCTTGACGGAATATTTGGAAGGGTACTTCCAGTCTTCAGGGTCGTCGCTGGTGGTGTCAAAATCTTTAACGGTGCCCGCACATTTGATTGGCGAACGAGGGTCTTCTGCCAAAGATGGGAAAATCTCAATACCGCTTTTTAAATTTTTAAGGCTATCAGATACGCTTGCCTTGTCGTTGCCTATGCTTGTTACAAACCCCAAGCCTGTTATTACTACGTTTTTTTTCATTATTTTAGAGTGTCAAATGTTAAGTTGATTTTTTCCACCAAGACTGCGTTTTCTTCGCCAACTTTTACCTTCCCGGTGAAGTAGGCTATTGGAAGGCGCAGTTTTAAGTTTTTGATTTCAAAAGTGAGCACATCGCCCGGACGGCAGAAACGCACGCAGCGCACATTGTCTGCGGAAGACAAAAAAATGGTGTTGGGATTGCTTTTGATTGGCTTATTATCGGCGTTGCCCGCTATCAAAAACAATACGCCAAGCTGGCCTAAAGCCTCCATCATAATTGAAGCCGGCATAATTGGGTTGCCCTTAAAATGGCCTTTCAAGAAATCTTCCTTTCCTGTGATTTTGTAAGAGCCTGTCGCCGATTTGTCAGTCAGCACCGCCTCGTCCAAAAATAGAAACGGGGGTTGTTGGGGCATAATTTCAAGAATTTGCGCTTTGTTGATTTTTATCGAATTAGAAGAATCCATATCCCAATAATTTTTTAACCTGTAATTAAAAAGGCTGTATAAGTTCAATACAACAAAATTTTTACGTTGGCAAAAAAAAGAATTGCCCGAATCTCCTCAAAATGCAAAGGTTGAAGCGTGAAAAAAGTCAAAGACATACTTTTTATAGTCAATAGTGAAAAGACCGAATCTGAAAGGATTGTGGAAAAATTGTCTTCTTACGCAAAGAAAAGCGGGGTAAATGTTGAAGTGAGCTGCGCCTTCCCCGTAGATGAGGCGTGCTTTAAAAATAAAGACGCCTGCTGCGTGATAGGCGGAGACGGCACCATACTTGCGTGTCTTAAACCCGCCGTTAAATATGACATCCCTATTTTTGGGATCAATGTTGGCAAGCTTGGTTTTTTGGCGCAGTTCACAGATATTTCCAAAGAGCTGTTTTTAGATTTGCTCAATGGCGAAAACAGAATTGCCGAGAGAGTTTTGCTTGAAGTAAGCCTGACAGATGGCAAGAAAAAGTGGGATATTGCGTTGAATGATTTTGTAATCAGGGGCAAAAATCCGCTTAAACTTTCCACATTTTCTACGTATATAGACAATGAACCCATTGCAAATTATGCCGCCGACGGGCTCATATTTTCTACGCCTACGGGTTCTACGGCTTATAACCTTTCTGCGGGCGGCCCTCTTATACAGCCTTCTGCGAATGTCTTTGTTATGACGCCGATTTGTCCGCATACCCTTACAAATAGGAGTGTGGTTTTAAATTCGTCTTCAAAGGTTTCTGTCAGATGCGCTGATGAATCTGTTTTGATATGCGACGGCATGGACGATGTGTATTTGCCAAAAAATTCTGAGTTTGAAATTTTTGTCAGCAAAAGCAGATTAAAATTTTTGAGGCTTAAAACGCATTCTCATTTCAGCCTTTTGCGTAACAAACTCGGTTGGGCGGAAAATCCGCGAAAAGTTAAAGGCTCTAACCAGCTATGAGCGCTGAAAATACCTCTGAAAATCTTGACCTAAAAAAGGCTGAAAGGATTGCATATTTGACGCTCTTGTCATTTCAGTTTGCAAGGCTTGCGTTGGTAATTCTGCTCCCATTGGGTTCTATTACGCAGGCATTGCTTTTTAAATCCGTATTTTTCTATTTTCTTTTGGCGTTATCAGTTATGGCGGCGGCTCTATTTTTGTTTAAAAAAGATGCGTTCAGGATTTCCAGATTCTGCGCCGCTTTTTCAGCAGGCGGTGCGTTTTATTTTGCGTATCAGGCAATGCAAAGTCTTTCCGCATTTTTATTTTTGTTTGCGTGGGTTATAGTGTATTTATTGACTTTGCGTCTAAAACTTTCCACAGTGTTGGTATTATTTTTTGCCGCTTTGGCGCTTTTTGTGTCGCAATATTTTATTTAACAATCAGGAGCTTATATTATGTCGAAAGAAGTAAAAAAAACTTCAGCAGTTAAAAAGATAGGTAAATTTTTCTCCCATGGAATCTGGGAAAATTTTGATGAAGAAGTTTCCAGAAAGAAAAAAGTGTTAATTTCTTTGGCGAGGGTGTTAACCACGTCTTTTGGCGGCATATTGAAAAACCGCATACCTGTTCAGGCGGCGTCTTTATCTTATACGACGCTGCTTGCAATAGGCCCTATGATTGCTCTGGTCATACTCATTGCGGGCGCATTCTTTAAAAATAAAGGCGACGCTTTTTTGACTGAAAAAATTCTGGAAGTTGCTTCTTTTGTGATGCCCGCCATGACGGAACTTTCGCAATTAAATCAGGATGCAAGCAAGCCTGAAGTTAATCCTGAAATTTTGGCTTTGGTGAACAATATCACTAAAGGTAGCGGCTCTTTGGGGGTTTATGGCACAATAACAATGGTGATTACGTGTCTATTGCTCTGCGTTAATATGGAAAACGTATTCAATTCTATCTGGGGTGTAGAAAAAGGCCGCACTTGGAGGGACAGGATATTCTTCTATTGGGCGATGCTTTCATTGGGTGTTGTTGGCGGGCTTTTGGGCATGACATTTTTGGCGGGTTCTCAGATAGCAAGTGCGCTTGAGGGTATTCCAATCGTGAAGGATTATGCGGGTTACAGCACATATCTTGTAGGGTTTTGCGCAATGAGCGTTGTTTTGGCGTGCTACTATAAATTTATGCCGCATACTTTTGTGAGCTGGAAGGCGGCGTTAATAGGTGCAATGATAATTACCTTGCTTTTGATAGGCAACAACAAGCTTTCGTTTTTCTACATAAGCTACATTGTCAAGCAGCAGAATTTTTACGGATATTTTGCTATAGTTCCAATAGCTCTGTTTAGCTTATATGTATTCTGGCTGATAATTTTGTTGGGGTCGCAAATAACTTTTGCGATACAGAATATTGAGTATCTTTCACGCAAGCAAGTGTGGGATAAGATGAGCTTTTTTTCCAGAGAAATGATGAGCCTTACCATCTTTGCAAAAGTCTCGGAAGCCTTTTACGACGGCACAAAAGCGCCCACGCTTAAGTCTCTCACAAAAGACATACGCTTGCCTATGAATATAATAAAGCTGTGTCTTTTGCAGATGGAATCTAAAAATTTGATTGCCGCAGTTGAGCCCAACTTGGACGGCGATGAGGCGTCTTTCAAGCCTTCAATTTCTCCGGATTCAATTACATTGGCGCAGTTTTTCCGCACTTTGCGTTGTACTGAGGAAGATGACATTGTGTCCGGGCAAGTGCTTAAAAAGGGCGGGTTGGCGGCTCAGGCAATAATTTCTTTTCAGCAATATTCAAAGACAGAGTTGGCGTCTAAAAACATTAGGGAGCTGATAGGCAGGTAATGGACATTTTTGAAATCAGGCAAGAATTTACAAAGGGAGATTTGGATTTAAAAGATTTGGATTCAAACCCTTTTAAACAGTTTGAAAAATGGTTCAATCAGGCTTGCGAATCAAAGGTGATTGAGCCAAACGCCATGAGTATATCTACGGTTGACGCTTTTGGCGCACCGAGTTGCAGGGTTGTCTTGCTAAAATCTTGGGATGAAAAGGGCTTTGTTTTTTATACAAATTATGAAAGCAAAAAGGCGCAAGATTTGGCGCAAAACCCCAAGGTTTGTGCGCTATTTTTCTGGCCAGATTTGGAGCGCCAGTTGAAAATCTGTGGAGAAATAGAGAAGGTTTCAACGGCGGAATCTTTAAGGTACTTTTTATCCAGACCATTTGGGAGTCGGCTTGGCGCTTGGGTTTCAGAGCAAAGCAAAATCATAACGTCTCGTTCTTTGTTGGAAATTAAGTTTGATGAAATGAAGCGTAAATTTGCAAACGGTGAAGTGCCGTTGCCGAGTTTCTGGGGCGGATACAGGGTGAAGCCAAATACTTTTGAATTTTGGCAGGGGCGCAAAAATCGTCTGCATGACAGGTTTGAATACGTCAAAGCCCAATCTGGTTGGAAGATAGACAGGCTTGCGCCATAGGTGTTTTTTTTGCTTTTAGCAAAGCATTGGCATTACAAAATGCTTGCGGTATAATTAGCCAGATGTTTTACTTTTCCGATGAAGTATTTTATTGGAATTTTATCTTTTTTATCATTCTTAAATTTATTTGCGCAAAATTGGCAGGATGAAAAAATATTCAGAATAAATAAGCTGCCGGCAGCCGCAGCCATTACTCTGCATGATTCTGAAGACGCCGCAAAAGAAGACTCTGCATCAAGTTATGAAGTGTCTTTGGACGGTAACTGGAAGTTTAATTATTACGGCAATCCCGACCAGCGCTCTGCCAATTTTTTTAATGAAGATTTTGATGATTCAAAATGGAATCTGATTAAAGTGCCTTCAAACTGGCAGATGAAGGGCTATTCGCATCCGCTTTACACAAATATCACCTATCCTTTCAATGCAAAAAATACCCCAAGGGTGATGGATGAGCCGGTAAATCCTCTTTACTCAAATTTTGATTCATCCAAGCGCAATGGTGTTGGTCAATATAGATACGCCTTTGAAGTGCCCTCAGATTGGACTCACAACAAAATCTATATAAATTTCTGCGGCGTTGACAGCGCATTTTATCTTTGGGTTAACGGCAAAAAAGTGGGCTATTCCCAAGACAGCAGGACGCCGGCAATATTTGATATAACAAAGTTTATTAAGAACGGCAAAAATATTGTAGCCGTAGAAGTTTATCAATATTCAGACGCTTCATATCTTGAAGACCAAGATATGTGGAGGCTATCGGGTATTTTTCGCAGTGTAAAATTGCAGGCAAGGCCGGCTTTGCAAATAGCCGACGTTTTTATCAAAGCAGGCTTAACTTCGGATTACGCAAACGGCGTTTTGAGCGTGGAACTTGACTTGCAAAATCTTTCAGACTATGTGCAGGAATTCAAAATAAAAGGTAAAGTTTTTGACGGCGACAAGGTTTTGTTTGACGCATATTCCGACGGCAAGCTCGCCTCTCAAAAAGCGCAAAAAACAAAATGGGCTTTTCCAATTTTGAAAAATGTAAAAAAATGGAGCGCAGAAACCCCAAATCTTTACAAGCTTGTTTTAGAGCTTGAGTATCAGGGCAAGAAAACTTTTTCCGCATTCAACTTTGGTTACAGAAAAGTTGAGCTTAAAAATGGTCAGATGCTGGTAAACTCTCAGCCCATTTTGATTAAAGGCGTTAATCTGCATGAATTTGATATGATAGACGGCCATACCGTAAGCAGGCAGACGCTCAAAAAAGATTTGTTGTTGATGAAAAAGTTCAACATCAACGCAGTCAGGACTTCTCATTATCCGCAGCCGGATTATTTTTATGATTTGTGCAATGAACTCGGCTTTTATGTGGTTGCAGAGGCAAATGTTGAATCACACGGCTATGTTTTTATTAGTCGTGAAAACCCTGAAGATAAGGGCATTGCCAGAGATTCGTGGTTTGCCCAAATTCTCGACAGACAAAAAAACCTTGTGGAAAGATTTAAAAACCATCCCTCTATAATCATGTGGTCTTTGGGCAATGAAAATGACGACTGCGACAACTTTAAAAAAGCAGCAGAATGGGTGCGCTCTCGCGATGATTCCAGACTCGTACATAACGACAGAAATAAAAATCAAACTTACACTGATTTATTTGCAGAGATGTATGCTTCTCCCACAAGGTTGGAAAAATTCGCAGAATCAAGGGCAAAATTGCCACTTGCGGAACGCAAGCCCGCAATACTTTGCGAATATGCGCACGCAATGGGAAATAGCGGCGGCGTTTTCAAAAAATATTGGGACATGGTGCGCACTACCGATTGGTTTCAGGGCGGCTTCATTTGGGATTGGAAAGACCAAGGCATTAAGGTAAACGCACCAGCCTTTGCATTTGTAAAAGACAAAATAAATCCGCAAAGAGACATAAAAATTTATGGCGATGTTTCATTACAAGGCGGATTACAGGGGGCTTCGGCGGTGGCATACCCCGGTGTGTTGGACGAAGCAAAGACGGCGCTTAGCGTTGCCGCTTTGCTTGACGCAAATTTCCCAGATTCCAGATTTAAGCGCCTTAGCGGAGCGCTGTTTGAAAAATACGTTCAAAAGGAGGATGTCATCATAGAGCAAAATTCAGGCAGTTTTAGTCTGAAAATTACAGATTTCAGAACTAAGCTTGAATTTTCCGCATATAATTCTGAAGGCAAAAAATATATTGTTTCAGCAGCTTTTGATTTGTCGAAACAGCAGGGCGCAATGTGGATTGTGGGGATTATCGGAAATGGTAAAATAGCTCTTTATGCAGACGGAGCATTGCTGGCCTCTAAAGATTTTGAAGGCTTATTGAGGGCGGATAAATTCGGCTCTATCAACTTTGCAAAAAGAAATAGAACCATGCGCACATATTTTTCAGAACATATTTTGGGCTGCAAAATTTTTGACAGAACACTTTCTGATGCAGAAGTAAAAAACGGGAAATTTGAAAATGAAAAAATTCTGTCTGATATAGATTTCAGAAATTTTAAGATGGACTCAAAAGTGCGTCCCGCCTTCGTATATGGCGGCTATTTTGGCGATTATCCAAACGACGGCAATTTCTGTTTGAACGGTATTGTAATGCCGGATTCAGCGCCAAGCCCACAAATCTTTGAGGTCAAAAAAGCTTATCAAAATGTATGGTTTAAACTGGTGTCTGCAAGAAGCGGTGTCGCAAAAATTTCCGTATTCAATGAAAACTTTTTCAAAACCTTAGATGGCTTAAAATTCCGTTGGGAGCTCTCAAAAAATGGCGACAAAATTGCCGACGGAGATTTTAATGTGCCAAATTTAGCGCCACACAAATCGGCAGAAATTGAAATTAATACAGGTGTTGGGGGCGCCGATAATGCGGAATATTTTTTAAGAGTTTCAGCGCATCTTGCGGATGATGAAGTGTGGGCTAATGAAGGTGAAGAAGTTGCTTGGGAACAGTTTAAACTTTCGGGTTTTTACGTTGCGCCAAATCCTGAAAAAACTGGAGACGCCCTTTCTATCATTGATTCCGATGATTATTATACGATTCAAAATAGCAATTTTTCGGTCAAATTTGATAAGCATACGGGGTGGATAAATTCATATTCGTACAAGGGGGTTGAAATTATCAAAGGTGAAATGAAACTCAATTTTTGGCGCGCCCTGACTGACAATGACAGGGGTTCAAAGGCTTCTGAAAAAAATGTGTTTTGGGATAACGCCACAAAAAATTTACAAATGGCGATATCTGAATATCCTGCCGAAACGCCGGATGACGCAAGCCTTAAACTCAGTTTTTATTACGGCGTAAGCGGAGATAAAACCGCAAAAAAAGTTACATACGGAATTTATCCTGACGGCACAATAAACGTTGTCGCAAAAATTGAAACTCAAAGCGGTCTGCCTTTTTTATTGCGAGTGGGTTTTGAATTTATTTTAGATAAAAAGTTTGGCAATGTTACTTGGTTTGGCAAAGGGCCGTATGAAAACTACATAGACCGTTCATGGGGCACTTGGATTGGCAAGTTTTCTTCCACCATTGAAGACCTCTTTCATAACTACATAAGCCCTCAGGAATCGGGCAATAGGGCGGGGGTGCGCTGGGTGGATTTTATTTCTCAAGATAAAAAACACCATTTGAAGATTTGCTCCAGTGATGAAAAGTTTTTGGAGTTTAGTGCGTCGGCATATTTGCAGGCAGATTTAGACCAAAGCGATTACGCCTACAAGCTTAGCCCGAGAGATTTTTATATTGTGAATATTGCCAATGTTAATGCTGGTGTAGGCGGCGTTACTTCTTGGAGCGAAAGCCCCATGCCGGAACACAGGCCTGAAAGCGGCAAGACTTATGAATTTGGCTTCTCTTTCAAAGGTCAAGTTACGGAGGACGGCTTGATTGAAAAAACAAAAAAGATATTTATGTTTTTTTAAGATATAAGTTAAGGGGCATTGCCTATCTTGCGTAATTATTTGTGGATGTGTGGTCTTGGGCGTTTTAATCAAACGCCCAAGTTTTTTTTGTACAGCTTTCGAGGTAACTTCTTCAAAGAAGTATTTTTGAGGAAGGGCTTTGCCAATTTCAGTCAGTGAAAATTTAAAAAAACTTGACAATTAAACAAAAATTTTAACCATTTGGTTTAAATTTATGGTTAACTTATATCCAGAGCAAAATATTGGGGGCACAGCGCTTGAAACTAAGATGCGCATATTGCGTGCCGCACTGGATGAGTTTGCCATGCACTCAATTTCAGGCGCAAGAAGCCGTACGATAGCAAAAAATGCAAAGGTGAACCATGCGTCTTTGTGCTATCACTTCGGCGGTAAAGAGGCGATATATTCCGAGATTATCAATCTTACCATAGAAAGTTTTAAGAAAACTCAAGAAATCTATATGAGTAGGGCTGAAACTTTTCTGAAATCAAAATCGCCCCTGCCTTCAAAGGCTGTTGAATTGATTAAGGAGATTCTCTTACTGCATTTTGAAAAAGCTATGGATAATCCGGATTCCGCAAAGATGATGCTGATTTTGCGCCGTGAAGAAATGTATCCTACCAGCGCATATATTCTCATAAAAAAAGAAGTTCTTTTGCCAACTCAAAAAATTTTTGTGAATTTACTTAATATCTCAAACAAGACGGAATTATCTCAGCAAGAGTGTGAAATTAAGGCTTCAATGTTGTTTAGTTTGATTCCACTTTTTTTGGTCTCTTTTGAGCGCATAGAAAAAAAAGCACCCTCAAAACATTTGAAGAAATACAACCTTTCACCAAAGAAAATATTTTCAGAATTTTTAGACAAAATTTTAACAATTTAAAAAATAAAGGAAAAGTAATGACAAAACTTAATCTAGTTAGAATCGCCGTAGCAGCGCTGTTATTCTGCACATTCACGGCTTGCAATAAAAAAACACTTGCTCCAACCCAAAGGCCCACGCCCACTGTTGAAGTTGCATATCCCATTAAAAAACAGCTCGAGTTTTGGGACGAATTTACGGCGGCGTATTTGGACAGTGAATACTCTGTTGACGTTCAGGCAAAGGTCGGCGGATATTTGCAAAGCATTCATTTTAAAGATGGCGACTTTGTAAAGAAGGGCGATTTGCTTTTTGTGATAGATCCACGTCCGTATATGGCCGCACTTGAGGCTGCAAAGGCTTCAGTGCTTCAGGCGCAGGCAAGGCTTTCGTTGGCTAAAGACAATGCCGCCAGAAGTGAGGAGCTTTTTGCATCAAAGGCAATTTCAAAAGAAGTTCATGAAACTCGTAAAAGTGAGCTTCTTACCAGCGAGGCTGCTTTGCTCAACGCAAAGGCAAATTTGACTGATGCCGAACTTAATCTGGAATTTGCCCAGATACGCGCCCCAATCTCGGGTTATGTTAGCGAAAGAAAAGTTGATGCGGGTAATCTTATTCCAAACGGCGTAAGCCCAGTGTTGGCAACTATTGTTTCCAAGGACATCATTTACGTATATTTTGAAGTCAGCGAAAGAGACGTTGTGTTATATATGGAAAGCGGCTCAAAAAATTTCTTTTCTTTTGAAAAAGGAAAAGGCCCTGAAGTTAAGCTTAATATGAGGGGTAGCAGCAAAGAATACTCGGGCAGGGTAACCTATGTTGATCCACGTCTCGACAAGGATAGCGCAAGTTTGATGCTGCGTGCTGAAATAGACAATAAAGACGGATTATTATTGCCTGGCATGTATGCGGACACTCTTAAAATGCGCATTGGCGAACCCAAAGAATATATGCTTTTGCCGGAAGCCGTAATTAATACCGATATGTTGGATAGGTTTGTCGTTGTTGTTGATAAGGATGGCAACGTGAAATACACGCCCGTCAAGGTTGGCAGGTTGGTAAACAATACTTTAAGGGTTATTGAAAGCGGCATTAATGCGGATGATTTAATCTTGATTAAAGGCGCTTTCAGGGCGTTGCCAAATTCAAAAGTTAATACAAAAATTATAACTTTAGAGTAATGAAATTTTCACATTTTTTCATAGATAGACCCATTTTTGCAGGGGTTATATCAATCATAATAACGCTGATTGGGTTCTTGGGTTACAATAGGCTTGCGGTAACCCAGTTCCCCGACATCGTGCCGCCGACCATAGTGGTTACGGCTTCCTACCCTGGCGCATCTCCCGAATCAATCGCTGAAACTGTGGCAACGCCCATAGAGCAAGAAATCAACGGCGTTGAAAATATGATGTATATGGAGAGCTCTTGCAGTGCCGACGGCTCTTTGACGCTTACGGTAACTTTTGAACTCGGTACGGACGTAAATCTTGCACAGATACTTGTTCAAAACAGGGTGTCTAGGGCGAATCCACGTTTGCCTGAAGAAGTCAGAAATATAGGCGTTGTTGTAAACAAACGCTCGCCGGACTTTTTGCTCATGGCGCAAATTTATTCTTCAGATAATTCAAGAGATAAAATTTATCTGACAAATTATGCGCTTACACGCATGAAGGATAGGCTTGCCCGTATTTATGGCGTCAGTGATGTAACGCTATTTGGTTCCAGAGAATACAGTATGCGTATTTGGTTGGACCCAAATAAGCTTGCCAGTCTTAAAATAAACGCAGCCAGAGTTGCGGCCGCAATTCGCGAGCAAAGCAAACAAGTGGCGGCAGGCAAGCTAAACGCTCCGCCCATTGAAGCTGAGGTTGCGCATGAGCTCATGATTACAACCAAAGGACGTTTGGAAAAACCGGAGGAGTTTGCCGACATCATCATTAAAGCTTCCGACGACGGCAGGCTTACAAGGCTTAAAGACGTTGCCAGAATTGAGCTTGGCTCTTACACATATTCTGACGAATCTTATTTAAGCGGCAAAGAGTGCGTAACCTTGGCGCTCTTTCAGTTGCCGGGCACAAACGCTTTAAGCACTGCAAATGTTGTCAAAAAAGAGTTGGAAGAAATGGCAAAGTCTTTCCCAACCGGCATGGATTTCAGGATAGGGTGGGACGTTACGGCGTTCATCAAAGATTCTGTTGACGCTGTTTATACCACAATTTATGAGGCAATAGCGTTGGTTATTATAGTCGTCATGCTGTTTCTACAAAATTGGAGGGCGGCGATAATTCCACTTTTTGCGATACCGGTTTCTTTGATTGGCACATTCTTTGTGATGTATGCTTCAGGATTTTCCTTAAACAACTTGTCTTTATTCGGGCTTGTCTTGGCGATAGGCATTGTTGTTGACGACGCCATTGTGGTTGTTGAAAACGTTGAGAGGAATATGAGGGACGGCTTGCCTCCCAAAGAGGCGACTAGAAAGGCTATGACGCAGGTTCAAGGTGCGCTTATTGCCATTGCCCTTGTGCTCAGTGCGGTTTTTGTACCCACATCTTTTATAGAGGGCATATCAGGACAATTTTACAGGCAGTTTGCGCTTACCATTGCAACTTCAACTATAATTTCCGCAGTGGTTTCTTTGACTCTTACGCCTGCACTTTGTGCGCTCTTGCTAAAAGACGAGCACGCAAAGAAGGATTGGTTTACATACATATACAATTTATTGTTTGGATGGTTTTTCAGAGGTTTCAATGTGGTGTTTAATTGCGTGGCGTCTTTCTACGGCAAGACTGTTGCGGGTTTGACGCGTATTGCGGTAATCGTCATGTTAATTTACGGCGGTTTGATTTTCTTTACAGGACACGTCTTTAATGAAACTCCAAAAGGCTTTATTCCCAAACAGGATGCGGGTTATTATATTATAGCTTTCCAGCTTCCTGACGGTGCGGCTTTCAATAGAACAAACAAAGTTATGAAAGGCGCTCAGGCTATGATAGACAAGCTCGACGGCGTCTCCAAAACAATCGCCATTGTTGGTATGAACGGTGCAACGCAGGCTAGGGCATCAAACATGGGCGCAATGTTTGTGATTCTAGATGATCACAAGTCTAGAGCTGCAAGAGGTATAAATCTGGATGACCTCATCATGAAGAGCAATGGCATGCTTTACATGGCATTTCCTGAAGCGCAAATATTTGCAATCAACCCGCCCAGCGTAAGAGGTATCGGCATGGGTGGCGACTTTAAATTGCAAGTACAAGACAAAACCGGCAGCGACTTGGCAAAGTTACAGCGTTATACACAGACTTTGTCTATGCAGATGAATACGCTGCCTTCTGTGGCTTCGGCATTTTCTACTTACAGAGTTTCCGCTCCTGAATTGTATATAGAGATAGATAGAGATAGGGCGCAGAAACTCAATGTGCCAATCAGCGCAATCAATGAAACATTGCAGCTAAACTTATCGCCGTTTTATGTGAATGACTTTAACGTTGTCGGCAGAGTGTACAGAGTTGTATTGCAGGCAGAAAGCGACAAGCGTACGGATATTAGCAATATATATAATTTAAAAGTTCCAAGCGCCAGAGGCGGCAATGTTCCGCTTGGCTCTGTTGCCGAGATTAAACGCAGGGTTGGCCCTGACCGTGTGGTGCGTTATAATTTGTATCCTTCTGCGGAAATCACGGGTGCAAACAAACCTGGTTTTAGTACCGGGCAATCAATACAAGCTGTCGAAAAACTTGCGGCGGAAATCTTGCCTGAGGGCATGGGGATTGAATGGACAGACCTTGCATTCCAAGAAAAACGCGTAGGCAATACCGCAATGCTGATCTTTATAATATGCGTGTTATTTGTATTCTTGCTGCTTGCTGCTTTGTACGAAAGTTGGAGTATGCCTTTGGCTGTCATCTTGGTTGTGCCGCTTGTGTTGCTATTTGCAATTTTGGGCATAATGGGCAGAGGTATGGACAACAATATCATGACGCAAATCGGGTTTGTGGTATTGATAGGTTTGGCTTGTAAAAATGCAATCTTGATTGTGGAGTTCGCAAAACAGCGTGAAGATAAAGGTGAAGAATTGGTATCGGCTGTAAGTACGGCTTCAAAAAATCGTCTAAGACCAATTTTGATGACATCATTCGCATTCATGTTCGGCGTATTGCCCCTTATGTATGCTACGGGTGCTGGTGCGGAATTGCGTCAGGCTTTGGGCACATCCGTATTCTACGGCATGCTTGGCGTTACGCTATTTGGTTTGATTTTCACACCCGTATTCTATTTTGTAATACGCAAGTTTGTGTCAATTTTATCGGGGCGGAAAACTAACAACAAGGCAGATTAAGTTTTATTATGATGGAAAAAAATATTAACATAATTTTGAGTCTTATTTCTTTGGGATTCTTGGCGGCTTGTTCCGTAACACCGGAATACGTCAAGCCGGACTCAAAGATTGTCCAAGACATCAATAAAGAAGTTTCAAAAAACTTTTACCACGCAGAGGGTATTTGGACTGACGCTACACCCGCCGACTCAACCCCAAAGGGTGATTGGTGGCAGATATTCGGCGATGCCGAGCTTGAATCACTGCTCAAACAGTGTGAAGAAAAAAATCCTAACCTTTTGGCGGCGTTTCAAACTGTTGAAATGGCGATGGCAAAATCCAGAGTTACTGAGGGCGTATTGTATCCGCAAGCAGATGCGCACGGTTCTTATGCTCGTACGGGTTTGTCTGAAAATGAAAGGGGAGGCCCTGCAACCTTTGACTCTTGGCGCACGGGTTTTGGGCTCACTTGGGATTTAGACTTTTTCGGCAGGGTGCGCTCTCTATTGGGTTCGGACACGGCGGAAGCTCAGGCTATAATGGCTTCATACCAAAATACTCTTTTGCTTTTGCAAGTTGAAGTTGCAAATACTTATTACACCATAAGGCAATTTAATTCCGAACTTGAGCTTCTCAAAAAGACCGTTGGTCTGCGTAAATCTCAGGTGGATTACGTTTCAAAAAGACAAAATTCTTTGGATACGGTTTTAGATTTAAGAAGGGCTGAACAGTTGCTTTATGAAGCACAAGCGCAGTATCAGGCGGTTCAATTAAATCACGCATTGGCTTGCGATTATCTTGCATTGCTTGTTGGCGCTACACCTGCAGAGCTTGAAACTACAAAGCTCAACATCGCAGAAATTGTGCCTCTGCCGCCAAAGGCTTTGCCCAGCGAACTTCTGCAAAGAAGGCCCGACATTGCTGCTGCGGAGCGCAGGGTTTTTGCTGCGAATCAACGCATAGGCGCAGCTAGGGCGGCGTTTTTCCCAACAATAGCCTTGACTGCAAGTACAGATTTGGCATCTAGCGATATAGATACTCTTTTAAATTCAAGCTCATTTGCTTGGGGTGTTAGCCCGAAGATTTATCTGCCAATTTTTCAGGGCGGACAGCTAATGGCAAAAGAAGAAATTGCCTTGGCGGAACACAAACAACAGGTCGAGCTTTACAGGGCGCAAGTCTTGAAGGCAATCAGAGAAGTTGAAGATTCTTTGGCAAAGATAAAACATTTGTCGGAAGAATACGTCCACAGAAACAAATCTTCTGAATCCGCAAGAGAGCTTGTAGATTTGACACGTAAGCGTTACGAGTCTGGCTTTGATGACTACTTCCAAGTTACAGACGCCCAACGCGTATCTCTCCTAAACGACAGAGAATTAATCAGATTAAAAGCAGAACGATTCAGAGCCTCAATATCCCTAGTTGCCGCATTGGGCGGTGGCTGGTATAACACTCCAGACTTTGAAAGCGCAGACAAAAGAGGCGCTATTGAAGAAGTTTTAGCTCTACCTTCAGAAGTGTTTCCGTCGGTAAATCCTAATAATCAATAAGTTATATTAATTCGCCTAAAAAAGAAATAAATATTTTGACAAAATTGAACAAATTGAAACTATCTACGTCTAACTATCAACTGAGTAACATCGGTTGTATATTATAGTTAAGTTTGTGTTTTGGTAATTTAGTGCGCTACGATTAATTCCGTAGCGCACTTCGTTTTGGCAGACTTGTTTGGCGAATAACTGCGTTGCTGCGGGCGCTTCGGCACTGGTCACGTACGTATGTACGCTCCCACCGCCTCACACCCTTGCGCCTTGTTCTTCATCCAAACCGTGCTGCCAAAACGTTAAAGTGTGGGGTGTGCTTCCAAAATTTACTTTAATTGGGTAAGCGATGTTTTGTTAAAGTGTGGGCGTGTTCTCAAAAACTTTCTTTAAGTTCTAAAGTTGGTTTTTTTTGATGCTGTGCCAGATGCACAGACAGCCTAGTGTCTTGAGAAAAAAATAACTGCATTGCTGCGGGCGCTTCGGCACTGGTCACGTACGTATGTACGCTCCCACCGCCTCACACCCTTGCGCCTTGTTCTTCATCCAAACCGTACTGCCAAATTTTGGGAGACTTGTTTGGCGAATAACTGCGTTGCTGCAAAAAATTACGACTCTTGCGTACATTCAGTACGCTACGACCCGCAATTTTTCTTGCGCCTTGTTCTTCATCCAAACCATACTCCCAAAACGTTAAAGTGTGGGGTGTGCTTCCAAAATTTACTTTAATTATTAAAGTGAGGTTTTGTTAAAGTGTGGGGTATGCTTCCAAAACTTTCTTTAATTGGGTAAGCGATGTTTTGTTAAAGTGTGAGATGTGCTTCCAAAATTTACTTTAATTAGGTAAGCGTTATTTTGTTAAAGTGTGGGGGTGTTCCCAAAAACTTTCTTTAAGTTCTAAAGTTGGTTTTTTTTGATGCTGTGCCAGAGGCACAGACAGCCCAGTGTCTTGGGTGAAAAAAAAAGCCCTCGGAAAAGAGGGCTGGATGGGGATTATTACTTTTTGTAAAAATCAGACACTGTTTTGAAAAAGGCGTCTATGTTTTCCCAGCTAGATTGCGGAGGTATGTCGCAACCGGATGAAATCACAAAATTTGGATATTTGTCGCAATCTTGTAAAAGCTCTCTCGTAACTTTTGTGATAGATTCAACAGTACCGTTTTTAAACTCCCCAGCAGGGTCAACATTCCCCATTGCAACTATGTCTGACGGTATTTTTTTGAGCATCTCACGCATGTCTATCGCATTCCCAAAATGGTAGGCGCTTGCGCCAACTTTCAATATTCCGTCCAAAAGCTGTATAGTGCCGTTGCCGCAATTATGATATATTATAATAAAACTGTCGTCTTGCAGCGCATCCACGATTCTTCTGACATAGGGTACGGAGAATTCCGAATTTAATTCAGGATTAAGCAAGCCCGCAAGCGGCTCTGCAATCACAACACCGTCTGCGCCTGCGCTTTTATAAGCCTTAATATATTCTATCAAAAACTGTGTAACCTTATTTAGTACCGTATGCACCATTTCAGGCTCATCATAACAATATATCATGGCTTCAGAAACGTCCATTAACCTTCCTGCAAGAGAGAATGGACCGATAACTCCCGCAAATATGGGTCTGTCTGTAATCAAATTTTTTGCCTCTTTAATGGCGTTGATATACAAACCCGTTCTACCCGTCCCAACATTTGGCACTTGCAACGCTTCCGCCTTTTGGGGTGTGTCAACAATGTGTCCTATGACAGTTGGCACTTCATCGTCGGAAAAATTAATTTTAGAGCCAAACGCTTCCGCCTCGACAGATAAATCCATCATGCTCACAGATGCCAAAGAGTCAACCCTGTCGGCAATCAATTTCATACCTTTTGCCTGCAAAGAACTGTTTAAGATAAGTTCTTTTACACCTATGCCAAGCAGCTTTATGGAAGGAAACGAAAGCACGGGCATCGCCTTCTTAACTTTGGAAGACTTTATGTCTTCAATCCATTTTTTCATATTCATAATAAAAACCTTTAAAGAATTAACATTATACAAACGCCTTTAAGGCTAGCGATACGCAATCTCTTAGTCCACAAAGAAAATTGATATGCTTTGTAGAATTTAGATATTTGCTTAAATATGTATTTTAATGCCTCTGCGCATGAAAGTTGGCACGTCTAAGTCTTCATTCATCCAAGTATTTTTTGGGGTATCTTCAAAAAATCCTCTTTGCTGTGCGGTCTCTGCAAATGCGAACATTTGTTGGTTTTCATTGTTATATTTATCCCGCATAATTCTATTTTTGATTTTGGAGACAACTTTAGAGCGTCTTGATTTGTTCTCCTCATAACGGACGGGTTGCTTAACGGGTTCAATCTGGATTTGTTGTGCGGCGGAAATCAACGGTGTGCTGCCGCTTACACCCAATACGCAAATTTCAAGTTTGTTTGAATAACTTTCATCTATCGTAGCGCCTATTCTCACTTTCTCATTTGCGGAAAAAATATTTGCTATATATTCCAGTATGTGTTGAAGCTTATTCATCCCCAGACCGGCGGCGCAAGTTACATTTACCAAAAGACTATCCGCCTTTTCAGAAGGCTGGGGCAGATTCAGCAGTGGACATTTTATCAAATCATCAAGCGCATCGGCGACGCAATTTTCCCCCATGCCAATGCCTATTCCAAAAAGCGTCTTCTTGCTTTTATTTTCAAACAAAGATTTTATGACGGCAAAGTCTATATTGATAAGACCTGTTTTAAGAAGCATTGTAGAAATGCTTCTTACGGCTATGCTCATGCAGGTATCCGCCTTGAGGAAAGCGTCCATCAAATTCATATTTTGCGGGGAGTTTTTAATCAAAACTTCGTTGGGCAATGGTATTGTTGCGTCGCATGAATTTGACAAAGATTTCAATCCTGCAATGGCTTCGGCCTTTTTCTGAGTGCCCTCAATTTCAAAGGGTAACGTACAGAATGTAATAACCTTAGTGCCCTGAGAATAAGCCTGTTTTGCAATGACAGGCGCAGCCCCGCTTCCCGTGCCGCCGCCAAGACCCGTTATAATAAAAAGCAAATCCACCGCACCTATGGAACTTTTGATTGCGTCAGAATCTTCCATCGCGGACTTCATTCCTATATTTGAATTCCCGCCGGAGCTCATGCCTCTGGTAGTGCGCTTCCCTATCAAAATTTTTTCTTGAGCAGTAGATTGTTCAAGCATTTTTGAATCTGTATCAATGGCGCAAAATTCCACGCCGTCGATATTTTCCATCATCAGTTTGTAAAGTGCATTGCAGCCTGCGCCGCCAACGCCTATGACCTTTATTTTTAAGTTTGTGGCGCTTGAATTGTCTATTGATGCAAAATCCATAACTTTACTTTTTGAATATGTTTATGATTTTTTTAGTTATGGATTTCCCCGAAGCTTTGTCTGAAAGGGGCGCTTTTGAAAGCCCGTATTCAAGTATGCCAAGCACCGCCGCATTTTCAGGATGGCAAAGTGTTGATGGAAATTGAGACCCAAATTTTGCCGCCTCACACCTGACTTGGAAGAAGCGTTCAGCCGCCTGATTTATCCCGGACAGGTTTGAAGACATCCCCGTAATCACAATTTCACGCACTTCCGAATCTAAGAAAAATTCTTCAAGTTTGTATCTTACTATTGAGAAAAGTTCATCCATTCTTAGGTTGAGAATCTTTGAAATTGCTTCAAGCGGTATATCTCTATCGCCGATTTGTCTATCGCCTTCAGTGGCAATTAGCGCCAATTTTTCCTCATCCGTCAATATGAGTTTGCCGAATCTTAGTTTTAGTTTTTCCGCATTTTTTCTGCTCATTTGAAGACCAAAAGAAAGGTCATTTGTAAGATGGTCTCCGCCGATAGGTACGACACCCGCATAGAAAATCCTACCGTGTTTTATGAAGGCAAAATCTGTAGTTCCGCAGCCTATATCCATTACCAAAACGCCGTCATGACGTTGTTGAGGCGTTGTAACAACCCTTGCTGAAGCGAGTGCGTTTAACATCAACTGGTCAACTTCCATGCCAAAACTTTGCACAAGATGCATTGCGTCTTTGATACGTTCCCTGTCCGCATGAACCATGAAAAATTCCGCTTCAAGAGTTGTGCCTTTTTTGCCGAGAGGGTCTGAAACATATTCGCCATCTATATAATATCCGCAGCAAATATTGTGTATAAAAACTCTGTCTTCAGAAATTGTTTTGCTTTGAGCGTCTTCGCAGGCGCGTTGCATGTCCGCCTTGTTGACAGCGCCGTCTGAACTGCTGACAGTTGCCGTGCCAATATTTCTGAACCCGTCTATGTGCGTGCCGCTTATTCCAAGACAAATTTCTTTGATTGATGCGCTGGTGGTCTTTTCCGCATTTGAAATTGCCGCCTGCGCCGACTGTGCGGCTTTACGCAAATCAAGAATGTCTCCCTTTTTAATTTCTGCCGAAGGGTTTATCCCGTAAGAGAGAATATTCAATTTTTTGCCGTCTATAATTTCCCCGATTAGCGCAAGCATTTTGCCCGTGCCAATATCAAGTGCCGCTATTGTCTTACTGTCATCCATTTTATTTGACTTTAACATCCGCCCTGTTTTTAAGAGACAAATCTATCTGCAAAAAAGTGTGTTGCGGATTTTCCTTTTCATACTTCAAAATATAATCGAGTCTTTCAAGCTGTTTTTCATAATCTTTGGCGGCAAAAATTATTTTGAGGTTGTCTTTTGTTGTTACGGTTATGACGGGTACTGTCAGGCGTGAAAGTTCCGACAAATCTATGATATTCCAACTTGCGGCAATTTTTTGATATTTTTCGTTAGCGGCGTTTAAAAATTCTTTAACCCTTGATGCCATGGGATAGTCCATAGGCAGACCGTTTGCGAAGACCATTTTAATGCCGCCTATGTAGGGCAGGGTGTTTATTTGGTCATCGGGGATGCAGACGGGTTTAAAGAATTTACCCTCGGTCGACATTATAAATGTTTCAATCTGAGAATTTATTTTTGTCGAAATTCTCGCCATTGGCTCATGCTCCAAAATTTCAACTTTGAGGGTATTGGGATAAACTTTTTTAACTTCCGCATATCTAATTTGACCTATGTCCTCCAATATTTTTTTTATAAAAAAAATATCTATCTTTGAGAGAGATTCACTCTTTGGATAATCAATATATTTGTACGCCCAATCTTTGCTTATGCAACCGTTTGTAGAATAGTCAAAGAATTTAACCCTGTCTGTTTTTGGGCTTAATATATCCCCCACAAACCCTGAATTATAGGCGAAATAGAGCACCCCCGCAATTACAAAAATAAAAAGAAAAATCAGGAACTTATTAAAGATTTTGCCGACAAACTTCCAACGGGCGCGGCCGGATATGGGGCGCTTTTTTTTAGAGTCGTCCACATTCTTCAAATCTTTCCAAGATTGAGACTTTGTCCTTTTATCTTTCATTAAAAATGCTTTTCCGAGAATCTTTGTATGGCGGGTGCTATTAGGTGTGCGCAAAGTTTTTCAAAATCCAAGCCGATGCAGCTAGCACTTTTTGGCAAAAGGCTGGTTGGGGTCATTCCTGGCAGAGTGTTAATTTCTATCACAATAAAAGTATTGTTTTGCGTATTTATGAGAAAATCAATTCTGCAAAAATCACGACAAGCGCAAACCTTATAAGCTTTTTGCGCCGCAGATTTAATCATGTCTTCATGATGTTTTTCCAACTTTGCGGGGAATTCATAAACTGTTTGTCCGGCAGTGTATTTGCGTTTAAAATCATAAACGCCGCCCTCAGGCTTTATTTCTACAATACCCGCAGCCTTGCCGTCTATTACCCCCACAGAGAGTTCTCTGCCGATAAAAAATTCTTCCGCAAGCCACATTCCGTTGGAAATATTTCCCAATGCGTCTTTTGCTTCAGACAAGTTTTGAATTCTAGATAATCCCACGCTGCTGCCCTTGTCGGCAGGCTTGAGTATTATTGAAGACCCTAAAGAATTGAGCAATATTTCCGCAGAAGGTTTATTTTCAGCGCTGAAGATAAACTCTTTTGCCACAGGCAAGCCTATGCTTTTAATTAGCGCTTTTGCTGCGGGTTTGACCATGCAAACTCTGCTGGACAGCTCTCCACTGCCGGCGTATTCTATGCCGAGAAAATCCAGATTCGCCTGCAAGTCGCCATTTTCGCCGTAATCGCCGTGCATTGCAGGGTAAACTATGTATTCTTCTGCGTTAATTTCTTCAGGCACTTTGTTTTCATCAAGCGTAAAAAGTCTTGCGCAAAAATTTTTTTGCAAAGCTTCAAATACGTGTTTTCCACTGACGATAGAAACGTCTCTTTCAGGAGAGATTCCCCCGCATAAAACTGCAACTCTTGGTGTCTTCATAAATTTTTTTTGGCTTTAAAATATATGTCGCCTGCGCCTACTATGGCGATGCAAATTTTATCCGAAGATTTTTTTGCATCCTCAAAAATATCTGACAAATTTTTGTCGGAGTCAAGCAGGGTGATGTCTGAGGCGTATTCCAAAATTTTTTCAGATGTTCCTTCAGAATCAAAAGGCTCGCTCGCCGGATATACGTTGCAAAGGTAAGTTTTTGTGTTATTTCTGCCTGACAAAATTTCCGCAAAATCTTTTGCAAAAAATTTTGTACGCGAATATCTATGCGGTTGAAATATTATTATTTTACGTTCGCTAAACCGTGAATCCATCCAGCCGAGAAATGCGTCAACTTCAGCAGGGTGGTGTGCGTAATCTGCAATGACGGTAAGCTTTTCATCAGACTTTAAAATTTCTTGACGCCTTATTATACCCTTGAAATTTTTGAAAATATCTTGGCTGAGGGGCGTTTTAAAAATTTCTTCAAACGCCTTTCTTGCAAAAAGCTCATTTGTAGAAATAAATTCAGCCTGTTTTTTTACGGTAATTATATTTTTGCCAGATTTTTTTGCAGCACTCAGCAAAGCTTCATCGCCTTCCAAAAGTATTATGGTTTTTCTTGTTCTGGCAAAGAGACGTTCAAACATGCGCTCTATGTGCGATTTATCCTGATATTTGTCGGTATGGTCCAAATCAGAATTCAACGCCACTGTAATTTCAGGATAGAAATTTTCTATAGTGCCATCGCTCTCGTCAATTTCGGCGATAAGAAAGTCTTCATTTTTGCAGTGTTTAGCAGGTGGAAAATTTGTCGGCAAAGCGCCTATTATGTATCCGCAATTTTCTTTTTTTTCAGCATCTATGGCGTAAGAAAGCATGCTTGTTACAGAGCTTTTACCGTGGCTGCCCGCTACGGCAACAAGCCTTCTGGTAGCACAAATTTTAGCAAGATATTCACCCCTGCGTATGACTTTTTCTGAATTGAAATTTTCAACCTTTGCGGCAAGTGCGGAAGAAATTATGAAAGCTTCAGCAGAGTCTAAATTTGAACGCTCAAAAGCATTTGAAACTTTTATTCCAGAATTTTCCAAAAGGCTTTTTACATTCAAATTTGCGGAATCATCATAGCCAAAAACGTCAAAACTTTCAGCCTTTAAAAAAAGCGCCAATGGCGCCATGCCCATGCCGCAAATTCCGCCCATGTAAATTTTCCGAGGCATAATTACGCCTTTCCGTGGGCTATAAGAGTCAGGTCGGAAACAATTTTATCTATGTCGTTAAGATCATCAACACGTTCTAAATTTTTTAACATCATTGAACGTAATTTTTCATTTTTCATCATGTTGACGGCTTCGTCAAAGAGCTCATTCAAATTGCGCTGTTCTACGAGTATAGATGAGCCTTGTTTTTCAAAACATCTGGCGTTTTCAAGCTGGTGATCATCTGCGGAATGGGGGAAGGGCACAAGTATACTGGGCAACTTACAACGTGCAAATTCAGCTATCGTACCTGCGCCAGCCCTCGCAATTCCGACTTTTGCAGAAGACATTGCCGCACTCATATTGTCGCAAAATTCCATATATTTAATTTTGTGCATTCTGCCGTCAGAACCCATTGCTTCAGACCCGGAATAAGAAGCGTTGCCTGGGCCGCATATGCAAAGCACATCTATATTTTGCAAGGCAAGCTTGTCAAAATTTACACTCGCCCAATTATTCAAAGCCCTTGCGCCTTGGCTTCCGCCAAGCACCAAAAGCACGTTTGCGTTCTTGTCAAAACCAAAAAAATCTTTGGCTTCATCTTCGGGGATTTTCTTAATTTCCTCTCTGATTGGATAGCCCGCATGCTTGATGACGCCGGCTTTTCTGCGGTTTATATGCACGCCGAAAGGCACATATACCCTATACGCAAATCTTCCCAAAACTTTTACCGCTTTTCCGGCTTTGCGATTAGACTCATGCAAAATTAAAGGTATGCGCAAAATTTGTGCCGAAAGAGATAACCCAATAGATGTGAATCCTCCAAATGTCATTGCAACATCGCATTTTTCTTTCCTCATTATATAGAGCATGAGAAAGGTGGATTTTGTGTGTTGATACACAAATTTCAAAAGCTTGATGGGATTCCAGGAAAATGGCGCACCAGGCGTCCTATAAATTTTAAAGTCAGTATATTTTTTAATCAGTTTTGAATCTATTTCTTTTTGACTGATAACAAATATGACCTCATTGCCTTTTGCCAAGAGCGCCTGTCCGATAGCAATACCAGGAGCAAGATGCCCGCCTGTTCCGCCGCAAGATATAATAAATTTACTCATAAAATGTTGCCTGAATTTTTGTGGGTTTGTTCCAAATCCTGATACAGTTGATTAAGATTCCTGTGAATGCAAACATCACAACAAGATTAGACCCGCCATAGCTTATAAACGGCAAAGAAATCCCCTTTGTTGGCACTAAACCGGTAACAACGCACATATTAAAAACTGCCTGCAAAACTATCATTAGCATTGCGCCAATACCTATGCTAAATTCAAAAATATTTGGTGCGTGTCTTAATTTTAACATTATGAAAATAAAAATTGTAAGAAAACTTATGGCGACCAAAAGTGTGAATACAAGACCGAGTTCTTCTGCAACTATTGCAAATATAAAGTCTGTGTGCGCTTCTGGCAAAAAGAAATGTTGCTGCCTGCCTTGACCAAGCCCAACACCGTCAACACCGCCTGTTCCAAATGCGAGTATTGCCTGAAAGAGTTGATATGTGCCGTCAGCCTTATTGCCCTCAAAATCCAAAAAATTTATCAATCTTTGTATTCGGTTTGGGTTAAAATAAATCATTACGCTAAAACCCAACCCCCCTGCAATCAGAGCAGGCATAAGGTAATATAGCCTAACACCCGCCAGAAAAATTATTGCCGAACCCACTGCGGCGCATAAAAATGTTGTCCCAAAATCCGGCTCTAAAACAATTAGACCGCAGAAAATTCCTATTATTGAAAAGGGGAGTAAAAAGCCTTTGACAAATTCCTTTGAAGCACGCTGGTTTGCCTGAATAAAAGTAGAGAGGGAAATAACAAGCGCAAATTTTGCAATGTCTGAAGGCTGAAAAACAAAAGAGCCCAAGGCTATCCAGCGCCTTGCACCATTGACCTCTTTGCCGACTTGCGGAATTATCACCAAAATTAGAAGAACCAAAGATACTATTGCAATGGGCAAGGCATATTTTTTCAGCAAATTTAAATCAATCAAAGATGTGAAAATGCAAGCGGCAACTGCGAGGGCAAACCAAATGGACTGCTTTTTAAGAAGGGCGTAAGGGTCTGTCTGCGAAGATCCGGCGCTTATCAAAATAAGAAGACCCAAAATGCTGAGAAAGATTATTGGCAATAGCATCATTATCCATGAGCCAATAAAACTTCCTCCTGAAGACTTTAGTTCGGTGTCATCCAGTTTCATTTAGGCGTGTTACTTATTACTGAATCTCAATTACGTCTGAGGGTGCTGTTGTGGTTGATTGCGCCGGAATGGTGGTGTTTTCTACTGTTATGGGTGCTTGTTGTACAGGCGCTGTTTGTGCGGGTGCAGTAACTGTTGATTGCGCAGGAGCTGTTGTAGCTTCAGTGGCTTTTGGCTGAGTGGAGCTAGCCGCATCAGCAACCGTTGATGTCTTTGCGCTTGGCACGATAATCTTCTGACCGAGCCTTAGTTTACGAGGATCCGTTATTGAATTTCTCTCTGAAATTTTTGCGACGCTAGTGCCGTATTTTTTAGCAATCCCACCGAGTGTTTCGCCGGATTTTACTTCATGTATAGTTTCATTTGCACCTGCCGTAGTGGTAGATGCTGCTACGGTTTTTGATGTTGTCTCAGAAGCTGGAGCAGTAGCGCCAGACTTTGGCAATGTCAGCTTTTGACCCAAAATTATGTTGTCATTTTTTAGGTTGTTCAAAGCTTTAATCTGCGCAACGGTTGTGGATTTTTTAGAGGCGATTTTTGAAAGCGAATCTCCCTTTTGCACCACATAAATTTCAGCATTTTCAGCAACGGAATCATTGAGTGCTGAAGTTGATGCAACTGGAGCTGTTGCACTGACGGGCGATGTATTTGAAGTAACGAGCTTTGCGGCTGGAACTTTGATTTCTTGCCCAATCTTGAGTATGCTATTTTTATCTAAAGAATTTGCGTTCAGCAAAGAGTCCAAAGAAACTTTGTGTTTTTTTGCTATGATGGAAAGAGAGTCTCCCTTTTGCACTTTGTATATTGTGGTGGGAAGGCTTGCGGTATCGGCAAATGCAGATTTTACTTCCGCAGGTTTTGTGCTTGCGGCTGGGGCGACCGGTTCAATCTGACCGTCGTCAGATTTTACAGCAACCAATTCCTGACCTTTTTTACCGTGCATGTTCCAAGTAGAATTTGGACGTGTTGGAGTATCTCTTAAAGCGTTGCTACCTTCAGGAGGTTTGATTGCCTCTGGTTCTTCTACGGTTGCAACCGTGTTTGCATTTGACGCAGGTGCGGCATTGAAATCGGCGGGCACAATATCAGAATTAATTTGAGTGGCTTCATCTGTTGATGTAGCGGCTGTCATAGATTCCGTAGGTTGCTCAGAAGATCCGCAACCTGGCTGGATGAATATCATGCTTATGACCGCCAAGTGCAAACCTGCAACAGTTGATAATGTAACTAACTTCTTCATAATTTATTTAATTTAATTGTTTCTATATTTGTTATTTTTTTAAACTCTTCAAACTAAAAAGGGCGTTATCAAAAGATTTTCCACGCTCTGCATAGCCGGCAAACATTCCAAAACTTGAGAAGGCGGGGCTGAATAAAACTGTAACTTTTTTGCTCGCAATCTGCTTTGCCAAAGTGTAGCTTTTTTGGACAGCTTCATCCAAGGAGTTGCACTTGAAGGCTTTTAGAGGCAATAAATTTTCCAGCTCTTTAAACAGAATCTCTTTTGTTTCTCCAATTAAAAATGCTGCCGAAACTCTTTCTTTGAGTGTAGATATCAAATCTGAATTGTCGCAAAACTTATTTTTGCCGCCGCCTATCCAGATAATCTCACCATCTAGCGCTTTAAGTGCCGCAATGGCTGCGTGGGCGTTTGTAGCCTTTGAGTCATTCATAAAATTAATACCGTCAAAGGTGGAAATTTTACCGAATCTAAAATCTGCAAGCGAGAAATTTTTTGCGGCTTCCAGAAGTATGTTTTCATCTAGATTCATTGCGTTCCAGAACGCTTTAGCCAAAGAAAAATTTTCACACTGAACAGGCGTGTCAAAAGGTTTTGGACAGAGCTTGTAGGGCAGATGTTCGACTATCTGTGCCGAGCAGGGCAGTTCGATTTTATTTTCTTTGGCAAATTCAAAAACGCTTCTGCCAATGAAAAATAAGTTGCCGTTCATTTGTTCTGCGATGCGCAATTTTGCCAGAAAATATTCCCGCATATCTTTGTGCCAGTCAAGATGGTCGGGCGCAAAATTTGTCCAAAGCAAAGCTTCAGCGTGAGTAAATTTCATATCAACAGACTGAAAAGAACTAATCTCGCAAACGGCTATTTTTTGAGAGTTGTCTTGCCCGTAAAATTCTGCACAATAGGCGGAAAGCGGTTTGCCGATATTGCCTGCTGAAAATGCGTAATACTTTGCCAGTTTTAATGCTTCTGTAAGAAAACTTGTGAGAGTCGTTTTGCCGTTTGTTCCGGTTATGCAATAGATTTTACCTGTCCAATTTAAGGCTGCAAAATCTGGTTCGCAAAGGGTTTCAAGACCGGCGCTTTTTGCTGTTTTAAGCCATTCATGCTCAGGTCTAAAACCTGGAGAATATACGCAAAGAGAATGCTTGAGTGCATCCTCTAATGTAAAGTTTTTTTTGCCCTTTGCTTCAGAATAAAATTCATATTTAAGCCCCATTTTATCCATGAGCAAAGCAACGGATTTACCGCTTATTCCATCTCCAAATATGGCGACACAGCCGTCTTTTTTACAAACTGTTTTAATCTTATCGGGCATTTATCTGAGTTTCAAAGTTGCAAGACCGGCAAGGGCAAAAGATAATGACAAAATCCAAAAGCGTATAACTACTTTTGTTTCTTTCCATCCCTTAAGCTCAAAATGGTGATGAATAGGAGACATTCTAAAAATTCTTTTTTTGCGCAGTTTGTATGAGCCTACTTGCAAAATTACACTCATTGCTTCCATCACAAAAATTCCACCAATCAAAACTAAGGTAATTGGTTGATGAACCATAAAGGCTACAATGCCAATTAACCCGCCCAACGCCAGCGAGCCCGTGTCGCCCATAAAAATTTCGGCAGGATGGGCGTTGTACCATAAAAACGCCATAGACGCACCCAGAAGGGCGCAGCAAACTACGGCAAGCTCACCGCAACTTGGAATCATTTTAAGAAAGAGGTAATCGCAAGCTATTGCGTTTCCCGTAAGGTAGGCGAAAATTCCGTATGCAAGCGCTACGGAAATTGTGCAGCCTATTGCAAGACCGTCAACGCCGTCGGTCAAATTGATTGCATTGCTAGAGCCCGCAAGTACGAAAAATAAAAATGTGAAAGCAAGCCATAAAGACATACATTCAATTATCGGAGATTTGAGGAAGGGTACCCAAAGCTCTCTCATAGTCATTCCGTAATCTTTGGAAAAGAAAAGCATTCCGCCGGCAACCGCCGTAATTATTATTTGCGTTGCAATTTTAATTTTTCCGCTAACGCCACCGCTTGATTTGTCTTTGATTTTTTTGTAGTCGTCTGCAAAGCCCAAGAGCGTTAAGCTTGTATAAACAAACATTGCCGTAAAAACCAAAATGTTCATATTTGCCCAAAGCAAGGTCGATGTAAAAACACCCGCAAAAATTATGAGTCCCCCCATTGTGGGAGTGCCTTTTTTTGCCCCATGCAATTCCGCCAATTTGCCGACTTCTTCAGCCGTTCTGAAGCTTTGTCCAAACTTTACTTTGTGTAGAATTTTGATGAGGTAGGGCGCAATTAAGATGGACATTGTGAATGCGCTTGCCGCAGCCAATACGCACCTGAAAGAAAGGTATCTGAATAGACGCAAAGGGCCAAAATAATTTTCAAAATCTGCCAAATCTATAAGCATAGCTAGAATCTTTCCCTCTCGTCTTCAGAATCGTCTTCATCGTCTATTGTACCCTCAAAATCTACATTTTCAAAATCATCGTCATCGTTGTCATCGTCTTCTAAATCTTCTTTTTCAGACTGAGTTACAATTTTGATTTCTTCAACAATTTCTTCGGTATCTTCTTCTGGGATTTCCTCTTGAGGATGAATTTCTAAAAGTGTCTTTACGCTTTGTGGCAGGGCTGTTTCAAGCTTGCAAACTCTGCTTGCTTTGACGAATACGAAGCCCTTAAATTCTTCAATAATTTTTGCTATTGCGGCATAATCTTTTTCCAAAATTATAGATTCTTCAGGCCAGCCTTTTTCGAGCATTGCATCTTTATATATATTTGCGTGTTCGCCGACAAGTATGGCTTTGTCCGAATTTCTGTAGGGCAGTATAGAGCCTATTTCTTTGTGATGTCTGTGCGCCGAAAGCCCAAGCTCCGCCATTTCACCAACGACAAAGAGTCTGGACATATCTTCAGACATCTTGAGGAAAAATTTAAGCGCATCTTTCATAGAAGTAGGCGATGCGTTGTAGCAATCAATATAGTATTTGGATTCTTCTATTTCAAAGATACCGCCCCTCATTGGCAGAGGCGCAAAGCGTTCCAGCTTTGCCATAATTTGTTCTTCACGCGCGCCTAGCATGAGTGCCGCCGCTACTGCCAATATGGCATTTTGCGTAAGACCGTCGCTAAGTTGTGGCAAATCAAAATAATATTCGTAACCATTATCTATTGAAATATCCAGCTTTGAGCCTGTTTCAGATTGGATTAGAGAATATCTGAAAACCAAATCAGCCTTGGTGTCGCCTGCTCCTACCGGGACTACAATCGCTTTTTTACACTGCAATTCTTCAAAAGCTTTCCAGCTTAAAAGCTCGTGATGAAAGAGCGCCCAACCGCCCTCGGCAACATTTTGCGCCAAGATTGCTTTTTCTTTTGCGACCTGTGAAAGTTCCACAAAATTTTCCATGTGTGCCAAGCCTACATTTGTGATGATTGCCAATTCGGGCTCTATCATCTTTGCCAGAGAAAGCATTTGCCCTGGGGCTGCAACGCCAGCTTCTATGATTGCAGCTTGATTTATTTTTAAATCTATACTTGTAAGCGTGAGTGGTACGCCTATTTCATTATTGAAATTTTCTTTTGTTATAAGCGGATTTTTCCAAGAGAGCAGCTTGCCCAAAAATTCCTTTGTGGAAGTTTTTCCGCAAGAGCCCGTAATGCCTATTACAGGGTTGTCAAAACGCAACCTGTGAAATTTTGCAATCTGTTGGAATGCAAACATGGTATCTTTTACCAAAAGCACAGGAACCGTGGATTCAGGAATTTCTTTAGAGGCTATTATGGCAGTAGCGCCGTTTTTAATTGCGTCCAAGACAAAGTCATGGCCGTCTCTTTCCGCCTTGAGCGCAATAAATGCGAAGCTTGGCGATATGTTTCTGGAATCGGTTGAAAAGCCCTTGATTTCAGGCTTTTGCTCGCCGAGATTTTTCCATGTTCCGTTTGTCCAAATTGAAATGTCGTCTGTTTTAAAATGTGGCATAAGTATATTTGTTAAATTAAATGAGTCCTTTTAAACCGAGTAATTCTTCCGCAATTTTTTTGTCGTCGAAGGGTATGATTGTATCTCCCAACTCTTGAAAAACTTCGTGTCCTTTACCTGCAATTAGGATACAGTCTCCATCATTTGCGGCGTCTATTGCAAGATTTATGGCTCTGCGTCTATCTTCTACAAAGGCTATTTTTTCGGGCTCTGTTACGCCTTTTTTCATGTCGTCGAAAATTTGCGTTATGCTTTCGCCTCTTGGGTTGTCGGATGTTGCCCAGGCTATGCTGGCGTATTTTTGGACAGCCGCCACCATCTTTGGACGCTTTTGCCTGTCGCGTTTTCCGCCGCAACCAAAGACGACCAAAATTCTGCCTTTAACAATTTGCTTTAGCATTGAAAGACCGTTTATCAACGCATCGTCCGTGTGTGCGTAATCTACAAAAATATCAAACTTTGTTTTGCCCGCCACCTTTTGCATTCTGCCCGGAATGCCTTTGAAATTTTTGAGGCTTGCCGCAGCTTTTTCCAAATCTTTACCTTGAGAATATATGCAGGCAAAAGCCGCCAAAACATTTGAAACGTTGTATATCCCGGGAAGCCTTGAAACAACTTCTGTGCGACCTTCCGGCCATACCAGTGTAAAGCTTGTGGAGGCTGGGTTGAGCACGATGTCTTCAGCCATTATCGTCGCATTTTTCTTTACAGAAAATGTAACGCATTTCATGGAATCTTTTATTCTTTTTGCTATTATTTCTGAGTGCGCATCATCAATGTTTAAGACGGCGCATTTTGGTTTTCTTCCCGTTGCGCCTGTAAATAACGACGCCTTTGTCTCAAAATATTCCTCCATAGTTTTGTGATAATCTATGTGGTCTTGAGTGAGGTTCAAAAAGCAGGCGCAGTCTATATCCAAATTGCCGACTCTGTTTTGAGAAATTGCATGAGAGCTGACCTCCATTGCGACATTTTTGCAAGAAGCATATCGCATCTGGTTGAGCATGGCGTAAGCAGAAAGTGAATCTGGCGTTGTGCGGCTTGCCGGCAGACAGCGACCACCCAAGTCATAATGTATAGTGCCAATGAGTCCGGTTTTTTCATCCAATTCTGAGAGTAAATGCTGTATAATCCAACTGACGCTTGTCTTGCCGTTTGTGCCAGTGATTGCGTAAACGTTCAACGCTTCATCAGGATTATCGTAATATTTTTTTGCGGCTGAGGCCATGGATTCTGCAATGTTTTCAACCTCAATCCATACTGCGGGAAAATATCTTTCAGGGCTTGGAGATTCTGAAACTATGGCAACTGCGCCTCTGTGTGCGGCTTCTTCAACATAAATATTTCCATCTGTAAGTCCGCCCTTAGAGGCAAAAAATACCGCACCCTGAGAAACCCTGCGGCTATCATTCATCAGCATTTTGATTTCAATATTTGTGCTGCCGGTAATTTTCTTGGGTTTCATTGCATCTATGATGAAATCCAACGTACGCACGGTATTGCCGCCGCCGCCCTGAGAAAAACTCATGCGACCGAACGAATTACCCAATCCGCCCAGACACGCTAGCCCTGCAAAATTTCCAAGTCTTTTCATTAGTTGTTATTTTTCCAAGCTACCATTTTTTCAAATTCGCTGTCATTTTGGATACCCAAATAACTTGCAACCTGTCCGCCTATTTTGGCAAACGGAGGCGCAGAAACTATGCCGCCGTAACCAGTGCCTTTCATCTTTGGATTATCTACAATAACGGTGATAACAACCCTTGGTCTTTGCGCAGGGAAGAAACCTGTCATAGACGCCACATGGCTTGAGTTGCTGTATTTGCCATTGATAATTTTTTGTGTTGTGCCCGTTTTGCCAGCCACTTTAAAGCCCGGTATTTCGGCACGTTTTGCCGTGCCGCCATCTCCGACAACGTCAACCAAAATCTCGCTCATAATTGTCGCCGTTTTTGCGGATATAACTCTGCGTTCGGCGTATGGAGAGAAGGCTATTGTTTCAGATGTGTTTTCTCTGTCGTAAACTTTTTTCACCAAAGTAGGGCGCATGTAAATGCCTTGATTTGCTATAGTGCTCATTGCGCAATGTATTTGTATTGGAGTGGCGGCTATGGCGTGCCCCATGGGGAGTCTTGTTATTGTAAGGCCGTCCCAGTCTTTGACTTTATGCAGAGTTCCGGAAGTTTCTCCTATCAGTCTTACGTCGGTTTTTTTGCCGAAACCAAATGCTTTTGCGTAATCGTAAAGTTTTTGTTCACCCATGAGTGTTGCAAGGTGCGCAACACCTCTGTTGCTTGATTTCTGGGTAATTTCACGCACAGTTAACATATCATGAGGATGAGAGTCTTGCGGCAGCCTTATGATTTTCCCTTTGTATGTAAGCGTTGGAGATTTGCATTCAAAGGTGTCGTTTATGGTTACCAAAGATTCATTCAAAGCCGCACTTATAGGCACAATTTTGAATGTTGAACCCGGTTCAATCTGGTCTGAAATAGCCCTGTTTCTCATGGAATCTTGGGGGTACTTGCTGTAATTGTTTGGGTCAAAATTAGGATAGTTTGCCATGGCAAGAATGTAACCTGTAGAAGGCTCTCCAACTATGATAGTTGCGCTGTCAGGGTCGTAAGAATCTACAATATTTTTAAGCTCTCTTTGCGCCATTTCCTGAATTATTATATCTATGGAAAGCTCTACATCCATTCCGTCTTTAGGTTCAATATCTCTGCTTCTGAACTGTGCAACTTCGCGTCTTTTGCCATCTCTTTCGGTCTCTCTCCAGCCGTCTTGACCCTTGAGGTAATAGTCTAGTTGTTGTTCAATGCCCATTTGCGCTGCAAACTCTTTATTTACAAAGCCGACAACATGAGATGTTAAAGCGCCGACAGGATAAACTCTCACATATTTTCTGTTTCCATAAACAGCTTTGATTTTGAGATTCTTGATTTTTTCATAAGTTGTGTCATCCACATTGTCTGCGATTTTGCGCCAACGCACTTGTCTTACTTCTATGCCGTTATCGCTATTTACGGAGTAGGTTGCTTTTTCACACTTTTCTTTAATTTCAGACAATGGCAAGTTGAGAAGGGTGGACATTTCCAACAACTTCTCATTTTCTTCTGCTGTATTTAAAATTCTTTCTGGGTCTAGACCCAATTCTATAACGGGCCTGCTTGTAGCAAGAATGTTGCCCCTTGAGTCCACAATATTGCCTCGTCTGGCGTCTATTTTATCAAAACGGTTTCTGGCTTTTTCCACATTTGCAACGCTCCACTCTCTTTTTTCTACGTGGAGAAAATAGAGCCTGCCCATTATGACGCAAAAAATGCAAGTAAGCATTGCGCCTAAAAGAACAAATCTACCTTTTTGAATGAAAGATGAATATCTGTATTGGCGTGGCCTTTTCATAATTATAAGTTTCTAGATTTTTGAGGTTGGGTTGTGCGGAATGAAACCAATACATCGCTTTCTTCTGCGGATGTGTCGGGCTTTGCGCCGTCGATTTTTCCATAGCCCCAAACTACGGCGGTGCTCTTTGGCAAAGATAATCTTTCTTTCGCCAGCTTTCTTAATTCTTGTGGATTTTGACGTGCCGCAATTTGAGTTGTTACTTCTTCATTGAGGCGTTTCATTGAAGAAATTTGCTTTTCATGTTTTGTTATGCGTGCGGCGATTTCCGTTTTTGATTGGCGGGCGTGGAGCAATGAAAAGCTGCCTGTGCCAATGAATATTGCGCTCACCAAAATCAATATGGCAAGTATGCTTAAATGTTCTTTTAAAGTGTTGGGCATTGTCAGTCTTTCATTATTGCGCGCAGTTTTGCGCTGCGGCTGCGGGGATTCATTTTAATTTCTTCTTCGGTTGCGGTTACAACCTTTGTGGTCAAAATTGTGGCTCTCTTTACTCTGTCTTGCAGGAAACTTCTGTCATGCGAGTCTATGGGTCTTCCCGCCAAGTGTTTGAAATATTTTTTTACGATTCTGTCTTCAAGAGAATGAAAACTTATCACAACCAAAACACCGCCCTTACAGAGCCTATCAAAGGCTTTTGGCAGGGCTTCTTCAATTTCGCCAAGTTCATTGTTTACGGCTATTCTCAAGGCTTGGAATGTCTTTGTGGCGGGGTGGATTTTTTTTCCGAAAGTTTTATCGCCTGCAATTTCTTTGATGAGCTGCGCAAGAGATTCCGTAGTCGGGATTTTATCTTCTTTTGCGGCAAGCTTTAGTGCTTCGGCTATTTTTCTTGCCTTGGGTTCTTCGCCATATTCCCTAATCACTCTTGCCAATTCAAAAGAATCCAAACTGTTTATAAGTTCTAGGGCGGTAGCGCCGTGGCTTCTATCCATCCTCATATCCAATGGACCGTTACGCATGAAAGAAAACCCTCTATGGGCTTCGTCTAGCTGAAAGGAAGACACTCCGAGGTCCATCAAGACCCCGGAGTATCCGTTTGTGTTTGTTTTGTCCAGTTGTGAAAAATTTTTATCAAAGAACTCAAATCTGTCTTGGAATTCTTCTTTGAAAAGTTCTGCACGCTTTCTTGCGTCTTTGTCTCTATCTAAAGCTATTAGGGTGCAATTTGCGCTTTGTAAAATGGCTCTTGAGTGGCCGCCGTTTCCAAAAGTGCAGTCTAGATATCTGCATCCATCTTTGGGTGCTATATATTGTAGCACCTCTTTGAGCATCACGGGAATATGAGTCCCCGTTACGTTTCTGTCATGGATGTTCGACATTCAGCCTTAATACTGCATTTAGTATTTTAAATAGATTTGTTTTTAATGAGCGTTTATTTCTTTTCTTTTGAAATACGAACTGAAGATTTTGATTTTCTTTAAAAGCTTCGCTAAGTATTGCGTCTTGTATCTGTAAAATTCTGTTCATATTTTTAAATTCCAAGTTCCTCCAGAGCAGCCAACTCTTCCGCCGTATAGTCGTCAGACTCTATTGTGGAAGATGTAAACTTTTCCGGATTCCAAATTGTAAAATGGTCTATTACACCGACCATCGTAACTTCTCTTTCTATTGCGCCGTGGTGCATTAGTTTTTCTGTGAGGAGCAATCTGCCTTGTTTGTCGCAGCCCAAACTTTCAACCTTGCGGAAGAATTTTTGTAGCAAGACCTGCTTTTGCGCATTGCTCATCGCAACTTTTGCGACGCTTTGTTTTATGTCTTCAATTTTTGTTGAAGGATAAATAGAGATTGAAGAGTTGGTGTTAGGTACAGCGATATAAGCGTTGTCTGCATCATCATTTATGAACCTCCATTTTGAAGGCACGGTAAGACGTCTTTTTTCGTCGAGTGGTTTCTTGTACTCGCCTACATAAAAAATCGTATCTTTTGTGGTGTCAGTCATGTTAGTATATCTCTGCCATTTCCAACCATCTTTAAACATTTTCACCCACTGTCAAGAAAACTTTGGTGTTTTTTGAAAAAAGTTTTAAATTTACTTAAAGATATAAGATATTGTTTATAAGATTGTTAACGTTTGAAATGGGGATTTTTGACATTTAAAAAAAGTTTTTTCCAAAAAAGTCTTAAATAAAGCCGACGAAACAAATTTTTTTATTAAGAAAAAGATGCCCAAAACGCTCAAGTGGAATGAATAAAATTTAACAAAATGCGTTTAAATTTGCGTAAAAAGAAAAATATTTTTTTACTACACACGCTGGCGACGCTCTAAATTTGGGCTAATAAAAGGTTGAAAGATTTTTTTCGGCACGTAAATTTTAAGTATGAAAATTCAGATTACATTTATATTAAGCTTTCTATTCATGCTGAATTTATACGGCAGAATCTGGACTTATGAAAGCGGAGAAACTTTTGATGGAGAGCTTTACAGATACTCTAAAATAGGGGTGAATATCAAAACTTCAGAGGGTAAAAATGTTCTGCTTGATGAAGCTAAGCTGATAGAAAAAGATAAAGAGTTTCTGAAAAAAAATTATTCCGATTTGCGTACAAATAAAGATTCTGAAGAAGAAGATTTGCCCGTTCAAGAGTTCCCAAAAATCAAGCTTGATAAAGATGGAATAGCGTTTAGGTGGAGCGATAAGTTTGGCGCATTTTACACAAGGCATTTTGACTTTAATATGAAGCGCAAACTCTCTCAATCAGAGGCTTTAGACTTGGCGTTGCGTTGTGAAAGCACCTATGAAGTTGTGCGGTCTTTGCCATTTTGGCCGGATGAATTTAAGCGTAAAAAAATAGATTTTGATAAAAAAAATATTTCATCGAGCGCAAAGAAAAATACAAAATTTAAAATTGTAATTGAGCAGCTAAAAGGCAATAGATACGCAGGGCATTATGACCCTAATACCGATATTGTTACTGTTGATTACGACATTTTAATTTCAACATTTGATAAAGAATTAGATTTTGTAGGTACGCTTGGGCATGAGATTGCTCATCAGCTTACAGTCTATCATGGCGGCACAACGGCGGTGAAGGAAGGGCTGACAGAATTTATTGAAATGGGTATTTATAAAGATGGATCGGTAACTTATGAACACTTGGAGAAAATTATCAAGGCGTCGCCCCGCTTTACGGCTTACTCCAATAAGCCCGCACGCTTTACCAATTTGAAGAAATTTTTATCTATGAGCCACGGAACTTTTCATGCGCAGAGTAAAGACAAAGAGCACCTAAACTATCTTCAAGCGCAAATGGTGTTTGTATATTTTGCATTAAAAGAGCCCGAGGTGCTGAGAAGCTTTTTGAGCAAGGCTTTGCATGCGGAATCCGAGAAAGTAACACCAGTGCAGGAATCTGAAAGGTGTCAAAAGGCATTCCCGATTTTGCTCAATGAGCGCAAAGAAAAAGAGCTGGAGCGGGCGATTACAGATTACTACGCATCGCTTGGCATTAAAATTGATTTTTGATGAAATTTATTTTTTTCAATGTGTTAGTATTTTTTTATGTTATTTGATTAAACGCCTTAAAACACTTTTTTTCCCCAACAGTTTTTTTAAGAGCACAAAAAAATCCGAGCATCACTGCTCGGATTTTTTATTAAAACTTTATAAGAACTATTGCTGCATAAACAGGCGCTTTTCTTTAACCTTAGTTGCCTGTTTGCCGACACGGTCGCGGAGGTAGTAAAGACGTGCACGCATTGGCACTGATTCTCTGTCAACTTCAATAAGGCTGATGTTTGGGCTGTTTACGGGGAACACACGCTCAACGCCTTCGCCGTAAGATATGCGGCGCACTGTGAATGTTTCATGAATGCCACTGCCTTTTCTTGCTATGACTATTCCTGCAAAAATCTGAATACGCTCTTTATCGCCTTCACGAACTTTTGTGTGAACACGTACACCGTCGCCCACTTTGAAGTTGGCAATCTCGGTCTTGATTTGGTCTTTTGTTATTTCTTTCAACAAGTCTTGATTCATTGTAATTTCCTTTACTTTAAAATATCTGGTCTGCGTTTTTTTGTTCTGTCTATTTGTTGGGCGCGTCTCCACTGCGCTATTTGCTCATGATTGCCCGACAACAAAACTTGAGGAACTTCCATCTCTCTAAATTTTGACGGACGGGTATATTGTGGAAAGGTTAGAAGATTGTCGTTAAATGAGTCGCTAGTCAAGGAATTTTCTTCACCTAAAACACCCGGCACATATCTTGCCACGGCGTCCGCCAAAACTGCGGCGGGAAGGGTGCCGTTGGTAAGAACATAATCTCCTATGGAAATCTCTCTATCAATTATGGATTCACGGATGCGCTCGTCAATTCCTTCATAATGTCCGCTTAAAATTATCAGGTGTTTGGCTTTGGCAAACTCTGCGGCGATTCTTGGGCTTAGCGGCTCTCCATCAGGGCACATATATATGCGCACGCAATCCGGAGTTTGCAATTCTTCAATGGCGGCAAAGACTGGCTCAGGCTTAATCAACATCCCCGCACCGCCGCCAAAGGGCCTGTCGTCAACAGTATTGTGTTTGTTGTTTGACCAATGCCTGATGTCATGCACACGCATGTCTAAAATTTCAGATTCTTCAGCCCTGCCGAGCATGCTCTCAGACAAAAAACCTGTGAGCATATCTGGAAAGAGTGTGAGAAAATCTATACGTAAAATCGCCATTTTTTTAACCGTTATAAAAAAATATCGCACAAGATAAAAATCTGGTGCGATAGAAAAGTTATACCTTGGCTGTTACTTAGCCTGTGCTTTGCGCACACGCTTTACTATTGAAGCTGCCGTATCGGAGAGCTGCGCTCCAACGCTTGTCCAATAGTCAACCCTGTCGAGCTTGATTGAAAATTCTTCAGCCTTGCCACGAGCCTGTGGGTTATAGTTGCCGAGATTTTCGACAAATTTGCCATCGCGCCTTACGCTCTTTTCAGCAACTACCATGCGGTAGATTGGTGCGTGTATTGCGCCGTGTCTTTGTAATCTGATTGTGAGTGCCATTTCTGTTTATTCCTAAAATTTAAAAGGCTAGAGAGAATATCTTTGAATACTTCTTGTCAACAACTTTTTTATGACAAGCAAGTCTTATTCAAAATCCTTATAATTTGCGATTGCCTTAATTTTGATATTGGAGTCTATACGCCTGCCCAAACCTGCCAAGACAGCGCCTGGTCCGCATTCATAAAACTGTTCAATGCCAAGGGTGGCGGCTGCACGCTGGCAATCTTCCCACCTTACGGCTGAAACAACTTGCGCTACAAGCATCTTCTTGATTTCGGCAGGGTCTGAAACCGCCTTGCCTGTTACGTTTGTATATACCGCAAGCTTTGGAGTTTTAAATTCAATAGTGTCTAAAAATTTTTCAAAGGCGTCTCTGGCTGGTTTCATGAGACGGCTGTGATATGCGCCTGCAACTTTAAGAGGCACTACCATTCTAAAATCTTCGCCCGCCTGTGCGGCTTCTACGGCGGCATTGACCTTTGCCGCCTCGCCGGAAATTACTATCTGACCGGGGCAGTTGAGGTTTGCCATATCGACGTCGAACTCTTTGCAATATTTTTCAACATCCTCTTGAGTGCCGCCTATAAAGCTTGCCATTGCGCCGTTTGAAGCCTCACAAGCTTCCTGCATGAGCCTTCCTCTTTCGGCGACGATTTTGAGGCCTTCTTCAAAACTGTATGTGCCTGCTGCGGCGTGTGCGGTAAGTTCACCCAAAGATAGCCCAATGGCGCTTGTCAAGTCGCCGAGCATATTTTTTTCTTTGAGTATTTCAAGCACAGCCATACCATGCATATAAAGAGCAGGTTGGCAGACGCTTGTCTTTGTAAGTTCTTCCATTGGGCCTTCAAAGCAAAATTTTGAAAGCGGCATATTTAGACAGTCGTCGGCTTTCTTAAAGAGAGCTTTTACCGATTCGCTTGCTTCATATAGGCTTTTTGCCATGCCGACGCTTTGTGCGCCCTGACCCGAGAATAATAATCCTGTTTTCATGTATTTAATTATTTTTTTGATTTTTTATTTTGAAATTCTTTCAAGCCCAGCGCAATTTCCTTAGACAAATCAAGGCACGCCAAGTTGATTGCTTCGGCATAACTGTCATAAGTTGAGCCCACGGGATAAGTTTTGGAAATGTCTTTGGTGATAATTTCAGACTTGTCTTTGGTGTCTATAAGCTGCCATCTTGCCCTGAATGTAAGAGGGGCGTCTAATGCGCCTATGCATTCTGAAACAAACACCCTCACCCAAAAAGCGTTGCTGTCGTAGGTGATTGAAGGGTAGAGGAGTATTTCCGAATTGCCCGAAAGCCTTGAGATATTTTCAGCAACAATTCTTGAGATACCGGATGCCGGCAACTCCGCCCAACGGTTGTATTCCGCAATTTGAACTTTGTTGCCGCTTCCGAGCGTTACTATTTGAGACCTCTCCATATAAGGAGGTATTGAAATTGGCATGATTGTTGCGCTTACTGATGATTTGTATGTTTCTTCGGGCGCAAGTTCGGCAGGTGATGACATTCTGTAAAAAGCCGTTGGGTCTGGCTTTGGAGAAAGAAAGTCTCCAATGCAGCCGCTTAAAAGAAGTGTTGCGGAGGCTAGGGAAAGGCTAAAAAATATTTTGAGATTTTTCATGATGTGTTCCTGATTTTATTTTGTGGAAGATTTTGATTCTGTGTCGCCGGCTTTGCCTGTAATAAATGCGTTGGGGTTGCGTTCTATAAATTCCGCAAGGTTTTTAAATGAAGACAAACTTTCAGAGAGCTGTTTTAAAAGCATAGCAAGCTCATATCTAAAGGGCGATTGCGGCGCAATTATAGAATTTACATTTTCCATAACTTCGTCGGCGCCGTCAGCAAGTTTGTTTACAGATTTTGAAACATCGCCCACTGCGACGTCAACATCGGCGACAAGCTTTCTGGTGTCTGCCAAAAGCTTGTCCAGATTTTCTATGGAGTGGGTAATTTTTGGGTCTTCCAAAACCTTGTTTAGGTTGTTTAAAGTTATGATCGCCTTTTCATTGATTTGTTTTACGTCAAGGCTCATTACCTGATTATCAACATCGAGCAGAAGTTTGTTTGCGTTTTGCGCTATCTGACTAAAATCTATCTGTGCAATATTGTTTAGCACTTTCTCAAAGGTTTTGCCCATTTCTGAAAGACCCGATAGGGCGACTGGGATTTCCTTATACTCGGAAAATTCGTCGGAGTGTGTAGTGTATGCCTGATTGGCTTCTGCAAGATAATCCAACTCTATATACAGCATTCCCGTAACAATGCTTTGATAGTTTAACTTTGCACGCAGACCCTCACGGATTTGTCTTTCCGTAATTTCCGAAGCATTTTGCAAAGGCAGGTTTGTATTGCCTGTTTTGCGGCGCAAAGCGTTGATGTCTATAGAGTATATAACTTTTACAGTAGAATCTCGCAAATCGTGATTATATATGCGCAGTCGTATGTCTTCAACTTTGCCCACTTTTACGCCCTTATACTTTACGGGTGCGCCTATATCCAGACCGTTTGTGGTTTCGCTGAAGTATGATACAAACATATCTTTTTGCTCAAAGAGTTTTGCGCCGCCCAAGAGCATTATGGATATTACGGTAATCGCAACTGCCGTTAATACAAATGCGCCTATCATTACAGGATTTGAACTTTTGCCCATGTTATTTTTTCGTTCTGGGGTCTATGCCCCTGTTTAAGAATATTCTGACAGTATCGTTATCGGAGTCTGAAAGCTCCGCCATTGTGCCGACCTGTGCTTGAGTTTTTGTCTTTGCGTCCAAGAAAATTGCCCTGTCGGCTATCGAGTGTATGCTAGCCAATTCATGCGTAACAACCACGACTGTTGCGCCCAAAGAATCCCTCATCTCTATAATAAGTTCGTCCAGCCTGAAACTAGAAATTGGGTCTAGACCCGCACTTGGTTCGTCAAAAAATAAAATGGTGGGGTCTAGTGCTATTGCCCTTGCCAAGCCGGCACGCTTGCGCATACCGCCGCTAATTTCAGAAGGATAAAAGTCTCCAAAACCGCGCAGACCGACAAAAGCCAGCTTCAGGTTTACAAGCTCGTCAATGTCATTTTGCTTGAGATTTGTAAATTGCTTCAAGGGCAAGGCAACGTTTTCGGCAAGAGTCATAGAGCTCCACAATGCGCCGCTTTGGTACATGACGCCGAAAGTCCTGCGTATAGATTTTTTTTCTTCGTCGTCAGCTTTTGTAAAATCTTTGTTTCCGTATAGGATTTTGCCTTTGGGCGGATTAAGCAGGCCTATCATATTTTTAAGCAGAGTGCTCTTGCCGCAACCGCTACCGCCCATTATCACAAAAATTTCCTTTTCTTTTACGCTGAAGTTGAGGTCATTCATGACAATATAACTGCCGTATCCCATAGTAAGATTTTCTATGGTGATTGCGTCTTTTACTGTCTGTGGATTTTGTGAACTCATATTCCAAATATGCTAAATGCTACGGCAAAAATTGCGTCTATAACAATTATTAAAGTGATGCTTGTAACCACGCTTGAAGTTGTTGCCAGACCTACGGCGGAAGCGCTGTTTCCACACTTGATGCCCTTCATACAGCCAATCATTGCAACCACTATGCCAAATACCACACTCTTGCCAACGCCAGTTGCGCATTGCGTCAATGTAAGAGATGCAACGGTACGCAAGAAATATTGGTCAAAATTCAAATCAAAAAGACCTATGCCTATGACCATGCCGCCAAATATACCCATCAAATTCCCAAATATAGTAAGAAGGGGAAAAACGCAGACCAGCGCAACAACTCTTGGCATCACCAAAAATTCCATTGGGCTTATGCCGAAGGTTTCAAAGGCGTCTATTTCTTCATTAACTTTCATGCTGCCGAGTTCTGCCGCAAAGGCGGCGCCCGTTCTGCCGCTCATGACAACGCCCACCATTATTGCGCCCATTTCACGCACCATTGCAATACCTACAAGGTCTGCAACAAAGATTTCTGAACCGTATTTTGCAAGCTGAACTGCGCCTACGAAAGCCAAAATAAGACCCACCAAAAAGCTTATCATAGATACAATCCAGAATGCGCTTGGGCCTGCCCTTTGAACGGCAACCCAAAAGTCTGAAATTAGATATCTTGCCTTGCCTCTCAAAAATTTGCCTAAGGTTATGACAAATTCTCCGATAAAAGAGAGCTGTTCTCCAAAATTTGAGAACGAGGTTATTGTAGATTCGCCAATATTTCCGACCCAATTTAATTTTTTGTCTTTACGCTTTGCGCCTTCATTTGATGGCACCGCCGCCGCCAGTTGCAGCAATTTGCGCGGGCCTTCTGGCAAAGAGTCAAAATTTATATTAACATTTTTTTTCTGGCAAACTTCATAACAGCGCAAAAGCAGACAAATCAATGCCGAATCATATTTGCCCAATTTTGAACATTCAAAAGCAAGAGAATTTGCCGAACTTTCAATGCCTGAAAGTATTTCTGCAATAGGTGTGCGGGCATTTGCAATAAGCCAGTCCCCACTTATGGCAAGAGTCGCAACATCGCCGCTATTCTCTAAAGACGCCAGCGCCGTTATTTCACTATTCTCTTTGCCTTTGGAATTCAAATTTTAAAGCCTGTCGTCATCATCTTCGTCGATGGAGTAGCCTTCTTCTTCAAAGGGGGCTTCAGCTTCGTCGTCGTCTTCATCTTCCCAGTGCATTGTGTCGTCTTCCTCTATATTCTCATCATCTTCAGGAAGTTCTTCAATATCGTCGTATTTTTCTTCACCGCTTGAAGCTTTCTGAGAATCGTCATCATCGCTTTCAAAAGAGTAGCCTTCGGGCGCATATTCCAGAATGTCCATTACTTCAGAGAAAACGTGTATGGCTTTGCCTTCCATATAGTCATTCTGATATTTGTCTCTGACCTGTTCTTCAAGGTCTTCAATGGTGATAGGCACTTCAAAGTCAAAGTAGTCATTGAGCATTTTGACCTGCAAAAGGGTTATGTGGTCTAAAAATTCCGCATACGGAGAGCGTTCTTCTTCCAGATTGTCGGAGAGCAAAAAGAGCGGCTCATCATTGTCAAAAATAGAATCTTTTGTACGCACAAGTTTTACCGTGTCGGAGGAAATTTTTGAGTCTATCGCAAAGGTGAAAAACGCTTCTTCAACCAAAGACAAATTCAGCCCGTATTCTTTAAGGCTCAAGAGGGTTTCAACCATGTGGTCCATCTGCTTTGGATCAATGACGCTAAGGCCGTCTATGTCCCAATTTACTTTATCGCTGGTTTCAACAACCCACCAGTTAAGATCTTTGCCGAGCTTGGCTTTGCACCAACTTAATTTTGGAGATTTTTTTGACATATAAATATATTTAACAAAAAATTTTTATGATTATTTTTACAGTAAGAAAGCCTTTTATTCTTTTAAGAATAGTCAAGACCTAAAATATGTCCGCAGGGTTGGCGTTACGCAGTTTTCTTGTGGCAAGAAGACCCGCAAATACGCACATGGAAACGGAAAGTACAAATACGATTATCAAGTTCATAAAATCCATATACGTTGGCATATTGGCAATGTCTCTAGTAAGCTTGTAGAGTACTTGCGCTAGCAGTGCCCCCGGTATAAAGCCCAGCAAGGAAAGTATCATAGATTCTTGCAGAATTATCCAGATGAAAAATTTGTCATCAAAGCCTATAGCTTTTAAAGTGGCGTACTCAGGGATGTGGTCTGTAACGTCCGTATATAAAATTTGATACACAATGACAGCCCCCACGAATATCGCAACCGCCATTGAAGCGCCTATCACAAAACCTATTGGGGTACGTACCGCCCAATACTCTTTCTCGCTGGCGATGAATTCTTCTTTGGTCATTACTATTGTGTCTTGCGGATACACCCCCCTAAGATATGTGCGTACTTCTTCGGCTTTTTTAGGGTCTTTAAGCTTGATTACGCCTACGTTTATGACGTTTTTTGGCATATCCGGCCATATTGCGTTGAAGGTGGAAATGCTCATCAACACATTTCCGTCGGCGGCAAATGTCGGGCCTATTTCGACCAGTCCCTCTATGCTTGCCATTTTGCCTGAAAGTTCCGTATGTAGATTGCCTTTTTCGGCAAACAATTTTTCTATGTCGCCGTACTGTTCTCTTGATAGCCTGTCAAAAAGTACAGAGCCGTTTTTCTTAATGGCGTCCTGACTTTTGTTGATGTCTTCAGACGTGAAAACCTTTTTTGCGGGGTCGTAGGCAATTACAAAAATGTCCCTTTCCCTGCCGCTTTCCACATTTTTAAAAGACATTGTGGAAAGTTTTATGGGGGCTACAAAATCCACATCTTCACACTGCATTGCCTGATGCAGACGCACGGCGGGCATGCCTCTTCCCACGCCAAAATATTCATAGTTTGTGCCAATCAAAAAAACATCGCCGTTTAAAAGCGTGATTGGTGCGACAACCTGCTTGAAAAGCGCCCCTTGCAGACCCATCTGAAACAGCATCATTGTAACCGCAAAAGTGATACCCGCTATTGCCACAAAGAAACGCTTGCGCTCGCTGGTAAGTTGCAGCCAAGCTAGCGGAATGCCGAGAGGAAAAATCTTCTCGTAAAGCGGTTTACTGTGCTTTGACATTGGTGGAGGTAAAAATTCTCACATTCACCTGACTAGAAATCAAAGCGTCCAAGCCTTCGGCATTTTCAACCTTAATTTTTACCATTATCACTTTAGAATCCGTATATTGGCTTGGGTCGTTGGTGAGGATAGAATTTTGCTTAACCTGTTTTGAAATTTCAACCACAGCGCCTTTGAATACTTTTGATTTTATGGCGTCTGAAAGAATCTCGGCGGAGTCTCCAATTTTAATTTTCATTATGTCGCTGAAATAAACTTCGGCATCCACATACATTTCAGAGGTGTCGGCAATTTCGCAGATACCTTCCTGCGGTTCAAGCTCGCCAATTTTTGCGTGCACATCCAAAACTTTACCGTTTATTGGGGAGTGTATAATAAAACTGTCATAATAAGTAGAAGCTTCATCACATGCGCGTCTGGCTTCTTCAACGAGGGCTGCCTGAGTTTTTTCTACCAAAGGCAACATGGCTTTTGCCTGCTCTATGTGGCGCAGCAAAGTTTCTTGTTCATACTCAATTTGTTCTTTCTCTCGGCGGGGCGGGTCTTTTTCAATCAAGACTTTTTGATTTTGTGCAAAAGTGCCCTCAAGGTCTGCAATCATATTTTTTTGCTGCAAAATTTTAAGCTCCATATTTGCCCCTGCAACTTCAATTGCGGCTCTTGCACGTTCCAGTGAAGAGGTCGCTTTTTTTTCACCTTTTATTACGGCAATAATGTTTCCCTCTTTTACCGTTTGCCCCTTGACCACATTTAATTCGCTAATGACGGCGGGCGTCCCCATAGGGCTTCCTGCGGAAAGCCGAGATATTTTTTGCAGAGGCATAATTGTACCTTGGCACGCCACAATATTTTTATCTTCCGAAAAAAGATGAGCGCTAGAAAAAGCCAATAAAAGGGTAAAAAGCAGATGTCTGTTTTTCATAATCAAAGTAATCTTTCAGTTTAGTTTATTTTTTTCAATTTAAAAAAATCTGTCTTGACCGGAATCTTTCACGCCAGAAAATTTTGCGAGCCACTCCAGAGTCATGCTTTCAAAGCTGGGCAAAGACGCCGTGTAAGTTATTATCAGCGCACTCGCTAAAGCGTCATAAAGCGCACAGTGCCATTTACGTCTGTCTGGCGGGCAGTGCTGCAAGGCAAGGGCGTCTAACTTATCTTTCAAATTTAAAAAAATTATCACGTCTGAAAGCTTCAAACTTTGCAAATTTGTATAAACATTTTTTGCCAACACCATTGTGTCCAGCCAAGGCGACCAAGTGTTTACGAGCCTCATGCCATTCAAAAAATCTGGGCTTGAGGGCGCAATGGGGGAGTATGAATTAAGCAGATTTTTCTCAGTTGCGGCGTTGTGTGCGGCAAAGATTCCACGTTTTCTGAGCAGGGCAAAGTATTCAAGATGTTCCGTAAAAGAAGATTCTTTTGAAGCTCTGTGGGTATCTATACCAAAAAACAAGGCATCCTTTTTAGATATATCTTTTTTTGGCGCACATATGGCGGTTTTGGCATTCACAATTTGCATATTGCAAATTTCAACCACGCCAAATTCTACAACTCCGCATGATTCGGAGCCTTCAAAGTCTATTACAAATATTGGTGTGGAGATTTTCATCTTGAAGTTTCAAAAGGCATCTGAAATATATAAATGTTATGGATATGAGAGTTTTCAAGGATTTTATTTCTGAACTTGCCGACAAAAGCGGGGCGTATATTGCGGAGTCTTTTGACAAAAACAACGCCGTAGTGCTTAAAGCCGACAAGTCTCCTGTTACAGAAATCGACAGGAATACGGAACTGCTTTTGCGTAAATTGATTAAGGAAAAATTTCCGACTCACGGTATAATCGGCGAAGAGTTTGGTAAGGAAAATGAAAGTGCCGAGTATGTATGGGTGATAGACCCCATCGACGGTACAAAATCTTTCATAACAGGTGTTCCGCTTTTTGGCACTATAATTGCGCTTTTGAAAAATGGCGAACCGATTCTGGGCTTGATAGACCAACCCATATTAAAACAGCGTTGCATTGGCGATAATGTGAGCTGCATATTCAACGGCGAATCAGTAAAAATTTCAGACCATAAAACGCTTGAAGGCTCTACAATTTTAACTTCAGACAATCGCCATGCAGAAAAAGATTACAATGCTGAAAACTTCCGCAACGTTGTAAAACAGGCGGCAATATTTCGCAGTTGGGGTGATTGTTTTGGATATATGCTTTTGGCAAGAGGCTTGGCGCACGCCATGTTAGACGCCAGACTTGAAGTTTGGGACTTATATCCAATTTTGCCCATTTTAAAAGGTGCTGGCGCACATTTTAGCGATTGGTATGGCGGTACAAATTACGGCAAAAAAGGCTTGGTTGTTGCCTGCACAAAAGAGCTTCATGATATTCTTATTAAAAATTTGAATATCTAAATTTGCTACGTGATAGAGCAAAAAAAACGCCTCAAAATTTTGAGGCGTTTTTTTGTTTTGATAAATCATTTAACCCAGCAAGAGTTCATTATCCATATCATAATCACCGACACGTGTTGTCGGGCCCGCCATTGTTACGGCAAAGTTTGAATCAATCTTGATGGAAATTTCACCACCGGGCATGTGCACTGTAATATTATTGTCGCAAAGGCCAAGCTTGTGCGCTACGGCTGCTGCTGCGCTTGAACTTGAGCCCGAAGCCAGCGTGTAACCTGCGCCTCTTTCCCAAATTTCTATCTTAATATTGTTTCGGTCTAAAACTTCCAGAAGCTGCACGTTGATTCTGTTTGGAAACATCTTGTGATTTTCAATGTGTGTGCCGATTTTTTTTGCAAGTTCTTCAGAAACTTTTTTCATCGGCAATACGCAGTGAGGGTTGCCGATATTCGCACAACAAAATTTATATTTTTCGCCAAGAATTTCAAATTCTTCATTGATAATTTCACGCTGAGCGCCCGTGGCGGGGATTTTGTCAGATTGAAATGTAACAGTGCCCATTTCAACCGTGATTAGTTTGCCGTTTTTTTCAACCTTGCTTTTGACTACGCCGCCGAGAGTTTCTATTGAAAATTCTTTTCCGCCCTCAACCAAACCTTTGTCGAAAAGATAGCGTGAAAATATGCGTATCCCGTTGCCGCTTTTTTCGGCTTCAGAAGCGTCAGGATTAATTATGCGCAGTTTAAAATCTGCAACAGCACTTTTTTCAGGTCCAAATAAAATGCCGTCGCTGCCCAACCCGAAATTGCGGTGGCATATCATAATAACATCTTTGTTGTTGGGCAGAGTAGGGCAATCTACGGGGTCTAAAACCAGATAGTCGTTGCCGAGTGCGTGGTATTTGGTAAATTTCATAGTTCAAAAATACTGTTCTTAAAATTTTCAAATTCAAGTTTTTTTAACGCCATAAAAAATAAATTTGCTTGTTTAAGGCAACTTATCTACAAAATTTTTGCATGAAAGAAATCAAATTTAAGTGCGGGGCAATGAATGGAGAGTTTGAAGTTACAATGCTTGCTTCCGACGAAGACATAGCCGCAAACGCCTTTTATGAAATTGAAACAAAGTTGGATTTTATAGAGCAAAAATTTTCCGCATATTATGCAGACAGCAAGGTTTCAGAAATTAACGATGCGCCCATTGGCGCTGTAATAGAGATAAGTCCGGATTTTATGGATGTCCTTGAGATTGCCGCAGAAGCTTATGAAATGAGCCTTGGCGCTATCGACGTTTGCATGGGAGAGTATTTTTTTAAGCAAAAGGGCGATGATATAAAAAGCCCTTCAAAGCTAATTTTAAATGTAGATACGGAATTTTTAAGGGTTCAAAAAATTCAGAAGGGCGCTTTAGATTTTGGCGCAATAGGCAAGGGTTATGCGGTGGATATGTGCGTGGATATTCTTAAAAATACTTGGGAAATACCAAGCGCAATAATTACTTTTGCAAACAGTAGTATTTACGCATACGGCAGGCGTAAAAATTCTGAAAATTGGCGCATAACTTTGGGCGGCGCAAAAGATTCTGAAATGCCTCTAGACAACCTTGCAGTGGGCGCTTCCGGAACGGCAATTTTGGGCAATCACATTGTGGATGTGCGCAATCTAAATAAAGAATTTGCGGGCAAATTCCGCACTTGGGCAATATGTGAAAGAGCTTGCATTGCCGATGCGCTCTCCACCGCATTCATGGTTTTGGAAGACGATGAAATTTCCGACATCTGCAAAAAACATTCAGTTAAAGGCTTTGTTCAAAAAACGCCGGATTCTAAAATCATATCATTTTGAGATAAGCTTAGAATGTGAAAATTCTGTCCATTTTACGGACCGTGTCTGGCGTTTTAATTGCGACAATATCTTTCTTATTTGCCGAAGAAATTGAAGCGCCCTTTATTTGCATACTTTCAACTTTGAAGCGTAGAAAACCTGTTTTGTCGCTTTCAATTTGTATTTCTTCACCGACTTTCAAAGGGGCGTTATCCAAAGAAATTTCTGCAACGGAAAGTTTTGGATAAAATTTTGTTACGTGCCCCAAAATTGTCTTTTTAGATTTTGCCATGTTGCCGGAGCTTGTCCAATCGCCAAGCGGTCTGCCCATGAAAAATCCGCTTGAGAAGCCCCTGTTGAAAACGTTTTCAAGCTTCAGTGTCAGTTCGGATTTTAATTTTTCAAAGTCGGTTTTAAAGTTCTTTTTTTTGAAATTTTCAAAATAAAAATCAACGGCTTTTCTGTATGCGGATACTGTTTCAAAAACATACTCGGCGTTTCTGCCACGCCCCTCTATCTTTAGGGAGTCAACGTTGGCTTCTATAAGTTTATCAATAAAAGGCAGCGTACACAAATCTTTAGGGCTTAATACTCTTTGGCAATCCAACTTGAAAGAGGTGTTCAAGCCGCCGTCGTCAATAATGGAGTAAGAGCGTCTGCAAGGCTGAGTGCACTCGCCACGGTTTGCGCTTTTGTTTTGAGAAAATAAAGACATAAAACATCTGCCGCTTACCGAGACGCACATTGCGCCATGTGCAAAAACTTCCAAAGAAATTTCTCTTGCTTTGGCGGAACCCAACTTTTTTTGCAGGGCTTTTTTGATGTCCGCAAAATTTTCAAGAGTGCATTCTCTTGCCAAAACAAAGCGTTTGATGTTGAAATTTTCATAATAGCTTAATATCGCTCCCGCATTTGCGACAGATGCTTGTGTTGACAAATGCACAGGCAGACCAGCTTTGTTTGCTAGGTTTATTACTGAAAAATCCCAAGCGATTACGGCGTCAACTTTTGCTTTTTTTGCGGCAGACAAAATCTTTTTTAAAAACGCCGCTTCATAATCAAAATATATCGTGTTCAAAACCAGATACGCCCTGATATTTTTTTCATGGCACGCCTTGCATAATTTTGAGATTTCTGAAATTTCAAAATTTTTTGCGCCTGCGCGCATATTTGCGCCTTTTACGCCGAAGTACACGGCGTCTGCGCCTGCCTGTATTGCGGCGGATAAAGAGACAAAGTCTCCGGCTGGCGCCATTATTTCTGGTTTGGTATTCATATTAAACTTTTTTTTCAGCAATTAGGCGTGCAAAATGTTCGTAAGACCTGTCGTAAGTGCGTTCTGATTGGGTATCGAAAAAGCAGGCTGGCAGTTGCCGTTTTTTGCGGTGGTATAAAACGCATTCGCAGCATATTCCCGACTTTGGGCATCCCACATAACTACAATTACAGTTCTTGAGGTTGGCTTCTTTTTTGCATTGCATAACCTTGAATGAAATATGAGGGCAATTTTTCTACAAGAAAAAAGTCTTCTAAAATTGGTCTTGAAAGTTTTAAGGCATAATTCAGATTATTAATAAGAATGGAACAAAAATTAGGACAATCTCAAAAATTAGAGCATGGCTTGGCGCTTACGCCTCAGCTACGCAAGAGTCTGGAGATTTTGCAGTCTAGCGCAATAGATTTGGAAGATATAGTCCGCCGAGAGTTGGAGGCAAATCCACTGCTCGAAGAAGCCACCAGAAAAGACTCTATGATAGAGCCTCTTGAAGTTTCAAAGCCAAATAATGATGAAAAAGAAGAAGCTTTTGATTCTGAAACCAATGCCTTTGATGAAGATTCTTCTTTGGATACGGTTGAAAATTTTGACTCACTTGAGAGTGGAAATTTGAATTCAAAGCGGGATTTCTTTTTTAATAATATAACTGAAACAGAGTCTTTGCAAACGCATCTGCTCACTCAGGCTAGGATAGATTGCGGCAATGAAGAAGTGTGCAAGGCGTTTGATTATATCTTGGGCTTGCTTGATGAACGTGGGTTTTTGCCTGAAAATTGTATTTCAGAGGCGGTAACGTCTGGACACAGAGAATCGGCAGTTTTAGAGGCGATAGATTTGCTTCAAGATATGGAGCCTGTGGGCATTGGCGCGTTTGATATGCGCCAGAGCATGCTTTTGCAGTTGGACAAAAAAAACCTGCACTCGTCTTTAGAATATAAAATTTTAGATTCATGCTATGATTTATTATTAAAGCGCAAGGTTGATGAAATTGCTTCAAAGTTTGGTTGTAAGGCGGCGGATATAGAAAACGCCATCAATGAAATTTCAAAACTTAGCACGTCTCCCGCCAGAGATTTTGCCGAGCCGCAAGCAGGGTATATAACCATAGATTTAATTGCTTACAAAGCTTCTTCTGGAACGTGGCAGGCCAAACTTACGGATGAATATGTTCCAAAGCTTCGCATAAATAATGAATATAGGGCGATGATTTCCAAAGGAGGTCTGGACAAGTCTGCGCAAGACTACATAAAGGATAAAACCAAAGACGGCAAGTTTATCATAGAGGCGATAGAGAATAGGCAAAGCACTTTAAAGAGTGTTGCCGATGCAATTTGCCTGCGTCAGCATGATTTTTTTGAGCATGGCAAATTAAAACTAAAACCCCTTACAATGAAAGATATTGCAGACGATTTGGGTATTCATGCAACGACGGTTAGCCGTGCGGTGTCTGAAAAATATATGCAGACACCTTTTGGTGTGTTTATGCTCAAAAGCTTTTTCACTCATGCTTTGGAAACTGATGGCGAGGATGTTTCAAATTCGGCAGTTAAAGCAAAGATTGAGGAAATTGTAAAAAATGAAATCCCGCAAAAACCTCTGAGCGATGCACAAATTGTAGAAATTTTGAAAGGGCATAATATGCCTTTGGCGCGTCGTACTGTCGCAAAATACAGGGAGGCGTTGGGTATTGCGCCCAAATCTTTGCGAAAGCGTTTTTAATATGGATGCAACTAAAAATAAATTTCCATTTGATTCAAAGTCTATATTGCTGGACACTTGTTCTAATTGCGTTTCGGCAGCATTCGCCAATGAGGGTGAAATTTTGCATCAAGAGTCTTTGCAGGGCTTTGCGCTTGAAAATATTTTTAATTTGCTGCTCAAGCTAAAAAAAGAATCGGGGTTTGAATTTGCAGAGATAAAGGCTTTTGCGCTTTGCGCAGGTGTCGGCGGGGTTTTGGGTGTGCGCACGGCATCGGCGGCGCTTTCAACCTTGGCGTATTCAAACAATTTAAGCGGCATATACACTTGGTCTTTGATGGAGACTGCTGCGGATAAAACAAAAAAAACCTGCGGCAAAAATGACTTCTATATAGTTATACCTTCCAGAAAAAACTTTCTCAATATGGTATTGATTGAAAATTCCAATCAGACAAATTTTGAAATTTCATACGAGGAATTTTTAGAAAAATTTGAAAATTCAAAACATAGAAAATTTTTCATAAAGCAAAGGGAAATTTTGGATGACCGCTTAAAATTCATAAACAGTTTTGAAAATCCTATGCTTTCGCTAAGGGATGTTTTTTATGCGGCAAAAAATTCCGAAATCAATTTTACTTTTAGCGCAACGCCGCCCGATGCTATCTCTATTAAAAAACAAGAATATGTAAAATGGAACTCTCAAGCACGCATATAAGATGTTCTGTGCAGATTGATTTGTGCGCATTGGAACGTAATTTGGGCAACTTGCGACACAAGCTCGGCGGCAAGCGGCGGTGTATGGCTTTGGTATCCGCCGACGCTTTTGGCTTTGGTGTGGAAGCATCTGCCGTGCGCCTGATGCTCAGTGGTGCGGACGCATTTGCAGTCAGCAACGTTTCAGAGGGGCAAACCGTAAGCGCTATTGCTTCGGGCTGGCCCATAGTTGTGCTTGCGTCTTCACTCCCGAGTGAGGAGGACTTTTATTTTCAAAGCAATTTGCGCCCCACATTGGTCAGTCTTGAGGAGGTTGAGCGTTTTGAAACCGCCGCAAAAAAGTTTTCAACAAAATTGAAAGTGCATTTACGTGTGCCGGTCTGCGACGAAATGCAAAGCGTGCCAAATTCTCAAGACGCTTTTAAAATGTTGGAGCGCATTTGCAAAAGTGAATATCTGAATCTGGAGGCGCTTTGCCTGCACGGCATGGGTAGCGGCGCTCCCACCGATACCGCCAAGCCGGATATGGATTTTTTAAACAAAGCTGCGGAATTTTTTATCAAGACAAAGCAAACTGTTTTTATACATCACAGCGATATTTTTAATCCTGAAAGTTTGCCAAAATATTTTGAGTCTTGCTTCAGGGCGGGGTTGATTTTGTTTGGGATAAGCCCTCATCAAGATTCTGTTTTGCGTGGGTTTAAGCCTGATCAGGTTATGACATTTAGGGGTGCGGTAAGTCAGGTAAAATTTCTTCCCAAAGGGGCTACCGTGGGTTACAGCAAGACTTATACTTTGCAAAGAGATTCCAAGATTGCTTTACTTTCAATAGGTTATGGCGACGGTTTGCCTCGCAAGGCGGGCAAGTCTGGTCAAGTTTTAATAAACGGGAGCAGACTGCCCATAATTGGGATAGTCTCCATGGATCAGGCAGCCGTTGACGCCACAGATTTGGAAGATGTCAAAGTGGGAGATGAAGTTATTTTAATTGGTCAAGACGGCAAAGAGGAAATTACAATAGAAGATTACTGTGTGAATATGGGAATCAGTCCGGCGGAAGCTTTAACTTCTATTACAAAACGTGTCCCAAGGTACTATAAGACTTTGTATTGATTCTTGAGCTAGTTTTAAGTCTTAATACTTGACACTGCTTTTTAAATAATAAAAATTTTTGCATTTTATTATTTATTTGCGTTGAATGGTTTTGAACGCAAGAAGGTCTGAAAGATGAAGCAAAGAACATTACTAAGAGAAGCAACTATAAGCGGTAAAGCTCTGCATACGGCGGCTGAAGTTACGCTTACGCTTAAACCTGCACCAATAAATACGGGTCTGGTTTTCAGGCGCAAAGATATTTACGGGAAGCCTGAAGTGTGCCCAACTATAGAAATGGTTGGCGATCTTGTCCGCAATACAAGCGTGTCTTCCGGTCATGTTCAGCTTCATACTATTGAGCATGTTATGGCGTCTTTAAGCGGTATGGACGTTGACAATGCAATTATAGAGATGGATTCTAGCGAGCCTCCTATTTTAGACGGTTCTTCAAAATTATTTGTAAATTTAGTTCAACAGGCGGAGCCCGTAGAGCAAGATGCCGAGCGTGAATATTACACTCTTACGGAACCAGTTTCCGTCAGCGATGGCAACCGTTCTTTGATAGCTTTGCCTTATGACGGCTTTAAAATCACCTGTACTTCCGCCGACGATAGGGGTATACATACGCAGCATTTGTCTTTGGATATTGATCCTGAAACTTTCCAGCAGGCGTTAGCGCCGGCACGCACTTTCACTATTTATGAAGATATTGAGGAGCTGCTTAAAATGGGCAAAATTCAAGGGGGCTCTCTTGATTCTGCCATAGTTATCAAGGGCGATAAAATTTTGTCCAAAGAGCCGTTGCGCTATCAAGATGAATTTGTGCGCCACAAAATTTTGGACATTATTGGAGACCTTACCTTGCTTGGTAAAAAACTCAAGGCGCACATAGTTGCAGTGCGTCCAGGGCATGCGCTGAACGCAAAGCTTACTGAAAAGATTTTTCAACAGATGAAGGCTCAATCTGAAAAGGTTGAAAAAAAACCGCTTTCAAAAGCGAAAGAAAAAAAGCTGATGATAACCGCAGAGGCGCAGCTTGACACTCGCAGAATACTGGAACTCTTGCCGCATAGATACCCCTTTGTTATGATAGACAAGGTTGTTGATATTAAGGATATGGCTTTGACTGCGGTAAAAAATGTATCAATAAATGAAGCGTATTTTCAGGGGCATTTTCCAGGTAATCCTGTAATGCCGGGCGTCTTGCAGCTTGAAGCAATGGCGCAGGCGGCGGGTATACTTATGCTCAAAAAAGTCAGCGCAGAAGACAAGCTCGCCTTCTTTATGAGTGCGGACAAAGTCAAATTCCGTCGTGCGGTAAAACCTGGCGACCAGCTTGTAATAGATGTTCTAATCACAAAGTCGAGGGGCGATAAAATAGCTTGTGCAGAAGCAACCTGCTCTGTTGACGGCAAAGCGGTTTCTTCCGCAGAGCTTATGTTCACAATATTAAACGCCAGCGAAGCTCCGTAAAATTCATGTCAAAAATTCATCCCACAGCGATTATAGAAAAAGGTGCAAAACTTGATTTGGATGTCGAAGTTGGCGCTTATGCGTATATCGGCGCAGAAGTTACAATAGGTTCCGGCACTGTCGTGGCGCATCACGCAACTGTCGATGGCTACACGGTTATGGGGAATGACAATCAGGTTTTCCCCTATGCGTTTATAGGCGGAAAAACTCACGACCTAAAATTTAAGGGCGGCAAATCCGGTCTTAAAATTGGCGATAGAAACGTATTCAGAGAATACACCACCGCCCATCTTGCCACTAACGATGCAGAGTTCACCTTAGTCGGCAATGACAATAATATTCTGGCGTATAGCCACATTGCGCATGATTGCATTGTCGGCGACAAAGTTGTGATGAGCTCTCACGCAGCTTTAGGCGGGCATGTTATAGTTGATGATTTTGCCGTCATAGGTTGGGGTAGTGGCGTGCATCAATTTTGCAGAGTTGGTGCGTACTCAATGTTGAGCGCATCTTCAAAACTGGTAAAAGATTTGCCTCCGTTTTTTATGGCAGACGGCTCTCCGGCGTCGGTCTGCGCAATTAATAAAATTAATATGCAGCGCAACGGCTTCACTCAGGAAGAAATTGATTCTGCGTTCAGGGCGTTCAAAATAATTTACAAGAGGGGTTTTGCAAGGAAGCAGGCAATAGAAGAACTAACTGCCGCAAACACGTTTTCATGCAGAGTTATTTTGGCAATTTTGGAATTCGCAAAAAAATCTTCCGAAAGAGGCTTGCTCTAGAACGCTCTAGACTTGCGGCTTTGCTCGGCTTATGAACCTTACTCAAAAAGCGCATTCAGTTCTGGAAAATTTTTTAGCGTGCAATAAAAATTGTTTTGCCATTGATGCAACTGCGGGCAACGGTTTTGACACATTGTTTCTGGCATCAAACCCGAATGTTGAAAAGGTTTTTGCATTTGATATTCAAGAAGCGGCATTAGTTAACACTAAAAATTTGTTGCGTAAAAATTGTATTGACCCTTCAAAATACACCACATTTTTAGAGAGTCATGAAAATTGGAAATCCTCTCTAAAAGAAGATGCGCAAAAAATTTCTTTGGCGGTTTTTAATTTGGGATGGCTGCCAAATTCAGACAAAAAAATTTGCACCAACGCATCTATAACTTTGCAAACGCTTATTGGAATTACGGCGCATTTTGAGAGCGCAAAAAAACCTGCCATACTTTCGGTACTTTCTTACAGAGGGCATGAAGAAGGTGAGAAGGAATATGGAGTTGTTCAAAATTTTTTTACTTCAATAAAGCAAAGGGTGGAAATTTTTTCGGATAAAAACAATGTTTCAAGTCCTGTTCTATTTATAGCACATTTTTAAATAGTTAAAAAAAAGAGTTTCAAAAGTTATTTAAACCTGCAAGATTGTCGCAAAAATTATGAATAAAATTCTAAAACTTCTACTCGATTCCGAAGGTTTGAACACTGAACAAATCGGCAAGCTTCTTGGCATGTCTGAAAAAGACGTGCTCGCCGAGATAGAGAGATTAAAAAAAGACAAAGTTATACTCGGCTTTAGACCAGTTATAAATCCCGAGAGTTCTCACAACTCTTTTGTGAACGCCGCCATAGAGCTTAAAATAAGCCCCGAAAGAGGCGGTGGTTTTGATACGCTTGCCCAGCGCATTGCGCGTTTTCCGCAAGTTGATTCATGCTACTTGATGAGCGGAGGTTATGACTTGTTGCTTTTTGTGCATGCTGAATCAATCAAAGAAATCGCCAGCTTTGTCTATGAAAAATTGGCGACCATAAATGGCGTGCACTCTACTGCAACACACTTTTTCTTGAGGGTGTATAAGCAAAACGGCTTTGCTCTCTTTCAAGATTCCGATAACGACGAAAAACTTATAGTTTCCCCATAGTATTTATTTTATGAACGCAAAAAAATTCGTAGCAAAACACGTTGATTGTCTCCCAAAATCAGGCATTAGGGAGTTCTTCGCCATTGCACAGACGATGAAGGACGCCATATCTTTGGGCGTCGGAGAGCCTGACTTTGTAACGCCATGGCACATCAGGGAAGCGGCGATTTTTGCGTTGGAAAAGGGCAAGACTTCTTACACTGACAATAGGGGGCTTAAATCCTTGCGCCAAGAAATTTCAAAGCATGTTGCGAAGAATTTTGGCGTGGAATATAGCTACGACACCGAAATAATGGTGAGTGTGGGGGCATCTGAAGCAATGGATTTGACTTTGAGGGCGATAATTAACCCTGGAGACAAAGTTATGTTTCATGAACCTTGCTTTGTATCATATTCGCCGAGCATTTTGCTTTGCCATGGAATACCGGTGGGTGTTTCAACCCCTTCTGAAACAGGCTTTGCGCTTGATATGGACGCAGTGCGCAAAGCTTGGCAGCCGGGTTGCAAAGCCTTTATCATAAATTTCCCAACCAACCCGACTGGTGGTGTGGTTGATAAAAATACTCTGCAAGACTTGGCAAATTTTGCCATAGAAAAAGATATGCTCATTATCAGCGACGAAATTTATTCAGACCTGATGTTTGACGGGCATACGCACGCATCTATCATTTCATTAAAAGGTATGAAAGAGCGTACGGTTTTCTTGCACGGTTTTTCAAAAGCTTACGCAATGACAGGTTTTAGAATGGGCTACGCTTGCGCCCCGCAAGAAATTATGGAAGCCATTGTTAAAACGCATCAATACGCAATCATGTGCGCTTCAATAATTTCTCAGGAAGCCGCTATTGAAGCGCTAAAACACGGGGATGCAGACATTCTTGAAATGCGTGAACAATACCAAATCAGGCGTGATTTTATAGTAGGCAGATTCAATGAACTTGGCATGGATTGTCATTTGCCAAAAGGCACTTTTTATGCGTTCCCAAGTATCAAACGCTTTAAGATGTCTTCCATAGATTTTGCCAAGAAAATTTTGAATGAATCAAAAGTTGCAATAGTGCCCGGGTCTGCTTTCGGCCCCAGTGGCGAGGGTTTTGTGAGGGCGAGCTTTTCAACAAGCTATGACAATCTCATTGAAGCCGCCGCCAGAATAGAAAAAGTAATTTCAAAAATATAATATTTGTGAGTGATAATTCCGAAAAATGTATAGCCATAGTGGGCAGACCAAATGTGGGCAAAAGCAGATTGTTTAACAGATTGCTTTCAAGAAGGGTGTCTATTGTGCACGACATGCCCGGGGTAACCAGAGACATTGTCGCCGAACCTCTCGGAGAGGGCATTGTAATCATGGATACCGGTGGGATGTTTGCTTCTGAGAGCATGGCTGGAAAGGTCATTATTGAAGCGACAAATGCTCAGGCAGAGTTTGCAATAGTTGCTGCCGATTTGATAATTTTTGTGGTGGACTCTCAAGACGGATTGACACCTCTTGACGAGCGCATAGCGGATTTGTTGCGCTCGTCGGGCAAAGACATTTTGCTTGCGGTGAACAAGGTTGATGTGCCAAATCATGAAGATAAAATTTCTGAATTTTATGCGCTTGGGTTTAAAGATATTATCGGTGTTTCAGCAGAGCATGGGCTTGGTGCGGAAAAGCTAAGGCTGCTTATTGAAAAACGTTTTGGCGCAATAAAAGAAGTAAAAAACTTACGGGAAGAAGGCAGGATTTATTTGAGCGTCGCCGGCAGACCCAATGTAGGTAAGAGCTCTTTGGGCAACAGATTGCTTGGTGCGGAAAAACTCATTGTAAGCGATATTGCCGGAACAACAAGGGATAGTATCTGGCACGATATAGATTTTAAATTGGACACTTCTGAAGACGTCCATAAATTCAGACTTTTTGACACGGCGGGCTTGCGTGTAAAACGCAAGATAAACACGTCGTTAGATTTTCTTTCTTCAATGCGTACAAAGCAGGCGATAGGTAATTCCGACATAGTTTTGCTTGTATTGGACGCTATGGAAGGCGTTTCAGAATTGGACAAACGCTTGTGCGGTGAAATTTTGGCTGAAGGCGCATCAATAATGATTGTTGTAAACAAATGGGACTATGCTGTCAAAGCCTTCAATAAAGAGCCTTTAAGAGGTTATGAAAACATAGAGCAATTTAAAAAATCGTTCGAAGAAGCGGTGCGCAAGCAACTATTTTTTATCGGAGAATCACCCATATATTTTGTTTCGGCGCTGGAAAATAGGGGGCTGAAAACTTTGTTGGTGGGCGTAAGCAAGCTCTACCAAAAGATGATGAAGCCGTTGCAGACTTCAAAAGTAAATGCGGCAATATCGCAACTGCTGCTTGATAATCCTCCAAAATATGTTGGTGGAAAGCGTTTCAAAGTATATTACGCAGTGCGTACATCTTCAAGGCCCATGACATTCAGATTGTATTGCAATAGGTCTGATGTGATTACAAAAACTTATGAGCGTTATCTTGAAAATGGGCTGCGTGAAAAATTCAAGCTCGGCGGTATAGCGCTCAAGTTGGAGATGGTCGGCAAAGCGCCGCAGACGCTTCAGGAAAGATTAGGGAAAAAATGAAGATAGCCTTTTTTGCCAGCGATGAAATTGCGCTTGAGGCAATAAAGTATCTGCACTCTGCGCAATGTAGGCATGAGCTTATCTGTATAGTCAGCAATCCTGACAAGCCAAAGGGCAGGGGGCAAAAACTTTCTCCAAATCCCATAAGTTTGTGGGCTATTGAAAATTCTATTCCACTTTTGCGGCCGGAAAAAAAACCGTCGTCTGCGGAAATTGATTTCATGAAGTCTGTTAATGTAGATTGCATTTTGGTAATGGCGTATGGACATATTTTAGGCAAAGACATTTTGGACTATCCCAAATACGGCTGTATAAATTTGCACGCTTCAATTTTGCCCAAATACAGGGGTGCGTCTCCTATTGAAAGTTCTATTGCCTTGAGGGATACTCAAACAGGGTTAAGCCTCATGAAGATTGCGCCAAAAATGGATAGTGGCGATGTGTGTGCAAAAATTTTTGTGGATATAGATTCTCGTGAAACATCGCACTCTTTGCGTGTAAAAATTGCAACTGCGACGGTGAAAATTCTTGAAGAAAATTTATCTGACATAGAAAATTTTTCCGCAAAGTTTATTCCGCAAGAAGAATCTTCGGCAAGCTATGTACGTAAACTGGATAAGTCTGATTTATTTTTAGATTTCAGAAAAACTGCCGTTGAGCTTGACGCACGCATACGCGCATTTGGTTGCGGAATTTTTGAACATAACTTGCAACAAATAAAAATTGGCGAAGCCTTTGCTGAACATTGCGACGAGAAAAATGAACATTGCGGTGAAGTTTTGTTGGACGAAGATTTAACACACGTATCCGTGCGCTGTGCCTCCGGAAGGCTTAAAATAACAATGCTTCAGAAGCCCTGTGCGAAAATGATGTCGGCAAAAGATTTTTTGAGAGGCTATGTCATTAAGAATGGTGAAATATTAAAAAGTTTTACAAATAATAAATTGTTAAGGTGAGTTTATTTTTTTGCGCACTAATGTTTCAGAAATTTTTTCACTTCGCATTTGCAATTTCTCTTGCGAAAAAAAATTAAAAAAAAGAATTTTTTTTTGTTGCAAAAAAAAAATTAACTAAGAGTATTACGACAGCGAAACAAAAAAACAGTTGTCTATAAATTGAAAAAATATTTTCACACAGATAAAGGCGCACAAAGAGTATTTGAAAAAACTACTCGCAGTCTTTTTCTCTCGCTAAATAAAACTGTTTCGGGCGTTGTGAATTTTACTTCACCAGACTGCGCTAAAAAATCTGCGACAATAAAAAATCAAAATATTAAGATTTTGATTGCTGGGTTTTCTCAAAAGTTTTTCTGCAAATTTTATTTTATTAAAAATTTTTTTTACAACTTAACCTCCGAGTTGGAGGCAGGCATCAACATTAGTTGTAGTCTCAAGTTGTAGGAACGAAAAATAAACCAAAACATATATAACGACTATGGCAGCAAAAAAACCAGTAAAGAAAGTAGCTAAAAAAGCTCCAGCAAAGAAAGTAGTAGCAAAAAAAGCAGTAGCAAAAAAAGCTCCTGCAAAAAAAGCAGTTAAGAAAGTAGTAGCAAAAAAAGTAGTAGCTAAGAAAGCTCCTGCTAAGAAGGCTCCTGCAAAAAAAGTTGCTAAGAAGAAATAACTTTGCGTGTTTTTTTAGCTTGCGCAGTATCTAAACAATATTGCGCAGGTAAATCTTAACAGAGCAAAAATTTTGTCGCTTATGCGATAGACTTTTTGCCCTGTTATTTTTTTGTCTATAAATATTTGCGTGATGCAAAATTTAAGGGGGCTTATCTGCTTTTTTGTAAATTGACTTTAGCAATTCTGATACATTAGGATTAGAAGATTCAGAGGATTTTATGTATTTTCCATTCTCATACTTCTTGTTGCTTTGCTTAATATTTGCTTTCACGGCGCTGACTATAAAACTTCTTCGCACGTCAAGAGATTTAAAGGATCTGCACTGCCAGGTGGGGCGTTTGCACAAAATGCTAATAAGTCTTTCTCAAGAAATTAGAAAAAATACACATTCTGAAAGTAAGGATACACATTCTGAAAGTAAGGAATTTGATAAACCTTTAGAATCTCATTTTTGTGCGCCAAAAGAAGTAACGCCAAATGATACTTTTGGAAAAGCCATTGCCAGTGTAGCTCCCTCTCAAACTGTGGAGCATAAAACTGTGGCGCGGCAGTTTAAAGTTGCAAACCCTCAATCTGAATGTGTGGAGGTTGAAGACAAAATCTTAGTGAAGATGTCATCAAAGATTTATATTTGGTTGGGCGCAATAGCTCTAATTTTGTCAGGATTTTTTTTGGTGAAATATTCTTTGGAAAATTTTTCGTTCTCTCCAATTTACAGAGTGATTTCTGCGATTATCATGGGGTCTGTTTTAGTTTGTATTGCAGAATTTACTTACAGGAAAAAAATATCAATTCATTTTAACTGGACGCTCTCAGGGGCAGGTGTGGCGGTGATTTTTTTAGCAATTTCAGGCGCTTACGGATATTATGATTTAATCTCGAAAAATGCGGCGTTTTGCGGAGTGGTATTTACGGCGTTTTGCGGAATCTTACTTTCATTAAGATATGGGCAACCTGTTGCAGTTTTATCGTTGTTGGGTTTTTTCATATCTCCGCTATTGGTGTCGTCAAAAGAAACAAATGTATTTTTATTTTTCTATCTTTTTACGGTGAGCTTTTTCAGCTTGGCGATATTGGTAAAAAATAGATATTTTATAAGCGTATATTTTTTAATATTCTCAAATATACTATGGTCTATCGCTTGGGCTGTCAGTGTAAGCGATACTTCAAAAATGCCATATTTTGCAGCGTATCTATTTGCGACAAGCATTTTGTTTTACAGCGTATTTATTAAATTCTTTAAAGAAAACAAAGATTTACGCTACGATATTTCAGCCTCCGTATTTACAATATTTTCGGCAATGATATTTTACGCTAAATCTTTGCATTATTCAGCAAATTTCGATTTCAACTACCTATGGGTTTCATACTTTCCGGTTTTTGCCTTTATGGTCTGTTTTATGAGTTTGCGTAGCCATGTATTGAGATATGCACTTTGCCTATTGCCAATTTGCCTGCCGTATTATTTCAATCTGCAACCCGAACTTAAGTCTGAAACATTTTTCTTTTATCTTAACTTAATATCTTTTGGAGGTTTTTATTTTGCTTTGTTTATAAAAGGTAATTGCGCAAAGTACGCTTCAAGCATGCTGGTATTCATGTTTTTTACCTTTGCGCTCCTTACAATTTCTTCAGACTTTTTATGGTCTTTGGCTGGTCTTGTTACCGGGGCTGAAGTCAATGCCGAAGGTTTTCATGAGGCCTTTGCCAAGCTTCCGTCGGGTTATGGCAGTCTTTTGGCAACATCTCTGATTGCGCTGATTCCAATTGCGGCTTCTTATTGTATCGTTAAAGTGAGGCCTTCTACTTGTGCTACTTTGCAGGATAAATTTTATGTAACAAATATTTTGAGGTTGGGCATTGTTATTTTTACAATGTTTTTGATTTTGGGCACAAAACCTCTGTTTGTAAATTCACTTTATCTTTTGGCTCCAATACTTCTTTGCGTGTTCTTGGAGTTTAAAAAATCAAAGTTTGCAGACTACCAAATCTTTTCGGATATTTCTTTTACGCTTTCTCTGATTGTTTTGATTTATCTATTTGGCATATTTTGGAACTTCTCATTTTGCAATTATCTATACCCCGAATGTATGTGGATATTTTTAATTCCCGTAGTATCTTTGCTGATTTCTTTCTGCAGTCTTGTTGTTGTAAGTGTGCGTAGGGGGGAGATACATAATGATAAAGCTGTACTATTTATTGCGGGTCAGTTCATCGTGGCGCTGACGGTAATTGGCGTACTTTTATCACTTGGATTGAAAGCTATGCATGAATACTTGTTTGATTCTTTGGTAATGGTTTTGATTGGGGTTGCGATACTCATTTTGGCGATATGTGCAAAAAAGTTTGCTTCAGAAAATCTGACAAAGTTTTCCAAATTCTGCGTAGCTCTTTATTTGATAAGATTCATATTGGTAGATTTGATATTCTTTGCTTCTCAAACTTATCATTTGTGCGGCACGCATATACTAAATGTGTATTGTGTGAGTCTATTTTGCCCAATGCTTATATTTGCGGCGTATTCGTACATTTTTGAAAAAGGCAAAATGAAGTTGGGGTGCGCCGTGTTTGTCTTGCTCTTGGGTTTTTTATTTGTGAATTTTCAGGTACGATTCACGTTTTTACTCTGTGCAGACAGTATAACAGACGGTAATTTTTTAGAGCCATTTTGTTATTCAATAGCTTGGCTTTTGTATGGGATATTACTTCTGATTATCGGTATATTTGCCAAGAGCACTATGCTTATGAGGGCGTCTTCCGTATTCGTAATGTTGAGCGTGCTGAAGGTTTTTGTCTACGACGCTTCTGAATTGGCTGGTTTATACAGAGTGCTTTCGTTTGGCATATTGGGGGTTTGCCTTATGGGAATAGGTTATTTTTATTCAAGATACGTTTTTAAACCTCGGCAAAATTCGTGAATCACTAAAAAATGCGGGCAAATCTGTTTTGCGTCAAAAATATATATTAAATGACTTGATTTTTCTCGTACAAAATTCATCCTCAGTGCGTTTAATTTTTAATAATATTGGGTTTTGGGCTTAGGCTTTAAACTCGTTTGAAAGCACATATAATGAAAACAAGATTATCAACTTGGTCTCAAAACATATCACCTTCGCCGACTTTGGCGGTTGATGCAAAAGCGAAGGCGCTCCAGGCGCAGGGTAAAGACGTCTGTGGATTTGGCGTCGGAGAACCAAACTTCGACACGCCTGACTTTATCAAAGAAGCCGCATCTTTGGCTTTGCAAATGGGTAAGACGAAATACATCCCATCATCAGGTCTTCCTGAGCTTGTTGAACGCATAGCAAATTTCTACGTGCAAGAGAAGGGCGTTGCGGGTGTAAAACCGAACAATATTATTGTGAGCCCTGGCGGCAAATTTTCCTGCTACTTGGCGATACTCTCTGTTTGCGGGTTTGGCGACGAAGTTATAATACCGGCGCCATATTGGGTAAGCTATCCTGAAATGGTGAAGCTTGCGGGGGCAACGCCAGTAATCGTAAGGGCTTTTGAAGATAATGACTTTAAAATCACGCCCGCACAACTCAAAGCGGCAATCACTCCCAAGACAAAAATGCTGGTTTTGAACAGCCCTTCAAATCCCACTGGGGAGGTTTATTCTGAAGAAGAACTAAAAGAAATCATGAAGATAGTTATAGAAAATGACATCTTTGTTTTATCTGATGAAATTTACGAGTTTTTGACCTATGACGGCACGACAACAGTCTCTCCGGCATCGTTCTCCGATGCCGCAAGGGAGCGTGTGATTATAGCTTCAGGCTTCAGCAAATCATACTCTATGACAGGGTGGCGCTTGGGCACGATATGCGCACCTTCAGACATCGCAAAGGCTATTGCCGACATACAAAGTCAGACCACGTCAAACGCCACAACATTTGCCCAGTATGGCGCACTTGAAGCCATGAGGCACCCGCAAAAAGCGCGTGAATCTTTGCAGAATATGTTGACTGTTTTTGACAGGCGTCGTATGAGGCTTTTGGAGGGTTTAAACTCAATAAAAGGCGTTACGTGTCGCAGGGCAAACGGTGCGTTTTATCTATTTCCAAATATCTCCAGTTTTCAATTAAGCTCTACAAAATTCTGCGAAAAACTTTTGGAAGAGGAGCTTGTGGCGCTGGTACCGGGTTTTGCTTTTGGCGCAGATGAAAATGTGCGTTTAAGTTACGCTGTCAGCGACGATGTTATTGAAAAGGGTCTTGAACGTATTTCAAGATTCTGCTCAAGGCTATGAGTTGTCTTGCAGAGTTAAAGGTCGGCGTAACAACAAAAAGCGCCGAGGAAACTTTTGCATTAGGACGGAGGCTTGCGTCTGAACTTTCAGACGGCGTGATACTTGCTCTGTATGGCGATTTGGGCAGCGGTAAAACAACTTTTGCCAAAGGTCTTGCCTTGGGCTTGGGTATTATTGACACCGTAAAAAGTCCCTCTTACAATATATATAGTATATATAGAGGGAAATTTTTTAATTTTGTCCATATTGACGCTTATAGGTTGGAGAGTGAAAATGACTATGACAATTTGCTCATCGACGAGCTTGTAGCCGCCCCAAAAATCTTTTGTATAGAATGGCCTGAGAATATAGCTTCTTTTCTGGATTCATCGGCATTAAGGGTTTCATTTGACATATTGAGCGATAATCTCCACCTGATAAAATTACTGTAAAAACGTTTTGTAAATTTCGTTAAAAGTGTGCGATTTAAGGGGTTGACTATGTTGGAAAGTTTCCAAAAATATGAGCCATAACTAAAATTAAGATGAGAAATATTACAAAAGTTTTAATAATGTCATTATTGTCCATGCTTAGCGTCTCGGCCTTTGCTGAAGTTAAGCACTATTATTGGAATTATGGCGGCGGTACAACCCAAACTCTTACGACAAAAGCTAACTGGAGTTTAAATCCCGATACTCAGGTGAATATTGTGGATGATGTCCTTATTGACGATCCTGAACTCAATATTTACAGGATGAATACCGTTACTGCGGGTTCTACGATTAACCTTTCAAGTGGCACCATGAATCTGGCAAGTATCAACAATACGGGTTCTGCCACTGGTAACTGGCATTTTTATACCGGTACGGCAACGCTTACTGTTGGTAAAATCGTGCAAGACCAGGCGGATACGATGACCATACGCAAATCTCAGGCTACCAATGCAATGACCGTGAACGCCAAAGCTTTGGAGGTCAAAAAAGGCACGCTTAGCTTCGGCGCTGCCAACGATAGATACTTTGTTGTAACTCTCAATCTGGGTGATTCTACAAAACCCACGGCAACAAGCGTAGATTTGACGGGCGGCGTATTGAGTATTTTTACCACAAAATTTTCAAATGACGGCAATATCAATATTTCGGGCGGTACAATGCAATTTGTTAAGCCTGTAAATACGGCGGGCACGGGCACGCTCGCAACCTCTCCAGACTTTATTATAAAGTCTGGCAATTCCGTGAACATGGGGGACAATGGCATATTCAGGTATTCTACATATACTGCCGATACATCCAGCTTTATGGACGGCTATGTTGATATCAGCAATTTAAACGTGCATACATCTGCGGCTGCCAATGCCGCACAGGTTTTACTCTATACAAAGGCTGTAAAAACTTCGGAAAAATATCCCGTAAAAGTTGGGTCAATAGTTTTGGGCAAAACGCTTTCAGAATCTGAAACTTCAGACCAATCAAAGTTGGAATTTAAGGTATATGATGATACGTACATAGGTTCTATAACGTCAACAAATATTGGCGGTAAAAATGCTGATAACACCTTGGAAGGCAGCTCAGACCAAGGCTTTTATTTCTATAACTATGTCGGCACAACCACGATAGGTTCTGCGGATATTGCCGTGCGCAGAGCCACATTCATAGGTAAAACAGTGATTGAAGGCGATTTTAGGAATTTCTTTTACGCATCAAAATCTGCAAGCACCGCTTCCATTATAGACATTTCGCACAGTTCAACCACTTTTGAAATTAAGGGTAACTTGATTGGCGACGGCGCAATAGTTTTTGACGGCGGCGCTAACAGTTCAAAAATTACAACTCTGAGTGTCGGCGGCATCTCTGGCGGGCAGAATACCACGTCTAATAGGATTTCCACCGACTACCAGAACAATAAGGGTGGCACTATAATAACCATTACAGGCTCAACTGAAGAAACTTACACTGGCAGGATACATGACTATGGCACTGCCGATACGCCTTACACCTACACAAATTCTCAATTGTCTTTTGTGAAAAACGGTACGGGTACGCAATATTTCAGGGGCGCTGTATATTACAGGGGCGACACTACAATTAACTCTGGTGCGCTTTATATAACAAGCAATGGCGGCAAGTCTGACTGGGGTATTGGCAGGGTGCTTTTGCAGGGCGGGAAATTTGGCGTTGTGAACACTACCGAAAAAATCGGCAAGTTGATGGCTACAGATTTTATCTGGTCTGGCGGCACTTATGAAATGGATATAGACGGCCTTGCGCAAGACAGGTTGTTGCTTAGCGGCAATCTTGAAAGGGCGGTTGGGTATGAGGGAAAATTCAATTTGAGCATTAATTTAGATGCTTACATTTTAGACCATACTTATGATGTTATGGAACTTTCTTCGGGCTCAATTTCAGGCATAGCTATCGAGGACATCAACTTGGCAATAAACGGTATGACTTTGCCGGATGAGGTTAAAGCGAGATTATTTGCTGATGCTCAAGGTCTGCATTTGATGTTTGCAATACCCGAGCCTTCCACATACGCCTTGATTTTTTCTTTGGCTGCTTTCTTTGTGGCGTACAGACGTAAAAGAAAAATGTAGTATAAGAATTTTCAAAGACCGTTTTATATAATTAAAGACGGTTTTTTTTATTTTAAACTATTCTTAATTTTGTCTAAAAATTTTGTCGCAAAATTAAAAAAAATAATTTTAACTGATCCCTCGAATGAGACTATTTTTATTAAGACACGCCCACGCAAGAGACACTTGGCCCGATGAAAAAAGAGAGCTTAGCGCAAGGGGGTCTGAACAAATAACCAAGATGTGCTCCACATTGCAGCCGTCCATATTTTCCGAAATTGTCGAGATATGGCACAGCCCATTATCAAGGGCTTTTCAGACGGCGGAATCTTTTAAAAAATGTTTGAAGCTTTCGGCGCCGCTTGTAGAAACCGCTTGTTTAAAGCCTTCCAGCAGTCCTCATGAAATAGCCAAAAGCGTTTCTTTAATTGCGCCTTTTGATAAAGACATAATGGTAGTGGGGCACAACCCCAATCTTGAATCTTTTGCAGATCTGCTTTTGGGTTGTAAAGATTCTTCATGCAAAACAATTTTTCACAAAGCCAGTATGGCAATGTTTATCATGAATGAAAAACCTTCCCACCTTCATCCTTACGGTATCTGGTCTTTGGTGTTTTTGGTTTCACCTTCTGCACTTTCAGATTAGTTTGATTGCTATTTAAACCATATTTGGTTTAGTCTAACAACTCTACCGCCACTGCATCGGCTAACATTCTGCCTTTTGGTGTAAGGCGGATAATTTTGCCAATTTGGTATCCGCATGGGTTGCGTTTAATTATGATTTCCAAAAAACCTTCTTTTGAGAGGTGATCAAGCTTGGCTTCATATTTTTTTATGTCGGCATTTTGATAGCGCATACTCAGGCTTTGTAAATCTACGCCGTTTGTCAAACGCAGACCAAAAATCAATGCGCTTGAAAATAATTCTTCGTCGTCGAGTTTTACAAGGTCGTCAAACTTTTTTTCTGATGAATTTTGTGTGTTTGCCCAATCTTGCAAAGAGGGCGGGTTTCTAAACCGCAGCCCCCCAAACTGAGATGCTGCGGATGGTCCAAACCCAAGCCATGAGCCCATATTCCAAGTTATCAAATTATGAATGCACTCAAAACCTTCTTTTGCAAAGTTTGAAATTTCATACTGCTTAAAACCCAAAGAGGGTAAAGTTTGCATAGCTTGCTCTACAAAGTCCGCCTCTTTGTTTTCCTGCTCTATAGACTTTTCTTTTCCGCCGCAACAAGAAGTCCCGCTTTCAAATTCCAGACAATATGCGCTTATGTGATTCACGGGAGTTTTTGAGGCAAAAAGCAGATCTTTTTCAAAATCGGAATGGGTTTGATTCGGGGCGGAAAATATCAAGTCTAGGGAGAATTTTTCAAAGCCCGTTTCCGCAATATCGTCGATGGCCCTGAGCGCCGCAGAAAGGGAATGCGGACGCCCCAAGGCGTCGAGAGTGTCCTTATTAAAACTTTGCACGCCCAAAGAAATTCTTGTAACCCCCAAATCTTTAAACAATTTCAGCTTTGATTTATTTATTGAAGAGGGTGCGGCCTCGATAGTCCATTCATATTTTGGCAAAACATGTTCAAAAATTTTTGCCGTGGCTTCTATGTGGTTTTCGGAAAGCATTGCGGGTGTGCCTCCGCCCCAGAACATCGTGTGTATGGGGGTGTTCGTCAAGCCTTCATCCAAACGCCAATCAACTTCTTTTTTGAGGTTTTGCAGATAATTTTCTATATCGCCAAAATTGGGCTTGGTTTTGTAAAAAGCGCAAAAATCACAAATTCTGGCGCAAAATGGGACATGCAAATATATGCCCATCAGCGTATGGGCTTTGTCAAAAATCTCTCTATCTTTGTCTTGCACAGCGAAAAATAATTATTAGATTTACAAACAATTAATAATTATAAATCGGTATGAACATTGCAAAGAAAATAACATCTTTATCATCAATTTTGGCGCTCTTGCTTTTGTCGGCTTGTGGCGGTTTGACAAACCTTACGCCCACAACTGTTCCTGAAAATTCATCCAGAGTCTATACGCTTAGCTTTAGCGCATATATCAATGACGGTTCTATCGTCCCTGGCACTCTTGAGCCTTTTGTTGTAATAGACGGTGAAGAAAAACCCATGAAAATAGTATCTGGAATTTCAGAACAAAGAGTTTTTGAATATGACTACACCTTGCCCAAAGGCAGGACAAACGCAAAATATTATTTCTATGTAAAATATATGTCTGACATGGGTTCTTCAGGTATAATAGAAAAGAGAATACAAAGCCCCACGCTTTATGAACTCAATGTCATAACCAGATACGTTGTCAATGCGCAGAGCGATAGGGGTTGCGTTGGTGCGGCAATCACAATATTGGGTAGCGGCTTTGACAGGTTGGATAAAGTTGTAATCGGCGGTGTTGACGCTGATACTGAATTTGTTTCACGTACAACAATGTCTTTCATAGTGCCTCCTATTGATGCCGGCAAAAATTACGATTTGGAAATCGTGAGCCAGAGCGACAGAATCTGGGTTGGCAGCTTCAGGGTTGACGCCTCAGATATGCGGGTTTCTCCGGCTGCAGTTGTCTTGGATGTTGGAGACTCCGTAAATATGATTTTTGAAATCGGATTTAAAGCGCCGGAAGAAGGTTACCAAATAGACGTTAAAACAAATATCCCGAGTGCCGTTGTTATGCCTGAAGTTGTAGTTCCCGCAGGGCAGACATCTATCAGCGTTCCTGTTGAATTTGTTTCAGAAGCAAAGGGCGCAATATACGTCAATGCAAAGGGTTTCAATGAAAAGGTTATTCCCGTAGAAATAACTATTTCTGAGTCTTCTGTAAAAGCTGAGGCAAAACAAGAAAAGTAGTCATGGCAAAATCTTCTTCCTCCAAGGCGGTGGCAAAAAAATCTTCCGCAAAAAAATCATCTTCAAAAAAAACCGCAAGTAAAAATGCGATTGTAAATTCTGCCGTGGTGCAGGGGTTTGCCAAGGGTTTTGGAGAGGTGAAAAAAATCAAGCGCCTCAAAGAAGAAGTTATAGGCGAATCCAGCTTTGCATTGCAGCCTATTGAGGCGTCATTCAAAGATATGTCTGAGCGTCTCTTGCGCATACAAAGAGATTTGATGATGCCTTCCATGATTTTTGAAAAGGCAAAAATACAAAATACAATTACAATTTTTGGTTCTGCTCAGATTAAAAGTGAGAGTGTCGCCAAGGCAAATTTGGCGGCTCTAAAAAAGAATTTGGCACGCCAGAAAAAAATTGATGAAAAAGATAGATCTGCGCTTGAAGCCGCACAAACAGCGGTAAAAATGTCGAAATATTATACCGATGCAGAGGTGCTGGCAAGGCGTATTCAAGAGTGGACGAATCTGCTTAAAATCGCCGATGAAGACAAGTTTTACATCATGACGGGCGGTGGCCCTGGCATTATGGAGGCTGCAAACAAAGGCGCATTTATGGCCGGGGGCAAAACGGCTGGGCTTACAATATTCATCCCTGACGAACAGCGCAGGAATGACTACGTTTCCCCCGATGCATGGTTTAATTTCAATTACTTTTTAATGCGCAAGTTCTGGCTCTTATTTTTTGCAAAGGCGTTGGTGGTGTTCCCAGGCGGTACGGGTACTTTTGATGAATTTTTTGAAGTGTTTACATTGATGAAAACTCGTAAAACAAAAAATTACATACCCATTGTGCTTTATGGTAAAGAGTTTTGGACTAGCGTGGTTGACTTTAAACAATGGATAAAAACTGGCGTCATAAATGAAGAAGATACAAAATTCTTCCATTATGCGGACGACGTGGATGAAGCTTACAATTACATAACGTCAGAGCTGGAACGCATATACTTCTAGTTTTGGCAGACTTGTTTGGCGAATAACTGCGTTGCTGCGGGCGCTTCGGCACTGGTCATGTACATTAGTACATTCCCACCGCCTCACACCCTTGCGCCTTGTTCTTCATCCAAACCGTGCTGCCAAAACGGTAAAGTATGGGGATGTGTTTCCAAAACTTTCTTTAAGCGTTAAAGTTGGATTTTATTTTGATGCTGTGCCGTAGGCACAGATTGTTGGGAAATCCGTGCACCCAAAACGGTAAAGTATGGGGTGTGTTTCCAAAACTTTCTTTAAACGTTAAAGTTGGATTTTTTTGATGCTGTGCCGTAGGCACAGATTGTTGGGAAATCCGTGCACCCAAAACGGTAAAGTGTGCGGGGTGCTTCCAAAACTTTCTTTAAGCGTTAAAGTTGGATTTTTTTGATGCTGTGCCGCAGGCACAGACAGCCTAGTGTCTTGTTGGGAAATAAAGTGGGGGAGGATATTAAAGCCTGGGATGTACTTATAAAACTTTCTTTATGAAAATAAATTTTTTTCTTTTCAAGGGGAGTTTTTTTATTACTCTTGCGGCAAGCTTAAAATTTTAAGCCATTCTTTAACAACACTAAAAACTATGAAAAAATCATTATTATTCATATCGGCATGCGCTGTTTATTCTGGCGTATGGGGTTCCGGGTTCCAAGTTTTGGAGCAGGGTGCATCTAACATAGGCACTGCCACCGCAGGCGCTACTGTAAACGCAAATCAGGATGCGAGTGCCGCATTCTGGAATCCGTCGGCGGTTGCATTTGCAGACTATCAAACAAAAATTGACACTGCTCTTAATGTAATAGTGCCAGATTTTACTTTTAAAAACAAAAACACAAATGTTGGGGGCAATCCTGTTTATGGCAACAGTGGCGGTAACGGCGGCAAAGTTGCGCTTGTTCCCAATTTGTATGTTGCGCACAAGTTAGATGAAGATTGGGCGCTTACTTTAAGCGTAAGCTCACCTTTTGGTCTTGGTACAAACTATGAAGACGGCTGGGTAGGCAGATACCACGCTATGGAAAGTCAGCTTATGACCTTGGATTTTAACCCAAGCGTGGTTTATAAAGCTACCGATTGGCTTTCTTTCTCAGTAGGCGCTTCGGCGCAGATGGTTGATGCAACGCTTTCTCAAGTCAATCCAGCAAACAATGCCTTTATAAAGATGACTGCAGACGGCTGGTCTGGCGGCGCAAATGCGGGTGTTACTGTAAAATATTATGATCAGGGTTATATCGGCTTCAGTTATCGCAGTCAAGTTTCTCACTCTGTATCGGGGGAGATGAAGATGAACGGCACAAAGGTTACGGATATAGAAGCTGATGTAACGCTTCCCAATGTGTACACTATCGGCATGTATCAGCGCTTCTGGGGCTGGGCTGAAGATATCGCATTGATGGCAGACTATTCATTTACACAGTGGAGTTCTTTTGACAAATTGGATATAAAATATGCTAATGGGGGTGGGATAATTTCTCACACGCCTGAAAACTGGAAAAACACTTCAAGGGTGGCGCTTGGTATGCACTACTACGTTTCAAAAGATTGGACGCTCAGATTGGGTACGGCTTGGGACGAATCTCCGGTTCCAAGTGCTGAATTTAGAACAGCGCGTATTCCAGACTCCGACAGAATCTGGTTTTCAACAGGCGTAGGGTATAAGTATAAGGGTATCAATATTGATTTTGCTTACACTTACATCATGTTTAATGATGTGTTTATTAACAATGCTTCTTACAATCCTAATGGTACACCTCAACCAAACGTTATCAATGGAGACTTTGGCGGCTGTGCGCACGTCATATCTTTACAACTTGGTTTTAAGTGGTAATTGACATATAGATAAATTTTAAGAGCCTGCAGAAATGCAGGTTTTTTTATTTGTTGAAACTCTGTTCAAAAAGGGTTACACAAAGTTTAATATGAATTCAAAGGCTCTGTTTTTTAGAATATTTTTAGTTGTTGTTGTTTCTTCCAGCTTATTTGGGGCGGAAAAAAAGTCTCCAAACTTTCTATTTATTTTAATGGATGATTTGGGTTGGGCGGATGTGGGCTTTAACAATCCTCAAAGTTTTTATGAAACGCCCAATCTTGACAAACTGGCTGAAAGTAGCGTTGTATTTTCAAATGCGTACAGTGTCTCCAGCGTGTGTTCTCCGTCTAGGTTTGGTATAGAAACTGGCAGATACCCAACACGGGATATGCTCACAAATTTTTTGTCTGGCAAGCGTACTGGAAAGTTTGCGCCGGCATTGCTCAATGAGAATATTTCCAAGGATGAAATTTGCTTGGCTCAAAAAATGAAAGAGCAAAATTATATCACTTTTTTTGCGGGCAAATATCATTTGGGTAAAGACGAGGCATCGCTTCCGGATAAACGGGGGTACGATATAAATAAGGGCGGAATGGGCGCAGGCTCTCCGGTGGGGAAATATTATTCTCCTTATAAAAATCCAAAATTGATTGACGGCATCAAGGGCGAATATCTGCCCGAGCGCATTACAAGAGAGGCTCAAGAATTTTTGAAAAGTTCAAAAGAAGGTAAACCTTTTTTTGCAATGGTTGCTTATTATCTTGTGCATACTCCGCTTGTAGCGCCTGAAAGCAAAGTAAAAAAATACGCCGACAAAGCGCAAAAAATGGGTCTAGATGACGCTAAAGCATTCAGGCAAATAAAACAAATTTGGGCTACTGACGATATGCGTAAAGAGCGTGTTGTGCAAAGCAACCCAACGTATGCCGCAATGGTTGAAGTAATGGATGATTGTGTTGGCAAATTGATGAACACGCTCAAAGAAGAAAACTTGCTGGACGATACCGTAATAATTTTCTTTTCCGATAACGGCGGGCTTTCCACGGGTGAAGCGCATTCAACTTCAAATATGCCCTTAAAAGCGGGTAAAGGTTGGAACTACGAGGGTGGAATAAGGGTTCCCATGTTAATTTCAATACCCAAAAAGTTTTTATCGGCTTCCGAAAAATCTACCGACAGGCAAATCTTCAAATGCAATACTCCGGTTTCAGGCATAGATTTTTTTCCGACAATTTGCGAACTGGGTAGTGTGAAAATTTCACATAAAATAGACGGGGATAGCCTCGTAAAAATCTTGTCCAAACAAAGCGAAATGCATTCCGATATTTATTGGCATTATCCGCATTATTCCAATCAGGGCGGGCTGCCAAGCGGCGCAATACGTTCCGGAGATTGGAAGCTGATTGAAAGTTTTGAAGACGGCTCTTGCGAGCTTTTTAACCTAGTCTGCGACATTTCTGAAACTACGGATATTGCCCAAGAAAATCCTGAAAAAGTTAAAGAACTCAAAGCCAAATTGCACGCTTGGTATAAGAGCGTTGACGCAAAATTTTTAGAACCTCTTGGCGAGAATAAAAACCCTTGGAGACCTCAAGACTAGTATATCCAATATGCGCTTAGCAGCGCAGTTTAAGCTTTTAAAATGCTATTAATTTTTTAGCAGATAATTTTTTACATTGATGAATTCTGGGTTTGAAGGCTCTAAAAGCAGGGCGGTATTTATAGCCTGCATGGCTTTTTCCTTTTCTCCAAGTTGCAATCTTGCTATCGAAAGATTATACCACGCTCTTGAAAAATTTGGGTCTATCCTAACGCAAGATTCAAAAAGTTCGGCAGATTTTTTTACATTTTTATTTTCCGCATAAAATAGCGCCGCATTGTAAAATGTGTTTGGATTATTTTTAGAAAATTTCATTGCTTCCTCAAAGATTTTTTCAGCCTCTGCAATGTGCCCCGCCCTATATTCCATGAGTGCGGCTTCAACCTTCAAATCAGGGTTGAGCTTATCCAAACTTTGTGCGTGCGAGGTATATTTTGATACGCTTTCAGTATCGCCAATGTTTACGGCATAATCGGCACGTTTAAGCGCACCAAGTGCGGAATCTGTGTTAAAATCTAGATACTCCAAAAGTTCGGCGATATTTTCTTCGGGTGCAGATTTTGTAAATAGGCAGCTTGCGTCAATGCGCACCAATCTTGACGGGTCTTGAAGCAGTGGCTTGGCAAGCTCTTGGGCGTCTTCCCGAGAGGATAGGGCACGCAGAGCTCTGCTGCGGACAAGCTCGCTCTTATCTTTGAGCAAGGCTTTCAGTTTTTCATAAGCTTCATTTGCCTGTATGTATGGCGTTAGTGTTGTTGCTAAAATCGCCCGCCAAGCATCCAATTCTTCGGCATCCAAAAGGCGCAGAACTTCAAACATATGTTCGTATGAAAGTTTGTTTTTATGAAAATCGTCGAGGGCGATAGCGCGTGAACGCTTGTGTTTAAGACGTTCTGTCAAGTGGCGTTTATCAAACTCTTTAATCATCCAATCCAGATTTCTTTCAGGCTTTTCTTTATCCAAAGCTTCATGGCAGCGTGTGCAAGTGTTGGGTATGTTAATTGTTTTTGTAAGATACGGGTCGGGCGATGTGAAACCGTGGTCGTACCTTGCGTCTTTGCCCATATAGACTGTTTGCGGCATGTGGCAATCTATACATTTTGTGCCGCCTCTTTCGTCATGAAATGTGTGGAGCTTTACATCTATTGTTGGCGCACCCTTAAAGCCCTTTGCATTGGGCGCATGGCAATTCAAACACAATTTGTTGTCTTGCGGGTTTGCAACCAGACGCATTGAGTGCGCATCATGACAATCCGTGCAAGAGACGCCCGCCTTAAACTGCCTGCACATCATGAATGAGCCAAACATGAAATTTTCTTCCATCACTTGACCGTCGGCTCTGTATATGTTTGGAGTATCCGGCAATATTGGTCGGAAGTGGTCAAAATAAGAGTCGCCAACTTTGAATTTGTTGTTTGTGAGTTCTTCACGCCTACTGTGGCATACGGCGCAAGAATAGGTGCGTTCAAGATTGGTGGGGCGTTTTTTTATGACGGGCAAAAAGTCTTTGCCTTCCATACATTCTTTGGGAATTGCGTCATGACACTCTATACATCTTATGCCTTGCTCTATAAATGCGCTCTTGTAGGAATCTGATTTAAAATCATAATTCTTTTTGTAGTTTGTGGTATGGCAATATGCGCAATTTGAGTTCCAATTCATGCCTCTGCCCAGCCAGTGTCCCCATTCTCCTTGGAGGCGTTCTTCATAATTGAATACGTCAAAAAGCTCATTATTATTGGTGTCAACCGCCAGCGAGAGCGTCTGGAACTTGCCGGCTTCAACCTCAATTATAAATTGTTTAAGCGGGGTTTTACCTATTACCATTTTGGGTTCAAAAACTTTTTCCACGCCAGCTTCAGACATCTTGATTTTTAGCGCATTGCCGTCCTTAAAAAAAGTATAAGCCACATTGCCGATTTTTTTTATGCGGCCATCAAAGACGGCTCCGTCTTTTTCTAAATCAATATTTCTGTTTGCGTAAAAATGATGAGAGCCTTTTTCCGAAGCTTTGGAAACATCATAGATATGTTTATGGCACTTGATACAGTAATCGCTGGAAAGTTCGGCGTAAATTTGCAGTTTTACTACAAACATAAAAGCGCACAGCATAAGGAAGAATCTTGCTCCGAGGAATCTTTGCATACGTTTAAATTCAAGCTTCAAGCTTCAAATAATCAATACAATATTTTGAATAATATTTGACATCTGAAAGTTTTAGACGAAAATCAAAGAAGGTTTATTTTATGAAAAAACAAATAATATTTGCATCGGCAATTCTTGGGGCATTTTTGCTATCATGTAAGAGTTTTGCATTGGCTTCGGAAAATAATTCCAAGCCAAATTTTCTTCTTCTGATAGCGGATGACTCTACACCGGGAGACTACGGATGTTACGGCAACAAAATTGCAAAAACTCCAAATATAGATTCTCTCGCAAAAAATGGGATGATGTTTACAAGGGCATTTGTAACGGCGTCTTCATGCAGTCCAAGCAGGACGAGTATTTCTACCGGCGTATATCCTTCGCAATTGGGGTTGGCGCGCAATTTGCATGTTGAGCTCGACGCAAGCTCAAACCTTACAACTTTGCAAGCGGAGCTTTCAAAAGGCGGATATTATACGGGTATAGCCGGGAAAACTCACATAGGAAGTTACGCATTAAGTCAGTTTGAAGTAAAAAAGCCTTTTAACGGTAAAGACCCAATCTCAGAAAAAACAGGCGGGGCTCATGATTTTTTGCCCATGCTTCAAGAAAGGCCAAAAGATAGGCCATTCTTTTTTTGGTTTGCCTCTACAGACCCTCATAGACCTTTCACGGCTCCGGATTATGCGCAACAATATAATACCGCAGATATGCAAATCCCCCAGTTCTGGATGGATACCCCTGAAACCAGAGAAGACCTTCGCCAACACTACGGAGAAATTGCACGCTTCGACAAATATATAGGAGACATAGTTGCAGAGCTGAAAAAACAAGGTGTCTTTGAAAACACTTTGATAATCTATCTTGCCGACAATGCCCGTCCATTTCCAAGGTACAAAACCACAAATTATGACACTGGCACAAACGTCCCGTTTATCGTGGTTTGGCAAGGCAGGGTGCTTGAAGGCAGCGTATCTAAAGAGCTTATCAGTTCAATAGATATAGCGCCAACATTTATGGAGCTTGCCGGTCTTAGAACGCCTGCGCAGTTTGAAGGTAAAAGTTTCGCAAAAATTTTCAAAGACCCAAATGCCGAGATACGCAAATATGTTTTTTCAGAGCGCAACTGGCACGGCTACAAGGGTTATGAACGTGCCGTGCGTGATAAAAAATATTCTTACATCAGAAATTATTTGCCAAATTTGCAGACAATTCCGCCAGGCGATATTACAGATTCAGACACATTTAAGGCGATTCTTGATGCAAAAAACAAGGGCGTATTAATTCCTACTGCAAACCATTCTTTCTTGCAACCCCGCAGTAAGGAGGAATTTTACGATCTGGAAAAAGACCCGCTTGAAACAACCAATCTGGCGGATGATGCAAATTTTTCAGCGCTAAAGCAAAAATATTCGGACGTTTTGGATGACTGGATGAAGTCCACAAACCAAAGTTTTGATGAATCGGTTTTGCTTGAAGATTGGTATGATAGAAATACTTTTGAAGCAAATGAGAATCGCAAAAAGCGAATTTTAGTGCCGATGAAAGACTACAAGCCTTCAGCAGAGAAGCCGTCCAAAAAGAAAAAGTAACATCTCTTTGCATCCGAATGCAGGTTTAAATATTATCCAAATTTTGATGTTGAGATTTGGCGCAATCATAGTAGAGTCTTGCGCTTATTTATTAAATTGTTTGGGGAATCCCTGAACTTGGATTTTTAAGATGATACAGTATATATTTAAACTTTTTGCAGGCAATCACTACAAGCGTTTCTATAAGAAGGTGCGCCCCATAGTTGCCAAAATTAACGAGCTTGAAAAGTCTTACCAAAACCTTTCAGACATTGAGCTAAAGGCGAAAACAACGGAATTTAAAGAGCGTTTTCAAAAAGGAGAATCTTTAGACGATATTTTGCCGGAAGCATACGCCGTGGTCAAAAACGCAGCCAGAAGGCTTTGCGGCACAAAGTGCATTGTGTGCGATCATGAACTTGAGTGGAACATGATTCATTATGACGTGCAGTTAATAGGTGGCATAGCTCTGCATCAAAATATGATTGCCGAAATGGCGACGGGCGAAGGCAAAACTTTGGTTTCAACTTTGCCTCTTTATTTGAATGCGCTTTCAGGTAAAAATTGTCATCTCGTAACGGTCAATGAATACCTCGCAAAAAGAGACTCTGAGTGGATGGGGCATTTATTCAAATTCCTTGGCATAACTGTAGATTGGATTTTTAATATGCAATCCAACGAGCTAAAAAGACAGGCATATCAGGCAGACATTACTTATGGTACGGCAAGCGAATTTGGCTTTGACTATCTGCGTGATAACGGCATGGCTTCAAGCGTTGATGCGCTGGTTCAAAATGGACACTACTATTGTATCGTTGACGAAGTTGACTCTATATTGATAGACGAAGCGCGCACGCCATTGATTATTTCCGGTCCTGTTCAGGAAGATAGAGAGCCGCCTTTCTTGCGTCTCAAAGACGCTATTGAGCGTGTTGTCAGGTATCAGGCAAAGCTTTGCAACCAGTTTGTAGGCGATGTAAAAAACATTTTCGACAAAGGTGGGGAACTTTCTGAGGCAGACATTATGAAGCTTTGGCAGGTTAAAATGGGTATGCCTAAAAACAGGCTTTTGCGCCAAATGCTGGAAGTCGGCGAGATCCATAAGAAGGTGGATAAGCTTGATATGGAGCTTGCCTCAGACTTTCGCAAAAATGAAAGATACAAGTTTAAAGAAGAACTCTTTTACGTTATCGATGAAAAACAGCACCACAGCGATCTTACGGAAAAAGGCAGAAATGCCATAAATCCTGACAATCCTGACGCATTCGTTCTGCCGGATTTGCCTACGGAGTTTGTGGAAATTGACGCAATGACAAATTTGGACGCCAAACAAAAGCAGGATTTGAAGCTCAAGGCGGAAGACAGATTCATTTCTACCTCTGAAGAAATACACTCTATAAGCCAGCTTTTGCGTGCGTACTCTCTTTACGAAAAAGACGTTGAGTACATAGTGCAGGAAGGCAAAGTGCATATCGTTGACCAAAATACGGGGCGTGTAATGTATGGCCGCCGTTGGAGCGAAGGTCTGCATCAGGCGGTTGAAGCCAAAGAAAATGTGGCAATAGAAAAAGAAACAAAAACTTACGCCACAATCACAATTCAAAATTATTTTAGGCTCTATAAAAAACTGGCAGGCATGACAGGCACTGCTGAAACAGAAGCGCAGGAGTTTCATGACATCTATGCGTTAAATGTAATGGCTATACCAACCAACAAGCCTTGTCAGCGCAAAGATTTTAACGATGTAATTTACAAAACACGCCGTGAAAAATACAATGCCGCCATTGAAGAAATAACCAGGCTTCATTCTGTGGGTCAGCCCGTGCTCGTTGGTACGGCGTCGGTTGAAGCCAGCGAACTTTTAAGCAGAATGTTGCGCCGCACAAACATTGCGCATACGGTTTTGAATGCAAAACTTCACCAACAGGAGGCTGAAATTATTTCTCGGGCGGGTCAAAAAGGCGCTGTTACGATAGCCACCAATATGGCGGGTCGTGGTACGGACATCAAGCTTGGCGAGGGTGTGGAAGAACTCGGCGGGCTTTACGTTCTGGGTACGGAGCGCCATGACTCAAGGCGTGTTGACCGTCAGTTGAGGGGTCGTTGTGCACGTCAGGGCGACAAAGGTTCTTCAAGATTTCTTATTTCTCTGGAAGACGATTTGGTGCGCCACTTCGGCAATTCAGGCATGATTTCCAAAATGTTGGATAAAACTTTTGAAGAGGGCACTGCGCTTGAACACCCAATTTTAAACCGCACCATTGAAAGGGCGCAAAAGACAAAAGAAGGTGTCAATTATTCAATACGCAAACGTCTTTTGCAATATGACGACGTGTTAAATAATCAGCGTGAAATTATCTATTCTTTGCGTAATGATTCCATAGCTTCAGACAGTCCGCGCAAAGTTGTGATGGATTTGATTGTGGAGGAGCTTGAATCACGCATAGACGCATTCAGCACAAACAACGGGATAGACAAAGAAGGTCTTTCGGAATTTTGCAGTTGGGTAACAAGCCGCTTCCCCATAAATATTTCTGCGGAAACTTTTGCAGACAAATCTTCAAATGAAATTGCGCCCGTGATATTGGCTGAAATTGACGCTATATACAAGGTTCGTGAAGAAGTTGAAGACGCCGAAACTCTGGAAATGATAGAGCGCTACGTTCTTTTGCGTTCTTTGGATAAAAATTGGCAAGACCATCTTACGGAAATGGACGATTTGCGCCGCAGCGTAAGTTTAAGAGGCTACGGTCAGAAAGATCCGCTCAATGAATATAAGGGTGAAGCATTTAAATATTTTGAATCTTTGATTTCTAAAATACGCTCAGACGTCTGCTTGGGCTTGTTCAGGAGCGCTTCAAGCATGGACGCTTTGCAAAACATGATGTTCAGATTGCAAAATAAAATTAGAATGACTGGGCCTGCAGACGGTTCTTCTGAATCTGTAACGCAAAAACTTCCTGAAGCAAAGCGTGAGGTGAAACTTCCAAATATCTCTATTGAATTGCCGAAGATTGGTCGTAACGATATGGTTACGATAACCAGAAATGGCGAGGAAAAGACCATGAAGTTCAAAAAGGCGGAGCCGCTTATTTTAAACGAGGGCTGGAGAATTAAACAATAAGTATGTCTGTAAGGGAAAAATTATCGCCACGCATATACACCTATTTGGCAATATGTGCGGCTTTCTTTTTTTACCTATTTTGTTTTGAGCCTTTTGGCGCAAATATTTTTGCATTTATATTTGCGGTCCCAATTTATATTGCGGCAAAATTTCGCAAAATAAGTTTTAAAAAATGGCTTTTGACAACGGCGGTTTTAATCTATCTTGTCTGGGGGGTATTGCTGATTTGGTTGAGGCACGTATATCCGCCGGCAGGTTTTGCGGCGGCCTTGCTTTTGCCTGCGGCAGTTGCATTTTTTGTATGGATATGGTTTGCCATCTTGTACAAACTTGCCCCAGACAGCAAAGAAAATTTTATTGTAAGATATTCAAAAATTTTGGCTTTGGCAGGGTTGTGGGTATTTTTAGAATGGCTGCGATCATGGATATTTACAGGGTTTCCGTGGCTTTTATTGGCGCACTCTCAATGGCGCATGTCGGCAATAATTTACAGCGCAAGTTTTGGCGGGGTATGGATTGTTTCATTCATTATCATAATGTTCAACATGGGTTTGGCTGAATATATTTTCCGCATTTATCTGAATGTTTCAGATAGGCTTAAAGCTCCTATATTATCTGAAAGAAGGGTTATAACGCCCCGTCTTTGTCCAGAATTTTATCTGGCTTTTGCATTTGTTCTGACAAGCGTTGTAGCGCATATTACAGAGGTTTCAAAGCCTCAGCCTGATGCAAAAAAAATACGTGTTGGCATGATTCAGCCTATGTTTGAGGGCGTATTAAAGTGGGATAAAGATTTGGCGGTTGAAAATTTTTCGGTGGTAAAAAACCTGACGGCGTCTTTGAAAAACGCCAGAGTTGATGTTGCAATTTTGCCAGAGGCGGTTACGCCAGGCAGCTTTATTTTATCAGCTTCCGACAGCCCTATGGATGATTATTTTGCAAGCCTTGCACATTCAATCAAAGCTCCAATTCTGACAGGCAGCATGGCCTGCTTTTTAGATACATCAAATGATGAAAATTCATATTCGCAAAACTGTGCGTTTTCAATTTCTGAAAAGTCTGGCAGGGTGAAAGATGCGTATTATGCAAAGCGCAAACTTGTGCCATTCGGCGAATATGTGCCGTTTTGGATAAGCTTTGCAATACAGAATATCATGCCTTTTAAAGATATAAAAAGGGGAGAAACTTTTCAGCCCTTGCCTATTGAAATTGCAGGGGAAAATTATAAAGCCGGTGTCATGATTTGTTATGAAGATATTTTCCCTAGCTTGGGTTTGGATGTTGCGGGCGCTGGTGCGGATTTCTTCTTCGTTTGCACCAATGATTCCTGGTATGGCAGAGAGGGCGGGGCTTGGCAACATGCCGCACATTCAGCCTTGCAGGCTGTGAGTTTGGGGCGTCCCCTTTTGAGGTCTTCCATAAGCGGCTTGAGTTGCGTCTTTGATTCTTTTGGCAGGATGACTCAAAATGTTACACTCAGGAATTCGGATAAAAAAATTTATTCAGGTGCTAATTCTGAAAAGGTGGAAGATGTATTAGATTTGACCAATGATTTGGGGATTGCTCTTAACCCTTACACGCTTAAAACACTTAAACCTTCGCCAATGCTGGATGACAACGGGTCTATATATTTTAGAGGCGCCGCCTATGCCGATATTTATATCTCAAAGTCTGCAACAGGTACTTTCTATGCAAGGCATGGAAACTGGTTTGCTTATTTGAGCATGGGTTTAATGTTTTTGCCTTTATTTTTCAAAGGGTCAAAAAATTCCTGATTTGTTTGAACAAAATTCGGCAAATAGTCTCTAAAAATCGGGGATATTAATATGCTTGATAAGCCCTTTTTAATCTGCAAAATTTTTTCGAATAATGTTAGGAAAGTGTTTGAAATTTACTACTTTGATTGCGACGGTTTTTATATCGGCGTTGCAGTCGGCGCTTTGTGCCGATGTGAAAAATGATTCAAACCAAAATCTTTCTTTGCAAAAAGATGTCTTTTCTGTTTTTGAGGCGAACAAAGATTGCATAGTAAAAGTTTACGGTCAAAAAGAGCGTGATTTTGGTGAGGGCGCAGGCAAGATGAGCAAGCTGGATATTGGCAGTGGCTTTCTGGTCAGCAAAGACGGTCTGGTGATGACAAGCGCTTTTATAGTTTATTCCTCGGCAAATATCTGGGTTGAATGGAAGGGTATTTTGATGTCTGCAGAAATAGTGGGTATAGACCCTCTTACATCGCTTGCCGTTATTAGAATACAGGGCGACTTTGCCTCTAAAAATGCGGCTTATTTGAGTTTGGATTCAAATTTGGAAATTTCTCCCGTGGGTTCTCTATTGATTTCAATATCTTATGAAATGGGTTTGCCACCTTCGCCAAGGTTGGGGCTTGCGGCGGGGCACAACATTGAATTTGGCGGCAGAATTTTGCCAACTGTTTATCTGCGTACAAACATACCTTCATATAGCGGGAGCACGGGCGGCGCAGTTTTTGATATTGATGGCAGATTTGTCGGTATGACAATAGCTTCTTTGCCGGAAGTTGGCGGCTCATTTCTCTTGCCGACAAAGGTTGCCGCCAGAATAAAAGATGACATTATTCTTTGTTCTGAACCAATTTATAGCTGGTTTGGCTTGGGTTCTGAAGATAGATTTTCTGTTGATGCAACTTATGTGGTGGTAAATTTAGTTGTAGAAAACGGCCCTGCAAACAAGGCTGGCTTCAAAGTTGGCGACATCATTTTGGAGGTGAATTCAAAAGAGGTTAAAAACAATACTCAGCTTAGGCAGATTACTTTTTTTGTAAGACCTGCTGAAATCGCAAAATTTAAAGTTAAAAGAGACTCTGAAATTATCACTCTTGAAATTCAGGCGCAAAGATTGGATTCTGAAATTGTGAAATCTGCCGAGGCGGATTTATTGCCAAAATTTGACAGGCAAAATCCCGATTCTGAAAAGAAAAAAGATGTTTCTCCTCAAACTCCAGAAGGTGAAACTCAAAAGTAATATGAACGATTTTGAAGATATAAATTGCGATAGTTTTGGCGATGTTGGCATTGTCAACTATTCCGATTTTCAATGTAATGAGCCTCTCAAGTTTGTTTCAGGCGGTGAGTTGCCATCTTTCAACATACGCTATGAAACTTACGGAAAACTGAATGAAGACAAGTCTAACGCAGTGCTTGTCTGCCACGCATTAAGCGGAGATCATCATTGTGCGGGGGTATATTCAATCAACGACAAAAAGCAAGGTTGGTGGAACAACATCATAGGCCCAAATAAACCTTTGGATACGCAAAAATATTTTGTGATAGGTACAAATTGCATAGGCGGCTGTTTGGGATCTACCGGTCCAAGCAGCATAAATCCGGCAACTGGCAAACGTTATAATTTAGACTTTCCTGTGGTAACAATAAAGGATATGGTTGCCGCACAAAAACGTCTGATAGACCACTTGGGCATCAAGAAACTCTTTCTGGTGATGGGCGGAAGCATGGGCGGTATGCAGGCTTTGCAGTGGGCGGTAGATTTTCCGGACTCGGTTGAAAAAGTCATAGCGCTTGCAACAACGGCGTATCAAAATGCGCAGGCGATAGCTTTCAATGAAGTCGGAAGGGCGGCAATCATGCGCGATCCTCTTTGGCTCAATGGCAATTATGAAGCCGACAAAGTTCCGGCGGACGGTCTTTCTACCGCCAGAATGATGGCGCATATTACCTATGTATCAAATGTAGGTTTGGATGAAAAGTTTGGCAGAGATGGCAAAACGCCGCAATCTCACAAGGCGTTTTTTGAGCCAAATTTTGATATAGAAAATTACCTGCATTATCAGGGCAAATCTTTTGTGAACAGGTTTGACGCAAATACGTATTTGTACTTCACAAAGGCTTTAGACCTCTTTGATTTGCGGGGTAAGTCTGGCACGCTTGAAGAAACTTTTATGGGCATAAATGCTTCAGTTTTTGTGGTGGGATTTACTTCAGATTGGCTCTTTTCTCCGAGTCAGAATAAGGAGATTGTGAATGCGCTCATACGCTGTAAAAAATGCGCCGCCTATGCGGAGGTAGAAAGCGATTTGGGGCATGATTCTTTTTTGATAGAGTCTCCTAAACTTTATGAATTGATAAGGAATTTTTTAGATGCCAGAGGATAAAAAAAATCTTAGCAGCTCTAAACGAAAGATTGAGTTGGATATAATCAGCGACTGGGTTTCGGAAGGTGAAAGCGTTTTGGACTTGGGTTGCGGCAGGGGCATTTTACTTGAGCGTTTGGTGAAAACTAAAAACGTTTATCCTGTCGGCATTGACAGCGATTTTGAAAAAATTTCCCGTGCTATAAAGCGTGGTGTGAATGTAATTCACGGCGATATTTGCGAGGCATTGTCTGGCTTTGAAGACAAATCTTTTGATTGGATAGTTTGCTCCAGAACTTTGCCTGAGCTGGAAAACCCGCAAAAAGTTGTGCGTGAAGCCACAAGGGTTGCAAAAAGAGTTGCGGTTGGTTTTGTCAATTATGGTTTTTGGCTTAACAGGCTTTATTTTGCCCTTCACGGAGAAAGAATTGTAAATGAGGTTTTTCCGGAAACTTGGTGGCAGTCTCGCCCTACAAACCAAATAAGCATTCCGGGCTTTAAAGAATTTTGTAAAAATAACGATATAACTATAAATAAAGAGCACTTTCTGGCGTCGAACTGGAAGGATAGGTGTTCGTTCATGCCGGAGCTCTTTTCAGGATACGCAATATTTGAAATAACATCTAAGTAATATGACAGACTGTAATAAAGAAGATAATAAAAAATTAACCCAGCAGGAAGAAATCAACAGGCTCTTTTTGAAAGAGCGTAAAATATTTTTGTGGGACGAAGTCTCCGACGAGAGCGCCTCTAAAATTGTAGAAAAGTTGCTCTATTTGGATATGTTGGATAAAGAAAAACCCATCACTCTATATATGAGCACGCCGGGCGGTTCTATAAGTGCGGGTATGGCGATTTATGACACTATGAAACTTGTCAAAGCGCCGATAAGCGTCGTTGTAACGGGCATTGCCATGAGCATGGGCTCGATATTGTTGAGCGCCGCTTCAAAGGGCAGGCGTTTTGTATTTCCGCATTCAAGAGTTATGATACATCAGCCGCTTATCATGGGACAAATGAGTGGCACTGCCGTGGATATACACATTCAGGCAAAGGAGATGGAGCGCATGAGGGAAGAACTAAACAAGATTTTGTCAGAAGCATCAGGACAAAGTTATGAAAAAGTCTGCAAAGATACGGACAGAGATTTTTATATGACAGCGCAAGAAGCTATTGACTATGGATTGGCGGACGCTATTGTCGAAGAAATATAAAAAAGGCAGGGAATCTTTTTTTACTGAAAAAATTTACTAAAAAACAACAACAATATACAAACTGAATGCCAACACATCCATTCTCACAACCCGGAAGAAGCAGCTCTCCTCAGTCTCCAAGCAGAAGACCCGGTGGTAGCTACAATAATAATAAGGGTAAATACAACAAGGGCTACAAATCTTACGGTCCCCGTCGCAACGACAAAATACGCGCTCCAAAAATCAGAGTAATTGGTCCTGAGGGTGCGCAAATGGGTGTGATGGCTCCTAGCGAGGCGCTTACAATAGCGCGTAAGCTTGGTCTGGATTTGCTTGAGGTTTCTCCAAATACTGAACCGCCAGTATGTCGTATTTTGGACTACGGCAAGTACATGTATGAAGAATCTAAAAAACAAAAGAGCCACAAGACAAGTTTGCCAAAAGTGAAAGAAATCAAGCTGCGTCCCGCAATAGATGTGCATGACTTCATGACAAAAATCCGCAGCGCAGAAAAATTCCTTTTCACAGGCAATAAGCTTAAAGTTACTTTGATGATGCGTGGCCGTGAGATGGAGTATAAAGACCTTGCTTTTGAAACAATCAATAGGGCCGTTACCGAACTTATGCACGTGGGCAGTAAAGATTCCGATGCAAGGTTGGCCGGCAGAAATATCAGTCTTACAATGTCTCCATTGCCTCAGGCGCAGCGCAAGCTCAAGTATTCAAAAGATACGGATGAAATGCCTGAAGATGATTCTGATGTTGAGGAATAATATTTGAAGTTTTGTTAATTAAATTTAATCGGGGGCAAATGTTATTTTTTTGCTCCTTTTTTTAAGCGAGTCGGGAGATATTTTGAATACGGATAATAAAATAAACGCTAATTCTGATGAGATAGGCACTATCGACGGCTTGTCTGCGGATTTCTTTTCCAGACGCAGTTTTCTTAAGAAAGCCATATTTGCGCCTTTTGCCTTGGCGGCGTTTTCTGAGGCGCAAGCTGTGATGGTCGGCGGGGTTGACTACCTTTCTATTGCGGAGTTTGCAAAGTATTTGGGTTTCAAATACAAGACGGTTGTGGCAAAAAAACAGCAGTTGGTCTATTCAAAATATACGGAAATCAGTTTTGAAGTGAATCAGAGGGATGCGCTCTTAAATGGTCGCAAACTCTGCTTTGGCAGCCCGATTGCCGAAATCGGAGGGATGCTTTATTTTTCCAGAAAAGATTATCAAAAAACGTTTTTGCCAATTTTATTTCCGCAAAATTCTGGAAAACCCAGACAACTTTATCATATAGTTTTAGATGCGGGGCATGGCGGTAAAGACGTTGGTGCTGTAAATAAAAAGCTGGGTCTTTATGAAAAAAATTTGGCTTTAGACATGGTTTTAAGGGTCGGTAAAGTGTTGTCTGAAAAAGGCTACAAGGTTTCATACACACGCACAAAGGACGTTTTTGTGGAACTTGATAACAGAATTGCATACGCAAATAAACTCAAGGCGGATATGTTTGTGAGCCTGCACTTTAATTCCGCAGGAGAATCTGCGTATGGGTTGGAAACTTATGCGCTTACGCCTGCGGGGCAGCCTTCCTCCAATTCCGCCAAACCTTCCGCTTCAGATAAGGTTGCGTATGACGGCAATGCTTGCGATAATTGGAATGCCTTGCTTGCATATTACGTCCAGTCGCAGATTGTTGGCGCAACCGGTTTGAGGGACAGGGGCTTAAGGCGTGCGCGTTTTGCGGTCTTAAGACCCGCCGATATGCCTGCCGTTTTGGTCGAAGGCGGCTTTCTTTCAAACGCTTCAGACGCTTCAAAAATTGCGACATCCGCTTACAGAAGCAATCTGGCAACGGGCATAGTTTCAGGAATTTTAAAATACAATCAGACAATAAACCGTCTGAGGGGAAAATAATTTTATGGCAAAAAAGAAAAATGAATTGTCGGGGATAACTTTGTTGGGGCAGGTTAAAAATAAGCCTTCAAAAAAGCTGGAAGTTTTCCCAAATAGAAACGTTGGCAGAAATTATGTTATAGAGCTTACTACTGATGAATTCTCCTGCCTTTGCCCTGCAACAGGTCAGCCTGATTTTGCTACGATAACAATCTCATATATACCAAACAAACTCATTGTGGAAAGTAAATCTTTAAAGTTTTACCTTTGGTCTTTCCGTGATGAAGGCTGTTTTCATGAGCATTTGGTTAACATCATTCTGGACGATTTGGTTAAAGCCTTAGCGCCGGTTTGGTGTGAAGTTTACGGACAATTCAACGCCAGAGGCGGCATTTCAATTAATGCTACAGCTAAGCACGGCAAGTTGCCTAAGGATGTATGATTTTAAAATTTTTTAAGAATATTCTTGGCATATTGATTGCGCTTTTGGGTGTGTCGTGTGTTTCTTCAGAATCTTCTACGCCAGATTCGGCGGGCTTTCAGAAGCTTTTGGATTCCGTTGTTAAAATAGATGTTTGGGCGCAGTACCAAGATGATGGAAGCCGCAGGATAACACGCTCAATAGGTTCCGGCGCAATCATGAACGCCGATGGTTACATAATTACAAACGCTCACGTTGTTAATATGTATGCGGTGAAAATTGTTGTTACGCTTTCAAATCTTGAAAAAGTTTCGGCAAAATTTGTCGGGTGGGATCATTGGACTGACTTGGCGGTCATACGTCTTGACATGGATGAAGTTGCAAAACGCTCTTTAACTTTTAAGCATGCAAATTTTGGAAATTCCGATGATTTGAAGGTTGGGGAAGTTGTCTATGCCGTAGGCACGCCGCATGGTTTTGCACGTACGGCAACCAGAGGTATTGTTTCAAATTTGGGAAGATTTTTTGAAGGTACGCTCTTGGATAGCGGTTATGAAACGGGCAACTTTAACACTTGGATACAAACCGATGCTGCAATAAACCCAGGCAATAGCGGAGGGCCTTTGGTTTTGCCCGATGGCAGTATTATCGGTATTAACACAAGGGGATATTTGGGCGCAAATAATTTGGCGTTTTCTATACCTTCAAATGTGGCGGTAAATATCATGAAGTTGATTATACAGAACGGGTCTGTCAAACGAAGTTATATCGGTATTGAACCCGCACCTCTACAAGATATGGAATCATTTTATGACTTAGACGTAAACAAAGGCGCATTGATAAAAAATGTGGATATACTTTCACCAGCCGCCAATGCGGGCGTTCTTGCGGGGGATATTCTTTTAAAAATTAATGATAAAGAAATAGACGCTCGATTTCCGGAACAAATACCCGGCGTCATGAATTTCATTGCATCAATGCCGGTGGGTAGCGATTTAACTCTAACTTTGCTTGGTGGCAAAAAAATTAAGACCTGCAAAATTAAAACAGAAGCTCTGGAAAGCAGGGTGGGTGAAGAATTTTCCATAGAAAAATGGGGCTTGGGCGTGCAAGAAATCACAAAGGTTTATGCAAGAGAAGCCAGAATCAAGACAGATTCAAAACTGCAAGTCATAGGCGTTAGAAACAGTTTCCCATTTGATATAGCAAAGATTGAGGAGGGTGATATTATCACATCTATCAATCGCAAAAGCGTGTGCACAAAAGAAGATTTGTTGGAGGCTTTCAAAAAGTATGAAGACTCAAAGGAGGACATACTAATTGAAGTTGAACGCTCGCACTCTTTGAGCTATCACATTTTGAAGGCTTCAAAAAAATAGCAGTGTCTGCTTTTTCATTTGTGAAATTTTGCGCAACCAAAGAATCACCCAAGTAAATTTCTCATTTTGTGCAGGTAGTTTGGTGTATAAAATATACTTTCTTTCACAAAATTTTTTTTTTTGGCTTGCTAATTAAAGCTCTCTAATTCCTTTAAAATAAAGGGTTTTGGAAAAAGTTAAAGAAGGCAAACTTTTTTGTTGACATTGTTAGGGTAAGCTAACATTTTCTTTTCTCATAATTTTATGAAAGCAAAAAGTAATAGTAAAAAATCGGTTGCCCTCGTGGCGGCGTTCTTTATGTTCGTATCAACGCTTGTCTCTCAAGAAAACAATGGGGGACGCAATGCAACGGATTCTCAAGAAAATCCTGCTTCTAAAAGTGCTGAAGAAAACGTTTCTCAGACGCACAGATTAGAGGAAAAAGTTAGGACTGAAGGTTCTGCGCCACAATCCGTGTGGGAAAGAGAATCTCTTTTTCTGGAAACTATCACCGAAGGTACGGTTGCTGACCACGGTTTTACCCCATCCGTAGTGTGGGCTGGTGAACAGTGGAGCAATGTTGGCGGCGGTATTGAAAGAGGCACAATGTGGAATAGCCTCTTCGACATTGGTTTTGAGCAAAACCTTTCAAAGCTCGCAAAGATCGATAATCTTGGTAGGATAGGCATGAACTTTTTCTACTACGCACAATCAAAAGATTTTGGCGAATATTTGTCTAACATGAATCCTGTCAGTAGCAATATGTCTGGCGAGATGACCAGAGTTTTTGAAATCTATTACGCAAATGAATTTGAAACTAGCTGTGGCGTATTTTCATTCAGAGTAGGTCAGCTTGCCGCCGATGAAGATTTTATGGGCAGCACATATTCTGACGCATTTTTAAATTCATCATTTGGTGCAATTCCTGCAGTTGCAGGGACTTCTTTGGCAAGTGGCGCAAATGCGTTTTCACAGTATGCTTTGGCAACACTTGGCGTTTGCGTGTATTACACACATGAGAATTTTGATGTGATTTTGGGTCTTTACAATGGCAATGCCGGTGAAGACTTGCCGGGGAATCACGGCTTTGATTATGAGCTTGAAGGCATGTCTTTCTGGTATCAATTAGGCTACAACTATCAACTGTCAAATTTGAACGGCAGAGTTGCTTTTGGCGGAAATTATCATAGCGGAGAATTTGTTAACTATGAAAGCGGTTTGTTGGACAGAAATTTCTATTCCTTCTATCTAAACTTGCAACAAGACATCTTCGCAAATGAAGACGGTACGCCGATTTTGGGCGCATTTACCCGTCTGGCTTACGCACCGGACGCAAACATTTCTGTTGTGCGTTACTATGTGGATGCCGGTATTAATTGGTTTGCACCCCTGCCGGACAGAGAAGATGACGTATTTGCGTTGGGCTTTTCATATTCAAGATATTCAAATCCATATAAAGATGCTTCAGGTGAAAACGCCAAAGAGTTTTGTATCGAAACAAACTACAAAATTCAGCTTACAAAGTTCATGAGTTTGCAGCCAAGTTTCCAAGTATTTTTCAATCCAACATCCGACACTGGCGAAAATGAAACAGCCTACGTTGTGGGTGGACGTCTAGAAGTTACCTTCTAAAGTTGGATAGCTGTACTTTCCCAATAAATTAGTTGTCTTAAACGCATAAGCCTCAGAGTGAAAACTTTGAGGCTTATTTTTTTAAATTTTTTTGAGCAAACTATTTTAATTCAAAAAGCAAAACTTTTGAATTGCGCTTGGAATTTTCATACTTTTCAAATCTTTCTTTTGGCAGTGTGTCTGCGGGAACTTCCACAAAACCCATTGCCTGAGTAAAGAAAGATGCGCTCTTGGTGCTTAGCGCAAAAAGTTTTTTAAAGCCCGCTTCTTTGGCTTTAATTTTTACATACTCAACCATTCTTGTGCCTACATCATGATGCTGGTAAAACTGCTGTACATGCAGGCTTGCAAGTTCCGCAGATTTCCCGCCAATGTCTAACAAAGAGACAAACGCTATTATGCTGCCGTCTATTTCATAGACAAAATATTTCTCTATATTTTCTTCAATTTCTGCAAGAGAACGTTCTATCAAATTTTGCTCTTTAAAAGAGACTCTTGAAATATTGAAAATAGTCAGCGCATCATTGGTGTTTGCTTTGCGGATTTTTTGATATTCGTCATTATATATCATTGTGCCGCAACCAACTTTGTCAAAGAGCTCATCAAGCAGGCAAGCAAAGGTGCGGCCGTCTAAAATATGAGCCCTTGGCGTATTTGAAGAATTTAAAAGTTTAAGCGCACACTTTGCTTTTGAAAGTACTCTTGTGTCTATGCGGTCCACATTTTTATCTATCAAGACCTGAAGCTTGTCGGCGGGTATTGCGACTGCTTTATCTGAATCTATTGCAAGCCCCTTTGTAACCGTAAGATATATCAGCTTTGAAGCATTCAAGCCTTGGGCAAGCTCAGAAGCGAGCAAGTCTGAATTTATCCTGAACAGCCTGCCGTCTTTACCCGTTGCAATGGGGGAAAGCACGGGTATCATGCTCAAGTTCAAAAGTTTGACAAGGGAATCAAAATCTATCTTTTCAATTTTGCCCGCATTCAAATAATTTACGCCAGAAATTATGCCAATTTCTGCGGCGCGGATTGCATTTGTCGTAACGCAATTCAAATCTTGGGCAGAAAAAGCATCTCTGATTTTTTGCAAAACTTTTGCGGAAGCCTCATGCGCAAGTTTAAAAGTTGCATCGTCAATGGGATCATTGCCGTATATGTCGCTGAGCTTTGTCTTTGCGGCTTCGCCGGCTTCTTTGAGCTGCTTGCCTATGCCGTGGGCTATTACGATATTGATATTCAGGCTACGCAGGACCGCAATATCTGTAACTATGTTGCTAAAGTTTGCGTCGTCAACAACAGAGCCGTCTATTGCAATTACAAATGTCTGATTCCTATACAAGGGCACATACTCAAGAATAGCCCTCAAATCTGAGGCCTTGAGCGTGTGTTCAGATGTGCCTTGTACAGACATTAATTAAGCCCTGCCGACGTAAGACTTGTCTTCAGTGCGAATCCTGATTATATCGCCAACTTTGATGAACAAAGGCACTTGTATAATCAAACCGTTTACCAATGTTGCGGGCTTCATCGGAGAGCTGGATGTGTCGCCTCTCAAACCTTCAGGAGATTCTTCAACCTTGATGTCTATATTTGCGGGAAGCTCCAAAGATACGGGTTCGTCATTGACCAAGAGAATGCCATATTCTTTGCCTTCAATAAGCCATACGCTGTCTTCATCCACGACACTTTCGCCAAGCACAGTGTCTTCAAAAGTTTCAGGATTTATAAAGTGGAAACCGTCAACATCTTTGTAAGAAAATTCCAAACGCTTTGTTGTTGTGTGGCAGAATTCAACCGAGTCCGTAGAACGGAACTTTGTGGTTGTTGACGAGCCTGTTTCAAGATTGCGTAAAGTTGTCTGTACAAAGCCTGCTTGTCTGCCTTGCGTACGGTGCAACATATTCATTACAACGTGCGGTGCGCCGTTGTATATTATTACTCTGCCTTTTCTGATGTCTGTTGGTGATGCCATTGTAGTTATTATTTTAGTTTTGTCTGATTAAAATGTATTAGTGAAAATTTATGTCAAATCCAATTACTGTTACGCCACTTTAAGGCTTTTGCTATGGATTTTGCAAAGAACGGACCTCTATAAATCATACCTGAATAAATTTGTACCAGACTTGCGCCTGCATCCGCCATTTTTCCGGCACGCTCTACATCTGTGATTCCGCCAACGGCTATAACCGGCAGTTTCCCGCAAGTGGCTCTGCAAATATAGTTGACGACTTCCAAAGATTTTTCAAATAAAGGCGCACCGCTCAACCCGCCGGCTTTGTTCCAGTCTGGTCTGTCGGCAGGGCGGGTTATTGTTGTGTTTGTGGCGCATATGCCGTCAAACTCCATATCTTGCAATACTGCGAGTATTGAATCTATCTCCTGAAAAGTAAGGTCTGGGGCTATCTTCAAAATGATTGGCAGCTTTTGCGAACCCAACTTTTTTGCCCTGTCTAAATTTGCCTTCTTGATTTCTCCCAGAAGCTTGGGCAAAAAGTCAATGCCCTGAAGCTTGCGCAATTCAGGCGTATTGGGGCTGCTAACGTTGATTACAAAAAAATCCGCATAATCTGCAAGCAGATTGAAACTAAACACATAGTCTTCCGCAGCATTTTCAATGGAAGTTGTTTTAGATTTGCCTATGTTAATTCCCAATGGGAATCTGCGGGTAGATTTAGGAGGGCACTTTGAGAGCCGTTGGGCTATGATTTCCGCACCGTCATTTGGAAAGCCGCAAGAGTTGACGATTGCCTCGTCAGACGGATAACGAAACATTCTTGGCTTTGGGTTGCCAGGTTGCTTTTGCTTTGAAATAGTACCTATCTCAATGTGTCCAAAACCAAATGCGCTTGCAGACATCCAACAGTGGGCGTCTTTATCGAAACCCGCCGCAAGGCCGACTTGATTGGGAAAGGTCAAATCAAATAGCTTTATTGGCTTTTGCGTGTGCACCAAATTAAAAAGCTCCATAGCACGTCTAAGCGGCGCAATCTTTGCCACCGTTGTCATTGCCTTGAGTGCAGCTTCATGCGCAAACTCAGGATCGCTCTTGAAAAATAAGGGCCTTAAAACTTTTTCGTAAAATACATCCATAAAAATTAGCCGTAAATCTACAGAATAGCACAGAGCTTTCAAGAATTATTGATAAAATTAAAAAATGCCACTCCCGCAAACAAGACGGCAATGCAGAAGGGCGGGAAGCCCCAGAATAAAAACCCAAGCCGTCTTCTGTAAAGAGATATATAGACTGAAGCAAAAAGTAAAAACTCCACAAGTAAAACCAAAGAAAAATTTGGGATTTCAAGGGTTATGGGAGGCAAGATATTTAAAGAGTGTGCTGCGGCTTTTTCCATGAGCCAAGTTGCCGCAAATGAAAGCGCATTAAAATATGTTGAAAGAAAGTCTGGCAACATCACAGAAAACATTCCGCAGGCAACCGCTATTGTCGATAGAAAAACAAAAAATACAGAATATAACGCCGAAAATGGGGATGATATTGCAAAAAAGTATGCGCTGATTGGCATTGCTGCAAGTGTTGCGGAATAACTTATTGCAAGTGCGCCTAAAAAATATGAATAGAGGCTTTTGATGGTTTTCTTAAAAAGGGTCATTGAACTTTTTGCCACAAGTTTATATGGTCTAAAGTATTTCCAAAAATAATTTGTGATGGGCAACGCATAGGTCAAAATTGCCCCAACAACCGCATAAGACAACAAAAAACCTGCGTCAAAAATATATAGCGGATTTACAAACAAACTTATGAGTGCAGAAAGCAAAAGGGCGGAAAACGGTTTTGGCTTGCGCATTAAAACAAGGCTTATCCACGCAATGCTTATCATCATAAACGCCCTCATTGCGCTTGTGGGAAAGTGGCAAATTCCGACATATAAAAATAGTATGGGTATTGCGATTAATGGCGTAAATCGCCACGGAAAGTTGAGTAAATTTAATATGAGAAAAATTGCCCCCGCAACAATGGCGACATGCAGCCCGCTTACCGCAAAAATGTGCATTGTGCCCGATGCTGAAAATACCCGCTTTAGCTCTTTATCCAGCAGGCTTTTATCGCCGAGTATCATTGCCCTGAAAGATTTTGATGTCTGCGAATTCTCCATGAATTTAAGCGGCATTATGGAAAGTTTTTCTTGGACAAAATTATTGAGCCCTTCAAAAAATTTATATGTATTTGATTCAGTTTTAACGATTTTTACGTCTCCGACAAAAATTGATAGTTTATAATAAAGTCCCTGAAAATTTATGTATCTGTCAAAAGAAGTTTGCACTTCAGATTTTCTGAGCACTCCAAAGCATTCTATTTCTTGAGTGGGTAAAATGTGAAAGCTTGAATTTTTAAATTTGCTTCCGCCGTGCGTATTAAACCAGAGCTTGTGTCCTATTAAATTCCGTAACCTTTCAGGAGCATCCAAAACTTCCGCAGAACCAAATGAATCATTTTCAGAATTTGCGTTTACGGATAAAATTTTGAGTTTGCAAACAACTTCCTCGTCTATGAATTCTGGATAGGGATTTTGTTGTTTATACAGATGAAATATTGGAATAAATGCCGCCGAACTTGCCGCAAAAAATATCAAACGCAACAGGATTTTATTTTTAAAGGAACAAGACTTTAACTGAATTAAAAGCAAAAATAGCGCAAGCGAAAGGAAGGCTAGGTGTTCTGAAAAATTGCGCAAAATATCAAATGTTCCCGCCAAATAAAAAGCAAAAACCTGCGGCAACAACAAAATCAATAGAGGTGCATTGATGTAGGCAAAACTCCTCGCAAGAAGAAGGTCTTTACTGTCGTCCGAAGATATGCCTTCTGTGGGATTATTCATTTTCTACAAGAGTAAGCTCAGAAATTGAGTCTCCGGCAGAGTCGAACGTTATTGTGCCTATTGCGCCATAACAGGTTCTATTTGTGAAATATTCTTTTGCTTTGGCGGTATCTTGACCTGAAATTTTTATGGCTTCGGCAAAAAGTTTTATGCTGTCATAACCGTACGCCGCCGCCCAAATTGGTTCTTTACCGTAGAGCTTTTTGTAAACTGCTTTAAATTTAAGAGACGCATCTGTTTTAACTTTTCCCAATTCAAAATTTGTACAGAGTCTCTTGAGTTTAATGCGTGGATATTGGTAAGATTTAATTTCATCTGTTGCACAGTTTGTGATAACTATGCCCTTATAATTTTTGTTTGATAAGCTTAGCAAGAGGCTGTTGAGTTCATTACCATAACCGTAATTTATAAGGTATTGAGGACGCAGTCTCTCTATTTGGGAGGCAAAAATATCAAAATAATTTTCATCTCTCTTATAAACGTCTTTATATATGCGTTCATTTTTTAAGCCTGTCTGAAATGCTATGTATGCGGCGGCGCTCTTACAGACATAGTCGTCCGCATTCATAATCAACGCCCTGACGTCTTCAGAGCCTTCAACTTTTATTGCTTTGCCGATAATATCGCCTTCCTGCGCCGCATTCAAAAATATGCGCACAGAATTTTTACCAGATACTACGGCAGGTGGATATGCGCTCAGATAATTCACAAAAACATTATCAACCTTGTTGAGTTCCGGATTGATTTTGACCACTTGATTGCCTAGGCCCACGTGCAAAAATCTTATATTTTGATGTATCAATCTGTCCGCCGCTTGCATTGTGTCGTGCGAACTGTCTTTTGTATTTTCAAACACAAGGTTTAGTTGTTTGCCATTGATACCGCCAGATTGGTTGATTTCTGTCATGGCAAGCCTCATTCCGTTTTCTATAAATTCTGAGGTGAATTTGTCTGAACTTTCGCCGTGGGGCAAGATTACGCCCATTCTTACAGAGTTGTCTTCTCCGGTGGAAGAACATCCCATTTGTATCAAGCTTGCGCATACTGCGGCTAAAACAGCTATGTATTTTTTCATAAAAAGCAGGCTAGTTAAAAATAACTTATATGCAATTTAATTTCTAGTTATTTTCTGCAAATACGAGTTGACGCATAAGCATTCGCAATGCAAAAAAAAACGCTTCTTTAGAAGCGCTTTTAAAAAATTTGATTTGTTATTTTGATTCAACTGAATCGTTGGTTATGTCTTCGCTTTCATCCATGGCTTCAGCAGAAGCCGCATTATGAGGGGCAACGTAATAGTCTTTATAATGCTTGTGATAATAACCTGCGTTATAAAGCGAAGTGGCGTTCATAGTAACCATGTTCATGATAGCGCCAAGGATAGGCACGTTAGAATCCATCATGCGCCTTACATTGCCTTTAATAAGCTTTCTGCGCACGCTATTGTATTTGATGACATAAAGTATGCCGTCAACATACGGAAGTATTGACAAAGCGTCTGAAACTGCGCTGATAGGCGGCGTATCCAAAAATATTTTATCATATCTTTGGCGCAGCTCATTCATGAGCAGGGTGAATCTTTCGCTGTTGATAATTTGCGTTGGGTTTTTTGCCCTTGTCTCACAAATAAGCACGTCCATATTTGGGAAATATTCCTTGATGATAGATTCATCCAATGTGCTTCTTTCTTCAATGTATGAAATCACACCTTTGTCGCTTTCAAGGTCTAAGGTTTTGCCTATGGCTGGCAGACGCAAGTCGGCATCAATGAGCAGAACCTTTTCGCCGTGTACGGCACAAGTGAGCGCCAAATTTGTAATCGTAAAAGATTTACCTTCAGACGGAGTCGTACTTGTGAAAAGTATAACCTTTGCATTGTTGGAAATTGGATTCACACGCAAGGCGGAATGCAAGGCGCGGAAAGCTTCCATCGTTGCGGGGTCCGCATTTGACGCCGATATCTGGGCTTTTTCAGCCGAGTTCAACCTCTTGACACGGGGCAATATACCCAATAGAGGAATACCGATTATAGCCTCAATGTCATACGGGTTCTTTGCCCTGTCATCAAATAGCGCAACCAAAAACGCAACAAATACGCCAATGATAAGTGCGAATAATGCGCCCCCTGTAAGGTATATCGTATAATTTGGTTTTGAATACCTGATTGGCAACGCCGCATTGTCCAAAATTTTTGCTCCCGGAGAAATCATGCTGAGCATTGCTTTTGTGTTGCTCAGTTCTGTCATCAATCTGCTGTAAAGGTTTTCCGCATCAGATAACTCTCGCTGATGTGTTTTGTACTCTATAGCCTTTGCGCTCAGCAAGAAAATTTCTTCCTTCTTTTTTGCTATGCGCTCAAGTGCGTTGACATAATTTTGCTGCGCCACTTTGTAATTTGATTCGAGCTTTTCCACAGATGTTGCTATTGCCTCATCCAATTCTTTTTGGAGCTGATCCAGAGTTTTCCTCATTGTAATCATTTTTGGATGCATTTCTTTGTAGGTCTTTTCCATCGCAGCAAAAGCTATTTGCGTTGAAGCCCTTACTGTCAAAAGAGAACCAACCTGAACATTGTCTGCAATGAAGGGCAGTGTGGTAAGGTCTCTATTTTCAGCCTTATACTTTTGCAGAAGATCCCACTGGTTTTGCAGATAATCTAAAGTGGTTTTGTCAGTGGTGAGAGTCTCATTGATACGTCTTAATTCAGCCCTGTCGGTATCGTCAATTTGTTCCAAGCTAAGGGCGCTGTTGTCTTTGCGATATTCGACGAGTTTTCTTTCAAGCTCTCTGACACGGCTTTCTTGTATGCGGACTTGCTGGGTCAAATCTTCATTTGCCTGCATAGCGCTATACAAGCGGATTTCATGCGTGTATGCAACATACTCCGTAGCAAAATGCTGAGCGACTTTTTGTGCGATGGATTTTGTGGGATGCTCAAATGAAATTCTGATAATCAACGACATCTTCTCGGGCACGATGGAACGGTTTTCCGCCAAAATTTCTTCTTCCGTGGCTTTTGCGCCAAAGGTGAACATCTCAGCATAAGGCGCCATAAGTGCGGCACGTTCTTCAGTGCTCAATTTGTTTTTCACCCTTGTAATCATGGTAACGCTATCAAGCACCTTGGCTTGGGTTACAAAGTCTTCCGTGGATAAGATTGTCCTATTGCGTTTGCCTGCGGCGTTTGAAGATTCAATCGGGCTTTCAGTATCGCGCAATAGCTGCACCGTGGCTGTGGAAGTATAAATTTTTGTCGCCCTGAAAGTGTAGAGCGCCACACCTGAAAATATAATAAAAAATGTTACGATGATGTACCAAAAACGCTCACGCATCATGAGCAGATAGTCGCCAAAATTTCTGTTTGGCGTAGCGCCGCTTGGAGCCGGAGAGGGTGGCGCACCGTAAGAACCTCCGTAAGAACCGCCATAAGAACCGTTATAACCGCCGTAAGAACCCGCACCATAACCTTGATAACCTGCGCCTTTGTAGCCTGTATAACCCGTATAACCAGAAAACGCCGAAGGGGTGGAATAGGCATTGTATGAGCTATATGCGCTTGTCGGAGCCGTCTTGCTGATAATCCTCTTTTTTTTAATTACCTTTGCCGGTGTGCCGTCAGGTGAGTTTTGTAGATTGTTTTGCTGATTGTTTTCGTCCATAACAAAATTAATTAAAAATTACCAAATATTTTCTTCAACGTATATGAGGTCGCCTTCTTCAAGAAGGATGTCTGCAGACTTGGGGTCTCTCATAATATCTTTGAGGTCTAGCACGTAAGTTTTAGAGCTGCCGTCCGGCAAAGTGCGTTTAAGCTTGATGTTACGGCTATCGCCCTTTGGCGCAACACCGCCCACCGAAGCAAGTGCTTTGGTAAATGTCATAGTTTCTTCATTGGGGAAGCGAACTTCACCGGGAGACAATACCATACCCATTACATGCACACGCCTTGGAGAGTACTCTGTAATATAAATACTTATCTGTGAATTAACAAGATAGTCCTTATCGTAAAGAGCCTTTATTTTCTCTTGAGCTTGCGGTACTGTGAGACCCACAATTTCTATCCTGCCGATTAGGGGCATGTCTATAGTGCCGTCAGCCACGATTCTTACTATTCTTGTAAGGTCTTGTTCCTGAAAAACCCTCACCTCTATTAAGTCTAGCGGTCTGAGCTTGTAAGAAGACATGGCTTTATTCATAACCGCAAGAGAGGAAGTATCTTGAGCTGATGCAAAAGAAAGAAAGCTGGAGGCAAAAACAACCAGAAGTAAAATGTGTAAACATTTTTTAATCATAAGCGTGTAATTGAATTTAATTATTAGAAGTTTTCAACAAAAATATTCTCATAATATATATCGTAAAAAAACGCAGGATTCAACTCCTGCGTTTTGTTTTTTTAAATTTATGGATTCGTTGAAAACGGCGCCAAGGGCAAGTCAGGACAAGGCGGCTTTGCGCCTTCAGCTTTTACAAACACGCTGGCAAGCGGTTTTGCCCAGTTTAGCCAAAGATAGCGTACGCCCGATATCTTGCCGTCTTTGGGTGCGGTTACTACAATTTCATTGCCTTTGAGTTTTGCGGAAGCACCAACCCAGTTTGAGCCTTCAAGCAAAACCTCAAAGCCCGTGATTTCATTTTTTGCCGTAAGAGTTTTGCCGAAAGTGTCAAATGTCAGTGTCGCAGAATTTTTATCAAACTTTACGGATTTAAAAAATGCACCGTATGGCGAAATTTTTGAAACTTTATAAACATTCGAAAGCGCCAAAAGCGTCAATCTTTCAGCAACTTGCATTTTGTCTTTAGGGTGTATTTCAGTTTCTTCGCCCAAGTCTATGGTAACCGCCATTTCTACATTTTTTCTGGATTTTGTAACCGCTTCTTGAAAGCGTCTTGCGTTTACCCAAGCGTTGCTTTTTACGTCATATGAAGTCAGTTGGACGAAGAGAAAAGGCATCTCGGGGCTATTCCATTCTTTACGCCAAGTGTCAACTATGGTTTCAAACATCTGTTGAAAATTTGGGTTGCTGGAATCCGACTCTCCTTGATACCACAAGAAACCTTTTGCGGCAAACCCTGCCAATGGGGCAACTTTTGCGTTATACAAACCCGAAGGATACCTGAATGTGTCAGGACTTTCAGGATAGGGCGCTCTGGATATTCCTGTTGGAGTATTTGGCAGAGGCTTGCCTGCGGCTTTTAATTCTTCAATTTTAGCCTCCCAGTCTGCCTTTGCCTTTTGCCACTCTGCGTAAGCTTTGTTGTAGTCATAAGCAGCCAAGCGCTTTTTGTAATCTTCAAGCTGTGAGGCAAAAGCGGGGTTGCCTTCCATCGCTCCCATCGGCAACCAAGAGCGCATTGCCGTACCGCCCACGGCAGTCTGTATGACCCCCACAGGGCTATCCAACCTGCGTACCAGTTCTTCGCCAAAAAAGAATGATACAGCGCTTATTCCACCGCTTCCAACGCTGCCTATGATAATCCACTTGCCGTCTTTATTTGTATCAAGAGGGGTTGCGGAATGAGGGAATCTGTCTTGTTGAAAAGAGCGAAACAGCGTATGGTCAATTTTTGCCAATACATCGTCAAAGCCCTGCTTTGAACATTCGCCCGCCGACATTTCCATATTTGACTGCCCACCCGTAACCCAAACTTCGCCGACCAAAACATTGGTTATGGCATGCACTTCTTTACCGTTTTCAAGCACGCTTAAAACTTGTGGCGTTTTATTTTTCTCGAGGCTGTCGAGATATGCAACCCACTTGCCGTCTTCGCCTACATTTGCGGCTTTACGTTGGCCCGCAAAGATTATTTCAACATGCGATTTAGGCGTCGCCTTGCCCCATATTTTAACTTTTTGCCCCTGCTGCAAAACCATGTTTTTTGAGAATATGCTGGGCAAAATTACTTCTGCATTCAGCGAAACTGAAAGCAGAAGAGTTGATATTAACAGAAACAGTTTTTTCATAAACATTACTTTTTCAGATTTCTGAACGGCATGGCTGGCAGACCGTCCATATTGAATATGCAGACATCCGGCTGTGCCCAGTTTTTCCAGAGATAGCGCACGCCAAGTACGGTATCACCCGTATTTTTTGCGCTGACCTTAAGCTCGTCTTTTGAAATTTTCTCAACAGAGGCTTCCTGCCAAGCGCCGTTTACCAAAACTTCAAAGCCCCTGAGCGCTCCGGAAATTACAATGCCTCTGTCCTCATCGTCTATTTCTACAATGGCATAATTGCCGGAATAATCAACATCGTCAAATTTTGGACCGAATGCAAATTGGTTGTTGTAGTCATAAACCTCGTCAAAAGCTATGGTTGCCAGACGTTTGCCCACATCAAGTTTGTTTTTGGGATGAATGTCTTTTTCTTCGCCCAAATCTATTATGACCGCCATTTCAACATCGTCCATTTTTTCAGAGACCAAGTATTGCTCCCACCTTGCCAGAGGCCAGTTTGAGTCTGTGCCAAAAGAGGTGAGCTGTGCAAAAAGGAAGGGCATTTTCGGCTTACCCCAGTAATTGCGCCAAGATGTTATGAGCTGTTCAAACATTTGGGCAAATTCGCCTTCGGTTTCTATACGGGCGTCAGATTCACCCTGATACCATATAAAACCTTTTGCCGTATAGCCTGCTATGGGCGCAACTTTGGCGTTGTAAAGGCATTCAGGCACCATAGAAATTGCTATGCTTCCACCAAATTGGTTGGGCTGTTTTGGCGCATATTCTTTGAAAGGCGTTTTTGCGGCTTCAGCAGCTTTTTTGCGTGCGGAATAGTCTTCATATTTTTTCTTCCAGACTGCCATTTCTTTTTCCAAGTCAAAGTTTTTCATGACATTGTCTCTTTCGAGAATATATTTTTCATAGCCAGGAATTCCCTTTTGGTCGTCTCTGGAGAGCCAGCAAGTCATTCTTGTTCCGCCCAAAGAAGTTTCAACAATACCCACGGGCACGTTTGTCTTCTTCATAATTTGTTCTATAAAGAAGAAGGAAACTGCGCTCACATTTCCGACATTTTCCGGAGATATCACAATCCATTTTGCTTCCGGCGCAGAGTCAAAACGCTTTTCCAAAGAGGCGTCGGCATATGGCTGTCTGAAGAAACGCATCTGAGGGTAGTCTGCCCTTTGTTTAGCTTCTTCAAGACCGTTTACTTTAGAAACTTCCCATTGCATATTTGATTGGCCGCCGCTTACCCAAACTTCTCCAACCACTACATTTGTTATTGTCTTATCAAGGCTGCCGTTTTCATAGACCTTCATTGCTACTGGTATCTTTGTGGCATTCATAGAGCCAAGATACAAATTCCATGAACCGTTTGAGTCGGACGATGTTGAAGATTTATTGCCGGCAACTTCAACTTCAATTTTTGCATTGGGCAAAGATTTCCCCCATACTTTAACTTTTTCTCCTCTTTGTAATACCATGTTTTCGGAGAAGATTTTTGGCATTTCAATTTTAGCCAAAAGTGCATTTGCGGCTAAAAATAACGCCCCCAGAGTGAGTGTTGTTTTTTTCATCATATTATTACTTTCTATTTGTAAATGGCATTGCGGGCAATTTATCCACATTAAAGAGTTTTACTTCAGGTTGCGCCCAATTCTTCCATAAATAACGCACGCCCGAAATTTGGTCGGAAGCGTTTGGCGACTCAACCTCAATTTGATTTGGGGCTGTTAGTTTTGCTTTTGCGCTTTTCCAATCGTTTCCGGACAAAACTTCAAAGCCGGTGATTTCACCATCACAGACCAAGTTACGCGTGTAGGTTTCAAAAGTGATTTTTACTTTTGAGGATTCGTACTCAAAGCTCTTTGGAACGCTGCTGTAAGGGTAAATATCTTTTAATCCGTAAACCTCTTTGAATGCAAGGTTTGCAAAGCGTTTGCCAACATCAAGTTTGTTTTTTGGATGAATGTCTTTTTCTTCACCCAAATCTATGAGCACTGCCCCGTAGAGGTTCTTAAGGGATTTTGTAGCCAAATACTGACCCCATCTTGCAGAAGGCCAATCTGTGCGGCCAGAGCCAAAAGAGGGCAGTTGTGCAAATATGAAAGGCATATCGGCTTTACCCCAGTATTTGCGCCAGCTTGTAACCAGACGCTCAAACTTGTCTTTAAATTTTGTTTCATCGGTGGAGTTGGCGTCCGCCTCACCCTGATACCAGACAAAACCCTTTGCCGTATAGCCCGCTATTGGGGCAACTCTGGCATAATACAGCAAAGACGGAGACTTTTGTATCTTAACGCCGTATCCCAATGAATTTGGGGCTTCAGGAGCGCGCTCATCAAATTTCTTTTTTGCAGCAAGGGCGGCTTTTTTATTCGCCTTCCATTCCTCTAATTTTTTCTCATAGATTTTTTGTGCTTTTTGGGGGTCGTAATTTTTATTTTCTTCTTCGAAATATTTTATATTTTCTTCAAAACCACTTACGCCTTTAAGGTCTTGAGGTGCAAGCCAAGCGCACATTGAAGACCCACCAACGGGTGTTTGCACAAAGGCTACGGGAGTATTTAATTTTGCAACAAGCTCTCTTGAAAAATAAAAAGCTACGGCGTTTAAAGAGCCCATATTTTCCTTATCCAAGATTATCCAGCGTGCGTGTTTGTCGGTATCCCACTGCGGTTCTTTTACAAGTTGGCCGGCTTGGATGAAAGTTCTAATCATAGAGTTATCAGCACTTAATGCCTCTTTAAATGTGGTGGAATTTTTTAGAGCAAAAGCCATGTTTGATTGTCCGCCCGTAATCCAAACTTCACCCACTAAAATATTTGAGATTTTAAAACTGTCATCAGCCTCCTCTAAAATTTGCATCTGCATTGGTTCTTTGGAAGGTTTTAGGGCATCCAAATAAATTGTCCAAAAGCCCTTGTCGTCCGCCTTGGCGGATTTGCTTTGACCTGAAAATTTAATTTCGACATTGGATTTTGGGCTTGCCTTGCCCCATATTTTTACCGGTTCGCCGCTTTGCAAAACCATATTGTCTGAAAAAATCCTAGGGGTCTCTATTTTTGCCAGAAGCAAAGAGGACGCAAAGATTAGAGTAAGAAGTGTTAAACTTTTTTTCATAATTAATTTCCTTTAATTTCTTTAGTAAATGGCAGTAAAGGCAGATTGTTTTTGCCTCGCAAACAAACATCCGGCAGTGTCCATCCTTTCCAGAGATAGCGCACACCGCAGATTTTTTTGCCGTCAATATTATCTGCAAATTCCAAAATAGATTCTCCATTATTTGACAGCAGTTTTGGTGTGAAAGTTTCCCACTTTTCGTTTATCAAAACTTCAAACCCCCGCAATGCGCCGGATAGGATAAGCTCGCCATTGCTTTTTTCAAAAGATATGAGGATTTTGCCAGATTCTTTTTTTAGGTCTTTAAATTCAGGACTGTATGGATAAATTTCTTTTTTGCCGTAAACTTCATAAAGCGCCAAGCCTGCCAGACGCTTGCCTATGTCGAATTTGTTTGTTGGGTGGACATCCTTTTCAAGCCCTATATCCACAGAGCTTGCCAGCCCCGTATTTTTGCAAAGATGCGTAGTGAGTAATTGTTCGCTGCGGGTTAACGGAAAGTTTGCTTCTGTATCATATGCGCTAAGTTCGACAAAGTAAAAGGGTAGGTTGGGATTTTCCCAATACTTGCGCCATGTTTCTATAACTCTTATAAATGCGCTGGAAAATACGCCGGATTCTTTTGTGCGTGAGTCTCCCTCGCCTTGATACCAGATTATGCCGGAGACCGTATATCCCTTTACCGGCGCAATTTTTGCGTTGTATAAAAACTGCGGTGTCTGCTGCATTCTGTAAGGCGAATATTGATATGGACGTGTTGGTGCTACATTCCTAAAAGTCTTTTTTTCAGCCTTTGCTTTAGCTTTGTCGGCGTTGAATTTTGCCAAGTCTGATTCATATTTTTTCAATGCATTTTCATAGTTATAATTGGCTTTTTCGGCGTGGTAATTTGATAATTTATCATCAAAATATGTTATGCCTTTTGCATCGTCTTCTTTTATCCACGTAATCATGCCACTGCCGCCAACGGCGCTTTCAATTATACCGACGGGCACGTTTAGTTTATTTTGCAAAGCTTCCGCAAAATAAAACCCTACCGCCGTAAAAAGCTCCAAATTTTCCGGCGTTACGGCTTTCCATTCCGACGTTTCAGGACTGTCAAAACAGGGCGTTGGGCTTTGGGCTTCATGAGGTTGATTAAAGAAACGCATAGTAGGGTAATTAGCCCTGCTTTTTGTTTCTAAAAAAGTGTCGCAAGCGCCAACACGCCTTGCCATGTTTGATTGTCCGCCACTCATCCAGACTTCTCCAACCAGAATGTCTTGTATGGTTTTTTCAAGCTTGCCGTTCTCAAAAATTTGCATTTTTGAGGGGGTTGAATTTTCTTTTAAAGCGCTCAGCTTGAGAGACCACAAACCTTTATCGTCCGCATTGGTGGAAGGCTTTTGATTTTCAAAAGTAATTTCAATTTTCGACTTTGGTGTGGCTTTGCCCCAAATTTTAACTTCCGCATTACGCTGCAAAACCATGCCGTCCGAAAAAATAGAGGGCATTAAAACTTCCGCATTTAGGGAAATAGATGTGAATATTGCAAATAAAGATATTATAAAATTTTTCATATTAATTCTTTTTAAAATCTATAAATGGCATTGCGGGGAGTTTATCTTCATTAAATATGCAGACATACGGCTGCGCCCAATCTTTCCAAGCGTAACGTACGCCTTTAATTTCTTTGCCGTTTTTAGATGTTATAGTAAAAGTTTCATCGGCGTTAAACTTGGCTTCCGATTCAACCCATACGTCATTTTCTTCCATAACTTCAAAGCCTCTTAGCGTTCCATCTATTACAATTTTTCTGCCGCCTGTGTCCAATTTTATTGTTGCTGAGCTATTGTTGTATTCAACATTTTCTATCATTGGGCCGTAAGGGTGCGTAACATTCTTTTTATAGACATCTTTGAGTGCTATGTTTGCCATGCGGACACCCACGTCGGTTTTGTTTCGGGGGTGGATGTCGTTTTCTTCGCCTATGTCTATTGTAACCGCCATGCCCGTATTTTTAACTTCTTTGAGGGTTTGATATTGTTCCCATCTTGTTTCCGGCCAATATCTCTGTTTTCCGAAAGAGGTAAGCTGGGCAAAGAGAAAATACATATCATCATTTTTCCAAGCCTTGCGCCATGTTTCTATAAGACAATTAAACTTGTCGGTAAAAGAACGATTGATTTTTGTGGTTAAATTTGCCTCTCCCTGATACCATATAACGCCTCTTGCAGTATAGCCTGCCATTGGGCAAATTTTTGCATTAAAAAGATAGGCTGGCATAGATCTTATATTACCCGGCCCAAGCGGATTTGGCGCAAAACGCAAATCTCTGGGTTGCTCTGGGATTGGTTTGTTTTCTGCCTTTGCCGCCTTGACTTGGGCTTGGTATTCGGCGCTCCTTTTTTTAAAGTTTGCGAGAGTTTCTGCGTAGTTATATTTTGCTTTTTCTGTGGCGAATGACTCTAAAATTGGGAGGAAAACCCTGCGTTTCTTCATGACATTTTCAGGCACCCATGCAACCATTGAGCTACCGCCCAATGAAGAACTCAATATGCCTATGGGCATATCCAATTCGAGGAACATTTTTTCCGCAAAGAAAAAACTTACCGCACTGAAGTGTGGTAAAACTGTTTCGTCGCACATTTCCCAGAGTGCTGGTTTGATAAAATCTTCCTGAGGCTCTAACGCACCAGAGTCTCTGCCTTTTTGTTCAAAGTATCGGATATTTCTATATTTTTCTGCGGCTACCCTTTTTTTTGCGTCTTCAAAGCCCGTGGTATTGACCATTGCCCATTCCATGTTTGACTGCCCGCCGCTTATCCAGACTTCGCCAACCAAGACATTTATTATGGTTTTACCCAGCTTGCCGTTTTCATAAACTTCAAGTTTTTTTGCCTCATAAGAGGCTTTAAGGGGGTCTAGATATATGCTCCATTTTCCGTCTTTATCGGCGGTTGCAGACTTCTTCTGAGCGTCAAATTTCACTTCAATATTTGCATTTTTATCAGACTTGCCCCAGATTTTCACATTTTGCTCTCTTTGCAAAAGCATATTGTCTGAGAAAACTTGAGACATTACAATCTCGGCAAAAAGATTCGCCGAGGCAAATAAGGATAGAAGAATTAATAGTTTTTTCATAAATTTATTTTTCAAGATTTGTAGTGAAAGGGGCTGTCGGCAAACCTGCCTCGTTAAACAAATTTACCAGAGGCTTTGCCCAAGGCTTGTATGCGTAACGCACACCCAAAATATTTTTTACACCGTCTGCAGAGAGGGTGATTTCATCCGATTTTCCTGTGATTGAGGCTTTGGCGGATACCCATTTTTCATCCTCATTCAAAATTTCAAAGCCGGTGATTTCTTCTTGCGGTTTTTTAAACTTAGAACCGTCCATATAGAAAGAAACTTTTGCCTGCGCCTTTGCAAATTTTACGTCTTTAAATGTGGGGCCATAGGCTGTGAGATTTTTTTTGCCGTACACTTCTTTGAGGGCGATATTGCCCAGCCTTGTGCCCAGTGCGAGTTTGTCTTTGGGATGGATGTCTTTTTCTTCACCCGTATCTATTGCCACGCACATGAATACGTTTTTATTTTCTTTTGCAACTTTGCTTTGTTTTTGACGAACTTCAGGCCAGCCCGCAGAACCGCCTTCGCCCCAGCTTGGCAGTTGCATGAATATAAAAGGCATATTCGCATTACCCCATTCTTTGCGCCAACATTCAATTAAACCTGCAAGCATTTTGTCAAATACCTGCATAGATACTCCGCCGGCGTCATTCTCGCCCTGATACCATAGGAAACCTCTTGCGGTATAGCCCGCAATGGGTGCAATTTTGCCGTTAAATAATTTAGAGGGTGTGCGGAAAGAGTCGGGGCTCTTTTCCCACGGTTTGTGCAAATCTGTATATTGGTAGTGCATTGCGGGAACGGGTTTGCCTTCAGCTATTGCCTTGGCCTTAGCTTCTTCATGGTCTTTGCGCCCCTTTTCCCAATTTTCTATCGCTTTGTCATAATCATATTCCGCACATTTTTTGTCAAAGTGCTCCATGCGTTCTTTGTAGTTGTCGGAATTTCTCGCATAATTTTCCGAAACCCAAGAGACCATGGGCGTGCCACTCATTTCCGTAGAAATTATGCCTACGGGCACATCCACATTGTTGCGTATATGTTCGGCGAAAAGTACAGCCATTGCGCTGAAAGGCGCAATCATATCCGGTGAGCAGACCCGCCAGATTGACGCCTTATCAACATCTGTTGCGGGCTCATTGCTTGTAACTGTGGCCGGCTGCCAGAAAATCCTTATGTCCGGATAATTTGCTCTTTTTATGACATCTTCAGAGCCGTTTATCCCCCTAAGCCCAAACGCCATATTTGATTGTCCACCCGTAACCCAAACTTCACCCACCAAAACATCTGATATGTATTTTTGAGGCTTTCCATTTTCTGAAATTACAATTTGCACAGGTTTTTTGCTGGCTTTGAGCGGGTTTAAATATATGACCCATTTGCCGTCGGAAGTTGCCGAGGTGGATGCGGCATTCTTTTTGCCGTCATAATCTAACGTGATTTTGGCATTTGGTTCAGCAGTACCCCAAAATTTCACCTTTTGCTCTTGTTGTAGGACCATGAAATTCCTGAATATAAGCGGCATATGTATTGCGGCGCTTGCGGTTAATGCCACAGACAACAATGATAATAAAAATATAGACTTTTTCATAGTGTAAAATAAAAATACATCAGGGCGCAAAAGTCCGTAAATCGACACTCTACCCCCACAATGTAAATCAGATATATTCGCATAAATTGAAACAATTTTTTGATTCAAGGTCAAATCTAAAATCTATTGGAGAATTTTTGATTGCGCTTCTATAAAAATGTGGCAGTTTTAGTATTCATGTTGATAGACCACAGGGAAGTTGTACGCAGGGCAAAAGAGTCTATGGGCGGTGTCGTGGGTTTTGGCGTTGGTAGCATAAGACACAGCAGATATAAGCTCAGCCCCAATGCAAAACGGGCGCAGAAACTTAGAGATTTGATAAGTTATTTTGCGATTACGCTTGGTATTATTACGATGCTTGTTGTTGCTTATCTTTTTTTTACCCAAGTGCCTGAGCTTGCGCAGAATGTCGCAAATAAAATCCAGCCCGAGCATTCGCCCGCAAGCATAGATGTAGAGGTCAATTACATTCCGAAAAAATAACTATGAGGGCGGATGAATTTTTAGCTGCAAATAACTTTGCGCCCAGCAGGTCCAAAGCCAGGGCTTTGATTGAAGAAGGCGTTGTGTTTTACGACGGCAAATTGGTTGATAAAGCTTCAAGAAGTCTTGAAAATGCAGGGCTCGTAAAGGTTTTAGAATCTGCCCAAAATTTAAAATATGTGTCTAGGGCTGGGCTTAAACTTGAAAAATTTTTGGATGAGTTAAAGGTGGACGTGAAGGGCAAAATTTGTCTGGATGCGGGTGCTTCTACGGGTGGCTTTACGGACTGTATTTTGCAAAGAGGCGCTGAATGTGTATTTTGCGTAGATGTTGGGTTTTCACAGCTTCATCCCAAAATCCTTGCGGACACTAGGGCTATAAATTTGGAAAAAACCGATGTGCGCTCAATAAATAGCCTTATGCTTTTTGAAAAATTTTCAGACATTTTTAAAACGCAGTCTCAAGCAAAGTTTGACTTTATTTGCGCAGATTTATCTTTCATATCTTTGGAAAAAGTTTTGCAAAATTTGCTCGATGTTTTGAAAGTGGGCGCAGAAATTGTCTGCCTGATAAAGCCTCAGTTTGAAGCTGGGGTGGGGCTTGCGGCAAAAACCAACGGGGTTATTAAAGACCCTAAAATTTTGGAAGAAGTTGTGCAAAAAATCAGGGTTTTTATTGATTCAAACTTTCCTTATTGCGAGGTCTTGGGGCTCATAGAGTCTCCAATCAAAGGCGGAGACGGCAATACGGAATATCTCATAGGATTGCGTAAAAATACAGGCGCATAAACGCTTAAAGATTTAGAAAAATCTTGATATTAAAAACTTTTAAGAGATAATGAACACATGAAGATTTTTAAATTTGCCGTGATACTTTTTGTCATATCACTTTTTGCCGTTGCTTGCACTACAGAAGCCGGCAAAGGTGTCATAATAAGCAAAGGGCCTTTCGCAACAATGTCCCCGCAAGACACCGCACAAAATTCTTAGCAAAAACAGCTTTTTGGAATTTCTTTTGTGTGAAAGCTGTACTCTTTAAAACACAATTTCAAAAACACCTTTTAGATTTCTAAATTTGTATTGGTAATCCAAACCATATCCGCAGACAAATTTATCTTCTATGTCAAAGCAGATGTAATCCGCCTGAAAATCTGTTTGCTTGATAACTTTCTTGTTCAGCAAAAAGCAGGTCTTAATAGATTTTGGATTGTGTGCTGTCAACTTCTGCACAATGGCGGAGATGGTCTTACCTGTATCAAATATGTCGTCTATTATCAAGACGTCCTTATTTTCTATAAATTCTTTTGAACAGACGGAAATTTCCGGCTCTTGACAGGGCTTGTCGGAATCTTTGTAGGAGCTTGCGCTCACGGCGCAAACGCTTAAAGGTACATCCAGATTTTTAAGAATTTCAGCAGCAAAAAACATTGCGCCGTTTGCCACCCACAGTACGGAAATTTCTGAAACACCTTGCAAATTGTAGTCTGAGGATATTTTAGCTGAAAGTTCGGCAACCGCATTGTTGATTTCGGAAATATCCAGAATTTTATTGAACTTCATAAATTCAAATAAAGAGCTAAAAATTCTGCGGTCAAGTTTCTAAAAAAGATTTGAATATTTTTTAGCCCCGTCTTAGTCTCGACAACTTATGAAGAAATTTCTTTTTATATCCGCAGTTTTTCTGTCCACATTATTTTTAAATGCTCAAGAAAAGCGCATAGTTTTGTTTGGCGGAAAGTCTGTGCACCCTTACTCCGCACATGAAAATACCGCCGTTTGCGATATGCTCAAAGATTCTCTCAAAGAAGCAATACCGCAGGCAAAAGTGGATGTGGTTAAAGACGATTTCCCAGATTCTTTAGATTTTTTCAAAGGTGCGAGCTTGCTTGTGATTTTTGGCGAGGGTGAAAAGCACCATCCCTTATTTGGACGTGAAAAAATGTTGGAGGAAATCAACAATATGGGTGTGAGCATTATGATATTTCATTACGCCCTCATTCTTGCGGACCCAAAATTTAATTCATATTTGGACAATACGATAGCTGCGCATTATGAGCATTATTTTTCTGTCAATCCACATTGGACGGCGTCTGCAATTTTGAATCCTACGCATCCTATAAGCAGGGGCGTTAAGCCTTTTGTGCTACATGATGAATGGTATTTTAATCTGCGTTTTAAGAACGACGCAAAAATTACAAATATCTTACAGGCAATCCCCACGGACGAAGCCTATAACAGACCCGATGGCAGGCACACGGGCAATAAATATATGCGCACATTAAAGGGTGCGCCCACGACACTGGCTTGGGCTGTTGAAAATCCTAACGGCACAAAGGGCTTTGGTTTTACGGGCTGGCATGAGTATTTTAATTACAACAATGATTCTTTCCGTAAGCTGATTATAAACGCAATAGCTTGGGCTGCCGGCTATGAAATACCAGAGAATGGTTTCAATACAAAAGCCCCAAGCATAGATAAAATGGATTCTTTAATCACAGGCAAAACAAAGCCCAACGGGTGGGAGAAAAATCTGGAATTATGGCGTAGCCGTTCGTCAGATTGGCATAAGTAGGGCGAGGCTTGCGGGTTTTTTCATAAAAAAATCATTGAAAATTTATAAACAATAAAATAGCTTTTGAGACACCTTGCGCATATTTAAGTCTGCAAAGCGGATTTTTTTGCGATAGGGTTTTAACAGATTTAATCAACAATAAAGGAGTAACATAATATGTCAGAAAAACCACTAAGAGTAGGTCTAATAGGCGGAGGCGCAGGCGCTTTCATAGTTCAGCCACATCAAAAGGCTATTCACTTTGACGGAACACGCAGGGTTGTTGCGGCAGCTTTGCATCCGGACCCAAAAATTGCAATGGATGAAGCGGCAAATTGGCGTTATCCGATCAAGGGCTACGTCTCTTATGACGATATGATTGCCGAACAGGCAAAACTTCCTGAAGATGAAAAGTTGGATTATGTTTTGATAGTAACCCCAAACTTTGTGCATTTTGACCCTGCATACAAGGCTGTCATGGCGGGTATCCCCGTGATGTGTGAAAAACCGCTTACAATCAATCTTGAAGAAGCTGAAAAACTTACGGAAGCGGTTGAAAAAAAGAACGTGCCATTTGCGGTTGCCCACACATACTTGGGCCATTGGACTACTTGGTTTTCAAGATTCATAGTGCAAAGCGGCTTGCTTGGAGACATACGCTGGGTAGATTCTTCATACATTCAAGGCTGGCTTGCAACACAGGTTGAAAAAACGGGCGCAGAAGGCGCACAGTGGCGCACAGACCCAAAACGCTCGGGCGGGAGCCTCTGCGGCGGAGACATTGGCACGCACGCTTTAATGCAGCTTAGGTTTGTTACCGGTCTTGACGTAAAGAAGGTTTCTTCACACATGGAAACATTCGTGAAGGGCAGAATGTTGGATGATCACTTTACAACATATTGCGAGCTTTCAAACGGCGCAAAGGCAATGGTAAGGGCGTCTCAGATTTGCATCGGGCACAAGAACGACTTGCGCATTGAAGTTTCCGGCACAAAGGGCACTTTGGTTTGGAGTCAGGAAAATCCTGAGTCTGTAACGGTCATGCTTTCAAATCAGCCCGACAGGGTTTACTGGAGAGGCTGTGTGTCCGCAAATGATGGATTCTTTGGCGACATTCCCGAATGGTTGCTTAAAGAACCCACAATTCCAGGCGGCCATCCTGAGGCTTTTCATGACGCTTACGCTAGGCTTCATCGTGAGTTTGAAAAAGATGTTCGCTCATATAAGGCAGGCAAGCCATTCTCTTGCGACGGCTCTAAATATGCAAATATTTACGACGGCAGAATGGGCATATCTTTCATAGACGCCTGCATCAAGAGCAATCAGGCAAAAGGCGCATGGGAAGATGTAAAATACGCAAAATAATTGCGTAAGATATTATATCAATAAACCTCAAGTTTGATAGGGCTTTAACGCTCAGACATAAAAGTCTGAGCGTTTTTTGTTTTTGGAAAGTTTTGAAAAATAAAAAAACTTGCCATCTTTTACAAAGGGCAAGTCTTTAAATATTTTTAGGAAACAATATTTTGCTAAAGATAATATTAGTGTTTAAGCACCGTAGTACCCCATGCCAATCCGCCGCCAAAGCCGCATATTACGGTGTAATCATCTTTTTTTGGCTTTGCGGTTTCAAGATATTCCGCAAGGGTGATTAGCGTTGATGCGCCGGCAGTATTGCCGTACTTGAATATGTTTTCAGGAAATTTACTTTCAGGTTCGCCAAGAACTTCTCTGATTTTTGCAATGATATGCGTATTTGCCTGATGCAAAATGTAGGCATCAACATTGCTTTTTGATATTTTACGGTCTGCAAGGTATTTTTCAATGAGGGCGGGCGGCCTTGAAGTTGCAAATTCAAATACCGCTCTGCCGTCCATAGAGAAGAAAAACTCTTCTCTGTTTTCATCTGTGCAGTAGCGCCCTGCGGGCAGGTCTGAACCGCCGCCACGGGTTGTGATAAACTCAAAGCCGCTACCGTCAGACATCAAAACAGCTTCATAAAGTTCCGGCAAATCAAGCGGAGAGTCTTTGGTTAGAATTACCGCCGCCGCACCGTCGCCAAAATATGGGAAACTTGCAAATGCGTTAGGGTCCATCATCTTAGAAATTGCTTCTGCATTTATCACCAAAATATTTTTGCGAGAAGAACCCGCAAGCATTGCCCTGCCTATTTCAAGAGAATATATGCCGTTTGGACAAGTTGTGTTCATGTCGAAGGCAAAGGTGGAAGTGGGTAGCCCAATTTTGTGCTGCACCAAATTTGCCGACGCCGGCGAAAGCCTATCCGCAGTGCCCGTGCCGAGTATGAGCCCATCTATATCTTCAAATTTAAGATTGGCTTTTGCTATACATTTTTTGCCGACTTTTGCCGCCAAATCAGAAAGAGACTCATCAGGGTTGCAGTGCATACGAGACTTAATCCCAATTTTTTCTTCAATTATCTCAATATATTCCTCTGGGAATTGCGTAAGATCTTTGTTATAAACGATTTTATCTGGGAACGCCGTAGCTGAAGCTAGTACCTGTATTTTCATATTGCCCTCCGAGTGTGCCAAATTGAGTAATATTGTCAAATTAAATTATTTTCCCAAAAAAATATTGACTAAAAAAAATATATGGAAAGATTGTGCGAAAGTTCTTTCAAAGATTTTGACCCTTATTGGGGTCGATTTGCATACAAACGGAAACCCGTTAAATTCGGGTGCGGTCTCGCCGCTGTAATTTCTTAAGAATGACCATAAAGCCACTGGGGTAAAGCCTTCGGGAAGGTTGGTTATTTGTGATTTTTTTAAATCGTAGGATAAGCCAGAAGACGTGTGGTGCAAATTCCTGACTGATTCTCGAGTATTGGAATCTTCGGAAAATGTGTGTCTGTATAATTTTTATACGCATTTTATTCCGTGTTCCATCACTTGCGACAAGCGGTGTTTTAGCGAAAGACTAAAAAAAGGAACATAATGAAAACACACACATATAATAAAAAAATAATAATCTCTGCGGCGATATTTTTAATCTCTGCGGTTTCTGCTCTGAATGCCGGCGTCTTTGGTTTTGAAGATGTCTCTCCGATGTCTGGAACGTCAACTTCAGAATATTTGCCCTACGACTATTCTGGTCAAAACCCCGTAAATGGCGCTGTAAAAAGTTCATCTGACGGCTATACGCTCTCAGGGGGTTATCAAGCGTTTTATGATCCCGATACTTGGGCGTATTTCGGCGGCGGCAGTAATGTATTCAATTCTACATCCAATACGCTTGGCGCAAATATTTATGACTATGATGCCAATACCGCTTCAGGCGGTGCTGCGGGTGGCAGCAACTATCTTACGATGTTCATTTCATCTTCAGATATCTTTTATTCTGGGCAAAAGGCCGCAGATTATAACGGGGTAACGGGTTATTCAAACGCATATTCTTCTTGGTTGACGGGTAAAAACTCGGTGTTTGATAATACATTCAGTCAGGATTTGGATGACGCCGATTTAGATGGCAATGTCAAAGACTATCTGAAAAATTGCAGCCTTGTCTTAGATACGGGTAAAGTTTTCTTTACAAGCGTTGATCTTTCTTTGACGGCTTTATTATATCAAAAACTTGATGACACTGGCAAAAACGACTCTTACATGGGTAAAACCAATATCCATACAAAGACCGACGGGCTTTATACCGTACGCATTTATGGCGTTTTAGATATGGATAGTGGGTTACTCACAGACACTTATGTTGACTGGGTTGCCGCTAAATATATTGACGGTGTAAATGACATACTTACCTATGACTGGACGACTGTTAATTTAACTGGTCTTTACGGAACGGACGGCAGTTTATATACCGACGGCCTTACGGGGCTTGCCTTCCAAACTATAAGCACTTTTGGCAGCGAAGGCGCAGGTATGGGATCTCCCTCTTATGTGGCAATAGACAATGTTTCTTACAGCACAAGCAACATCCCCGAGCCCGCCGAATATGCGGTAGTATTGGGGCTTTCAGCCGCATTTTTAGCATATCGCAGAAGGAAAAAATCCAACAAATAATTTTGTAAAGGAAAACTATTTTTTGACCAACATATTTTGTTGTGATGAAAAGAATTCTTGAGATTCTGCTTTTGCCGCTTCTTTTTGCGCAGCTTTTCGCTGAGGAACTTCCTCTTGAGAAAAATGCGCAAGATGAGGCTGTGGCAGTGCTTGAACCTCTTGAGGTTACGGCGTATCGTTTTTCTAGCGATGCGCTTAACACTCCAGTAAGCTCTACTGTAATAACAGAAGATGAAATCAAACAAAGTGGCGCTTTAACTATTCCGGAAATATTGCAAAAAAAAGCGAATGTACGATTTTTGAGTGCGGGAAGCGCAATAGATTCATCCTTATCTATGCGTGGTTTTGGAGACAATTCTCAGCAACGCATACTTGTTCTTGTAGATGGGCAACGCTACAATAGGGTTGATATGTCTAACCCTATATGGACATCAATTCCCGTAGATAATATTGAAAGTATAGAAGTTTTGCGTGGGGCGCAAAGCGCAATGTATGGCAATAACGCCGTTGCGGGTGTCATTAAAATTAACACCAAGAAAGGGGCGGATGAAAACAATTTTGCAGTGAATTTGATGTATGGGTCTTACGGCACTTACAATGTGGATGGGTCTTTCACGGGTTCTCAGGGGGATTTCTTTTATAATTTAGACATTAACAGGCTTTATACGGACGGCTATTGCGATAATTCAAAAGCATGGGCGGACAATTTTAGCGCATCGTTGGGTTATAAAATAGACTCAAAAAATACCCTCGAATTTTCAGGAAGTTACGGACAAAGCGATACAAACTACGCAAGCCCTATATCTTTGGAGCAATTACATTCAAACCCCAGAAAAACAGGCAAGGGGATACACTATTTCTATGATACAGGTGTTTATTCCTCAGCGCTTAAGAGCGAATCCGCATTGGGGAAATCTGAATTGCTTTTTGGTATGAATTTTCGAGATAGAGAGGCTGCGGATAAAAATGGGTTAAATGAAAATAACCAGTGGTCTTACGCCTTTAATCCACGCATGGAAATTGATAAATTTGAAGATTTAAAAATTTATACAGGTTTGGATGTCGCTTATGCAGACATCGACTATGCCTTTTATAGAAGTGTTCCAATAAACCCAAAGTTCATGGCAGAAAACGCCAAAGTGGGGCGCATAGATATAGGTCCGTATGTCGGCGCAGAATATTTTATAACTGACGAACTTTCCCTCAGCACTTCAGGCAGGGCAGAGGCGTCTTATGTTCATATTAAAGACGCTCGTTACGACCCTCCAAGAAGGCCGGGGCAACTGCCGACATTAAAATCCTCTATGGATGAAGATAATTGGCAATACGGCTTGGCGGCGAGTGCCGGCATTAATTATAGGTTCATCGATTCCGCCAGCATCTATGCACGCTTTGACCAAATTTATAGGTATCCTACAACTGATGAAATTGCTCGTTATCAAAATTCATGGAGTGCGCTGATAAGTAATTTTAATCCAGACTTAAAGCCAGAAACTGGGCAAAACTTTGAAGCCGGTGTAAAATTTATAGATAAAAAATGGACACTAGATATAAGTTTTTTTGCCCTGTTTATGCATGATGAAATAATGTATATCAAACCGGCGGGAAGCGCTGTACTCAACAATGTAAACGCCCCAGATACCGCACGCTATGGCATAGATTTGATGCTCAATTATGATGATGAATATTGGGGGGCGTTCACAGGTGCAACGTGTGTAGATGCTCATTTTATTGCAGGAGAAAATAAGGGAAACGGCATTCCTCTTGTGCCCCCTGTAACGGGATTTAGCGGGCTTTACGTTAAACCTCTTGAATATGTTACATTCACGGCGCAAATCAATTATTGTTCAAAGCAATATGAAGGGAATGACTTTGCCAACAAAGAGCCTCAAATGCCTTCTTATCTGACGGTGGACTTTAGGGCAAATATAACGCTTACAAGAAATGTATCTGTGTATGGGGCGCTTGAAAACGCTTTCGACGAAAATTATGCCGCAATGGCCTTTAGCGGCGCATATTATCCATCCATCGGGCGGATGTTTAAAATCGGTCTTCAAATAAATTTTTAAAAAAAATATGAAAAAAGCAATTACATCACTACTAAGTTTTACATTGAGCTTTGCATCTTATGCGTTGGTCTATCTGCCACAGAATGGAGAATCTTATGACTATTTCCAAAATGTAGTGTGGAGTTTTGGACCGGGTGGAAGCGGCACTTCAACGGCGGCGGGGACTGTCGCAATTTATCCATTTGCAGAAAATTCAACAAGCATTCCCAATCCAGACATTCTTGGCTGGGCAACTGGATATAGCAATTATATCAAGGGTTCTGCAATATTGCCAAAATTTGCCGACCCCACCAAAGCGCTGGGCGCAATAACAGACTTTGACCCCACAGGACATGTCGTTACGCTTGGCAATGGTGGCACTATAACTCTTACATTTGCAAACCCCATTGGCAACGGCGAGGGTATCGATTTTGCGGTATTTGAAAATGGCTTTAGCGAAAACTATTTAGAGCTTGCCTATATTGAAGTTTCCACCGACGGCATAAATTTTATGCGTTTCCCAAACTTTTATCTGGGGCAAAGCATTATAGGGGAAACTAACGCCTATGTGGATCCGCTAGATATATATAATCTTGCATCAAAATACGAGGCGGGTTATGGGCATGGGTTCGACCTTTCCGAGCTTACCTACGCCTACAATTATGCCCTCAGCCAAAAAAGTTATTACCAACAATTCGGAAATTATGGAGATTTTTCTTTCTCTGAGGCATATATGAATCATGTGATAGATAGTTTTCTCTTGCAAGATTTGAATAATATCAAATATGTAAAAATAATAGATATTTATGGCGATGGAAGCAGCCTTGATAGTGCGGGAAATTTGATTTATGACCCAATACCGGATGAAGAAAATGGGCAGGGCGGAACTCCTGGTTTTGATTTGCGGGGTGTTGCAGTCATTCATTACGGAACAATTCCAGAGCCTTCGACATATGCGTTTATATTGGGAATTGCCTCTCTTTTATTCGTAACTTGTGTGCGTAAAAAATCAAAAAGAAAACTCTAATTTCAAAGTGTCTAAAAAAACTTTGATAATCGAAGAATAGGTAAAAATCATTACAGATATTTCTATTTTTATTGGTTCTTAAAGCACCTGTTTTAAAAGTATAGTATTGACAATAAAAACGGCTGAATTTAGCTTCTCGGGTTTTTATTTGTGCATATTCTGCAAATACTTTTATGTTATTTAACTCGTATATATTTATATTTGTATTTTTCCCACTGACTTTTGCGACGTACTTTTTGTCCTCTAAATATGTGGGGTTGCGCATGTCGCTTTTTCTAATGGCGTTTGCGAGCATAATTTTCTACGGATACTTTAATCCGTGGTATATATGGATTATACTTGCCTCTATCATCGTCAATTATGTGGTGGGCATAGGCATTGATTCGTCCGCAAAAAGAGGCAATGCAAAAGTGTCTTTTTATATGTGCACTTTTGGCGTCTTATTTAACATAGGATTGCTTGGCTTTTACAAATATACGGACTTTATTATATTCAACCTGAATTCCGTATTGCCAGTAAATATACCGCTTCAGCACATAGCCTTGCCATTGGGGATAAGCTTTTTTACTTTTCAGCAGGTTGCATATTTGGTCGATATTTACAGGGGCGATATCCATGCAAATAAAGACATAGGTTGGTATTCTACATTTGTGGCGTTTTTCCCCCAACTCATAGCCGGTCCCATTGTGCTTTATAAGACTATGGCGCCCCAGTTTCATGAGCCGGAAAAGCATATCATAAATTATGAAAATATTTCCAGAGGCGTATTTATTTTTACGATAGGGCTTTTCAAAAAAATTATGCTCGCCGATACGATGAGCGTCTATGTCAGTTCCGTATTCAAGTCTGACGTTGAATTGAACATTATTTCTTCCTGGTGCGCCTCTTTGGCGTCTATGTTCCAAATGTATTTTGACTTCTCAGGATATTGCGACATGGCGATTGGCTTGGGATTAATATTCAACATAGCTTTGCCCATCAACTTTATGTCGCCTTTAAAATCCGCAAACATCAGGGAGTTTTGGCAGACTTGGCACATGACAATGATGGTGTTTATCCGCAATTACGTTTTCTTCCCGCTTGGCGGCAGCAAGAAGGGCGAATTTAGAACCTATTTAAACATATTTGTCATCATGATAGTTGTTGGCGTGTGGCACGGCGCAAGTTGGATATTTGTTGTCTGGGGCTTGCTCCATGGCATTGCAAGCATAATACACAGATACCTCGCAAAGCACTACAAACCTTTGCCGAGGCGCTTAGGCGTATTCATAACTTTCATATTCCTTATATTTATGTCTGTGGTGTTTACTTCGCCAAACTTTACCCGCATGGGCTACATAGCGGGTTGCATGTTAGACATTACAAGTTTGCTAGACATCAATTACAACTTCCTTTCGGCGCAAAAATTCATAGAAGAAATATTCTTCCCGATACATATAAATTTTGAGCGTAGCATGTCTTTGATTGTGCTTGGGTTATCTTTCTTTTTGGTATTCATGTGCCCAAACAGCATACAGCTTAAAGACAGGTTTAAGCCAGACTATAAACACTTGCTGTTCACAATAGTCATGCTTATGGTTTCATTGATAAGCCTGAATAAAGAGAGCGAATTTTTGTACTTCAATTTCTAAAAATCATGGATAAAAAATTTGTATTTACGGTAATGTATAGCTGTTTGGGCTTTATTTTAAGCTTAATGGCGATGAACTACATTGTTGACCCTGTGGATATTTTTGACAGTGGTTTTTTCAGAATGCGTGCCCCAAACGACAGGTTCCGCACAATTCTTGAGCTTAAAAAGCATCCTGAGGTTGATTCCGCAATATTAGGCAGCTCTAGAGTGGCGGCTCTTATGCCTTCCGCTTTGGAAAAGTATTTGCCGGATTACAAGTTTTACAATTTCAACATCTCAAACGGTACACCCAGAGACTATGCAAAGTTTTTTGACTATATGCTCAAGCGTCCCAATAAGCTTAAATGCGTTTATCTTGAGCTAGATTCCATAAATATAAGATACATATTTAATGATATAGATTTAGACAAGCGCCATCATCCGGAAGTCCAGTTGGAGGAGAGCTTGTTTGAATTTTATCTGAGGGCTTTGGTTTCTTTCATGCCTGAGCGCACCTATAAAAAAATTACCGACAAATCAAAAGGGCATGAGCTTGTTTTGGAACGTGGCGGCAGGTTGGATATGACGGTCTTTAACAAGCAAAAGCAAGACCCTAAAAAATACTCCGCCGAAGAACCCTCATTCCACAATCCCAAAGAGAGGCATTTTAGGGGCACGTCTATTAAGGAGTCCGTATCTTATGTCCGTAAAATCAAGGAAGTTTGCGACAAAAACGGCATCAAGCTGATTGTTACTTTTTACCCAAATAACGCAAACTTCTTAGATGCAATAGTCATGGAAGATTTTGCGGAATATCTCAAAGGCATTGCGCAAATTACGGATTTTTACTATTTTGGCGGTTATAACAGCGTGGCTTGCAATGATGAATATTACGTGGAAGAAAGCCATTGCATACCGCAGGTAGATGATATGATGTTGAAATTTATATTCGACAAAGATAAAAAAGGTTTGCCTGCCGATTTTGGAGTTTATGTTACAAAAGACAACGTAGGTAAAATTGCGGAAGACCTCATAAAGTCCGGCAAGGAAAGAGACGCTTTTAATGCGGAGCGTTTCAAATAAGCCAAAAATTATTGGGCAAAATTTAATTAAAAAAGTCTCTTGAGGGAAACCCCTTCAAGAGACTTTTTTTATCATCTGGTTTGTCAGAAATTATTTGTCTTCAAGTATGCGCCACACTACGGCAGAAATTGCCGCACCAAGCATGGGGGCTGCAATGAAAACCCAAAGCTGCGTAAGTGCAACACCGCCTTCAAAAAGTGCTGGACCTATGCTGCGTGCGGGGTTGACAGATGTGCCTGTAAGGGGTATGCAAACTATGTGCACAAGCACTAAGGAAAGACCTATTGCCAATCCTGCAAATGCGCCTGCGCCTTTTTTGCTTGTCGTACCAAGAACCACCAAGACAAAGACAAATGTGAATACGGCCTCAGCAATGAATGCCTGTGGCAAAGCGCCCTCGGCAAAACCGTTTGCGCCTGTCATAGTAGGGCCGCTATGCGAGCCAAAGCTAAGCAGCGCATAAATTACGGCTGAACCCAAAATTGCGCCGGCAATCTGGAACACCATATACATCAGGGCATCCTTGGCATTTATTCTCTTGGCGAGCAATGCGCCAAAAGTGATTGCCGGATTGATGTGGCAGCCTGATATTCCGCCTATTGTGTATGCCATTGCCACAACAGCCAAGCCGAAGGCAAATGCAACACCCAAAGTGCCCACACCTGCGCCAACATTCGCCATTGCGTCGCCTGCAAAAACTGCGCTGCCGCAACCCATTAAAACTAGGACAAATGTCCCAACTAATTCTGCTAGATATTTTTTCATAAGATGGCGCAATAATCAAATTTTATAACAACTTTGTCCAGAAAATTTGTGGGATGAGGGTATTAAATTCAGAGTTATATTGTTAAAAAAATGATTAATAAAAAGTTATCAATAAAAATATTGACAGGGTGTATAATTTTAAAAAAATGTGGGCACACTTAATAATAAATAAGTGTACTTAACTTTTTCTTAATTTGGGAAAAATATTTATGTCTTCGCTAAAAAAATCAGCATTTCTTCTAGTATCCATAGTTTTTACGAGCGCTATTTTTGCTCAAACTACGGGTGTTTACTACTATTCTCAGGGCGGCAAGATGAACGTTACTGCGCAATGGAAAACTTGGAGTGGTACGGCATGGTCGGATGCAACCACATTGCCTAATTTAACAAACGGCACCGCTATTATAGACAAAAACCCAACCGTAACTGTTACTGGTCAACAAGATATTGGCGCTAGTATGTATGTGGATACTTGGAATAATTCATCCTCATATCTTTGGCATGCTTTTTATGGCGCAAACAATTACTCCGTTAAGGTTAATGATTTTGTGCAAACGGGCGCATCTTTTCAGTTGAGGTCGGCTGGCGCTAGTGCAAATTCAACTTTTGAAGCTACCAATAAAGTTGATATACAAACGGGTAAAGTTTATTTTGGTTCAGGTACAACTACCGGTACTATTACAGACACTTACGCCCTACGGAGCTTTACCGCAAAAGACGTGCTTATGGCCTCGGGTACTGATATGACCTTGGGGGTTTCTCAAGCCGTTACCATAACTAATTTGAAAATAGGTACATCTGCTTCAAGTTTGGCAACAAGGTTTTACGCATTGAACAATAGGGAAACTTCGTCTGACACTTTTGGCAAGCTGGAGGTTAAGATAACAAGTCTCGATATCCTTGCCAACAAGGCTGTTGGCGCATATTTTGGCAACAGTACGAATGCTTTAAAACTTTTGGAAATCGGTACGATAAATTTAAAAGGCATGGGTTCGTCGGGTAGTGATTCAACCATCAATATTTTTACGAGCAATTACGATTCTGAGCTTGGTACAGGGCTTAAGAAGATAAACAAAATAGTTGTTTCTGAAGCCGGCGCTGCGGATATCTATTTTAATGGCACACTCACAAATATTTATATTGGCACCATTGAGGTAGATTCAACTAATCCTCTTGCTAATACTCCTTATTTGTCTTTAAGCGGCGCATTGGTTGAAAATTATAATATAGACAAAGTTTATCTCAAAGATTCCGGCAGTAAATATATGAATTTGGCTTTCCGCCAAAGCGCTGCCGTAAATATTACTGACTTCGTAGCCGCCGATACTTCATTAACTGATTCTTCCGTAAGATTTACCGCCGGCAATGACGCTAAATTGGTAAACATTACAAATATAACCAATGAAAGCGGCTCTCAGGGCGGTATCTTGCTAGCCAATAGCACAAACATTGCGTCTGAAAAATTCACAGTCATAGGCGAAACATCTGTATTCAACGTAAAGGCGGACGTAACCAATGTCTCATCTTTTGGAATTGCAGATAAACTAAGCGTAACGGGCGGCGCAACGGTGAATTTTGGCGATTCCAGCAAAACTTTAAAGTCATTTACAGTAAAAGATGTTGATATTTTAGGTGGCTCAAAAAATAGCATATATTCTAAACAAATTAACCATACGGGTTTGCTCACAATTTCAGGAACTGACTCTCAGGCAATTTGGACTGTGGGGGCGGATGTTGACACAACTCCTGCGGCGTCTTTCAACACAATAGACCTTGGGGATGGCGCAACTTTCAATTTGTTTGCGGAATCTGCGGCAACATCTTCGGTGGTAATAGCCGGCAAATTTACAGCTGTTTTAGGCTCTACTTTCGCTTTTGGCGCAAGTAATGCGCTAAACTTGAAAAGCCTAACTATTAATGATTTTGACATTTCTACTGGTAGCCTCAGCAATATCTATGCTAAGCAGGTTAATCAAACTGGGCTTCTTTCACTTTCCGGCGCAGGTACTCAGCTTGTCTTTACAGTGGGTACAGATGTTGACACAACTGCTGCTGCCACTTTTGATAAGATAAACCTTGCAACGGGTACAACTTTAAAAATCTCCAACAGTGCTAATGCGGTTTCCTCAGTGGTGATAACTGATAAACTCACAGCTTTAGCCGGTTCTAGCTTAACTATTGGTGCGGCTAACAGTAATAATTTAAAAAGTTTGACCATAAAAGATGTTGATATTTCAACTGGGAATATCGTCAATATTTTCGCAAGAAATCTTGTCCATACAGGCACTATAGACGTGCATGGGGCGGGTACGGAAACGGACTGGTACATAGGCAATACTTCGGAAGGCATAACTGGTACATTTGCAACGGTAAATGTCTATGACAGTGGTTATTTCTACTTGCGCAGGGGCGGTTCTGAACCAAATCACACCATAGACACTTTGAATGTTACTTCCACAAATTCAGGGCAAACCAAGGTTACTGTGGGTGCAAGCACATCGTATGAGTCAGGTTCTATCGCAATTACGAACCTCAATTTCAAAGCTGCAAGCACTACCGATGGCGTTGCTGATAAAAACTATTCTTATGTTAGCATGTATTTGCTAAACGGCGCTGTTGGTTCTGAAAATATTAATATTACAAACGCAGCTTTAGAAGAAAACGCATTTGCTTATATAGATTTTCGTGGCAATGCAAAAATTGGCTCTCTTACGGCGGGCAAGGCGTCAAAATTCTCTGTTAGGTCTCCAAATTATACTGTTACTGTGGGCGGCAATTTTGCCTCAGACGCAAATGAGCTTGCTGTGATTGGCGCTACAACGCTGAATGTAAAAGGCAATTTTACAAACACCCGCTATTATACTGATGGAAACACTACAAGGGGCTTGTCTTTGAACCTCACAAAAGAAGCCGTAGCAGGTTCTTTTGTGGTTGATGGTTATTTTGAAAATAAGGGCGTTGTATTCTTGAATGGTGGTGAATCTACCTCAGACTTGAGCGTGTCTTTTGGCGGTTTGCGTGGAATTTCCGGAGATGGCAATACCCGTTTCACAACAAATTCCGGATATGTAGGCGGTATAGTAACCATGAATTTAACTGGTGATGGCAATTACGTTTACGTAAACAGAATTCATGATTATTCACAGGGCGCTAAAGAAGTTCCCGCAAATTTAACAGGTGCTGTAAGTATAAATAAGACAGGTTCAGGCAGACAAGTTTTAAGCGGTATCAACTATTTTAGAGGTGATACAACCGTATCTGCGGGTGAACTTTACATGAAGGCGGACGGTAAAAATAATGATGCCAAAAAGGGCATAGGTGCGCTTATTCTTAAAGGCGGCAAGTTTGGCGCTGTGGGTTCGGCAAATGTTGAGACAGCCCAAATACTTTCTAGCGGTACGGTGATTGCCGAAAATTTAACTTGGTCTAGCGCAGCAAGCATAGTGGTTTTTGTTGACGCAAGCGGGCTTACAAATTCATTTTTAGATTTGGTAGGGCTTATAAAAGACACTACCGATTCTGAAGGCGCAAAATATGTTTTTGAGTTTGAATTTTTGGATACAAGCGTGGCAATTTTGGATTCTTATAAAATTGCGGAGGTTGATTCTATTACAGGCTTTACGGAAAACGACTTTGCCTTCACCACAAACAATGAAAATTTGGTAAACAGGCAGTTTAAAATAGAATCTGGGGCTCTTTATCTGGTAACCCAAATTCCTGAGCCTTCAACTTATGCGGCAATATTTGGCTTGGCTATGTTTGCTTTTGTGGCGTATCGCCGCAGACAGAAAAAATAAATCTTTTAAATCTAACAAAAAAATCCTCGGCATTACCGAGGATTTTTTTGTTAGATACTTTATCTGCCTACCAATTAAGTTTTCTGACAAGCACAAAAGCCTCAGCTTCACGCATACCGACTATCGAGCCCCTGAGCGTTGCAAGTGCCGAGAGCGCCTTTACGGAGCGGGCGTCTGGGTGAATTTTAAGCTGGCTTTTGTATGCCTTGATAGCCTTCAGCTTTGCAGTTAAAAACCCAGTAATATCTATATACACATTGGGCAAGAAACCGCCTTCAACAGAGTCTATATTCCAATGGGTTTCAGAGAGGGTTTCATACATGTAAATTTCTTTGATATTGCGCCCGACCTGCGTGGTTGAACGTGCCGCAACTTGTGCTGCGTAGGTGATTAGCCTATGGTCGTTGTGCAGGTCTTTCATGAAGGGCAAATACAATATATCAGGTTTGACTTTGTGTATAACTTCAAAAACTTCCTTATTGATTTTATACATTTCAATATCCGGCAAAAGGGCATTTGGCAGGTCTTTAAAAATGACGTTTTTAAAGTCTATCCCCAGAATTTTCATGGCTTGCTTTGTTTCTTTGCGTACCAGCTCTTTATTTGGGGTCATAATAGGGCTGTCTTCAGATATGGATGTGAAGATTGCCACATAGACATCATGACCTTTCTTGACATGCTTTGCCAAAGTGCCGCCGCAACCCAAAGTTTCGTCGTCGTTATGCGGCGCTATTGCTAGAATTTTTAAAGGTCTTGCCATATTATCTCCAATGTTCCAAAAGCCATTTTGGGGTTTTAAGGAATCTAAAAAACTTTTTAAAACCCTTCATTTCACCCTTGGCAGCCATCTCAGGCGTGGGGTTGCCGTGGAAGACGACCATGCGTGCTTTTGGCGGCAGTATAGGCTCTAAAAACAGCCCCAACAAAAATGGACGCATACAATTATATTTAAAACTGGGCATCCATTCTTCAGGCCAGAAACTGAGCCAGCCGTTTTTGTTTGAAATATCGCCGACATACGCTTGTTCATGCCTATATGCGGACATAAACTTTTTCTTATCCGCCATGAAGTCGTCATAAAGCTCAGTATGTGCCCCTACGGTGTAGCGGAACACGCCTGTTTCGCCAATGCCATGTTCTTTAGAGGGTTTCCAGTGTTTAATCAAAATCATATCGCCGTCCATAGTGAAGTAGTCGTCTATATTGCCGACAATCACCGTGTCTAGGTCTAGAAATAACACTCTGCCTTCAAGATTGATGTCTTTTTTGAAAACAGCCAGTTTGCGCCAACCTCTTTCAGGGCCTTCAGGCAAATCCATTTCCGGAAGGGGACGCACTTCAATGTTGGAGTCCAGACCTTTTGCATCGTCAGTAAAGCAGACAAACTTAAATGGCAAGGTGGTATTGCGTTTTACCATGTAAAAAAGTCTGTTCACATATTCAGGGCCGTATTTTGTCCCCCATTTCATCGAGATTACTGTGTACATAAATATATCAAAATTGTATTTTGTAGAGTGTCTTTATTATTTTTCTTTTTACAAGATTTTTTTATAAGAAGCGCAAAATTTAAACAAAAATGCTTAAAGCTAAAAAGAGTTCCACTCAGCGCAAAATAGGCTATTAAATCGATTTAATTATTTTTAAAAAAAATGTTGACATTGAAAATTAATACCGATTTTATGGGGGCAAATTTAAAAGAGGTAAATATGAAAATTAAAACTCTACTATACACAACTATTGCATTGAGTCTTGCTGTAAGCGCGCATTCAGAAATCAAATATCACTACTGGATAGGTACGGATGCTGATTCAACCAAAGCTAATTCATGGGCTGATGCTGCCGATGGCACAGACCCTCATACATGGTTAGTCAAAAGCGCATCTACGGCTGATGATTATATACTGATGAGTGATCTTACCACGGCCGTCAGAACTGTAAATTTGGGCACAATGACCACTCCTACAGTTACAATAGGCAAGATAGAAAATTCCTCCACTTTGTCAACTGGCTCTGACTGGCACATGTATTTTAACGGTTCGGAAAATCAAAAACTTATCGTCAATGAGTTTAAGCAAAACAGTTTGCTTAAAACTGTTCTCAGAAAAGTGTCCTCCCTCAAAACTCCAGATTTGGAAATTGGCACTTTCACACATCTGAAGGGTAATGCGGATCTTGGTACTTCACAATACTTCTACGACGATATCAATATCACCACCTTAAATGCTGAAAATTCTTTGGCAACTACCACTAATTTAACGCTTTATTCAGCAAAAATAGATATCACAACACTCAACACTACGCTTAAAACACAGACTGAAGATCCTCTTGTTTTTGGTAAAGAGTTTTTATTGATTATTAACTCAGGTTCAGATTTAACTAACAATGTTATAGGTACTTTTGATGCTCGTATTTCAGCCAATACTATTAATAAAAATGTGGTTTCGCAAATTGAACTTAAGGGTACTTCTGCTTTAACTGTTAATACTTTTACTACGGCAAACTCAACTGGTACAGGCGGCAGAGTGAATTTTTATAATCAGTCTGGAACGGTAAATACAACCAGCTTGAAAATAGGTTCACACACACAAGATAAGAACTTTAATGTTTATCTCGGTGAGAGTGCTGCAAAGGCTTTGGGGACAGTTGAACTTACTAAGGCGGATATCAAAACAGGTAACCTTTATGTTTATTCTGCAAGTACAACTTTTGGCACTCTCAATTTGAATTATGGAAGCTCACTTGTAAAAGTTACTGGTGCTAGTTCAACACTCACAAAGGTCAACTTGGGTGCTGGTGCTACTCTTGAGTTTGACAAAGGTAATGCCACAATAACAACACTTAATTTGACGGCGGGGGAATCCTCAACTCTTGGTGTAAATGGCGGCACTTTAACTGTTAATGGTGTTTTGGATATGGGTACGATTTCAAATACCTTCCTTACGCTTAATGCCGAAGTTACTAGCGATACAGCATCAAAATCAGTTTATAGCGTGTATGGCATTCAGGGTGGTACTTCTTCAGCAGGTACAACCAATCGTATTTCGACAAATTACAGTGCGGGAAGCGCAAAAGCCGTAGAAATTCTTATTAAGGGTGATGGCACTGCAAAAACTTACACATTTTCAGGTCGTATTCATGATTTGGGCGACGCTGATAACCCAGCTTCTAAAACTGTTGCGCCTCTTTCCATAACAATGGACGCTGTAAATACAACTCAGTATTTGGCTGGTTCAAACTACATAAGAGGGCTTACTACAATTAAAAATGGAACGCTTTATGTTTCCAGCGAAAAAAGTAAAAACACTGATCCTGAAAAACAACTCTGGCTTTCAAACGTATCTTTGGAAGGTGGCGCTTTTGGTGCTTGCGCATCACAAGTTTCTGGTTCGATTGCGGCAATAGGCGTAGTTAAGGCTAAAGATTTAACTTGGAGTGGCGGCATATTAATGGTTGATTTGGATGCAGGTACTTCTGACCAAGTTCTGCTTTCAGGCAACTTCTATAACGGTCTTCCTAGTAATGCACACGTCATTCACTTTGACTGGGCAGATACGGTTGATTTGACAGACAAAAGTTATGAGATTGTAACTTGGGTTGGCGGCACAGATTTTATTGAAGAAAATTTCTCTGCAACTCTTAAATCTGATGATTATAAGGTTACTTTCCGCATAGAAGGCAAAAGCTTGTGGGCAGACTTTACTGCAATACCTGAGCCTTCAACTTATGCTGCAATATTTGGCGCTGTTGCATTATTATTGGCATTGCGTCGTAAGCGTAAGGCTTAATTGCAACAATTTGTTTAATGAAAACGCTCTTTTAACGGAGCGTTTTTTTTGTTTAAAATTACAACCCAAATCAGGGAAAATATGGTTTAGAAACTTGCATTATATCCAAATAATTGCAAAAATATACGGATGAATATGTTTAAGCTTTTGATGCTTTGTTGCGTTTTTCCAATTTCAGCGTTATATTCAAATGCGCTGGAATATAAAAATTTTTCCGGTATTTATCCGCATTTGGCTTCATCCAATTTTTCAAGAGAATGCGGCACGGGGGCTGTTGTGCCTTACGCAGACAAACTTTGGTTTGTTACGTATTCTCCTCACGCCTATTTTGAATCTACCGACAAACTCTATGAGATTGATGAACATTTAAATTTGAAAGTCAGGGAAGAAAGCGTGGGCGGTACGCACGCAAATAGGCTTATACATAAAGAAAGCGGCAAGTTGATTATCGGCGCATATATAATAGATAAAGATGCAAAGGTTCACGCCATACCCCGACAACTCATGCCTGGCCGCCTTACGGGTACGGCACGGCATCTTAGCGACCCTCAAAACAAAGTGTATTTTGCCACAATGGAGGAGGCTTTGTATGAGTATGATTTGAATGCAAATAAAGTAACCTGTATAATTAAAGACAGCAATTTAAAGCCCGATTTCAAAACGCCCTCGGAATATGCAGACTTTATTTTGCCTCGCAAAGACGGCAAAGAGGCGCTTGTGTCAAAGTTGCACGGCTATCACGGCAAGGGGCTTTACAGTGGCCAGGGTAGTCTTTATTACTCCAATAACGGCATACGGCATCCTGATGTCAGCAAAGACCCTACGATAACTTCCGGCGCATTGGCTTTCTGGAAAGAATATGACGCCGACTGGACATGTATCAGGGAAAACCAATTTACAGAAATAACCAGCAAGGGCGGCATACTCGGCGCAAATTCAGATACCGATGTACTGTGGGCAATGGGTTGGGACTATCGCTCTGTGATATTGGCTTTGTTGGAAAACGGAAAATGGATTTATTACAGGCTTCCCAAGGGCAGCCACTCTTACGACGGCTCTCACGGATGGAATACTGAGTGGCCAAGAATACGTGAAATAGGCAGAAAAGACGGTAAATTTTTGGCAACAATGCACGGTACTTTTTGGAATTTTGATTCCAACTTTTCATCAAAAAACAGTTCCGGCATTTCACCCCGCAGTAATTATCTGAAAGTTATCGGCGACTTTGCAAAATGGAGAGGCAAAGTGGTCTTTGGTTGCGACGACACCGCCGCAAGTGAATTTTTTAATAAGCGTCCATTCAAGGCGGAAAAGCTTGCGCCAGGTATTTCAAATTCTAACTTGTGGTTTGTTGACGAAGTTGCTTTAGACAATTTGGGACCCGTAATAGGCAGTGGAAGCGTCTGGCTCAGAGATTCTGTAAAAGAGGGCGAAACTACATATCCATATTTAATTGCAGGATATTCAAACAGGGTTTTAAATCTTGTGAATGAGTCTGAAAAAGAGCTTAGGGTGCTAATACAGTTGGATAAACTCGGCGACAATAATTGGGAAGACGTGAAAGAATTTTTGCTGCCGGCAAATTCAGATTTGTGCGTGAATTTAGATGCAAAAAATTCAGAAGGCTTTTATGCGGATAATCTGGATTTGAAAGGGGTTTGGGTGAGGCTTAAGGCCTTGACTGCGATGGGAAAATTCAGTGCACAATTTTCCTATTCCAACAAAGACAAGCGTGGCAATGCGGCTGATAAAATCTTTGAAGGCTTTGAAAATAAGGGCGGTTTGGGCTCTTACATTTGCGTAAAAAAAGATAAGAACGTTGTCTTGGGCGTGCAAAGCTTTGCTGTAAAAGACGGAGAGTTTGAAGCGCAAACTTATTATGAACTTGATAAAGGTTTGAATCTTAAACCCGCCCAAGATGCAAATTTTTCAAAACTTCTCATAGAAAATAAACCCAATAGAGAGGGTGTTAAATTTGAGGATTCTAAAGTGCTGGTTTCTGAGGGCGGCAAAGAATATATTTTGCCCGTGAATCCAAATTACGATTCAAGCTTTAAATCAGACACACGCTTGGCAAGAGAGATATCCACAGAAAGGGATATATTTATGGCATCCGGCATAGTCTATGAATTGCCTGCGCAAAACGCTCAGGGCATGGCAAAAATACGGGCGGTCTCTACTGCCGATTTTGCCTTCACAGATTTTTGTTCTTTCAGGGGCATGATGGTTTTAAGCGGTGTTGATAAAGATGCAAAAGACTCTGAGCACATCATAAAATCTACCGACGGCAAAACCGCACTTTGGTTGGGGACTATTGACGACCTTTGGAAGCTCGGCAAGGCAAGGGGTTTTGTGGGCGTCTATAAAAATCAGGACGTGGCAAAAGACACAATAACTGCGCCGATTTTGATGAGGGGTTTTGACAAAAAAACCATCTCAATAAAGTCTGAGATACCCCTACAAATGTCGTTGGAATTTGATATTGACGGCACTGGTGTTTGGATAAAAAAACTTTTGGACATACCTGAAGGCGGTATCAATTATACATTACCGGAAAATTTTACAGCATACTGGCTTTGCATTAAAACCCTCGGTAATGCTAAAAATCTGGACGTGAAAATAATTTACGAGTAGTGCCTACTTTTTATTTCTATCCAGCACTTTTTTAATTTCTTCCAGACGTGTTGTGCCGTCGCCGAATGTGGGCGCAAGCCAGCCGCCTTCGTCATATTCATTCCATGCATACATCAATATCAACTTGTCAGGACAAACCTTTGGGTTATCTTTAACAAAGTCTATTGCGTTTTGCAGAAACTCGCCGATTTCTTCAGGCGTGGCGTTTTCATAATAGCGCTGATTGTCAGGATCAGGTTTTCTGTTTCTATCCCAAGGTACGGGGTGTGCGTATCGAGGGCGAGGGTCGCAACCCGTAGTAACAATAGGAATAACTTTGTAACCTGTGGATTTAAGTCTTTCCCAATACTTTTGTCCCCATTCTATAATGCGGCTGTATTTGCCTTTATTAACCCATTCCAAAGCCCAATACGCCGACACATAGTCTGCATTAAAATATTCCGCCCCGAACTTCTGGCGCACTTCAGGGTTGCTGTCTTGAATTATAAGAATTGGCTCTACCCCCAATTTTTCTTTTACTTGGGCGAAGAATTTTTTTTTGCCTTCAAGATATTTTTGCTTATCCAAAGTTTCTTTGTCAAACGGGTTTGTATAGATGCAAAGAGAAAATATAACAGGTCTGCCATTAACCTTAAAATAATTTGATTCCTGGATGAGGCGTAAAAAGTAATCATTGTTTTTTTGCTTTGTGAAATTTGCGCCAGTGATTATGCAAAAGGGCATTTTATCTTTGATTTTACTTGAACGATGCAGCGTGAGCGCCTTTGAAAGCCCCACATCTTCATCATAAATACAGTAAGCCCAAAACGCCAGACCCGCTTTTGAGGCAAGCAAAATTTCTTCATCCATTATTTCTTGAGTTGCGCCGTTTAAGGTTATTGTGCCGTCAGGATTTTCCACCATAAATGTTGGGGTTCTGTAACGCCAACGCTTGTCTTGCAGAGTTGTTTCGACAGCATTGCCTACGTCTTGCGGATTGCTTTTGTCGCCACCGTACCAAGCGTCCCAACGTATTGCGCCCACCTTGTAAGGGCTAGGATGTGCGGCGTAAGCCGTGCAAAAAAAGAGATTCAAAGTTACGGTAAAAATTAATGTGAGAATATAGTTTTTCATATCAGTTAAATTCGGAAGTATCTATTGTTTTGGTTTTTTGAGAGTCTAAATTTATTGTTAAAGTTTTGTTGTTATACCTGACTTTACATTCTTTTATATTTGCCTTGTTGTGCAAAGTTACAAATTTTAGTTTGTGATTTTCCCACTCAAAATCAACTTCAATACCACCTCTTGCAACAAGACCAAAAATTTTGCCTTCCCGCCACTCATTCGGGAGTGCGGGCAGAAAATCTAAAATGTAGGCGGGCTTGTTTGAATTTGCGGGCATATACATTTCAAAACTTTGCAAAAGCATTTCTGAAATTCCTGCGGCAGAACCAAAATTTCCGTCTATGCAAAATGGGGGGCAAGAGTCGAACAAATTTGGGTAAGACCCACCGTCTCCTGCGGAAAACCCTACATAATCTACAGTTGGATCGACATAATTAAGCTGCTTTTTTAAAAGCGCATAGGCGTTTTCAGAATCTCTTAAACGTGCGTAAAAATTTATTTTCCAAGCTTGGCTCCAACCTACGGAGTCTGCGCCTCTTTCAAGCAAAGTGCGTTTTGCCGCCGCCGCAAATTTTTCATCGGAATAGGGTACTATTTCTCTGCCTGGATAAAGTGCGTATAGATGCGAAATATGTCTATGCTGAGGGTCGGCATCTTCCCAATCTTTAGACCATTCCATAAGCCTGCCACGCTTGCCTATCTGAAGCGGGCGCAATTTTTGAGAGAGTGTTGTTAATTCTTTCGCAAATTCAGAGTCGATACCAAGGGCTTCCGCCGCCATTGCGGTATTCTGGAAAAGTTCTTTGCTTATTGAAATATCCATAGTTGCCCCGTCGCATACAGAGGCGGATTTATTTTTTCCATAACTGAAATAATTTTCCGGAGAGGCGGATGGCGATATGGTCAGAAAACCGTTTTCATTTTCAACCAAAATTTCTTTGATAAATACCGCCGACTCTTTCATTACGGGATAATATTTTTTTAAGAAATCTAAATCTTGAGTGAAGGCGTAATGCTCCCAAATATGCTGACAAAGCCATGACCCGCCCGTCCAAAACATTCCCCAGCTTGGCGTTTTGCCTGGGGCAGTCCATCCCCAGACATTCGTGGATACGTTCAAACACCAGCCATTGGCGTTGAAATATTCTTTGGCGGTTGCTTTGCCAGACTCTACAAGACTGGAAATCAACTTCATCAAAGGCAAATCAAATTCCGCCAAGTTTGAAGTTTGTGTAGGCCAATAGTTCATTTGCAGATTTATGTTTGCATGATAGTCGTTATTCCAAGGCCCGTAGAGTGCGTCAGACCAAATGCCAACCAGATTCATCGGCAGGGGGTTGTCTGGGCGGCTGGCGGAAATTGTAAGGTATCTTGCAAATTGATAATAGATGACCGCAAGATGAGGGTCATTGTGCGTGGCAAATTTTTTAATGCGCTCAGGCGTGGGAAGCTTTTTATATTTGTCTAAGCCGAGGCTGATTTTTTGTCTTTCAAAATATTTTTTATAATCTGCAATGTGTGCGGATAAAAGGGCGCTGTAAGCCTTGGATGAGGCTTCTTTAAGGCGCAAAGAAACGCTTTCATGAGGGTTATCCCCCTTGTAATTTGAGGCTGCGTCCAAGACATAACTTGTGCCTGAACAAACTATGATTGTTGCAGAATTTGAATTTCTTACCTTCAACATATTTCCGTCAACTTCCACATTGTCGGCAATGACTTTCAGTTGAGTTTCATAGTCTATCATTTCCCCCGAAGTGTTTCCGCACATTTGCAATGTTGTTGAGTTGATAGCTCTAACTTTTGCCCTTTCAGGTCTTGAAAGAGAAATATCAAAACTTATCACATTTTCATTGTCGGCGGTTAAATGAATTATGATGGCTTTATCCGGATATGAAGCAAAGATTTCTCTTGAGTATGTTGTGTTGTCTGAAGTTTTGAAGCTTACCCCAACTGTTGCGTCCGACAAATCCAAGTATCGCTTGTAATCTTTTATCATGCCGGCGGGCAAAATTTGCGTAAAATTTACATAGCCCAATATCTGGTATGAACCTTCCTTGTACGGGGCTTCAGGATTGCAAGTGAATTGTTCGGTGGAAAGTTTTTCCGCTTCTGCATATTTGCCTTCTTGTATTAGGCGGCGCAAAAGGGGGAGATGTTTGTAAGCTTCTTTCCTATCGCCGATTTTTGTGGGTTTGCCGCTCCATACCGTTATGTCGTTTAATTGAATTTGCTCAACATCTATGCCGCCAAAAACCATTCCGCCAAACCTGCCATTGCCTATGGGTAAGGCTTCATTCCAGTGCATTGCCGGCATTTTGTACCACAGCAGCAAATCGCTCTTACCTTGAGGAGCTGTTGTAAGTTGTGTGCCCATAACGCCTCTTTGTGCGGATAAACAAACACAAATAAACGCAAAAAATGAAAGTATAAACAACAAACCCCTCAACATATTCACGAGGGTAATTTTGCAAAATTTGCTGTCAAGAACCAAGTATCAAAACGCTTATAACACTTGCCAGTTTTTTTACAGTGGCATATTAAGCTTTTGTGCGGCGCGTTTAAGCCTGTCATTTATTGCCAGCCCAAGCCCATAATCAGGCGCTCTTTGACACAATATCATGGAAGATTTTTTAGAATCTAAAGTGCGCAACAATGAAAACAAATTATGTGCGGCTTCTTTTAAATCACCATTTTCCGTCAGCCAATATTCATTGTTTTGGGGAGTTTTGGGGCGTGAAAAATGTATTGTAAGCCCAGCAAAATTTGCGGGTATTTCTTCCGCCGCATCAAATAGGAACAATTTTGTGTCGGGACTATAATGAGTGTCCAACATCCCCGGTGCGACAGGATGCGCAGGGTTCTTTTGCGGCACAAATATGCGGTCATTTAAGAAATATTCAATATCTTCTTTTGTTACAGGTCCAAAACGCAATATTTGCCAAAGGCCGTTATCGGAAATTTCGGGAGAAATTAAAATTGTAGATTCCACGCCGGAATCGCAGTCTCCACCGTCCAAAATCATATCCACTTTTTGCCCAAGCTGATTTTCCACATGGCTTGCCTTAGTGGGGCTAATGTAGCCAAAAGGGTTTGCGCTTGGCGCTGCAAGAGGCAAATCAGACTCTTTAAGAAGCGCTTTCATTAAAGGATGCTTTGGCATACGCACGGCAACGGTGTCTTTGCCAGCCGTTACAATGTCTGGTATGGAATTTTTCTTTTTTAAAACCAAAGTTAATGCACCCGGCCAGAATTTTTCTGCAATCTTTTTGGATGAAGTGTCAAGATGGGCAACCTCATTAAGCATATCAAAATTTTCAATATGCACAATTAGAGGATCTATAAATGGACGCCCCTTTGCCGAAAAAATTTTCCTCACGGCATTTTCATCAAAGGCGTTTGCGGCAAGCCCATAAACAGTCTCTGTGGGAACGGCAACGATACCACCTTGCTTGATAATTTCCGCAGCTTTTTTAATTTCGTTGAACATCGAGTTTAGATTCTTGAGCCTAGACAAAAAAGCCCCTAAACTTTGATATTTAGAGGCTTTTCAAACCACGGAGAGGATGGGATTCGAACCCACGGTAGGGGTTTAAAGCCCTACACCGGTTTAGCAAACCAGCGCATTCGGCCACTCTGCCACCTCTCCTGATTTGAAATGCTGAAGTGAATATATTTTATCCGGCTATGCAAGAAAAAAGTTCGCAAAACATCGTGCAGGCTTTTAATTGCCGTTATCCGCAGTTTGCTTGAAATCTGGCAAAGGCTTCATACCGTCAAGATAGATTACTCTTTTCATACCTATTGTTTGGGGGCTGAAAGAGAAATCTTTGTACTCCTTACCCCGCCAAAGTTCAGGATATACGTCTATCAAATTGGCGTCCAAAATTATCACATTTGGATTGAACTTTTGTAAGGTTTTTAAATTAGCTTCTTTGGGAGATTTCTGATAAAGCATGAGTGTCTTACCCTCTAGCAACATATAAAAAGGAGTAAGGCCACCCCTTATCCAAGTAGATGCAAATATCGCAATTTTGTCTTCCGCCCTGCATGTTCTCAGTATTAATTTTGCGTCAAATTCACGCATTTCATCAAGTTTGTTGGAATTATAGAGCTCGCGAGCGTAGAAAATGTCTCGTACAAAAAGTATGCAGATTATCACAAGCAGTATGTAATTGATGGGTACTCCAAACAAATCTTTATTTTTGTCCGCAAACAAATTCAACATGTGGAAAAATATCAAAAATAGAGGCGGCATTGCCAATGTCAAATAAGACAAGCTGTATTGTTCGGCAAACATGTGTACGCAAAGTGGAAGAAAAAATATGCACAAAATTAACCATAATTTTGAGGTTATTTTGTCTCTGGTCTTATTCCAGATAAGAAACCCAAAAAGCGTTGTTATTATAAATAAATAGAGAAATATTGAATGAAATGTAAAGCTTGGCAAAAGCTGATAAAACCCTTTTGCAAAACGCTGCCAAGCCCATTCAAAAATATTCATTTCCGGATCAAAATTTAGAAATTCCGCATTTGTATTGTTAGGGCCAAGTGCGCCGTATAAAAAATTATCATACATCGTAACTGAGGATATTGTCTCAAACATCCCTGAATATAAATGGAAAACAATTATCAACACCAATGCGGAAAACCAGCCAACAGCCGCCAAATAATTGCGCCGCCCGTATAAGTCTATCAGAATAATGCAAAGTGCCGCAAGCGCATAGGTGATAGAAAGCATTATGGAAAACATACAGACAACAAGAGCAATAGCCTTATATTTGCGATAAATATTCCTATCTGTGGCAAGGTAAGCGCGAGTTAAAAGATATGAAATTACGGATGTAAATAAGAAGCACAAAGGCTCCTGCATTGCCGCACCGAATTGGAAAAAAATCATCGGCACGCAAGTTATAAAGATAAAATATATGAGATACTGATTTTTATTTATTATGTGCGCAACCGTGAGCGTGCGTAAAATAACATAAGCACCGCTAAAAATACAACAGGCGCTAAAAGCCACAGAACCCCAATGCGCACCAAGCAGCTTCACAAAAGGGTATATCAGAAAAAAGTAAATAGAACTGTGGAACGGCAGCGTATCTATATTGTGCTCCACCAAGTATGGCAAGGTAATGGGAAGCGTTTGAGGGAAGGGTGTGGAATTCTTCACACAACTGGCTAACTCCACCAGGAATGTATGCATCTCGACCCCGTTGGGGAAGTGCGAGACCACAAGATATTGCATAAGCAAGAGGCTAATGAATATCAGAAATAAAAAAATATTGAGGGGTAATTGCCAACTAGGTTTAAACATCCTTGTTATGGGTTATAGTTACATTTTTAAGATTATTTTTATATAGTCAAACAAAAACGAAAATTCTGCAAAGTGTTTTTTCAGATTTTTTAAGAGTATAGGCTTTTATGTGTTAAAAAGTGAAAAAAATATGTGGTAATAAAAATTTCAAAACATTTGTATCGTAAAAATAATTGCAGAAAAAAGCTTGCATTAAGAAAAAAAAACGACATTTCTTGTTACTTCAAAATTTAATCTCAGAAAATTCACACACAACACACATTTATGAGCGAAGAATCAAGAAAGAAGCTTGCTACAGAACTTAATTTTGCGGACGCAGACAGCCTCAGCCGTTATACGACTGAAACAGGCAAGATACTTCCACGCAAATACACAGGCTTGACAGCTAAAGAACAGCGTCATATCAAGAAGACTGTTAAGCAGTCTCGCAATATGCTTTTGTCTAAATAAGCTGGGCAAATAATTTTAATTTTCATAAAGCCGCCTTCCAAAGAGGGCGGCTTGTTTTTTTTACACTCATAATTCACCATTCAAAGGCGTTTAATAGTTACTTCAAAGCGAATACCTTGTTTTTTATGCGCCGATAATAAAACGATTTTCTTTTGCGGAGAAATTTCCGAAACCTAGAGGCCTGCGGGAATATAGTTTTAATACCTTTGTTTGTAGAAAAAAAGAACCTCCTCAAAAAGAGGAGGCTCTAAAACACAAACTGAACTGAAAACATTTAAAATTAAGTTCGATATCTAAGACGCTAATTTTCTCATTCTGTTCAAATAAAATTAAATAAAAAAATTATTTTCTTGTTTTTATCCGCAAATTGCTGGTTATGAATAAAATAAATTACCAAAATATTTTTGCGCAAAATGTCCAAATATACTGAGGTTCATAATTTTGAGAGTAATAATCGGCGGTGCGCACCCTCCAAGTGAGGTCTAATTGCACGTATTCATAGCGGTTGGATATGCCTGCCATAAACTCGCCAACTATGGGCCTTGAATCTGTATCGTGCGTTTTTGCCCTGTAAGTGTTGCCGTCTAATGCAATATCGTAGCCCACAAATCTTGCCGTTGCGCCCGCAAAAATGAAACTATGCCAGTAAGGCGCTTGAGAAGTCTGATATATAGGCGCATTTGCCGCCGCATAGTCTATGCTTGATACGTCAAAACTTTTGGGCAAATTAAAGCCTATGCGCCAAAGACCACGTATGCGGCCCTCCGTAATTACATTCCCCAAATTTGCCCCCAAAGAGCCTATAAAATCTGTCATTATGCCCGTCTGATTTACTGAGTATTCAAAGAGTCTTTCAGAATGATTGTAGGAGAGTATAATACCTGGTTCATCCTGAAGCTGGGTGTGCCATCCAAGAGGTTTGTCGGAGCCAATCAGATCATGATATGTGGTCTGCGTTTGTTCGGCAAAAGATTCAGGACCCACTATCCCCAGTGTAATTCCAAAAGAATCCAGACGGTTTTCAGAAATCAAATGCGACACCGCATTCAGATAAAGAAACCCGCTATAAGGATGCTGATTCATAGGCGGATTTGGATTTGTGATAAAATCTGAAGTGTACATATTTTGTCCAAATGAGACCGTTTGGAAAGATTGTCTATTTTCAGGCACGAACAAATTTAAAAATTCAAACTGCAAATAGTTGACCCACCAGTCGTTACCGTTTGCCGTGTATTGAAAATTTATTCCGTTGGTATAATATCTGTCGGAAAAACCAATGTCGTTTTCCCAATAAAAACTAAAGTTGTGGAAATCTTTATTTGTTGCGGATTCAATTTGCCCTGCGCATAGAGTTTGCAAGGCAGCAGAGGCAACATGTATAATTGACAATGCAAAAATTTTTTTCATAACTATTCCATTTAAAATGAGAATTACGTCTGGAAATGCAAGAGGATTGTTATTGGACTCCCCAAGAGGGGAATCTACAAGACCGGCTACCGATGCCGCAAGACAGGCGGTATTTTCAAGCCTTGGCAATTCTATTGTAGGCGCAAAAGTTTTAGATTTATTTGCAGGCACGGGCGCTTACGGTCTGGAGGCGTTAAGCAGAGGGGCAAAATCTGCAATATTTGTAGAAAAAGACAGGCGCGCTTTGCTTTGTCTTAATAAAAATGTCTTACAAATTGGCAGGGCGCTTGGCGATGTCTCCATGAAGGTTTTGCCCATAGACGCATTCAAATTAAAACAAGATTCTTTTCCAGATATAATTTTTGCAGATCCGCCTTATGATGTCTTCGGCAGCCACGGGCTTACTCAAAGGCTTCTTGAGCTTTTAACACGTCTTTCTTCAGATGAAACATCAATAATTTTGGAAGCCCCTGCGGAATTTGAATTGCCCGAAAATTCAGGTTTTGAGCAAAGCGGCAGGCTGGGCAAAAAAAGCAAAGGCAAGCCCACGCAAATTATTCTCAGACGTAAAGCGGCTATTGCTTAGATTCTTCTTGGCTTTCAGGCGGACGCTTTTTGTTTGCCTTGATTGAGTAGTACTTCACGGAGTCGAGAGGCTCAAGCACTTCTTCGTCATTTTCTCTGACAGCATCAATTCTTTTAAAGTTATTGATGAATGTGTAGATGACAAATTCAGCAATCTTTCTTATGCGGATTAGTTTGAAGAAAAGTTCCACAAAAAAGTAGTCTATAAGGCAGCAGATAAAAACTATGCAGGCAACTATGCCAAACATGCTTGGCAACATGATATACCAGTCTTTGTTTGCAAGAAACCTGAATGCGCCCTCAAAAATATGTCCAAATATAAGAGGGTGCGTGTGTATGATATAGACCGAAAATGAAAGCGGCGCAAAAAAGGTAAAAGCCCAAATCAGATATTTATTCTTGAAGTCTATCCTGATTGCCAGCATCACAATAAATATAGACTGCATTACTATTAGCGGCGCACAGTCTCCAATCAAAGCAGTACGCAATGGGATTTCACGGCCTTTCCAAACATAGAAGGAATCTATACCCATCTTTAAGGCAAAGGTTGCGAACACGCAAAACAGTATCGCAAGTATTGCGGTTCTTTTGCGTATATTCAAATCTAGCTTGCCAATGATAGTGCCAAGAATGAACAGGCATAAAACCCAAAATGGAGAGTGCCCGCCGTTTGCAAAAAATTTGAACTTCAAAAAACAAGTGCTCAAGAATGGGAATAATACTATTATGATTATCGCAATTTTAAACATCTGCGCCCTTGTGAGTGTGTTCACAAAGTGAGATATGTAGGGCAATATGAAAAATAGCGGAATGTAGGCGGATATGTACCAATATTGTACTCTATATACGGGGAACAGCATATTGATATAATGCTGAATTTGCACATATTGCGGCGCAAATATTTTAAATAATAATGTAATACTTATACAGTAGAGAGCAACCTTACACCAAAGCAAAAACACGCTTGTGTAGCGCACGGGGGTTTTTGAGTAAATATAACCCGTAATAAGCCCATAACAATTTACAGCGCAGATTGTGAAAATTTCTAAAACTCTGCAAAGTTCATAATTAATGGAGATTGCGTTTAAAGATAGAGCCTCATAAACTCCACCTTGCCGTATTATATGGTTTAAAAGCACCATGCCTGCCAAGAGTATTCTTAGCATATCAAGGCCTACGGCTCTTTTGGATTTATCTAGGTGGGTTACTAATCTGTTCAATACTCTGCCTGATTTTAATAAGATGCTTTGAATATGAGCTAGAAACCATTTGTGTCAAGAGTATATAAACTTTATAGATAGATGTTTGCTTACATCCTTTAGGCATAAAAAAAGCGATGTTGATTAGACACCGCTTTAAGTAATATATAAAAACTTTTTGATTTACTTGTCTTTAAATTGCGCAACCAAAGCAGTCATAGTGGCCTTTGCGTCGCCATAAATCATGCGTGAATTGGGCATGTAGAAGAGCTTGTTTACTAAACCGGAAAAACCCGCACCCTGACCGCGCTTCAAGCAAAATACGCTCTTTGCCTTGTAAGCTTCAATGATAGGCATACCGTAAATTGGGCTGGATTTGTCGTTGGCGGCGGCGGGATTCACGACGTCGTTAGCGCCAATGATAATCACAACATCCACAGTTTCCATCAAAGGATTCACGTCTTGCATTTCTTTTAGCTGTTCATAAGGCACGTCTGCCTCAGCAAGCAAGACATTCATGTGGCCGGGCATTCTGCCGGCAACAGGATGTATTGCGTATTGAACTTGTGCGCCGTTCTTTTCAAGCAATTCCCCAAGCTCTTTCACGGCGTGTTGAGCTTGCGCAACAGCCATACCGTAGCCTGGCACAATGACCACATTCTGTGCGGCTTCCAAGACATAAAAAGCGTCGTCGGTAGAGATTGCCTTCATTTCGCCTTCTTCTGCCCCCGAAGCGTCTTCAGTATTTGCGCCAAAGCCGGAGAACAACACATTTGTAAGCGTTCTATTCATAGCTTTACACATGATGACGGTCAGAATTACGCCGCTTGCTCCCACCAAACAGCCAGCCACAACCAAGACATTATTTTGAATCACAAAGCCGGCTGCAGAAGCGGCTATACCGCTTAAACTGTTGAGGAGTGAAATTACAACAGGCATATCGCCCCCGCCGATAGGCATGACGCCTGCAACGCCCAAAACCAGCGATAAAACTATGGCTGCCGCCAGTAAGGCGTATCCAATTTGGTAATCGCCATTAATAATATAGGCAACGGAAACCGCAAGAGAGGCTATGGCAATAATTGCGTTTACAATTTTTTGGTTTGCAAAAACCTGAGCCTTGCCAGAAATCTTGCCAGAAAGCTTGCCCCAAGCGTAAAGACTGCCCGTGAAAGTTACGCCGCCAATCAAGATTGTAGCTACGATTGCAAATTTTGAAAACGTATCAATATCATGTTTTACGAGTGTCTGAACGCCGGTATCGGTAGATTTTATAAAATCAAAATGATATTCAGCCCAGCCTACAATCAAACTTGCCAAACCGCCGAAACCGTTGAGAAGGGCGACCATTTCAGGCATGCCTGTCATCTGCACTTTTTTTGCCATTACAAAGCCAATGAGTGCGCCCAAAAGCAAACCGCCGGCTATTAGAGCCCAAGTTATAGGGTCTGAGGCGTCTAAAATCTTTTTATCCAAAAGGGTGAATACCACCGCTATCAACATGCCGAAAGATGAAAGCAAATTGCCTTTGCGTGCGGTTTCAGCCTTGCCCAGCATCTTTATACCAAAGATAAAAATTACGCTGGATACTATATATGCAATATTTATAATTACGGGGTTCATTATTATTTTCCCCCTTTCTTTTTAAACATCTCAAGCATTCTGTTTGTTACCATGTAGCCGCCCACTACGTTAATACCTGCCAACACCAAAGCGGTAAAGCCCAGTATTGTGGCAAACCAAGAGCCGGCAGTGCCGCCTGTTGCAATTAAAGCGCCCACGATAGTAATGCCGCTAATTGCGTTTGAACCACTCATGAGAGGGGTGTGTAATTGGCTTGGAACTTTTGAGATAAGCTCAAAACCCAAAAACGCCGCAAGCGTGAATATGAATAGCAATAAAATTATTTCCATAATTAAACCTTATTTTTTAAAGCGTGAATCAGTAACAGCGCCGTTGTAAACGACAACTGTAGATTTGAGGATATCGTTGTTGATATCCAACACAAAACCTTCGTCTTTAGTTGAGAAGTGCTCAATAAAATTATAGACGTTTGCGCTGAACATCTGGCTTGCCGAAGACGGTATTGAACCTTCAAGATTGCAAATGCCGACTATCTTTACGCCGTTTGAAGTTACAACAATTTCATCAGGTTTTGAGCCTTCCACATTGCCGCCGCTTTCAACCGCCAAATCTATGATTACACTGCCGCTTTTCATGGCTGAAACCATTTCTGCCGTGATGATTCTTGGGGCTTTTCTGCCAAATAATTTTGCCGTAGTTATGATTACGTCTGACTGTGCGCAAACTTTTGTCATGCCTTTTTGCTGAAGCTCAATTTGCTCCGCAGTGAGTTCTTTTGCGTAGCCTTGCTCTGTCTGACCCGTCTGTCCCAAATCTATCTTCACGAATTTTGCGCCCAAGCTTTTAACTTGTTCTTCAACCACAGGGCGGGTGTCAAAAGCTTCGACCCTAGCGCCCATGCGCTTTGCGGTGGCTATTGCCTGCAAGCCCGCAACGCCCACGCCTACAATGAAAAATTTAAGCGGCGATATAGTGCCCGCAGGAGTCATCATCATTGGGATCGCCTTGTCTATCACTTCCGCCGCCTTGACAACGCTGAAGTAGCCCGCCAAGTTTGCCTGAGAACTAAGCACGTCCATCTTTTGGGCTATTGTTGAGCGAGGTATCATTTCAAAACTTGCAGCATTCACATTTTTATTTGCAAAGTCTTGCAATAAGTCTTTTTCGTTAAAAGGGTCTAGCAAACTGATGTGGAATGAACCGCTTTTGCGCTTTGCAATATCGGCAGGCGATGGTTTGTTTACGCTAGCAACAAAGTCCGCATCTTTAATTTCATCGGAGGCCGCAATTTTTGCGCCTGCGTTTGCATAATCCGCATCTGCAAAGCCGGATAGCAAGCCTGCGGAAGTTTCTACGCTTACTTCCCAACCGGCTTTTACAAGTTTTGCCGCATCGGAAGGTATCAACGCCACACGAGTTTCATTTGCGTGGCACTCTTTGGGAATGAATAACGATTTCATTATGACGAGGCACTTTAATATATGCTAAAATTCTTTCAAGCATATTAGTTTAAAAACAAAAAAAGCCAGTCTATATGAAAATATATGGAGCGTTAAAAAAAGCGCACCAATTATAGTGCGCTTTAAAAAATATAGATGAAATTATCTCGGTGCGTTGTTTGGCATACCCGGCAGACCGCCCTCCCAAGAGGCGGGTTTTGCCCAAGGCAAATCGCCGGAATTGCTTTGCCTTGTGGGTTTGCGACCATCCGTGTCATTTTCAGGAGTGGTGGAACATGCGCCTAAAAATAAGGCGCACAAAGTTACAATCACTGTTAAAATGCGCTTCATATTACATTGATGCTGGCGCTTCTTCGGCGGCAGGCGCTTCAGGTGCTGGGGCTTCTGTTGAAGTTTCAGCAGCGCCTTCGGCAGAGCCGTCAGCTTCTTTTACAGGCGCTACGCCATTGCTAGCGTGTTTTGCAACTTGTGCCAACTCAAGCAAATCGCCAACTTCAATAGTTTCAGGGATGCCAACTTTCATGTCGGCTATTGCAATAGAATAGTCTTCATAAACCGTATCTACTACAACTTCGGCAACTTTTTCACCCTCTCTTTTCAAGACGAGTTTTTGACCAACTTCAAGATTGTCTTTAGAACCGCGATTGAAAGCAAGAATGTTTGCCTTTTCAGTGGGCAAATCTACACGCAAGATTGTTGCGATATCGCCATTTGGAATGTAAGGCGTTTTTACAACCTTGCGCTTTACTTGTTTGCCTGTGGTTGGGTCAACCTCTATAACTTCTACAATTTCAGAAGCTTCAAGAATCTTGAGCTTTTCTGTGGCATCAGCAAGGAGTTTTTCTTTGTCCGCCAAATCAGCTTCAAGTGTTGAAACTTTTTTCTTGAGCTCATCAGCTTCATTCGTCTGTGCAAGCAAAGACTTGGTGTTTATGATTTCCTGCTTGAGAGCTTCTATGGTGGATGCGTCTTCGGCAATTTTCTTTTTGCCGGATTCAATGGAAAGATTTGCCGTGCGAAGCTCGGCATTTTTCTTTTGAAGCTCATTATTTATTTGAATACTTTTTGAACGTTCAGCCTCAAGGTCGCTATTCATCTCGGCAATTTTGCCCTCAAGGTTTTTAGACTTTGCAGACTCTGCGTCCCAATTTTTCTTGAAAGTTTCTTTATCTTTCAAGTGTTGTGGAATTGTAGACGATTTTGAGACGATATTGTCGCCGGAAAGCGAAGTCATATGCGCCATAGAGTCTTTAATTTGACCTTTAGTATCCATCCAAGCGTAAACGGCAAAAGCCGCACCCAAAATGGCTACTATCTTTAAGATTAGGGGGAGGTGTTTCATATTATTTTTTTATAGTAAATCTTGTATCTGAGAAACCACTGCCGGAAGCAATTTTAACGCCTCGGCAAGGATTGGCTACCAAATGTGTCAACAACTTAAACACAATTTCTTTCTGATTTTCAAGCTTAATTTCATTGGCAATTTCATCAATGCTCATGGGATTCTTTGAATTGCCCAAAATATCAATGATTTGCGATTCAATTTTCAATATTTCGCCTGCCGCTTTTTTACCGGCCTCAACTCCGGGTTGATGATAGGCGTTTATATTTATAAATGATGCATAGAAGCCCGTTGCCCTGTCAAAAAGAGCTATCAATGCGCCAACGGTTTTTGCCGAAACTTCTGAAATTGTGATTGTGATATTGTCTCTTTTCTTGGCTGTGAGCGCCTCACGAGTGCCAAGATAGAAGCCTTGCAGATAATCGCCACTGGTGATGTTTGGCTCTACAAAAATGCTTTCGCCGTCTCTATCTTTCAAGACTTCTATAAATGTTACAAAGAAATTGTTTATACCGTCTCTTAACTGCTGCACGTAAGCGTGCTGGTCGGTAGAGCCTTTGTTGCCATAGACGGATATGCCTTGCTCGACAACTTTGCCCTCCAAATCAAGCTCCTTGCCCAAAGATTCCATAATGAGCTGTTGAAGGTATCTGGAAATTAAGAGCAGCCTGTCTTTGTAAGGCAGCATCACCAAGTCTTTTTTTCCTGCGCCTCCGGTACAGTAATACCACATTGCCGCCATGAGCATGGCAGGATTCTCAAGGATGTTTTCATTCAAAGTGGCTTCGTCCATGAGCTTTCCGCCCAAGAGCATTTCGTCAATATCTATACCCTGCAAAGCCGCAGGCAAAAGGCCAACTGCGGCAAATTCGCTGGTTCTGCCGCCGACCCAGTCCCACATTGGGAAGAATTCCAAAAAGGATTTTTCTTTGGCAAATTTGTCGAGAGCGCTGCCTTCACCAGTTGTAACAATGGCGTGTTTTGCAAATTCCAAACCGGCATTTTCATATCTTTTAATTGCCTCAAGCATTGCGTTGCGAGGCTCAGGCGTGCCGCCGGATTTTGAAGTTACAATCGCCAAAGTCTTGCCCAAGTTTGCGCCGATTTTTTCAAAGACCAAATCAAAACCGTCAGGGTCTGTATTGTCCAAGAAATAAATTTTCATCTTGTCTGAATTTGGCTGGGAGAGGGCTTCCCCCACAAATTGCGGGCCCAGCGCCGAGCCGCCTATGCCTATGCAAAGCACATTTTCAAATTTACCCGCAGAACCTTTGATTTCGCCGGAATGAATCTTTTTTGCAAAATCCTTAATTTTGATGTTGGTATTTACGATGTCCTCTTTAATGCTGTCAACGGGCGACTTTTCAGGACTGCGTAGCCAATAATGACCCACCATTCTTTTTTCGTCAATATTCCAAATTGCGCCTTTTTCTATAAGGAGCATATCTTTGATAGCCTTTCTTACCTTCGCTTCCATGGAATTTAGGAATGCCGTATCAAAGGAAACGCGGCTTACGTCCAAACTGAAGCCGAGCTGTTTTATGTCTAGAAAATACTTTTGAAATCTTTGCCAATTCATAAGCGCACAAAAGTAAAAAGAGAAAAATTCTTGTCAAATAAAATTAAATATTTTGTGGGGTGAAATTTTCTGCCCTCTAAAAAATGTTGCAAATTTTAAAGAATTTATAATAGTGGGCAGATTATGAAAAAGATATTAGTTTTTTCCTTATTGCCACTTATAGCGTTAATTTCTGCTTGCACAACACATGTGGGCGTAGATGCCGCAGGTCATCCTGTTGCCTCTTACGACAATATGACAGGCACTTTTGACGGCAAATTAAGCGGAGATTTGAATAGCATTTTCAAGGCAACAAATATAGCCCTTGAGCGTGATTTGGGCTACTATCGCACAGGCCAGACTCCAAGCGACGACGGTTGGATTGTTTTCGCCCGTGCAGAGTTGGACTTGAAAATTGTCGTAACACTCAAAAAGATGAAGGCTGATGAAGTGCGCATTGCTATAGAATATGGCGATGGCGACCTGATGAAAAGTCAGCAGATATTCAATGCTATAGCCAAGGCTCATAGGGCTTTGAAGTAATAGTTTATGAGCTTTTGGGATTGGCTTCCCTTTTACGCACATCTTAAGTTCGCAGGGCTTGTCGGGTGTGCGTTTTTTGCGTCTTACGTTGGGGCGTTGGCTTTATTTTTTGCCTCGTTTGCGGCAAAGAAACGCTTTGGGCTTTACAGGTCTTTATCTTTGGGTTTGCTTTTTGGCTCTATACTTTGGCTGATGCCTTACGGTTTTGTAATTTACTTTGAAGTTTCGGAATCGTACGTTGGGCTAATAAATATTTTAATAATTTCGATATTTTATATTACTATAAAGTTTGAGTCTGCAAAAACTTGGAATGAAAGTTTGATAATCATATCTTTCTATACAATATCGCAGATTATATTGCTGCTAACAATAGATTTTTATTTGCTAAAATGAGCTTTGATACCATAAAATTTATATCAGATTTAATCAAGATTCCCAGCGTTTCTGCGGAATCTTCAAGAGCTGGCGACGTTGCAGAATGCGCAAGTTTTCTGGCGGGCAAGCTTGCTGGTTTGGGTTTTGATACTGAACTTGTAAAGACAAATTTGCATCCTATAATTTATGCAAAGCGCAGTTCAAAGGCTGAAAAAAAAGTAAGAATATTGTGTTATGGCCATTACGACGTGCAGCCCGTTGACCCGCTTGAAAAGTGGCTTACGCCGCCTTTTGAGCCAGTCGTAAAAGACGGTAAAATATGGGGCAGGGGCGCTGCAGACAACAAAGGTCCATTCACTTGCATATTGGCAGGGCTAATGAATTTTTTATCTAAAAACCCAGACGCACCTTTAGATATCGCCTTGTTGATAGAAGGTGAAGAAGAAGTTTCAAGCCCCAGCATGGAGGCGTTTTTATCTGAACATAAAGACGAACTTTCATCTTACGATGTAATAGTTTTGAGCGACACTTCCAGCCCTTCGACAGAGCAAATGGTTATCACCACGGGCTTGAGAGGCAATATAACTTTTGATGTTAAATTCAAAGGTCCAAATACGGATTTGCACTCGGGCGTATTTGGAGGGGCGGTGTATAATCCGATTCAGGCTATGGCGGAACTTTGCGCATCTTTACACAATGCTGACGGGCTTGTTAATATAGACGGTTTTTATGACGGCATAAGCCCAATCCAAGATTGGGAGAGGGCGGAAATCAAAAAAAATTCCTTTGATGAAAATGCTATAAAAAAGTTTTTGGCTCTTGAAGAATTATATAACCAAAAAGGCGTAACGGCGCTTGAGGCAACCAGACTTATGCCTACTCTTGAATTTACGGGCATAGGCGGCGGCTATCAGGGTGAAGACAGTAAAAGCGTAATTGCTTCGGAATGTTTTTGCAAAATTTCTTGCAGACTGGTTGTCGGTCAGGACAAAGACCGCATACTTTCTTTGGTTAAAAATGAAATTTTGAAACGCACGCCCAAGGGTGTTAAAGTGTCTTTTGCGGGCTCTAGCTCGGGCAGTAACGCATACGCCGTATTGCCTCCTCACAAACTGCCAAATTTTTCCGCCAATACACGCAAGCAGGAAGTTTTGCAGAAGGCATTTTTGGCTATGGAAAATTCCGTCAATGAAAATTTTGGCTCACCGCCTATATATTTGAGAGAGGGCGGCAGCATACCGCTTATTGGTATGATGAATTTGCTGACAGGTCTAGACTGCGTCATGCTGGGGCTTTTTACCCCTGAAGACAATCTGCACGCACCCAACGAGGGTATGTCTTTGGACATGATTTCAAAGGCTTCAAAATGCTATGAAAACTTTTTTGAAAGGTTGTGTTTATGATTACTTGCACAAAAATTTATCACGATATTCCATTTGCACATAGGCAGCATTTGCACGACGGGCACTGTGCTTTTATCCACGGACACAACTGGGATATTTCTCTTACATTTGCCTGTCATACGCCTGATGAAAACGGCTTTGTTGTAGATTTTGGCAAGCTGGGTTTTGTGAAAGAGTGGATAAATAATAATTTAGACCATGCGTGTTTGTTTTCAAATCAAGACCCTTTGGCTAGTCAGATAATTGCTTCCGCACCGCAGGCATGGAAGGCGTATTTTTTAGACTCTTGTTCTTGCGAGGGCTTGGCAAGGCATCTGTTTGATGTGCTCGGTAAAATTATAGATGAGCGTACAAACGGCAGGGTTTGGCTTTACAGCGTTGAAGTTGCGGAAGATAAAAAAAATTGCGCAAAATATTTTATAGAAAAGTAATATGCTCTATCCTATCGTCGAGACGTTTTACTCCATACAGGGCGAGGGTCTGTTTCAGGGCAGGTCGGCGTATTTTGTGCGCCTTTGGGGCTGCCCTGTAAAGTGCGACTGGTGCGATACAAAACTCTCTTGGCAAAATCCTCCAACAAGAAAAATGTCTGTCGAAGAAATTTTGGAGGATGCAAAATCTTTTAACGCAAATCTTGCCATAATAACAGGCGGGGAGCCTTGCATGCACAACTTGTTGGCGCTTGTTAAAGCTTTTAAAAATGCCGGTGTTGAGGTTAATCTTGAAACATCGGGCGTTATTGAAGTTCAGGAAGAACTTTTTCAGCTTTTAGACTGGGTGGCGCTGAGTCCAAAACTTTTTCAAGAGCCTCTCATGCAAACCTTGGAACGTGCGGATGAGCTGAAAATCATACTTTCAGAGCCTACCGAGTTTGAAAAGTATGCCAAGTTTTTTGATTATGCAAAAAACGCAAAAGCAATATGGCTGCATCCTGAGTGGTCTAGACATCAAGATAAAAAACTTTTGGCGGCTATTTGCGATTTTGTAAAAAAATCCGCAGACACTCGCTTGCGGGCGGGTTGGCAGTTGCATAAAAACTATTTTGTGCGTTAGAAAATAAAATCTTGCGGGCAAATGAAAGTTTTGTCTGAATCAGGCGCTAATATGGCAAAGAAAATTTTGATTTTAGGCGCAAACGGTTTTATAGGTTCGTCCCTGTCTTGGGGTATCTTAAAAAAGACGGAGCATGAAGTTTATGCTTTCGATATTTCCGACACAAAAATTCAGCATTGTTTGGGCGAAAAACGCTTCCACTTCTATAAGGGAGACATCACAAAAGATACGGCATGGATTGAGGAGCATATCTCAAAATGCGACATTATCTTGCCCTTGATTGCAATAGCAACCCCGCTTTCGTATGTGAAATCTCCGCTCAAGGTTTATGATTTGGATTATGAATCAAACGTGGCGATAATAAAACTTTGTTCAAAATATAAAAAGAGGGTTATATTCCCCTCAACTTCTGAAGTGTACGGAATGTGCCCCGATGAAGAATTTGATGAGTATAATTCAAGTTTGGTTTTGGGCCCAATACCTAAGGAGCGTTGGATATATTCAACAATCAAGCAACTGCTAGATCGTCTGATTTGGGCGCACGGCGCACATGAAGGTTTAGATTTTACCCTGATAAGACCTTTTAATTTTATCGGTCCAAAGTTGGACGACATTAAAAATTTCAAAGAGGGTTCTTCAAGGGTTCTTACTCAATTTATACACAATATTATAAATTCTAAGCCTATAAAAATTGTCGATGGCGGGGCGCAGAAGCGTTCATTTACATTTATTGCCGACGCCATTGATTGTATCTTGAAAATTATTGAAAATAAGGATTCCTGTGCCAGTGGTAAGATTTTCAACATAGGCAACCCTGATATGGAATTTTCAATAAAACAACTTGCCGATATGCTGATTGAACTTATCGCAGAGTATCCTGAATACGCTCACTTTGCAAAGTCTGCAAAGATTGAATATGTTTCAAGCAAAGACTATTATGGCGAAGGTTATCAGGATGTCTCAAGGCGTGTGCCGTCTGTCAAGCAGGCTAAGGATGTCTTGGGTTGGTCGCCTACAACGTCTTTGCGCCAGGCTTTAAAGCTTACTCTAGACTATCATCTGCTGAATAAAGACTACGAACTTGAAATGTAGTTCATGATGAATATTCCCTTTAACAAAAACTATTTTACAGGCAAAGAGCTTGAATATGTATCTTCTGCAATGGCTTCAAACTATCTGCAAGGAGACGGCAAATTCTCTGAAAAATGTCATGAAAAAATTAGGGAGTTGACGGGGGCAAATCTTGCGCTTTTGGTAAGCTCATGCACATCTGGCTTGGAGCTTTCCGCTTTGTTAGCCGATATTGAAGCGGGCGACGAAGTAATAGTGCCAACCTATACATTTGTTTCAAGCGCAAGTGCATTTGCTTTGAGGGGCGCTAAGATAGTCTGGTGCGATTGCCGCAAAGACACAATGAATATTGATGAGACGAAAATTGAAGCGCTTATCACTCCCAAAACAAAAGCTTTGGTGGTAATGCACTATGCGGGCATAGCTTGCCAGATGGATGCAATTTTGGATATAGCCAAGAAATACAATTTAATTCTTGTTGAAGACGCCGCCCAAGCCCTTTGCGCAACTTACAAAGGCAAAGAACTTGGCACTTTTGGAGACTTTGCCAGTTACAGTTTTCACGGCACAAAAAATATCACTTGCGGCGAAGGCGGCGCAATTATCGTCAACAACAAAAAGTTTGAAGACAGGGCGTATATAGTGCGTGAAAAAGGCACCAACCGCAGGCAGTTTGTAAACGGCGTTGTAGATAAATATACATGGGTTGATATTGGCGGCAGTTTTGTTGCCAGTGAAATTGCCGCAGCCTTTTTGCTTGCCCAGTTGGAAGACGCAAAACTAATCACAAAAAAGCGTGTCGCAATTTATGACAAATATAATTTGGCGCTTAAAGAATTTGAATCTGACGGGCTTTTTACGCTAGGTGTGTTGCCTTCCGATTGCACAACAAACGCCCACATATTTTATATGATTTTGAAAGATGCCAATACCGCAAAAAAATTGGCTTTACATCTGAAAAATGACGGCATTTCAACGGCATCGCATTATGCGCCGCTTCATATGTCGCCAATGGGCATAAGATTAAACGGCGGCAAAATGCCGAGCTTGCCCGTTGCGGAATCTTTATATAATAGACTCCTGCGCCTGCCGATGTTCCCAGAGCTTACAGACGACGAAGTTTCTTACATAACAGATTCAATACGCAGGTTTAAAAGTTAATACCGTATTGCATACCTAGCACAATGGCATCTGGGTATTGTCCGCCTTTTACATTCAGTATGTACTGCAAGTTGGGCTGCAAAAACATGAATCGGTTTATTTGCAGTTTGTAGTTTGCTTCCAGCGCTATTTCATAAGAGCCGCGCTCGCTGGTGGTGAGTTTCTCTGAAAATTTGCCATAGGCTGCGCCCAGCACAACAACGTCGTCTTTTCTGTGCGGAACTAGGCCGTTAAACAACAAACCCCCGTTGAGAAAAAGCGGCATGTATGCCAAATTTTCATTGGGATTAAATTGCATAACGCCCCAAAGTACAATCCCCTTAATGTCTCTGTATTTCTGGTTTTTTGCACGCTGGATATAGTAGGGCGTTTCTGGATGGTTGTCTGAGCCCAAGTTCAAAATCATATAATCTGCCTGAGCGTAAATCGTGTAGTTGAAGTAAGAGTAGTCATTGGGATTATCGTTGTGTTTTGCGTTATACCAATCTGCCGCCAAGCCCGCCGAAATGTTGCCTGGAGATTCGCCGCTATCGTCATGATTGATGTCCCAGCCAATTTCAAAATTGACGTTTACTCCAAGGCCGTTTGTGAAGCCAAATTCCATGCCGTGGTTTTTGTTGGAATTCTGTTCCTTTGAGAGTATTTCATAAACGCCAGTTTTTGCATAGATGCCGTCTTCGTTTACAATCTGCATAAACATAGCCCAAGTGCCGCTTGGGTATGAAGACCATTCTAACTGTTTGAATATGCCAACGGGTGTGCCGTCAAAAGCGTTGTTCATATACATCCAGTATATTGGTTTTGTGATAAAATTTTCACCCGCCGCAAACCTTCCTATTTTAAAAAGCAAAGTGTATTCATCAAAGATTTTGCTTTTGTATTGTGCAAATATTGAATTTAACATGAGCGTCTGAGAACCGTAATCTTGCTGAACGTTAAAGACATTTCCAATGCGCCTTTCCGTAAGGCTTTCGCCCCATCTGTAAGACCAAGAGTTGCCAATGCTCCAACTTGAAAGTGCGGCTTCATTAAACAATTTATCTAGCTGAATACCCAAATCTAAGCCTAAAGAGCTTGTATTGCTGACACCCCTTGTCATACCGCCGCTTGGGTTGCCAGCAAAATTCCCGATGTAAGAAAGCTTTGGTATTATGCCGTGTTCATCAGCCTTAGAGCGCCAGTAATAGGCGTCCGCAAAGGCGTTGGGCCCATAAAACCACTCATCAAAACTTAGGTCTAAAATAGATTTGCCCTTAAGCAAATCGTTGTAATATTCGGCGGTTTGGGGCTGTTGGGTGTCATAGTAGTTTTGGATTTTTTTAGAATCAAAGTAGTCTCTGGTGCTCGCAAAAACAGCCCCTGAAATTACTAGAAAATTCAGGATAAATATAATTTTTTTATTCATAGTTTTTTAGGTTAGAATTATTCTGAAACGATTTTGGAATATATCAGTTTCATGTTTCCGATAATGCCGGAATCAAGCGGGCCATCCTTCCACGGAAAGTAGCCCTTATAGGCTTCGCTCTTTGGATCTGGATAGTGCGTTTGCATGGAGTTTGCCCAAGTTAGGCGATTTTCTTGCGGCAATGTTGCATCATAAAGACACCTGTTTACCCAAGTATTTCCGACTACAATTTCAATTTCATTATTACCTGCATTCAAGAATTTTGTTACTTCAAGGACGTAAGGCGGCCTCCACATTGTACCAACCAAATTGCCGTTGATTTTGAGTTGGGCAACCTCACAAACATTATCTATTGCAAGATAGATTTTTGCATCCCTAGGCAGGTCAGAATCTGACAATCGTAGAGATTTTTTGTATGTCGCCAAACCAGAGTAATGCTTTATTCCGTCAATTTTAGAATTTGTCCAAGAGGTGAGGGTGTCGAACGTTTGTTCTTCTGTTGGGGCGCCCCACTTTTCGTCAAATTTGACCATAAATGGTCCTTTAATTTCAAGAGGGCTTTTTACTTGAGACGCTTCAAGGCGGACTGAAAGAGAGTTTGACTTTTCAATTTCCAAAATGCCGGCTTCAAAAAATTCCGCCGTAATAACGCCAGAGTCGCTTATACTGATGTTCGGCGGTGTTAAATCTTTTAAGTTGATAGCTTTTTTCTCGGCAGCATCGGCGGAAATTTCACTTTGATTCATTGCGTATTTGACGATTTTAAAATCGTCATATTTGCCAACAAAAGATTTGTTGCAATGAGCCATTGGGTGCATTGTACGTTTTGAAGAATTTGTATTTTCTGCAACCAATTTTCCGTTTAGATAAATTGATGCGATGTTATTTTTATAGACAACGGCTATTCTGGAATTATCTGAAATTTCGCCGTCGTAAGTAAGGGCTGTATTAAAATAACTTGAGCCGTGTTCCCAAACTGCTATTGAGTTTTTGCCAACACTTAAACCTGCGCAAGCCCGAGACATATCCTTCATTTTTTCGTGCATTTGTTCGGGTTTTAAAATGAAGTTTTCATCACTGCTAGGTAAGATTTTTTCAAGTTTTGACTCGCTCAATTTTCTATTAATGGTTGGAGAAAGAGTAATCAAAATTGTGAAATCTTTTGAAACAGTAGTGTTATCAAGCTCCTCATTCTTTTTAATGTTAGGGAAAATTTCCTTTGAATTAAGGGAGATTTTTTCTGCGACATTTTTATTTTTCTTCCCCTCAAAAACCACAAATACGCCCTCAAGCTTTTTCAGATTTAGGGGCAGGGTTGTATAAGTGCCGTCATCTTTATAGCAGTAGGCTTTTTCTATTCTGCCTGTTTCTGGATGCCATATTGATACGTCTTTATCAGATACCCCGAAACTCATAGTGCCAGACTTGCTATTTTGGGCGTCAGTATTTGCGACCCAAAACCATTGTGTACCGTCGGCAAATTCTCTGTGCATGAAGCAGATTTTTGAGTAATCTGAATCGCCAATATCGCAAATAAATTCGGGCTTTATATTCACAATTTCTACAGCTTCATCGGGTTGATAACCTAAGAGCAGTTTTCCTTTGCCTATGTTTCTGATGCTTCTAGAGCCGTCGGCAAAAATCTCGTCGGCGAGTTTTTGCCATTCCTTTTGTGCAACTTCTCCGCCTCGCAAAGAGGGGGCGAAGGCGGGTTTTGAAAGCGCAGAAATTGTTGCGCCGTTCATAAGCAAGTTATATATTGTACGTAAAGACTCAAGGGTAAGCACCGTTTTTTCAGATATTATCATGAGTTTGTAGCGCATTTTTCCTGGGCTAACCAGCTTTCCGTCTTCAATCTTCAAGAAGTTTCTGACGCCGTCTCCGTCTATTACGTCATATCCGTACGCATTATTTTTGAGATTGAGTGTAGCCGATTCACTGGGTGTGGTGTCGCTATAAAAATAGAGAATTTCTGCGTGATACTTGCCCTGTTGAAGCATATATTGCAGCCTGCCTATGTATGTGAACCAATCTTTTGCAAGAGTCCACCAGACACTCTTTCTGTTTTGAGATATTCCCCAAGGATCCATCTGCCAGCCTGGGTAGGTTTCGTCCGGCTGATGTGTGAAAGAGTGGAATACGGCAACGTTTGTGCCCGCCATAAGCAGTGTGTCCAAAGTGCCTTTCATAATCCACGGAGTTTCCGCCCAGTTGCCTTTGCGGCTTGTTAACGCTTCACAGGTTACATATTTTTTCCCGTAGAAATTTGCGGTACTGAAAACTTCGGTGATTTTCATCTTTCGCATATCTGCGACAACACCCTTTTCTCTGGGGTCTTGCCAGACTTCTGTCATGGGTAAATCTGCCTGACGGAACGAGCCCATATTATTGCGCAGATAGACACCGCCAGCACCCTCGGTCTCATATTTAAGACCGCTTGCGTGCGCCATTTCAGCCATTTTGCCGTAGAAGTTTTTTTCAATCAAACTTGAAAAAGTGTTGCGTAAATCTCTCAAGAAATTTTCCGTAGTTTTAACATCCGTGATGCATTCGCCCGCAAAGACGGGCATCCAAGGCAAAATATCGTAACCATTTATGTCTTTAAAGTAGGTTTCAAAATTTTGTGTCCAATTTTGGTGTCCTGCTTCCCAAGAATCTGTCTCTATGACGGTGAAAGCTTTTCCCGCCATGTTGCCCACGGCGTCAATCATTTTTTTGTCGTAAGAATTAAAATGATGTTCGACAAATTTTGGTTCAAACTTGTCAACCTCCAACCCCCTGCCTTCGGCGGAAGCGGGGTGGACGACTTTTGCAGTGGTACGGTAGGCAATTCTCATAATTGTCCATTTGCCTTCAGGCACAAGCCAAGTCAGTTTGCCGTCCTCCGACATTTTGTCCGACAAAATTTTTACATCATCAAAATTTATTATCAGACGCTTATCTATACTGTAATCTGTTTCGACAGCGCTACCGCTTGCACCATCCATGCCTGATTTTGCCGCCAAGTTTTGCACTGCACTTGCAGATTTGGAAAGTTCGCCGGCGGTTAACAATTCAAACTCGCTCACGGGCATTTGATGTTCTTTTACAATGCCTCTGTTGACACGTTCGCTGGGGTATTTGCTCATATAGCGTACAAGCCTCCAAAATTTTGCCTTATGTTTGGGGAAGCTTGCTTTTACATCGGCTTGTTTGAATTGTAGCTCGCAAATTTTTTTCCAATTTTCGCCGTCGTTTGAGGCTTCTAAAAATACATTCACAGGCAATTCATAGTGCCAGTTAAATTCTGTAAATACACCCTCTGCTTCAAAAGGCTTCTCAAATTCTACCGCAAACCCCGTGTATTGGTTTAGCTTTTTGGGTTCGTGCTCAAATGTTACAAAGGCGTTGCGCTTGCCATCAAAGAGGAGCTTTAAATCGGACTCTTTGAATTTTGTGTAGGGCGTTGCGGAAAAAACCCTCTTGATTGCGCCCTCAGAGTGCATTGCAAGGTCTTTGGGGCGTTTTGTGGGATACGCTACAACCGCAATATCCACGCAATAATCGGGGTATTGGCTGTTGGCTTTAGGTTTATCAAGAGTTATTGTTTGTTCAGCGCCGTTGCCTTGTGCAAAAGTGTTTGTCCAAACAAGTTCCTTCATGGATTGCTCCGGAGTAATCCACGGCCCGCCCGCTTCAGACCAGCCGTCGCAGTTGTGTATGCCAATTTCCAGACCGTTTTCCTTACAGGTTTCTGTGGCGTATTTAAAATGCTCAAACCATTCCGGGCTGTTGAATTTTACCTTCCCGTTTATAGGGCTGTTTATATGAAAAATTCTGAGCAGCCCAAGACCGTTGTCTGCGGCGGCTTTAATGTCCTTTTGTATGCCTTCTTTACTGACGTTGCCGTTGAGCCAATGCCACCAAGCTTGAGGACGAGCAAAGCCGCTTGGGGATATGAAATCATCCACAATAGGTTTATTTTCAGGCAAATCTGGGTCATAATTTGTGTACTTATAAAAATCGTCGGCTATGACTGTGTTTATAGCAAAGAAAATTGTTGAAAATATTGGGAAGCATTTAAACGTTATTTTATTCCTCATAATGTCATTCAGAATATTAATTCTGATGTTGATTAAAAGAAAAATGTTTGAAATTTTTATTAAGATGCGTTTAGATAAAGGACAATGAAAAGTAAGGTTTACATTTTAGGGCACAAGAACCCTGATGCCGACTCAATATGTTCGGCGATGGGTTATGCGGCTTTCAAGAAGGCTATAGGTCAAGACAATTACGTGGCGGCTAGGTGTGGAAATTCAAACGCTAGGATAGATAAGGTTCTTGAAAAGTTCGGCGCATCTTTGCCGGAGTATGTGGGCGATGTGCGCTTGCGTGCCCAAAATGTAATGAAGACAGATTTTTTGAGCGTCAAAAAAGACGTATCTTGCTATGCTGCAATGGATATCATAGACAGGTATGACCTGCGCGCCATACCAATGCTTGATTCCGACGGAAAACTTTTGGGTGAACTTTCAGTTTTTGATTTGGGCGAATTTTTTATACCCAGACCAAGCGAGGTGCGTCAGGTGCGTCAAGTTAGGGCGACATTGCAGGATGTGATAAACACTCTTAACGCAGAAGTTCATTTGGCTTTCAGATTGGATGAAATGGAAGATATGTTTGTGCGTGTGGGCGCTATGGAGGTCAATTCGTTCGGGTCGTTTATAGAAAAAGAAAAGCTCAGGCCGGAACAAAACTTGATAGTCGTTGGCGACAGGTTTGATATACAAATCAAAGCCATACAAATGAAGGTAAGGGGCATAATTGTTACGGGTGGCTACAAGATTGATTCTTCCGTGATGGAAATGGCTAAGGCAAACGGCGTAAGCATAATATCCTGCCCGCATGATTCCGCAACGGCGTCTTTGCTTGTACGTATGGCAACAAGGGCTTTGCCGCTTGTGCGCAAAGATTTTGCTATTGTCAAAAAAGATTATCTGCTTTCCAGAATTTCATCTCGGATTAGAGACTTTTATGGAAAATTGATTTTTGTCTGCGACGAAAAAGGCAAGGTGGAAGGTTTGTTTACAAATACAGATTTGTTGGATATCCCAAAGCCCAAGCTTGTTTTGGTTGATCATAATGAACTTTCTCAGGCGGTAGTCGGCGCTGAGGAGGCGGAAATTCTTGAAATTATAGACCACCACAGGGTAGGTGCAACAATCACCAGCAATCCTATTTTGTTTATGAACAAGCCTGTGGGGTCAACTTGCACAATAATAAGCCAGTTTTTTGCCAAAGCAAACATTGTTCCGGATAAGCAGATATCGGGCATTTTGCTGGGCGGCATAATTTGCGATACTCTCAATCTTAAAAGCCCAACTTCAACGCTTGAAGATGCGGAGGAAATCTCTCGGCTTTCAAAAATTTATGGCGAGAGTCCGGATTCTTTGGCGGAGTATTTTTTCAGTTCAAATTCCGTATTGCTCTCTCAGTCTGCGGAAAAGACAATACTTTCCGACTGCAAACATTATGAAGATTCTTCATACGCTTATTCAATATCGCAAATTGAGGAATTGGGCTTTAACAACATTTACTCAAAACTTTCAGAAGTCTCTGCTGCGTTGGAAAGTTATAGAGCTTCAAAAAACTTTATCTTCTCCGCCTTGCTGGTAACAAACGTGGTTTCGCAAGACTCTCTTTTGATAATTTGCGGCAATGAGGAGTTTATTTCAAAAATCACCTACAACAAAGATTCCGACAGAAATTTTTATGAGTTGCCTGGGATTGTCAGCCGTAAAAAACAACTTGTGCCGTATCTTTCCGGCTTGCTGAAAGATTTTTCTTAAATCGGATAATTAAGCTTTCATGCAGATATTGCTTCCAATTTTAGGCAGGTTTTTTGCCATTATACCAACGGGGTTGCTCAGGTTTTTTTGCCTGAGTGTCGCATTTGTGATGGTAAATGTGCCAAATAAACGCAAAAGAGTTTTGTTTAGCAATATTCATCATTGTTTTGAAAATATGCCATACCCTGAGGTCAAGGCAACAGCGCAGAAATCTTTGGCAAGAATGATAGAGCTTGGGCTTTTTGTTTTAGCAAGCGCATATTTTTCAAAAAAACGCATACGCAAAACAATTAAAATTTCCGACAAATCTTTGGGTTATCTTAAGAATTTTTTTGATAATCCAAAGCCCACAGTATTGGCGGGAGCGCATTTTTGCTTGATGGAATCTGTGGTTATGTTTCCGCTTTTGCATGACGGTGTTACCCCAAGATGCGGTGTTTTTTACAGGCCTTTCGGCAGCAGAGGTCTTGAAAATTGGGTGCGTAAAACGCGTGAAAAATATAATATAGAGTTACTTTCCCGCAAAGAGGGTCTGCATCAGGCGTTCAATTATTTGCGCAACAAATCTGCCGTGGCGATAATGTTTGACCAAAATACCAGGAGCAGTGAGATTCTTACGATGTTTTTCGATATGCCATGTACTTCTACGGAATTGCCAGGCGTAATGGTGGAAAAATTCAAGGCGGATTGCTATGCGTTTTACGCCAAAAGAAAGTCTTTTTGGCAGGCGGAAATTATCGGCGAAAAGCTCGAATTTACTGAAGCTGATGATATTACTTTGGCAACAAATTTATGGCTTGAAAATTTGATTAAAAGCAATCCCGACACTTGCAAAGACTGGCTTTGGGCGCACAAGCGCTGGGCGGGTACGCAATATCCGGGCAGGCTCTTTTCCTTGCCGCAAAAGCATAGTCTCATTGATAAATTTTGTCAGGCAAAGGGCTATTCTCAGATGCCACGCAAATTCCGTGGAATAATAACAATGCCCGATGAGCTTTACAAATGTATCTTGCTCTTACCTTTGATACGCACGCTGCGGGTGTCTCGTCCGGACGCTTTTGTAACGCTGCTTTGCGAGAGTTCTGTTGCTGAATACATGAAAATTTTAAATATTGCCGATAAGGTGATTGCATTGCCCGCTATTGAGAAAAAATCTGAAAGACAGTCGGAAATCTTAAAGCTTAACCGCAGTTTTCAAGACTTTCATCTTATATTCACTCAAGATTCACAACATGACAAAGAAGCATTTAGTATAGACGCTTTAAGGCGTTTTGGCATAGGTTCAAAGGCTCTTTTTACAACAAAATTTGTGGCAAAAAATGCTACTGGTCATTATACAAATTTGTATGAGGCGCTTATGCGTTCGCACGCCCTTAAAGGTGATTTGGATTTAAGCGCAATTACGCCATTCAAAGTTTCACCTACAAATAAAGTGATGTTTTTTTGCGGAAACTGTGCCGATGAAAAGTTTTTTGACGCCTCAAAATGTGAAGAAGTTTTAAAGGTTATGCGGGCAAGAAATTCAGATTTGGAATTTCAAATTTTTAATTTTGAAATATACACAAAATTTTCGGAATCCGACTTGGTAAAGACGCTTTTGGGTGCAGCTTTGATAATCAGTGTGAATGCCAATGTTACGCATTTGGCAAACGCTTTGGGGGTGCCAACAGTTTCAATCTCAAACACAAAAAATATTGAGGAATATGCGATGTTGTATGATGCGCCAAAACTTCATATCAACATAGACGATTCTGATAATACGCCTGAAAAAATTGCAGATACGGCGCTTGGCCTCATCAAATAATTTCAAGGCCTTCAAGCAGAATTTTGCAGGCTATGGCGATTAAAATTATACCGCCAAAAAATTCTGCCTTGCCCTTAAAAAACTTCTCAATTTTTGCGCCCATGAGGCACGCTACAAGCGACAATGCAAATGTGGTTACGCCTATTGTGATAGCTGGCAAATAAATTGAATCTTCAAGGCAGGCAATGCTGACGCCCACCGCTAGGGCGTCTATGCTTGTGGCAAGCCCCAATGAAAGTAAAATTAAAATATTTGAAGGGTCTGAATATCGGTTGACGGCTGGGCAGGTTTCGTCAGAAGTTAACGAATTTTTAATCATCTTTAAACCCAGAAAAAATAGAATTAAAAAGGCTATCCAATGGTCGAAGTCTTTAATATACTCAAACGCAAAAGAGCTTAAATAAAACCCCAAAATAGGCATGAGCGCCTGAAACGTACCAAAAGTAAATGCTATAGAAAAAGAATTTTTTGCCGTAAGAGGTCTGGATGAAGCAAAACAGAGCGCTACGGCAAAACTATCCATGGCAAGCGCAAGTCCCAAAAAAAACGCTTCAATAATTGTCATAAAAATTTATATTCAATTTAATCATAGCAATTACAAGAATTTATTTAAAATTATTGCCAAAAATTTAACAAATAGCATTGTAAAGTTTATGAATCAAATAGACTTTGAAGGCGCAAAAATTTTTGAATGGAAGACAGGTGCTTCCACATATTTGGTAGATGTCAAAAAGGGCGCACGCCTCATGAAATGGTCTTTAAATTTGGCGGGCGAATCTAGGAATGTGATTTATTGGCCAAGCGCTACGCCACAGGATGTCTCTTTTGGAGAGGTTAGGGGCGGTAACCCGATTTTATTTCCATTTGCAGGCACAAATTTTTATGGAGGTCAAAAAGAGATGTGGAAATCTCCGGATGGTGTTTTGCGCAAATTGCAAAAACATGGTTACGCCAGAGACGGGGAGTTTGAGCTGCTAAATATTGATTCCACTGGCTTTTCCGCACGCTTAATTCAAACGCAAGATTTTAAAAACGCCTATCCTTATGATTGCGAATTTTTAGTCTCTTACAAATTTTCAGAGCTTTCTATGATTTGCGATATGACTTTAAATAATAAAGATTCAGTAAAAATTCCGTGGGGCGCCGGGCATCATTTCTACTTCAATTTGCCGTGGAAAGACGGTACAGTACGCAAAGATTATGTTTTGAATTTGGAATCTAAAAAACAATTTAAAATTTCCCCAACTATGGAGCTTATACCCGCCGACATAATTTCTAATCCGGATTTTGCGGAATCTGAAATTATCAACAGAATACATTGCAAACTTAAGTCTAACAAAATCTCTTTTGGTCTAAAAAATGGGGAAGAAAACATATTCATAAGAATCGGCACGTCTCCCAAACCTTCGGAATGGACAAGTGTTGTTACTTGGACTGAAAAAGATGACAGCAAATTCTTCTGTGTTGAACCTTGGATTGCGCCGGCTGGTTCTGCGGCAAATTTAAAGCAAGTCTCTTGGGTTGAGGCGGGGCAATCTCAAACATTTTCAGTGGAAGTTGGCTTGATATAGTATGGATACGTTTTGTGAGTGCAATGGTTATATCTGCAAGTGCTGTATTATCTTGAAGGAAAAATGAGGGCTGTAATTCAAAGAGTAAAGTCGGCATCCGTAAAAATTACGGATGCAAATCCAAATTATATAAGCGGACAAATTGAGGAAGGGCTTTTGGTGCTTTTGGCGATAGAGGCTTCAGATACACAAGAAGACATAGATTGGCTGGCGGCAAAAATTTGTTCTTTACGCATTTTTGAAGACGATTTTGGAAAAATGAATCTTTCTTTATCTGAACTTAAAAAAGACATACTTTTGGTAAGTCAATTTACTTTATTTGGAAATGTAAAAAAGGGCTCGAGACCTTCATTTAACCGCAGTGCGCCTGCGGAATTTTCCAAAGATTTATACTTGAAATTTTCATCCAAACTTTCAGAAATTTTATGTAAAGACATTTCAAAAGGCGTCTTTGGGGCAATGATGGAAGTTTCTCTCATAAATGACGGCCCGGTAACAATTATCATAGATACAAAAAATAAAGAAATTTAATTTAACTGCCTCTTGATTTTTACGATTACATTTTGTTAAACTAACACTAATTATGAAATACGAATTCAAAGCTGAAGTAAAACAGGTGCTCGACATTGTCGTGCATTCACTTTATACCGACAAAGAAATATTCTTAAGAGAACTGCTCTCAAACGCCTCAGATGCTTCTGAAAAGCTGCGCTATAAGCTTTTAAAAAATGAAGACGTCTTTGGCAAAGATGCCGAACTTAGAATTAACGTTAGCGTTGATGAGGCGCAAAACCAAATCTGCGTGGAAGACTTTGGCATAGGTATGACCAAAGATGAACTTCTGGAAAACTTGGGCACTATCGCCCATTCGGGTTCAAAGGCGTTCATGAAGGCGGTTAAAGATTCAGGCGGAAAGCTGAATGAAGAATTGATAGGGCAGTTTGGGGTTGGTTTTTACAGCGTCTTTATGGTTGCCGACAATGTTGTTGTAGAAACACGTTCTTTTGACCCAAATTCAGAGGCTCTTAAATGGACTTGCACGGGCGACAGCGAATTTACTATCGAGCCTTCCGAACGTCAGGCAAGAGGCACAAAGATAACTTTACATCTTAAAAAAGAATTTTCGGAATTTTCTCAGAAGTTCAGGGTTGAAGGCATTATCAATAAATACAGCAACTTTGTTGAGTTTCCAATTTATCTTGGGGAAGAAAAGCTTGAAACAATGCAGGCAATTTGGCTCAAAAATAAATCTGAAGTCAAACCGGAGGAGTATGAAGCATTCTTCAAATTTCATGATCATGCGGTAGAAGCTCCGCTTGATTATCTGCATTTCAACGCAGATGTGCCCATTGTTCTTAATGCGTTGCTATATGTGCCAAGCATCAATCAGGAGCGCTTGGGTTTCGGGAAAATGAAGTCCTCCGTATCTTTGTACAGCAAGAAAATTTTGATAGACGCAGCCCCCAAAGATTTGCTTCCAGATTGGATGCGCTTCCTTAAAGGCGTTATCGACAGCGCCGATATTCCTTTAAATATCTCAAGAGAGAGCATGCAGGATACGGCGCTTGTCAAAAAAATCGGGAAGATTGTCGTAAAAAGATTCCTGAAACATCTCTTGGATTTATCTAAAAAAGATTCTGAGAAATTTTCAAAATTCTTAAAAAATTTCGGTCTATTTATCAAAGAGGGCGCAACTGTAGATTTTGAATTTAAGGAGGATTTGATTAAGCTTTTGCGCTTTGAATCAAGCTCTTTCAAGACAGATGAACTGGTCTCTTTGGCGGACTATGTTTCAAGAATGCCGGAGTCTCAGAAAGATATTTTTTACGCCATTGGCTCAAGCAGGGAGGCAATAGAAGAAGCACCGTACGTTGAAGCTTTCAAAAGCAGGGGTGTTGAAGTTTTGTATCTTTGCGACCATATAGATTCTATAATGTTAAACAGCGTGAGAGAATTTGACGGCAAAAAATTTGTTTCGGTTGATAGCGCAAACGCGACTTTGCCTGAAGCTCCAGAGCTGGCGGGTGAAGCTCTTAGCGATGATGAATCAAAAGCACTTTGCGATTGGATTAAGACTTCTTTGAATCTTGAAAGAATTAATGAAGTTTGCGTCAGCAAGCGTTTGGGAGACACTCCTGCGGCGGTTCTTAATTCCGATGATTTAGATCCGGCAATGCGCAACATTATGCGGCTTATGAACCCTGAAAACAAGCTGCCTGATGTTAAGGTTAATTTTGAAATCAATGCTAAAGCTAAATTGATTAAGAATCTGAACGCATTGCGCAACCAAGATGAAGCCTTAGCTCAACTTGTGCTTGCCCAGCTTTTTGATAATGCTTTGCTTGCCGCAGGACTGCATGAAAACCCACGCAAGATGGCAAAGCGCTTGAATGAGCTTTTGGAAAAAATTAAAATTTAGCACACATCTTACATTTTTATCCGCCTTGCATTGGGGCGGATAAATTGTATTATGAGCTCATGAAAATTGCAATTTTAGCCAGTGGACTCGGTTCAAATACGCAAAAAATTTTAGAAGCTTGGAAGGCGGGACGCTTTTTAAATTCTGAGATTGCGGGCGTTATCTGTAATAATAGTTCCGCCAAAGTTCTTGAAATTGCAAAAAACTTTGGTGTAAAGACGATAGTCCCAAATTGCATTTTTAATGGGGCAAAATTTACGGAAGAATGCATTGAGGAATATTTAAAAGCCCTTCAAATTTTAGAAGCTGATTTTATAGTTTTGGCTGGATTTATGAAAATTGTCCCGGACAAAATTATTAATGAATATAATTCAAAAATTATAAATCTGCACCCTAGTTTGTTGCCTGCTTTTAAGGGCAAAGACGCCATAAGACAGGCTTGGGATTATGGTGTGAAATTTACGGGTTGTACCGTTCATTGGGTAAGCAAAGATTTAGATGGAGGCAAAATAATAGCGCAAAAAGTTGTGGAAATTCTGCCTGAAGATACCTTTGAAAATCTTGAAGAAAAAATACATTTTGCAGAACATGAACTTTTGCCGGCGGTGATTGAAAAGATATGCAAAACCCCGTTGGGTAAATAAAAAGCGCAATCTAATCAAGATTGCGCTTTTTGCATATATTATTTTGTAATTTGCATATTCTCAGGCTTTTCAATATCAAGTTTGAACGTGCCGTCGGAGTGCTTTTTATATGAGACTTTAAGCTGACCTTGCGGTGTAGGGTATATCGCCCTTGCCTCATCTTCAAGGTAGTTTGGCTTTATTGAAACAGTCTTCCAAGCGGGCGCAGTTTGTTTTACGCCGAGCAAAATTTTGGGCAGTAAAAACAAGGGATGCGCACTCCAAGCGTGTGAATGTGTAACGCCCAATTTTTTTGGATTAAAATTCTCAAATGTAGAGCCGTACTCTGCCATTTCTTTCCAATTTGTTTTTATATAATTGTAAGAAGGCTCTGCATAGCCTTCGTCAATCATCAAATCTAAAAGATATACAACCCAATATGCAGAAGGGTCGTCAGGTTTTTGTGCGCCGTTAAGGTAGGGCAAAATCAAATCTTGTGTTGCTTTTTCAAAATTAAATTCAAGCTTGCACAACCTAGCGAGCACTTGAACATGTATTGAAGTGTTGGGGTTTAATTTTCCGTTTTGAAATATTCCATCTATAAATATTCCGTCTGAATTTAGACAATTTTTCATTATTGCCGTACGAATCTTTTCTGCCCGTAAAGCGTACTCTTGCTTTTCTTGCGGCATATTTGCGGCATCCGCAAGCTTCTCAAGATTTTGCAAAGCGTACAAAAGCCACATGCTTAAAAGTGTAGGCTGACCGTTTTTTTGAATTTTTGTCCAATCTAAAAATAACCAATACCTTTCGTCAAAATTTATGAGACCGGTATTGGGATTCGTGAAAGAATCAAAATATTTTAGAATCATATCAACGGTATCTTTGTGCGATAGATATGCCTCCACATCGCCAGTTTGCCAATAATAATCCCAAAGCGTGAGTATCCAAGTAAGATTGAAATCAGGCAGAATACAAGTGTGCGCCATTGTAGGTGCATGGCCGTAAAGCAGCCCGCTTGGCGTATGTTGTCCTGTCATTATACGTATGCCTCTGCGCAAAACTTTTGCGTCATTTTCAAGCATGAAGGTGTTCCAAGATTGTACTCTTGCGTCTCCCCACCACATTGCCTGCTCACGCATGGGGGTGTCAACATAGGCGTCTAGAGTGCAAATCCTTTGACCGTGCCGACAGGCTTGCCAAAGTTTGTTAACGTATTCATTGCTTGTTGAGAAATTGTTTTCGCCGCCCAAAGGGTACGCCGCCCAACGCACTTTGGGCGTTACTGTAAGTTGAGAATCTGGATTATTGCGGACTCTAACAAGTGCGTATCTAAAACCCATCAAGTGAAAAAATTCGTGAGTTAAAGCGCCTGATTTGCAAATAACTCTACCCGCCAAAGAAATTCTACTATGGGTGAATGTCATGATTGAAGGCTGTAAATCTTCATCAACCCATTCCGAGAATTGTATATCTACAATTTCTCCACCTTTTGCGCCCTCTATTTCCAAGATTGGCATACCAACCATAAACTTGCCAAAATCAAAAACAGCGCTCTGAAATTCGCCATCTTTAGAGGGTTTAAAGGTAACGCTTGAAGAATCTCCGTCAACTTTTGCGTGTTTCAAATTTTCCGACTTTAATAGGGCGCTTACATTTCTGATGAATTTTTGGGACCCCTCAGATTTGCCGTTGGATGTGCCTATAAGTTTTGCGCCCAATAAAGTTTGCTCATCCATCATTGGCGTGCCGCGTGCCTCAAGAGTGTAGTAGGGCATGCTGTTCCAGACTCTGCCTGATGATGAGGAAGACCATTTGGAATCGTCATAGTTTTCATTCATCCAGTTGGAATCTTCAATGTTAAAATCTATCATTTCCTGATTGCCTGTGATTTGAAGTGAGAAAGGCACTGTGTCTCTATTGCAACCGTCTTGCCGCCGAGATTTCCAAGATGAGTTTGAAACAATCTTTACCCCATTGCCGAAGTCTGCCGCAAATAAAACCCCAGCCATACCCTGCGTCAGGTAACCAAACGAACTTCTGTTTGGGGTATAGGCACGTATGGCTATTAGGTTTTTGCCGACCTTCAAATATTTTGAGACATTAATTTCATCATAGGGCCAAGATATTTGGTAACCCCTTGCAGGCCCTGAAGCCACGTATTTTCCGTTTACATAAAGCCTGTAAGCTTGGTCTGCTGTAATATAAACTTTTGTATTTTCAAGCACATCTTTAATTTCAAAAGACTTTCTGAATTGGACATACAGATTTGTTAAATCTCCGTCAGGATTGCTGTTCCATATCCATTGAGCCTCTTTGAGTATGCTTGGTATATTTTCAGTTTTAAGCTCCGCCGAAAATATTTGCGAAAGAAGCAAAACAAAAAATGTAACGCTAAAAAATAATTTCTTCATCATATAAACTTTCTTTAAAACCAGAAAGTAATACGCCAAAAAACATTTTCAAGCCATAAAACTACCACTTCTTAAAAACTACAAAGACCGCCAAAATCATCAGGGCAAAGCCTAACATATAATTCCATTTAATTTCCTCTTTAAGATAAAGTATGGAAAAAAATATGAACACAAAAAGCGTAATTGCTTCCTGCATTGTTTTAAGTTCTGCAACGTTAAAATATGAATGCCCCATCCTATTTGCGGGCACCTGAAAACAATATTCAAAAAAAGCAAGACCCCAGCTTATCAAGACGGCAAGCCAGATTGCAGTGGTTTTAAATTTAAGGTGTCCGTACCACGCAAACATCATGAATATGTTTGATATTGTAAGCAAAACTACGGGGTAGGCAGCCTTCATAACAAGGTTTTAAGACTTTTTGTTTTTCAGTATTGATGATGTGAATGATGCTACAATTATAACCAATGCTATTGTGCCTGTTACAACTTCAGGCACTTCATGAAATGCGCTGAAAAGCATTATGATTGCCAATGAACCTATCGCCCAATGCGCACCGCTTTCAAGGTACGCAAACTGTTTGAGTGTCTTTTTTTCAACCATATAGATTGTGAAAGAGCGCACAAACATTGCGCCTATTGCCAAACCTATTGCCATTATCACAATGTCTTTCGTGATCGCAAAGGCGCTTAATACGCCGTCCAAAGAAAATGATGCGTCTATAATTTCAAGATACATAAAACCCAAGAAGCCCGTCTTTGCAATAGCCCCAGTATTTGCGCTTTTTTTCATCATACGTTTTGACGCATAAGAAATCGCCCAATTTATCAGAATGTATAAAATTATGCCAACGCTGCCTGAAATGAGCACGGGGATTTTATCATCATTTTTAACCGCCATGCAGGTTAATCCAAGCGCAGCAAAGCTCATGAGTGTTGGTAGAAATTTCAGATTGCCGAGTTTTGCCAAAGGACGCTCTATAAAACCTATCCAATGCGAATGCGTTTCTTTGCTGGCGCAAATAAAGTAAGATAGGAAAAGCATCATCATAAATGTTCCGCCAAATGTGATTAGCGGAGCGTGAATTTCGTGCAGGGTATGCGCATATTTATCAACATCGTTGATAGCCATGAGCACCACTTCATAAATTCTATAATGAGAAAACAGTGCGACAAACAAAACTGGGAAAAATATTCTAGTGCCAAATACCGCCAGCAAAATCCCCCATGTCATAAAACGTTTGCGCCAGATAACGCTCATGTGTTCGAGCTTTTGTGCGTTGACAATGGCGTTGTCAAAAGAAAGCGTAACTTCAAGAATGGAGAGAAAAAATACGGAAAATATCGCCGCAAATGGCGAAACATCCGGTAATCTTTGCGCCCACAAGTATGCACCTATGAAGCCCAGAATTGTAAATGTAATTGAACCGTAAAAATATCTAATCATATTATTTTATACTTTTTAACCAAAGTAAATCTGAGAGTCGGTTTAGGTAGTGCAAGGGCAAATCTCTGAAAAGTTTGTCGGACTCTTTGATTTTAACAACTTCTCTTTCAGCACGCCTGCATTGTGCCCTTGCCAAAGACAAGGCTGCATGATAGGGTGTGGCATTTACTTGCACCCAGCCTTCAAATTTAACCCCGCTTTTTTCAATATTTTCTATTTGAGTTTCTAAAAACTGCAAATCTGATTCAGTTAAAAGCTCAATATTTTTATCGAGAAGCTTTTGGAAATCTTCAGCGTCTGTTGCAAGCTCTGTCATTATTTTTACAAGAACTTTTTGCAAATCTTCTAGAAATTTTTTTTGAGCGTCGTCTTGTGTGAACGCCGCCGCCAAGCCAAGGGTTGCCGAAAATTCATCAAGTGCGCCATAAGCTTCAGGACGAACGCTCGCCTTTGAAACCCTTTTACCGAATACCAAAGATGTTGTGCCGTCATCGCCTTTTTTTGTGCTGATTTTCATTACATTTTCTCCAGAGGTTCTATGCCCAAAAGCCTTAGTCCAGCTTCTAAAATGCGCAGTGTGCGTGCGCAAAGCATAAGCCTTCTTGCCATTACCGCCGTATCTTCAACTATAACTTTATTTGCATTGTAAAAGCTTGAATATAAACCTGCCAATTCAAACAAATAGGTGCAAAGATAATGCGGTCTTAGTTCAGAAAGAGCCAGCTCAAACACGCTTGGCAGCGCAAGGAGTTTTCTGGCTAGGGCAATTTCTTGTTCAGTTTCGGGGGCGCTAGCTTCTGCTGAAAAATCTTTATCCAAAGAAATTTGAGCCTTCCGAAATATAGAGTGTATGCGGGCTACTGCATATAAAAGATACGGCGCAGTGTTACCGTCGAAAGCTAAAAGTTTATCCCACGAGAAAACATAGTCCCCGCTTCTGTTTTGAGACAAATCAGCATATTTTAACGCCGATACCCCGACGGTTTGCGCAATGTTTTGAACTTCGTCGGCTGGCATATCGGGATTTTTTTCCAAAACAATTTTCTTTGCCCTCAAGACGGCTTCGTCTATGAGTGCCTTTAAGCGTATTGGCTCACCGCTTTTTGTTTTAATTGCTTTGCCGTCTTCACCCAAGATTGTCCCAAACCAGACGTGCCTCATGTCTGGCATTTTGTATTTTTTTATTCCGAACCATTTACCGACCGTCAAGAAAAGTTGCTGGAAATGGTCTTGCTGGCGAGCGTCTGTAACGTAAATGACTTCCTCGGCGTTAAAGTGTTCAACCCTGTATAATATTGTAGCAAGGTCTGTGGAAGCGTAGTTTGAAGCCCCGTCGCTTTTGCGGATTATGAAAGGTTGTTCTTTAAATTTTTCATCGTCTTTAAAGAATACTACAAGTGCGCCTTTATCTATTTGCGCCAAAGAAATGTCTGAAAGCTCTTTATATATGCGCTCAACCTTGTCTCTGTAAAAAGATTCCCCCAAGGTAACGTCTATTGTTACGCCCATAATTTTATACATCTTCTCGAAGGCTGCCGTACTGATATCCGTAATTTTCTGCCAAAGACTCATGTTTTCAGGGTCTGCATTTTGGAGCTTAACAAGCTCCTCTCTAGCCAAATCGGCGATAGCGGGGTTTTCTTTAACCTTGGCACTTCCCGCTTTATACATGCGTTCAAGGTCTTCAAGAGGATTTTCAGTAGGGGTGTCTAAATTATAATTTTCGCTTTTTATTCCGTAAATTAGAATACCAAAATTTGTGCCCCAATCGCCGATATGATTGTCGCAAATAACGTTTGCGCCGCAAAAGCGCAAAAGCCTTTGTATAGCCTCGCCAATGACCATTGGTCTTAAGTGCCCAACGTGCATTTGCTTTGCCGTGTTGGGAGAAGGGTAGTCTATCACGATTTTCTTGCCGTTATAAAATGTACCGGCAGCCTCTTTTAGGGAATCGGCATTGTTATATTTTAAGAGCCATTTATGCAAAAATTTTGGCGTCAGCTTAAAATTTATAAAACCGGGACCCGCTATTGAAGACTCAATCAAAGTGTCGTCAATCTCGTCAAGATTATGGAGTTCTTTGACAAGCAATTCCGCTACACTGCGTGGATTTGCTTTCTTTGACTTTGCAAAAGGCAGAATGCCGTTTGCCTGAAAGTCCCCAAATTTTGGGTCTGCAGGGCGAATCATCGGGTCGAAGGAATTGTCAAAGTCAGGCAAGTTTGCGGCAGCTTTTTTTAGCAACAAATTTAACTCTTTAGCGGGATGAAACCAGATATCCATAATTCAAAAAAATTCCACTAAATATGGATAATCTAAGTTGGCTATGCAAGACGCAAATTTCTAAAAATAATTTGACTACTTGGGAGCGTAAAGTAGGATTGTTTCCAATAAAAATTTTGAAAGGCAAAAATGTTCACAGGGATAGTTGAGGCAACAGGCAAAGTATTAAATTTTACGGAATCCGACAAGGCGTGGAAGCTTATTGTGGCAGTCCCAAACGCTGTTGCCGAAGAACTTGTAATAGGAGATTCTTTGGCAAATAATGGATGTTGCCTTACTGTCGTAGAATCAAAAAAAAATCTGGATAAAGATTATTATGAAGTTACCTTTGAACTTCTCGACGAAACGGTTAGGCTTACGAGTTTTGAGGGCGTAAAAGCTGGCGCACTTATCAATTTAGAGCGTCCTCTTGCTTCAGGCGCAAGGCTTGGCGGGCATTTTGTTACGGGTCATATTGATATGCGCAGTTGCGTTCAAATATTTGAAGAGCGGGGTAAAAATTATTACCTCAAAGTTGACGTGGCTAAAGAATTTTTAAATTACGTTGTGTACAAAGGCTCTATTGCAATAGACGGTATATCTTTAACTATCGCAGAAGCCCATGAAGACGGTTTGGCGGTATGGCTTATTCCTCACACATTGAGTGTTACAAATCTGTCTGAATGCAAGGTGGGCAAATTTGTAAATCTTGAGTTTGATATATTGGCAAAGTATGTGGAAAAAATCTCGTCAGGTAAGCGGGAAGCATCTATCTACCAGCCATGAGGCGGCGCATTAAAATACCCAGAAAACCCTTCGGCAAGAAAGGGCCTGCATTCTCACTATTGTGGTTTTTGCTGTTTATTGCGGCATATCTTTATAATTATTATTACGGTTTTGATTCTGGTAGGGCTCTTGAAATTCCTTTAGATGATGCGTCTCTTCAGTATTCCGCCAGCGACTATGATACAACTTTTAAGGCAAGGGTATGTACGTTCAATTTTAAAAACTATCTGGGGACGGATAGAAGCGTGAACGGAATTTGGCGTAAAAATTATCCAAAACCTGAAAATGAAAAACAAGAGCTTTGTGAGATTGTAAAACGCATAAATCCGGATATTTTGCTGATTCAGGAAATTGGCGATGAAAAATATTTGAAGGAATTCTTAAAGAGAATCGCAAAAATTGGTTTGGCATATCGCTATGCTACCCTAAGCAAAGGCAGCGATCCAGACAGGCATCTGGCGATAGTTTCAAAAATTAAAATTGAAAAGGTGCACAAGCTTGACCACATAAAATTTGTTGAAAACGGTTATGAAACCAAAAGTCCCAGAGGGGCGCTCTTTGCAACTTTCAATTTGCCAAACACTTCAACATGGGCGCTAGGCGCAATACATTTAAAAAGCAAGTACGGCGCAAGAAAGTCCGACAATGATTTCAATAGTTATAGAAAACTTGAACTTTCCGCAATATTGACAGAGGTTAATTACAAATTTTCAAAAAATCCTGTGGCTATTGCGGGGGATTTTAATGACGAAGCAATCACGCCGCATATAGCAAGTGTGCTCAAAAAATTTTCATTCACGTATGTAATTGCAAAAGATACAAATGGCAACCCATACACTTATTATTGGAGTAAAACCAAAGAATATTTTGCCTTAGATTATTTTATCATAAACCCAACCATGCAGAAAGCTTTTACTGGCGCAGTTCCGTTGATTTATGGCATACCCAAAGTGGCAAGCGACCATAGCCCCGTGTTTGTAGATTTAGATTTTTCAGGCTATAACAACTAAAAGCTTTCTTCATTTGCCTATGCAAAAGCGGGAAAATATTTTGTCTAAAACAGTTTCTGAATCTACCTTTCCGACAATTTCTCCTATCTGATTTAAGGCTTCACGCAGGTCTGAAGCGATAAGTTCTGAAGGGCTGCGCATCCTGATTTTTTCTGCCGCAGAAAGCAGAAATTTACGTGCATTATTCAGATTTTTTGCATGGCGTGCGCCAACTAAAATGTCATCCGCACTTGCAGATATGTGGTGTGTTTCAATCAAGTTTATTAGTGCGTTTTTTAAATCATCCAGACCGGTAGAGTATAAACAAGAAACCTTAACTTTGGTGAAGTTTTTAAAGAAACCTTCCAAACTCTTATCAATGCAAATATCGCACTTATTCAAAACAACTATGGTGTTTTTTTCTGTGAAAAATGTTTGTAAATCTTTAGGCATTTGCGGCGCAGGCAATGAGGCGTCAAGAGTCAAAAGGCAAATATCTGAAGACGAAATTTTATCGAGTGCCAAAGATACGCCCATTGATTCAATTTTGTCAGAAGCGTCTCTCAAACCTGCGGTATCAATGAGGTTTGCGGCATGGTCGCCGAGAAGTATTTTTTCAGAAATAAAGTCTCTGGTGGTTCCGGCAATGTCGCTGACTATCGCCCTTTGCGAACCAAGTAGTGTGTTCAACAAAGAAGATTTACCGGCATTTGGCGCACCCGCTATCGAAATATTTATACCATCATGAATCACAGAAGAATATTTTGAAGTTGTCGCAAGCTTTCCAAATTCAAGGTTGAGCCTTTCAATATCCGCCAAAATTACATTTGAATTTTCCTGCGGCAATTCTTCATCGGGAAAATCTATATACGCTTCTATAAGGGCAAGCGTATCCACCAAAGAATCGCAATAATGGTTTATTTTTTTGCCAAGCTCTCCAGAAAGCTGTCTTTGTGCGGCAAGCATGGATTTTTTGCTTCTTGAAGAAATCAATAGGGAGACCGCCTCCGCCTGCGACAAATCCATTTTGTCATTCAAAAAAGCGCGACGAGTGAACTCACCGGGCTGTGCGGCTTCGACATTGCGTTTAAACAAGTCATCCAAAATACATCTTACGATATAAGGGCTGCCGTGGCAGGCTATCTCAAGGACATCTTCGCCCGTGTAAGAATGTGGCGAATTGAAATATGTGAATATTACATCATCCAAAATTTCTTTGGAAACTGAAGTGTACGAGCCTCTGTGGGCAAATCTAGGTTTGATAGAATCTTTATTTTTGCAAAAAATATTTGAAGCCAGTTCCAGACACAGTGGTCCGCTTAAACGTATCAATGCAACGGCTGATTCCGCAGAAGGTGTTGAAAGGGCAGTAATTGTTTTATTTTGAGACATCTTGCCGTCCGGCTTTCTTTTGCGCATTTTTAAGTACGGCAAATAAAATTATTGCCGAGAATGCAAATGATAGTCCTGCGCAGGAGAAACTGCGTGCATACACCTGCATTTTTGTAGTGCCCGTGCCTGCCATCAAATCCATATTCTGCTCTTTCTGCCAGTCTGTTAATGTCGGGGAAAAATATGCGTATGCGCCCATATATACGGCAGTGGCAATCAAGAGGCTTGTCAGCAGAATTAAAAATTTTTGAGGTTTTGGAAGCATCATTTTACGCCTCTTGCGCCAAGCGCATTTTCAAAAAGTTTTTTGTCCAAGTACGTGCCTATGGATATTTTATTTTTTTCAAACCAACCGGCGTTCATCTCAAGCGCATATAAAATTTCTGAGGAAGATGATTGTACGCTGTCCAAATTTAATGGATATAATTTTTTGATTTCACGCAGTTTCAGGTCTTTATCAAAAAATGCCAAATCTAAGGGGATATAAGTGTCTTTCATCCAAAAAGACATTTTTTGAGCGCTTGTATAAACAAAAAACATTCCGCAATTTTCATCTAAGGACTTTATATGCATTAGACCCTTGGCTTTTTCAGAATCCTCTACGGCAAGCCTTGCTTTAAATGTTGAGGTGGATATTTTCATGTCAAAATAATCGTCCACCGATTTGTTTTCCGAGGGTTTTTCCAGACAAGACGTTAAAAAGGCGGATGCTAAAGAAATCGCCAATAATAAAAATATCTTTTCAAAATTCATAAATGCGATACTGTTGCTCTTTTTAAATTCGGCAACAATTTTATATAATGAAAAGGGAAATTTTAATTTACGCTTCAAGCACTGAGTCTGCTGATATGCTTTATTTTTCAAAGCTGTTCATACCAGATGCTTTTTTTGCCTTTACACACAAAAATAAAAAATGCGCCTTACTGCACCCTTTAGAACTTGAAAGGGCAAAACTTTATGCAGACTTTGATGTCTGTTATGATTATTCCGAGATTGCAAAAAAAATTGGTTTAGATTCTGTCTGCCACGTTTTAAAGGCGCTCTTTGATAAACTTAAAATTTCAAAACTAATTGTGCCTGCAAATTTTCCGGCATTAATGTTGGAAAAATTACGCTCTTTAAAACTTGATATAGAAATTTCAGAAGGCGATATTTTGCCTGAAAGAGCCATAAAAAAAGATTATGAAGCCTCAGAAATTGCGAAGGCAAACAACGTTGCAAGTTTGTGTTATAAACGCATTGTTGAAATTTTGGCGTCTTCAAAAATTTCAGGTAAAAAATTGCTCTGGAACAAAAAGATTTTAACCAGCCAGATGGTAAAGTTTGAGCTTGATAAAATCGGCCTTGAAAAGGGCGCAACATTAAGCAGAACAATTTTTGCCTGCGGAGATCAAGCTTGCGACCCGCATTGCGAGGGTTTTGGCGCAGTTTACGCAAATTCTTTGATAGTTGCGGATATTTTCCCGAGACTAAATACATCCGGATATTTTGGCGATATGACGCGTACTTTTTTAAAAGGTGCGCCAAGTACAATACAGGAACATTTGGTGTCAACCGTTTTGAAGGCGCAGCGCAATGCAATTTCGCAAATTAAAGATGGGGTTGAGGCAAATTTAGTGCACGGCAATGTGAAAATTTTTTTTGAAACCCAAGGTTATTACACAGCTCAAAAAAACGGGGTGTGGGGCGGTTTCTTCCATAGCACAGGGCACGGGGTTGGTCTTGAAATTCATGAAGCGCCAAGGCTGGGCAACGCTAAAAACGTTTTGAAATCAGGCAATGTTGTAACGGTTGAACCTGCCCTGTATTACAAAGGTTTAGGCGCTTGTAGGATTGAAGATTGCGTATTGGTTGAAAATTCAGGCGCAAAAAAACTCTCAAAATTTAACTATGACTGGGTGATTTCCAGATAGATTTTTTCAAACTCGGCAAAATCTTCTTCTTTAGATTTTGAATATATGATGCGTTCAAAAATATTAAATTCACGCATTTCCAAAATTGCCGTTTGCATACGTTTTTCTATGTCTGACTGAGACTCCGTATCCCTAATCGTCAAACGGTTTTTAAGCTCATCAATGCTTGGCGGCATTATGAATATGGTGGAAAGTCTTTCTTTGATTTCCGGATTTTTTTCGGCAATCCCTGCCCAAGATTTTGCCCCTTGCACGTCTATAATTAAAAGCAGATTTTTCCCCTGTTTTAATTTTTCTGAAATTGCCGATTTTAATGTGCCGTAATAATTGTCATGCACTTTTGCCCACTCATAAAAAGCATCTTGTAAGATTAAATTTTCAAATTCTTTTTTTGAAAAAAACTTGTAATCAACCATGTCCTTTTCTTGCCCTCTGGGCGCTCGACTTGTTGATGTTAAAATTCTTTCAACATTTGCATATTTTTGCATCAGACGCTCGCAAACGGTGTTCTTGCCACTGCCCGCAGGCCCAGAAACTATGAGGATTTTTGCGCCTTTCATACTAACAAAAAAATACTGAAATTATCAAAGCCAAAGAACAGCACCAGAGAATGCAACCAAAAGCTTTTGCCCTAAAATCATTCTTATATAGATAGGTGAACAAGTCTCTCATTCTATAAGGCAGACAACCAAAATAAATTGCCGATACAACCAATATGTAAGCAAGTGTAACCATGACAAGCCTTGCGGACGGTTCTTGCATAAAAGCGCTGTCAATAAATTCTCGGCATGATAGAATTACTAAAACAGAAAGCCCCCTGACGCTCAAAAAGTCATCCAAAAAAATGAAGGAGAGCAAGCCCGCCCCGCAGAAAATAAGTATGAATAGCAATTTGTAGTCTCCAAAATCAGACTCTCCCAACTGAGATAACACGTATCCAAACCATGCTGTTGCAGGTATTACAAGGGTAATTGCGGCTTTTTTACTGCGCAAAAACTCCATAGTTTTTAACCTCACACTTTTGCTTGGGCTCACAAAAGGAAAGCCAAATATGGCAAAAATTATTGCCAAAAGAATTATTGATATTGTAAGAGACATATTAAATTTTTTCCCAATCTATGTTTACTCTGGCGCACTCTTTAAGAGTGTCGGCAAGTTTTATGCTGTGTATGGATTTTGAACCTTCAAATTGGCATTCAGAAATTATTGAGTTGCCTTGTGAAACTTCCGAAATAAATGAAATTGAAAGCTCTTTAGGGGCGTTGATTTGCATGAAAGCATTTGGAACCGCCTCAAGCGCCCAAGTGAGATAGACGGCGTTGTTGACGTGCAAATTCAAGTCTATATCCTCTTTTCTTACAGTGCAATGTGCGGAAAAATCAACCCTTGAAATTTCAATATTGTTGCGCACATCTTCTTCAAAAGATTTTTCGGGGTTTTCATCCCAAGATGTGCCTAGGGCGGATATGCGCTCCAACTTTCTGGTTTGAAGATTTATTAAAACCCACTGAGTGCGGGCTTTTGCAATAACAATATTAGACTTGGAGTCCTTGAGCAAAAATTCCCTTTCAGCTACAATTTTTGAGTGGCAAGAGGGCCAAGTTATAACTTCAACAAGGTCTTGCCAAAGGGGCAGCTTATCAATTTTCAAATGCAGCTTTGTAAGCGCCCAACCCAATTTTTTGGGATATATCTCTGAACGCCCAAGACCTATCATATCCGCATGATTGGTTGCGGCTTCTTGCAAAAACTCAAGCAAACTTGGCAATTTTATCTGTGCCTGAAAGTTTGCGTCGCTGGTTCTGACTTTTGAAATTTCTGAAAATTTTTTCATCGCAAAATCACCCTGGTGGCCAATGCAAGGGGCGTCCGCCCAGAATGTGAATATGCAAATGCGGCACGGTTTCGCCGGCAATCAGACCATTATTAATCACAACTCTAAAACCGTCGCCCGCATTGCAAAGCTTTGCCACTTTTGGGGCTGTAAGCATTAGGTGGGAAAGCAAATTTGCGTCTGCATCTGTCGCCAAGGCAAGTCTTTCTATGGGTTTTAACGGAATGAGCAAGACATGCACAGGCGCTTGCGGATTTATGTCTTTGATAGCTATGCAAAATTCGTCCCTATATATAATAGAGCTGGGAATTTCTCCGTCGGCGATTTTTTGAAATATGGTTTTGTTACTCATCTTCAACTTTATTTAGTCTAAGTAAAATTTAGATGATGAGATTTATCAAGCATTTTTCCAAAGCAAAACTTGACGCAATAAGGCAAAATATATTTGATTTATGTTAAATGCTATACTTTCGTAGAATGCCTTTACAATTTGCGAGAATGTGCGCAGGGCTTGCCTTATTTCTCTTTGCGCTGGCATTGCCCGTCTATTTTTCCGCCGTCGATAGGAGTATCTTAGACACCTTTGCAAAGACATCTTTGACTGCGGAAAAATCTAAACAGATTTATTTGGACAGCGCAAAACCCTCTATCGCTTTGAGAATCTCAAGTTGCATTCCAGATTCTGAAGACACAAAAAAACTTGTTGAGGCAATATACCAAGAAAAGCCATCGTGGCGTTTGGCGGGCGGAAATGAGCCGTTTTTTGACGCCTTTAGCAGTTCTTTGGGAATCTCAAAATCGGAAAACGCCCATACGAGCTTTTATGAGCTTTTGGTCTTGAAAGAGTATAGAAGTAAGCTTTTGCAATTTTTAAACCAGAGCGATTTTGCCCTCGTCAAAAAAACACTTTCCCTCAGAGATGTAAATACTTCTACTTTGCCTGCGGCATACACTGCAGCAGGTGCGCCCTTTGAGGTCGCCATTTTAACTATCGCATTTTTAATTCAGTCAGGAGACATATCTTCTGCTATGTTGCCTCAGGTTGTTTCGGCGATAGACTCTGCAAGAGAGGGCGATACCGCAAATTTTGAGACGCTTTCAATAACAATACTCAGTTTTTCAAAGGCGCTAGATTGGACGGAGCTTAGGGTGCTTTTCTCAAACTTCATCTCCATAAATCAGGCATACAATTTTGCAAAGTTATATAGAAATCAGAAAAACGAAACCTATGCGAATGCTTTGCTTGCCAGCGTTTATATGTCTTCCGGCATAGACGGTGCGTATGATTATCTAAACACACGCAATGAAAAATATTGGGAATCTTTTGTGGAAACTTTAAAGATTTCAGAAGGTTCTTTAAGGTTCTTATATTCTCAAGACAAGCCATTATATATTGAGTCTGAGCTTTTAAAATTTTTCTCTGAGCCAATATCGCTTATGCGTTCTGCGTTATCTTTGCCAAGCCTTTGTGCGGATATGCCCAAACTATTTCTGGTGATAAAAGTTGTGCTTTTGCTTCTTTCGGGGTATCTTATTTTAAGAGGTTTTTTCAATATTATATATCCTCGTAAAGACACGCCTTCTTGGCACTCTACATTATCTTTGATAAGGGGGTTTTTTGAGGCATGTATATTTACAATTTTGGCTTTGGCATTTATTGAGCCTCAAATTTTAGACTGGTCAATCTCTCAAGGTGAGCCGCCAGAAATCAATTTAACAATTCAACAATTAATTAACACAGTTAAGGAAGACGGTATGAACTTCAAACTCGACACAACTACAATAATGGCAATGTCTATCTTTTTGATAGTACAGTTTACAATATACGTGATAGGTCTAATACGCATATCATCAATCAAGCGTAGCAGCCTTTCATCGGCGGTAAAGTTGGAGCTGCTCAACAATGAAACGGATCTTTTTGATTTAGGGCTTTATGTGGGGCTTTGGGGTACAGTGTTGTCTTTGGTGCTTCTTTCTTTGGGGATAGTGCAAGCAAGTCTTATGACCGCATATACTTCAACCTTGTTTGGTATTTTGTTTAGCGCTATGCTCAAGATAATTAATCTGCGCACATACAGAAGAAAACTGATTATAGAAACCAGACGTCAACAAGAGGGGGACTAAAATGTCAAACATACATCCAACAGCAATAATTTCATCGGAAGCAAAAATTGCGGCTTCGGTTAAGATAGGCGCTTATGCGGTGATTGAAGACGACGTTGAAATTTTGGACAACACCGTTATTGAACCGTACGCCTTTATTAAGAGCGGTTCACGTATCGCCGAAGATTGTAAAATATGCGCTTTTACGGTAATATCTGGCGACCCTCAAGATTTGCATTTTAGCACGTCCACAAAAACTTTTGTGAATATCGGAAAGGGTACGACTATTCGTGAAAGTACCACAATTCACAGGGCGACTATTGAAGGCAACGCCACGGTAATCGGTGAAAATTGTTTGCTTATGGCATCTTCTCACGTTGGGCACGACTCGCTGATTGGCGACAATGTGATAATTGCAAATTCTGCTGCTGTGGGAGGTTTTGTAAAGGTTGGCAAAGATGTCTTTATAAGCGGTGGGGTGATGTTGCATCAAAAATTGAGGGTGGGACAAGGCGTTATGATTAGCGGCAACAGCGCATTTTCAAGAGATATTCCGCCATACGTCAATGCTCTTGAACGCAATATGGTTAAGGGTTTGAACTTGATTGGCCTTTCAAGACGCAAAGTTTCCAGAGATTGTATTGCGAATCTGAAGGCAGTTTATATGGCGGTCTATGGCAGGTCTGGCGGCGCAATATCCAATGCACGGCAGGCCTTAGATTCTAATCTGGCAACGTGTTGCGAGGCTGAAGAATTTTTAAGATTTTTTACGGAAGTTGAGGGTAGGACTTTTGTTTTTAACCAGAAAGATTAAGTCCTGCATTTCTTGCCATGAAAAAGCTTGCGCTCACAATAGGCGATGCCGCCGGGCTTGGTCCGGAAATAATTAAAAAATGGGCTCATGAAAATCCATCTTATGCGGATAGAGTTTGTATTCTTGCGCATAAGAAATTTTTAGAGTGTTTGCCCAAGGCTTTTGAGGGCCTTTGTATAGACAATTCTGATATTGAGCCACGCTTGGGCAAGCCCACTATTGAAAGCGCAAAGATAGCATACAATGCTTTGGAATCTGCGGCTTTAGGTTGTCTTGAAGGCAGATTTTGTGCAGTTACAACAGCGCCCACAAGCAAATCTCAAATGAGTAAAGTTGGTTTTAATTTTGCCGGTCAGACGGAGTTTTTTCAGGAGCGTTGGGGCGGGGATGCTGTCATGTCCTTTGCAGGTTCAAAACTTATAACAAGCCTAGTTACATGGCATATACCTCTTAAAGAAGTTTCAAATTGCGTTGATGAAAAACGCATTTCTTCCGCAGTTGCCGCCGCAGATTTTTTGGCAAAAAAATTGCGCAATATCAAGGATGTTAGGATTGCCGTGTGCGGTATAAATCCTCACGCTGGTGAGGATGGTTTATTGGGTGATGAAGAAAAATTGATTATAAACCCTATACTGAAAAAGTTGCAAAATGAGTACGGCAACTTGAGTTTGTGTCTGCCGTCAGACACGGTATTTATGCGCACTCTTAAGGGTGAGTTCGACGCCATAGTTTCAATGTATCACGACCAAGCCTTAGCGCCGCTAAAGGCGCTGGAATTTGATGAGGCGGTAAATATTTCTATGGGTCTTAAATATGTGCGAACCAGTCCTGATCACGGCACGGGTTTTGACATAGCGGGCAAGGGCATAGCTTCTTGCAATAGTCTGAAAAACGCCATAGATTGCGCACTTAAACTTGTGCATTAGTGCAATCGGCAACTTAAAAAAAAGGCGCAGTTTTTCAACTGCGCCTTTTAAAAAAGTTATTCTTGAACAGTTGCTTTAACAATCTTCTTGGTTTCAAGAGGCTTGTCTGCAAAGTCAATTCGTGAGTTTTCTATTTTTTCTACGACATCATAACCCTCTACAACTTCGCCAAAAATAGTGTGGTTCATGTTGAGCCAAGAGGTTATTGCTGTTGTGATAAAAAACTGACTGCCGTTTGTGTTAGGGCCCGCATTTGCCATCGCAAGCAGACCTTTTTTATTGAAGGTTACAGCAGGCGTACATTCATCGGCAAAAGGCTTGCCCCAGATAGATTCACCGCCCCTGCCTGTGCCGGTAGGGTCTCCACCCTGTATCATAAATTCTTTTATTACACGGTGAAAAATTATACCGTCATAATACCCTTTTTTTATGAGGCCTATAAAATTTTCGCAAGTTTTTGGTGCGATAGAGTCATAGAGCTTGATTTTAATTGTGCCCACATTTGTTTCTAATATAGCGAATTTGTCTGACATAGAATTACTTTCTAACTTTAACTTTTGTACATTTTTTTGTTTTTACACATTTGCCTTCAGCGCTGCAATTATCGCAGCCCGTAATCATTTCTGCGGCAGATTTGCCGGGAGGAATGAAGGGTAAAACATGCTCATCATGCGGAACAATAACTTCAAGCAGATATGCTTTTTTGCTCTTCAACATTTCCGAAATTGCTTTTTTAAGATCTTCTTTTTTTGAGATGCGTTTTGCTTCCCAACCGTAAGCTTTGGCTATGGAAACATAATCTGGGTAGATTGCCTCCAGATTTTTTGGCCCCCCTTGATTGCCTTTGAGCCCCAGAACGGTATTGCCGCGCGTAGAGCCGTAGAAAATATCTTCCCACTGCATAACCATACCCAAGAATTGATTATTCAAGAGCATGACTTTAACTGGAATATCTTCCATAGTTGCTGTCGCCATTTCTTGGATGTTCATTTGGAATGAACCGTCGCCGTCAATATCCACAACTTGTTTGTTAGGATTTGCAACCTTCACGCCCAAAGCCGCAGGCAAGCCAAAACCCATAGTGCCCGCACCCAAAGAGCTGATAAATTGGCGTGGTTTTTTGAAAATGAAATGCTGTGGAGTCCACATTTGGTGCTGGCCTACACCTGTTGTTATCAAGACGTCTCCCTTGCTGACTTCATAAAGGTTGTCAATAGCGTCAGGCATTGTGATTTCATCACGTTCAATTTTTGGAAATGGATATGGATGTTTGTTTTTCCAAGAATTTATCGTACTAATCCACTCTGAAAAATCTGGTTTTTTAACATTAGATAAGCTTGAAAACTCTATCAGTTTTTCAAGAGCGTAAGCTGCTTCAGAAATTATTGGCAAGAATATTTTTAGATTTTTACCGTGCTCAGAAGCGTCTATATCTATGTGAACTATTTTGGCGTTTGTCGCAAATTTTGACACTGCGCCTGTGATGCGGTCGTCAAAGCGTGCGGCGATTGCAATAAGCAAATCTGAATCATAAACAGCTTGATTGCCGGCATAAGTGCCGTGCATTCCAAACCAATACAAATTCTTCTTTTCAAGAGGATCAACAGCGCCTATCCCCATCAAGGTTGTAGCAAGAGGTATGTTGAAAATTTTTGAAAATTTATCAAATGCGCCTGCCGCATCAGAGCTGATTATGCCGCCGCCTGCGTAGATTACCGGACGCTTGGCTTCAGCAATTAATGTCAAAAGTTTTTTGAGGTCTGCATCGGACGCAAGCGGAGTTTCTGGAATGCCGGGCAAATCCATAATTTCATCAAAGTCAGGTTCAGTCATAGAAAGCTGAACGTCTTTGGGGATGTCTATAATAACAGGGCCGGGTCTGCCTGAATTTGCCAGAAAGAACGCTTCTTTAACGATGCGGGGCAAATCTTTAACATCCAAAACCAAATAGCTATGCTTTACAACAGGCAGAGTCATACCAAATACGTCGGTTTCTTGGAAGGCGTTTTTGCCTATGAATTGCTGCATAACCTGCCCGGTAATTGCAACCAGAGGGATGCTATCTTGAAATGCGTCGGCAATAGTTGTAAGCAGATTCATCGCCCCTGGTCCACTTGTTGTCATACATACGCCCGTTTTACCCGTGCTTCTAGCGTAACCATGCGCCATAAATCCGCAGCCTTGTTCATGCCTTGGCAGTATAACCCTAATTTTTTTAGACCTGGTGAATGCGTTATGTAGATCTATTGACTGCCCGCCGGGATAGGCAAAGAGCACGTCCACACCCTCATTTTCAAGGCAACGGACCAAGATGTCTGAGCCTTTCATTAATTTTGAGGTTGGTGTTTTTTGCTCTGTCTTTGATTTTTTCATAATTCTTTGTTCTTTATAAATAAAAGGGGGAAACTATGTTTTTTAAAAAATTGTTCAATACTTTTTTAGCGCATAGTTTATAAAAATAATTATTGAGCAAAACAAATATTTGCGCAAAGATTCACCAATGCATTATTTTTTGATAGACGGCTATAACCTTTGCTTCAGATGTTTTTACGCAATGCCGGAACTCACACGTCAAGACGGTTTTCCTACTGGCGCATTGCACGCCTTTGCGGCAAGCATTTTAAAACTTTCTTCGATAGACACTCCGCATGCGACTGCCGTATTTTTCGATAAAGGCGGGTCTGACAGGCATAGAAAAATCTATCCTGAGTACAAGGCAAACAGGTCTGAAATGCCGGAACCCTTGCGCCTTCAAATGCCCGAAATTAAAAGGCTTTGCGGATTATTCGGTTTTCCAATCATCGAAGAAAACGGCGTGGAAGCCGATGATTTGCTTGCAAGTTCGGCAGTCAAACTTTCGCAAAATTCTCCAATTACAACTATAGTTAGCGCAGACAAAGATTTTGCGCAGCTTATAAATGCAAAGGTTAGGCAGCTTTTGCCGCCAGCTCCCAAAACTCAAGACTGGCAAGTTTTGGATGTCATGGGTGTAAAAAACAAATTTGGGGTTTCTCCAAAACAGATTCCGGATTTTTTGGCGCTTGTGGGCGATGCGGTTGACAATATACCGGGGTTGGACGGTGTCGGGCCAAAGACCGCCGCAAAATGGATTAAGGGGTATGAAGACCTTGAGTCTATCATAAAACGTTATGATTGGATTACGCCCGACAAATTTCGCAAAATGATTTTGGAAAATACCGAACTTTTGCGTCGGAATTTGGAGCTGGTAACATTGCAGACAAATCTGCAAGTTCCCGATTTCCCTGCATCAGTGCCTGCGCCAAAATTTGCAGAGATAATGGAGTTTTTTGAATCAATGCAATTAAAGCGCAGTGTGCTCACCTTGAAAAAATTTGCAAAAGAACAATTTCAAACGGAAATATAATTTATGAAAAGTATGACGGGTTTTGGTCGCAGCGTATTTAGTTGCGAGAATTTTGATTTGAGCATAGACGCTTACAGTGTCAATAAGCGCGGTCTTGAAGTTAACGTATATCTGCCCAGAGATTGGCAGTCTTTAGAGCAAGAGCTTTTGGCAAAAGTAAAAAATTTTTTTACTAGAGGTAAGGTTCAGGTAACATTTAAACTCACAAATAAGCAGGTTGCGCAAAGTTTTTTAGATAAATCTACGATTTCTGGCGCATTAAAAAATTTGGCTCAAATAGCGCTAGATAATGGCTTGGAGTTTAAGCCCAGTGCTGATACCATTTTAAAAATATCAGAAATTTTTAAGAGCGAGTGTTCAATAAATTTAGAGGAACATAAAGAAAATGTGGTAAACGTTTTTTTAGAAACTTTGGCAAAGCTTGACGAAATGCGTGTTGCAGAAGGGCTAGCTCTTAAAAAAGACACATTTGAGCGTTTGGATTTATTGTCTGAATATCTTGAAGAAATCGAAATTCATTCTCAACAAAGCGTTGAAAAATATAGAGAGTCTTTAATGCAGCGTCTTAAAAGTTTAGATTTAGAATTAAATTTGGCTGATGAACGCTTGCTTAAAGAAATCACGCTTTTTGCCGATAAATGCGATGTCAGTGAGGAAAAAACGCGTATTAAAAGTCATCTATTGCAGTTCAAAGAAACTTTTGAAGAAGCGCAGGCGGTAGGGCGCAAGCTGGATTTTTTATGTCAGGAATTAGGCAGAGAAATCAATACAATATCAAGCAAGGCTAACAATGTTGAGCTGACAAAAGTTACAATACTTTTTAAAAATGAGCTCGAGCGCATTCGTGAGCAAATCCAAAACATAGAATAGTACTTTTAATTGACAGATTTTTTTGTCGCTATTTTGATTTTTTAAAATGCTTAAAACCATTGTAAAGTTTGGAAGATTATTGCCAATAGACTTGTTTGTTCTAATGATATTTTCATCCATATTTTTTGCATGGCTTGCGCCTGAAATTGGGGCTAGCAAGCGTACGATATCGCTCTCAAATTTTGCACAAATAGGGGTTTCATTTATATTCTTCTTTTATGGGTTAAGGCTGGGTGCTGAAAAACTCAAAGTTGGTATGAAAAATTTGAAGCTGCATATCTTAATACAGCTATCAACTTTTGTTGCAATGCCGCTTATGGTGCTGCTGGCAATGCAATTTTTTGATACGGAGAAAAATTATTACTTATGGCTTGGTGTCTTTTTTTTGGCGGCCTTGCCATCCACGGTTTCAACTTCTGTGGTGATGGTCTCGATAGCAAAAGGCAATGTGCCCGCCGCAATATTTAACGCCACTGTTTCTAGCTTGATTGGTGTGTTTATCACACCTTTATGGATGTTACTGTTTGTCGCTCAGACCTCGGGTATGAACGAAGTTTCAGATATTTTTATAAAACTTTTATTGCAAGTTTTGTTGCCCATAATTTTAGGCGCATTACTGCACGGAAAGTTTGGGGCTGTCGCCGAAAAACAAAAAAAAGCTCTGCGAATTTTTGATCAAAGTATAGTGATATTGATTGCATACACATCATTTTCTTCATCCTTTGCAGACGGGGTTTTTGACGGCTTTAAATTTTCAACAATTTTCATTCTTATTTTTGCTGCGGTACTATTTTTCTTTGCAATTTATTATTTAATAAAAATGTTCTGCAAAGCGTTAAATTTCAATGAGCAAGACACTATCACTGCGGCATTTTGCGGTTCAAAAAAATCTTTGATGCACGCTTCTGTAATGTCCAAAGTTCTCTTTCAAGAGGCGGCGGTAGTAGGGCTTTTGCTTTTGCCGGTCATGATATACCATGCCGCACAAATTGTCATTGTCAGTGTTATTGCAAAGGCTTACGCAAAGTCTAAAAATGCGCCTAACACTTAGGTTCTTCTTTGGCAAAGATAGTGATTTTGGGCTCTTGACCTTTTAGATATTCCTTGGCTTTTCTGAGCGCCAAAGCCGTTGACAAAGTTGGGTTTTCATCGGTATATTTGAACACCAAACTTTCATCAATACGCTTTAGGATGCCTGATTTTTTAAGGCTTTTCATGATGGCTGGCTTGACCTCACAAAGCATGAGAATGCGGTTTGATTTTTTCATCATCAATGAAAGTTCCTCTAAATCCATTATGGTTGTGGCGTCTATATTTATGGCATTGCGAAGTTTTAAAATGAGTATTTTTAAATTTTCGTCATTAGAAATTCTGCGAAGTTGATTTTGCAGAACATCGCTTGCCCCAAAAAACATATTGCCTTCAATGTGCACTATTGAAATTTCAGGGTCAGGCCTGGCGCTCTTATCCTTTAATTGAGACAGGTTGCCGTCGTCGCAAAAAGCGTATTCCACAACTTCAGGATTTGCGGCTTTTTTAATAAACATTACAATGCTTGCGCCTACGCCCAGATAAATTGCGTCGTCCAAAGAGCTGGTAAGCCCCGTAATAAGGGTAAGCAAAAAAACGATTGCGTCAGACTTTGTTGAGCGCAAAGCAATTTTGATATTTTTAATGCTGATAAGTTTGTAGCCGGCATAGATTACAACCATTGCGAGCGTTGCCTTTGGTACATAATCTAAAAGCCCGCCGAATGCAAAAAGCAATATCAACGTAAAGAGTGTGGAAAACAAATTGACCAGTGTTGTTTTTGACCCGCTTAAATTTGCCAATACGGAACGTGCCAAAGAGCCTGAGGCAGTCATCCCTGAGCCTAATGAACAAGCCAAATTTGCCGCCCCTAAAGAAAACACTTCTTGATTTGTGGCGAATCTGTCCGCAGACTTCGCCGCAAAATTTTTGCCTATGGAAACTTCTTCAAGCGTACAAAGCAAAGCAAGCGCAAAGGCGCAAATTATTGTGCTTCTTAGCGGCAATACGGAAAAATCAGGCAAAGCAAAATTCCAAGAAGTTATATTTACGGCTGTTAATTTTGAAACTTCAAAATTTGTAAATTCACAAATTAGGTAAATTGCAAAGCTCAAAACCGCCATGACTATTGCTTCCGCAGGCAGTTTGGGCAGAAATTTTTTAATCAAAACCAAAATAATTAAAGAGGATAATGCCACCGCTAAAGGTTGCCAGTGCATAACGTTGATATGGTTGTAAGTAGCATATAAAACTTCTAAAAAAGTCTCTGGAGATTCGCTTCTATTGTAGTCAAAGCCCAAAACATTTTTTAATTGGTTTGCAATGATTAGTAACGCAGCAGCCGTTATATAAGCCGTAATTACTGTTCTTGAAACGTATGAAATTACATTTGTAAGTTTGAAAATACTAGACAATATCAAAAATACGCCGACCAAAAAAACTATGGCGGAAGTTGCGGCAATTTTTTGAACATCGGTAAGATTTTCAGAGGCAAGCGCTGTCATAAGCATGACTGCCGTTGCGTTGCTAGGCCCAAATATCACGTATTTTGAGCGTGAAAAAAACATGGAAAATAACCCTGAAATTATGCTGCCAAAAATGCCAAAATAAATTGGCAAACCCGCAATCATGGCGTAAGCCATTGTTATCGGGAAGGAGAGCATCGCAACGTTGAATCCGGCTTTGCCGTCAGCCCAAAGCGTTTTTAAATTTGATGCACGCAAATTTTGCAGCAAAGTTGAAACGCTTATGCTGTCTTCATCGCTTGTCTTAAACCCGAACGCCATATTGTAAAATATGGTCAGACTAGAGTTTTTTTCCTAAAAGCGCAAATTAAAATATAACTTATTTGGAAGAAATTGGGCAAACATCTTCAATATCAGCCCAGCCCGACTTTCCGTTTTGCGCCTCAACATAAATAAAATTTTTGCGAGCGGTTTTTATAGTAGCCAGCTCTCCCGCTTGCAAAACGCTGGACATTGGCGCATTCTGTGCCGGAGAGTGTCGTAGCATAGCGTCGTTTTTTAGGCTTACAGCAATGTTTGAAAAACTGTGCCAATAAAATACGCCCGCCAAAGAAACTGAAAACATAGAGATTGCAATGAAACTTAAAAAAATAGTAGCCCCTGAAGTATTGTCGTAGATTAGCGGTAATGCAATAAACGCCACGGTAAATAAAAGCGCAATATACGCAATCAAACGCCATTCTGCGTTGGATAACTCATCAAAAAAAGTTGAAAAATAAAATACGATAAAAGTATCTGAAAACTTTTTTTGCAACATTTGCAATGCGAACAATGCTTCAGGATGACGTGGATTTTTATAAACAGCCTTAAGATAGTAAAGTCTGGCGTAGCCCATTTTATCTAGCTTTTGAGCGCTCAAACCCAAATTGTAAAGCGTGTCTGCATTTTCTTCAATGCTGTTTGACGCAAAAAAATTGTCGTAGGCTTTTTGGTAGTCTTGCTGATTAAAGGCAACTGCGCCAAGTTTGAAATATTCCTCAGAACTTTGTGCAAATAAACCTGCGGAAATCAGCAAAAAAAGTAAAACTGTTTTTAAATATTTCATTTTCTTAAATTTGTAATTAATCTTTTCAACTCGTCGTTAAGTTGGCTTAGATTCAGGTTTGAGGCTTCAGAATTGCCGTATGTTATCAGGTCAGCGCCTTCAAAATAGAATGATGTTTTATCAACTATATCAGAATCTTTGCCACATTTTTTAAGATACTCAAGCGCTTCTGAGTTTGTAATTGCATGGGGCAGGGCGTCTATATGAAGGCTGAAAATGGCTTGGAGCGCAGCTTTTGAGCTCATGAAAAATTCTTTAACATCATTCTTTTTTGCGGCCGCACTTGCGGATCTGATAAACCGCTTTAACGCCTTTTCAGCCGCAATTTTTTTAGCATAAGAATCATCATTCAATAGTTTTCTTTTGCGCATTGCGTAGAATATATAGACGGTCAGTAACAATAGAATTAAAACCTGTAATGCCATGAATAGGGCGCTTTCAGTAAGGGCGTCAAAAGTAAAATGGATCTTTCTTTCAGTAATTATATTTTCAGAGGATACGGCTTCCTGTTTTATTTCAGTTCCTTTGTTTTTTTCAGACTTTTTTTCTTGATAGGTTTTTGAAGGTGCTACACTCACTTTTATTTGGTCGGCAACGGAGGTTTTGTAGGTTTTGCTTTGAGGGTCAAAGTAAGTGAGTGAAATGTTTGGGACATCTGTTAAGTCGGGCTTTGTGGGCACTATTACATATTCAAAAGTTTTGACACCCATATAGCCTTTTCCGCCGCTTTCATCCTCAAACTTCGACGTTGGCTCATAAATTTTCCAGTCTTTATTTTTTTGTATCAGAGGCGGGTTGAGCCTGTCAAAATTACCAGTTCCAGAAATCTTTAAAGTTAGGGTAATTGGGTCATCGACACTCACAGATTTTTGATCAACAACACAGCTCTTAATTGAAAATTCACCAATGCCGCCAGTAAAAGTGTCAGGCATATTTTCTTTTGGAAGGGGCAATACGCTTATTTTTGTCTCGGGCATTTTTTTTGTAAAAGGTATTTGTGTGTGCATTGCAGAGAATGGGTCGTTGAACATATCGTCAATGCTTGCGCGCTTTGTGAAGACGCCTTTCACATCCATTGCAATATCGTAAACGCCTTCTTTAATAGGTGTGATTACGCTATTTAAGGTGATATAAATCTTGTCAGGTTTTGTGGAGTCTATATTTGGGTTTTTATCAAAGCCTGAAAATTTAAAACTGTCTAAATCTTTAGGTTCCGGCGAGATGTCTGCCAAAGATACACCAGCTTCATCTAAAGATTTATCGTAAGAAAGCACAAATTTGCAGGGCATTGTCTGACCAATATATAGCTCTTTGTAAGGGAGGTTCACATCCCAAAATACTTTGTCATCAACGGTAATTTTGCGCTCGGGTTGAGTGCGCCTGCGGCCGAAAATTGATGGCATTCCAGCCATTGGGTCTTCCTCCAACTGTTCGGGCGCATTTTTATCCACCTTAATTGTTGCAGATTTAATTGGGTAATCTTTGCCGTTGATTGTCAGTGTCCAATCAGGAATTGTGTAAACGCCCTCGGTTTGCGCCATAAAAGAAAGTATGAATGACGTTGAAGATTCAGTCCCAGAATTTGTCATATTGAAACGTCTGGAAGTGTTGGTGCCAACGAGGTTTAGACCTTCAGGCACAGGCATTTTTTCCAAATTTACTTTTGCGCCAATGTTTCTAAATTCAATGACATACTTTGCGGAGTCGTGTGGGCGCACTGTTTCCGGGGTAAAACCTTTTTGGATTACTTGAGGCTCTTGTGCCTGCGCAAATATTGGCAAGATTGTAATCAAAAAGAATGAAAGAAATTTTAATATTTTCATATTACCAGTCTTTATACTTTTTATCGTCATAACGTTTTTGTTGTTCACCGTAGCCTTTGAAGGGCAGGCGTTTTTCCGAGCCCTTTAAAGAATCTAAAAGTTGCATTGCTTCTTTACGGGTCATTGCGCCTTCTTGGCTTCTAAAATTTTCGTTGCCGACTTTTTCATCCTCAGAAGGTTCGGCGGGGGCGGGTGCTTTTTTATCGCCCTTGTTTTCTTGCTTGCCTTCTTCAGATGCGGAGGCGTCTTTATCTTTATTTTTTTCCCCAGATTTTTCCGGATAAGATGCTTCAGGTGCATTTTGTTTTTCGTCTCCATCTTTCTTTTCTGGAGATTGTTTTTCTTGCTGATTTTCTTTTTCTTTAGAATCTACGGCTTGTTCATTTTTGGTTTTAGAGTCGTCTTTGCTTTGAGAAGATTCGCTATTTTTTTCAGAGTCCTTTGAATCCTTTTTATCTTTGTTTTGTCCGTCCTGATTTTGTTGAGAATCAGCTTTATTTTGATTGTCTTTACTTGAGTCTTTTTGATTTTCAGAATCTTTGTTTTGCTGCTGATTGTCCTGATTTTGAGAGTCTTTATTTTGCTTATTATTTTTATCCTGTTTATCGTCTTTAGAATCTTTTTTATCTTGGTTTTGTTTATCGTCTTTGTTGTCTTTAGAGTCTTGATTGTCTTGGTTTTGCTTATCGTCCTTATTATCTTCTTGTTTGATAAGCTTTTTTAATTCTTCTACAATTTTTTCAAGGTCTTTAGACTTTGTTTTAATATCATCAATTTGCGTTTTATTTGCCGCTTTAATTTCTTGGATATTGCGCAGCGCTTTGTTTGTATTTGCAATATTGCTTTTAATTTCAGGCAAAGATTCATCTATTTCTGCGGCATTGGAGAAATGTTTTTCGGATTCCTCAAGAAACTTGTTGGTTTCATCAATTTGTTTTTCTATGTCTATATTTTTTTGAGCTTCTTCAGACTGTTGAATTGTCTGTTTAATCTGATTTTGAAATTCTTCAGATTCAATTTTAGAGGGTGTATTTTCTTTTAAATTAGCTTCAGCTTTTTTAATTTTATCAGCTTCTTTAAGAATTGAAGTTCCAATGCCGACGCAGTTTAACAAAGGCAAATGGGCGCGTTGTACAGAGTTTTTAAAACCCTCGGGTGTGAGACCTTTGGCAGATTCCATTGCCGAATGATATTTTGAAATTGCTGCATTATAGTAAGCTTTTGCGTGTAAATTAACGTCGTTAGATTTTTTTACAGCATCAAGATTCAGATTTGAAGATTCTTCAAATTTACCGTCATTAAACTTGTCTAAGGCAAGATTGAATAGGGTTTGAGATTCATTTTTGCCTTCCAAATTTAAAACTTCAATAGGCTTTTGTGCGTCAACAATTTTGTTTTCCTGCTGAGGCGTATCTTTTACTTCGCCTGCCTTTGAGGTGTCTGGAATAATTGCCATGAGCAATAAAGAGCTTAAAATTATGTTTCTTGCCGCACGTCTTTTGTGCGATTTTGAAAAGAATTTGCGCGTACCTATCAGAAGCTCTAACGCAAGGAATACTAAGGCTATAAAGAGGGGTATCTGGAATCGCTCTATGGCATATTGTTTCATTTTTGCAGAAATTTCCGACTCGGGAATTTTTTTAATACCGTCTTCATAAATGGTCTCCATCCCGTCTTGGCTTAAGTTTGCGTATATGCCATTTGTGAGTGTCGCAATTTCTTTAAGCACGGTTTCATTTAACTTACTTAAGACAGGATTGCCAGATTCATCTTTAAGATAAACTTCTTTACCCAAAAATTCACCTATCGTAATGGGTTTGCCGGTTGCGCTACCCACGCCGAGAGTATATATTACAACATTTCTTTTTGAGGCGTCTTTTGCCTTGTCAAGTGCGCTAGATTCCAACTCTTCGCCGTCGCTTATTAAAACTATGACTTTGTAATTTGTAGAGTCTGCAAAGGCATTTTCAGATTCCGTAATTGCGGCGGCGATATTTGTGCCTCCTCTTTGAATAATATTTGTGTCTATGGCGTCCAAAGACATCCTGAAAGCGTCATAATCCAAAGTTAGCGGGCATTGTAAAAAAGCCTGCCCGCTAAAAGCGACTATGCCCACTCTGTCGGACTTAAGTTTTAAAACAAAATCTTTTATTGCCAGCTTTGCTCTATCTAAGCGTTTGGGCTTTATATCCGTTGCCAACATACTTTTTGAAGCGTCTAATGCAAAAACAATATCTACGCCTTTAGTTTTTACTTCTTGCCATTTATAGCCGTATTGAGGGCGCGCCAAAGCTAGAAAAATCGTCAATATGGCCAGACAAATTAATATAGATTTGAATGCAATTTTAACCCCGCTTACATTGCTGGATAAAAAAGGTATGAGGCGCTTTGAAGAAAATTGCGAAAGCAAAGCAATGCGCTTTTTACTTGAATAAAGAAATAAAACCGAAGCAAGAATTGTGGCAAAGACGCCAATATATATATAGCTAAAATCTGCAAATGTCATGGCAGCGCCCTATATCTTGTATTTGTCAATATCAGTTCAAGCGCAAGCAATGCAAGAGCCGCAAAGACAAAGTAATGAAACAATTCTTCATAAGTTGTATATGACTGGATTTTGACGGAGGTCTTTTCCAGCTTATCTATATCTTCATAAATTCTGCGCAGTTCATCTTGATTTGTTGCGTGATAAAATTTGCCGTTGGTCATAGCGGCGATTTTTTTCAAAGTTTCTTCATCTATGCTGCTGACTGCGTTGCCTCCATAGACAAGTCTGCCGCTTGCGTCTTTAAGAAGGGTTTGGTCCTGATTCATTGCGGCTCTTTGCACTATGCCGTTGCTACCTGCGGCTATGGTGTAAATTTTTACGTCAAAACTTTTTGCGGCTTCGGCGGCGGCAAGGGGGGTTATTGAGCCTGCGTTACTTTCGCCGTCTGTAAGTAAAATTACTATTTTGGATTTTGAATTTTTTAGGTCTTTTATGTGGTTTGTTGACATTGCTATTGCCGAGCCTATTGCCGTAGATTGCCCGTCAATCAGACCGAGCTCAACCCTGTCCAAATTTTTCAAAAGCCAATCATGATTCAAAGTCATTGGAGAAAGCAAGAAGGGGTTTGTCGCAAAAACCAACATGCCAATTCTGTCGTTGGGGCGTTTTTTGATAAATTCAGAAACCACTTTTTTTACAACCTCAAGGCGGGTTACATAACTTTGGTGCGTACTGAAATCCAATGCCGACATTGAGCCTGAAACATCCAGAACCAAAGCAATATCTATACCGCTTTCTTCACGTTGGGTGTGTCCTGTGCCTTTTTGCGGGCGGGCAAGTGCAAAAATTATCAACGCCAAAGCAAGCAGGCGCAAAAAAATCAGAAAGCCGCCAATCCACGTTCTGTTGCTTGAAGCGGCAGATTTTGCAATGCTAACACTGGAAAATATTATACTGCCCGTGCGTCCGCTTTTCGATTTTAAAATCGCCAAAACAGGAAGGGCTAGCAGAAGCCAAAGCAATTCAGGATTTGCAAATTCAAAGTTCATTCTTTATGCGCCTCCTTCGCTTCGTTGTCTTTTTCGATGAAGGAGTGTACTGCGATATAGAGCTCATCTTTTTCCGCCTGCTGAAAATTGTGTTGGGCGAATTTTGCCATATCAGAAAGCTCTAAAATTTTTGATAATTTTTCCTGCGCAATATCATCGAAGATGGTGGAAGATTTTAGCAAATTTAAAAACTCAAAAGTTGTGCGCTCCGGTGCGGGGATTGTATAAACTGCGCCGATATAATCGCGCAATGCGCCACTTATCAATTCGGCATAATGTTTTGCATTGGCAGATTCAGGCAAAGATTTTGCATCTGCAAGAACGTGCATTGCTATCTGGTAGGGAGTTAAAAGAATTTTTTTTCTGGGTCTGAAAACAAATGCCAACAACAAGAACAATGCGCCAATAACGGTAATGATATGCCAAAAATATTCCTGCCAAAAAGGGTCTTTGATTTTATCAAGAGGCGCTGAAATCTGCGGTAATAGCGAGCTTTCTTGTGCGGACAAAAAATGGGCAAATATAAAAAATATCATCCCGCATGAAAAAACTTTTGCTCTCAAAAATTTCATTTTAGTGGCGTTTGGGTGTGCGGTTTTGAAAAAACCTGCGCAGTTCGGGGATGAAGAGTTGGTTGGTTTTGAGCTCTATTGAGTCTATGCCAGATTTCCCGAAAGCGTGTGTTAGATTGCCTTTGCGCATCAAGTTTTCGTTTTCATAGCGTTTCCTAAAATTTTCATTTGAAGAATCAATCTCAAGAATTTCACCTGTTTCAGCATCTTCCAAGGTGATGAGCCCAAGTTTTGGCAAGCGCACTTCACGCTCATCAGCAATTTCAAAACAGATTAAATCATGTCGGGAATTTGTCAGGCGCAAAGCCTTCATAGATTCGGTCTCATCCAAGGAAAAATTTTTGTTGTTATCTAAATCAAGAAAATCGCTGATTAAAACTACGATAGATTTTCTTTTAAGCATCTTATTGATGTGGTCTAGAGTATTTGCGAGGTTTGTGCGGCTATGTTTTGGCTCGAAAAATAAAATTTCACGAATCAAACGCAGTATGTGATCTTTACCTTTACGTGGCGGAATTAGAAGCTCTATTTCAGAAGTAAAAAGCGCCAGACCAACTTTGTCGGAATTTTTTGCGGCTGAAAATGCAAGCGTGCTTGCGACTTCGGCGGCAAGCTCTCTTTTTGAAATTTCCGCAGATCCAAAGGCGTTGCTTGCGGAAAGGTCAACTAATATCATCATTGTAAGCTCACGTTCTTCTTTATAAACTTTAACGTGAGGTTTGTTTGTTCTGGCGGTAACATTCCAGTCTATGCTGCGGATTTCGTCGCCAATTTGGTATTCTCTGGATTCCTCAAAATCCATACCTTGGCCTTTGAATACGCTGTGATATGCACCGGCAATGGCGTCGCTAACCTGCCTGTTTGTGCGGATTTCTATTTGCCGCACTTTTTTCAGCATCTGGGAAACTTTGTCGTCCATACCTAAAACAAAATCAGGGAACAGGCACAGTGTTCAAAATTCTGGTGATAATGTCTTCACTTGTGATAGATTCAGCCTCAGCTTCATACGTTACGATGATTCTGTGACGCAATATATCGAAGGCTATATCCTTAATGTCTTGCGGTATGACATAACCCCTGCCTTGCATGAAAGCGTGGGCTTTTGCCGCCACAGAAAGCGCTATTGTAGCGCGTGGAGACGCCCCAAATTGTATCATGTTTTTTAGATTTAATTTGAAGGCTTCAGGTGTGCGGGTGGCAAAAATTATGTTCACAATGTAGTCTTTAATCTTGTCGTCCAAATAGACTTCATTGACGACCTTCCTTGATTCCAAAAGCTGTGTGGGGCTGATGATTGCATTGATGTCTATAACTTTGTCTGTGGTTGCCATCAGGTCTAAAATCATGCGTTCCTCAAGCTTTGTAGGATAATCTATCTTGAGTTTGAACATAAACCTGTCCACCTGCGCTTCGGGGAGTTGGTATGTGCCTTCTTGGTCTATGGGGTTTTGGGTTGCCATGACCAAAAACGGTTCGGGCAGTTTGTAGGTTTCTCCACCAATGGTTACTTGACGCTCTTGCATGGCTTCAAGAAGGGCGCTTTGCACTTTTGCGGGCGCTCTATTAATTTCATCCGCCAAAATAAGATTGGCAAAAATTGGGCCTTTTTGCGTTATAAAACCGCAACTTTGTTGATTGTAAATAAGCGTGCCAACGATGTCGCTGGGCAGAAGGTCCGGCGTAAATTGTATGCGGCTGAATTTTGCCTGCATTGCATTGGCGAGGGTTTTAACAGCAAGAGTTTTTGCCAACCCCGGTACGCCCTCAAGAAGTATGTGCCCGTTTGAGAGCATGCCTTCAATGAGCCTGTCCACCAAATATTTTTGACCGACTATGGCTTTTGAAATTTCATCTCTTAAAAGTTTAGTCCAAGCGGAGGACTCTTTTACCTTATCGTTTAACGCTGCAAGATTTATACTCATATTTACTTTGACTGAATTTGATTAAAAATGTTTGAAAATTTTTTAATGTAAGAATTTTTTGATACAAGTTTTTTTAACAAAAAAAAGAAAAAACTTTGAATCATTCCGCATCCTCAGGCTGTTTGGAGACTGTTATAAATTCAAAAAATATAAAGGGGCGCTTCATAATTTCTTCAGTTCTTTTTTCAATATCGGACTTATTTTGCTTTAAATTTTCATCTTCATTTAAGTTATCCAAAACTTCTGAATCGGATTTTTTTTCATCTTCTTTAGAATTTATCTCAACCGCTTTTTCTGCGGGTTCGGAGAGTTTTTCTTCGGCGACTTTTTCAAGATTATCAGTTGCCACATCAATATTTTTTGGCAATTCTTCTACAACATCTGCATGATTTTCTTCTTTATTTTTTACAGATGTTTCACCCGTGGGGGCTTCTTTATTTTCATCGGAAGCTTGCTTTGAATCGTCATCTGTTGGGAAATCTTCATCATCATCTGAGTACATGTCTGGGTCTCCCTTCTCAAGGGCTATTGCGTTTTTTTCAGACCTGTTTAAGGCGTAATTTGCCGAACACAAAACCAGACCCTCCGCACCGGAAATTTGTTTGATTATGAGGAGGGCGTTTTTGAGTTTTTTTAAAGGGGTATTGTATGAAAGCTTTTTTTCAACAACTTCAATGCCGCAGGCAAAATTCAAATATTCTGACAAGTTTTCATCATCAAAATATATTTTTTTACGCTTGAGGAAATCTTCATTTCGCAAATCTACGTGCACTTCACCCAAAAATACCATGCCTGCCGAGTCTGCAAATTCGGCAGTGCCGTCATGTTTTGGGGCAAAATCCGCATTTGAACCGTCCCAAGAAACTTTTGTGCGATTCTTGAGAGGATCAAAATATTCATCGTCTGTAACAGCGTAGATTTCAAGCTTAACTTTTGCCTGCAATTCAAGCTCATCTTCATTATCACCCTTGAGTTCGGGAATCGCAATTACACTGAGTTCCAGCTTTGCGTTCACAATTTTTGATTTTTGGGTGTCTATACCATAATCAAAAGGGTCTATCACGAAAGGCAGATACGCAATGCTTACATTGTCTTTGTGCCAAGTCAGAAAAATATATTGGCTGTCGGAAAATTCTTTATCTGGTCTGGACTCCCAAATATAGGTGTCTGAATGAGAGATGAATATTTCTGCAGCATTCGTGGTGCAAAACAGCAATGCACAAATGGCAAAAGCAAACTTCCTGAACCCCCTCTTTAACATTGTATTTATGCAAAACTAAATTGAGGAAAATGTCAAATTCTGAAAACAAAAAGCGGAAATTCTTTGCTGAATTTCCGCTACGTTTTGCCGATAATGGCTGCTTTGCAAAAGCCCTAAACAATCTTGGGCAAGTCTGCATCAATTTCTATATTGTGCAGGGTGTTGCGCTTTACTTTTTCCAGCCTGTGGCGACGGCGGATTTTACGCATTAGCTTGTTTGCAAGAAGGTCTATAGATTTGTACATATTGTCGCTCGCCACGCTAACTATCATGTCTGGACCCTGAATTTCTATGTGGCCTTTGGCTACAAATTCATTGTCTTTGTGTTTATTTCCATCATATTCAAGCTCTATACGCATACGGATGATTCTTTCATCAAGCGTGTATAGTTTGCCAATCTTGTTATTCACATCTGCTTTAAGGGCTTCAGTGAGTTCTAGATTGTGGCCAGATATTATGATTTCTTTCTTATTCATTTATTACCTTCCTTATTTACTTTGGGTTAAATTTGCAGTGAATCTAAATTGTTGTGTTCTTACTAGAATGTTAGAATATTATTTTTTAATAGTCAAGAATAATGCGATTTGGCTTCTTTAAGACCTGAATAATAAGACGCAAAAATTTGAAATTTTGTTCAAAAAATTTTGTTGAAATTAACGCATTTTGTTTATTGAAAAAAAAACATTCTTTGGCAATATCGTGTGGCTATGAAATTTGAAAAACTTTCAGAAAGGCGCAAAAAATCTTTGACGGAATTTTTTGGACGCTATGATGTTGCAATAATCACAGGCGCATCTTCAGGCATAGGTTACGCAATGTTGGAGCTGTTGCGCTATCTTAACAGCGCCATTAAAATAATCAACATATCAAGGACGCCTCCGCAATTTTCAGACGCCAATTTTACTCATATTTCTTGCGATCTTGGCAATGCGGATTCCTTAAACGCCACGGCGGATGAAATTTTGCACACCTATCTGAATCAAGACACTAAGAAAATCTTGCTCATCAATAATTCTGGATTTGGCGGATACGGCTTTTTTCCAGAGCCTTCTTTAGAGCATAATTGCAAAATGATAGACTTAAATTGCCGTGCCCTGACTGCACTTTGCGGAAAATTTCTGGAAAAAATAAAACTTGGAAAGGGCTCTATTATCAATGTATGCAGCACCGCCGCTTGGCAGGCGTGTCCGCATTTGAGCGTCTATGCGGCTACCAAATCTTATGTCATGAGTTTTACTTTGGCTTTAGATTTTGAACTGCGTAAATATGGGTCAAATGCGCTTTGTCTGTGTCCTGGCCCTACATCCACAAACTTTTTCAAGGCGGCGGGATTTACCGAAAGACCATTGCCCTCAAACTTCGGGCATGACTCTTTAGACGTGGCAATAGACACTTTTGTGGCACTATCAAAAAATAAAAGTTTGAGAGTGGTCGGTGTGCTTAATTCCGTACAGGCGATGATGACCTATCTTATACCCAAAGTGTGGCTGACAAAGATTTCAGGCTCGATTTTATCTAAAATTAGGTCAAAGTGAAGATATGTATTTTATAAAGAAATATACATTGCAGACGGCAACGACGCCAAAATTTGTGATAGCAATCATCTATTTGGCGTTGGTTTTCTTTTTGCTCGGCGCAGGGCTTGTAATTACTAAGACGCCTTTTGAGCAAAGTTGCGAAATTTCAAAAAAATAATTTATGGAAAATGTAAACAAAGTGGCGGTTTTGGGAGCAGGTGCGTGGGGTACTTCGCTGGCGATAATTTTATCTAAGAATGTTAAAGAAGTCTCTGTGTGGGCAAGAGAGCAAGAAGTAATAGACTCAGTTACTTGCAAATGTACCAACGATATGTTTTTGCCAAACATAAAAATTCCGGCTAATGTGAAATTTTCAAGCAATGAGGCGGAAGTATTGAAGGGCGCAAAGTTGGTGCTTTGGGTTGTGCCAATTCATTTTTTAGCGCCTACGGCAAAAAAGTTTTCTGCACATATTGAAACGGGAGCTATAATGCTTAATGCGGGCAAAGGCATTGAAACAAACACTTGGCGCAGACCCTCGCAAATATTGGCGCAGGAAGTTCCACAGGCTTTGGCGTATGGCTCTATTATGGGTCCCAATATTGCTTTTGAAGTTGCACAGGGCAATTATGCGGAAGCTGTTGTTGCATTGACATCTTTGGATGAAGCCGTTGTTGCCGCTAAACTTTTCAATACCGACACTTTCAGGGTGCGTCCAAGCAATGATGTTGTGGGCATTGAAATAGGGGGGGCGCTCAAAAATATTGTGGCTCTTGCCGCAGGGTTTTGCGACGGTATGAAGCAGGGCGCAAACACCAAGGCTATTGTCATGGCGCGCGGCTTTCAGGAAATTTACAGGGCTGCCGCAGCTTTGGGCGCTTGGAGCGATTCTTTTATTAAAGAGCCCGCACTTTTAGGAGACGTGCTTACGACATGTATGAGCCCGGACTCTCGCAATAGGCGCACTGGTGAGCAGCTTGGATTGGGCAAAAACTTGTCTGATGCTTTGTCTATGCTAAACGGCAGGGTTTGCGCAGGCATAGAAACTATACAAATTTGCAAGATGTTTGCAAAAGATTATTCTTTGCATTTGCCGATAATGTCCGCTCTCTGCGATTTGTCTGAAGGTAAAATATCAAGGCAGGAATGTCTTGAACGCATTTGCAGTGCGGAGTAAATTTTACAATTACATCCGTAGTTTATTGGGAGATCTTCAAAAACTGTCATGTTGCAAAACGCATGACAGTTTTTTGTATGTTATATTTATGCCATATATATAACAAATATGCCTTTAGATTTATTTTACACAGCAAGGTTTAGAAAATTTAAACTCATCGGGAAATTGAAATTATTAGGGATATTTCTTGGGCTTTTTGATAATTTTAAACTGAGCTGCGTTTGTCAAATTGAGGGGGATTGTGTTCTGCAATTTCTATTAATTTATATATTTTAATTATTACTATTTAAATAATATAATGTATTTGACTTTTTTAAAATGAAATTTACACATCAATATAAGTTTAAATTATTATTTATAAATATAAAGGAGTAAAAATGAAAAAAAATGTAATAAAAAAATATGATATTTTGTTGTTTTCTTTAATTTTAACATTGGGATTTTCATTATTTGGGTGCACTTCAGGTATGGATATCTTGCATGGTTGTTTGGAAAGCGTCGTTGCGCCCTTGGGATCTAAAGATTTTCGCAATGCGGCTAGCCCAAATCCCACTGTAAAATCGGCTTATGACCACGACTATCAACAAATGCTTACCTATTATTTAGAGTATGTTAAAAATTATGCATCGATGAAGCAGACTCTGGCGTATGCTGACAATCAAAATGAGGCTGCATTGAATTTGGGTTCGGAACTTGACAGGCTAAAGCTCGATTCAAGCACAGTGTTGATGCAATGCGATACTGTGATAGAAGTTGCAAAAGCAATAAAAGCACCTATGCCCAAACTCAACAAAGCAACTCTAGCCAACCGTGAAGCAGCACAGAAGGCCAAAACATATATGGATAATTCCGAACGTAATTTTAAGCGTGCTCTTACGCTTGCCAGAGCAATATCTCAGATGCATTACAATGACTTTAAAAAAGAATATGATAAGGACAAAAATATAGATGTTCTGGTAGGGCCGGGCTTTAAATTACCAAGCGATGTTCAGGAAAAGATGAATAGAATTGATGATATTGCCTCAGTAATTAAAAATATCAATGGCATGAATATATTAAGCTCCATACTTGAAGAATTTAATTCATGGTTTGAGGAAGATGCAAAATAGTGGTTCTCGGTAGGTCTTAATGGGAGAAGCCAGCTAGGCGTAGCATAATTTATTGACGATCCTCTGGCGATTTTATCAAGATTTGTTTCTGAAAAGTTTGCTTATCACGTAGTAGAATACCGGCGTAAATATACAGCCGAATGCGGTTATGCCTATCATGCCGTAAAATACGGAAGTGCCTAGGGCTTTTCTCAATTCAAAACCCGCACCCGTTCCCCATACCAACGGAGCAACGCCAAATATGAAGGCAAAGCTTGTCATCAAGATTGGGCGTAGTCTGTTGCGGGATGATGTGCTGACTGCCGAGGCCGTATCTTCGCCGGAGTCTTCACGCTGTTTTGCAAACTCTACAATCAATATTGCGTTTTTGCATGCCAAGCCTATCAACGTTACAAAGCCTATTTGAGACATTATGTTGATGTCTAAGCGGCTGTAATAAGTGCCCATCACCGCAAACAAAAGCACCAATGGCACTATTAGTATGATAGAAAAGGGCAGGCTCCAACTTTCATAAAGAGCGCAAAGCAGCAAAAATACAAAGACCACGCAGGCGGCAAAAATATATATAGATGAGTTGCCCGCCCGTTTTTCTTGGAAAGCCAAATCTGTCCATTCTATCCCCATGCCTGTTGGCAAAATTTCGGCGGCAATCTTTTCTATCTGCGATATGACTTCGCCGCTGCTGTAACCCGTGCGGATATTGCCTTGCACCGTTGCGCAAGGGTAAAGATTGTAACGCATTGTAAATTCAGGACCCACCGTGCGCTTGATTTTTATCAGAGAACCAAGCGGAACATTTTTACCGAAAGCATTTGGGACTTTTAGATTGTAGATGTTTTGAAGATTAGCCCTATCACGACTCTCTGCTTGGGCAACAACCCTATAAACTCTGCCCAAAAGGTTGAAGTCATTCACATAAATAGAGCCCAAGTTAAATTGCAAAGTTGTAAATATTGAGGCGATAGAAACGTTGAGCTTTTGCGCCCTTTGCCTATCTACATCTATATAAAGCTGGGGCGTCATTGCGGTATAAGAGGTATAGGCTTCACTAATACTATTCAGCGTCAAAATTTCTTTAACGAGTATGTGTACATATTTTTCTATATATTCCTGGCCAAGGCCCGCCTTATCTTGCATTTGCAAACGCCAATCTGCACCGCCGCCGCTACCAAAGCCCCTGACTGTTGTCGGCGTTGAGAGGTTGATTTTTGCACCCAAAATTTCTTTTGTAAGCCTTGCCCTTGCCTTGTCCATCACTACATCAAGCGTGTTGCCTTTGGGGTAGCGTTCAGACATTTCCGTAAGGTTCACCATAAGTCTGGATGAACTTGAAGATGGGCCGGACATACTGCGCCCACCCATTACCATGCAGTATTTAACGCCGTCTATGCTTTCTATGATTTTGCTTGCATTCCTAGAAAGCTCATCTGTTCTTTCAAAACTTGAAGCGTCTGGCAATTGTATGGACACCATGAAGTAGCCTTGGTCTTGCTTAGGTATGAAGCCCTTTGGGGTTATGGTAAAGAAGTGTATTGTTACGGCGATAAGCGCCACATAAAGTAGTAAAATTATTATATAAACTTTTGTGAGCGCCTTTACAAAATTGCCGTATAAATGTGAGATACAATCAAAGGCTTTGTTGAACAACTTGAATATTCTTCCGAAAGTAAAATTCCAAAATTTTGTAAACAAATCATGCTCATCATCGTGAGATTTTAAAAATGTTGCGCAAAGTGCGGGCGTAAGCGTCAAAGAAACCAACCCAGATATTATTGTAGATGTTGCTATTGTCAGCGCAAATTGTCTGTAAAACTGCCCAAGTATGCCGCTTAAGAGGGCTGTTGGTATAAAGACGCTGCTGAGCACGAGCACTATTGCAATCAATGCGCCCTGAACTTGGCTCATGGCGTTTTTAGTTGCTTCTTTTGGGGGAAGCTTGAACTGTGTCATATTGCGCTCCACATTTTCTACGACAACAATGGCGTCATCCACAACTATGCCTATTGCAAGTACTAGCCCAAACAGGGACAAATTGTTTAATGAAAAACCAAAAGCGTACATTGCCGCAAAAGTGCCTATCAAAGAAACGGGTATTGCAAAAAGAGGTATGAGTGCGCTGCGCCAGTTCTGCAAAAAGACCATAATCACGACCACAACAAGCGCTATTGCTATAAAAATTGTAACCCAGACTTCTTTGATTGATTCAGATATAAACGCCGTTAAATCTATGCCAATAAGGTAATCAACATCGTCTGGGAATGTCAGTTTCATTTCCTCAAGTTCACGTTTGAGGTGCTTCATGGTGTCAACGGCGTTAGAGCCCGGCAGTTGATATGCGCCCATGAGCACAGCGTCTCTACCGTTAAGATAGGTTTCGTTACCATAGGTGTTTGCGCCAAGCTCAACTCTGGCTATGTCTTTAACAGTTATGATACGGCCATCGGGCGTAGATTTAACAACAACATTGCCGAATTCTTCCTCCGTTTGCAGACGCCCCTTGGCGTTGATTGCAATCTCAAATGCAGCCCCGGACTGAAGCGGAGGTTGATTCAATTTTCCTGCTGCAAGTTGCTTGTTTTGTTCCTGCAATGCCGTTATTACCTGAACAGGAGATATGTCAACCGCCGAAAGCCTGTTTGGATCAAGCCAAATTCTCATGCAGTATTCTTTTGCGCCGAATATGTTAAATTCACTAATACCCTGAACTCTTGAAAGCCTGTCTTGCATTTGGGTAATTGCGTAATTTGATAAATACAATTTGTCTCTTGTGCCGTTTGGCGAAAATAGGTTTATATATACAAGTATATCTGGGGTGCGTTTGCGGACTGTAAGCCCCACATCACGGACTTCTTTTGGAAGTCTAGATTCCGATTTTGAGACCCTATTTTGCACCATGATATGCGCCAAGTCTGGGTCTGTGCCGGTTTCAAAAACAACATCTATGCTCAAACTCCCGTCTGAAGCGCATGAGCTTTGCATATACAGCATGTTCTCAACACCGTTGATTTCTTGCTCAAGCGGCGCACAGACAGTATTCATAACTATATCTGGAGACGCTCCGGAATATTTTGTTGAAATTGAAACGGTAGGGGGCGCAATTTCAGGATATTGAGTTACCGGCAAATTTACAAATGCCGCCAAACCCACCAAAACTATGAATATGGATATAACCGAGGCAAATATGGGTCTGTCTATAAAGAAGTGAGAAAACTTCATTGCTCAATCTCCTTGACCGTAATATCCACCTTTGCTTTTGGCGTGGCACGTTGAAGCCCGTTTATGATTACAAAATCTTCTTGCGTTATACCCTCAAGCACAACCTGCATATTGTCTATGAGCTCTCCAAGTTTTACGGGTTTTGAGACAACAATATTTTCTTTATCCACACAAAGAACGTATCGCCCCACTAGGTCTGTGCCTATCACATATTCAGGCAAAAGTATGCGCTTTTGCGGTTTACCAGCGCAAAGCCTAATCATGCCGTACATCCCAGGGAAAAGCTTTCCATTTTTATTTTCAATAATAGCCCTTAATTCAAAGCTCAAAGAGTTCAATTTATTTTCCACATAATTTAGATAGCCAAAATGCGAGGGCGTTGTTTCATCCATAAGACTAAATTGAACAGCAGGGCCTTTTTTATTGACTTGGTCTATTTGGTCAAAGAGTTTGTTTTCCGCATAGCGTATCAAATCACGCTCGCTGACTTGGAAGTAGGCATAGACAAAATCTCTGGATACTATGGTGGCAAGCATTGTGGTGCTTGCCGAAACCAAATTGCCTTCGTCCACAAATCTTTTGCTAACGTATCCCGAAATTGGGGAATAAATTTTTGTGAACTCCAAATTTAGATTTTCTTCTTTCAATTTGGCTTGTGCGCTTAACAACACTGCTTTTGCTGTTGCAAGCTCGCTCTTTCTTGTTTCGAGCATTTCTTTTGAAATTGCGTTTGAACTCATCAGCTCTTGCCCGCGCCTTAAATTGCCTTCGGCAAAGTCAACCTTTGCCTGAATCTCGCTGACCGTAGCCTTGCAGGCTTCAACTATTGCTTCAAAGGGGCGTGAATCTATTTCAAAAAGCAGTTGACCTTCCTTGACAAAGTCCCCGTCATTAAAGTGAATTTTTTGCAGGTAACCGTTGACCCTCGCCCTAATCTCGACAGATTTTTCGCCCTCTATTTGCGCTTGGTACTCGTCCCAAATTTCAATCTCTTTGACTAGGGGGTTGGCTACCTCAACCCTTGGTGTTTGCGCTGTTTTTTTTGCGGCGGGCTTTTCAATTTCGCAAGCGGAAATTAAGAGCAAAGAAAGCAACGCCAAGAGAACTGTGGTTTTCCTAAAAATTTTCATACATATATAAGTTATATCATTCCCCCTGAATAATTCTAAATTTCTATTCCCATTGGCTTGAAATGTAAAACTTTTTTTCCAAAAAAAAGACGGCGCATAAAATGCGCCGTCTTGCAAATTAAACGTATTGAGAATTAATCGTTACTCTGTTGATTGTCTTCTCTTGGGCGACGCTCACGGAATTCACGCCTATCGCCACGCTCACGACGTTCACCCCTGTCTGGACGCTCACGGCGTTCATCCTTGCGGGGCTCGTAAGGCAGACCTTGCTGTTCGCAAAGTGCCGCACGCCTTGAAAGCTTTACGCGGCCCTTGTCGTCTATGCCAATACATTTTACCAAGATTTCATCGCCAAGCTTGCAGACATCTTCAGTTTTTTCAACCCTTACGCCGTCTGTGGTAAGTTCGGAAATATGAACCAAACCTTCTTTACCTGGCATACATTCAACAAATGCGCCGAACTCTTTAACAGAGCGCACAATGCCTTTGTATGTTTTGCCAACTTCAATCTCTCCGGTTACCTGTTCAACTTCAGCAACGGCTCTATCCATAGATACGGCACTTGTAGCATAGATGAGAACTCTGCCAGGTGTATCGTCGTCAATGTCTATTTGTGCGCCGGAAACTTCAACAATTCTGCGTATATTTTTGCCTCCAGGGCCGATGAGCATGCCGACTTTGTCGGGGTCTATATTGATTATCTTGATGCGTGGTGCGCATTCTTTCAAATCTTTATTGGGTTGTGGCATTGACTGTTCCATGATGTCCAAAATTTTCATTCTGGTTTCACGGTTGCGTTCAACGGCTTCTTTGGTGATTTCATGCGGCAAACCTTGGATTTTCAAATCCAACTGGAAGCCCGTGATACCGTTTCTTGTGCCGCAGATTTTAAAGTCCATATCGCCAAAGTGGTCTTCAGCGCCGAGGATGTCTGTTAGCACAACGTACTTTTCAATATCGCCGTTTTGATTGCGTTTTGAAACCAAACCGCAGCTTATGCCTGCAACGGGTGTCTGAATTGGAACGCCCGCATCCATCAAGCTCAAGCAACCGCCGCAGACGGAAGCCATAGAAGTTGAACCGTTAGATTCCATAATGTCAGATACCAAACGTATTGCGTATGGAAATTCGTCTTCAGATGGCAAGATTGGCAGTATAGATCTTTCTGCAAGTGCGCCGTGGCCGATTTCACGTCTTCCAGGCGTCCCAAATCTGCCTGTTTCACCGACAGAATAGGGTGGGAAGTTGTAATGCAAAATAAAAGACTTTTGCTTTGTGCCGCCAGTGAGACCGTCCAAATCTTGAAAATCACGGCTTGTGCCGAGAGTTGTAGATACCAACGCCTGCGTTTCGCCCCTTGAGAATATGGCTGTGCCATGAACTCTGGGCAAGACGTTTGTCATGCAAGAAATCTGGCGCAAATCAGTAGGGCTGCGGCCGTCGCAACGTTTGCCTGCGTCCAAAATATTGCCACGATAAACTTCTTCCTGCAATTCTTCAAAAGCCATTCTAATTTGGTTTTTTTCGAACTTTTCTTCGCCAACTTTGCCTTTTACAAATTCAGCAGTTTCAGTCATCAAAGCGTCAACATCGCCTTGGCGCTTGAGCTTGTTGTCTTGGAATACCGCCGCCAAAAGCCTGTCGCCAACATAATCACGGCAGAGCTTCAAATTTTCTTCAGTAACTTTTACCAACGGAAACTCTCTTTTTGCCTTGCCGGCAATTTTTGCAAGCTCACGTTGTGCGGCTATGACTTTTTGTATCTGCACCTGAGCAAATTCAAGAGCCTCAATAAATTTGGCTTCAGGATATTGTTCAGCGCTGCCTTCAATCATCATCATTTCCTTCTCATTGCCGACGTAGATTAAGTCTAAGACAGAATCCATCATCTGTTCATGAGTTGGGTTGACTACCAATTTGCCGTCAATATCGCCAATTCTTACGCAACCAACAGGGCCATTCCAAGGTATGTCGGAAATCAGCATTGCAGCCGAAGCGCCGTTGACCATGAGTATGTCTGGATCATTGGTGAGGTCTGTGGACATGAGCATGCCAATCACCTGTACTTCATTCATGAAGCCTTTTGGGAAAAGCGGACGCAATGGCCTGTCGCACAGGCGGGATGTCAGAATTTCTTTTTCGCTTGGGCGACCTTCACGCTTGAAATAACCGCCCGGAAACCTGCCAGCCGCCGAGAAGTTTTCACGATAATCAACAGTCAGTGGGAAAAAGTCCTGATCAGGACGCAGAGACCCTGCTGCTGTTGCGCTTACGAAGACAGTGGTGTCTCCCAAGCTGATTGTAACAGAGCCGCTAGATTGTTTTGCTATCGTGCCTGTCGAGATTTTTATACCGAGGTCTGCAACCTCTACCGTATGTTTTTGTATCATTTCTTTCCTTCATTTTTCAGAGAGACGGATAGGACGTCTGCCCCGAGATTTGTTTTGTTTGACGGAAATTGCTCCGTCTAAATTTTTCTATATCTATAAATAAAAACACTCTCTTTCTTGAGAGAGTGTCCAAAAAAATTATCTGCGCAACTTTAAGCGGATGATGAGATTGTTATATCTATCCAAAGAGTTTTTCTTGAGATAGCTGAGCAAGTTTCTGCGCTTGCTGGTAAGAGCAAGCAAACCACGGCGAGAATGGAAGTCTTTCTTGTGTGTTGCCAAGTGGTCTGTAAGGTGGGCAATTCTTGCTGTAAGAAGGGCAACCTGAACTTCGCAAGAACCGGTGTCCTTGGAGTCAATTTGGTATTCCTTGATTATACTTTGTTTATCGATAGAATTTTCTGACATTTATATTACTTTCATTATTCACGGTTTAAATGAGGCTTTTCTTGCCCACACAAGCAGCAACTCGCCGCTTATGTCGTTGAAATATGGCTTTTTAAGACCATACAAACCATGGAACAAAAGCTGAGATATTAACCCAAACCTTTGCTCTAACGCATTATTAATAGAGGAAGCTAGAGGCTTTTCTATCAAGTGCAAGCATTTTTTGAATTTTTTTTAAAGATTTTTTGGCGGATAGAAAATAAATTCCGAAAAAGCTTGAATAAAGAATATATTTTTAGGTACTATCTACGGAACAAAATCACATTACTTTTTAACCACATACAGTATGTCAGAAGAAAACAATACAGAATTTAATTCAAACAACATTCCAGAAGCGCCAAAAGTTTCAGCGCCTGTTGCGCCGACTGTAAAAGCTGTTGCTTCTGCACCTGCGGCGGTTATCGCAAAGCCTGCGCCTGAACAAACTGTTGTTGAAGATGCAAAACCAAATTACCTTTCTTTGGCGGTAGATTTTCTTGCGGCTGCAGTGGCGGTTGCTTTTGGTGTGATGATTTTTTTAGATAAGTAAAATTTATGTCAGATAAAGTAATAGAACTTAATTCATCAAATTTTGATTCAACAATAGCTTCAGGCAAAGCCGTGCTGGTTGACTTTTGGGCGCCTTGGTGTGCGCCTTGCAGAATGCTTTCGCCTACGATTGATAAAATTGCCGACGAAGTTGCTGGCAAGGCAATAGTAGCAAAGGTGAATGTTGACGAATGTCCTGAAATTGCCGCAAAATTTGGCATTTCTCAGATTCCAACAATAATATTTTTTAGTAAGGGGCAGCTTGCAAGCATGTCTGGGCCATCAACCAAAGACACGCTTAAAAATACGCTTCTTTCTTTATAATAGTCGCATATATTGGTTTAACAAAAGTGCGCACCTTGATTGGTGCGCATTTTTTTGTAAATAGACATCTAATCAGGTTTGACTTTGAATCTAAAATGTCTTTAAAACTCTGTTTATATGACAAAGAAAATTATATTGTTAGTAGGGTCTTTGCTCTGCTCGGTGATAGCTTGTGCGGCAAAAGGCACGCTTGATGTTACCGCAGACAAAGCCAATATTAAGGGTGAGAAATTAAATTTAGTCTGGGAAAAAACTCAAGACGGCTGGAAGCTCAGCAGTTTTGAAACTTCTGGCGCTATAATTGCTACAAAATCTTTTGGTGTTACAAGCGGTGAGTATGCAATAATTTATTCCGAAACCAAGCCCGATACTGAAACGCCTGTCGATATTATTGAAGACGGTAAAAATTTATCCATACCTGAAGAAACATTTAAGTATATACAAAAGGCGCACAAACGTTCGGTTTCGGCAGTGCCAATGAATAGGGCCGGCACGTATCAGTTTTTCTATCCTGAAACTATCGCTCATGAAGACGGTTCGTTGGTTTTCAAGTCAACAACCGCTTATGGCAACTATTCCGCCGCTTGGAAACTGAATGACGCTTGCGATACCGACGTTGACGTAACAATCTCTTTTACGGCAAATAAAGACGGCTTTTATTCTTTGCCAACTCCAACTATTGCAACTATCGAAGAAAAAGATTTACGCTGGGGTGTTGTGCCGGGCTGGTATCAGGGCAATGAAATTAATAAAAAGTTCCACTTGGCTTATGAGTATGCGCAGGGTTTGCCTTATGAACCAACAATCTGCCGTGAGAGCACAATTACGACAATGTCTAGCTTGATGGAAAATAAGGATGGCGTAACGCTTGCAATTACCCCAACTCCTGGTCAAGACAGGAATGCTTATGAAAAAAATGAATCCACACATCTTAAATTGTGGAGGATAGGTTTGTCGCACATGAATAAGCATTACAAGCTGACGCCAATGGCATATCATCCAGTTTTGGGTGAGGCGGGTTCGCAGCTTAAAGCGGGTGAAAAACTTGAGTTCAAATTTACCGTGTCTCTCAAAAATGCAGACTGGTATAGCGTTTATAAACACGCAATTTATGATATTTACAAATTGCCAACAGCCTTGTCTTTGAAAGACACATGGCAGTCTCTTACAGATAGAGTTTTAAGCCTCAAAAAATATTGTCTGGATGATGCAACTTCTCTTTGGCAAACTGATGATTTTAACGGCATAAAAATAGGCGCACAATCTTACCTTGGCGGGGTTCACGGTGCAGACCCTGTCAAAAAAGATGCGGTCAAAAATTCTGACATAGGTGCAGTTTGGATGCTTGCCACAATATCAGACGATAAAGCGCTCAAAGAAACACGTCTGCCTTACATACGTAACTTTAAGCTTGCTCAGCAGCAGGTTGAAGAAGGTTTCTTTCAGGGTGCGGCAAAGGGTCAATACTATCTCAGGCTGAAAAAGATTTTCACTGAAGAATGGGGTACGCATTTTGAGCCTATCGGTTTGACATACTACACCATGATGGACATAGGCAATATCCTGCTTTTTGAACCAAAGGATAAAGAGCTTAAAGATCTCTTGCGCCTTGGCGCAGACAAGCTTTTGCAGTGGCAAAAAGAAGACGGCGGCTGGGTAGTGGCGTATGACACAAATACTAAAGAAGTTATTTATACAGACCTTACCGACTTGCGTCCAACCTTCTATGGTTTGGTGATCGCTTACAGAATTTTGGGAGACAAAAAATATCTTGATGCCGCAAAGAAGGGCGCAGATTGGTACGTCAAAAACGCCGTCGAAAAAGGACAATTCTTGGGTGTCTGCGGAGACGTTCGCTTTGTCAATGACTTTGCAACCGCTCAAAGCGCACAGGCATTGTTGGATATTTATGATTTAACCAAAGATTCTTCATACCTTAAAGCCGCAAAAGAGACGGCAAAGATGTACACAACTTCAATCTATACGCATCCAATTCCAAATACGGATGTAAAAATACGCACATATAAGGATGTCAAAAAAGTTGACGGTAAAGATGTTGAAACCAAAACCGACAAAGAGTTTTTTGATTGGCAGCTCAATCAAGTCGGTCTTTGTTTTGAACACGGCGGCAGCATGGGTTCGGCGGTAGGCGGCGGACCAATACTTTTGCTCAGCCATTGCGGTATGTATGTGCGCATGTACCAGCTTACGGGCGACAAACTTTTCTTAGACCTAGCACGTGCAGGCGCACTTGGCCGTGATGCTTTCATAAATCAGGAAACAAAGGTTGCCTCTTACTATTGGAGCGCATTTGATAAAGGTAGCGGTCCATTCCCACACCATGCTTGGTGGCAGATAGGTTGGATTATGGATTATTTGGTTGCTGAGGCGGAAATGCGTTCGGAAGGTTCAATATCTTTCCCGAGAGGGTTTATTACGCCAAAAGTAGGGCCTCACGTATCAATGGGTTTTGCGGCAGGCAAGGTTGAGGGCGATGATTGCAACTTGGTTCTCAAAGATGGTTTGGTGTCTATAGACAATCCAAATGTAAATTATATCTGCGCAAAAAGTTTGGATGACAAAACATTCTATGTTGTTTTGATGAATGACCAAACCAAAGAAAACACGTTCAATGTTAATGTTGATGTAAGAAAAATCGGCTGGGGCGGTGCAAAGCTCAGCAGTGGTGAGTTTATCAAACGTGGTGTTTCAAAACATACGGTTGGCGGGTTCGGCATCAAGATTTTGAAGTTTGTAAAAAACTAATTTGAAAAATTTTACACTCAAGCCTTTCGATTTTTTTTTGAAAGGCTTTTTTTATTTTCCAAATAAAAACTGACAATAAATTCGAAGTTTGACTTCAATTTATGATTAGGGTTTTAATCAAGGTATGACTAAAAAACTATTTCTTTTAATAAGTCTTCTTTTGGTAGGTTTTTCCGTACAAGCAAAAATTTATTTGGATTCCAGCAAAGCTGAAATTTCTAACGATGCCGTTTCAATCAAGTGGGAAAAATCAAAAGGCGTGTGGGTTCTTAAAGAGTTTAACGCACTTTCACCAGATGCTTCTTCAAAAGCTTTCGGTGCGCTTAGTGGCGAATATTCGGTCATATATTCAGATGTCAAACCCAAATTTAACGACCCCGTTGAAATCATAGAAAATGGCGAAAAGGTTACTATTGAACCCCCAGCACTTAGGCGTTTCAACTTTATTACATCGCCCGTGCCAATGAGCAGGGCTGGTGTTTATGATTTCTTTTATCCTACTGCGGTAAAAAAGACTCAAGATGCCCTCATCTTCAGCGCAAAGACGGATAACGGTACATACACCGCAACTTGGCGTCTGAGTGAAAAATTTTCTTCGGATATTGACGTTGAACTCAGCTTTACGGCAAGTAAGGCGGGCTTTTATTCTTTGCCCACGCCAACATTGGCAAGCATTGAAGAAAAAGACTTAAAGTGGGGAATAGTGCCGGGTTGGTATCAGGGTAGTTTTATAAATAAAAAGCTGGTTCTTTCTTACGGTTACGCACAAGGCTTGCCTTATGAGCCAACAATTTGCCGAGAAAATACAATTACAACAATGTCGGCAATAATGGAAAACAAAGCAGGGGTAAGCCTTGCAATAACACCCACACCGGGTCAAGACAGGAACGCCTACACCGACAATCAAGATACCCACAAAATGTGGAAGGTTGGCTTATCGCACATGAATAAGCATTATAAGCTTACGCCAATGGCGTATCATCCTGTCTTGGGTTCTACCGGTTCTGAAATCAAAGCTGGTGAAAAGCTAGATTTCAAATTCACAATCACTCTAAAAAATAACGATTGGTACAAGGTCTATAAACACGCAATTTATGACATATATAAGCTAGATGTGGCGTTAAATTTCAAAGATACAAAACAATCTTTGGCGGATAGGGTCTTAAGCATCAAAAAATATTGTCTGGACGACACAAGCTCTATGTGGCGCACAGATGAATTTGGGGGCATGACGATAGGCGCACAGTCTTATCATGGCACTGTGCATGGCGCAGACCGTGTCAAGAAAGACGCCGTGAAAAATTCCGATATCGGCGCAGTGTGGATGCTTGCGGCAATCTCCGACGATAAAAATCTGAAAGAAACCCGCTTGCCATACATACGCAATTTTAAGGTCGCTCAACAGCAGACAGAAGACGGCTTTTTTCAGGGCGCAGCAAAGGGTCAGTATTATTTGCGCATAAAAAAGATATTTACAGAGGAATGGGGCTCTCACTTTGAGCCCATAGGTCTGACTTACTATACTTTGGCAGACATTGGCAACATACTTTTGTTTCAGCCCAACGATACGGAGCTTCAAAAACTTTTGCGCCTTGGCGCAGACAAACTCTTGAAGTGGCAAAGACAGGATGGCGGTTTTGAAGTTGCGTACGACGTAAATTCAAAAGAGCCAATATTCAAAGATTTACAAGACTTGCGCCCGACATTTTATGGTTTCGTAATTGCGTACAGAATTTTAGGGGACAAAAAATATCTCGAAGCGGCAAAGAAGGGCGCAGATTGGTTTATCAAAAATGCGGTTGAAAAATCAAGCTTCCTTGGCGTGTGTGGAGATGCGCGCTTTATCAACGATTTTGCCACTGCGCAAGGCGCACAAGCACTCTTAGACGTTTATGATTTGACCGGCGAAACCGCCTATCTCGACGCCGCAATCAAGACCGCAAAGATGTACACAACTTCCGTATTCACGCACCCAATTCCTAGCGCAGAAATTAAAAAACGTTTCTATAAAAATGAAGATTCGGTTACGGAAAAAGACGTTTATGACTGGCAGTTAAATCAGGTTGGTTTAAGTTTTGAGCACGGCGGCGGCTTGGGTTCTGCAACGGATGCAGGTCCAATCCTTCTGGCGAGCCATTGCGGAATGTTTTTAAGAATGTACAAGCATAGCGGCGATAAGCTCTTTTTAGATTTGGCGAGGGCGGGCGCTCTTGGCAGAGATGCGTTTGTCAATCAGAATACAAAAGTTGCCTCTTACTATTGGCACAGGTTCGACGAAGGCAGTGGACGCTTTCCGCATCATGCTTGGTGGCAGGTTGGTTGGATTATGGATTACATTGTTGCGGAAGCTGAAGTGCGCTCTAACGGTGCAATAAGTTTTCCGAGAGGCTTTATTACGCCCAAGGTTGGTCCGCATTTGTCTTTGGGTTTTGCAGCAGGCAAAATAGATGGCAACGCTTGCAACTTGATACTGCGTGATGATCTTGTTGTAACAGACAATCCCAACATAAATTACATAACGGCATTGGGCACAGACGGCAAAACTTTGTACGTTGTTTTGATGAATGACCAAACAAAAGAAAATACCTTTAATGTAAAAATTGGCTTCAAAGAAATTGCGTGGGGAAGCGCCGAATTTGAGGGGAAATCGGTTAAAGAGCTCCTAACAACAACCCAAACACTTGCGCCTTTTGGCATAAAAATTTTGAAGCTAAGCAAGATTGATTGACAAATATTTTAAAACAAAAAATCTCCCCAAAGGGAGATTTTTTTTGCACTAAGTAATTTGTTTAAATTTTAAACTTGAGATAGCGCCTGCTCAAAGTCGGCAATAATGTCGTCAATATTTTCAAGGCCCAAAGAGACCCTTATTAGTTCTGGCAATATTCCCGACTTTGCTTTGTCTTGAGGGCTTAGCTGCCTATGAGTGGTGCTGGCAGGGTGCAAAATGCAAGTGCGTGCGTCTGCAACGTGCGTAACTATTGCCGCAAGCTTCAAAGAGCTTTGGAAAACTTCAGCCGCCTTTTCAGCGCCTTTTATTCCAAAAGTTAGAACGCCACTGCAAGCTTTGAGATATTTTTTCGCCGCCAAATTATCCTTAGAGCTTTTTAAAGCAGGATAATTCACCCAGCAAACTTTTGGATGTTTTTCAAGATATTCAGCCAACGCCATAGCATTTGAAGAATGGCGATACATGCGCAATGGCAGAGTCTCCAAATTCATGTTGATTAAAAATGCGTTCATGGGCGAAAGTATGTTGCCAATGTCTCTCATAATGTGCCCACGGGCTTTAACCAAAAATGCAAACTGTCCAAATGCTTTTGTATAAACCAGACCGTGATAACTTTCATCAGGAGTGCAAAAGTCTGGAAATTTTGGGCTATCATAATTAAAATCGCCTTTATCAATTATTATGCCGCCCATTGCGCAGGCGTGGCCGTCTGCATATTTTGATAGGCTGTGTACTACGATATTTGCGCCGAAATCCAAAGGTCTGCAAAGTGCGGGAGTAGGGAATGTGTTGTCAACGGCAAATGGCACGCCTGCTTTTTTTGCAAGGCTTGCAAATTTTTCAATATCCAAAACTTTCACGCTTGGGTTGGACAAAGTTTCCGCAAATACCAGTTTTGTATTTGGTTTTATTGCCTTTGAAAGCTCATCCAAAGAGGCGTCTTGGTCAACAAAAGTTACCTCTATGCCGAACTTTTTAAAAGTGTGAGAAAGTAAATTGAATGTGCCGCCGTAGATTGTGGAAGCGCTTATGATATGGTCTCCGGATTTGCAGAGCGTCATAATTAGTGAAGTTGTAGCGCTTTGTCCGCTTGCAAAGGCTATTGCGCCTATGCCGCCTTCAAGCATGGCGAACTTTTTTTCAAGGGCGTCTATGGTGGGGTTGCCCAATCTTGTGTAAAAGAACCCCGCAGCTTCAAGGTTGAAAAGCTTTGCCATATCAGATGCGCTTTCATACTTGAAAGTTGTGCTCATAGAAATTGGCACAACTCTTGATTCGCCATTTTTTGGTTCCCAGCCGGCTTGTACGGCAAGAGTGTCTATGTGATATTTGTTGTCCATAATTTTAGTCCGTATATGTGTAAGTTGTTTTAAGAGTCTCAAGAAGGGTTGAAAAATCTTTAGGCGGCGCCGCCTCAAAAGACATTGCTTCTTCAGTAATGGGGTGGTTGAATTCAAGCTTCCAAGAGTGCAGCATGACACGTTCGGGCGCTGTGATTTCCTTGAATTTATTTTTTTGGAATTTGTAAGTGTAGTCTCCCATAATAGGGAAGCCCGCATCTGAAAGGTGCACCCTTATCTGATGCGTTCTGCCAGTATAAATTTTGCACGCCAAAAGGGCCGCCTTAGAACCGAAAGAATCTAGAATATGCCAATCTGTATGTGCATCTCTGCCGATTTCTTCGTCGGAGACTGTCATCTTGGTTTTAAATACCGGGTGGCGGGCGATAAATTTTTGTATAGAACCGCTACGCACTGTTGGTACGCCCGCAACTATTGCCAGATATTCTTTGTCAACCTCTCTGTTTGAAAAAGATTCTATCAGCGCATAATATGCCGAGTCGGTCTTTGCCATTACCATTATACCTGAAGTTTCTTTATCCAGCCTATGCACTATCCCCGGCCTTAATGCGCCGCCCGCCGTGCTCAAATTGCCCTTGGTGTGGAATTGCATTGCGTGCACCAAAGTATCGTCGCCCGTGCCGCTACCGGGGTGGACAGTCATGCCCACGGGCTTATTGACCACGACAATATCATCGTCCTCATAAACTATTTCGACAGGAATATCTACGGGCACAACTTCCGTCTGTATGGCTTCCGGAAGCTCAAGCGTAACGGTGTCTCCAGCGTTTAATATGTGTTTTTTTACGATGGCTTCCGACCCGATAAAAACTTTTTTTTCAGCAAAGCTGGATTCCAGCCTGGAGCGTGAAACCTCTTGCGCAAAAAATGTTGCCAAAGCTTTGTCCGCCCTTGTTGGCACTGCGTCTAGTGGATGTGTGTAAGTGCGCATTAGAGTAAATGTTCAGGGTTTAATTTTAATTCTTCAAGGGTAAAAATGCCGTCTTTACGCACAAGAATATCGTCAAAATAAATTTCTCCGCCGCCGTATTGAGGGGTTTGGATACACACCAAGTCCCAATGGACTTTTGATTCATTGCCGTTTGATGCGTCCGCATAACTTTGCCCTGGGGTAAAGTGAAATGAGCCCGCAATTTTTTCGTCAAAGAGAATATCCCGCATGGGGCTTGTGATATGCGGATTAAAGCCCAAGGCAAATTCTCCAATATATCTTGCGCCTGCGTCGGTGTCTAAAATTTGGTTTAGTTTATCCGTATTTGAACTTGCGGTGGCATTCACAATCTTGCCATTTTCAAACTCTAAACGCACGTTGTCAAAAGATATGCCGTTATAGATGCTGGGCGCATTGTATGTTACGTAACCATTCACGCTGTCTTTAACGGGGGCGGTAAAGACCTCGCCATCGGGTATGTTGTACTGCCCGCCGCAGGTGATTGCTGGGATATTTTTGATGGAAAACTTCAAATCCGTACCCAGACCCAATATGCGTACCTTGTCTGTTTTTTGCATGAGGTTTTTTAGAGCATTCATGCCTTCCGACATCTTAGAGTAATCCAGAGTGCAGACTTTAAAATAAAAGTCTGTGAAAGCTTCAGTACTCATCATTGCCAACTGCGCCATTGCGCTTGTGGGCCAGCGCAAAACAACCCACTTTAACTTGTTTACACGATAATCCACAATAGGGCGAAGTTCCGTTGTAATCAACTTCATTTGCGAGTCTTCAATATCGCAATTTTCAAATATGTTATTTGCGCCTCGTATTGCTATGTATGCCTGCATTTTTTTAAACTTGTATAGCTGCGTATCGCAGACGGTCTCAAGGCGCTCTTTTTTTGACAAGAGTGCAAGCTTGCGGGAAAGACGCGGGTTACTAAGTTCTAAATGCGGATGCGCCCCGCATTCTTGCACGGCTTCTATGAGCGCCATTACCATCTCTTCAGGAGTGTCGCAAATGTCCAAAAGCACGTGCTCATCTTTTTTTAATGCGGTAGAGTGTGTGCAAAGAAGCTTTGCTAAAGCTTTATAATTTTGTGTCATACTAAATTTCTTCCAAGACGGGTTTAATTTTATCTACGCCTTTTTGCTGTTCAATCTTTGATTCGTCAAAAATTAAATCTAAATTTTCAAATTTTGTTGCCAAACGTGCGGCGATAAAAGTGAGCCTATCCTTATCTCTGGTGATGTCGTTGCGCAAGTCTATCTGCCTTGCAATCCAGAAGTCGCCCACCTTTTTAACGGAACTTAAAGTTGAAGTCTTAACCAAATTTTTTTGAGAATCAAAAAACTCCGTCTGCACAGGGTGGTTGAATTCGCGGCTTAAAGCAATGCGCACAACATTTATTTGCGGGAATTTTTCCGCAAATTCTTTGGGCGCAGAAATGTCAAAATAATGCACCGCCTGACCAATCCTATCCGCACCCTTGTATTCTACATTTTTCCAATATCTATATTGCATAAGCAAATCGAAAGGCGTGTAAATTAGACCGTCCAAAAGGGGCTTGTGATATGCGGAATAATCCAACTTTATGGCTTCGCCGTTTTCAAACTTTGTGATTGAGTCGAAATTTTTTGATGACTTTAAAATATAGTCTCCAAATTCTTCGTTGCCGTCTTTTGAAAGCCTAAGGCGCATTGTGGAAACACCGTTGATTTCCGTACCCCATATTGTGCCTTTGTATAGAGTTTCGGCGCCCCTGCGTGGAATATGCCTTATTGTGAAATCCATACAGAAGTCTGTTGCAAGTTTTGAAGATGTAAATTCAAGCCATCTTTCTGCTGATTCTTGCTGGGAAAGGGGTACAACCCTGTCTGCCGTGCGCCCCGTGCGGGAAGGCTGCGCATAGACAGAAGTGAAAAAAAAGAGCACTACAAGAGTGCTCAAGATTTGTGATTTAAAATTCATGCTATTTGGCAGGTATATTTGCAGGTTGAGCAGGCGCTGCGGTATCTGGTTTAGCTGCCGTTGCGGATTCTTCCGCTTTTGGCTCAGCCTTGCCGTTGATTGCGTTAACGGCAGACATCGCTGTTACGGATTTTTCTTCAGGCGCAGCGTGGGAAGAAATATATATGTAGCCAAGGTAAAGGCCAAAGGCTATTACAAAATATATTATGACGCTTCTTACGGTCAGTTTTGTAAGCACGTTACCCGCTTCACCGCCAAAGACGCCCTCAGCAGCACCGCCGCCCAAGCCGCCCATGCCTGAATCGGCACTGGGCTTTTGCATAAGAACCAAAAGAACCAGAGCCAGGCAAACTACTACCAAAACCAGTGTGAAAGCGTATATCAAAATAGAACTCATTTATTACTCCTTAATTTGTAAACCTTGTTAAGATGATAATTTTTTTTTGAAGTTCAACACTTTTTTTGACTATCTAAAATACTTCACGCCGGAAGTGAAGATAGGTTGATACTTTTGCATAGGTATGTTTTTGCCAACATTTGTGCCGAACCTCTCAGAATGCCCCATCTTGCCGAGCACCAATCCACATGGGCTGGTAATACCTTCTACAGCGTGCAAAGAGCCGTTTGGATTGTACGGCAACTTTGCGGTTGGCAAACCTGAACCATCAACATACTGCGTTGCTATCTGGCCATTTTTAAAAAGCTCTTTAATGACACTTTCAGGTGCGGTAAATTTACCTTCACCGTGAGAGAAAGCCACAAGGTGTTCGTCATTGAGTTTGCAATCTGCAAACCATGGCGAAAGCGTGCTCACAAGCTTTGTCTTTGAATAGCAACTGATGTGCCTTGCGATATTGTTGTAGTAAAGCGTTGGGCTTTCAGAATCTTGCTTTCTGATTTCGCCGAAGGGTACAAGCCCAAGTTTTATGAGGGCTTGAAAACCGTTACATATGCCTAAAATCAAGCCTTTTCTATCTTTAAGCAAGCGCATAACTTCTTCGCTCAATTTTGGGTTTCTGAAAACTGCAGAGATAAATTTGCCACTGCCCGCAGGCTCATCGCCAGCGCTGAATCCCCCCGGTAGGGCGAGTATTTGGGCGTTTGCAATGCGTTTAGACATCTCATTAATTGAATACTGAACGTCTGTATCTGAAGCGTTTCTGAAAACAAAAATATCCGTTTTTGCGCCGGCTTCTTCAAAAGCTCTGGCGGTGTCATACTCGCAATTTGTGCCAGGGAATGCGGGTATGAATACCAAAGGCTTTGCGTATTTTGTAGCAGAAATATTTATATTTTTTGCATCATAAGCTTGTGAGAAAACTTCACCTGATTGTTCATCCGCCTTTGTGGGGAATATGCCTTCAAGAGTGTTATTCCAAGCATTGCACAAATCTTGAATTTTAATAGATACGCCTTTGGCAGAGATAGTTTTTTCAGCAGTGGTCTTGCCTAAAAGCATTGCGCCAAAGTCTTCAGGCTTTGCGTTATCGGCAAGCTCAAAAATCAAAGATGCGGGCATGAGTTTGAATAAGTCTGCATCGCAATTTTGCTCAAAAGAAAAACCTATATCGTTGCCGAAAGACATCTTTGAAATGGCTTCCGCAATCCCCCCCATTTTCACCACAGCAGCAGACAAAATTTTACCCGCCTTAATGCCTTCTGTTACGGCGTTATAGAGTGCCTTAACTTTGTCCCAATCAGGGCAAAATGTAGATTTATCCAAAACTATTTCAAGCAGTGCAACATTTGAGTTTGCTTTCTTAAACTCAGGAGAAATTACAATGTTTGCATCTGTTGGGGCTATGGCAAAGCTTACCAATGTCGGCGGGACATCCAAATCTTTGAATGAGCCAGACATTGAATCTTTGCCGCCTATTGCCGCAGTGCCAAGATTAAGCTGGGCTTCAAGCCCGCCCAAAAGCGCCGCTAAAGGTTTGCCCCAGCGTTCCGGCGCATTGCGCAGTTTTTCAAAATATTCCTGAAAGGTTAAGCGTATTCTGGAAAGCTCTCCGCCGGAGGCTATGATTTTTGCAACAGATTCAAGCACGGCAAGCATTGCGCCGTGATAAGGGCTCCAGATTGAAATTTCAGGATTAAAGCCAAAAGAAAACAATGTTGCGGTATTTGTTTTAGCCCCCAATACAGGCAACTTTGCACACATAGCTTCAGGCGGTGTTGCCATTTTTGCGCCGCCGTAAGGATGCAAAACTGTGGCCGCACCTATCGTAGAGTCAAACATCTCAACCAAGCCCCTTTGAGAGCAGCAGTTTAAATCTGAAATAGTATCAAACCAGTTTTTTTCAGAATTTTCTTTGCCGGATTTTGCAAACGGATTTTGCGTCGAAGGTGAGAGTACCTTTGCGCTTGCCTTTGCGGTGGTTCCATTGGTGTCTAAAAATTCACGAGACAAATTCACAATTTCTTTGCCGCGCCACTTCATGACAAGGCGGCCTGTGTCTGTTACAACGGCAACCAAAGTGCATTCCAAATTTTCTTCTTTTGCGTACTCAATAAATTTTTCGGCGTCTGATTTATCCAAGACGACCGCCATACGCTCCTGAGATTCAGAAATTGCAAGCTCAGTACCGTCCAAGCCGTCATACTTTTTGGGGACTGCGTCCAGATTGATTTCCAAACTTGGGGCAAGTTCGCCAATCGCCACCGATACGCCGCCTGCGCCAAAGTCATTGCAACGTTTAATCATCTTGCTTACAAGCGGATTGCGGAAAAGCCTTTGCAATTTGCGCTCCATAGGGGCGTCGCCTTTTTGGACTTCTGCGGAGTTGTCTAACGCAGTTTCAGTATGGTCTTTTGAAGACCCCGTTGCGCCGCCTATACCATCACGACCCGTACGCCCGCCCAATAAAAGTATGACGTCGGAATTTTCAGGCCGCAAACGCTTGACGGTGTCTTTGGGTGCGGCAGCCACAACAGCGCCTATTTCCATGCGTTTTGCAACATAGCCCGCATTGTAAATTTCTGTAACCTGACCCGTTGCCAAACCAATCTGATTGCCGTAACTGCTGTATCCGTGGGCTGCACCGGTTACGATTTTCTTTTGCGGAAGTTTGCCCTGCAAAGTATTTTCAAAAGGCGTTCTTGGATCTGCAGCGCCCGTTACACGCATTGCTTGATACACGTAACTGCGCCCGGAAAGAGGGTCTCTTATTGCGCCGCCCAGACAAGTTGCCGCACCGCCAAAAGGTTCAATTTCAGTAGGGTGGTTGTGGGTTTCATTTTTGAACATCACAAGCCAATCTTGCTTTTTGCCGTCTATATCCGCCTCTACAACTATGCTTGCTGCGTTGATTTCTTCGCTGTCCTCAATGTCGTTTAGTTTGCCTTGTTTTTTTAGGAGTCTTGCGCCAATAAGTGCAATATCCATAAGGCAGATTTCTTTGCCACGTTTGTCTAACCCCAAAACTTTGCGGCTTTGCAGATAATCATTCCAAGTCTTTTGGAGGTTTTGTGTTAGAGTTGATTCTTCAAACTCAACGCTTTCAAGCTTTGTGAGGAATGTTGTATGACGGCAATGGTCGCTCCAATAAGTGTCTAAAAGCTTGATTTCTGTGATGCTTGGGTTGCGTTTTTCTTGATTCTTAAAGTAGTCTTGGCAAAACGCAAGGTCTGCAACCGACATCGCCAGCGACATATTGGCATGCAAGTTTGAAACTTCAGCCTCAGTCATCGAAATAAAGCCGTCAATGATTGCCACATCGGCGGGGTTTTTTGCCTTTTTAATTAGGGTGTCGGGTTTTGACAGTTCCGCAGGTCTGCTATCAACAGCGTTTATGAGGTAGGACTTGATTTTCTCAGCCTCAGCATCGCTCACGCCTGAAAGCACAAATATTCTCGCACAGGCAACTTTGGGGCGGTGCAGGGTGAGAATTTGTATGCACTGTTCGGCGGAGTCTGCACGCTGGTCAAACTGCCCCGGCAGATATTCTATGCCAAATATTTTGTCATTTGCCTCAAAGGGGAAGGTTTCTTCATAGATATTTTCCACAGGGGCTTCGCAGAAAATTGTATATTTGATTTCTTCAAATTTTTCAGGCTCAACGCCTTCTATGTCGTAACGCTGCAAAATACGCATATTTTTAAGCGTTGAAATGGATAAACTTGCCCTTATGTCGGACATCAATCCTTTGGCGTTGAAAGCGTCTTTTTGTTCTATGAAAACTCTTCTAATCATAAGTGTTCAAATGTGCCGCATTTTTATATTTTCGCAATTCAAAAATTAAAATTTATGGCAAAGCTTGATTTTATCTTGATTTTATGGATGAAAATTTTTTTTATTGAGTGCGTGAAACATAGATTATTCATATTTGTTTTCTTGATGTTCATTTTATCTGAAAGTTTTGCCAGACTCTTGCCCTTTGGCGTGCCTGCAAAGTATGGCATCAAAGAAGATTCCCAAGAATCGCTTACGGAAATCAACCCCCATGCCTTGAATGTCGCCGAGCGTTTTGATTTGGAAGAAATCTTTGGAATAACAGGCAAATCGCAAACCATGTTTGAGTTTGAATATTCCAGCGCTTTAGTTTTAGAAGGTTACAAAATTGGCAATGGCGCATTTACCGTTTCGGCGTCTGACAGGCGCGGGCTTTTTGGCGGCGAAAGCTATGTGGATTTGTCGTCAATCACAACCATAGATTCTTATTATGCCGACCAAATACGCCTAATCATGGGGTGGAAGTACAACATCAATAAATATCTTGATATAGACATAGGCGGCAACGTTTATTGGGCTAGCAAAGACATTGTCGGGATTGGGCTGCCTGGTCCGGGTTACAGGGTTGGCGGAGATTTTTATGTGGGGCTGCTGGTTAAAGAATTGTATATAATGCCTTTTGCCTATGTGGCTTACAATAGCCCGCTTGACGCCGTAAAATACATGGCGGGTTTTGCCCCAAGGTTTGAAATAGGAGAGTATGTCGGGATAGAAAATCTTGCCATAGAATCTTGCATGATGTTTGGCTACACTTTTGCAAATAGATGGGCAGATGACCATGTTTTCAGCAACGGAAAGTGGCGCAATAGCTACGGCTATATACAAACTGAAGCAAACTTAGTCTGGTATTTTCATGAAAACTGGAAAGTTTCCGTGGGTGTCGGCTGGGCGATAAATAATGACGGGCACGGCAATGTGGGTCCCGACGGTATGGACATGGGCTCAGACAACAATGTCTGGGGCAACTTTAGTTTAGGATTCAAATTTTAATATTTTTTATGAAACTTAAAACGCTACTACTAATTTTTAGTTCTATTACATTATCGCTTTTAACGGCTTGTAATGCAGCTAAAACATCTGAATCTACCGCAAAATCCGCCGATTTGGATTTTACAAAAATGATAGGCAAAACGCCGCCAAAACATGTCTTTGAAATGGAAGGGTATGATATTTGGTGCAATCAGGTAATCAAGGGGGACGATGGCAAATATCACATGTTCTTTTCCAGATGGCCGCATTCAAGGGGGCATTTTGCATGGGTTTCTCATTCAGAAATTGCCCATGCTGTAAGCGACAATTTGCTTGGCCCTTACCAGTTTTCAGACGTATCTTTGCCGGCAAGAGGCTCTCAATATTGGGATGGAGAGTGTACGCATAACCCCCATATAATCAAATTGGGCGCAAAATATTATCTATTTCATACGGGTAATACGGGTAGTGGTTATTGGCCAAAAAAGCCCCTTTCAGAACCCACAAAAGGTGGAGACCCTCAGTGGTGGGTAAACCGCAACAATCAGAGGGTGGGTGTTGCCGTTGCAGAGTCTCCTTACGGCCCTTGGACAAGGTTTGATAAGCCTTTAATTGAACCAAATTCAACAGAACAAATGACTGCTACTCCAACAGTCTCTTTACGTGCGGACGGCAAACTTTTTATGGTCTTTAAGGCGGTTACAAGAGACGGCACTGTAAAGGGCGGCAAAGTTACGCATTATATGGCATTGGCGGATAATCCTCTTGGTCCTTGGACAAGGCTTGATAAGCCCTTTATCCGCAATCCCAAGAGTAACTTTCCCATAGACGACCACGTTGAGTGGTATCAAGACGGCAAATATTATTGCATAGCAAAAGATAATTCAGCGCGTCTTTTTTATGAAAAAGATGAGAACAAAGACCCTGGGCCAAACGCAATTACGGAGCATGGGCAATCTATGATTTTGTTTGAGTCTGCAGACGGCTTTGATTGGAAACTTTCAAAAAATTCATTGGTGCAAAAGTTTGAAATCAATTTTTCAAACGGCGAACATTATGAATTTTTGCGTTTTGAAATGCCAAAAATTTATATGGAAGACGGCAAGGCGAAGGCGCTATTTTTGGCGGCACTGCCCAAGGGTTATGGCAAAAGTTTTTCTGTGGCGCTTGCTTTAGATTATAAAAAGTTGGAAGAAAACAAATCTGAGTAAAATTCTCTTATCCATAAGTATTGCTGGAAATTTAAAAAACATGGTTGAATATTTTTTTAATTTCCGCAATCATGAGGGGATATGAATACGAATAATATTTCAAGGCGCACATTTATCAAAACTGCGTCTAAAGCGGGGGTAATATCAGCAGGGGCAAGCTTCTTTTTGGCAAACGGTCTTTTTGCCCAAGGCAAAGAAGCTGCCAACTCTAAAATAAATATAGGCGTGATTGGCCTAGGCAAGATGGCAAAGGGGCATATAGGCAATTTGCTCAGCTATCAGCTTTGCAGGGTTACCGCCATTTGCGACGTTGACGATGAACGCTTGGCATATTGCAAAGACTTTATTGAAAAAGGCTATGAGAAAAAATTGGGTACGCCTCAAGACAATACGGTAAAAACTTTTAAGGATTTCCGCAAACTGCTTGAAGATAAATCAATAGACGCCGTATTTATCGTTACTCCAGACCATTGGCACGCAATAATAAGCATTATGGCTGCAAGGGCTGGCAAGGCTATTTATTGTGAAAAACCTATGACATTTACTGTTGAAGAAGGTCAGCAGGTTGTGAAGGCTGTAAAAGAAAACGGTGTTGTGTTTCAGACAGGTTCTCAACAGCGCAGCGAATCGGGTTTCAGATGGTATGCGCAAATGATACAATCCGGTATGATTGGCACGGTTAAAGAACTTTATTGCTCTTTCGGCCGCAGGTATCCTTTGATGCTTAATTTTGCCGAAGACCCCTTGCCCAAAGGTATAGACTGGGATATGTGGGTGGGCCCTGCACCATACAGGCCGTACTCAAAATCTTTGTTGCTTCCACTTATGACAAGCAATAAACCCGATTTGCCGCCAGAACCTTACGGCGGCCCTTGGGGAGAGTGGCGTTGGCATTCTGAATATGGCAATGGTTTGCAGGCAGACTGGGGCGCTCACCACATAGATATAACAATGTGGGCTTTGAAGATGGACGGCAAAGGCCCCAAATATGTCGAGCTTTTAAGCAAGCAAAACCCCGCATATCCTGCCGATAAGTTTGACATAAGGTACACTTTTGAAAACGGATTGAGATTGAATTACGGTCATCCGGGCGGTCTTCAAGAAAATGAAAAGCTCATGGTTACGGCTGTCGGCACTGAAGCTACGATTGGCGCAAGCAGGGGTGCAAAACGCTATTCTTCAAAGCCAAGTTTGCTTACGGCAAGAATCCCTATGGATTCTGTCCCCGTTGAAACTTCTACGGATCATAAGATGAATTTCTTTAAAGCTATTCTAGAAAATAAACCCACAATTTGCCCTGCGGAAGTTGGCGCATCAAGCTGCAATGCTTGTCTGATTGGCAATATTGCGCACAAGCTGGGGCGTTCTTTAGAGTGGGACTGGCAGATGCAAAAATTCGTCGGCGACGAAATTGCCAACGGGTATTTGGGTCGTGCAAACAGGGGTGAATGGGCAAAAATTTAATAGGAGCATTTAAACATGAAAAAACATTTAATTTCTATATTCAGCATAGCTCTGTCATTGCAGCTTTTCGCACAAGGTTTTCCGTATAATCCTGAGTACGTTTTTGATAAGGATACGCTAGCCAAGTTTGAGGCAAATCTGCCGTTAAAAGCCGAGGTAAAACCTCAAAAGTCCAGAAAGGTTTTGGTGTTTTCAAAGACAACTTCATTCAGACATTATGAAGGTATTGCGGCTGGCAAATTTTTTGTGGAAAACACGGGCATAAAAACAGGCGCTTGGGAAACGGTAATCAGCGACGATGTTTCAAATTTTGAAAAAGATAAAATTTCGCAGTTTGATTGCATAGTCATGAATAACACTACGGGCTCGCCGTTTTCTGAGCATGACAAAGTTTTAGAGAAGATGTCTGAGGCTGAAAAAAACGCTGTAATAGCAAGAGACAAACGTCTTAGAGACAATCTGATTGAGTATGTGAAAAACGGCGGTGGGCTGTTTGGCATTCACTCCGCAACAGATACGTACAGAATAGGCGGCAAAGACAGGTATGAGCCATATCTTGAAATGATAGGCGGGGCTTTTATTTCTCATCCTTGGGGGAGCAATGAAACTTCAGTCATTGTGATTGAAGACCGTTCAAGCCCAATCACAAAAGGCGTATGGGAATATAATACCTATATGAATGATGAAATCTATATGATGGATTCTCAGCCTTATGATAGGTCTAAGCTGCGTGTTTTGGCGTCGCTCAATTTGGCAAAGAGCCCCAGCGCCTACAAGTCGGCAATGAGGAGCGATAGGGATATTCCGGTAATCTGGATTAAAAATTTCGGTAAAGGCAGGGTTGCTTACGGTTCATTGGGGCACAGTCAAAAGCCCTATTTATCGCACAAAGAAGTTCCGTTGATGTATATGCGTCTCTTGCAATTTGCCTGCGGAGATTTGCCTTGTGACGTTACATCTTTGCCGCAGCCCACAGGCGATTTTGTGAACCCAAAAGTATTCGATATGCCAACCATTGAATCGGTAAAAACTTTTGAGAATTTTCAATATGGAGAAAATGCCGCCAAGATGGATGAAGTCGTATTTGCATTCTATGACTTCAACGATGTCGAAACCTTTACAAAACCCATGGCGGAAAAACTGCTTGATATTTTGGCTGCAAATAAAGGCACTTCAAGATACAGGTCTTTTGTTGCAGTTTTGATAGACGCAATGGGCGCAAAAGATGCGGCAGTAAAAGCAAAGTTGGACAAGCAAATTGCTTCAGAAAAAGACGAATCTGTAAAGAGCCGCTTGATTGCAACTTCAAAACGCGCACTTGGCGAAAAGCAGTTTTTAAACAAACCATCCGCCTATGCTGTGCCCGCCTCCTTGCCCGCTTCTGATAAAGAAATCATGCGTGCGATAGTTTATGTAGGCAGAAATCCCGACGCTAAAATACCCGCTTGGCTGGATTTTGCAAACCTATCTACGGATGCTTTAAAATCCGCCTTTGTGTATTCTTTGTGTGGCAGAAATGAGGGTATGGATAAAATCCGCACTCTAGTTCCTGCCAGTGCGGAGCTTGCAATCGCATATACTTTTGCGGCTGCAAAAATGGGCGGTGTCAATGACATTACAAAAATTATCACATTCGCCGATTTGCTTGATAAAGACACAAAACCGGTCTTGCTTGTACATCTGCTTGGAATAAAGGGTGCGGGACGTGTGGAAAAACTTGCGGACGAGCTTAAGAACACAAACGCCGCCCGTTCTTCTTTGGCTGCAGATGCCATTGCCCAGTTAGACATTTCTGCGATGGCAAAAAAATTGCTCAAAGATTTTGATACTTCAAATGCAGACCAAAAACAGGCGATAATCAAAATTTTGGAATCTATTTCTACTCCTGAAATTTTTGTTGGAATGTTGGACAAACTTCCGCTAGAAACCGATGATGGCGTAAAAAACTCTATATGCAGATCTCTTGTAAGGGGTGCTCAAAATGGGGTTGATGAGGTTATGATTAAGGCGGTGGCAAATGCGTATCCTCAGTTAAAATCTCTCGCCGACAAAAAATTCCTTTTGCGTTTCACGCCAACATCAAGCTCTGCAGATGCGCTTGAAATTTGCAAAAAAGCTTGCCAAGACGGTCTTGCAATGGATGTTGCACGCTATCTTGCAGGTTGGAAAAATAGTAACGCCAAAGACTTGTTAATCAAGATTGCCTCATCTGGCAAAGATGCTGAAAAATCCGCAGCCAAAGACTCTATAATGCAGGTTTTGAAGGCTAATGAACTTAACTTGGATCTTTTTACTTTTGCGTATAAATCAGCAAAGCCTGAATCCAAGGCGGAGCTCATTAAACTTGCGGAAGAAAAACCCAGCATGGAAGTTGCAAAGTTTTTAGAATCTGTTGGTGAAAAGGCATTGGCTGAAAAAATCATTCTTGCCATCAAAAATTCAAAGCCCAAATTTTTAGCAAGTGACGGCATAGACCCAAAAAATCTTGAGAGGGCGCTTGATGGCAATATCAAAACACGTTGGGCTTCAAACAGGGCTGTTGAACCTTTCATGTGGGTTATGTTAGATATGGCATATCCGCAAACAATCAAAACTCTTGTGTTTGACAGTGGTTCTTCGGTGAAAGATTATCCTGCAAAACTTGATGTTTTGGCGGGTAATTCTCTTGAACAGTTGCAGCCTGCGGATGCTGAAGTGAAATTTGTCGGCAATGCGGTCAACATATATTTTAAGTCGGCATCTCCGGTGCGTTATGTAAAGCTTGTCAGTCGAGACAGTTCCGGCAGATGGTGGTCTATACATGAAATCACAATAGACTAATAGGTTTAAATTAAACTTAGGCGACGCAATATTGCGTCGCTTTTTTGTTTGTAGGATTATTTTCAATTTGCTAATTATATTTTATGAATAGAAGAAAATTTTTATCTAACTGCGTTTCTGCCTCACTGGGCGGTGGGTTTTTAATTACGCAAAATTTATTCGCCCAAAATAAAATTTCTGCGAATGAAAAAATTAATGTCGGAATAATCGGCTTGGGCAAGATGGCAAACGGCCATAAAACTGGCATCGCCCAAAACCCTCTTTGTAGAATCGTAGGTATATGCGATGTTGACGACGCAAGGCTTGCTTACACAAAAAAGTATATTGAAGGCGTCTATGCAAAACAGTCTGGCGGCAACGTTTCCGACACGGTAAAAACCTATAAAGATTTTAGACTTCTGCTTGCAGACAAGTCCATAGACGCTGTGTTTATAGTTACGCCAGATCATTGGCATGCAATAATCAGCATAATGGCGGCACGGGCGGGCAAGGCAATTTATTGTGAAAAACCCATGACATTTACTGTCGAAGAAAGCAAAGCTGTTGTTAGGGCGGTTAAAGAAAGTGGCGTGGTTTTTCAGACGGGCTCTCAACAACGCAGCGACAACGCTTTTAGATGGCTAGCGCAGCTTGCACAGGACGGTACTATCGGCGATATTAAAGAGGTTTATTGCAACTTCGGCAGGCGCTACCCAATGTTGCATAATTGGCAAGCAGAACCTCTGCCCAAAGGCATTGATTGGGATATGTGGATAGGCCCTGCGCCTTTCAGACCATATACTTCTCTCATGTTGCCGGAGCTTGGTAAAGATAGTAACGCTTACGACTTTAATTGGCCAAGTTGGCGTTGGCATGCGGAATATGGCAACGGCTTACAGGCGGACTGGGGTGCGCACCATCTCGATATTGCCTTGTGGGCTTTGGGTTTGGACGGCAAAGGCGCAAAATATGTCGAGGTTTATGAGGAGCAAAACAAAGAAGTTCCCGCAGATAAAAACATCATAGGTTATACTTTTGAAAATGGCGTTAAATTGAGATACGGCGTTCCTGAAATTGTGGAAAAAAATTCCGGCGGTATAAGCATGGTGAGTATTGTTGGTTCAGAGGGCGTGATTTCCGCCTCAAGGGGCGATAGGCGCTGGGCAAGCAATCCAAATCTTTTGAATGTAAAGCTCAAAGACAGCGCAAAAACCGTCTATGCTTCGCTGAGTCATAAGAGTAATTTTTATGAGGCAATACTTACAGGCAGGCCTACAATTTGTCCTGCGGAAGTTGGCGCATCAAGCTGTAATATGTGTTTGATAGGCAATATTGCACATTCTTTGGGGCGTTCTTTAGAGTGGGATTGGCGCACGCAAAAATTTGTCGGAGACGCTGCGGCAAACACATTCTTGAGCAGGAAAAATCGTGGCGAGTGGGCAAATATTTTAGGATAAAAGGTTTTTATGAAAAAGTTTTTAATAGTTTTATTGTCAGTGGTTTTGTATTCAAACGCATTTTCCATTGAGTATAGGCCGGACCCCGTTCTTACTGAGTCCCAAAAAAAAGAAATTCTAGACGCCTTGCCAAAAAAGGCGTTTGTAAAACCTCAAACACTCCGCAAGGTTTTGGTGTTCTCGCGCACTACCAGTTTTCGACATTATGAGGGCATTGTTACTGCAGCATTTGTCATCGAAAATATGGGTAATGATACTCAGGCTTGGCAGACGTTGATTTCCGCCGATTTAGCAAACTTTGAAAAAGATAATATCAAGAATTTTGATTTGATAGTTTTATCAAATTCTACAGGAAACCCCTTTGGGGAAAGTCCCGAAGATTTGAAAAAGCTTTCCGACGATGAAAGAAATAAGGCTTTAGAGCGTGAAAAAATCTTGCGTGACAACCTCATGAAATTTGTCGCAGATGGCGGCGCAGTCTTGGGGATACACGGTGCGACAGACGCTTACAGGGGCAAAGATAACAGGTTTGAGCCATTTCTGGAAATGCTTGGCGGAGACTTTGTGGGGCATCCTTGGACAACTAAAGACACTCCAAGTTTCATCGTTGTTGAAGATACAAATTCTCCAATTACAAAAGGCATTTGGCAGGAAAATAATTTCAGAGTCCAGACAGAGCTTTACATGATGGGCACTGTTTTTAAACGTGCAAATTGTAGGGTTCTATTGGCTCTAGACCCCGATAAAAGCGCAAGCGGCAAGAAGTTTAGGGACGATAAAGATATTGCGCTGGTATGGATTAAAAATTACGGCAAGGGCAGGGTTGCATACACGGCTTTTGGACATTCAGGTAAAATTTATTTGGATGAAAAGTATAACGAGCTTTTGCTGCGTCTAATACAATTTGCCACAGGAGATTTGCCCACAGACACAAGCTCTTTATCAAAGCCTGATTTTGTACAGATAAATAATCCATACGCCAAACCAACTCTTGAAGAACTAAGGGCATTGTCTAAAGCTGAATACGGCACAAATTCTGCGGAACTTGATATGGCGCTTTTTGCCACGTACGCCAATGCCAAAGATTCCGAATTTGCCGAAAGTGTGCGTTCATTCATTTATTCTGAAATTCTGGCGCAAAGCGGTACGCAAAGATACAGAGATTTCCTTGCTCAGCTTTTGATAGGAGTTGGCATTGGCAATGAAGAATACCTTTCAAAATTCAAAGAAATTTTAAAGTCTGAAAAATCTGCCGCAACGGCGGATAGAATCAACATTGCTATTGGCAAATTTGAAAATTTTGCTCAATACACAAAGGTGGCTGAAGCTTACAAAGCGCCTTCCTCATTGCCTCAAAACGATAAAGAAATTTTCAGGCTTTTGTCTTACTTAATAAAAAATCCCGATGTGGCTATACCCTCATATCTAGCCTACAACACTCTTTCCGAGAACAATAAAGCTGCATTGATTTACGCTTATGCCGCCCGTAAAACAGGCATGGATATTTTACGCAAATTTGAAATAGATACCCCATACCAGATAAAGGCTTACGCATACGCCGCTTCTGTCATGGGTGGCTCTCAAGATTTTGAAAAAATACTTTCAAAAGTTCAAATTCTATCGCCCTTGGATTCACTTGAGGTTCAAGCTTTGATGCTCAATATCCCGTGTGAAAATAAAATAGATGTGCTCGCAGAACTTTTGATGAAAAGTAAAGATGCTGAAAGAGCTTTTTTGACACAACTTTTTTCAAGGTATGAAATCTCTTCAAAAATCAAAGAGTTGTTTGACAAATTCGATTCTTCCAATACTGAGCAAAAAGTTGCCATATTAAAGCTGTTAGAATCATGCATTGATGAATCTATGTTTGGCAAACTTGCGGAAAAATTGCCTGCCCAAAAAGAAAAATCTGTAAAGACGGCAATTTATAAAAATCTGGTTTACATATCCCGCATTAATTTTACTGAAAATATGCTTTCAGATGTCGCCAAGGTTTATCAGGAATCCGCCGATATTGCGGATAAGCAATTTGTGTTGCGTTTCACGCCTTTGCTTTCAAACCAAAAATCTTTGGAGCTTTGCCAAAGGGCAATTTCAGACTCTCTTACGGATGAAGCTGTTAAATATCTTTCTGAATGGCGCAATACGTTGGCGTATAAACCTCTTTTGGAAATTGTAAAAAAGTCCCAAGATAAAAAGTCTGTTGAAGGGGCTAAATGGGGCATTGCAAATCTCAGCCAAAAGTTGGAGATTACGCCGGAAGCTATGGACTATCTTTTGAGTACAAGTAAGGAATCTGAAAAATCCAAACTCTACGAGTCTGCGCTCTCAAAACCCACTCAAGAGCTGGTTGAGTATTTTAAAAATAAAAACGCCGATATTTCCAAAAAAATTGAAGAACAGCTCGCAAAAAAGACACTTACATTTTCTTCCAACAACAAAAATTCTGAAAAGTTTTTTGCAAGAGCGGTTGATAAAGACATGAATACAAGATGGATTTCTTCTAGCTCTATACGCAAAGATATGTTTATAGAATTGGATTTTGGAATACCCACTAAGGTAGAAAAAATTGTTTTAAACACTGTGCCCAGACCGGCTCAGGCGGCAAATAAGGTAAAGGTGCTTGTTGGCAGCGATATGAAAAATCTAAAACCCGCCGATTTTACTTATGATGTTGGGATTGACGGGCTGCCCACCATAAAATTTGCATATCCTATCTTTGCAAAATTGGTGCGCATTCAAGCTGATAAGGATGAATCTTACGGTTGGAGCATCTATGAAGTCGTAATCGAATAAAAGATTAAAAAGACTTAAAAAAAAGCTTGATAGAAGGGGGCTGAATATATTTGCTCTTTAACTTTCTTGTCGGAATAGTTTCGGCGGGAATTAATAATATAACAATCAATTAGAAAGTTTATCCTAGGTCTGCAAGCGCAGATACGGAGCAAATTATATGAATATAACAGTAAAAGATCTGTTGGACGCTGGCGTACATTTTGGTCACCAAACACGCCGTTGGAACCCTAAGTCAAAGCCCTATGTTTATGATCATCGCTCAGGCGTTTCAATCATAGACTTGGAAAAAACATACGCTCAGTTAGAAAAAGCTGTTGAGTTGATAGAGTCTGTTGTTGCAAGCGGCAAAGACATTATGTTTGTCGGCACAAAACGCCAAGCTCAGGAAATCCTGCGTGAAGCGGCAAATATGTGCAATATGCCATATTGTGTAAATCGCTGGTTGGGTGGTACGCTCACAAATTTTGAAACTATCACAACAAGCCTCAAGAAATACAAGCGCTTCATCAATATGGAAGCCAATGGCGATCTTGAAAAGCTCTACGCTAAAGAAGCCGCAGCAATACGCCGCGAGATGAGCCGTATGAACCGCAATTTTGAAGGTATAAAAGATATTTCAAAACGCCCAGGTATCGCATTTGTTGTTGACGTTATGAATGAAGAAATCGCAGTCAGCGAATGCAGAAAATTGGGCATTCCTGTTGTGGCTTTGGTTGACACAAATTCAGACCCAACTTTGGTTGACTTGCCAATCCCTGGCAATGACGACGCTGTAAAGAGCATACGTGTTATCACAGAAGTTATTATTGAAGCCGTACAAAATGGCGTTTCAAAGCGTGCAGTGCAGGTTAAGTCTATGCAGAGCGTAACTCCGGTTTCAGCCCAGAATCAGGGCGGACAGCCTGAAGTTAGCTTTTCTTCAGATATAGACGTTGAAAGCGTCAAAGAATCTGACGATGCAAAGCCTGCAAAAAAAGCGGTAAGAAAAACGGCTGTAAAAAAGGTTGCAAGAAAACCTAAGACAGCCGGCGATAAATAATCATAATTAAAAGAAAGTTTTTAAAATGGCAGATATTACAGCCAAGATGGTAGGTGACTTGCGTTCAAGAACAGGCGCAGGCATGATTGATTGCAAAAATGCGCTCGTTGAATGCAACGGCAATGAAGATGACGCAGTTGAACTTCTGCGCAAGAAGGGTGTTGCAACAGCCGCTAAAAAGGCGGGGCGCACGGCTTCTCAGGGTTTGGTTTCTTCATATATTCATTCCAACAATAAAGTTGGCGTGCTTATTGAAGTTGCTTGCGAGTCTGACTTTGTCGCAAAAAATGACGATTTTAAGGCATTTGTAAAAGATCTTTGCATGCACATTGCGGCAGCAGCGCCTATCTGCATTTCCGCTTCGGAAGTGCCAGCAGACATCATAGCAAAAGAGCGTGAAATTGCCGAAGCACAGATGGCGGAAGATAAAAAACCTGCTGAAGTTAAGGCAAAAATCATAGAAGGCAAAATTCAGAAATTTATTTCCGGAATAGCTTTGCTTGATCAGCCTTTTGTCAAGGACGACAAACACACAGTCGGTGAAATTCTTACCCAGAAGGTTGCCACAATCGGCGAAAAAATCGAAGTTAGAAGATTTGCCCGCTACCAGATTGGCGCATAATTCATCACCAATTTTGCTCAGGTGGTGAAATTGGTAGACACATCGGCTTTAGGCGCCGGTGCCCGCAAGGGCGTAGGGGTTCAAGTCCCCTCTTGAGCATTATTTAAAGTTAGCACGAATCCGTGCTAGCTTTTTTTATTTTATGTACTAGAAAAGCAGAAGAAATTAAAGCTGGAAAGTATTAATATGAATATGGAACTTTTAAAAAAGTATATAGTCGCAATATTTTTTTCTGTTCGGGCTGCTGTGCTTGCAGAGCCTAGCAATTTTAACGATAAAATGACATCTTTAAATGAACTCATAAAGTCAGAAATAAATGAAGTCCGTCTGGGGAATGCGTTTCAAAAAGAGAAATGCTTGTTTGAGATTGCGGTATTGGATATAGACAACGATGGAGAAATGGAAGTGGCCACGGGGTTAAATAACAATATTGTTCGTGAGGAGTATAATCTTTTTAAATATATTGGCGGTAAATGGGAGAAGTTATCCTCAAGTGACGTTTTTGCTTCTTATCACGGAAAATTTGGATTCAAATTCAGGGGTAATTTTTACTTTTATACGTTAGATAGGTTTAGTTCCAGCGAATATAGTGTGGCATTTTACGAACTTAAAAATAGAAAATTAAAATTTACAGCAAGCCCAGAATTAGACTTTACACCATATATTGCTAAGTTTGTAAAAACTTTGAAATCAAATGCAATAAAATCACAATCCATTTTTGTAGATTGGCGTTTAGATCAGGATCCAGTTGAATTTTGGAATAGTCTAGACCCACTTTTAAAAAATATTAGTGCGATTCAAGTTTATGATTATTCTTATGATGAATTAGAGGGTTTGAACATCCATCCAGAAATATATTTTTCAATTTTACAACTCTCTCAATCAGAGATAAAAACTGAAAAAACAATGAATATAACTTCTTCTGAATTAAATTTGTCGCACGAATATGATGAGATTCTTAAGTATTTAAGTATTTTGAGTGTATCAAAAATATTCTACATTTTAGAATCAGATTTCGATAACGATAAAATTCTTGAATACTGGTTTTTTTCTAAGGAATCGAAAAATGATAAAGAGTATGAAGTGAAACTTTTCACTTTAAAAAATGGAAACTATGCGGAGTCTGGGGATATCAAAATTTATACCGATTATCCAGAAACCTTGCAGATGCCCTTATCTAATTGGTTTGTCAATGACAAACAGGATGCCTTTATTTTTTTTAGGCACGATACTTCATATTCTGGCGAGGTATTTGCATTAACAGTAAAAAATGGACATTTGTTCCAAGTAAAAATTGGCGAAATTTTTAAAGGAATCATTTTTTCTAAGGAAGATGGCTTTATTGAAAACTTAAAAAGCAGACGACTCCCTGGGGGCAGTCTGTATATTTTTAATAAAGATTCAAAATTATTGGATATAAGTCCGCATGAAATTAAAGATTTTCTAATGGGCAAATCGGATATGCCTTTGAATGATGATGAGTCTTTTTATATATATAAGAATTCTAATTTTGGTAGTGATTATTATCAGGCATTCAATGAATATTCCTTAGAGTCTGCGAAGCTTTATTTCAAAAATAAGGGAAATAATATTCACAATAGCTATAATATCATTCCAACAAAACAAAACTCCGCAATAATTGATAGGGATTAAAAACACGCAAAAAATTGGGCGCCTTATGTACAATCGGACTATTAACTTTTTAATTATAATTATTTCACTTAATTCTCTTTTATTTGCTGAAGAAATAAAAGAATGGCGGAGAATAGGGTTCAGTGCAACTTCAACAGGTTTTACATTTGTGATTCAAACATCGTATCCATCTCTGCCGTCAGATTCATCGAAAGGGTATGATTGGAGTTGAGATGGCAAAATAGAGCCAAATTATACTATTATTGCTGGAATATCGTCTGAAAATGGAAAATGGTATTATGGAGAGTGTTCAATCGAAACTCTGAAACTTGCTTATGAGCTGACACACAAATCAAAAAGTGCTGAAATTAAAAGAGAGGACAGGGAAAAAATTAATTCTGAGCGTCAGAAAAAATATTTATTCAGCGTATCGAATGACCCTAAATTACACACAACGGCTTATGAGGGTTATATTACAGAGGAACAGTTTATTTCTCTCGTAAATATGCTTCTGAATGATGTACAAGCCGTAAACAAAAAAAGCATCGCAACAAATAGAAGCGTGAATTTTGAAGAGTTTGAAGCATATCTAACTCGGAAACTTGAGGAGATAAAATCGATAGAAACCAAAGAGAAATGAAATTACTACCTCACACCAGAAGGCGATAGTCACAAAAGAATCTTTCTGATTTTTATACGGAATATTCAAAAATTTGTCTTAAATTTATCTATATATATTTATAATTGTTTGTATGTGTAAGTGTTATTATTTACCCTTAAATACTTATTATTATTTTTTGTTTTCATACTCATCCATTGATTCAATGGGCGGAAGCATCGCAATAAATCTTGATATACTGATAAAGGTCATTACTAACCCTGCAACGCTTTGAAAATATAAAATACTCGTCCCTAAAGTTGACATCCTAGGCAGGGAGAGTAAATCGTGAATTCCAAAACCTGTCGTATAAGAAAAACTGGTAAGCAAAATCTGCAATAAAGAAGGTTCATAGTCTTTCACAAAATGGGTTGATATAAAGCAACAATAGGATACGGAAAACCAGAATATTATTTCTGCAAAATTGCAAAATAAGTTTATAACTAATCGACGGAACCCTCGTATTTTATATGTTGGTTTTTCATTGTTTAAGCTACATGCCTTATCAGCCCTGTATTGGTCAAACAGCAAAATATTAATTTGACAAACGATAATTTCAAAAACACGCATTAACCCGTATGTAACGAGCACATATTTGATTATTTCCGAATTTGAATATCGTGCAATAAATATTGAACTCAGGGCAAAGAAAAGGTTAAACAAAACCCAAATATCCACAATAGAATACATATTTTTTGGCTTAACAGTTTTTCTTAATACCAAACAAACTAATTTGAAAGTGGATAAAAATGAAAATATCAAAAATATTTTACTCCAAAATTCCACCGTAATGGATACTGCTTTTTTATTTTCTTCATTCATAAAAGTTCATATATTATTTTTACTGTTTTTATTTTTCATATACTATATTTTATATTATAATATTATTTTAAAATATATATTGTAAAGACATTATTAAAAAATTGTTTTCACGCATTCTCAACTGCAAGGTGTGGTTTTAGAACAAATAGTATGTTGATAAATCTTGATTTTATGGGGTAAATCAAACAGCACTTAAGTTTAGGGGCGTAATAGTTTGAAATTAAAATTTCACTTCTAATGTATTTCTTCTGCTGTATTTGCGCACAAACGTGTTCTAATGGTTTTATGAAAATATGCGCATCTTGTTCATATCTATTGCATTATAGTGGTGTTGCAATTATCTGATAACTAATATTGTCGAAGTTTTTTAGATAGATTAGTGTTGCATTAAATTGGGCAATCTATTGGATAATTAGAAATATTTTATAGTTCAATTCGGGCTATATAGGTAATGTTTTATCTTAAAGAAAATGAATCTCATTAACAGTTTTTTACGCTTTTCAATACTCTTTTTTGTTTCATCGTTTGCGTTATCGAGCATGTCTCTTTGGGCGCAGGCAAAAAATGACACAGCTTCAAAGCTTGCAGACACCTCTAAGTCTGCCGCAAAGGTGGAAAAAAAATTAGTCATATTCGTCAACCCCAAAATCGACGGCAATATTTGGCTGGATAAGGTCTTAGATGTAGTATCTTCAACATTGCTGCAAAGAGAGCCATCCCTGATTTGTAAAAATGTATTGATAGACTCAAACTACGCATTTTCAAAAGCAACTTTGCTGAGGTCTATCAAGGAAATTGGCAAGCCGGCTCTTATAATAACAAGCAGCGCAGCAGTTTCGGAGGCGATATTGTCAAGCACTGCTGAATTGGGATATGCTCCAACATTGCTCACCGTTTCTGCGACAAGGTCGGGCACTAAATCTCTGGAAAAATACCCCAATAGCACGGGTATAATGGCAAATTTGGATTACACAAAGACAACGCTTTTAGCCTCAGCGCTGTTCCCCAAGGCAAAACAACTTGTAGTGCTTATATTCGGGACTAAAAATTCAAATATAATGGAAGAAGTTAAGGAATCTTTGGGGGATGTCCCTGAACTTGCGGGCAAACGCATAATCTACATCAACGCCGACACTTTAAGCAGTGGCGAATTGAAATCCGCACTTTTATCTTACGATATAAATACGCCTATAGTTCAAGTGCTCTCTGAAAGCGCCACGCTTCTAGACAAAAACAATAAAAACAGAATTGTTGCATCTTTGGTTGATAGTACAAAAATGCCCATATTCTCTCAGGATGGCTATCCATTGCAACCGGGTCTTGTTGGCGGATATGTGAATTTGAGCACTGAATATACGGAGCAAATAATTTCATTGGCCAGAAAATCTTTGCGTTATCCTAATTTTGCAGACCAAAGTCCGTTTGAAGTTCAATCAGCAAGACCTCTTATTGTTTACAACGAAATTTCAGATTTTAACGTAAGTTTTGAAAATATGCCGCAGGGCGTTATATTGATTAATCCGCCTGTCAAGTGGTGGCAAGACTACATCGCTTACGCCGCTTTTTCCATATTGATTCTCATCTTATCTGTCGGATTATATCTTTTATATCTGTATTTGAAGCGTCGTGAGGCAGCCTTCAAAAAGGTTTTTGAGATGGAGCAAAATACCGTCATCATGGTTGACAGAAAAGGGCGCATACTCTTTATGCGTAAGCCTGGCGACAGCACATTTTTCATGAAATTCAGGACGGACAAAGTCATTGCCGATTTCTTGCCTGAAATTCAAAGCATATTTAAGCATGTATCGGGGCAAGTATTTTTGGAAAAACGTTCACGGGTTCTGCACTATGAAATTGCGGACAAGTTTTTTGAGGCAAACATAAACTATATTCCGTCGTCAGAGTTTGGGGTGGAGTGCCTTACATGGGCAATAAATGATGTTACCGCATTGCAAAGCGCCCAGAGGGCTGAGAGTGAGATGTCTAATCTTTTGGAAATATCTTTAATGACCGCCGCCGACTGGATTCTCACGGTAGATTTGGATGGTACGGTTACGAAATGCAGTGAATCTACCGCAAAATATTTGAGCAAAACCAATGAAGATATTGTAGGCAGAAAAATTTGGGACGTTTATCAGGTTGAAAATTTCAGAAATAAGGGAGACAAATCATTCCCTGTTTTAGAAGCTATGCGGGATAATCTGCGCATAGACACATCTGCGTCGGCTATTATAACGTTGGATAGCGGTAAGATTGTGCGCGTGTCAGGCTCAATAACGCCAATCAGCGACAAATCCGGAAAAGTTACGGGTGCGCTTTTAATTGGCAGAGACATCTCTGAATCATACGAAAAATTGAGCAAGCTTGAATCCGCAAATATTTTGATGGAGACAACCTCAAATTCGGCGAAAATCGGATATTTTGTGCTAAATTCTGAATTTAAGCCGACATATTATAATTTGCCAAGCAATTTTGGAGTTTCGGTGCAAGACTGCATAACGCATCCGAAAAAATGGATGTCTGACGACGACTTTGCCAGGTACAAACATGGGCTCGATGATTTGAGCAAGGGTAAAATTTCGAAGTTGGAATTCCGTACGGAATCAACCAAAGATTCGGGCTCTTTCTATTCAATAACCGTAGTCAAAAACACTTCCGTTGAAGATGAAATTCTGTACTACGGAATATGCCAGAACATTACAGATATTGTAGCCAGCCAAAAGAAATACCAGAGCACTTTCAGTATGCTTACTGAAATTATAAACAATATCCCTATGGATATTTCTCTCAGAAATCTTGACAATGACGGCCGTTTCGTGCTTGTAAATTCGGCATTCTGCACTTCCGTAGGAAAAACGAAGGAAGAAATTGAGGGCAAGAAAATATTGGAAATATTCACGTCGGCGCAATCTACCGCATTGGTGAATGGAGACGGCGAAGCCTTGAGCTCTAACAAGCTAATAATATCAAATGAAGACTTTGAAAATTCTGAAGGCAAGCTTGTGCATAGGAAGGTCGCAAAAATTCATATCTCAAGCACTGAATATAAGTCTTTAATTTTGACCATTGCCACAGATATTACAGATTTTTGGAATCTTGAGCATGAACTTAAGCAAAAAATCAAGTTGCTTGAGGCAATACTTGAAAATGCGCCCATCAGCATTTATGCAAAGAATCCCGATAATGATTTTAGGTATGAGCTTTGGAATAAATTGTCTGATGAAATGACTTTAGTTCCGGCATCTGAGGCGTTGGGGCGTACGGACTTTGAAATAGAGGCATTCCCAGGTTCGGCAAACTCTATACGTGAAAATGATATTGAGGTTTTAAATAGCGGAAAACCATACAGAGGAACGCTTAATTTTTATCTGAAAAATGCGACTCCGGTAGTTTTGGATGTCTGGAAAAATTGCGTCAAGCTTGATGACGACAAGCGCATGTTGGTCGGTATTGCCACAAACATTACAGAGCTGCAACTGTTAGAGCAAAAGTGCAAAAAGCTTGAGCTTGAATCGCAGTCTAAATCAATTCATGAAAAGGCTTTGAACGAGTCTTTATCTTTGCTGATTGCAGGTGGAGACCTTGATAATTTGTTAAACTCTGTATTGCAAAAAATCGGTATGAGTACGGATGCGGATTTCTGCGGATTGTACAAGCTCCTTGAAAATCACAAAACTCTTAGTCTTAACAATGTTTGGAAGAAAAATCCTGCTGAAACAATGCAGTCCATAGGTTTTACTACAATTCCAAATGAGACATTCCTTGCAAAACTTTCTGAAAAACGCAATGTCGTCGTGAACGATGCGCATAAAGCCGGTTACAGCAAGATACGGGACATTAAGCTGGGTGAAAAAGATGTGGAGTCATTTGCAATCTTTGGCATCTGGATTGACAACATGTTGTGGGGGTCGGTGATACTTGCCTTTTATAACAAAACGGCGATAAATCCTGAGGACGAAAAATTCCTCACGGTAATTTCTCACAGTATAGAATTGGCAATTTTGCGTCAGAAAAATTTGGATTACTCATTCAAAAATGATGAAGATAAAGTTCTGATTTTTGACAGTATCAACGTGCCGATTCACTATTTCAATGAGAATGGGGTGCTTACGGACATAAATAAAGCAGCGTTGGAACTTGCCGGCAATTCAAAGGAATTTGTTTTGAACGACAAGTCTTGCCGCTTACTGTACGGCGGTCTTACAAAGTTTGACGATATGCCGGTAAGCAAGGTTATGAAAACCAAAGAGCCTTGCTCTCAAGAGGTGTCTATCGGAGACAAGACTTATCTGGTTTCGGCAATGCCTATATTCTCTAAATCTGAGGAATTGGCTGGAATTGTGCAATATCTTGCGGACACCACATTAATAACCGACGCCAAAAAAGAAATAGAGAAAGCTAAGCTTGCCGCCGAGTCTTCAAACAAGGCAAAGAACGTATTTCTGGCAACGATGAGCCATGAAATTCGCACACCTCTTAACGCAATTATGGGCTTGAGTGAGTTGTTAATTATGGATCCAAGCACGGAAAAAACTGAAGATCCTTCCATAGAAAACGTGCGCTCAATCAATACGGCGGGTAAAGCCTTGTACACCATTATTAATGACGTTTTGGAACTTTCAAAGATTGAGGCGGATAAACAAAATATATCTTATTCTTGGTTTAATCCGCATTCTGTATTTGCAGAAGTAAAAAATATTTTTGAGCCTTTAGCTTCTAAAAAATCTCTGAAACTTTCTTTTGTTTTGCTTGAAGAAAATACGGAAATTTATTTTAGCGAATCCAATTTGCGTCAGATGCTTTTGAACTTGCTTGGCAACGCCGTTAAATTTACAGACAAAGGCAGCATCATTATAGCCTACACGCTTACGCCCGTAAAAAATGATACTTCGGCAATTAAAATCATAGTTAAGGATACGGGAAAAGGCGTTCATAAAGACGACTTTGTACGCATCTTTGACCCGTTTGAACACATGTCGGACCGCAAGCTAAGTTCTGGTGCGGAAGGTGCGGGCTTGGGCCTTACTATAGTTTCAAAAATTGTGCAAAACCTTGGCGGTAAAATTTCGGTAAGCAGCGAGTTGGATGTTGGTACGGAGTTTTCCATAGACTTCCCAGAAGTTATGACACGCAAGTCTAAAGGTCCGCATGAAGCTTTTGCCGCCGATATTTCAAACGTCAAAGGCTATAAGATTTGGGTTGTTGACGATATAGAAATGAACTGCAAGGTGCTTTCTATGATGTTAAATAAAATAGGCGCAGATTGTACCTATATGACATCTCCTACTGAAGCCATAGAAAAGCTGAAATCTGGCGAAAGACCAAATTTGATTATGACTGATATGTGGATGCCTGTCATGAACGGTGAGGAATTTGCAACGCATATAAAACGCATAGACCCAAGCTTGCCCGTTATCGCTGTTACGGCGGATACTGATGCAACCAAAAACTTTGGTATGGAGAACTTCCAAAACATCATCTACAAACCTGTTACAATCAAAAAATTGGATGAGGTTTTGCTGTCTGACGAAAAAAAATAAAAGTATTTCTTTCCATTCAATAGAAATAAAACTTTTCTTTTGCTTAAATTTAAAAGGCTTTTGCATAACGCAAAAGCCTTTTACTATTTAAGATTTTTGATGCAAAATTAATCCAAGAAGCGCTCAGATAAAATTTACGCAGAGAGTTTTTAGTTACTCTCCAAATATGTCCGTATTCCAAGAATCCAACCAATTAATTTTCATTTTTTCATTTTCAAATTTTATGGGAAGCCAAATGTAGAGATTATCGTAAGGATGCTCGGGAATATTGATGTCGAAGAATGCTATGTAAGCGTCTTTTTTGCCGTCAACTTTTATAATGCTTGCAGATTGCCCACCGTAAGTCTTTTCAGGCCCAAGATTGTTGTTGGGATTTATTCCAAAACAAGGATTCCCATTATCCTGCCAAGGGCCCAAAATGTTTTTTGACGTAAAATACCTTGCGGCGTTTGGCAACCAGCCGCTAGAGCCCGAGGCAAGCATGTGGTATGTGTCGCCGATTTTTAGCAGGGCGGGCGCTTCAGTTTTAACAGTAATACCTTCAGCAATTTTATATTCACCCTCCGGCATGAGGTAATCATTGCGCATTTTACCTACTACAAACGCTTTGTCTGGCTTGCGTACGGTTAGGTGATATAGAGCGCCGTCTTCATCTTTAAATACGGCAAAATCCCCCGTGCCTTCAGGTGAATTGCCAGCCAAGAATTTGTGCCTGTAATTGAAAGGGCCTGCTGGGCTTTCAGATGTAGCCACGCCAATATAGCCTACCGCCGTTCCCTTTTCTCGCAAATAAAGCTTAAAAAAGAGCACAAAAGTTTTGGTGGAATCATTATAGACGACCTTGGGTCTATCTTGATTGCAGTCAAATGCCAAGTCCGAAAGGTTGTCTGTCTTGGTGAGGTTTAAAACCATGCCTTGATCAAACCAATTAACAAGGTCTTTTGAGGCGTAACAATGCACACCTGCATCGGCGTGGGTTTTTTCTGAAAGTCCCTTTTCTTTTTCTTCCCCGTACCAATAATAGAGACCCTGATAAAATATGACGCAGCCGCCATGAGCGTTTATTCTAAAGCCTCTCGAGTCTTTCCATTCTTTGCCAGGGTAGATTAAAGTTTCTGTTTTTGCCGAAAGATTGCCGAGTATCAGAGTACTCAAACTCAATAAAATTAAAATTTTCTTCATCATGATGGGTATTAAATATTGATAAAGAAAAATGTCAATCTCAGTTAAGAAACATTGCGTCTAAAGGTTGTTACTGCGAAGGAGTTTATTACAAGCGCAAAGCAGGTTATAATTAAAAAATACTCAGCAATATCTGATAATCCTGCGCCACGCATATAAACGGCGCGCATAACTTCTATAAAATATTTTACAGGGTTAAGGATGGTAATTTTTTGAGCCCAAATAGGCATACTGCTAATTGGCGTGAAAAGCCCGCTCATAAGCAGAAAAACCATCATACTGAAGACAAAAGTTATGAGCGCTTGCTGCATAGAGTCCGAATAGTTTGAAACCACAAGCCCAAAGCCTGTAAAGGCGGTCATATATATTGCCGCAAAGGCGTAGATTGTAAAAAAAGAACCTTCAGGAAATAGTCCGTAGATAAAATATGCCACAATCATTCCTATTGTCATGAGCAAAATGCCTATAATCCAAAAAGGAATGATTTTAGAAGCGATAAAAGTTAGCTTGGTTACGGGGGCGACGTTAAGTTGTTCCATAGTGCCGTCCTCTTTTTCACGCACAATGTTCACGGTTGCCAAAAGCCCACTTGTAATGGAGAGTAAAAAAACCACAACACCGGGCACTATAAAAGCTTTGAAATCTAAATTGATGTTGAATCTGTCTTCACCCAAAATTTCAATCTTTGGGTTTTGAGGTTGTGAATTTTTTGAAATGAATGGCGCAATATCCTTGCTGAAATCTGAAAGTATGTAGCCCAAATAAGCTACCCCCAAGCCGCCTTTTGTGCCGTTGATTGCATTTACGCTCGCCAAAGTGTTTGCATTTTTTTGATTGTACAAGTCTTTTTCAAAACCTCTTGGGATTTCAAAAATTATGTCGTAATTGTTTTTTTCTATACCGTCCAATGCGGTTTTGTAAGAGGAATTGTTTATATCCGTCAAAAAGTATTTTGAAGAATTTATTTTATCAAAGAGCCGCAGAGAAAGCGGAGAATTGTCTCTGTCTATCAAGCAAAGCTTTATGTTTTTCATTTCAAAGTCTGCGGCGAAGGGCAGTATGATAAGCTGAATTATTGGTATTATAAATATCAACTTTGGCATGAATGGGTCTCGAAAAATTTGCCTGAATTCTTTTTCTAAAAGTATCTTTAAACGTCTCATGTTATTGAATCCTCACTTTAAAATTTAATATACAAGCGACAATGCAGCATAACACCATGCCTGAAAGTATGGCAAAACTCTCCCATATATATTCAAACCCCACGCCTTTAAGCATTATGTCTCTTACGGCGCTTATATACCATCGTGCGGGTACGATGTTTGAAATTATTTGCAAAAGTTTTGGCATATTTTCTATCGGGAAAATCATGCCTGAAAGCAAAGATATTAGCAGTATCACAAACGTAGAAGAAAGAAACATGGCGGTTTGCTGAGTATTGGCTATTGTAGAAATCAAAATACCCATGCTAAGCCCAAGTATGCAATAGACGAAAGATAACGCCATTAGTAGCATTACACTGCCGTTGTTTGGCACGCCCAAAAGATATTTTGCCAGAAGCAATATCATGCAAATTATTATGAAAGATAAGATAAAGTAGGGCATAACCTTTGCCAAAATTATATAGATTGGTTTAAGCGGAGATACCAATAAAACCTCCATAGACCCCAACTCTTTTTCACGCACTATGCCCACGGCTGTCATCATAGTGCATACTATAAATAAAATTAGACCCATCACTCCGGGCACAAAGTTGTATGCGCTTTTTAGCATGGGGTTGTATAAAAAATTTATTTGCATGAAAATTTCAGGGTTCAATTTTTCAGCTCTAAAACTCTCCAAAATTTGTGTGCGTATTATGCTTTCCAAATAAAATTTAATATTGGTAGATTCATTGGGGTCTGAAGAATTTGCAGAAATTCTAATCTGGCTTAAAGCCCCTTTCCTCAAAGATTCCTCCAAATTTGATGGCATTACTAAAATGGCTTTAACGACACCCGCCTTTAAGAGCTCATTTGCGCCGTCAATACTTTTTGCATTCTTATTTATGTAAAAATATTCACTGGCATTTATGCGTTCAATCAGTTTTGTAGAGATGCTGTCTTTAGAATTGTCCAAAACGGCGATAGGCACTTTTGAAATATCCGTAGTGAGCGCAAAACCAAACAGCAAGACCAATATTAGCGGTATGAGCAGCAATATGGCAAGGCTGCGCTTGTCTCGCAAAATATGCAGGACTTCTTTTTTGAAAAATGACAATAAAGATTTCATACGGCTCTTGTGGCGTCTCTTGCCAAAGATTTAAAAACGCCTTCCATGTCTTGAGAGTTATAACTTTTTTTGAGCTCTGCCGGAGTCCCCATTGCGCCTATTTTTCCGTCAACCATTATGGAAACTCTATGGCAATATTCCGCCTCATCCATATAATGTGTTGTGGCAAAAATCGTGATTCCCTTTGCGCTGGCTTCATAAATATTTTCCCAAAACTTTCTGCGAACTATGGGGTCTACACCGCCCGTTGGCTCATCCAAAAAAATGATTTTTGGGTTGTGAATGGTTGCTATTGAAAATGAAAGTTTTTGTTTCCACCCCAAAGGCAAATTTTCGGCAAGAGTATCTTTTACTTCACGCAACTCAAGATTGGTTAAAATTTCATCTGTTTTAATTTTAATTTCTTTATCGCTAAGCCCATATAGACCTCCATAAAAACGGATATTTTCCCAGACCTTTAAATCTTTATACAGGGAAAACTTTTGCGACATATAGCCTATATGTCTTTTGAGTTCCTCGGGATTTTTAGAAATTTCAAACCCAGCAACTTTAGCCGTGCCGGAAGTTGGCACAAGCAATCCGCACAGCATACGCATTGCGGTAGATTTGCCCGCACCGTTTGCGCCCAGAAAGCCAAAAATTTCACCACCGTTGACATCAAAAGTTATATTGTCAACCGCCGCAAAATTTCCGAATTTTTTGGTAAGATTCTTAACTTCAATGGTGTTTGTCATGTCTTGATAATTCCATAAAGCAGTCTTCGATTTCTGCTTTTCCAAATTCAATTTGTAAATTCTTGTGCGCTTTTTTTTCGAGAAAAGTTTTTAGATTGCCAATATCAAAGTCTCCACCGTTTATTACTGCGTGGTTTGTATCGCCAAACGCAAAAGCATATTCCACATTTTTATGCTCTCTTAAATCTTTTAGCAGGCAAAACATATTGTCTGATTTGACGTGCAATATTTTTTTTGAAAACCCTTCTACAATCTGTGCTGGTTTATTGATTTCCATAATTTCTCCTTTTAGGATGAAGGAGATTTCATCGCATCTTTCCGCCTCGTTCATGTAGGGGGTTGAAACCAAAATTGTAATGCCTTCTTTGCGCAATTTTAAAAGCAAGTCCCAAAAGTCCTGTCTGGACACGGGGTCAACACCGGTAGTAGGTTCATCAAGCAAGAGAATTTTTGGTTTATGTATAAGCGCACAACACAGCGCCAATTTTTGTTTCATACCGCCTGAAAGGTTTGCCGCCAATCTCTTTTTAAAGGGCTCAAGAAATTTGTAAATGTCTTCAATTAGAAAATAATTTTCTTTAATTGTGGTGTTGAATACGGATGCAAAAAAGTTAAGATTTTCCTCAACACTTAAGTCTTGATAGAGGGAAAATTTGCCTGGCATATACCCTATAAACTTGCGGAGTTTTGCGTAGTCTTTTACGGGGTCAAGCCCGCCGACGCTTACAGCACCAGTGTCTGGCAAAATCAAGCTTGCAATAATGCGTATCAAAGTTGTCTTACCTGAGCCGTCTGGACCAATTAGCCCAAAAATTTTGCCAGCCTCTGCTTTAAAAGAAACTTCATTAAGCGCAAGGGTTGAGCGCTTAGATTCTTTATAGCTTTTGCAGAGCTTTTCTACTATTATTGATGACTCTTGCATTACTTTTACAAATTAATTTCTGCGTATTGGCCAATTTTTAAAAGACCGTCATTGACCACTAAAATTTTTACCGCATAAACCAAGTCCGCACGTTCATTTCTGGTATGGATACCCTTGGGCGTAAATTCAGATTTATCTGAAATCCACGTAATTTTACCTTTATAACTACGTGTCTCATCCTTATCGAAATCTGCCAGTACATTTACTTCTTGCCCCAATTTAATTTTACTTAGTATATCGGCGCTGAAATAGGCTCTTACAAAAAGTTCGTCCGTGCGGGCTATTTTATAGAGGGCTTTGCCGAGCGTAGCAAACTCGCCAAACTGGGCGTATTTTACAAGAACCGTGCCTTTAATTGGATTAATGATTTTGCATTTTGAAATTTTGCAATCCAACACTTCAATCTGCGCATTCAATGATTTAACATTTTCTTCAATGGATTTTGTGCGCTTTGTCAGCTCGTCTTTCAATGCTGAGATTTGCTTGGTAATTAGGGCTATTGACGCCTCAATATCGTCGAGTTGTTTTTGGTTGACGCTCTTTGAAAGCAAAAGTTTTTTCGTACGTTCTTTTTCAAAATTCTGTTTTGCGAGTTCTTCCTCAAGAGGTGCAAGCTGCAATGCAATATCGGGTATATTTGCCTTTGAGGAATTTAATTGATGCAAGAGTACTTGGCGCTCTTTAACCAGTTCCGCATCGTCTATTTTCCCCACAAATGCGTTTGCTTCAAGCCGGTCTGATTCATTGAGTTTAAACTCTACTATGCGGCCATTACTTTCCGCAGAGACTATTGTTTCTACCGATTCAAATGTGCCTGAAGCGTCAAAAGATGTTTCTTTTTTGCAGGCGCAAAGTTGTGAAATTACAATGGCGGCAATGAGAATATGTATGTTTTTCATGGTTTAATTGTTTGAAAGAAATTTGTGGTTATGTTCGCAGGAAAGTTTTTTGATTTTATTGTAGATTTGTTTTTGTTTGGCGAGTTCTTCGGCGTTAAGCTCTTTGATAAAGTCTGTTACGGCAATCAAACCGTTTTGCATTTTTGAGTAGGCGTTATTTTTTATGTTTGTGCGTAGCGCAATAATTTCATCGTCATTTTTCATGAGCTCTGCGAATTTTTGCACTTCATTGTCTGACTCTATCATTGCGATTTTTGTGTTGAATAGGAATGTCTCTTTTTGCGCCCTCACGCTTTTTTTATTGGCGGCAATCATAAGCTTGTCATTTGACTGCGTGTAAAAATTGCTGAAAGACCAGGATAATCCCACGCCCGCAATACCGTAAAAATCGGAATCTTGAATCGCCGTGAGAGAAGGGCGGCCGTATCCACCAATGCCAAATAATGAAACAGTGGGCATTAAAGATGAATTTATTTTTGCTTCGTTAGATTGGTAGTATTCTTCAAGACTTTCATAATACTCAAGCTCTGGGCGCAAAATTTCCTTCTTAAGTTCGGCAAGCGATTTTGGCATTTCAAGGATTGTGCTTAAATTGACATCCGCACCTATCAACGCAGAAAGCATTGCTGAAAAACTTTTACGGGTTGCCAAAATTTCGGTTTCGGTTTGTTTTGCGCTGAGTAGTTCAACCTTCATTAAATCGAGGTCATATTCATTGGAGACGCCGTTTTCCAAAAGATTTTTAAGTTTGTCTATTACGTTTTGGATGTCTGATTGATATGTGGAATTTTGCCGCAAAAGGGCGTCTTGCAAAAGAATGCCAAAGTAAAGCTGATTAACTCTCTCTATTAATTGGTAGAGTATTGTCTCATTATTTTTAAGTTCCGCTTTTGCCTGTGCGACTGTCATTTTGCGGTTGGCGGAAGTTTCACCGCCGTCCCAGAGCGTCTGCGTGGCTTTGACATTTGCCCTATACATCCATTGAGGAATAAAGCCATTCATATTATCTGAAAGATACATTCCATTTGCATCGATAGAAAGCTGGGGGAAGTATTTGCTCATGGCGTTTTCTAGGTTGTATTTTTCAGTCTCTTTGATGAGGTCAAACTGTTTAATCATGGGGTAGTTTGATTTTGCAAGCTCATAGCAGCGTTCAAGAGTCAGAACTTCAGCATTTAGGTTTAAGGCAAAAAATATGCACAAGATTTTAAAGAGATTCTTCATAATTTATTTTATCTCCAAAAGATTTTTCATTGTTTCCAAAATTAATTTGCGACGTTCCAAAATAAAAGTTTTAAAAGCGTCTTCATTTGAATTAAAAAAAACTTCACAAAGCAAATTTTTGCTCAGAAATGGGAATATCATTATGCCAAGATAGGTTGTCGCTACATATGGGAGTGGAACATTTTTAATTTTACCTATTTTCATTAGATGCTCCAACTGGGTTTTTAATTGAAGGGCGGGATTACTTTTTCCTAAAATTGATTTGAGTACTTTAAAGAGATGCTTTGGGTCTCTATTAACTTCGCTAACTATAAATATTGGCAGATTAGGATTTTTCAACAAGACATCCGTGTAAGAGTTTATGATTTTTTCAAACTTTGAAAATATGTCTTCGTCTGAATTGATGACGACTTTTATTTGCGGTAAAACAGCAGAAAATACATTTTCAAAAATTTTTTCAAAAAGTTTTTCTTTGCTTCTGAAATAGTAATTTAAAGAAGTTCTGCTTATGCCGGCTTCTTTTGAAATGTCAGACATTGTTGCAGACTTCCAACCTTTGTTGACAAAGACTATTCTGGCAGACTCCAAAATATGTTCTTCAATATTTTGCGGCTTTTTACTTTTTTTCATTGGAGAAGATGTTTTACATTTTTGACGCACTTGTCAAACATGAATGTCAAAAAAAATAACTCAAGCTTACTTGAGGCTCATTATGCATCTTTGAAGTTTATTAATGGGTTAATCTTATATACTTATCAAAAAAACACATCAAAAACTTAAAATTTATACTTGACCTTGAGTATCTCATTATCAGAATGCTCCCTTTTTATTTTATGTCATGGCTGAAGTATCTGAAATAAATCGCACATTTGTCGTGCAGAATAAGATGGGTATCCACGCTCGTCCTGCGGCTATGATTGTACGCATTTCAAGCAGGTATTCTACTTTGGACGTTTGGGTCGAAAAAGACGGCGAGCGTGTCAACGGCAAGAGTATCATGAGTTTAATGATGCTTGCTGCCGGCAAAGGCTCGGAACTTAAATTCGCTGTTACCGGCGACAATGCTGATGAAATGCTTGCAGAGATGGAAGCTCTTTTTACCCGCAAGTTTGACGAAGAATAGGCGTTAAAAATCTTTTTTTTGCGTTGCAATGATGGCTAAAATTGCCACATTTTACGCACAATGGAATTTAATAATTGCAAAGCCTGCATAGAAACGCAGGAGCTCGTCAAAGAATACGATAAACGCAAAGTCGTAAAAGGCGTGAGTTTGAGCGTTAAAGCGGGTGAAATTGTGGGTCTTTTGGGGCCCAATGGCGCAGGTAAAACAACCACATTCTACATGATAGTTGGTCTTGTCGCCGCAACCAGCGGCAAAGTTTTTTTAGACGGTAAAGACATCACAAACTTGCCCATGTATAAACGTGCAAGATGCGGCATAGGTTATCTGCCTCAGGAGGCGTCTATTTTTAGAAAACTTACTGTTTATGAAAACATTTTGGCGGTGGCGGAAAATCTGCCCATTCCCAGAAAAGAACTTAAAGACTATGTTCTTGCAATGCTTGATGAGTTAGAGCTTACAAGCCTCTCTGACCAGAAAGCCTATACGCTTTCCGGCGGGGAGCGCCGCAGGCTTGAAATCACCAGAGCTTTGACTTCACGCCCAAATTTTTTGCTTATGGACGAACCTTTTAGCGGTGTTGACCCAATCAGCGTTGCGGAAGTTCAGGATATAATCAAAGGTCTTAAATCGAAAGACATCGGGGTTTTAATTACAGACCACAATGTGCGCGAAACGCTCAGCATAGTTGATAGGGCGTATCTTATTCATGAGGGCAAAGTTCTTTGTGAAGGCACCAGTGAATTTTTAGTTTCAGACACTCTAAGCCGCAAGTTCTACTTGGGCGAAAACTTTACAATGTAAAATGAACAAAAGCTCATTAAATAAAAATGCGGAAAAAATTTCCGTAAGAGATTTTTACGAATCATTCAAAGATTCCTTAATGTTGGAGCTTTACGCCGGTGAAAGCGGTCTGGGCAACAATATACTTGAAGTTGGCTTGAATAGGCCCGCACTCGCAATAACGGGATATTTTAAAAACTTTGCGGAAAAGCGCATACAGCTTTTTGGAGCTGGTGAAATTTCCTATCTGAAAGACTTGTCTTACGAAAAGCAAAAGAATGTCATGACGCTCATTGCCAAGGCAAAAATCCCTTGCGTTATAGTGTCTAGGAATCTTTCTCCGACCAAGGCAATGATGGAGGTTTTCAAAGAATATTCCATCCCAACTTTCAGGACTACGATGAGTTCACGCTCATTCTCCAACGAATTGGCTTTGGGTTTAGAGGCAAAATTTGCCCCTCGCACACAAGTACATGGCACGCTTATAGACCTTAAAGGCATTGGCACATTGATAAAAGGCGCAAGCGGCATAGGCAAGAGCGAATGCGCCTTGGCGCTCATTGAAAACGGGCACTCTTTGGTTGCCGACGACCTCACCTATTGCAAGCGCATAGGCGGTAAGATAATTGGCAGAAGCAATGACATCAACAGAGGCTTTATGGAATGCAGGGGCATAGGCATAATTAATGTTGCTGAGCTTTTTGGCATTAAATGCGTACGTCTTGAAACAAGCATTGATTTGATTGTGAACTTTGTTGAATGGCGACCCGGTATTAATGAAGAACGCACGGGGTTGGAGCAAAATTATCATGAAATTTTGGGCGTAAATATTCCGCACATTGAAATACCGGTGCGTCCCGGTAGAGACATGGCAAGGCTTGTGGAAGTTGCGGCAATGGTGCAGGCTCTAAGATATATGGGGCACGACAGCGCAAAAGAGTTCAATGAAAAACTCATAGCCCACATGACCAAAGTTAATCTGTAAATATTCAATGGACATTTTAAAATTACCACTGACCCAAAGGGCTAGGGCTCTTGAAGTGTTGTTGCAAAAACGCATAGTTTTTTTGGATGGCGGCATGGGCACGCTGATTCAAAGAGTGGGTTTAAACGAGCAAGATTTTAGGGGGCAAATACCGGCGTTAAAAAACGCTATTGCAGAGCTTAAAGGCAATAATGATTTGCTGAATCTTACGCGGCCGGATGTTCTCCATAAGCTGCACAAAGAATATTACTTGGCGGGTGCGGACATTGTTACGACCTGTACTTTTAGCGCCACAAAAATAGCGCAGGCGGATTATGCGCTTGAGTCTTTGGTGCCGCAAATAAATTTAGAGGCGGCACGGTTGCTTAAATCTATCTCAAAAGAAATTGAAGAAAATAATCCTGGACGTATTTGCTTTGTGGCGGGCTCTATTGGGCCTATGAATAAGTCGGCATCTATGTCTCCTGACGTCTTAGACCCTTCAAAGCGCAGCGTAACTTTTGATGAACTTGCAGAAGCATACAAAGAGCAAATGGAAAATCTTTGGGATGGCGGCGTGGATTTATTTTTGCTTGAAACTGTATTTGATACCTTAAATGCAAAAGCAGCAATATACGCATATCTAAACCTTATTGAAGAACGCAAAGAGCGCAAACCCATAGCTATAAGCGCAACAATTTCAGACGCAACAGGCAGGCTTTTAAGCGGGCAAACTATTGCGGCATTTGTAGCAAGCATAGCGCACGCACATCCGATTTTTATTGGTTTAAATTGCAGTTTGGGCGCTGAAAAAATGCGTCCTTACATTGAAGAATTCAGCGAGATTGCGCTTTGCTATACCAGTTGTTATCCTAACGCCGGTCTGCCAAATCCGCTTTCGGATTTTGGCTATGATCAAATGCCTGAAGACACTGCGAAATTTTTATATCAGTATGCGTCGGAGGGTTTGTTAAACGTAATCGGGGGTTGCTGCGGTACTACGCCAAAGCATATAGAAGCGGTCGTTAATGCTTGTAAAAATTGCCCGCCCAGAAAATTAAAAGTTCAAGATTTATCTTTAAAGATTTCAGGGTTGGAACTTCTGAATCTGCCTGAAAATGACTCCGCATTTATCTGCATTGGCGAGAGGGCAAATGTCATGGGCTCTTTGGCTTTCAGAAAGTTAATCAAGGCTGAAGATTATGCTGGCGCACTTGTGGTTGCAAAAAACCAAATAGAAAATGGCGCAAATGCCATAGACTTGAACTTTGATGAAGCTATGCTTGATTCAAAATCTTGCATGGTTAAATTTTTAAACTTGGCGGGTGCTGAGCCTGAAATTGCAAAAGTTCCCTTCATGATAGATTCGTCAGATTTTGACACAATCATTGCGGGTTTAAAGTGCGTGCAAGGCAAGGCAATCGTAAATTCTATCAGTTTAAAAGAAGGTCGTGAAACTTTCATTGCAAGGGCGGACGAAATTAAAAAATTAGGTGCTGCCATTGTTGTTATGGCTTTTGACGAGGCGGGGCAAGCGGCATCTAAGCCGGACAAAGTGCGGATTTGTAAGAGGGCTTTTGATTTGCTTATAAATGAAGTCGGCTTTGCTGCAAACGACATAATTTTTGATGTTAATGTTTTAAGTATTGCAACCGGGATTGAGGAACACAACGCCTATGCGGTCAATTTTATTGAAGCGGTTAGGGAGTTGAAAAAACTTTGCAAAGGTGTGCGTACAAGTGCGGGTGTCAGCAACATTAGTTTTGCTTTCAGGGGCAACAATCCTGTCAGAGAGGCTATGCACTCGGTGTTTTTATACCATGCAATTAAAGCGGGCTTGGATATGGGCATTGTCAATGCTGGCGTCTTGCCCGTTTACGAAGATATTGATAAAGGTTTAAAAAAACTTGTTGAAGATGTTGTATTGAACGCATCAAAAGACTCTACTGATTTGCTTCTTGAAAATGCAGAACGCTTTAAAGATTCCGGTTCAAAAAAAGTATCCGAAGTTGTGGATGATTGGTCCAAGCTTTCTTGGGATGAGCGCTTGATAAGTTGCTTTGTCAAAGGGCGGCAAGATAAAATTAAAGAAGTTGCCCTGCATTATTTTGAAGAAACGCAAGACGCCCTAAAGGTTGTAGAAATTCCTCTTATGGACGCAATGAAGCATGTAGGCAGGCTTTTTGGAGAGGGTAAAATGTTTTTGCCGCAGGTCGTAAAAAGCGCAAGAGTTATGAAAGAAGCGGTAAATGCGCTAGAGCCTTTGATGAAAAAATCTTCCAAAGAGGGGGCGGATAACCGTAAAAAAATCGTCCTTGCAACCGTCAAAGGCGATGTGCATGACATCGGCAAAAATATAGTTTCAATAGTTTTAGCCTGCAACAGTTATGAAGTAATAGATTTGGGCGTAATGTGTTCTGCGGAAGATATTTTAGAGTCTGCTCAGAAAAATAATGCGGATATAGTGGGCTTAAGCGCTCTTATTACTCCGTCTTTAGAGGAAATTCAAAAAGTGGTGAAACTTTTTGAAAGCGCTTCTTTAAAGACGCCCATAATTGTTGGCGGCGCAACTACAAGCGCTCTGCATACCGCCGTCAAGCTTGCGCCGCTATATTCGTCAACAGTTGACTGCGTTGCAGATGCTTCCTTGGTTGCAGGTGTTTGCGCCAAGATATGCGATGATAAAACTTATCCACTTTATGCGGCTGAATTAAAATCTTCACAGGAAAAATTGCGTCTTGAATTTGAAAACTCAAAACCAAAAAAGATGTTGTCAATACTTGATGCACGGGCAAAAAAGAAGGCGCAAGATTTTTCTCATATAACAAAGCTTGAAGAAAAATCTTACGGGGTGTTTGCAGGCAAAATTTCAATTAAGGAACTTGAAAAATATTTTTCTTGGACGCCGTTTTTCCACGCATGGGGCTTTAAAGGCGCATATCCAAAAGTCCTTGAAGAACCGGAGGCTGGCAAGCTTTTCAGCGATGCAAAAAAATCTCTGGAAGATTTGAAAAACAAAATAAGCGCAGAATATGTCTATGGTATTTTTAAGGCAAATTCCATTGGCGATGATGTGCAAATATATTCTTACGATTCCAAACCGCTTGAAGTTTTAAACTTCTTCAGACAACAAGAAGAAGGATTGCAAAATCTGTCATTGGCGGATTTTATTGCGCCGCAAGATTCAGGAATTACCGACTTTCTTGGCGCATTCATCACCAGCATAGGGCAGGGTGTCAATGCGATAATTAAAGATATTGCAGGCGGCGAAAAGTCTTATGAGGCTTTGCTTATTCAGACGCTCGCAGACAGAATCGCAGAGGCTGCTGCCGAATATCTTAATGTGGAAGTTTTTGGAAAATTTACAACTGATAAGGGGATACGCCCCGCATTGGGTTATCCCATTTCTCCCGATCACAGCCAGAAGGCAAAAATTTGGTCGTTGCTTAAAGCTGAGAATAATATCAGTGTAGAGCTTACTTCAAATTATTCCATGAATCCGGCTTCGAGCGTTTCGGCGCTTTGGTTCGGCAATAAAAATGCAAAATATTTTAATTTGGGCAAAATTGATGAAGACCAATTTAAAGATTATGCAAAACGCAGAAACATCCCGCTTTCTGAGCTTAAAACTTTCATAGCAAATAAATCCATAATAATGTCTTGATGACGAAGGTTAAAAAAAATCATACGGTTAAAGAGAAGCCAAAATCTTCGACGGATTGGTTTTCGCCATTGTGTATGCTTGTCATAATTACAATAGGGGTATGTTTTATTTATTCCGCACAAAGTTATAATATAGAGGAAATACCTTTATTTAAACAATTTTGGATTAAGCAGATTATTTTTGCGGCAATAGGTTTTGTAGTATATGCGGTGATTGCCAGGGTTGATTATGTGGTATTTTTCACGCATGCGCATTTGATTTATGCGGCTTGTATTTTGCTTTTAGTGCCTTTGGTTTTGAAAGAGCATCTTGGCATACCAATACCCTTTGTTGAAAGCCGATATAACGCTACAAGATGGATAGACTTGAAAATCTTTTCAATACAGCCTTCCGAAATGGCAAAGATTGGCACATGCATAATGATATCGGCAATGCTTGCAAGGTCTAAGATTGGCACAATCAAGTATTCATTAAAAATTTTAATCAAAATTGGGGTGGTATTTTTTATACCTATTTTGTTGATTTTTTTACAGCCTGATTTAGGCTCTACTCTCGTATTTCCTACAATGGCATTTTCAATTTTGTACGTATCCAAACTTTCCAAGCGTTTCTTTGCAGCTACGCTTGGGATATTTTGCCTCTGTGTTTCCATAGTGGGTTTGGATATTTACGGTTATTCCAACTATCTTGAAAAACATAATTTAGACGCAACTGAGGCAGCCCGCTTGAATGCTTATGGCTCTGAGGCGTCTTATTTGCCGCTAAAAGATTATCAGCGCAATCGCATATTGGCGTTTGTCGCACCCGATGTTGTTGACCCCCACGGGCGCAGCGTCAGTTGGAATCATAGGCAGAGTTTAATTTCTGTATCTACGGGCGGCTTGTGGGGAAAAGGATTTGCTGAAGGTACGCAGGCAAAGCTGGGTTATCTGCCCAGCAGTGTGGCGTACAATGATTTCATATTTTCTGTTATCGCTGAGGAGTCGGGCTTTTTTGGCGGCACTCTGGTAATAGTGTTGTTATCAACTTTAGTTATTTACAGTTGCGTGCGTGCAGCGCACTTGTCGAGGGACAGGTTTGGTCAATACCTATGTGTGGGTATTGGCGCAATGCTCATGACGCATATATTTATCAATGTGGGGATGACCATAGGCATAATGCCTATCACAGGGCTTCCTCTGCCAATGTTAAGCTATGGCGGATCATTTATTTTGACTTGTTGCATACTTTTAGGCCTAGTGCAAAGCGTTTACAGGCACAGGCAAGTTTATGTTTGAGTTTTATGAATGAGCCCGCCGCAAATTGAAACGGACTCAAAAAAACGTGAAAGAAGAAAAAATTGAAACAAATGAACAAGATATGGATTTAACCAGAAAACCGCCTGAAACGGTGGTTGAACCCGTATCTGCAGAACAACTGAATTATGAGGCAAAATTGCGCTCCAAAAAGCGTCCATTGCTTGAGAGGTTAATACGCCTGCTTAAACGTGAGGAGCAATCTTATCGTGAGATTGTCATAAATGTAGAGCCGCTTGAAACTCGTGTGGGCTTGCTTGTTGACGGTCTGATGCAAAAGTTTGAGATTGAGCGTTCCGGCGATGAAAGCATGGTTGGCGCAATTTTCAAGGGCAAGATTCAAAATCTCGAAGCTGGCTTGAAGGCGGCTTTTGTAGATGTTGGCCAGCAGAAAAATGCTTTCTTGCATTACTGGGATATTTTCCCATCCGCTTCCGACAATTCTTATGAAATAGTCAGAGAAAACCGCAGCAAAGCGCAAAAGCAAAATGCTCAGAAGTTTTCTACAAAAGATATTCCTGAAAAATTTCCTGTCGGTACGGAAATTATCGTGCAGATTACAAAGACGCAGATTGGTTCAAAGGGGCCTCGTGTTACAACAAACATAGCCATCCCAGGCAGATACTTGGTTTTGATGCCATACGCTGGTCAATGCGGCATATCCCGCAAGATTGAAGACAAGCGTGAGAGAGATAGGATTAAGAAAATACTCGGCACAATGAAAATTCCGGAAGGTATGGGTGTGATAGTGCGCACTGCCGGTCAGAATAAACGCCTTACATATTTTGAAAGAGATTTTCAAATTCTCTTAAATAGATGGAAGCAGATTCAAGAGCGCATTGAGACTACGCCTGCGCCCGCCATAGTCTATAAAGAGCCGGACATTATTGAGCGCACCGTGCGCGACTTCCTTACTGAAGAAACTGACAGGATACTCATAGACAACAAAGATGAGTATGAGCGCATAAATAAAATTGTGTCTGAAGTTTCACGTCGCAGCCGCAACAAGATTCAAAATTATAACGACAATATTCCAATCTTTGAGCGTTATAATATAGAAAAACAAATTGCGCAAACTTTCCAACGCAGAGTGCCATTGCCTTCGGGCGGGGAAATTGTGATTGAAGAAACTGAGGCGCTTACGGCGATAGATGTAAATACGGGCTCACACAAGGGTAAGAACGATGACGGCAAAGATTTTATCTTGCAGGCAAATATTGAGGCTGTTACGGAGGCTGCAAGGCAGGTAAGGTTGCGCAATATAGGCGGCTTGATAATCTTGGATACTATCGACATGAAAAGTGCCAAAGACCGCAAAACCGTCTATAAAAAACTCAAAGACGAGATGGAAAAAGACAAGGCAAAAAGTCAGGTCTTGCCAATCTCTCAGCTTGGCATTATGCAGATGACACGCCAGCGCCATGCGGAAAGTAATTCAAGCGGGATTTACAGCGTTTGTCCATATTGTGCGGGCAAGGGCGTTGTGAAGGCATCACGCACTATGAGCATAGAAATACAGCGCAAAATTGTGTCAACGGCACGTTCTTTACGCAAATCTGCGGTTGATAATTCACAGATTGAAATGCTTATACTTTTGCATCCGGATAATCTTAAACGCTTGCAGACCGAAGATTATGAGCATCTCATAAATCTTGAAAAAGCATACGGCATACGCCTAACTTTCCGTGCGGACCCAAGTTGCCACGTTGAAAACTTCCGCATATTAGATAAAAACGGCAAGATTTTAAGGTAAACGTAAGTTCAAAAAATTTAGATATTTTTTTTGAATATTATCTAAATTTAATAGAACTTGATTTTGATGAAAGTCTGAGAATTTCAATAATGAATTCTCAGACTTTTTGTCTGAAAAATGATAGGGTAGAGTGTTTGAATTTTACATCCAAAGACCTCAATTTACATCCAAAGAATAATGCGTACAACCTTTTGAAAGTTTTGCAAATTCGGCTTCGGTAATCCACACGCCTTCTTTATTCTGGATGCAAAAGACAAACAATTCTTTGCTTTTTTCGTTGTAACCACCTATGTAAGATATACGCAAATCTATATTAATTAGATCATTTAAATTAGATATAGGTTTGAATGTTTTTAATGTTTTAATCCAGTTATTAATGTCGGTTTCTGCGCTGCGTTTTTCAAGTCTCTCCAAGAGAGAATCCCAAGTCTTTTTCCCAGTTGTTGGTAAAGGCGCTAATATGATTGCGCCGCTATCTATATAGGTTTTGATATTTCTTATATTTGGTTTAACTTCTTCAAATTTAAAACGTTTACGTTTAAAATATTGTTTTGCGCCATCAATCCAAAATCCGTTTGTAGTTTTAATATCTTTTACAAATTGTTTAACATCCAGATTTGGGTCTATGTTTAATAAAAAAATGTGCTGGATGCGGGAAAAGCCAGATCCTTTCAAATTATCAAGATATTTACGGCAATCGGAGAAGGCTGGCAGAACATTTAAATCATCATCTTTTTTCATATTTATAAAAACATCGCCGTTTTTCAAAGATGTAACGCCTTGTTTTAGGCGTTCGCAAAATTGTTCTTTAGTTTCAATAATTACTTCTGAGGACTGTTTTTCTGAAGGGCTTTCATTTTCTGAGGAAGGATTTCTTACATTTTCTTCCGCTAAAACTTGATTGAAAATAAAGATTAACATTAATGTTTTATAACGGAATAGCTCGCTTAAAGCCAATATTATCTGCGATGAAATGTTTTTAAGTTTCATTTTTTATACTTTAGTGTTAATCATTTTAAATTTTCAATATGGAGTATATGGTATTTGTAATACTATTACATAAGAAAATATTTTAATGGATTGATATAGATGGCTTTATGAATCTAAAGCAGTTTTGGAGACGTTTTTTTGCCAAATTTGTAAAATGTGATTAGCTATAAATTTAACACCTTTAAGCCCAAGCGGGAGCTAATTTCTTATCTTTCATTGACAATAGTATTACAAATACCATGCAAAACTCAAAAGCCCATTCATGCATTTAACTAAGTTTATTGAGACTAATCAAATGACTTTAAGAGGCTTTTTTTGGTGCAAAAAACTTTTTGTTGTTTGTAAAAAAAACTTGCATGATAAAATTTTTCTGACACATTGCTTGCTTTAACTTTTATAAGTTAAGAAAACACTTTAAGCAGTGCGTCCGTAGCTCAATTGGATAGAGCTTCTGACTACGGATCAGAAGGTTGCAGGTTCGACTCCTGCCGGACGCGCCACTTAAAAAAAACCTCCAACAGAATTGTTTGGAGGTTTTTTGTTTATCAGAAACGGATGGTTTTACTTTTTACCCTCAAAATGTGCTTTTAGCGCCGGAGCAATCTTGTATTGCATATAAATGCTAAGGCCGAGTGTTACCATTGTGTATATTGTCAGATTGAAAGGCGTGTTTTCAAAATAAGCTATTATTGCTGACATAATAATCAGCATTGGGGTATTTACCAAAATGGAAAATTTTAAAGCGTTTATAATATTTAAGCCGCCCCAAACACCAATGCTCATCAGCATTATTGGCAATGTCATCATGAATATTAAAGAAAAATTGCTCAATAGCGATGTGAAAATTAATGTTGTTGGAAGCAAAAAATAAGCCATATAAATCCCCAATGAAGTTATCAGCTTTGATACTTCAAAAGTAATGTTCTTCTCAAACAAAATATCGGAAATTTTCAGCTTGGTTTCAAAGCCGTTAATGAAAACTCTGAGTTGGGTTTTCTCCAAACTGAAAATGAGTTTGGAATTTTCGTCGCTATTTTTATTCAGGTCCAAAAATTCAGGGCTTAGTACGAATAAATTTTTACCGTCGGCGCCTTTAATAAATATTGGTTTGTTTGTTTGCGTCTTTATTGCGCTATTTTCAAAAGTTATTTCCGATATTTGAGAGAGTATTATGGGGGTATTCTCATCCAAAAAATCCGTCAGCTTTGATTTTAAAGGGTAATAGCTTATCAATGCGCAAATGAAAGACACCAGTATGTAGTACAAAAAAAATCGCCAACGCCAGCTTATAAGCGCATTTAGATAGGCTTCTGGAGTGCCAAAAGATTGCAAAAGCATCTTAAACATTTTTTTTATTCCAAGTGTCTGGGTTGATGTTTGGGGTGAATGCAAAATCTATTAGGTATTTAAAAGTATCTGGCAAGGGGCTGTTTGCCTCAAACTCAAGCGTTTTGCCCAAATATTCAAATGTGATTTTTGTATATTTGCAGTGCAAAAAAAGTCTATTTGGAACTTTTGTCAGGGTGCGTATTTTCTGATTTGCCTTGAAGTCTCCATAAGTGGCGTCGCCCAAAATTGGCGCTTTTCTGAAAGAGCATTGCGCCCTTAGTTGGTGGGTAAAACCAGTTAGCGGCTGCAAGCTTACCAATGCCAATCCCAATTTGTTATCCAAGGCTTTTTCAAATTTGAATATGGTTTCAACTTTTTTGCCCTTGGGAGAATGAAATACCCTCACAAAGTTTTTATGATTTTCTTCATATAAAAAATCGTTCCATACATTACCCTGTTTTAAACATTGCGAGAAAACAATGGCGTTGTAGATTTTTGTTACGCTGTGTTTTTCTTTAAATGCACGTTTTGCAAGGCTTGCAACTTCATGATTTAACGAGGCAAGCACTATCCCGCTTGTGGGAGAATCTAGACGGTTTATAAGATACAAAGAATGTCTTGCGCCCTCAGCATCATTCCAAAAATAACATTCATTTTTAAAGTCATAATTTGTGAGCAACATGGCGGTTTCATTTGCGCCTGACATATTTGGGTGCGTCTTTAGACCAGCCTTTTTATTTATGGCTATCAAACCCGATTCATGCTTGGCAACAACGCTTGCATTTCTTGCCAATGGCATTTCTGAAATTGTTTTTTCAAAATTCATCTGTAATAAAATGTTATTGTTACCGATTGATCTTGTCCGCTAAAAGTTTTGACCATGTCTTCAGTCCAGATACCGTAGGGCGCTGTGCTTAATATCGCCTGTTCGCAAATTGATGTCTGCATTTTTGGAGAGCTGGTGTACATTGTCTGTATGCGTGTAAGTTCACCTTCACTATTGATATAAAATGTTACAATTACCCTTGAATTCATGGCGGATGTTAAATCATACCTTGAGCATAAAAGATACCATTGCCGAGCTATCGCCTCAATCATTCTTTGGAAGTATGCGCCAAATTCGCTAAATTTGGAATCGACAGCCATAGTGCCGTGTTCATTTGCCCTTACATTGTTGTCTAGCAATGGCCCTGAATACCCTCGCATATCCAAGACGGGTCGGGGTTTGGGGGCGGGCATAGAAGATGCGGCGGCAGGGGCAACGTCAACCACGGGCTTGTGTTCTTCAACTTTTTTTGTCTGATTAATGTCGGAGAGTTCTTTGTGTATGGATTCAGACTTTTTTGACTGCGCAATGTGGGAAATTTTATCCGCATTTAAGGTTATTTCTTCGCCATTTTTACTTGGCTCCGGCGCTTGCGTCAGGTCGGAATCCGACTGGCTTTTGTTATTATCTTCAAGCATTTTTTCGCCGACTACAACAGAAGTAGATTTGTCCGCCTCTGTCCCCGACACTTCCTTTGCCATTTCACTTTTTGTATCCGACTGATTTTCAGATTTAGAATTTGCCGAATCTTGAGGTTTTTCAAGGGCGCTTTGTGCGGGTTGTTCAAGCGGACGCTCTAAAACTTTCATAACATCTTCAGCTTGTTGAGAGGGCACTACTCTATCTTGCTCGGCGTTGCCTTGCACGATTTTCTGACTTTCTTTTGACTCGCCCTCAACGTAAGGCAGGGGTGAATTGCTGTTTTTATCAGTTACTTCATCCTTGGCTCTTTGGTCTTGGAAAGATTCTTTTGCAGCTCTATCGGGCTTTTCATTATTGGCAAGGCGATTAGCTTCAATAAATTCAGGCAAAGGTTTTTTTTGTTCAATTACAGGCTCTAGTATTTCTATATTTAATTCTTCAAAAGGTTTTTTTTGATCTACCACGAAAGAATCAAAGGCGCTCGGCAAAATTAGAATGGCAAGCAAATGAAAAATTAATGTGAATACTGCCGCCGCAGAAATCGTGGTAACATCTTGCTTTTCGTATTTTTCGAAAAGCTTCATGCTCTTAAAGATTTCTTCAGGATTTCTTTGCGGTTTCATAAAATTATTTTTAAATGGAACTTTCAAACCTTTTTAAAAGTTCGGCAACAAGAGTGCAGGGCAAGCCCATTACGTTGTCTAAATTCCCGTCTATATCGGCAATTATCATATCTTTGTTTTCTTGTATTGCGTAAGAGCCCGCTTTATCCATCACATCAACTTTTGAAATATAATCAGATATTATCTCTTTAGTCAGCTTATTAAATTTGACAAAACTTTCCTCATAATTGTTCAAGATGAAATTAGATTTTTTGCATACCAAACATACGGCGCTAATTACGGTGTGCGTGTTCTCGGAGAGTTTAGACAACATATTTATGGCGTCAGTTTTGTCTTTAGGTTTGCCCAAAACTTCGCCATTGAGGACAACTATCGTATCTGAACCTAAAACCAAAGAATCTGGATATTTTTCCGAAACTGCAAGCGCCTTAATTTGTGCGTTGTGCATGGCAATTTGTTTTGGCGTTTTAATTTTGCAGTCGTTAGATTCTTCTGCGTCGGAAACGACTACGTCAAATTCAAGCCCCATCTTGGAAAGCAAAAACTTTCTTCTTGGAGATGCGGATGCTAAAATTAATTTGTTGCTAAAATTGTTCACTATGAAAATAGTATTTTGATGAAAAAAACAGTCGAAATTAAAGACCTCTATTTCATTGCTGACAAGGAGATTCTTTCAGGCGTTAATTGGGATTTTTATGCGGGAGAACGTTGGATAATATTGGGCGCAAACGGCGCAGGTAAGACATCGTTGCTTTCAACAATTTGTGCGTATAACACGCCAAGCAGTGGAGAGCTTACCGTAAATGGCAAAATGTATTCAACCTATGATTGGCAAAAAGTCAGAGAAAAAATCGCCCTCATAAGTACTCATTTAAGCAGACAAATAGAAAGAAGTGAGACTGTGTTAGACACCGTCATAAGCGGGAAATTTGCGATGATAAACTATTGGGGGAAAATCACGCCCAGCCTGAAAAAATCGGCAATGTCTAAGCTCAGACAGCTCGGGATTGAATATCTCGTAAATTCAACTTGGGGTAAAATTTCGCAGGGGGAACGCAAAAAAGTTTTGATAGCAAGGGCGCTGATGATTAACCCCAAAGTGTTGTTTTTAGATGAGCCTTGTTCTGGTCTAGACCCGCTTGCCAGAAAAAACTTTTTAAACTTTATAGATAATCTTGCCAAAAGCTCTAAAATTCCCGCTATTGCAATGGCGACGCACTATGTTGAAGAAATTCCGCAATCCTTCACTCATGCCATAATTTTGAAAGAGGGTAAGGTATTGGCTAGCGGCAAAATATCGGAAGTAATGTCGTCAAAAAATTTGGCTTTGGCTTATGGCGCAAAATGCAAATTGAGCAAAAACTCAGGCAAATATTCCCTTAAGATTCTGTAATTTGGGCGCTTTTTTCAGCCTCAAAAGCAGGATATATGTAAGATGATATTTTAATTGCTTTTTTTGAAGGCAAGTCAAACTCAACTATACAAGCGCAAATTTTAGGATCATTTTCTGCAATTAAAAATGAGCGTGGGCGGCCGTCTAAAAATCTGTTCAAAATTGGGTCAACAACCCTGCCAAGGCAGGAATCCCACGGGCCGGTCATACCGACGTCGGTGATATATGCGGTGCCGTTTTTTAGTATGCGAGCATCCGAGGTTGGTATGTGCGTATGCGTACCTAAAATTGCATGCACTTTGCCGTCAAGATGGTAGCCAAGGCATACTTTTTCAGAAGTTGTTTCAGCATGAAAATCTAGCAAAATTATGTCGCAAAGTGTGGATAGTTTTTCAGCAATCTGCGTTGAAGTTCTGAAAGGACAGTCAGCCTTTATCTTCATCAAAGTTTGCCCAAGCAAAGAAAATATGCCCAGTTTTACTCCGTCCTTTTCTACAATGAGAAAATCTCTACCAGGATTGTTGGGCGGCAAATTTGCAGGTCTGCAGAGCTTTTCTATGGAATCAATTTCATTTTCAAAACAACGCTGATCCCAAACATGGTCGCCAAGTGTTATGGCATCTACGCCCATTTTAAAAAGGTCTTCTGCCATATTTTTTGTAATGCCGTTACCGCCTGCCACATTTTCTGCATTTACTACAACAAAATCTATATTGTTTTCGGTACGTATACGCTCAAGGTTTTCGGCAAGAATTTTTCTGCCTGACTTGCCTACCAAATCTCCGACAAAAAAAATCTTCATTTAATGCCGTGCTTTCCAAGAAATTCCAGCATGTCGGATTTTAAACCATCGGCAGAGATGTCTGAATTTAGGCGCACAAGCTTGTTTTTTGCGGCATAATAATCCACCAAAGGCAGCGTAGTATCTTCAAAAATTTTAAAACGTTTCAGCACGGTTTGCGGATTGTCGTCAGGACGTGTTATGAGCTTGCCGCCGCACTTATCGCAAGTAAATGCTGTTTTGGTGGGGGCTATTTTTGTGTTGTAAGAAGTCTGACAAACAGAGCATACCAATCTACCTTCAATACGTTTTAAAATTTCTTCTTTCGTAATTTCAAGATAGATAACAAAGGTAAGTTCTTTTTTTAGCAGAAGCAAAATTTTCTCAAGAATGTCCGCCTGATCAAGATTGCGAGGAAAACCGTCAAGGATGAAACCTGGCTGACAATCAGGCATGGAAAGGCGCTCTTTAACAACTTTCTCCACAAAATTATCGGGAACTAACGTACCGCTTTCCATGAAAGTTTTAATCTGGCCGCCCAGTAGCGTTCCAGACAAAATATTTGATCTGAATATGTCGCCGGTAGAAATCTGCGGGATTCCGAGAATTTCGCTGAGGATTGCAGATCTTGTGCCCTTACCGCTTCCGGGTGCGCCAAGCATTACTATATTAGCTGTTGCCATATAAAATATAAATATGATTAAGTTTGAAAGATTACGGAAAATCAGCAAGCTAAATTATAGGCAAGATGTAAAATATGAATACCAACAACATACGCTGTCCAATAAGTTCTCTTTGGATTTCTCCTGAGGGGAAGGCGCATTTGACATATCTAGACGGTACGGAAAGGATGGATTTATCTATTGGCTTTGAACCTTTTGTTTGGGGTAATGACGCTGAAGATTATCAGTCTTGCGCTTGCGATAAAATTTCTTTGAAAGGAAACTCGGAACATAGTCTCAATACGATTTTTAGATTTCCTGAGAAATCTACTTATGAAGATTTTATAAAAAGACACAAAAAAGATTTACCCATCTTAAAATTAAGCAGTCTTGAAAACCAGTTTTTGCTGACAAACAATTTCAGAATGTTTGAAAAGTGCCACTTTGCAGACATCCGCAGAATGCAGCTTGATATAGAAACTCATAGTCAGTACGGTTTTTCAAATCCAAGCAGGCACTCAGACAGAATTATAGCCATAGGCATTTCTTGCGGCGATACTAAAAATATATTTGAAATTGAGGAGTTTAGCGATACCGCCGAAGCCGACTTACTCTGCAAGTTTGTAAAGGCTGTCCAAAAAATCAACCCCGACATCATTGAGGGGCATAACATATTTAATTTTGATTTGGACTACATCTCTAAAAGGGCGTCTATGTTGAAAGTTGAGCTGAAAATAGGCAGATACTCTCAGACGCCAACTTGCAGAAAGTCTCGCATTAAAATTGCAGAAAGAACTTTAGATTTCTTGCGTTTTGACATACCCGGAAGAACTGTGGTTGACACATATTTACTCTTACAACTTTATGATGTATCTAAAAGAGAGTTGGCCTCCTACTCCTTAAAAAATGCGGCTTTGCACTTTGGAATAAGCAAAAAGGAAAATCGTACTTACATTAAGGGCGACGAAATTAAGGATATTTTCAATTCAGACAGGAAAAAATTTAGAGAATATTTAAGGGATGATTTGCGTGAAACAAAAGCGCTCTCCAACATACTTTTGCCAACATATGTTGCGCAGACGCAAAATTTCCCCATGACTTTGCAGGAATGTCTGCTAAGGGGTTCCGGCATGAAGGTTGAATATATATTTTTAGAAAAATATTTTCACGCAAAAGCCTCTTTGCCAGATATTCCGCCGAGCCGTTTTTTTGCTGGTGCAATAAGCGAAAGCTTTGAAGTTGGCGCATTTAAAAACGTGCTGCATTATGACGTTGCATCTTTGTATCCAAGCATAATGGTGCTTCTTGGCAAGTCTCCAAAAAATGACTATCTCAGAGTATTTTTAGAGGTTTTAAAAGAGCTTAAAGAATATAGGTTGAAATATAAAATCTTGGCAAAGACATCAACTGACGCAGACGCAAAAAATGAATACGACGCCCGTCAAAACAGTTTTAAAATTTTGATAAATTCCTTTTACGGCTATCTTGGGCTCGCAACCGCAAGGTTTGGAGATTCCGACCTTGCCGAAGAAGTAACAGCCAAGGGGCGGGAGATTTTAACATCATTAATAAACAAATTTTCTGAATTGGGCTGCAAAATTTTAGAAGCAGATACGGACGGCATATACCTTAGTGCGGATAAATATTTTGAGCATCCGGAAAAACTTCTTGAAGAAGTACAGAGCGTTTTGCCTCTTGGCATAGAGCTAGAGTTTGACGGCATATACAGCGCAATGCTTTGTTACAAAGCAAAAAATTACGCTCTGGTTGAGGATGGAAAATTGATTTTAAAAGGCTCTGCCTTACGCAACAGGTCTATGGAACCTTACCTGCAAAAGATATCCACCGCTATCATTGAAATAGCCCTTGGGCTCTCAAAAGAAAATTTGAAATCTTTGATAAAGCAGGAAAAAGAAAAAATATTAAATAAAGATTATAACATTTCAGAGCTTGCAAAAAGCGAGTTTTTGAGCGTTTCCCCCGCCGCTTACCAAGCGCAGATTGAGCAAACTGGAAAGGGCAGAAGGGCCGCTTTAGAAGCTGCGCTGCTCATGAAAGTTCCGCCAAAATCAGGGGATAAAGTGGCGTATTACATTTCAGAATCTTCCAAAAAAGAAGCGGACTGGAAACTTGCAAAACCCATTGAACTATATGACAAAAATTTAGCGCCTTATGATGTCGAACATTATCTGGGAAAACTTGATGGCATTTGCGAACGCTTTGAGGAAATTATAGGTTCGGAAAAATTCCCCACTGAAAAACCAAAACAAGGTGAGCTCTTTTCCCTTTAAATTTTAGAGCGTATTTCATTCAATCATGAACATGCATCCCAAACCAGATTGGTTAAAAATTAAGCCATCCCAAGGCGGTAAATATATTGAGACTTCAAAGCTGATTAAGGAAGGAAAACTCAACACGGTTTGTAACAGTGCACTTTGCCCAAACAGGGCTGAATGCTGGGGAAGAGCAACCGCAACATTTATGTTGCTTGGGGAATTATGCACAAGAAAATGCAGATTCTGCGCAGTCTCAAAAAGTGCTCCTGAAAAACCGGATTTTACTGAACCTTTGCGGCTGGCGGAAAATGTAAAAAAGCTAAATCTTAAATATGCTGTTCTTACATCGCCTACCAGAGACGATTTGCAAGATGGCGGAGCAGGGCATTGGGCGGATTGCATGGATGCGATTAGAAAAATTAATTCAGGAATAAAAATCGAAATATTGATTCCTGATTTTCAGGGCGTTGAAAAATCTTTGGATACGGTTTTAAATTCAAAACCCGATGTATTCGGGCACAATCTTGAAACCGTTGAGCAGTTGCAAGAAACCATACGTATAAAAGCAAATTACGCAACATCCTTAAAGGTTCTGGAATACGGAGTAAAAGCGGGTGTTTTGGTCAAAAGCGGCTTAATGCTGGGTTTGGGAGAAACTGAAAAGCAAATTGAAAAAACAATTCAAGACCTCTCAAATTCGGGTGTGCAAATTCTCACACTTGGTCAATATTTGCGGCCGACTAAAATGCAAATTGAAGTATCAAGATATGTAACCCCCGCAGAGTTTGCGCATTGGAAAATTTTTGCAAAAAAACTCGGCTTTAAAAGCGTGCAAAGCGACCCTTTTGTGCGCAGCTCTTATAAGGCCGCAGAGTCTTACCTTGAGGCGCTTACTTGACTGTTCCCCAGCGTTCGGTAAATGGATGCACAACTATAAGCGCTTTGCCTATTACCGCTTTTTCTGGCACAAAGCCCCAGTAGCGGCTATCCAAGCTGTTTGCGGAGTTATCCCCAAGAGCATAGTAAAATTTTTCGGGAATTTTTACAACCGCTTCATTAGACATCATTCCGTCCTGCTTATAACCGCAGTATAACCCATCACGCTTGGCGTTGAGCGCAAAGGCTGCCGAGCCTTCCGCAGGTTTGCCGTTGCGCAAGAGTTCAAAATTTTTAATTTGCAGGGTATCGCCGCCCATGCCGGCTATGCGTTTGATATAGTATTTGTCGTCAACTTCTCCATTGTTTAACGCTGTCATACCATCGCAATATTTTGTGAGAAAGACAAAAGACTCGCCAACTTTTGGCTTTCTGAAGTTGTAAGTAAAACGATCAACCACGAGCATGTCTCCCGTTAAGATGTCAAAGTTTAAAATAGAATGGTTTTTCTTTACTTTGCCAAGCTTGATTAAGGTTCTGCCGTTAATGTTAACCAAATTGCCGGAGTCGTAAATTTTTTGTATGAGACCGTCAAAACTTTTCTGGTTAAAATAAGCCTGCGCTATCACAGTTTCAAATTGGAAATCGGCAGGTACGTTCAGGTGTATTTTGTTGTAGTTGACTTCAAAAGTATATTGCTTTTCCGTGCCAAATGGAACAAGACCGAGTATTTTGCTTGGCACAACATCATAGGCAAATATGCCACCCTTGTTGTGAATTTGATTCAAAGGGTTTATTTCTAAAAGCAAGTCCCCATCTTCGGGTGAGTTGAGAGAGTAGTTCCACGCCCCCAAGGTTGCAAAGCGCCAAGCCTTGCCCAATATGTTTGGTGAAGATTCATCCGCTTTATAAACCTGCGCTGTCATCCCGTTGAAGGATGGAAACATGGAATTTGTCGGAATTTTAAAGGGTTGCAGGAAAAAACTGCGTATCGTCAAAACCAAAATCCCAACCTGAATTATTGTTTCAACATTGTCTGTCCATGAAGACATGGGGTAAATTTTACCGCCGCATTTGCGCATGAGTTTTTCAAGCTTTACGGCGCAATCATCGTATTCTTTGCTTTCAATTTTGCTGTCTAAAATTAAATCGTCATGAAGGTCTATAAGGTTGTTAAGCGCCGTGGCGTCCGCCAAAGATATGACGTCTTTACGGTAGTTATAAACCTTGTATGCCATAGTGTGCAAGTGCTTTGCCGCCTTGCGCTTTTTTGCGTTACGATTTTTTGAAAATAGACCCAGCATATTAAGAACTTGATTTTAGAACATTGACAAAGGCTTCCTGCGGGATTGCAACTTTGCCTATTTGCTTCATGCGTTTTTTACCTTCTTTTTGCTTTTCAAGGAGTTTCTTTTTGCGAGTGATGTCGCCGCCGTAGCACTTGGCTGTAACGTCTTTGCGGAACGAACCCACGTTTTCACGTGCAACAATCCTGCCGCCCACCGCCGCTTGAATCGCAATTTTAAACATCTGTCTGGGCAGAATATTTTTCAATTTGTCGCAAAGCATCCTGCCCTTAGATTCAGCTTTGTCTTTGTGAACTATTGATGAAAAAGCGTCTATATTTTCAGTATTAATTAAAATATCCAAACGCACCAAAGGCGATGGCACATAATCTGAAAGCTCATAATCTAAACTGCCATAGCCTCTGGTTATAGATTTAAGTTTGTCGTTAAAATCCACCAAAATTTCATTGAGGGGCAAAGAGCAGGTGAGCATCACACGGGTATCGTCTATAGTTTCAGTTTGCAGGCAAAGGCCGCGCTTGTCTGAAATTAAAGCAAGAATATCGCCTATGCAATCCGTAGGGATATGTATATAGGCTTTAATCATTGGCTCATAAATTACATCTATCAAAGATGGGTCTGGCAACTTTACGGGGTTGTCAATTTCCATCTGAGTGCCGTCTGTAGTTGTGAGTTTATAAACGACACTTGGGTAGGTTGAAATTATATCCAAGTCATACTCTCTGCGCAATCTTTCCTGCACAATTTCCATGTGTAATAGACCCAAAAAGCCGCACCTAAAACCAAACCCCAGCGCAACGGAAGTTTCAGACTGATACTTTAAGGCAGAGTCGTTAATTTGCAGACGCGCCAAAGAGTTCTTGAGCTTTTCATAATCGGAAGTATCAACAGGATATATGCCCGCAAAAACCATGGGCTTAACTTCCTTATAACCGGGGAGCATCTCGGTAGCGGGGTTGCTTGTGAGAGTTATGGTGTCGCCAATTTTGATTTCTGAAACATCACGTATATTGGTAACAACATAGCCCGTGCAACCTGCAGTGAGTTTTTTTTCCGTAACCATTTTTGGTTTGAAGCGGCCAACCTCTTTAATCGAGGTGCGTGCACCGTTGCTCATCATCAAGATTTCATCGCCAGATTTTAACTCTCCGGAGAAAATTCTTACATAGCATATCACGCCTTTAAAAGCGTCAAAAAAACTGTCAAAAACAAGCGCACGCACTTGCGGAATATCCGCCCAGCGTGGAGATGGGAATTTGTCTATGACTGCATTTAAAATATCGGTAATGCCCAAGCCCGCTTTTCCGCTAGCCAAAATTGCATCTTGAGCAGGAAGGGCTAGCACATCTTCAATTTGCCTTAACGCCTGATCAACATGGGCGCTTGGCAAATCTATCTTGTTAACAACGGGGATAATTTCCAACCCCTGAGAAGTTGCCAAATGCGCATTTGCCACAGTTTGCGCTTCTACGCCTTGTGCCGCATCAACAAGCAATAATGCGCCCTCGCAGGCCGCCAAAGAGCGTGAAACTTCGTAAGAAAAATCGACGTGTCCGGGGGTGTCTATCAGGTTGAGAAGATACTCTTTGCCGTCTCTGGTATAAGACATTGAGACGGGATGGCTTTTGATTGTAATGCCTCTTTCACGTTCAATATCCATAGAATCCAAAAGCTGGTCTTGCATTTGTCTTTTCTCAATGGTTTTTGTGGCTTCAAGAAGTCTATCGGAAAGGGTTGTCTTACCGTGGTCAACGTGCGCAATGATACAAAAGTTTCTTATATTCTCTATGTTTTCCATCTCAAATAAGCGGATGATAATCGAAAAGTCTTTGTGGTCTTGCAAGCTATTTTTCCAATTTGTAATAGTTATTTCTTGCAAAAAAAATATTTTAAATGAAAGTTACCCGATAATTTTTATGTCGGAAAATTTTACTTTAAATCAGTTGCGTATCTTTCGTTTTTCATTGGGCGTGGTGATGTTGGCTCAGGGCATGGTATTTTCTACTTTTGCAAGCAGGATTTCGGATATAAAAAGCTCTTTGGAGCTGACCAATACATGGCTGGGTCTTATGCTTTTTGCGCTGCCATTAGGTATGTTTACTTCCATACCCCTTACGGGTTATTTGACAAATAAGTTTGGCAGTAAAAAAATGATTTTTGTAGCAGCATGCATGTACACATTCATGTTGCTTATGCTTGCGTATGTAAGTAATGAGATTACGCTTTTTGCGGCTCTGTTTCTTTATGGATCTGCGGCAAACTTTATAACAATTTCCGCCAATACAAATGGTGTGAGTGTTGAAACTTTATATAAGCGCAGCATACTTGGCACTTTCCATGGGATTTGGAGTTTGGGCGGATTTTTAGGCGTGATATTCGCACATTTTTTTGCGCCACATCTTTCTATACAGGCGCATTTTGCGATAGTCGCCGCCACCGCTTTGGGGATAATGATTTTGGTTTGGTGCAAGCTTGTAAATAAAGATTACTCCGCAAAAAGTCATGAAGACGCCACAAAGACAAAAAGCATGTTTAGACCCTCGCTCTTTGTATTTACGTTGGGCATTTTGGCGTTCTCAAGTATGTTCACAGAAAGCGCAATGCATGATTGGTCTGTTGTATATTTTTCTGACACATTGCAAATTACTCCTGAATATCAAAGATTGGGATTGATGATTTACCTTGGCAATATGATGCTTGGCAGGTTTTTGTCTGATACGTTTGTTACTTTATTCGGAATAATTAGGGTGTTGCGTGCAAACGCCGTACTGATTTTTGTTGGGATATTTTTGGTGATAATTTCTCCGGACATTGTTTTGGCTTGCATAGGCCTGGCGTTTGTGGGCTTTGGCGTATCTTCAGTTGTTCCGCTTTGTTTTAGTGCGGCGGGCAAGTCTTTTAGAATGAAGCCAAGTGTGGCGATATCTTCAATAACTTTAATAGGTTACATGGCATTTTTACTTAGCCCGCTTGTGATTGGCGGCATAGCCAAGTTCTACACGCTCAGGGTTTCCTTTGTGGTGATTGCTCTACTGGCAATAGTGCTGTTTGTTCTCCCAAAAAGATTGCACGACAGGGTCAGTTAATTTCAATCTTTTTAGAGCCTTCTGATTTTTCTTCCCTGATTTTTTTCAGAAATTCTTTGGAAGGCAGATTATTTATGTATAGGTCTTTGACTACATAAACGCCGTCTTTTATAGCCACCAATACATAGGTGTTGGCATCTTGATTGTTTTTTACATATTCATTGTATCCGTCTTCAATTTCTTTGGCGTCATGTTCATTTGTGAAAAACTTATTGAATGGATAGGCGATTGAAAGCTTGTTGGTCTTTTTATGGTATGAAGAAGCGTATAAATCCAAATACGAATCGGGGTTGTCTTTATCTGGAGTAAAAGACGGGGTTGCAAAGCCGTTTTTATCAACATGAAAATAGATTTTAATTTTGTATTTTGAATCTGAAGAATAAAAGCGGATGGGTTTGTCATAAACTTCATTTTGCGCAGTCTTAAGACGTTCTGCAATTTCTGTATCCAGCAGGTCATTGCCTTCTTTATAGTCTAAAGTTACATCCGAAAAATTTAGCGATACATATTTGCCTCTGTAAATATCGTAAGGGTCAACGGGGCTTGTCTTGAATTTAAAAACTGGCGCTTCTGCGTCTGCCAATTCATATTTCCAGACAAATCTAGAAAGCAAACATATCTGACATATAAATAAAATTATTATAGCAATAAGGGTTTTGTGACTTTTCATAACTTAATCTACTTTCCCTTTCAGATTCTTTTTATTTACCAAAAACAGATTTAGACCAATTAATATAAGCCCAAATAGGATGTACAAAAATGCCCTGATAAGCATGCTTGTGTCCATCTTGAAAAAGTAAGCTATTGCCTGCGCTATCACAATTATTGCGCCCAAATTCAAGGACAAAAAATTATCAAATTTCATGCCTTTAAAAATAAACAGCAGGGCAGATGCCGAAAGAACTATCGCCGATAAAACTTTTATGAAAAAAAGAAATGAATCGGGGGCAAAATAAAGATTAAGCACATATTCTAGACAGACAACAAGGCTTATCAAAGCCATAAAAATGAATGGTGGATTTTGAGATAATCCGTTGTTTTTAATAGTCTTGTTAATTGCTTTTGCAGACAAAAATAAAAAAGCCGCAAGCAATACAAAAATTAAAACCAGAGAACTGATAGGGTATATGGGATCTTCTTTTTCGTAAAATTTTCCGAACATATTTTCATCAATAAATATGTGAAAAATAGATATATAAACCAAACCCGTAATTCCTATCAAAATAAAGGGCAGGCGCTCTAAAACATTGCTTTTTTTTGCAGCGTAAGCGGTGTTGTCTGAAAAATTAAAGTCTATCAATAATAGGATAGAAAAATATATGGAAGAAAACAATATTTCAGGAATATTGTTGTCGTAAAATTTATCTGTCAGATTGCAAAGTATAAACGGAACTGACGACAAATAAATTAATGCTGATAAAAACCAAAAAAGGCCACCGCTACACTTAAAATAAAAAAGGAAGATTAAAGCGGCAATTATGAGCGTAAAAATATGTAAAGTTTGCAAATTCTCAAATTTGTATATGCCATCCGGCATAAGTATCAAAAAATTTACAACGCAAATTAAGAGTGCGAGTTTGGAATTATATAAAATAGGAACAAGTATTGTAAGCGCCAGCACGCCGGTTACGAATGACCATAAATTTCCGTCTATATGATAAATTTGCGACACAACCGCTATGGCGCATATAACACCTATGATATTAAGAGTTGCCGGTAGTTCCATCCAAGCAGAACCCTTAAATTTTGGCAGCATAAAGATAGTCATTACAATGCTTGCAATCAGAGGCAAAAAGGCGATAGACAGGCGTACGGGTCTTGCCAGATAATCCCAGTTGTGAGACGTTAAAAGTATCAGCCCAAATGCAAAAAGCAAGGTGCCAAGCGCATATAACATATACATCCCAAAATTATTTTCTGATAAACTTTTATTCTCAGATTTTAAATATGCGGCAAGTTTTTCATGAGTAGGGTGGTCTATCAGTTCCTTACTTTCATAATCGCAGAGCTTGGCGAGCAATGTTGAATTAAATTTTTTCAAATTCATGATTATCATCTTAAAATTATCAGAGCTCTATTCAATGATATATAATCTCAAATTACAAAAAAAAGACCACCCTTAATGTTACTTGGCCGGTGTTATTAACACCCAAAAATATTTTGACGACATAGTCCAACCTTCCGAGTGGAATAAGCGCCCCGCAATCGGAATATCGCCCCAAAATGGGACTTTGTCTTTGATACGTCGGTGGTCTCCATTATAAATTATGAGCGTTGGGACACCTATTTTAATTAGTTTTTGTGCGTTTTCGTCTTCGACATGCTTAATTATTTTGCCGTCTTGCGTATAACTTATGATTTCGGTATTTTTTAGAGTCAGCAGCAAAGAATCAGCTTTGTCAGAATTTTGCAGCAGAAATTCTGTGGCGATTAGGCTTTTATTATAAAGATTGTGGTGGCTTTCCGCCCTGCTTTTAACGTTAATTTCGGCTATATGTTCGACGATTTTGCGCTTACATTCCGCCATTTCATCAAGCTGTTTTTCCGACAATTCTATTACAGCTTTTTTATCGTCGGGTAAGCGGATAATCTCTCCATCAACAACCTGTTTTTTAATAAACTTGCCTTCGGCCAGCATGAAAGTCTCGTCCAAAATAACATAATGACCGTCATAAACTTCAATTTTATATTTCTGCAAAGCAAAGAGGGAAAAACCAAAGAAAAAAAGTGTAAAAGCAAAGAAGACTTTTTTCATAATAAAACCTATCAACTGGATTCAGTTTTCATAAAAAAACTAATTTGTAAATAAAAAACGCCTGCCGAGATTGTTCCGACAAGCGTCTTAAAAATATGGTTTGCAAAATTATGCGCCTACAATTTGCTTTGCTTTTGCAAAAATGTAGTCTCTATTCATCTTGGCGATGTTGTCTAAAGTTATGCCTTTGGGGCAAGCACCCTGACATTCGCCGTAATTTGTGCAGTTGCCAAAGCCAAGTTCGTTCATTTTTTCCACCATTGCAATCACACGCATATCCTTTTCAGGAGCGCCTTGCGGCAGATAGTTAAGATGAGCAACTTTTGCAGAAGTAAACAACATTGCAGAAGCGTTTGGACAAGCCGCAACGCAAGCGCCGCAACCTATGCACTGGGCTGCGTCCATAGACTTGTCTGAAACTTGTTTTGAAATTGGTATCGCATTTGCGTCTTGCGCGCTGCCGGTGCGGGCGGAAATAAAGCCGCCAACATATTGGATTTGTTCAAACGCCTCACGAGATACAACCAAGTCTTTCTTGACAGGGAATGTGCCTGAACGCCAAGGCTCAACTATGATTGTATCGCCGTCGTTAAACTTGCGCATGTGCAGTTGGCAAACCGTAGTTTTACGCTCTGGCCCGTGCGGAATGCCGTTGATAGTCATAGAGCACATACCGCAAATACCCTCACGGCAGTCATGGTCAAATGCGATAACTTCTTTGCCCTGTGCGACCAAGTTTTCATTGAGAATGTCAAACATCTCAAGGAAAGACGAGTCTTCACTGACATTGTCCACCGAATAATTTTCAAAATGACCTTTTTCAGATCCGTTTTGTTTCCAAATTTTTAGATTTATTTTCATTGTCTTTTTAAATTAGGTTTTTCTATTTGTAAGAACGTACGACAGGTACGACTTCTTCATGAGGTATTTCTTCAGTATTGCGAACAGGTTTTACGCCTTCGCCCTTATACTCCCAAACGGCAGCATGAGAGAAGTTTGCGTCATCACGTTTTGCTTCGCCTTCTTCATCCTGATATTCTTCACGGAAGTGTCCGCCGCAGCTTTCTTTACGCTCAAGTGCGTCTAGGCACATGATTTCTGCAAAGTCTATAAAGTCTGCAACACGGGTTGCTCTTTCAAGCTCAGGATTGATGTTGTTTGCGTCGCCAACAATCCGCAAGTCTTTGTAGAATTCCGCACGTATTTCAGGGATGATGCTAAGCGCTTTTTTAAGGCCGGCGTCATTCCTTGCCATGCCGCAATATTCCCACATTACCTTGCCTAATTCCATGGAGAAGTGGCGAGGGCTCTTTTTACCTTTGATTGCGTAAAGTTGTGCAATCTTATCTTTGACCATTTTTTCAGAGGCTTCAAATTCAGGCCTCTTTGTGGAGATATTTTTTGCGCCAGACTTTGCCAGATAATCAGGCAATGTGTAAGGTATCACAAAGTATCCGTCTGCCAAGCCCTGCATCAATGCCGATGCGCCAAGCCTGTTTGCGCCGTGGTCGGAAAAGTTTGCTTCACCCAATACAAAAAGACCCGGAATTGTGCTTTGCAAACCGTAGTCAACCCAAAGACCGCCCATTGTGTAGTGCGATGCGGGGTATATGCGCATTGGCCTGTCGTAAGCGTCTTCACCGGTGATGCGTTCATACATTTCAAACAAATTGTCATAACGCTCTTGGATAGTCTTTTTGCCGTCGCGCTTTACAGCAGCACGGAAGTCTAGATATACGCCTCTTTTTGAGCCGCCAACAGTAGGGCCAACGCCTCTGCCGTCGTCGCAGGCTTCTTTAGCTGCACGAGAAGAAATATCACGTGGCGCCAAGTTGCCAAAGCTGGGATATTTTCTTTCGAGATAATAATCTCTATCTTCGTCGGGAATATCGTTAGGGTCTTTAGAGCAATCTTCCTTCTTTTTGGGAACCCAAACACGGCCGTCGTTGCGCAAAGATTCACTCATAAGGGTGAGCTTAGACTGCTGGTCGCCATGCTGAGGTATGCAAGTTGGATGAATTTGAGTGTAGCAAGGATTTGCAAAACCTGCGCCACGCCTGTAACACTGCATTGCTGCTGAAACATTGCAACCCTGTGCATTTGTGGAAAGATAGAACACGTTGCCGTAGCCGCCCGTGCAAAGCAATACTGCGTCTGCGGCGTAGCTTTCTATAGCGCCTGTTTCCATATTACGGCAGATGATGCCCTTTGCATGGCCGTCAACCAAGACCACGTCTTGCATTTCACGGCGGCTGAACATTTTAACTTTGCCTATGCCAATTTGCTTTACCAAAGATGCGTACGCACCCAAGAGCAACTGCTGGCCTGTCTGACCACGAGCATAGAAAGTACGGCTAACCTGAGCGCCGCCGAATGAACGATTTGCAAGCAAACCGCCGTATTCACGAGCAAAAGGCACGCCTGTTGCAACGCATTGGTCTATGATGTTGACGCTCTCTTGTGCCAAACGATACACATTGGCTTCACGTGCACGGAAGTCGCCACCTTTTACAGTATCGTAGAAGAGGCGATAAATGCTGTCGCCGTCATTCTGGTAATTCTTTGCTGCATTGATGCCGCCTTGAGCCGCAATAGAGTGCGCACGACGTGGGCTGTCTTGATAGCAGAAGCACTGCACATTATAGCCCTGTTCGGCAAGAGTAGCCGCAGCGCTTGCGCCCGCCAAACCTGAACCCACAACTATTACGCTGAACTTTCTGCGGTTTGCCGGATTAACCAACTTTGCGTTGAACTTATAATTGTCCCACTTTTGTGAAATTGGGCCGCTTGGAATTTTTGAATCTAAATTCATATTTCTAAAGTTTTAAAGGTTATTTCTTTTCGCAGCAGGGAGCGCATTTTTCAATGGCGGCGTAATCTATGAAAACCTCTTTGTCGTTAGACTTCTTGGTTTCATACTGCTGGAGGATTTGATTCACAGGGAATGTTCCTAATGGAAGATTTAGGTTTGTGTATTTGCAAATCAAAACCATTGCAGGATTGATTGAAAAACCGCCAAACACAACTATTGCATAAATAGCGGCAATAGCCTTAATTTTGCCACGCACAACTTCATTGCGGAAACCTACCGACTGGAACACACTCGCAACACCGTGGGTCAAATGAAAACCTATGAACGCCATTGCGGCTATATAAAATATGGCAACAAAATCATTGGAAAACGCCACAACAAGCATTGCATAGACGTCATGAATTGCCTTGCCGTCTTCATTGAGCCACTCAAGATGTTTGAGTTCTGGATGAATGTTCATCACTGTGTAATGCAAGATATGCACGGCTGCAAAAGCAAAAATCAAAACACCAGTGTAAATCATCGTGCTTGCTATCTTTGAGGGTATTATAGACTTTTTAACCGCATATTTCTGCGGGCGTGCCTTGGAATTTTCCAAAACCAAGATGAACGCCAGAGCGAAGTGCACAATTATGCAGACAAATAATGTCAGACGGAAGCCCCAGAGAATTTCCCAAGGCAGTGTCTGCAAGAAATGCGCATAGACGTTGATTGCGTGTGGTCCGCCCTCAAGAGCCTGCAAATTGCCAAGCATATGTACCGCCAAAAATGATGCCAGCACACCGCCTGTAATCGCCATTATAAGCTTCTTGATAATGGAAGACATTAGTGTAGTTTTTAGTGTCTTTAACATGTTTTTTTTCCCTTTAAGTAATGTACAAATAAAAGTTTAGTTGCAAATTTTTTAAAGTATCAAAAAAATGCAATGTTTGTAAAAGTTTCAACCTTAATCTTAAAATTTTACGCTTTTTTTTGATTTTTATGGATTAAAAAATTATGGAGCATTAAGAGCTTGTTTTTTCATAGAAAAACTGCATAGTATTGCGCCCAAATCAAATATCCCCAGTTTGGTTTTTTACCCTAAAATTGTTTATGAAATTCAATCATAAGTTTATACTCTGCTTTTTCTTCTTTTTGTTGAATATATCGCTCTTTGCCGATACCGCACTTGCCAACTGCGTTTTGGATGTAAGAACACAAACAGATTACACCACCGAACATGTAGATATAGCCATAAATATCCCCATTTTAGAGCTTGAACAAAAATTGCCAGACACCTTTAAAGACAAGGCAACAAAAATCTACGTTTACGGCAAATCTGAAACTCAAATCCAAAAAGCTATGGATATTTTTAACAAGCTGGGCTACACAAATGTGGAAAGCATAGGCACTCTTGAAAATGCCAGAGATTTTGCAATAAATCTACAGCGCAACGAAGCCGCCAAGGCAAAGTTGGAATCGGAAAAAGCAAAACCCAAGAAATAAAAATTTCAACAGCAATTAATGCTTTGAATCTGTATTTTTAGGAGGGGTTATCCCCAGATGTTTTTCCACCGTTTTTAGCCTGTCAACAATTTCAGGTAAACGACCTTTTAAAATATCAACTTTATGCGCATACATGAATGGATAGGTAGGCGTGCCTCTCACGTACTCTCCAGCCTTAATATCGCCATTGACGCCGCTTTGACCGCCTATTTTTGCGCCGTCGCCAATATTCAAATGTCCGGCAACCCCAACCTGACCAGCCAAAATTGCACCCTTGCCAATTTTTGTGCTGCCTGAAATGCCAACTTGCGACACCAAAAGCGAAAGTTCTCCAACTTCCACATTGTGGGCAATCTGTACCAGATTATCAAGTTTTGCGCCTTTTTTGATTATGGTTTTATCAAATCTTGCCCTATCTATACAGGTATTTGCACCTATATCAACGTCATCTTCAAGCATGACTATGCCTATTTGCGGCACAGGGTTGTGCTTGCCGTCCGCATACTCATAGCCGTAGCCGTCAGAGCCTATCACAGCGCCCGGTTGCAGTTTTACTCTGTTTTTTAGCACGCAATAATCCATCACAATGCTATTTGGAAGTAAAACGCAGTCTTCCCCGATTTCTGCAAATCTTCCAATGTAATTGTTTGCATGGATTTTTGAACCTTTGCCGATTTTAGCACCCTCAGCAACGGTAACATTAGGGCCTATATAAACGTCTTCAGCAATCTTTGCGGATTCTTCAACAACTGCGCTTTGGTGTATTTTTGCGGGCAGTTTTGGCCAGAGCTGTTTTTCAAGAATTGCGCAAAGTTTTGCCAATGCCAAAGATGGATTGGCAACTTTTATTATTGTGGCGTCAGAAGGTTTTTCGCCCTCAAAATCTTGCGGTAAAAGTATGATGCCAGCCTTGGTTTTGGCGACATCTGAAACGTATTTTTTGTTCCCTAAAAAGCTAAGGTCTGAATCTTTTGCGTCAGAAAGGCTGGAGATAGCGCTTATTGTCTTTTCGGGGTTTCCTTCTAAGATTGAGTTTTCAAAAATTTGAGAAAGTTCTTTGGCGGTATATTGCATAATTATTTTGTTTCTTTTTTAGGCTCATTATTGTATTCAACACGGGAGTGCAGCATATTGAGCATTGTGAACACAAAAGCCTTTTTGATTGTAGTAAGTTGTTGCACGGTGATTGGCGCTTCATCAAGCTGACCGTCATTCATCTTTTGTCTGACAATGTTGTTGACGAGTTCTTCGACGGCGTGCGGAGTTACTTTGCGCAAAGACCTGCTTGCAGCCTCGCAAGAGTCGGCGAGTAAAAGTATGGCGGTTTCTATGCTTTGGGGCTTTCTGCCCTCATGCCTATATGTAGATTCGTCAATACCGGCTTCCCTTAGAACGCTTACAGGGTCTTCAGTTTTGGTTGCTCCAACAAGATTCATAGCCTTATTGTAAAAATACATTATTATAGAAGTGCCATGATGTTCTTCAATGGCGTCCATGACAGGCTTTGGCAGCTTGCCTAGCTGCGCAATTTCACGACCTTCTTTGATATGGCTTTTAATAATGAGCGCACTCATGGAAGGCGTTTGGTCATCATGCGGATTGCGAATGCCGGATTGGTTTTCCGTAAAAAATTCAGGCTTAATTATTTTACCAATATCATGATAAAGTGCCCCGACACGGCATACCAATGGGTTTGCCCCGCGCACTTGAGATGCCGCATATTCTGCAATATGCGCAACCATTACGCTGTGATGATATGTGCCTGAAGCTTCAATCTGAAGTTTATTGAGCAAGGGGTTATTAAAATCTGTCAGCTCTAAGAGGGTGATGTTTGAAGATGTCTTTGAAAGTTTTTCCAAAAATGGCAAAACGGCGTTTGCGATAATTGCCACCAAAAGACCAAAAATCAATGCACTGATCGCTTGCGCAATGACCATTATTGGGGTGTCCGTGGCATTTAACACGCCAAAGAAAATTGCCGATACCGCCAAAATTATACCGTACACAAAGCCGCTTAAAACCACTCTTGAACGCCTCTGTGCAGAGCTGCATAAATATATTGTAAAAAGTGAAGATATGAAAAGCAGTATAAAGAACTCCATCCCCTGACCAAGCATGAGGGTTGCAAAGGCTGTCAAAATTAAAGACATGACAAAGCCCATGTAAGAGCCAAAAAGCAATACTTGGAGTATTGGTCCTAAGACTACGGGCGTGCTGTATGTCAAAACTTTGAGCAAACTTTCACCGGAATCAAAAACTTGAGCGTTGCAAGATTGTATCAAAATACGTTCTAAAATCAGGTTGGATGTTAATAGTATAAGGAAAATACCAATAGTTTTGCGCCTCTTATTTGTGCGGGTTTTACTTATTATTATGAAAAGTGTAGCACCGCAGACCAAAAATAAACTGCATGAAAAATTATTTATTACGTTTGAAATACCCGTATCGGAAACAGTGTAAGACTTTGAAAGCTCTTTATGATATGCGTTTCTTTTTTCCTGTACGAGCTCTGTATTCGGGATATCTGGCGACAAAATTGGCTCTCCCGCCCGTACCTTCACAATTACGGGCTTAACTTTATCCATAATTTCCGCTTTGCGCTTTTGCGTATTATCTTTGTCGAAACCTATATTTGCACGCAATTCTTGATTTGAAATTCTAAACAAAACGTATGCCGTGTCATTATCCACATTTCCCATTGTCAGAATGCGTCTTTTGAATTCTTCAATAGCTTCAGACAGGCTTCTGATACGTACTGTGCGTGTCGCCCCCTCAATCTTATATGCGTTTTGCAGTATTGAAGCTTCTGTAAAGACAGGGTTGTTGTCTTCATAAATACCGTCGGCAAAAACGCTTTTTAATCGGAACTGCACCTGATTAAAAATCTCCGTTCTAGAATCAGGGTTTATTGCAAGGAGTACCTGCAAGTCTTGAGGGCTTATGGAAAGCGTGCTTACTTTTTTAATTTCATTTGAATGGTTTTCCAAGACATCTGCGGAAGTTTTTTGTTCGACAGATAAAGCATCAAAAGCCTTTTGTATTGAGGCAAGATAGTCTTCAAGCTTGTCTATATCATCCTGAGAATGTTGATTTATGGAGGAATCTATTTTGTAAGAGGGCGATATGCTCTCGACGGCTTGAGACCTTGCCATTTTTGTCAATATTTCACTCTCATAGGAAAAATCTATGATAGAAAATATCTGTGTTGGTATGGCGCGGCCTACCATTGCGCCAGATTGGGTTTTTGGCAGATATGCAAAAGCTATTACATATAGAAGGGCGGATACGGCAAAAATCGTCAATAATATATATGCGATTCTTAACTGCTTTCTTACCGAACTTTCTTTGGAATACTCCAACTTTTTTCTGGCATTTTCTTTTCTGTATTGGTGCTTGCCTATGTTCATGTATTATAAACCCTCTCTATTGTAAGCGGCGTAGGCGGCGATAATTTTGCTGACTAAGCGGTGCCTTACAACGTCCCCATGTTCAAATTTAAAAATATTTATACCTTCTATACCGGACAATATTTCAGCAGCGCCTTTAAGCCCCGAACGCTTGTTGCGGGGAAGGTCAACCTGAGTTATGTCGCCGGTTACAATCATTTTTGAATTTTCGCCAAGTCTGGTTAAGAACATCATCATTTGTTCCATTGTGGTATTTTGCGCTTCATCCAAAATTATGCAGGCGTTTGAAAGCGTACGGCCCCTCATATATGCCAAGGGCGCAATTTCCACCAGACCTTTCCCCATGAGCCTTCCTGTCTCTTCAGTGCCCAACATATCGTACAAGGCGTCATAAAGCGGACGCAGATAGGGCAGAAGTTTTTCTTGCAAATCGCCAGGCAAGAAGCCCAAAGCTTCTCCGGCTTCAACGGCGGGGCGTGTTAAGATTATTTTTTCAATCTTGTTTTCTTGCATCATTTTTAGGGCGGCAGCCACGGCAAGATAAGTTTTGCCAGTACCCGCAGGGCCTATCCCAATAACAATGTCATTTCCTTCAATATTTCTTAAATAACGCTTCTGATTGATATTTTTAGGAACTATGCTTTTGCGTTTTAGAGAATATACAATGGGGTTTTGAAAGACTTCCACAATCTCATCAATTTTGCCTTTAGCAGTTTTGGAAAGCATGGATACAAAGTCTGATTGCGATATCCGCAACCCCTGAGTTCTTGCGTCTGAAATTGTCAGAAAAAATTTGGACGCCAATGCCACATCTGCTTCATCGCCGGAGATAGTCAGCCAAGCGTCTCGGGTAATGAGCTTAACCTTTAGCTCTTTTTCAGCTAAATCCAAGTTTTCTTGCGTGGAACGATAAAGCTCAGACAAATGATGAGCGCTTATAAATGTTAAAGTTTTTTCCATTACAAATCTGCAAATTTAATGAGGTTTTCCCACATAGAGTCCATTGCCTCTGGCAGAACTCTTGTATCTGATATTACGGGCATGAAGTTTGTATCGCCGTCCCACCTTGGTACAACATGGCAATGCAGATGGTTTGGGATTCCTGCACCCGCTTTTGCCCCAAGATTGAAGCCAATATTAAAACCGTCCGGCTTTATAGCAGCCCTTAAAATCTTTTTTGCCTTAATTATAGAGTCAAAGAATTCTATGCGTTCTTCTTCAGATAAATCCTCAATATCAGGAAGCTCCCTATACGGTACGACCAGTAAATGCCCGCAGTTATATGGGAATTTGTTCATAACTATGTAGCAAAACTTGCCACGCCAAATGAGGTGGACGCTTTTAAAATCTGTGGCTTTGGGTATTTCCAAAAAAGGGTTGCGCACTTTTGCATCCTTATTTTCAGACTTGATATAGGGCATCCTCCAGTATGAGTGTAGTCTTTCCATTTTTAAAAAGAGTATGAAAGCAAAATGGGGCGCCTATGTCAAGATTTTGAGGGTATTGACGGGTTAAATTTAGAAAGATTCTTCCGCAATTTTTTTATACTTTTTATCGAGGTTTTCAAGCTTTGCCTCGAGCTTTTTAAGCGTTTCTGAAAACTTTTCATCTTTAGACAAATCGTTCATTTCATAAGGGTCAGACGTTAAGTCAAAAAGTAGCGCCACATCTATATTTGGATAGGAAATCAGCTTGAAATCTCCGTCAATTATCGCCTTTTGCGTTTCCATAAAGCCTATGTAAATTTCTTGGTGAATTTCTGATTTATCATTTTTTACAAGCGGCATCAGGCTTTGGTATTCCACAAATTCAGGTATTTTTGAGCCAGCCAAATCTAAAAAGGTTGGCATCAAATCTTGCAGGTAAATTTTTGCTGGAATTTTTTTGTTTTTTTCAAAACCCTTGCCGCTAATCACAAGCGGCACTTTCATTGCGGCATCAAACATATTTTGTTTGCCCATAAAACCGTTCTCACCGACAGACAACCCGTTGTCGGCGGCAAAAACTATTATCGTATTTTCAAGTTTTCCAGATTCCCTCAAGGCGTCTAAAATCCTGCCAATTTGGACGTCTAAGTGGGTTGTGATTGCGTAATATTCGCTCAGATGAGTGCGTATTGCAAAGGGGGTGCGTGGGTAGGGCGCAAGCGTTTCATCACGGACATTCTTCACATTTATTGCTTCCGCATATTTATTTTCAGACTCAAAATTTTTCGGCAGTTTTATTTTTGATACGGGATAAAGCTCTTGAAATTCTTTGGGCGCTTGTCGAGGGTCGTGAGGAGCGTTAAATGCCACGTACATAAAAAATGGCTCATTAGAATCTTTATTTCTGCCGAGGTAATTTATCGCACAATCTGCGGTGATTTCGCTCCAATGTTTTTCGCCTTCAAAATACCCGCCGAGATTTGGGTCGGCAGGGTTCCAAGAGTCCGCTTGGTTTTCGACAGGTCTGTTATAATGGTCAATATTGGTTTTTGGCATTCCGGTTCTTACAACTTCAGTTTCATCGAAGACCAGCTTGGGGTCAGCCAAAACGTGCCATTTGCCGGTAAGATAGGTTTTGTACCCCGCCGCTTTTAAAAGCTGGGGCAAAAGTTCTCTGCGTTCGGTGGCTTTTGTCAATAGCGCACCCTTATTTTTGTAAGCTTTTGCTCCTTTCCAAACGCTGTATCCCGTATTGAGGCAGGTTCTGCTTGATACACAAACCGCATTCACCCAAGACCCCATAAGATAAGTGTTCGTAAATGTTGTACCGCTATTTATGAGTTTATCAATATTTGGTATTTGCAACTGGCGTTCAGATTTGTCCCGCAGGAATTCTCGGGTGGTCATATCATCTGCAAATAAAAACAAGATGTTTGGGGTACTGGCGTTTAAAATAAAACCAGAGAACGAAAGCAAAATTGTGAAGATGAATTTTTTCACCTTATCTCATTTCTGCGCGCATTTCTTTATTCATCTTTTCGACAAGTTCCGGATTTGCATCATAGAGATTTGCACGCTGACCTATATCCACATTCAAATCATAAAGCTGACCCAAGGCTTTATCTTCTTTAGGGTCTGGGGCATTGCGTTTTTCCAAAAGCGCCTTGGGCTCTTTTGGGCCTCGCAGCATGTCAAACTTTCTGTGGTTTAGATATACCCAGTTGTCTTTGCGATAGCCGTAACGTTCCGCCTCTACATTTAGTACTATCGTATTGCGCACGGGCATTTCATTGCCGTTTAAAATTGTAAGAAAACTTTTACTGTCTTTGGCGGCATTTTCAGGCGTTTTATAATCTATAATCTCTGCCAAAGTTTTAAATAAGTCTATCTGAGAAAGCATTTGGTTTGAAGTTTTACCCGCCTCAATTTTGCCTTTCCAACTGACGATAAACGGCACTCTGTGCGCACCTTCCCAAATGTCGGCTTTTGCGCCCCTGAACGGGGAATTGCTGACGTGCCCAAACTTTAGCTCTCTTTCATAGGCATAATGGGCAGCGCCGTTATCAGAGGAGAATACGACAATAGTATTTTCCAAAAGCCCATTTTCTTCCAGAGCTTTCATGATTTCGCCAACAAATGCGTCTGTTTGCATGAGAAAGTCTCCATAAGCGCCAGCATTGCTTTTGCCCCTGAATTCCGCAGTCGGCACTATTGGCGTATGAGGGGAGGTTAGAGGCAAATAGAGAAAGAAAGGCTTGTCTTTATTTGCCTTAATCCAAGCAATAGAGCGTTTTTGCAGGGTGGGTAAAACGGCTTCCTGTTTCCAACCTTTTGCCATAGGTCCTGGCCTATTTTCATTTACACCACCTTCTTTGAAATCATAGTCAAAGATAGAAGTCTCTGTTGGTAAGCTTAAAAATCTATCATTTTCTATCCAAGTATAGGGTGGGAAATTAGGAGCGTCATCTCCAAAATAGTAGTCAAAACCTGCAAAGAGAGGGCCTCTTTTTATCTGGCTATCAAGTGTCCAATTAAAGTCTTCAACTTTAAAAATTTCTTCGCCATTTTTGGTGTAGGTGGGTTTTACGCCGTCTTTTAAATAGTCTTTCCAACCCCAACCCAAGTGCCATTTGCCTATGCAGGCGGTTAGATAACCTTTAGATTTAAACATTTTGGGAAGGGTGGTGTCATCTTCTTTAAAGACCGTATCTTCCCAGCAGCGAACGATTCTGTGAAATCTTCTCCAATGATATTCACCAGTGAGTAGGGCGTATCTGCTCGGCGAACAGATGCCTGAAGATGTGCTAACATCGGTAAAATTCATTCCGGAATTTGCCAATTTATCCATAGCGGGTGTTGGCACTTTTGAGTCAGGGTTGTTTTTTGCCAAATCGCCATAGCCCATGTCATCGGCATAGATTATTACAACGTTTGGGAGGTTGCCACTTTTAATCGGCTTAATCTCCGCAAATAGGTGCGTGGAGATTAAAGAAACCGCTAATGATATGATTATTAATCTAAATTTCATTTGGTAATTTTCTAAAACAAAATTTGGCATGTCAAACAAATAGCTTTTTAGAAAAAAATTAACAATTTTATGAACGAAAATTTATTTCTCACGTCTTAGGTTGTCCCATGAAAACACGAACTTACATAATCTCTCTTTTACTTGTTTGCGCAACATTTATTGTCTGCGCATTCATACTCATTAATCCATCCGTATTGCTTAAAACAGCAGACGGCGTAAACGTAAAAGGCTTTGCTTCTCAAGCGGTGCTTTCGGATGTTGCAGTCTGGACGGGCGGGGTGTCTGCCAATGGGCTTTCGCAAGAAGAAGCATATAAAAATGTCAAAGAAGTTTTTACATCGATGAATGATGTTTTTGAAAAACTTAATTTGGACAAATCCAGATTAGTTGTTTCGACCGTAGAAATGGATAAAACATTCAGGCGCATGCCCAATGGTAATATGTCTAACGAGGTTGATTTTTTCACTGGCAGGATAAATGTGGAATACAGTTCTTCAAATATTGATGAAGTTTTAAAACTCCATGAAAAAGTTTCGGAATTAATTGGCGAAGGCTTAAGCGTTTATACAAATTCTCCGAGATACTATTATACGGGTCTTGAGGATTTGAAGATAGAGCTTCTGAAAAAAGCTGTGGAAAACGCAAAGCTAAGGGCGGTTACTATGACGGAAGACTCTGGTTGCAAATTGGGCAAAATACGCTCTGCAAATCAAGGGGTGTTTCAAATCACCAGTCCTTTATCTTCAGACACCGCAGATTACGGATATTACGACACAAGTTCTTACCAAAAAGAGGTAAAATGCGTTGTAACAGTAAAATTTGAAGTTGAGTAGTAGTTATATATAGTAATTGGTTTATTATTCAAAGTGCGAAGCGTAAAAACTTCGCACTTTTTTGATATAATATTTTAATTAAAGTTGACATAAAAATTTCCCTGCTTAAGTTTTCTTACAAAGGTTATTTTTATGGCTAAAGTTAAATCTATATTTGCAATATTTTTCATATCTAATTTATGTGCATCCTCCATCTTTGCGGCGGCGTATGAATATACCGGTACGGACGCTCTGCCCGCAACGACTGCGGCTGATGATACTTATACTTTCATAGGCAGTGCGAGTGCAAACTTCAATATGGGCGGTCTTAATGTTACGCAAACGGTGGGCACATTCATAAACCAGTCCACATCGGCCTCTTCAAACTGGAGTCTTTATTGGGGCAATTCATCGTCCGCCATTGGCTGCACCACCATTACTGCTTTGGAAAACAAGGCATCAAACGGCTCCAAAATAACCCTGAGAGGCGGGAGCACAAACAACAAGGGCTTTAAGATTGTGCTGGGCGACATTACGATGGAAAATTCCGGCATAATAACTTTTGGCGACGGCAACGGAGCACCTTCGGATCTGGAAATTACAGGAACTATTAACCACAGTAGCACGAAGGCGCTGACAATAAACTTGGGAAAGGCAGGGCAATACAACGGTACTTTGCTTGCGGGGTCTTCCACCACAAACATGTCAAAGGGCTCTATTGAAGTTATCAACACAAATACTGGCGCAGATGCCACTTTTGGCACTGTAAACTTTGCCGCAGATACCACGCTTAATTTTACCGTAGGCTCTAGCGACAAAAAATTTACTACGGTAGCGTTGGGCGATATAACCCTCAAGACTGGGGCTACGGGCAACATCATGACTAACGTCAATTTATACACGGACGAGGCTGCGGGTGCGTCTATCAACAGTCTTAAATTCTTGGCGGGCAACACAAATAATAACCATATCATTCTTACATCAAACAAGGAAATCAGGATACTCAACAATATAGACGTTGAAAATGACAACGCCAAATATTCTAAGTTTACCTCCAATGTCGATGTCATTGTTTCCGGCACGCTGAATATTTCAAGCTCTTTTGAACTTAAAGACACAAAGAATTTGATTGTTGCAGGCATTGTGGGCAGTGTTGCAAACCATGCCTATAGAATTGGCACAACTTCGACAGGCACAACTGCCAGCACTTTGACAATAACAAATAACACGTCAACGGCGCTTACCCATAGTTTTTTGGGGAGGCTGCATGATTACAGCGCTTCCGACACCGTTTTACCTACCGACGCAAGCATTCTAAATCTTGTCATGGATTCTTCCAAGGATTTTGTGCAGTATCTTTCTGGATGTAATTATTATAGAGGTACTACCACCATAAAAAGCGGCACTCTACATATGAGGGCGGACGGCAAAGATTATAATGGCAAATCGGAAGGCAGTCCAGCGCCTGCGACGGGTCTGGGCATAGGTAAATTGATTATGGAAGGTGGGGCATTTAGCGCCTGCGGCTCGCCTAATTCGGCAAATACGGAAGTTGGTTTGGTTAAGACGACTTCTTTGGATTGGTCGGGGGGCAATATCATTGTAGATTTTGCCGGCTTGCTATCAGATAAGATTGAAGTTTCCGGCGCATTTACAAACGTAACTTCCGACACAAAAACCTTCTTCTTTAACACCGCAAACATTATGGCTGGTGTTGATTATGAGATTCTCTCCTTTGCTGAAACAAATTTTTCTTCTGAAGACGATTTTGCGCACTTGTTTGACGACGATACAAAATATACGGCAACATTTAAGCTGGATGCAAATTCCCTCTCGGTAAATTTTACGGCAATCCCTGAGGCTTCAGCCTATGCGGGCATATTCGGTCTTGTGGCTCTAGCGATTGTTATTCGCAGAAGGGTGCGCAAGTAAAGAAAAACGCCGCATGGCGGTAAATCGGTAAATAAAATTTGCAGAAAAAGCCAGAATTAATTTTGAACTTCACTCCGAAAACGGGACAAGCAAAAAAGGCTCTTTAGGGTTTGAACTGTACCCGATAATTCGGACAAAATAGAAAAATTCTTTAAGAGATTGCAAAAAATGTAATCTCTTTTTTTTGTTTTATAACCCATCGAATGCTGTCTTTTTTCAGTTTTCGTGTATGTCTAAACAACATAAAGTTCATCTTTTTGGATAGACGAGAGCTTGGGTGGAGGGAATAAACAAAGGCAGTTCTCAAATTTCATATTTTGAAAATTTTGCTCTAAGTATATTTAGTTTAAAATACAGACAAAAATGGGATTAATGAATGGATAAAATTCAGCAAGATTCATTTGACGCAATGGATTTGAGGCATAGATGCTGAAATCTTTTAATTTTATAGGCAGGCACGTATTGAAACTGGTCGTAAAATAAAAGTACCAAAACCACATAGCCAAATACCAAATACGTTTGCCAAATGTCCGCATTTAAACGAAATTTCCTCTAGGGGCACAGGACCGGTAATGAAGCTGGAAAATTTGCAAAAAAAGGTTTGTTTGCGCAAAAGCTATTTATCTGGTGAATTCAAAATCTTTGCTTTTTGTCATCAACACATTTTAAGAAAAATGTGGCATCAAGTGATATAATGTTTAACAGAAACATGGTTTAGAGAAAATAAAGTGTAAAACTATTTAGATTTTCCATAGATTTTCTTTAGACAAAATACCTTCTTGGGAAATACGGGCTAAATAAATGCCATATAGTAATACAGCTTTTTTAAAGCTAAAGCTAAGTTGCAAAAGTAATTACTTGCTTTAAGAATCACATAGATTTAGTTGAGTCTAAATTAACTTCAAATATGTGTAATTGATTGCTAGTTAGTCAACAAAACCTAGTACAAATCCTTTGATTATTTTTTAAAACTAAGGTTAAATTACAAAACTAATTGCTTGCCTTAAGAATCACATAGATTTAGTTGAATTTAGATTAATTTTTAATATACGCAAGTAGTTAATAATTAATTAATAAAGCTCGATATAAATCCTTGGATTAACACATTCCCACCCACAGTAATTTTGTCGCACAATATATATTATGTCTAATCGGATTTTATAGAACAGGCAAGGGTTTCTGCACGGTTTATTATCCATTCAACGTCATCGTCTAGGAAGCCCAAGTCTTCCACGTAAACCCACTCACGGTCTTCTTGTGTTGCCTTGATTTTTGCAGATTCTCCCGTTTTAGGGTTAAAGTTTTTGCCTGCTGCATCATAAAGACGCTTTGCCAAAACCATAGCCGCAAGGCGACGCTTCTTCATTGTGGAACTATTTGCCACACTGAATTGCGCTTTTTTATCTGCTTGACTTTCGGAAGGATTTTTCGATGATTTATAAGTAGATGAGGCTCCCTTTGCGGATGAAATTTCGGGATTTCGCAAATTGTAGGTAGAATGGTCGCTTACCGAACTTCTGTTATCTTCGTTAACAAAGGCGGTTATAATCCAATGGTTAGAGCCGCCTTCCTTTTTTATTACAACGGTGCTTCCAAGATAAGAAATATTTGCGCGTTCATTGCCATTACTTCCATATTCCTTAACAATATTGCCGAGTACCAGAATTTCCGGTATTTGCATTGCAAAAGCTTTACCATCTATTCCTTGTAAATCTCTTTGCGCAATAATGTGCGAAATGCCGAAACCTTCAAAGTAACGCTTTCTTTCCTTATTCAATTTCCCTTCCTTATTTAAGAACGCTTCATGCAAAACTCCCCCTTTGCGAATTTCAAAAGGGAAATCCGCGAGAGCTTCCGCCGTGTAATCATTTCCTGTAATGTCAGACAAAACGCTGAGAACTTCGCCGTAGTGCAGTTCTCCCGCCTCAAATTCTCTCAACAAATATCCTATTTGCTCTTTATCCGCATAAATTATATCTGCTAAATATTCAAGGTCTCGACGTGAAAACGGATATGCTTCCCCGTTGACCTCAAGCACGAAATCATTACCGTTTAGGAACGCATCAGCCACATCTTTATTGCTCGTAAAGAAATGCTCTCTCCCTTTAAATTCATAAAAATCATTCAAACTGCGCGTCCCATGATAGACCACCAAAGGCTCGCCGTTTTCATCGACAACTTTGGAAACGGTTTCGGGCTTGACATTTCTAAGTTTTTCAAAGAATCTTTTTACAGAATCCGAGTTCTGGATTGCCGTACTTGAAACAGATTTATCTGCCTTCTCCGACAACCCGCTTAACTCGGGTTCCTTTTTTATATCAATCCCTTCAATGGAATATAGATTATTCTGTTTTGGATTATTTAGCTGCTTGGCTGTGATTTTAACAGCATACATTTCTCCATTTAAAAGTAATGGCGCATAAAATTTATGCACTGCCTCAGTATCAGGATTCTGGTTTCGGGGAGTTTCCGATTCTAATAGCTCTGAATTTTCAAATAGTGTCCCTATATTTGCCAATGCAAGCGCATGAAGCCTATTATTATTAGTCTTCCCGCGTGCGGAACCACTATTCATCTTATCGAGACCATTCCTCGAAAGCTTTGCCGTCCAATTAGGATTCTTTTTGTTTGTGTATTCGCCAAATAAATTGTTCTTTGCGAATTCAAATGCTTCGTTTATATCAAAAATTTGATTTGGCATAGTTGCTTCCGCAAGCGTCTCCCAGTCTCCGAACCACTTTTTAAAGCTTGGAGTGCGCACCTGTACCCACTGTCTTTCTGTAAGCTTTGTGGGCTTGCCGTTGGGGGCTTTCATCCAAAGCGGCGTGTCTTTATATTTTGCAACAAAGTCATTGTATTCTTTTTCAAACTTATCTGCGCTAATGTTGCGTGTTGCGCCCGTACTAAACCTGATGTCGGGATTCTTCGCGTCAAACTCCCCCGTGTTGTCGGTTGCAGATTTGATTTGAGAGGGCTTATTGGCATAGTAAACTGTGCCTGCATCCTGTGCGTCCACATCATCAATCCAATTATCTTTTATATTCCTAAATATTACTCCATCTTGCTTTGCCGCCTCGGCACTTCCCACAATCTCCCTTGTCGTATTTCCATACGGCGTATCTAGGTCGTCCCACTTCCTCGCTTCGCCATCCACTTTCAGTGGGGATTTAATATCTAAAAACACTTCATATACAAACTCGCCGCTTGCGTAGCCATCGGCATTCATGTAGTCGTCTGTAAAAAATGCGCCGCCATTATAGACGTTGAAATCTGCTATTGTCCCATGATAAACCACCATTGGCTCGCCGTTTTCATCCACAACTTTGGAGACGCTTTCGGGCTTGACATTAAAGATATTAAATAGAATATTCCTTAAAGAAGCTTGGGATGTGCTAGGCAACTTTGCATTTTGTAAAGGGGGCTTGGTTTGAAACACATTTCCAAGCTTCCTTTTTTGCGTCACTTCGTGGACATAGAATTTATTCGATTCTTTTTTTTGTTCCACAACAACTTCGACAATATAAATCTCATTTCCGATTTTTATAGGAGCTGCAATTATCGCCGTGTCGTAGCCTCTCCCTTGCCAATTTTTTTGAAAATCGATTATAACGCCTTTTTCTATTACATCTCCAATAGAAGCGAAAGCCATTGCCTTTTCGCTTCCCATTCCTTTGGAAATCGAAGCCTTTACTCCTCTTTTATTGAAATCAATTTCTCCGAGAACGGGATTTTCAAAATGAGTTTTTCCTACAATGTTTTTAAAATAGTCCATTACAATATCAGGCAAATTTTCCTGCATTGCAATTTCATAACCCGTAATGTTGGCGATGGGCGTTCCATTTAAAAAGCTATACTCCGCCAATTTTTTCCAGTCTCCAAACCACTTTTTAAAGCTTGGAGTGCGCACCTGTACCCACTGTCTTTCTGTAAGCTTTGTGGGCTTGCCGTTGGGGGCTTTCATCCAGAGCGGTGTACCAAAATATTTGTCATAGACTTCTTTGTATTGGCGTTCCGCTTCTGCTATTTGTGAGGTAGTAGGCATGGTAGGCGTTCTAAATTCGCCTTCGTTCAGGCTCATCTTATAACCGCTTTGCGCCAAGGCTGAAAATTCTTCCCCAAGCTTGTTTATAAAGTCGGCTTCACTTTTAAAGCCGAATTGCTCGGCAACTTCATCCAGCTTTACATTTCTTGCCGCGAAAAATTTATTTTTAATATCGAATCTAAGGGGCTTCCAAATCCTTTCCATTTCAGCCCAAAGTGTTTTGTCCGATTTTGCCTTCATGCTTTTGGGCGTCGGCAACATAATGCCTTCTTCCTTTAATCTTTTTAGGGTTGGGGTATTTGCGTATTTTTGATCCAAAACCTTTTGCGCCCAAACTGCGCCGTGGCTTGATTATACTCTACGTGTATCTGTATTCACTGGCGTTTTCTATTTTTATTCATTTTAATTCTAGAACTTTTTTTGTGAGTTGACTAAAAAAGGCGAATCTCTAAAAAGTCAATCCATGCATTTTAACAAAATACTTTTATCAACATTAACCGCCCTACTCGCTTTTTTGCTTAATGCTGAGGAGCAACAAAATCTCAAGCCTTTGTTGGATGCTCAAAAAGGAAACGCAAATATCAATATACCCAAGGGCGTTTATTATCTAGAAAGTTCTTATACTTTTGAAAATCTTAAAGACGTTGTTTTTAACGGCAATGGTTCTGAAATAATTTGTCGCAAAGTGGGTTCTGCATTCAAAATTAAAAATTGCGAAAACTTTAAACTATCAGATTTTAGTATAGATTATCAGCCTCTATGTTATACTCAAGGCGTCATTACAGAACTAAATAGGGATGAAAATTCAATCACGTTAAGAATTTTTAAAGGCTACGCCCTGCCCAAAACCGGAGATTCTACCGACCAAGGCGTACGCATATTCAGCCCGAAGACAAAGGCTTTGATAGAAAATTACATCACCATACATGGCGATGCAAAAATTAAAGAACTTGAGGGCGAGCGCATGTTCAAACTTTACAAACCAGCAGGCGCAAAAAATATAAATTCCGAAAATGTTGGAGATATTGTCGTAATCAAAACCAGAGGCGGCGGGCACACCTTCCATTCTGAAGATTCAAAAAATCTATATTTTAAAAACATTACAATTTACGGTTCGCCAAGTTTTTCCATGTATGAGCATAACTGCTCAAACAGCACTTATGACGCTTGTATTTTGACAGCAAAGAAAGATGATGCAACGGTTGAGTATCCGCGTCTTTGCGCTGGCAATGCCGATGGTATCCACATCCAAAATGCGCCCATAGGCCCCAAAGTAAGAAACTGCGTCGCCAGAGATTTGGGTGATGACGCAATAACAATCACAAGCCGTTATTATCCAATTTACGAAGTTGATGAAAAGTCTTCTACAATATATGTCGTGTCTCGTCAAAGTCCGGTTTTTGCTGAAAATGACTCTCTAATTTTTCTGGATTTTGGTGGCAAAATCATGGGCAAAGTTAAATGTGCAAAGTTGGAAATTATAGATTTTGATAAAGACAAATTTAAAGAAATGACAAAGCTTTATAACTATGGATTCATAAGCGAAACCGGTTATAAATACGCAACAAAGGTTACCCTATCCTCTTGGATTCCGGGCTTAAAAGCTGGCGATATTTTCAATTCTCCTGAGCATTCAGGGCAAGACTTTGTTATAGAAAACAATTTTGCGGGTTTTACCAGGGCAAGGGGCATATTCGTTAAAGCCTCAAACGGCGTGATACGCAATAACACCGTAGAAGCTTGCGAGCTTGCCGGCATAGTATTATCTCAAGAATTAAACTACATGAGTGGCGGCGCATTTTACAACGTTGAGATTTCAAACAATACAATTAAGAATTGTCTGTTTGGTAAGGCTAACGCTCAGTACTATCAGGCGGGCGCATTGAGCGTTGTTTCTATGGACGGCAGGAAATTGCCTTCTCCTACGGGTGCGTTTCAAAATATTATCATTAAAGACAACACCATTGAAAACTCTCCCAAACCTTGTGTTTATATAACTTCTGTGGATGGTTTAATTTATGAAAACAATAAGGTTTCACCATCCGACAAAGTACGCAACTGGGGAGAGAAAGTGGGCGTAACTTATGATGAACCTGTGTTGATGGAAAATGTAAAACTTAAGAAAAAATAACGCTTTTAACATGGCGTTAAATTTTAATTACGTCTGCCAAAATTTCCTAAATGCTTATCTTTTCCTCATCGGAAGATGAGCGTTTTTTTTACGCCTGTTCTTCACCCAGAGATTTATACTTTGCGTAAAGTGAATTATAAATTGCGTGCCTTGCGGGGTCTGGGTAATAAACGGCATCAAATCCTCTCCCCATTTTTTTCTGAGCTTCTTGTATGTTAGGGTGAATTTTTGCGGCAACACTAGCGCACATTGCAGCCCCCAAAGCGCAAGCTTGCGCAGAGGCGGCAACTTTGATTGGCATATTCATAACATCTGCCATTACTTGCATTACAAATTGGGATTTTTTTGCAATCCCGCCAAGTGCTATTACGCCATTAATAGGTATATTTTGCTCTATCAAACATTCATTTATCGCCCTTGAACCAAACGCCGTAGCTTCTACCAAAGCCTTAAAAATTGAAGGCGCTTGCGTAGATAAGCTCAAGCCGGATATTGCCGCTTTAACCCTGTGATTTGCATAAGGCGTGCGCCTGCCGTTGAACCAGTCTAGGGCGATTAAATCGCTTTCTGAAAGCGGTAATTTTGAAGCTTCATTTGCAAGATTTGTCAAAAGAGTGTCTTTAATCTTCTCGAGATTTTCAGAATCTTTCATTGGCCAAAGCAGGAGATTCCTGAACCAAGCATAAATATCTCCGAAGGCGGACTGCCCTGCCTCAAGCCCTATTAAGTTTGGTAAAACAGAACCGTCAACTTGTCCGCATATTCCATTTATGACTCTATCGGAAATTTTTTTACCGTTTGTCATTAAAATATCGCAAGTTGAAGTGCCGATGGTTTTAACTAAAAAGTTTTCCTCTATCTGTGCGCCTATTGCGCCTATGTGGCAATCTATTGCGCCAAGACCTACTTCGACATCTTCTCTCAAACCAAGTGTTTGCGCCCACTCTTTGCTGAGTTTGCCTGCCGAGGTGTCTATCGTATGCGTCTGAGAAAAAAGATGGCTACGGAAATTTTTTAGCAATGGGTCTAGGTTTGTCAAAAATTCTTCTGAGGGCAGCCCACCCCAAGACTCATGCCACATTGCCTTATGGCCTGCCGCACATCTATTCCTTAAAACATTTTCAGGTTTTAAGTTCGATGTAAGAAGTGCGCTCATCCAATCGCTATGTTCTATCCACGCATAGGCGTCTTTGCGTATTAAAGTATCTTTGCGCAAGACATGTAAAACTTTTGCCCAGACCCACTCGCAAGAATATGCGCCGCCCAAATATTTTGTGTAATCAATTTTCCATTTTTTCGCCAGAGCGTTAATTTCATCTGATTCATCAATAGCGGTGTGGTCTTTCCAGAGGATAAACATTGCATTTGGATTGTCTTTATATTCCTCCAACAATGCCAATGGCGTGCCGTTAATATCTGTAAGTACTGGGGTTGAGCAAGTGGTATCAAAGGCTATGGCTCGGACATTATCTGCAACTTCTTGAGCACAATTTGCCAGCGCCTCTTTGACCGCCGCCGTGAAAGCCTCTATGTAGTCTGAGGGGTGCTGTCTATACATATTGTTTTTGGCGTCTTGCCAAAGCCCTTTCGACCATCTGGGATAGTGTTGCACACTGACGGAAATTTCTTCGCCAGTTTGGGTTTCTACAATCAGACATCTTACGGAGTCTGTGCCAAAATCTGCGCCTATTACGTAATTTTTCATTTTAAAATATTTTGAATTAAATTTTTTTTGAGTTGCAATTAAATCGTTTTAGTCGAATATAACAATCTTAATATTTTCAAAAAACTCAATTAAAAAAATGCAAAAGCGCACAATAACAATAAAAGATATTGCAGAAAAAGCGGGTATGTCATGTTCATTAGTTTCCTTTGTATTGAACGGGAAGTCCGTGCAATATAAGGTTAATCCTGATACTACAAAAAAAGTTTTGGCAGCCGCTAAAGCCTTAAATTATAAACCAAATTTGGCGGCGCAAAGTTTAAGAAGCGGCAAGACGAAAACCATAGGCGTAATACTTTCAGATATTTCAAATCCATTTTTTGCGGAAATTGCAAGAAGCATTGAAGACATTGCTTCAAAGCGCGGCTACACGGTAGTCTTCGGCAGTTCTGATGAAAACCCCGACAAGTTGAAAAACCTTATTTCTTCGTTATCGGCAAGAGGTATAGACGGTTTTATCATAGTCCCAAGTGAAAATTCTGAAAAAACAATTAAAAGTTTGGCAAAGGAAAAAGCGCCAATCGTATTGTTAGACAGAAAAATTAATTCACTCAAACTTTCAAGTGTGGTGCTCAATAATTTTGAGGCGTCAAAAAAGGCTACGGAGCTTCTAATTAAGCGGGGTTTTAAAGATATTGAGCTTTTTAGCTATAACCTGAAAATTTCAAATATTCTTGAAAGAGATTCAGGTTATGAGACGCAAATGAAGGCTTCTAAGTTGGATAAATACATAAAGATAAACAAAATTTCTTATGACAAATTGTCCACGGAATTTGAGGATGTGGTTCTTGGCGCATTAAAATCTAAAAAAGGGAAAAAAGCATTTTTGTTTGCAACAAACAGTATCTGTCTTAATGCCCTTAAAATATTGCATAAACATGGCTATAAAGTGCCGCAAGATGTATCCATACTCAGCTTTGATTATTCCGACATTTTTGATTTTTATTCAGAAGGCCTTGCATATCTTGAGCAGCCAATATCGGGTTTTGGAGAAGCTGCCGCAAATCTTCTTTTTGACAATTTAAACGGTGGGTCGCCTTCAATAAAAACAATTTCTTTAGACGCAACACTACACATCAAAAACATTTAATTTATGACAAATAGAAAAACACTTCATGGCATAGTTGTGCCAATGGTAACGCCTCTTAGCGGCAATGACGTTTTGGATAAAGAAGGTGCGATTAATCTGGTTGAACGCCTGATTTCTGGCGGGGTACACGGTATATTTATACTTGGCACTACCGGTGAAGCGCAAAGCTTATCATATCATTTAAGATACGAACTTACCGAACTTGTCTGCAAGCAAGTGGCGGGTCGTTTGCCAGTCTTGGTCGGTATAACAGACACCTCTTTAGAGGAGAGTTTGGCTTTGGCAAAAAAAGCGAAAGAATGCGGTGCAACTGCTGTGGTTTCCGCTCCGCCCTACTATTTTGCGCCTTCGCAGGAAGAATTGGTGGAATATTACACGGCTTTGGCGGATATGCTGCCCTTGCCGCTTTATCTATACAATATGCCGTCTCATGTTAAAGTTATGATGGATCCACCCACTGTCAAAATTTTGGCAGAGCACAAAAATATTGTGGGTCTTAAAGATAGCTCTGGCAACATGGTTTATTTTAATTCTGTAAAACATATTTTGAATAACCGTAAAGATTTTTCGCTATTTGTAGGCCCTGAAGAACTGACTGCAGAGTGCGTGCTTTTGGGTGCGGCTGGCGGCGTTAATGGCGGCGCAAATATGTTTCCAGAGCTTTATGTAGAGCTTTACAATGCTGCAAGAAATTGCGATATTGATAAAGTTCGCATTCTCCAGCAAAGAGTCATGGCAATTTCATCGACTATTTATAAGGTGGGCAAATTTAATTCAAGCTATCTTAAAGGTGTAAAATGCGCCTTGTCTTTGCTTGGGGTTTGTAATGACTTTATGTCTTATCCTTACAGGAAATTTCTTGAGGTAGAGCGTGCAAAGGTTGCCAAAGCGCTTCAAGATTTGGGGTATGAAATCAAAAATAAATAATCATGTCTGTTACAATTTTAGATTATATAATATTTTTCATATTCACGCTTGGGGTGTCTCTTTTTGGATGCTCTTTTGTTTTTAAGAGCAGCAAAAGCAGCAAGTCTTTCACTGCGGCTGAAGCCTCCATGCCGACTTGGGTCGTAGGTCTTTCTATATTTGCCACGTTCGTCAGCAGCATCAGCTTTTTGGCACTGCCTGGCGACGCCTATATGAGAAATTGGAATCCCTTCGTATTCAGTTTATCAATACCCCTTGCCACTTACTTTGCGGCAAAAATATTCATACCTCTTTATAGAAACGTAAATAGCGTTTCTGCTTATCAATTTTTGGAAGACAAATTTGGTTATTGGGCAAGGGCTTATGTGGCAACTTGCTACATCTTGACGCAACTTGCCAGAACTGGCTCGATATTGTTTTTGTTGGCGTTGCCCATCAACAGGCTTTTTGGTTGGGACATAGCAACAATCATAATTCTCACAGGGTTGATAACTTTAATTTATACGCTCTTAGGTGGCATTGCTGCCGTTATTTGGACAGACGCAATACAGGGACTTGTGCTTATAGTAGGCGCTTTAAGCTGTGCTATAATACTTACATTTTCCATGCCTGAAGGTGCATCTCAACTATTCCAGATTGCGTCTGAGCACAACAAATTTAGTCTAGGCAGCTTGAGTTTCAATTTAAGTGAGCCAACATTCTGGGTAATTTTGGTCTATGGAATATTTATCAATTTGCAAAATTATGGTATAGATCAAAATTATGTTCAAAGATATATGACTACAAAGTCAACCAAAGCGGCGGTTGCCTCAACTTTGTTTGGCGGTTTGCTTTACATACCGGTATCGCTTTTATTTCTTTATATAGGTACGGCGCTGTTTGCCTATTATAAGGCGTGTCCTGAGCTTTTGCCAAGCGGCGTTGATGGCGATAAAGTATTTCCATATTTCATCGTGAATGGTTTGCCTACGGGTTTTTCAGGTCTGGTTATAGCGGCAATTTTTGCCGCAGGCATGAGCACTGTGGCAACTAGTATCAATTCTTCTGCGACAATAATTTTTACAGACTTTGCAAAAAAGTTTTCCAAAAAACCTTTTACAAAAAAACAAGAGATGGGTATATTGTACGGTGCATCACTCGGTGTTGGTTCGCTTGGGGTTGTGATAGGTCTTTTAATGATGAATATTGAAGGGGTTTTAGATGCTTGGTGGAAACTTGCATCGATATTTAGCGGAGGAATGTTGGGTTTATTTTTGCTGGCTTTAGTATGTAAAAAAACTAAAAACACGCATATCATTATTGCCACGATAGTAGGTGTATTGACAATAGCATGGATAAGCTTAAGCCCTGCTATAAAAGAAGGCTCAATACTTTTTGATTATCGCAGTACAATGCATACAAATCTGGCGATAGTTTTTGGAACAAGTGCCATATTTTTAACAGGCTTTATGTTGACCAAACTCTTTGTCGGGAAAAAGTCCTAGGTTTGGAACTCAGTAAAAATCGGGTATAAAGCGGCTGAAGTGTACTATTTTCTGTCGGATACTAAAAAATGATAGGCATATAATATTAAATATACTTGCCTGTTATTTTTTTGGCTTTTCTTAAAAAAGAATCATCCCCCATAATCCTCTCATTACATGAAAAATTATGCACTTTACTAAATTTTTAATGTAATCGGAAATTCAGTTATAAACAGTCTTTGCTAAAATTATTTTTTGAGTTGATTAAAAATGATTCTGAAAAGCTCCTTGCATCATACTTTCTGGAGTTAAACAGTCGAACACATAAAAACCCTAGCCCAACCAAGATTTTTGTGCGTTGTTTTCATGGGAATTTCCATCGATAAGCCGTGATTGCGAGTCTTAGGTTTCCTTGTGGCAACTTGCAAATGTTCGTCTTTCGAGACTATCTATTCAACCTTAAATTTGGATTTCATATTATCCCCTTTTTATGTGATTTTGTTTTTGATTATTTTCTCAAATAAACTGCCCTGACGTCAAAGGATCCGAGCACTATTTTCGCTATGGTCGTATAATTATATTCAACGCTGAATCCGTGGACTTTCAGGCAGTCTAGGGAAACCCTTGTCCAAGCGCCGCATTGACCGTCTTTGTCTTTTAGTAATGTGTCGGTGGTGGTGTTTTGTATTTCGTGATTTAGATAATAGTGAAGTTCATCCCCATTTTTTCTTTTTACATTTATTGCTATAAATTTCTGCCAAATTGCGGCGTTGATTTCGGCATAGCTTGTGCTTATCGGCTTTCCTTGTAAAGCAGTACAAGCGATGTTGTATGTGGTTTCATATTTTAATTTTTATTTTTCTTGGTTGATTGCTTTTTCAGGTATTCTTCGTATTCTTGTTCTGTAAGGGGCTGCATTGGTGGGGGTGGCGGAGGAGCTGGAGGAAGTGGAACTGCTACGGGGGGCAGTATGAACAAAATCGGTTCTGAATTTACAGGCGATGTGATATGTGATTTTATATTTTGTTCTTCTTTTTGTTTTTGTTTGTCGTAATATTCCCTTATATATTTTTCATGATCCCAAACTGGAGGCTCATATGGCGGGGGCGGCGGTGGGGCGGGAGGAAGCGGAACTGCTACGGGGGGCAGTATGAATAAAATTGGTTCTGAATTTAATTCGCTCAGGGCGTAAATTTCTTTGATGATGTTATGTTCTTCGTCAGGCGTTTTTTCTTTTTTTAAATTCGATTTTTTATTCAAAGTAACTTCTTTATCCAAGCCTGATTCGTTATTCAAGTTACTATCTTTGTCCAAGCCTGATTCTTTATTCGAGTTACCTTCTTTATTAGCATTGCCTTCTTTATTTGAATTGTCGGCTTTATCTAAGCCTCCATTTTTGCTTAAAAATGCTTTGTTTAAATTGTTGTCTTTGAGTAGGCTTGATTCTTTGCTTAAGTTACCTTTCTCATCTAAGTTGTCATCTTTGCCTGAGACCGTTTTATCAACGCCAACGCCTTTTTCTAAAGTGCTCGCTTTGCCAAAGTTTGATTCTTTATTTTGGCTCGATTCTTTGGCGGAGTTGGGGGTTGTGGATGGGCCTAAGCCCTTATTATCAGAGTTTAGCCAGGCGGCGCAGACTAATTCGTTTTGGTCGTTAAACATTTCTATTTGTAGAATTTCAGTGCCTGCAAAGGCAAAATGTTCTACATTGCCTTCCAACTTTATGATTTTATAGGCGAATTGTGTCGGGGTTGGGATGTTCAATTCAGTCTCCGTATTTGGCAGTTTTATATTTTGATATTTTTTCTTGAAGGCTTCTAAAGCTAGCGTTTTAGCCTTTTCCAGAGTGTTCATATAATCTGGAAATGTGGACGGGATTTCTATTTTGCGTGCGGGAATATTTTTTAAGGTGATTTTATTTTTAAGAATTTGTTCGGAATTTTTCTCATCTTTTTTTGCAAACAAATCTAAAAGATAATTCCAAAATGCTGTGTTTTCGCTTTTGCCGTCCAAATCTAAATCGCTCAATTTATTGTCTTCATCGGCGTTCTGACGGAATTTAACGCCTATATATTCCTCATCTGCACCTAAATTATCAAATGAATATTTTATATAGTTTGTGATGTTTTTAGTATTTGTTTCGATATCCACAATCATACCAAGCTTTTTATTATCAGTTAGCTTGCGATAATTAATTATATTACCTATTATTACTATTTTATCGCTACCTTTTGAAACCTCCGCACGTGTCTTTTGAAAGCTGCGGATTATCTTAAAAATATGGGTTTTCATGGGCAAATAGTCATCTTTGAATCTTTCCTCAAGTCCTCCAGTTCTTTCAACATCTTCAAAAAACATTTCGGTAATTTGTGCACAAACATCTAGCTCAAAATATCCTTTGCGTATCCCCTGAAATAATGTTTTGGCGTTTTCGTTTGTTCTAATACTAAAAAATGCCACCGGCACGATGCCTTCCAGTTCGTAAATCGTATTAACGTCTCTCTCTGGAGAATTTTCCGCAATATTAAGAATGTAGTTGTAAAATTCAACTGAACATTCGCCTCTTAAAAAATGAATTCTATGCCGATTTTCATCGTCGGGTCGTATAACTCTGAAAGTGGGCTCAATTTTCCCATCCCAAGCTAAGCGTTTATCCGCCGTCAAACTCAATGTTTGTCCATCGATTTTGATTCCATATCTATCAATCAAATTCATTGTTACAGAATGCCAAGCATTATCTGCCCCCCAAGCGGTAAGGGAAATAACTGAAATTATGATTAGATAAATAATAATAAAAATTTTCATAGTTTAATATTTCTTAATAATTAGATTTTTTAGGTCTAAACCAATTTACTTCATGTTTCTTAAAAAGACAAACCCAATATATGATGTAACCGTCAATGACGCCATTACCATTAAGATCCCGTTGGAGTTCATATTCATTTACTTTTATATCATACCAAAAGTAATAACCGCTTAAGCCAAAATTGGAATCATTCTCTGAAGAGTAAGGATCCGTCTCTGGAGAGTCGGGCTCGTCATCAGAAGAGTTGCTGAGTACTTCAGACGATTTCCCGTATGAAGGATCTTTGTAGTTTTCAATCGATGCAAACTGATGATTATTAAATGATTTGGGCGTGATTGGATTATTTTGACCAGGCATAATATTTTCTGGCTCAACTTCTTTCCAACACCAATAATGTTTCTCGGGGCGCAATTCAGTACTATTGCTAATATCGCTATACGGAACGTTAACATTGAAAATAAGATTTATTGGGGTTTCTTCTGTATTTGAATCATTCGGTGGAATACTCGCATTATGAGTTGTGTTCATCGGCTTTAAATCTGTATTTAATAAACTCAATGATGTTGGGTCTGGAGGAAAAGCCCATGTAGAAACGAGCACGCCTCCTTCAGCCCAATATCTATCATTTTTGACCAGAGCATAATTTTCTCCATTGCTGAAGCCGTGGACTTTCAGGCAGTCTAGGAAGAATTTTGTCCAAGCGCCGCATTGGCCGTCTTTGTCTTTTAGTAATGTGTCGGTGGTGGTGTTTCGTATGCTGTGATTTAGATAATAGTGTAAGGGCTTTCCATCTTTTCTTTTCAGTTTCAGTTCAACGAATTTTTGCCAAATTGCGGTGTTGATTTTAAGGTAGTCTGTTTCTATCGGCATTCCTTGCACGGCAGTACAGGCGATATGGTATGTGGTTTCATGTTTTAATTTTGTTATACCAGGGGTATTATATCGGCTACTTTTTGGTTCGGCCTTGCACATATATACGCCAATATCTGTATATGATGATATGTTATTTGAATGTTCAATACCAGAGGCATTGGCGGAATTGTGTACTATTGAAAAATCTATGTAATACTCGATCTTATCGTGGTAACCAAGCGCTTTTAATTGGCTCGATGAATATTGATTGAAGGTGTTTATTTTGTGTTCGCTGCCTCCGTTGGTGGTGGAATAACCGTCTATAGAATACGCAACAAAATAATCATCTGAATCGATATTTACCGCAATATCAAAACGGCCTTTCACAGTCAAATAATCTGGGATCTCTATACCCAAATCTAAAACCAGTTCATCTACTTTTAGCGCAGAAGACGGCGTTAGCGCAATGGGCATTGTTTTAGTTTTTCCGCTTAGCGGATCAACAGCAAAATGATTCCCCAACATAGGCAAAGAAGTGTCGTCGTCTAGTATAGGGTTTGTGCCTTTGAAGCGGAAGCTTATGACTTTTGGCTTCATGATAAACAGCGTCATGGGTTCTGGGATGCTGTAGCCGAAAGCGCTGTAAACATTTGGATTCAGGGTGTTTTGGTTTGCGAAAAATGCGCCGCCAGCATCAGTCCAGAGATCCGCATACGCAGTCTCGCCCTCGATTTGCGTTATCGATACATTTACACTCTTGCCACGAGGCAAATTAATTTGGGTAGATTTTACTTGGTACGGCTCATTCACATAAACGTTATTGCCCACGTACAGAACGTATTTGTCGTCATGCACGCCCTCCATATCCATGCCTACCGCAATGTTGAATTTTACCAAATTTTCAGAATTTTCTTCAGCCTTGCCGTCTCGCATATCGAGAGGGTCGTTGCCGTATTCAGCCTCTCGGGCGTCTGTGCGGCCGTCGCCGTCGGTGTCGGAATTGAATGGATCGCTGCCGCAAGTGAACTCCTCAAAATTTGTGAGGCCGTCGGCATCGTCGTCCAAATCGCCGTCGGGCAGATACATATTTAGACCAAAGCCCAACTCCCACTGATCTGGTATGCCGTCTCCGTCGGTGTCGGTAAAGTCTGTGATGTCGAACCTAAGCGGATTCCCGTCAACACCGTCGTAAATATTGTCGCCGTCGCTATCCGGATTATTCGGGTTTGTGCCCGACAAAAATTCTTCCAAATTGCTCAAGCCGTCTAGGTCTGAATCTTCATTTTCCTCATTGAGATTTAAGAGCCTGCCGAAAAATTTAATTTCCCAATCGTCGTCTATTGCGTTGTTGTTTGAGTCTTTAACTGCCGGCAGATTCGCAGTATTTATGCTCCAAGCAAATAAATATTTTAGCTGGCCAATATTTGCGGATAGATAATTTTGCGCCAGACTTTCCGCATAATCAGGAGATCCTGCGGCAGGCATGGGGTTCCACGGATAACGAGGCAAATCAACCCCATTCGCATCAAGAGCCATTCCCGCAGGCCACACCACAGATTCCGGAAAAGCCTCATTTACTTCATGAAGCCTGTCATAAAATAATTTTGCGACAGCCTTGAGCTGACCCAAATTTAGAATATCATAATTGCTTTGCGGGTTGTAGCCAACTTCATTGCTATTGTAAGTTTTGAAAGAGTCAATGAGGAAATTTACGCTTTCGCCCGCCCCACCGACATTTGCAAGCTTTTCATCAAGCTCTTCCGCCGCCCTCTTTGCGATATGCTTTAACTGCCCAACATTCGCCACTTCATAATTTTGGGCTACAATTTGCGGAGTAATTTCACCCTCATAACCCCCACCAACCCCTCTTTCCCCCCACCACACCGGCGGCGAAGAATACAAAATAGAAAAAATAGATAAACAAAAAAAAGATATAAAAATAAACTTATATCTTAAATTTGCAGGTATATGAAATTTATTTATCAATTTGCGCCGCTATCTTCAGGTCTTCCAAATTCACCCATCCAAATATCTCCGCCACGTTTGGCTGTAATTTTTTTATCTACATTCAAATTGCCGTAAATTGTGGTGTCCCCATTTTTCTTGATAATAAGTGCATTTGAACGCTCCGTTGCGCTTTTGCCATTGCCTACAACAAGCACTGGATCGGTATCTACCCATGAATAATTATACCTATTTAAGTTTAAAGGAGCATTGAAAAAACCTAGAGTCATTTGCCATGATGTGTCCACATTTACATCATATCCTATTGCCGCAGAAAATGACTTTTCCACTACGGCTTTTTCTCCTAAAGCTAATATGGAAACAACACTGTTATAAATTTTATAATCCGGAGAAATATATCCGCCTCTGGCTCCCATACCTATAACAACAGAATTATGCCCCGCCATGTGTGCACCGGTTCCAGCAACAAAACTGTGAGCTGTGGAGACCCCTTCCAACACCGTGCCATCAGCATGGGTTTGTGCTATTCTACCAACACGGTTGCCATCACCAAAGACAGTAGTCATGAGTCCACAAACTTTAAGCCCATTACCTACGGCGAAGACATAATTGCCAACACTATGAATCTGATTACCGAAAGAAATATTAAAACCACCCTCTGAATAACCGTATCTATTGAATGCGAATGAGGGCCCAACACCCTTGGCGACTGCATAATGACCGAATGCAAAACTATTAGGGGCAGAGGCTATGGCATTGCTGCCATATGCAAAACTGTATTCTCCAGAAGCAATAGCGGCTGATCCAGAAGCAAAGCTGTTTAAGCCAAAGGGTTGGGTTGAAAGCACGTTTCCCATTCTGAAGTAACCCGTTGCGTGTAGGTTACCCTCCACCTCAGGGGTTGTTGCGTCATCAATTATTTTAAAGTTGCCAGCCCAATTTGTGGTTGTCTGCGCAAAGATACCTATTGATGATATTGAAATTAAGACGCTAAATAATGCTTTTTTCATACTATTCCTTTATTGTAAAATTATGTAAATAAATTTCTTCTTTAAGATTTAATGGGTCATTTTCCGGGTCAGGATTCTCATTTACGACATCCGTGAAACCTACGTTATACCAATCATCATTGGTTTCTGGACGAATGGTGATATCTCCGCTTGGGGTTACGGTTATGCTTTTGCCCCTAAAAAGTTTTTGTTCAATTTTGTATTCACGTATAGATGAGTTTATGACTATCAGGGTTGCATTGTCGCTTTCAAGCGCCGCCGCTCTGAGAGTTTTCTTTGGTCCGGTTAAAACCGACCTAAGTTTTTGCAAACCGCTAAATTTGTCGTCGCCGACATCTTGATTTACATAAATTGTTTTTTGCAGACGTGTTATGTTTGAGAGGATTTCAGAAAACGCACATTCTAAATCCGTATTTAAAAACATTGAGGAAAAAAACTTCAATGCGCCTAAATCACCTAGAGACTCTTTAATGCTGCCAAAAAAATTACTGTCAGAAATGCTAATGTTTGTATATGCAGTGCCGAAATTACCAGTCGATAATTCGGCAGTACTTTCATCTTCAATTTTTATAATAGACAAATCCAAGAAAATAACTTCCGCATCATTGACAATTATTTTACAAGTTCCACCCAAGGGCATATCGCAAACAACGGTTTCATTAATATTTACATCTTTATTGATTGGCAGATTAATCTGGCAAAGCTCCAAATATTCTCCTTCAAATTCATATTGAATTACTGCGGATACGGTTTCTTCAGTAAGGAAACTAAAAAGATAAATGCTGCCGGTCAATAAACATAAAGAAGGCGCAGGTGCATTTTCTATATCTGTAAAAGAAGCTTTCTGTTGGAACTGATTTTCTTCTGTCGCACCAAGAAATATCGCTTTAAGTATTAATAAGTAGAATATAATTATTTTTTTAAATTTCATAATGAATTTATCAGGTATGATGAGTATGTAATTATTTGAAGTACTTACCAAAACCGCTTCAATAATAGTCAAAATCTTGAATATCATAGTCAAGGGTTATTTTAATTAAAGATTTTTATTGAATGGATAAAATTTCTGGCAAACACAGTATCTATTCTATAAAATCTTGACAATGCGTGGTATTTGAGTACGGTCGAAAAATATTCTATTTTTCCGCTATAAATCATTCGTTGCATGAAACTAGACAACTTAAAAATCTTCTCAGGACGTTCTAACCCTGCTTTATCAAAAGCAATTTGCGAAAATTTATCCATACCCCTCGGCAATGCGGTTGTGGAATCTTTTCCCGATAGTGAAACTTTTGTGAAAATTCTGGATCATATCAGGGGCGATGACGTTTTTATCATTCAGCCTACAAGTGCGCCAACGAATGAGCATGTTATGGAAATGCTTGTCATGATAGACGCCGCACGCAGGGCATCTGCAAAACGCATTACTGCGGTGTTGCCATTTTTTGGTTATGCAAGGCAAGATAGGAAAGACCAACCCAGAGTGCCTATCACAGCAAAACTAATAGCAAATTTGCTTGTAGCGGCCGGTGCGGACAGGGTTTTAACTATGGATTTGCACGCCCAACAAATTCAAGGCTTCTTCGACATTCCTTGCGACCATCTTTATTCTTTGCCTGTGATTTATGATTATCTTAAGGATAGAGATTTGAAAAACCTTACAATTTTCTCACCAGATGTGGGCGGTATGAAGCGCGCAAACACCTATGCTGAAATGTTTGACTGTCCGCTTGGTTTCATAGCCAAACGCAGGATTAGTGCCGAAGTTGTAGAGGCTACAAATTTAATTGGCGAAGTTGAAGGCAGAGACATTTTGATTGTTGACGATATGACTGAAACTGCCGGTACTCTTACTGCTGCTGCAAATATTCTTAAAAAGAATGGCGCAAGAAGTGTGAAAGCCGCCGTTACCCACGCAATACTTACGGATAAAGCTTGGGAACGCTTAGATTCTCGTGTGCTTGATGAACTTATTGTTACAGACACAACCACTCCTCACCCAAGAAATAAAGATTATCCAATCACAGTGCTTTCAGTTGCAAAACTATTTTCAGACGCAATTTTGAGAATACACAATAATATGTCTATTACTTCCCTATTTAAAATAAAGGGGTTTTAGAGTTTATTAATTTAAAAAAAATGCGCCAAACTTACTTGGCGCATTTTTTATTTACTGATATTTAGAGAGCGTTCTATTTTTGCTGGGCAGGTTTTTCTTCCTGCGTTGCGGCAGGTTTCACATCAGGTGTTGGCACAGCTTTTGCTTCAAGAGCAGAATTTGCCGCCTTGGCTTCAGCATCAAGCTTTGCCTGTACCCAAGAAGAATTTGGCAGCACATCAGGTAGAACCTTATTGATCAAACCAAAATACCAAGCACTAAACAAGCTTATACCCAAGATTATGACAACTGCCACAAAAAGTTTTAGAGCATTGTATTTGGGTTTTTCAAAAGGGTCTTTTACATTTGAAAATGGCGGCGTTACTAAAGTTTTTGTCAAACGTTTCCCGAAAGGTATGTTGACGACGGTAAGCGCATTTACCGCCCAACCATTCGCATCTAAAAGCGGGCCTATATTTCTTTTCCTGAGTTTTATTGCGGCAATAATCATTGAAGGCAAAGATATTGACAAAATCAGGGCAATATACCCAAAGGCAACCATACTCCCAAATCTAAAAGCGCCTTAATTAAAAATCCAAATGCTGTTGTTATACTGCCAAAGGCAACACCGATAGCGGCAACAGTGCCTATATCCATCTTTTTGGGTGCTGCGGCATCTGCGGCTGGTTTTTCTGCAGCAGAGGCAACCTGACCTTGCAGTTTGTCGCCCACATTGGTATCGGCGGCGGATGCACGCTTTGTAATAAACTCGGTAACCCATTTAATCAGGCGTTTATACGGAGCCCAAAATGCTTGCGATATGCTGATGGGGTTTTCAACAACCTTGACAATAGTTGCATCCCAATCACGCCCTTCTCTATCATAAAACAATCCGTTTCTGCCAACAAATATACTGTCGCTATCTCCGCTTGTAAAGGCTGCAAGAATTGTCATTGGCGGCATATCTGGGCGTGTGCAGGCGCAGTAAGCCAAGAAAGAATAGCTCATAGGCGCAATGGTTGCGTGTTTTGCCATATCGTCAACTTTTATACAAAGCACGCATTCACGCCTATCCAAAAAAAGCCTTCCATATTGGAATATAGCCAAAGATTTTTCAGAATAAAAATCTTTAAAGTTCACAAAGTTGCAAAGAAATTCTTTTAGATACCTGTTCAGCCTGACGAGTTTTTCAACACACTCTATTGCCTCAACATTTTCTTTTTGTGCCAAATCTAAATCAATAAGTTTTTTAAATTCAGATTCAAGATTGTCAGACAAAATTTTCATCATGCGTTCAGGCGCAACGCTTTCTACGGAGGTTGAGGGCTTTGCAGCCTTCCAACTAAGATATGGGGCAAGTTTTGCTTTAATTAGCATCCACTCTTGTTTTGACAAAGTATTTTTATCAGCGCCAAAATTTTTGCAGAGCAAATTTAATCTGAAAGCTTCCAATTCTGCAACCCAAGCTGGGTTGACAGAGTTAGAAAAATCCAAAATCCCCGTGCCCGCAATTTTAGAGATAGGCATTGAACGCAGCCCGACCGCAAAGTCTCCATTTGCCAAAATGAATTTGTCTGAATATAATTTTTCATCAAATTCCTTCAAAATTTCCACTGCAAAGAACTCGTCAATTTTGGATTCAAGCGCAAGATACGCCAAAGATGCAGCCTCAGTATCAGCGCCAAATGGCAATATCGCAGCGTCGGATTTTGCAATATTAGCCCAATCTGAAAATGTGCGCAACTGTGCGTAAAATTTTTCAACAAGGTCAATGGAAACGCCATCGTTTCCGGATTTATCTTTTATAGCACCAAAGGCGGATATGATTTCAGTGAGCACTTTTTTAGATTCATCACTATCGCAAGAAGCATCCCAGATTATGCCATCTCCATTGAATTTTGAATTTTTAAAAATCTTGTCTTCATCGACATCATCCAAGCTGATTTGCCTTACATCTGTTTTGCCAAGATTGTTTAAAATATTTTGCGCCGCTTCCAGAATTTTTTTGCCTTCTGCGGTGGATGAATTTATCTCGTCAAAATTTAAAACAGATGAAGATTTAAGAAGCGTGTCAGGAGATTTTAGAAGCGAAATCGCCCATTCACAAGTGGAGACAAGCTCAGAAGAATGTATCCTACCGTTCTTGTCAGAATCCAAGAATTCCAAAGTCTTATTGTCAAAGTAAAGACTGCTTGTTGGACAGCTTAATGCAACCCAGTATTTGTTGTCTAAATTGCGCAAATTTGATAAATCTGCACCGCTTTCAATCAAGGTTTGGATAACCCCGCCCGCCTTAAAAAATTTCCACTTGTACTTATCAGAAACTGTTTCCATAAATTTATTTTGTATCCATATTTTCAAGTGCAACTTTTTCTACGAATTTGGCGCCGCTCTCAAACAGTTTGTCCGCTCTATCAATCCCGGCTTTGGCGTATTTAAGAGCTTTTGGATAGTCGGCATAAACTTCCATCAGTCCATCTGCAATTTGTTTGCCAGTGGTTTCTTCAATTTCAAAAACCCACTCGTCAAAACCCAAATCGTAATACATGTGCCCTTTGATTGTATCTTCAGGCTGGCGCAGATAAAAAGATGGTGTGCCACAATCTAAGGCCATGATTGGCGTGTGGCACTCAAAACTTAAAACACAAGTTGCCCTTGCATACAAACTGGCGGCTTCATCTGGCATCCAATAACCTCTTTTTTGCACAAAAGGTTTAACGTCTTCCGGCAAAGGATTGATTAAAAGCTCATCCATTATGTCAACCTCATAAGTCATTTCAGGGCATATCAAAACAGGCTTTTTAGTTTCACGAACCCAACGTATTATTGCTTCACGGGCTTTAGCGTGGTCAACTTCTTTCTTAGAGTTGTTAAGTTCTGTGATGGCTTTGATTTTTTCCTCAGTATAGCTTGTAGTGCGTGATTCAGGTCTGATTTCCCAATACGGAGTGCGCCTTAACCTTGGCACTACTACGATAAATTCTTTTTCTTTAAGCCCACGTTCTTTCATGAAAGCCAAAGCTTTATCATCGTCTTTGATTCCCATATCAAAAGTGGCGTCTGGCGCAAATTTAAGTTCCGGAATTGTTATGCCCTTATCTCTCAAAATTTTTACAGACTTAGTTTCTCTGGTATAAACAAAAGAGGCGTTTCTTACCAAATCCAGAACTTCTTCCGTGGGATGTTCTATGGTGGTGCCAAAAATCCCATAAGGCTTCTTAGTTAATTTGCGCCAGACAGCAAGCTGTTTTCTGCCAACAACGCTTGGCCCTGAACCGTGTACGCAAACATCAGAAGACTTAATTTCCTCCATGAGTTCTTTATTGTATGGCAGACCATTACTGTCTATGTCTGACTTGAAAACTTTTACGTTTGGAAAGTGTCTTGCAAAGAGTTCCGCCGCTTCCTTGTTTGTGTTGCGCAGTTTCCAGACAGAAATTTGTGCGTTTGGTATATATTTTTGCAAAACATTTATCATGCCGGGGGTATGCGCAATGTCTCCTATATTGACGTCTTGCCAACCGGAGATGAGGAAAATTTTAATTGGTCTTTGCGGTTTTCCTGATGTTGCAAAAGCTGGCAAAGCTATTGTACATGTTGTCGCCGAAAGCGTTTTTATGAATGAGCGTCTGTCCATAATTGATGAGTTTAGTTGTTAAATGAATGTTACAATTAAAGCTTTAAAATATCTTTGCTTCAAGGTAAAAAACCTCAAATTTACTCAACTTTAGGGCGTCTGGGGCTTATTGTTACCAAATATACGCCGCTTAGTATCATTATTGATGAAAGTATTTTTGAGAGCGTAAAAGTATCACCCAAAAATAGAATTGCAATCATTGCGGCTACAAGCGGCTGCACATAGTTATACATGCTAACGGTTGTAGGACGCATGTGGCGCAGCGCCATAGGCACTAAAAGATAACCTAAAAATGTTGCAAAAAATATTATGTAGCCAATAGCACCTATGTCAGCCCAAGTTGTCTCAGGATTAAACAGCGGCGAATCTATAAAGTCATCATAAAAAAGCGGCATGGTAACAATTACAGAAAATAAGAACATCCACTTCATTATTGTAATTGCCGTAAATTTTTGAGACAGCTTTTTAGAATAAACAAAATATATTGAATATAGTAGCGACGCTGAAAGCACCGCAAAATTGCCTGTCAAAGAGGCGCTCATATTGCCGTCTATGTTTGCTGAAAGTGCAAGCCATATCGCCCCTATAGCGCCCCATATCACGCCAAAAATTTTAATCTTTGAAAGCATCTCTTTCAATATGGCATACGCCAAAAACATAACAAAAATAGGTGTTGCCGTAACAAGTATGGAGGCGTCTAAAGAAGATGTTATGCTTAAACCATAAACGTAAAGCCCTTGGTTTAAAACTATCCCAAGCAATGAGCACAAAAATAGTACAAACAAATCTTTAGGTGTAACCTTTTCTTTTGGGAAAAATAGAGATAATGTCCAAAATAATAGACAGCCAAAAAACATCCTCAGTATTATTAGCGATCCCGAAGTTATATGCCCGGAGAGCATATATTTTGAAAGCGGCGTATTAATACCAAAAATAATGTTTGCCAAAAGTATTAGTATATGACTTCTGAACCTGTCTGTAAGAGGCATAACGCTAATTTTTTAAAGAAAATTCCCCAAGCTCTACAATATTGCCGTCAGATTTTTTTATGTAACCCGAACCGGTGATTTCAGACTCCTGAGTTAAGGGATAAATAGAAATTTCATAAGGGAATTTGTTGCATACAATTTTTTGTTTTGAGGGAGTTTTAATTTCAAGCACAAATTCCGCATTGCTATTGCTGCCCTTTGTCAGGAATGCATAGAGCGAATCTTTGCCGAATGGCGAACGTATGCGGATTAAATGAAAGTCTCCCATAGTTTTATCGACGTCTTTCTTCATAATCCTACTTTCTTTAGACAAAGGTTTTTGGATGTCGCTAATGACGATTTTTTTTGCTGGAATTTTTATGGAAATTAAACTCATTGGGGGAATGCTAATAGCCTTGCTGTCAAAGAATCCTGTCTTGCCCTTCTTGACAAAATTAGCGTCATAAACGTCGCAATCCATATCGGGCAAAATATCTGCAAAGAGTTTTGAAGTTGAGTTGAATTTGGGTTCAACTTTTAAATCTTTTTTGCTGTCATTCAAAAGCATAACCCAGACACCGTCTTCCGCCCTTGCCGTCAAAACTGATACTTTGGAAGAACCAGAAGTAACCGCCGATTTGTCCAAAACAATTTTACAATTTTCATCGCCTCCAATTTTGCCCGCCAAACCGAAAATTCTGTCGGAAAACCATGCGTAACCTTGTTGACGCAAGAATGGGAATTTGATTTTTCCGTTAGAGGCAATTTCATATTGAGTCATAAGATAGTCAAAACTTTGTGCAAAATGGCATGGCGCATGATGATAGTAAAAGCTGGTCATATCAGGCCCTTTGTATGGATACATTTCATCATGCATTACATCCGTGTAATCAAGTATGTAATAACCCAAAAAGTTTGAGAACCTGCCTATTATGCAGTGTCTGGAAAAGTTTAGCAAAAATTCATCGCCGGTGTTTTTATACACGCCCAACATCTCAGCAGACCAAGAAGGCATATTGATATTGAGATTGTGCCCTCTATCATAATTTGTCGCCATGTATGTCGAAGGTTGCTCTATGCCCAGTCCGATTTTTGAAACTTTTAGCGCATCAACCTTTTTTTCAGGCAATATAAATTCTGCATCGACACGCCTTTTTTCAGGTTTGTTTGGCGATTCAAAATAATTCTTGCAAGCCTGATATTCATCCATGCCCAGTCTGTATCTTTTATCTCCAAACCACCATACATAGCCCAAACCTACAATTTTATTGCCTTTGTTTATTGTTATTTCACCCTCTGGCGGCGTTGGATAACCCCAGATGCTCGCCACATTGTGATACGCACCTCTTTTTGCAAAGTCTAAATATTTTTTGTCTTTTGTGGCTTCGTACAAATCATTAAGATAACTCCAATTTGGATAGAAATAAATATTTACAAATAATCTGTAATAAAGTTCTTCTCTGCTTTTTGGGAAGAAGGCTTCTTCCAACCAAGTATCGCAAAGCGTTTTAGATTTTTCCAAATATTCAGGTTTTGGATTTGCCAAATACATTCCCAAATATGTCATCCAATTTTTTGGGTCTGAATTAAGGGGCGGTAACATTTTTACATATTCTTCAAGCCATGTGTTTGAATTACCCAAGAGCCTGTTTAAAGACATATAATAGTCTGCCCCCCAAGAGCGAGGAGTTACGGGCAAGATGGGCTTTGCGCCGTAGTGATTTTTGGCGTCTAAATCTGTAAAGTGAAATGCGCCCCTGCTCAAAGTATATTCAATAACAGGCAGCGAAATATTTTTATAATAGTCTTCATCTTGCGTAAGCAATGCCACAGACAACTCCGTATTTGCAGTTGCGTTTGTTACAAGATTTGCGCCTTCAATATTTGTCCTGCCTTTTAAATTGGGAACCCAACCGCTATGCTTTCCATTTTTAAGATAAGCGGCAATATTGCAAATTGCGTCGGAAAATGAGGTTTCGTAAGCTTCTCTAAATAGTTGCCCACCTTTGTAGATATTATTGTTTGCAAGATGCAATGCCTTTTGCCAATCGCCGGCTACACTGAATATGTACCAAGATGATTTTATCTCATCGCCCTTTTTGTGTGCGGAATTTACGCCGCCTAGGATTGGTTCTGCAATACCTGTTTGCGGGATGTTTTTAGGGTTAGCTAAAGTAAAGGCATAGACTGAATTTTTTGGCATACCCCACTGAGTTGAATCAAACTTTTCAGGGTCTGCAACAAGCGCATTTGTTATGTCAACGCCATTTTCTATTTGGCTATGCAGAAACACCATTGGGTGCGAGGTCATCCTATTGCCGATTTGCTTGGGAGATTCCATCAAAGTCCCTCTTTGGAAAAGCGGTGGAAGCAAAACAGACTTTACGTTTTTTTCATCAACCGCATTAAACCCCAAAAAACCTATGCTATAAAAGCCGTCTTCAGGGCACTTATAGGTTACTTGCATCTTTACGATTCCCGAATCTTTACACAGTGTAAGCTCTGCGCCGAGAGAATTTGAATATGTAAGCAAAATCTTATCTGCCGAAATTTTTTTGACATCCACAGGCCTTGCCAAAATAGATTTTTCAAATGTGTAGAGATTATTATCTATGGTATTTAAGTTGTAAGTTTTGTCTTCAAAATTTACATTCATGGCGGTTCTTGAGCGCAACCATGCGGAAAAATACCTGTCGTAATATTGCGGGTCTTCAGATTCAAAACCCACATACAAAATTTCGTCTTTAAAACTTGGCAGTTCCAAAAGCTTGCCACTGTCTTTTAAGGTCAAAGAGCGCTCGTAAAATTTCCCGCCCTTGGCGTTTTGTTTTTGAGTGAAAGAAAGTTTAACAAAATCATTTTCTATATAGACGACATTTGCATTTTTTATATCTTCCAGCTTTTCTTGAGTAAAGATTTTTTCAGCTTGCTCATCTTTATATGAGGGACGTTCAAGAATTATACTTTTCCTTATTTGCCTGTCATCGTATTTTGACGGATTAATTTTTTCATCCGTTGTGAGAAGTAAGGCGTCTATCCTTGGATATGTTCCAATGCGTTTGATTGTTATGGTGTTTGAGCCTTTTTTTAGGTCTAAGCAGCCTATTTCTTCCCAGATCCAAGCCTCTTTGCCGTTTGCGCCGCAGTCTGGCGAGCGTTTCAAATTCACGCCGTTTATCGCCACTTGAACGGAACGTTTGCCGTGGTCTTTAGGGGCGTCAAAGGCACGCAGATAAATTTTATATTTCCCGTCTTCGGGCACATCTACAAGGTTTAAGACAGGTTGATTGCTATTTTTTGTATGCAAAGCGGCAACGCCCTTATCATACATTTTGTTCCAATCTGAAATTTCTATGGATTCCTCTATTTCTACGACATAAGTTTTTGCCACTAAAAACTGCACTGCAAATAATGCGAATGTGTAAATTAAAACTTTTTTTAACATATTATTTCCCCAACAAATTGTTTCCCTTTTTATTGTTCACCCATCTATATCCAAAAGCTTTGTTTTTATAGGCATCGGGCCAGCCTTCAGGTGCGCGGTTGTATAAAACTTTTGCGACAAAATTTTGCCAATCTTGCTTTAATACGGCTTCGACAAAATTTTTGGGCATATTGTTAATTCCGCTTTCGTAAGCCCTATCTAAGAGGATTTCACGTTGTGTTACGGTCAAGTTGTCAAAGCTTTCAAGTTTATAGTTTTTCTTGAGATAATCGCTCAAGGGGGCGATTGTTGCCTTTAATTTTTTAATCAGTCTTTTTTCTGCGTCAGACACAGTCATACCTTTTGAATAATATGCAATGTCTTCAACGCCTTTTTCAAAACCGATACATCTGCCATATCGTGAAGAATACGGCATGTAAATTTGAGTCTCTTTATTGAGACCAAAATCAAACGGATTCATAACGCTTTTCATGTAGCTTATGAAGTCATCCGAAACAATGGATTCGTCATTTTGCGCATGGGCAAAGTTTATTAAAAATAATGCGGATAAAAAGATTTTAAAAAGATTTTTCATGGCCGGTTTTATTTAACAAGTTTTAGAATTTTAGATTCGGAGAAATTACCAAATTTGTCTTGGTGCTTAAATTTAAACTCCAAAGTTTTTGCGGAATCAGGAATTTGCACGGTGAATTCATAAGGATAAATTACGTCTTCATTTATGCTTTGCCAGTTATCATTATCGAAGCGGTATTTTGCCGAGACCTTTATTGTGTCTTCGGGCAGAACGGTTGTGTATAAATGCGCATAAGTTAAGTCTTTACCCATAGATAGCATATACCCTATCACTTTTCCGAAAGTTTCTTGAGATTCTATAAAACTTTCTTTGCCAAGTTGCGGAGCGGCTTTGTCATTCATCAGCGCATGCAGTGCCAGCTTGAGTTTGCAGTTTGGTATTTCAATGGCGACCAAGCTTTTGGGTTTTGCCGTAAGGCGGATTTTATTATTTTCAACATTATATGTTTTGCCCTCAAAACCTTTATCCAAGCGGTTTGCAGATGTGGAGCATATAATTTTATCTTTATTAAATTCCACTTCAAAATTTTCTTCTTTAAAAGATTGGTTGATGAAAACTATATAAAAATTGTCGCCGCTATAGCCCGACACCCAGTCAAGCTGTTTATTGTCAATTTTTAGAAGCGCTTTGGGCATCCATAAATTAACGTTTGTTTTATCGTAAAATTTTCCGGGTCTATCGCCGTAAGTGCGCACTCTGAAAGAGTCCAATGTCATTACTCTATGCGGGAAATCTATCTGTTGATTAGACCTGTCAAAAGCATCGCTAATCATGAAGTCTAAAATTTCTCCGACAAATTCCCAAGCGTGTCCGGGGTTGACTGTTGCGTATGACCACTCCCAAGGCTCTCTATTTGTAACGTCTCTTAGTTCTGCAACCAAAGAATAATCTGAACGATTATCGCCGGGGAACATTCCATATCTGCCCACCATTGCCCAACGAGCTATTGTGCGCAAAAAGTCGTCATTTGTCATTGATGCAAGACGCATAATGTGTCCGTAATGATGCAGCCAATAGTCGCCCCTATAACCTGCAGTTTCAAGACCTGTCAAAGCAATGCGCCAAGCGGGCACTTTTTGTTCAGGAACGGGCAAACCCACTGGCGGCGGATACCCCCAACGCAAGTGCCTGCCCCAAGAATGTATATGTATATGCGCTTTGCCGCCTTCATCAGCAACCATGATTTCATCGGGTACGTAAGGGGAAACATTTATAAAATCAGCCAAACCATAAACCGCTTTGTGCGAAGCTTTCAGAACTTCCGCATCATGAGTTTGCTGGTAAATGTCTAAAAGCACTGGAGAGTTTCTGTAATTAATATCCTGCCCTTTTAGATATCTGTTTTTAATTGTGGTTTGAAGCTGCGCTAAGACCGCAGGATCATTGGTCATAAAATATTTTGTGAGCACATCATAATAATCATTTTCATTGAAACCCTTTTTTTCAATTTGATTGATGATGTATGGGTTGCGCATCTTGTAAAATGAGGCAATGCCGTAAAGCTCTGCAGCATTTGGCCAAGCGCCGCCGACCGCCCTTTGAGGATTGCTTATCATAGAATTTTCTTCCGCATCATATGGAGAAAATATGTTATGCATACGGCTCAATGTATATTCAGTATGAGGATAAACTCTAGATTTAAAAAATTCCAAATCATCCGTAATCACTGCCGCCGAAAGCCCATAGAGCAATGAAAATGGCTTAAAGACGTTTGTCTTATCATTCCAATAATCGTAATATTTTTGTTCATTATGCCACATTGCATAATTATTGCCGTCGATATTTGATAGGAAATCCATACTGGCTTCCAGTGCCTGATTTAAAGAACCGGGACCGCTATTATCACGCATATCACGCAGACCGTAATATTCTGTCGCAATTTTTTTGTAGGTAGAAATCCAATCTGAATCTCCGGACAAAAGATATTGAATCTTAAATTTGTATGTTGAATCAGCCTCCATCTTAGATTCTTCACCGCCCAAAATCGGAGACATTACCACGGGAAAAATTTTTGAATTTTCCAGAGCCATCATAAGACCATAACGAGAGTTGCTGCGTGTGGGTACTCTAAACGGCGTTTCATTTTTATCTACAATAAGCGCCATGTTAAATTTGTCTGTCGCAACTTGAATGCGTTGCAATTTCATAACGCTCTCAGGCACAAGATGGTTGAACTGCCTGTAACCACCGCCAGTTGCGTCTTGCGGGACATAATTTAAAAGTTTTTTGTCGATTTTTTCAACACCCATGTAAGCCACAGAAAAGTACCCGCGTTTTTTTACGTTTATTGAATATTCAATCTCTGGGCCGCAAGAGCCTTTTGGTAGAGTTATTTTTGCAGACAAATCTAAAATTTCATTTTCTGAAAATTTCCAATACAATATATTGTCTTTGATTTTATCAAAAGCGCCTTTGAATAAAATTTTATTTCCTGCGGCAAAAGGGTTTGTTGTACCTCTGGAATATCTGGGGTCGTTGAGGGTGTATTTAAGTTTGTCGGTTTTATCAAAATATTTCCAAACCCTTTTACCCTTTGAATCTTGAGTTACCTTGCCTTGCAGACCGCCGCACATGTCAATTACATCTGCGGAGGCAAGATAGCCGTTAAGCGTGTCTAAATCTTCCTCAAAATTCCCCCACAGAATTGATGATCTAGGTGCGAGCATGTAATTTTTGTGGTTGGCTTCAAGCTTGGGTGTAACCGTAGTGTACATCACCACAAAGTCAGGGCTCAAAGTTTGCCAGACGCTTGGAGACTCTTTCAAACTTACTTTTGCAACACCCTCAGGATTAACCTCAATAGAGTATAAATCATTGGTCAAAGTATGGTTTGCATACGCCCAAAGAAAGGTGGAAAAAACTGCGATTAAATAAACGAAAGGCTTTTTTGTCATATTAGACCTAAGCCTATTACAATTCTGAATACTGGCAAGTAGAAAGAGCGTTTTAAATCAATTTCCGAAACCTTTAAAGCTTTGCTTGGAACTCTTGTTTATCCATCTAAAACCAAAAATTTTGTTCATATAGGTATCCGGCCAACCCTCAAGCTGTCTTACGTAGAGCATATTATCAACCAGAGTTTTCCAGTCGCTTTTCAACACGGTTTCAAGAAAACTTTTGGGCATTGTTTCCATCCCCACAGAATACGACCAATCTATAAGGAGTTCACGCTGGGTAACGCTTAAGGAATCAAAGCTTTTAACGCCGTAGGTTAAATTTAGATATTCTGAAAGAGGCTTTATTATGTCTTCCAAATTTTTTCGCAGACGCCTTGTTGCCTCTTTTTTATCAATACCGTTTGCAAAAATTGATTTGTCTGATACCTTATTTTCATAGGCAACCCTTCTGCCATATCTTGAAGAATATGGATAAAATTTGCCCTGCGATTTATCCAAACCAAATTCACATCTATTCATGATAAGTTTCATATAATCCAGAAAGTCATCTGAAATTATTGATTTATCTGTTTGAGCGTTAAGACCTGTAATTGAAAGGATGCTTATTGCCAAAAATTTTAAAAATAAATTTCTCATGAGAACTATTTTTTAAGGGTTATTGATTTTGAAGTTTTCACTTTTTGGAATTTGTCTTCATGTACGAATTGAAGTTCAAGCTCTTTAACTTCATCAGGAATTTTAAGCGTATATTCATACGGAAATACCGCATCTGTGAGGGATTGCCATTTGCCGTCGTCAATTTTGTATTTCAAAGTTGTAGAAATTGTATCGTTGGGCAAAGAGTCAGTATAAATATGAGCTTTTGTTAGACCCTTGCCCATGCTGATTAGGTAAGCATATACTTTACCAAAACTTTCATCTTCTATTTTAAAACTGGCATCAGTTAAATTTTGTCTGGAAGAATCTAGCATTTTGGAACGCAATTTGGATTGTATTTTACTGCCCTCAACAACCAGCGTCAAAATACTTTTAGGCTTAACGCTCAAAGTCAGCGTATTGTCATTAACTTTATAGTTTTGATTTTCAAAGCCTTTATCTAGACGCAAGGCAAGCGGCCCAAGCAACAATTTTGATTTGTCAAAGTTTACGGTAAAAGTTTCTTCGCTGAAAGATTGATTCAAAAACGCTATGCAAAATTTGTCAGACACGTAACCGCTTACCCAATCTATTTGTTGATTATCTATTTTAAATAATTTTTTCGGCATCCATAAATTTACATTTTCTATGTTGTAAAATTTTCCCGGTCTATCGCCGTACACACGCACTCTGAAAGGGCTTTCAGGCATGACTCTATGCGGGAAATCTATATTCATTCCGGATTTGTCAAATGCGTCTGAAATTAAGAAATCTAAAAGCTCACCCGCAAATTCCCAAGCATGGCCAGGATTTACCGTTGCAAAAGTTAGCTCCCAAATTGGATGATTTACAACATCTCTTTGTTCAGCAATTAAAGAAAAGCTTGAACGATTGTCGCCGGCAAACATTCCAAAACGTCCAATCATGCCCCAGCGCGCCAAATCTTTTAAGAATACGTCATTTGCAAGTGTGCCAATGCGCAAGAGTTGTCCGTGATGATGCATCCAATATTCCCCCCTGTATGCGGGAGATTCCAACCCGGTAAGCGCAACTCTCCAAGCGGGAACTTTTTGCTCTTTAAGCGCAAAAGGCTTTGGTTCCGGAAATCCCCAAGATATATGGCGTCCGAAAGAATGGGCGTGTATTGGCACTTGATTGTCTTTTTCAGAGACAAAAAGTTCGTCCGGCACTTCCGGAGAAAGATTCATAAGTGTACTTTGAGAATATGCGCCCCTTGTGGCGGCTTCCAGAAGAATTGGGCTTTGCGAGGCGCTGTAAGCATCGAGCAAATCTGAATAGTACGTGAATTTTACTTTAATTTCATCCTTAAATTTTTTCTCCAAATTTTTGATTTCTGCGTCAAAATTTTCTTTGGTAATCAAGCCAAGCTCATACTGGGCGATAGAATCGTTAATGCTGCTTTTTTGAAAACCCTTTGAAAGTATCATGTTTTTAATATAGGGATTTTTCATGCCGTAAAATGAGGCAATGCCCAGAAGTTCCGCCGCACTTGCGTAAGAATACCCCAACCCTCTGTTTCTACTTTTTACTTGGTTGTTAAATTCCGCTTCATATGGCGCAAAAATATTGCTTGTACGAGACAAAGTGAACTCTGTATGCGGATAGACACGCTTTTCAAAAAACTCCAAATCGTCTGTTATGACGGCTGCGGAAAGACCGTAAAGCAAAGAGAATGGTTTGAATATTGTAGTGTTGTCATTAAAGTAATCATAATATTTTTGTTCATCATGCCACATTGCATAGTTGTTGCCGTCGGCATTTATCAGATAATCTATGCTGGCTTCAAGTGCGCTGTTTAAAGAGCCCGAACCGCTATTATCACGCATATCTTTAAATTTGTAATAACGCTGTGCAATGTGCGTGTAAGTGTTACGCCAATCAGTTTGAGCATTCAAAATATAATGGATTTTGAATTTACTTTCATCGCCGTCTTTCATTTTTGAATTAGGGCCGCCCATGATAGGCGCAAAGGCAATGGGTTTAAACTTACCATTTTCCAAAGACATCATGATGCCGTATTCAGCATTTGTTTTGTCGGCAACTTTGAATTTTGTATGCGAACTATCGACCACGAGAGCTGTCGTAAATTTATCCGTTGTAATTTGCGCCTTTGGCAACTTTAGCATACCCTCATGCACCAAGTGATTATACTGGTGATAGTCTCTGCCGTTCACCTCTTGAGGCAGCCATTTTGCGAGGTTTTTATCTATGCCTTCAATGCCCGTATAAGCTGCGGAAAAATACCCCTTAGTTTTTGCCGTGAATGTGTGAGATATAATAATTGCCCCGTCTTTTTCTGGCAAAGTTATGCAGGCGGAGAAATCAAATTTATCTGAATCTTTAAAAGACCAAGTTACCGTATTGCCGACAATTTTAGATGAAACGGCTTTAAGCACGAATTTTTCACCTACGACAAATGGGTTTGTAGTGCCGTTTGCATATTCGCAATTTACAATAAGTTTTACCACATTGCTTGATTTGTCTTTGTATGTCCAGATTCTTTTGCCATTGTCGCTCTTTGTAATTTCAGCGATTGCGCCGCAATTTTCATAAGCTTCATCTGTCTTTAACCAAGCGTTGAGAGAATCCATATCTTCTTCGTAATTTGACCATCTTATCGCAGTTCTGGGGGCAAGCATGTAATTGCGGTGGTTGATATTGTAACCTGGGTCTTTCTTGCTGTACAAAACTGTAAATTCCGGCGTCAACTTTTGCGCTGGTACAGACGAATTTCCTTTAAGACTGACGCTGACATTACCCTTATCGTCGATGTCTAAAATATACGTATCATTCTGAATTGTCTTTGCAAAATTTGCAGAATGTAGCGTGAAGAAAATTGTAGTTATAAAAATGAGATTCTTGCGTTTCATAGCCAATTATTAGTTACAATTATATAAACAAAAAATAAGGCTCACGCAAACTTGCATGAGCCCTAAAATATAATGCTATTTCAGCATTTCATCATAAAACGCAACGATGTTTTCTTTTTCAGCGCCTTCATTGAATTTTATTGCGCTTCCCGGGTGTCTGTTAAGGAAACCGGTTGTCATGTAGGGATACGCAAAGCCCCAGCCCAAAGTTTTACGCAAAGGTTCAATGTGGTTTTGCACACATTCCAAAATTGGTCTCATTCTATATTTTGGATTATGCAGGAAACCAATCAGAAGCTCTATAGGACAATTCCCCGCACCTCTGCCCAAACCGGCGAATGTGGCGTCCACCATGTTTGCGCCGCAGACTATCGCTTCAATAGTGTTTGAAAATGCAAGCTGCAAATTGTTGTGAGCGTGTATGCCAACTTCTTTGCCGACATTTCTGGCGTAACGCAGATATTTGTTCATCATGTAGTGGATTTGCTCTGAATATAAAGAGCCAAAGCTATCAACAAGGTAAATTGTCTTGGCTTCGCTCTCCATAATAAGCTCCAGACTTTCATCTAGCTCACGCTCTGTGATTGTAGAAATAGCCATCAAATTAACGGTTGTTTCATAACCTTTGTCGTGGGCGTATTTCACCATATCCAACGCCAATGGAATCTGATGGACATAGGCGGCTATGCGCACCAAATCTATCATGGATTCATCTTTGTTGACAATATCCGTCTTATAGTCGCACTTTTCGGCGTCCGCCATGACGGCAAGTTTGACATCGCTTTTATTCTCACCTAAAACTCTTTTAATGTCATTTTCAGTGCAAAAGCGCCATGCTCCATAGACGTCTCTTGAAAAAATCTTTTCGCTATTTTTATAACCAAGCTCCATATAATCCACGCCGCCATCGACGCAGGCTTGGTAAACTGCCTTGACTATCGCATCATCAAATCGGCTGTTGTTCATGAGTCCGCCGTCTCTGATTGTGCAATCCAAGACCTTTAGTTCTTTTCTGAACCCCACCCAACTTTTATGAGCTTTTTTTTGAGAGGAGTTGTTTTCTGTATTTTCTTTATTCATTTTGATTTCCTTCTGTGAAAGTAGCATAAAAAAAACCCGGACTTTTCGCCCGGGTTTTATTCATACGTTAAAGCATTCACTTTACGGGCGATAAGTGTTGTTTAACGTAAAAATAAAATTCTGTAAAGAGATTATTTGAGCCGTTGGGGCCGACTTCAGAAGTAGGCTCATACTGTACGCTCATAATCTTATAATTTTTGTGTGTGAAGCCTTCAACGGTTGCGTCATTCATATTAACTTCAGTAACTGTTGCGCCTACATCTTCAAGAGATTTTGCGTCCACAGCATAAGAATGATTCTGTGAAGTAATGAAGCTCAAACCCGTAACGAGGTTTTTTACAGACTGGTTTGGACCAGAGTGCGCCATTTTAAGCTTGTAGGTTTTTGCGCCCAAAGCGTGCGCCAAGACCAAACAGCCAAAGTCTATTGCCAATATCGGATAATTTTTAATGAGCTCTGCAACCGTTTTGTGGGCGTAAGTTAATGCAGATGCGTCGCCCGCCCCGCTTGACAAAAACACGCAATCCGGCGCAAATTTTGAAATTTCCGCAGCGGTAACATTGGCTGGAAAAACTGTGATATCAAAGCCGTTGAAAGCCAAATTTTTTAGAGTGCCAAGCCTCAGTCCAAAGTCTATGCAAGCGCATTTAAGCAATGGGATGCGTTGCTTAGTATTGCGGAAAGTTGTGCCTACAACCGTGAAAGGCTTAATATCGTATTTTGAAGTGTCAAAGTGGTATGCGGATTTTGTGGATAAAACTTTTGCGCAGTCAACCCCATCAAGACCAGACCAAGCCCTTGCCTTTTCAATAGCTTCATCTACGGAAATACCCTCAGTAGAAATACACGCCTTCATACTGCCGCAAGTGCGGAGCTTTTTAACCAAAGCCCTAGTGTCTATACCTGACAAACACGGTATTCCGCTTTTTACGAGGTATTCTTCAATAGTCATAGAGCTGCGCCAGTTGCTGGCAATTTTGCTCAAAGAACGTACCAAAAGGCCTGAAAGTTTTGCGCCGTCAGATTCAAAATCTTCATTATTGATGCCGTAATTACCAACTTCCACAGTAGTCATTGCGACTATTTTTGAATGGTAGGATGGGTCTGAAAGAACCTCCTGATAGCCAATCATGGAAGTGTTTATCGCCGCTTCACCGACGGAAGTCTTGACGGCGCCAGAGGACTTGCCCCTGAATACTGTGCCGTCTTCCAAGACGAATATACCTTCTATATATTTTTCCATTTTTATTAGAGAGGCTTTATGTATATCCAAACCTCTTTTTCAAGATAATTTTTTAAAAAATCTCTTTTTAGAAAAGTTCTTGCTGTCTATTTATAATCGTATCTGGACGCAAATTCTTTAGGAAGGTTTTTCTATGTTCTTTGGAAGCGCCATACTTAAGAATGTTGTGGCTATGCAGTGCGGTGGCGTAACCCATGTGTTTTTCAAACTCATATTGGGGATACTTTTTTGAGAGCGCTAACATGAAATTGTCTCTGGTTACTTTTGCAATTATGCTTGCGGCGGCTATGCAGAAACTTTTTGCATCGCCCTTCACTATTGCGCTGTGTCTATACGGGAAGTTTTTAAGTGGCTTGCCATCCACTATAATCAAGGCTTTTGATATGTCTGCATTGCCTTCTCCGAATAGTGTTGCGGCGTAAGAATTGCGTTTTAATTGCAAGTTGTTACGCATATCAAGCGCCTCAACAGCCCTCGCCATTGCAAGCTTTGTGGCTTCCAGAATATTTAACTTTTCTATTTCATCCAAAGAGCCAAAGCCAGCCTCATAATCAAGTTTTCCCAACTCTTTTAATTTCAAGAAAGATTCAAAAAGTTTATTGCGCACAGATACTGAAAGCTGCTTGGAATCATTTAGTGCGGACAGATTTTCTAAAAGTTTTTTGTCTGAATAAAAATCCGCCTTTATGAGCATTGCTGCGGCAACCACCGGCCCTGCAAGCGCACCCCTGCCCGCTTCATCCACACCCAGTAAAAAACTGCGCCCCGAAACATAAGGCTTGTCAAACTCAAGCAATATGTTTTGAGATTTCATTTTGCCTGCGTTATGGCTTCTCTGGCGGTTTTAAAGTGCATCTTGGCAAACTTGCCCAAATTTTCTACGCCGAATTTTTTTATAATTTGCACCGCCTGTTCCCGAGTTTTATCTGAAGAACCTTTAAGCAAAGGCTCACCAAACTCTGTGGATAATGTGCGCATAGAATATATATAGGTTGCCCTAGCCATGATTGAAGCTGCTGCAACAACAGGGTCGCTCTCCGCCTTGGTCTGCATTTTAAGCTCAAAATTTTTGACGTCCAACTGGCGCTGTACAAGTGGCTGTTTTGTAAATTGGTCAAGCATACCCCAAGGCACGTGGCGTTCTTCAAGTGCGCTTTCAATCGCTCTTGCGTGCATCCACGCCAAAAGTTTATTCAGGTTTTGTCCAAATTTTATGTAAAGTTCGTTATACTTTTCCATCTTGGCGTAGCTGAGTTTCACCACAACACCCTTTGTAGCCTTGATTTTTTTTGCCATGTTCAATACGGCAGTGTCGCTGGTAACCTTTTTAGATTCCCTAATATCTTCATCCTGCCACTTTTTCACGGCATCGCCATCTGCCACAACACAGCATGAAACTAGAGGTCCAAACAAGTCGCCCTTGCCAGATTCATCTATACCGGCGTGCGCTTCAAACCACTCCGGGTGCAAGACATCGTCGTAACCCATTTTTGCAACGCCAGTTATTTGCGCTTCTAAAATAAAATGTACAAAATTTTCCGTACCCTTGCCTTGTATGACAGCTTTGCCTGACTTATATACCACAACATTTACATCCCTGCTTTTATAAGCATAGAGAGAATAATTTACATTGTAAGGCGCCCACAAATTTCTGTCCAACCAATCGCCGAGCTTTTCAACCTGTTCTTCCGTAAGGGTTGTTGTGTAAATCGTTTTGACTTTGGGCAAATCTGAATCTAAATTTTTTTTCTTCATCTTAACTGGAACGCATAATTGCAATTATTTTTGAAACTAATTTTACGATTCTAAAAATCAAGATTATACTTGCTTAATATTGACATGGAAACTTAAATAGTCTGGATAATTTGGTAAATTTTAAATATGCCGATGGATTTTGACATACTTTCTATAGTGCTTGGCGGTCTTGCAACTTTGCTTTTTGCCGAATGCATTATACTCTTCATAAAGGGACATTCTCTTAAAAACAAAATGGATGCCGAGGTTGAGGGGATACGCTATGAGGAAAAATTAAAATACGAAAAGAAAGAAGCGGAGCTTCAAATACACCTCAAAGCACAAGAGTTGGAGCTTAAGTCCGATTATGAAGACCTCTTGGCGGCAGCTAGGCAGGCAAAGCGTGAAATAGAAGACAAGCTTTCTGAAGCAAAAATAAATTCCGACCGTGCGCAAAGAGCGTCGGAAATGCGTGAGCAAGAATTTACCCGCTTTGCCCGTATGAAAGAGGATTACAGCATCAAAATGCAAGAATACGTGGCAAAACTTACCTCTTTAAGCAGCCTAAGCGTTGAAGAAATCCGCCAGATAGCAAAAATTGAGATTGAAAAAAAATGCGTCCTAGATTTGCAGGATTATAGAAATGAAATTTTATCCGCAGGTATAAGAGATATTGAGGAAGAATCTAAGGGCATATTGATAAATGCGATGCAAAGGATTTCCGCAAAACTCACTCAGGAAATTACAACTTGCATAGTTAAAATACCCGATGAAGCAATGAAAGGCAGGCTGATTGGTAAAGAAGGCCGCAACATACGCTCTTTTGAGGCTGCTACCGGCACTACACTGCTTATCGACGAAACTCCGGATTCTGTAATGATTTCATGTTTTGATCCGGCTCGTCGTGAGGTTGCAAAAATTGCGCTGGAAAACCTTGTGAAAGACGGTCGGGTAAATCCTGTTTCCATTGAAGAATGCGTTAAAGACGCCCAAGAGAATATTAAAGACTTAACTTATAAATGGGGTTGCGATGCCGTCGAAGCTTTAAATTTATCTAGAGTAAATCCGGATATAGTTGAGCTTGTTGGAAAACTTAATCTGCATCTTTCCTTAAACCAAAATTCTTTGGAACATTCTGTCGAAGTTGCAAAACTCGCAGGATTGATTGCAGCAGAACTTAATTGCGATGTCAATTTGGCGAAACGTGCGGGGCTCTTTCACGATATAGGCAAAGCTTGTGTCAATGATGATGAATCTCACTCAAAAGCCGGCGCAAGGGTTCTTCGGGCGGCAAATGAAAATGAAATTCTCGTCAACGCCGTTGAAGCCCATCATAACGAAGTTGATAAGCTGGATATTTACGCTACTATAGTGCAAATGGCAGACACAATATCGGCAACTCGCCCTGGCGCTAGGATGGATGCTTCAGACGGCTACATACAGCGCATTAAAACCCTTGAACAATCCGCCCTTGCTTTTGAGGGCGTCGCAAATGCCTATGTCATTCAGGCTGGTAAAGAGCTTAGGGTTGTTGTTTTGCCAGATGTTATTAACGACCTAGATGCAACAGAACTTCTCAAAAAAATACGCTTAAAAATTGAAGAAAGTTTGGATACTTCAATACCGGTTAAGATTACTTTGATCAGAGAGCAAAGGTTTTCAACTCAAACAACAAAGTCTTAAAACATCTGTTTGTTATTGATTGCCCTGCTATACTCCCGCTTAAATTTTTCAGTATTTAAGCTAGTTATAGATGCTGGAATACCTTGTGGCTAAATTTTTCGACAAGCAGTTTTTGACAATTAAGCTTTCAGAAAATCTGCATTGATAGTGCCTATAAAAATACCTTATGCGAATCAAAGATTTTACGAATTAATTTGGCATTACTAAAAATAAAAAAACGCAACCCCTTTGGAGATTGCGTTTTTTTAATGAAATATTTTTTACTTACCTGCCGAGAAAAACTTAATAATTGTTTTGATTAGATAAGAATGTTCTTCATCGGTAATCACCCTGCTTGTCTTAAGCATGTCTGCTTGTGTTACGCAATAAGCCATGCTTGCAAGAGGATCGCTGCCGACAGTTTCAGGAAGAAAGTCAGGACGCAAATCTGCAGAAACAGGCGCACCTACGATTTCTTTGTAGTAACCCAAATCAACTAAAGGACCAAACTTCACATAAGGATTCCAGTTTGTTGAACCCAGTGTTTGGGAGAGAGGTTTGTAACCGATCTTAGCTATTGTGATGTCGTAAGTACCGTCTTTTGCCAGAGCAATATTAAGCGGTGTTTGACCTGACAATACCCCGTTAATATAGACATCTGCGCCAGCCGGATTAGATGTAATTTCAACGTTTTCTTTGAATTCTACTGACGAGCACGCCACCATTAAAAGTGCCACAAAAGGTAAGAGTAACAGTTTTTTCATTTATATTCCTGAGGGGTTAAATTAGCAAGTTGGTTTATATTTGTAAATCTTGGCAATTTTCTTTTTTGAGGTCAAGTATTTTTCTCAATTAATCGCCGAATCTTTTATTATCAACAAGGTAATCCAAGATGCATTCTTTAACAGCATCTTCTATCGAATATGTTTTTTCAATAAAGCCGCTCCCCCTCAATTTATCGATGTTTGCGCAGGTGTAGTATTGGTATTTGCTGCGCATAGATTCAGGCATTTCTATAAAGTTAATTTTTTCTGGCTTGTTTAAGGCTTTAAAAATTGGTCTGATAAAATCCAACCAAGTTGTGGCAATACCGCTACCTATATTGTAGATGCCTTTTGCATTGGGGTTGGTAGCCAGCGCAAATGTCATTTTAACGGCGTCTTTCACATACAAAAAATCCCTTTTTTGCATACCGTCTTCAAAATCAGGATTGTAACTCTTAAAAAGATCAGCGCTGCCTACTTTTTGAATTTGATCATAGGCTTTGTAAATCAAGGAGCGCATGCTTTCTTTGTGATATTCATTAGGGCCAAAAATATTGAAGTACTTAAGCCCTATTGCGTCTTTTAATTCACCCCGTTTGCACAGCCACAAATCAAACATGTGTTTTGAATAAGAGTACATTGTAAGCGGACGAAGCACTGAAAGGTTTTCATCAGTATCGCTCATGCCGTTTGAGCCGTCGCCATAGGTTGACGCACTTGAAGCGTAGATGAATCTGGCTTTTGACAAACTGGTTGCATTGTACAAATGTTTTGTAAAAGCAAAATTATTTTCTACCAAATATGAAGCGTCTTTTTCTGTATTTGATGTGCAAGCGCCCATGTGAAAGACATACTTTACATTCAAACTGCTTAAAAGTTTTTCATCCTCCTTTAACCAGTTTAAAAAGTTGTCGGCTTCAAAATATTCTTCAAATTTAAGAGGCGCCAAGTTGCGCCATTTTTCAGACTTTCCGAGCGCATCCACAATTATTATATCTTCAATACCCAAAGTATTCAGATACCAAGTCAGTGCGGAGCCTATAAAACCCGCCCCACCTGTGATTAAAACTCTTGCATTTTCAATTTTGGGAAGCGCATGAAATTTCATAATATTATAATTTTGAAAGTTCTTCTGAACGATTCTTTGCGGCATTTGTAGCATCTGCCACAACTTGTCTTAGGTTGTTTTTTTCAAAAATAGCAAGACCTGCTAATGTAGTTCCACCAGGGCTGGATACGCAGTTACGCAATTCAACGGCGCTCAATGAGCTTGATGTCAAAAGTTTTGCAGAGCCTACCATGGTTTTATAGACCAGCGTTTTTGCATCCTGTTCCGCAAATCCCAATTTTTTTGCAGCCTCTATGAGTGCTGCGGCAAACTCAAACACGTAGCCGGGACCACTGCCGGAAATCGCCGTAACAGCATCTAGTTGAGACTCTTGAACCTTTAAAGATTCCCCAATGCAGTCCAAGACCCCCAACAAATTTTTTTCATCGTCTAAAGACAATTCAGATTCCGAAGCATAGCAGCTCATAGCCTCTAAAATTTGTGCGGGCATATTTGGCATGACCCTTACAATCTGCAAGGCGTTTGGGAATTTTTTGCGGAGTCTTTCTATTGAAGTACCCGCCAATATTGAAATTAAAAGCGGAATTTTATTTTTGGATGCAAGTTCTGGAATATCGTTTAATTGCTGAGGTTTAATTGCCAAAACTACGGTGTCTGAATGAGCAAGAAGTTCATCGGCAGAGTTAGCCAAAGCAATGCCGGTTTTTTTAGAAAGCGCCTCTCCCGTGCCGTCATCGCTGGATAAACAATGAATGTCTGACGGCGAGGCAAAGCCTGACGCCAACAAGCCTTCAACTATTGCGCCCGCCATTTTGCCTGCGCCCAAAAATCCAAATTTCTTCATTTATTTATTAAGTTTTAGCGGTTGAGATTTTGTGTTCTTTTTGTCTTCAAAATTTGCCTCCAAATAAAATTCAAAAGAAGTGTCTTTATCAGAAATAGGCACTGTGAATTCAAACGGATAATCTGTATCCGTAAGAGTAAATACTTTTGAATCTTTTTTATAAACTAATTTCATAGATTTATATTCAGGGTTAGGGTCTTTAAGATAAATATAAGCTGTCTTAAAATCTTTGCCAAAGTTGAAGAAATGCGCAACGCCCTTTGCGCCGTCGAATTCAAAATCCAACTTGTTTACGCTCCAAGCGTCTGCAGCGCTTGTGTTAAAGATTTTGTCCTGAAATTTTGGAGCAATTTTTAAGCCCTCAATGGCAACTGCGTATATCCCCAAGGGATCTAAAGAGATTTCAAACTCGCCATTTTTGATTGTGATATTTTCCACAGGCTTGTTTTGTTTCCAAACTTTTGCCGTATAAGTTTTAGATTTATCAAAAGCAAGAAGTTTGTCGTTGAGCTTTATCTTTGACTTAAGCGCCTTGTGAGATTGGCTTGTAAAGGCAATATAGAAATTGTCTTTGCCTCTGGCGGTGATGTAATTTACATTCACATTGTCGGTTTTTAAAACCCTTCTGGGCATCCAAAGCGAGGCGTCTGAATAAGTGTAAAATGTGCCAACTCTATCGCCATAAAATTTAGACTGCATATATGCCGATGCGTCCGCAAATCTGGACGGGAATTTAACAGCCCCTGCGGACTTGCCTTCTGTATCAGACACAAGATAGTCAACAAGCATCATCATCATTGGCCAAACGTGATTGTAATGGAAGGAGTTTGCGCTGAGTTCTGAGTGTGGACGCAAAGGATAATCTTGCTTTTCAAATATACTGCACCTATCCGTATTCATATGATAACCCGGGAAGTTTGAGTATCTGCCGATTACCGCCCATCTTGCGGCTGTTTTAAGATAATCGTCATTGCTTGCGTTTGCAACCCTGAGCATCCAAGGCGCAAAGTTTGCCATGAAAATTGCCCTATGGCTTGTCATAGTGCCGCTTGCCTCGGGAGAAAGCCCTATTTCAGAAACCCTCCAAGCCGGAATATCTTCTTCCGGGATTTGCAACTGTACGGGCGCAGCCTTTGCCGCATGCGGATAAAGAGGTGCAACACCGCCCAAATTAACACGCACATCGCCATTGGGAACTTCAGGAGACATCCACGTAAACATGGTATAAGCCCTTGCGCCCAATCTTGCGGCGTCCAGATATTTTTTGTCGCCCGTATTTTCATAGAGTCTGAATAGATTTGCAAAAGGTGGGGCAAATTTATTCCAGAAAAATGCACCGTGCAGATATTTGCTTACAGGTTGCGTGAGGTTGTTTTCTATATAAAAATCCGCACCTCTTTTTGCCCTTTCAAGATACTCAGGGTCTCCGGTACATTCATAAATTGTAATGGCGTCTTCCCAAGTTCCGTTTTCTTTCACGTCATAGTGTTTGCCCAAGCGCACTTTATCGTAAATTGTGGTGGTAACCTCTTTAAGAAATGGGTTTGCGCCACCGCTTAATGTGTACAAGAGTTGAGTCTCGGGAATATTTGCGCAAGGACCGTTCAAAGTTTTGCTCGGATTCTGGGTTTTCACATTCTCATCCATCAAAAACAAGGTTTTTGTGCGAGACATCATAAATTCAAAAACAGGGTAAGATATGTCTCTGTAAATCTGCTCATCGTCTGTAACCAATGCTATAACCAGAGGAGAAACTGACGTGTCATTGCGGGTAGAGCCTTTGACATCGGTATCGTACGCAAAGCCTTTTGTGTCTTTGTGGTAACCGCCAAATTTGCTCAGACCAAAGTCTATCATATTGTCCAGAGTCTCGTTTGTGCTTGCCAGAGCGTTCTCACGCATGTCCCTATAATTATAGAGTTCTTTTGCGCTGGTTTCATAAACTTTTGTGAAGTCTCCATGTGCGGCAAATAGGCGCATTTTAAAGGAGTACGTATCGCCTTCGGACATCTTTGATGGTTCCGAACCCAATAGCGGCGCAAATATCATTGGTCTGGCAAGGCCCGACAAATCGCGCAATGCAACGCCAAAAGTGCTTCTTGCAAAAGTTGGCAAAGGCATAAACGGAAATTCTGAAGTGTCCGCATAGACGCCCAAAGCGTTTCCATTTTTCACATAAAAAGTGCCGGGTTGGGTGCAATGATAGGAAATTGTAAGATACGGAAGCTCAGGGAAACGTTTAAAATTCCAATAAAATGGCTGCCATACCGCTTCAGTTTCATCGACTTTGCAAGCAGGCGCACCGACGTAACCCACAGAATAATAAAAATCTTTTTTTGCTTTTAAAGTAAAAGTAAGTTCCGGCGCAGATGCTTTGTCTTTCTGCTTTAACACGGCGCTGAGGATAAAGTCTTCATCTTCCGGAAAGCTGAATACATAAGAGTTGCCCTTATGCTCAACTTTGTTTGCAGATACCATTTTTGACGGCGCAGAAGAAAAAACGTTTGATGTCCTGCCCTTGACAGAGCCTTTGATTTCAGAGTCAACTATGCCGTCTCCACCTGAGCTTTCAGAAGTTTTTAGCTGTTTTAAAGAAGAATGCAACTCCTTAACTTTTGAAAGCCAAGTTACGATTCTCCCACGGGAAGCTGGTGGAAGCTCTATTTGCATCATAACTGGTTTTGGGTCTTTATCTGTGGTAAAAACTATAAAATCAGGCTTGAAAACCCAATCTCCAGCGCCTTCTCTGGAGACTGTAAATTCAGTGCCGTTAAACTTGATTGAATAGTCGCCTGCGCCAATGTTTGCGGCAAAGGCTTGTGCGCTTAAAAACGCAAGAAAAATTGATAGAGATTTTTTCATATTTAGTATTTGATAATTACAAAGCGTGATAGTTACATCTTCTTTAAAATTTTGCCGTATTACAACAAAAAAAGCGATGCTTTGACGGCATCGCTTTTAAACATTTTGGGAAGTTATTGCTTAACTTTTGAACACAGCTCTATGCAGATGGGATTGTCTTGTGCAGGCACATTTGGCCTTGGGTTTCCAACTTTATTGTTTATAAGCGTAAGCCCTTCGACATTTCTGGCAAATATCGCCCTTTCACACCAATTTTCTACGACATTATTTTTGATGAGAATATTTTTATGACTTTTTACAGATTCCGTCATATTATATTTTGTGTTGTCGCAATGTATGGAAATTGCTGCAGAAGAATATTTGTTGAGATAGCCTTTTTCAAAACCGCAGTCCCTAATTTTGTTGCCAACAATCATCACGTCAACACAGGTCGGGCCGTTTGGCGCACGGGCTTCGTTATGTATGGAAATTGCCTCATGGCTCAAGCCCTCAAAGTCGTTATTTTCTATGATTCCATAAGAGCCTTTCCAATAGATGCCGTATCTTCTTGAATCTCTAAATTGATTATCTTTAATAACAAAATTTCTAGTCATATCGAGATTATAAACCTGCAATGGGACAGCACCTGCCGACATTGCCTCAATATTTTTTGCGGGCGTTTTCAGAGTGATTGTTCTATCGGCGTCGGTATCTATGCTTTCAACTTCAACAATATCTCTGTATTCGCCCGTATCGGTATCTAAAAACGCCAGTTTTTCACCCACAAAAACATCTAGCTGTGAAATTTTCATGCTTTGTTTCCCCTCAAAATCTGAGGCTTTGCGGAGCTTGAGGCGTTTTCCGCCGTCCAGAACTTCTTTGATGAGCATTGGCCTAGAATATATCACCATAGTGTCGTCGCTGATACCCTCTATACGACACCCCTCAACCCAAGGGCCCACCCTGCCATTTTGCATATGAACAAAGTCTGCATTGCCCCCCTTCCATCTGTCTTTTTTGATTAGGGCTTTGCAATTTAAGACATTTAAAGCTTCATTCCACGCACCAACATAATGACCGCCGCCGCTTGCGTATGAAGTTATGTTTTGAAATGTAACATCCTTTGTCTGCGATACGCCGCATAGAGATGCTGAACGGTTTCTGCTTAAATAAATAAACCTGTCTCCGACCGCAAATGCGCCGCCTTCTTTAACGGGATAATTCACAAAGAATTTATAAATCCTGCCTGAAATTTTTTCTATTTTACTAAATCTAAAATGATTTGCCGAATCGTATTTAATTCTGCCCGGAACCTTAGGGTCTAAGAGACACCCGAAGTCTGTTGCATCAAATATGGGCGCTTCTGGCAGGGGTGAAGATTCCCTAATTTCAACATTAAAAGCTTTTTCAGAAGGGAAAAGTTCCGTGATTGTGCCTTCAATCCAAGGGGTCGGGTCATAATCTACCACAAAGTTTTTAAATATGTTTTTTTCGCAACTGGAAAGACTGACAAAGCCTATGTTTGGAGTGCGCATAATAATCTCTGCACCCTGTCCGTCAACTTCTACATTGTTTATGCCAGAAAGTGTAATCAATGCCTTAACCTTTTTTATATCTTCAGGCGTTTGTTCGATATCATAAACGCCTTTATCAAACACCACTTTGGTGTTTCCGCCATTCTGCATGACGGCTGTCATTGCCTTGCGTATGGCAATGTAATCATTTTTTCCGTCGTTGGGTATTGCGCCAAAATCTTTTACGTGTATGGTTTTTTCAGCAGCAACATTCAAAAGAGGTTGACGCCTAAATTTTGAATAATCGACAGATTCTGCAAATGCCGAGCAGGCAAGCAGCGCACAATTTATGTAAAAAAGTTTTTTAAATTTCATTGAATTAACACCTTTCAGTTCGGCAGATTGAATCATAATGGGGATTTGGTAGTCAAGCACACATAAATTATACTTGCCCGAATTTTAATAACTAATTTTAATATTCACATATTTTCCGTTTATGAAACTAAAACCAATTTTATTCGCTATATACTTTTTTATCTTTGCATTTGTTTATGCTCAAGAAACAGACAAGGTCAGGCGCACCCTTCTTTATGAAGCGGAAACATTTCAATTTCAGGCAAATTGGACGCACTCAAAACCTACGGGCAATCAAGGTTCTTTGCTTTCAAATAGGTCTAAATACTCTCCTTGTACGGTCATATCAATACCTGAAGCAGGAAAGTATTATGTTTGGGTAAGCGCCTTTGACCATGACGAAAACTCTCCCAAATCTCGCAGGTTAAAAGTAAAAATCAACGATACTATTTTGGACGGCACTGCGGGTATGCACGGCAAGGCAGGCTTTGAATGGGAATTGGTGGGCTCAATAACGACGCATAGAGGCAACAATATATTAACCCTTATTGCAGACAACCCTTCATCAAGCGCAACCAGATGCGACGCTGTCATACTTACCAAATTTGAATCTTTCAACCCTGTTGGCAAATTTATGACCGGTACGGAACGCACCTCCATACGCCAGAATCCAAGGATTGTAGATGTCGTTTCCGACAATGAATTTTCAACCCCAACAAAATATTCAGACATAGAAAAATCAAACGTAGTAACTCTGGAAAATAGCAAAGTTATTATAAGTTTTACTGAAAAAAAACTGCCTAATGTGGAAAGCGCATACGTTCGCAGCACGCAATTTAAGAATGACTCAAAGGTGTTTGTATTCAATGAAGAACAACTCTTTATAAGCTATAAACAAAAAGTTAAGGCTTATGATACGACTTACTTTTTAAGTTGGGATAGTTCTGAATCTAATCCCAAAATCAAAATTGCAAACAAGCTCTACGATATAAATGTTACGCCATTTTATCCGTATTCTGTGGGTAAAAATACACTATTGTATGCAGTAAAAGCTGAAAAAAAATCCGACAACTCGGTTTTGCTTACCTATCAAGACGGCACAATCGCCCGTATTACCCTGCAAGAGAATTCCGCAATCTTAAAATATGAAATAGAGTCAATAGCCAAGAATGAAGGTTTTTATTCAATAGGCTTTTTAGGTTTTAACTCCGCCCTAAAAACTAATTTTGAGGCGGCGGAAATCCCCCCACTTTTAACTATGAATCGTCTTATGAATATGCCCAAGATGATTCCAATTTCCCTGACAAGCCAGCCATTGGCATTGCTTGAAACCAAGATAAACGATGTATCGTACACTAACGCTTTGGTTGCCGACCCTGCTGAATTGCCCTTTGAAGAATGGTCTAGGATGTATAACTCCAAGTATGGTTTTTCAACTTCAAGCCCGAATTGTGCGGTGCAGCCTGCAATTTTTACGCCCATCATTGGCGGCAGAAATTCTCTTAAAAAATCTGGAGAAACGCTCAAGGCGTCTTTTTACGTTGTGGGTACATTGGGCGATTGGACAAGCATGTATGAAGAAATTAATGAAAAATTATTCAACGCTTCAGAACTGCGCGAGCCCTATACGGCATCTTTGGCGCAGGCGGCCGACAATATTGCAACACTTTTAAAAGATGAAAATTTTGGCGCTTGGAGCAGCCATTTAAAAGGGCGATGGAATGTAGAAGGCGAATATATGGCAACCCAGTCCAGCCCTCTTGCGGAGCTTTCAATAGCGGTTTTAAGCGATGATGAAGATTATTATAAAAACATATCTTTGCCAACTTTGCAATTTTGTCTGAGTCGCAAATATTTTCATTTTATACCAAAAGTCGGCGAAGACCATTCTGTGGATGCAAATGCTACACATCTTGAAGTTCCCTCCACAGCTTGGGGTGCGGACTTTTTCCTGTCTGCCGACAAGCTTTCAGGGGGCGGCAATACTTGGGTTAAAACCTTTTTGGAAAATCCATATCCCAGAATACGCTATTCTCAGCTTCCCGATTGGACGGTTTTATTCGGGCTATATCTTGTAGAACCAAATCCGGAACTTTTGGAGAAAATCAAAAAATCCTGCGACGATTGGCTGAAGCAAAAATTCCATCCGCCTCTTATATCAGAATACACATACAGGGAATTTGTAAATGTAACTTATTATCCTTATTGGTGGTATCTGGTAGATTTGTATGAAGTAACACAGGATGAAAAGTATCTGAATTACGCAAAGCAAGGCGCTTTTCATACTTTAAGCGCACTTTGGAATTATCCGATTGCACCCAAAGGGAATGTTCAAATCAATAAAGGGAATATTGCCGAAGGCGTGCATACGGTCTGGTGGAAAGGCGATAAGCGATACAGAATGGGTTATTTTGAAACGAGGGATAAAGTTGCAAAACTAGCGCCAAATGCGGGCTATAAAGAAGAAGACTTTAAATACCTTTATCCTATCAAAGAAAAAACCGTTCCAGCTATGCTGGTTTCCAGAGTTGGGCTTGGTATAGAACAACCCTCCACCTACCTTTCAAGCCGTCTCAATTATCGCAACATACTCATGCCTTCTTGGGCGCCGGAAATGCTTAAAGTTTACCAATATACAAAAACGGATATCTTGAATAAATTTTCCCGCCACACAATCATAGGCAGATACGCAAACTTTTTGGGCTACTATATACGCAATTATACGGATGTCATGCATGATCCTCAATATCCGTACAAAGGGCCTGACATAACAACATTTTACTATCACCACGCCCCCTGCCATTTTGCGCAAACTTACGATTATCTGATGGCGCAGCTTGAGGAGCGCACGCAAAATAAAATTAAATTCCCATTCTTGCGGCAACAAGGGTACGTTTGGTTTACCGACAGAATTTTTGGGCTGTGTGGCAAAGTTTTTGACGACAAAAACGTGCGGCCTATTTTGAATCTTGGCGCAATCTCGGCAGACACTCCAAAAGTAAGCGTAATGACGGCAAGAGCCGCAGACGGAATTTGGGCAATGCTCATGAATGATTCCGCTACTGATATAAAAACCAAATTAAGTTTTGATGCTTCAAAAAAACTTCTCAATGGCGTTGAGCTTTCAAAAGAATCCGCCTTTTATGACAATAAGGGCGTTAAACTTTATAATAAAAAAATCAACCCCGACACGCAAATATCTATTCCCGCCTTGGGTCTAATTGCGGTTAAAATTCCGGCGGCAAAATTCGATGTAGATTTTTCGCAGCCGCCCTTGCCTGCGGAATCTCAAATACACGATAGAAATTTACATAATGCAGTTTGGAAAGAACTGCACGCTTACAGAATAAGAGGCCCGTTTGGCAAAGACGCATTGTATGTAATTTTGCCCACAGCAAATCTAATAAGAGCAAAGGTAACGCTTCTAATAAACGGGAAGGAAAGCATTGTTTGCGACAAATTTCCTTATGAATTTTCCGTATATCCCGTAGCGCAAGATTTTGATTTATCTTTCAAAGTAAAAGTTGAAGAAGAATCTAAGCCTGCGTTTGAAAGTAAAACTTATCTTATAAAATCTAAGTAGTTAATAGGCTCATTAGTTAAAGTTTATTTGACTTTAAGGGTAAAAATGAACAGCCTTAACAATTCAACAAAAACATATTTAATATTATGAAATTTTTTAAAGTATTATTAAGCGGATTGCTGTTTATTGCAGCACTTTCTGTCTGGGCAAATAACACATCGGCGCAAGAGCTGGCGCTTAAACCTGTCGAAGTGGATGCAGACTGCAAGCCCACTCAAAACGCCTACATACTTAAAAACGATGTCGGAGAAAACGGCAAAAGCAAAATTACGCTTACCTATGATATCTCAAGGTTTCCATTGCATCAGACGGCGCATGCCGCACTGAGATTAAGCGGCAAAAACGTGGGTGCTGCCGGCGCTGACAAACTTTTTTCAACAGTGCTTGTGCACTACAAAGGCAAACTTGTGGGCTCATGCGTGCTTAGTCAAAGCACAAACCCGCCAGACATAACTTTGTTTGTAACAGACGCCGTAAATGACGCTCTCAAGGTCGGCGATGGCAAAATCAATCTGGTTTTGAGTTTTAGCGGCATTGCTGGCAAAACTCGCCAATATCAAATTGACGAACCATTGCCAACTTTGGCAATAGTTGCGGAAGTTGTAGAACCTTACAACCTTGTTGAGTACATACGCCCAATCTGGAAAGCAGGCAAGATGACCAATGAAGCTGCATTTATGATGACTCCTGCAGAACAACCAGATGGCGGTGAGGCTGCGGAAGCTGAAGCCACACTCTTATTTAAACCCACAAAGATATTGAGTGTGCGCAACGGGAATCTCAACGAAACTTATGAAGAAGGCAAAGACTTTATAATTAGAGGCAACAGAATAATCGCCACGCCTAAAACCAGAATGCCTGTATTTACTTATGATCAGGTTTTCCCAAAAACTAAAGATAATCAACCCATGAAGCTCTTTAATTTCACGCCAATTAAAAGATTTGCAATAACCGATGAAGGCAACTGGTTTAATCGTAATCAGGTGAATGTAACATACACCCACAACGGCGAAGGTTGGAAAGGCGCAAAGTTTGGGGAGAAATTTGATGAAACACTCTTGCCCAGCACGCTTAAACTTTTGAAATCTGGTATGCCTGTAAAAATAATATTGTTTGGAGACAGCATAAGTACCGGCGCGAACAGTAGCGGTAAAGTTTCTGAAAGACCATACATGCCGGGTTTTGGAGACCTTGTTGCAAGGGCTTTGAAAGACTATTACAAAAATCCGAACATTCAATTTATCAATGCTTCAAGGGGCGGCGCAACGGTAGATTGGGGTGTAAACCATGCCGAACATTTGGTAGCCAATGAAAAGCCTGATTTGGTTATTGTTGCATTTGGCATGAACCATTCAAACCCTCCTGACATACACGGTCAAAAGATTTTGGAAATCATGGATAGGGCAAAAAAAGGCAACCCAAATATGGAGTTTATTTTGGTGTCTCCTATGCAAAAAAATGTTCAGTTAAGAGGCACGCTCGAGCCTTATTGCTATTATCCCGCCGTGCATGAAGGTTTCAAGAAAACCGGTATTGCAACTGCCGACGTTTTTGGCGCACACACTGAAGTTTTGAGGTCTAAAAAATATCTGGACACCACGGGTAACCATGTGAACCACCCCAATGACTATATGCTCAGGATTTACGCCCAATGCATACTTGCAAATTTGATGCCTCTTGAATACTAATATGTAGATGAAAAAGTTTTTGTTAATTTTCTTAAGTGCGCTTTTTGGCGCACTTTTTCTTTCTGCAAAAGAAGTTTTTATTAATCCTACATCCATCGTAGGCACGCTAAAAAATGACGATTTGTATTTGGTATCCAAAAATATAGACCCAAATAAATCTGGCAGCGTTGCGGTGGTATTTGATATTTCTTGCTTCACAAAAACGCAGACTGCGGGGGCTGCTTTAAATGTTTGGGTTAAAAATTTTGAAGAGGGTCTTTCAAGTTGTCTATACGCAACTGTGGATGGGAAAATCGCCGCTTCCGGAATTATAAATTCGAGACCGGAGGAAACTGCGGTAAGGTTGATTGTAACTCAATATGTAAATGAGGCGCTTAAAGCTGGTAAAAAACAAATTTCATTCAATCTGGAAGTCCGTGGTTTGCCAAATACACAGCGCCCTTTTGGCATAAAGCAAGGCATCTGTTTGTCGCTGGTTGACGAAGCTGAAAGGCCTTTTGTTTTAAATGAATATCTGCGCCCCATTTGGAAGGCGGGTAAAATGACAAATGAGTCAGTGTTTTTAATAGAGCCTGAATCTGGCGGCTGTGCCGAAGCCTCTTTAATTTTCACGCCAACAAAAATTATGAGCGTTCGCAATAGTGCATTAGATAAAGAATATGTGAGCGGGAAAGATTATGAAATTGTCGGAAATAAAATCAGAGCGCTTCCAGATTCGGCTATGCCAAACTTCAAATATGATTTTGTATTCAGAAAAACCGAAGACGCTTCCGATATGCGTCTTTTTAAATTCCCCAAATTAAAAAGATTTGCAATTTCCCCTGAAGGTACATGGTTTCATGAACATCAAGTTTTTGTTACTTATGAGCATAGTGGGGAAAATTGGAATGGATATAAATTTGCTGAAAATTTTGACTCAAAAAAGCTCCCTAAAACTATTGAGCGTTTGAAAAATAATGAGCCCTTAAAAATAGCGCTCTTTGGCGACAGTATTAGCGCTGGTGCAAACGCAAGCGGGATGGGCGGAAAAGCGCCGTATATGCCAAGTTTTGGCGATATTATTTTTGAGGCTTTAACAAAGTATTATAAGAACGATAAAATTGAATTTTCAAACACTGCTTTGTCTGGAGCAACATTTTCATGGGGAGAAAAACATGTAGATGCACTCGTCGCCCCTGAAAACCCGAATCTTGTTATCATAGCTTTCGGAATGAACGGCTCAGATACTCCTCAAGAACATTATGCAAAGGCAAAGTTTGTGATGGAAAAAATCAGAGATAAAAATCCGGATGCGGAATTTATATTGGTAGCCCTCATGCTTCCAAACCCTGATTGGCGCAGGCTTGTGCCCCATGAGAATTACGCCGCAGAGTTGAAGAAATTTGAATCGAGCGGTGTTTTTATAGCCGATATTTGGAATGCCCATTCTGAAATACTTAGACACAAAAAATATTCAGACACCACAGGCAACCACGTAAACCACCCTAACGATTTCCTTATCAGAGTATATGCGCAAGCCATTTTAGAGCCATTAATGCCACTTGAATAGGTTGCGCAAATCAACCTGCGCTAACTCTTATTTTGGGCAACGGCTTAAATACTGAAGCCCCTGAAGTTTTCAAAACTCTTGAGTAAATCTTGCCGCTTTCGGTAAGCACAAAGAGCGTTGAATTTTTTTCTCCGCCGAATACAAGGCTTATTGCCCTTTCATTGTTTGGCATAGGGAGTATTGCACAAGTTCTGCCGTTGTAGTCGCATACCAAAATGCCGTACGCCGCAGCAACATAAGTTAAACCATTTTTATCACAAACTGAAGCCGAAGGAAGTGGCAAATCATACTCTTGCGGAGTGTGTAGATGGAAAAATTCCTGCTTAAAATTTAGAGTGTAATCCTTTTCTATCTTGTAGCTGTATCCACGTCTAGCGCCCATTTCAAAAAGATTCAGCCAGTTTTCATTTGCGCTTATTGAAATGGCAAAAGCGCCTTTTAAATTTGAATCTAAAAGTTTTAGATTTGCGTTTGCGTCAAGCTTCCAGAGCTTATCAACCTCCGCATTTAATGAGTCGCTGGCACTCACAAAAAATTCTCCATTTTTTAGGGCAATGGCAGATTTTGCAAAAATTTTTTGTTCAACTTTTTTTATAACTTCATAACCGGACGCACCGCTTTTGGCTGTAAAAAGCTCGCCATTACTTTTCGCAATGAGGCAAACTTCGTTTATGCCCGAAGCCAAAATTTTGCCTTCGCATATTTTTTTAAGAGTAGAATTTTGCGTTTCCAGCAAATATGTATTTTCAGAATCATAAGCAAATACCTTGTCTTTTGAAGCAGAGGTTAAACCCTCTATTTTAGACGTATCTGAGAACATTTTAAAAGGCTCATCCTTTATCAAATATGTTCTCAAAAAAGTGTTGCGGCTTTCTCTTAAAGGAGAAATTTTTGCAGGATAATCTTTCCATAAAAACCGCATTGCTTTTGGCAAGAGTTGTATGCCGTGCGCCCCGTTGTGCGTACCTTTGCCAAATTCAAAAGCGTAATCATAACCGGCAAAATCTAACGCCCTTACCATTGCATTGTTGGCAGCCCACCAATCTCCGAATGATGTCCACATGTCATTTTCCCCGCTTTGTAAAAAGAGGCGCAATGGCTTTGTCTCAACCTTGTGAAGCAATGACGAATACTCGTAAGAACCTCTTAAACCCGTAAAAGAACCAATTACGCTGTACACTCTTGGAAACTCTTGCGGATAGTACCAAGCTGCGCTAAATGCGGCGGCAGCGCCTGAACTTGCGCCCATAATCATCCTGTCGTTTCCGTCTTTAGAGAGAACTATAGCCCTGCCGTCTTTAGTTTTAAGAGTTTCAATAAATGGCAAAACTTCTTTCAAGATAAAATCGGCATATTTGCCTGAGGGCGTATCGTACTCAAATGTTCTATTATTTCTTGGGGATTCTGGGTCAAAAGCGCCTTCGACAGAACCAAAGGCAATACCTACGGCAATCATCATTGGTATCTCTTTAGATTTAATTAGATGCGTAAAAACTTGTTGTATATTATAACCCAAATTGTCTTGCTTTATGCAAATACACACAGGCGTCTTGCCGTCGTAATCGGCAGGTACAAACACATCTATGCGTCTCTTAGTGCCAGGGAAAATTTTAGAGTCTGAAAATTCAGCCTTGATAATCTCCCCATAATTTACGCCATCACGCGGCTTGCTTTCTTCGGTGATAGGATAAAGTTCTGCATCATTTATTTGAGAAAACAAATTTTGAGAAACCGCAATTATAAGAACTAACACTATGCGTAAATATTTCATAAATTACTTAATTAAATTTTGACTCAAACCCAAGACCGCCGAAATTATCCCTAAAGCAACCAAGAATACCAGCGTAAATGCGCTTAAAAGCGCCGAGGCTGAAAGAACCGCTATTGCGTTTTTTATGCGTGCGCCCAAAGACTCCATATGCATATTGCGTATCTGTGCAAAGCCTTCAATCAGATTGCCGGTTTTATCGCCCACAGAAACAATATCAATATCGTCATCATTCAAAATCCCGAATTTTTTGAAAGATGTTGCAACTGCTGCGCCGTCGTTAATTGCGGTTTTACATTGAGAAAATCTCATACGGATATCCGCATTTTTGATAGATTTTTCAGTTAGACGCATTGTTTCTGTGGTGTTGACGCCAGATTCAAAAAGCGTGGATATTAGGTTTGAAAGCCTGCAAATATCGCTATCAAAGGCTATATTGCCAAATATGGGCAATTTAAGGAAAAACCTGTCCGTGGCAATAAGCCCTTTTGGTTTGGAGCGTATTTGCATAATTCCAAAAAATGAAATTACAATAAGCGCTATGAAAACAGGGCCGCCGTAAATCATTGCGTCGCCCAAAAAAATCAAAATCTTCACAGGCAAATTGAGCTCTCCGCCGAGGTTTTTCATCATGTTTTCAACCTGCGGCAAAAGCACAAATAAAAAAAGTAATACAACCGCAAAAGCAACGGTAAAAAGTATTGCAGGATAGATCAAAGCCGAGATAACTTTTTTCCTAAGCACCCTTCTGTTTTCAAGATAATCTATTATATTTTCAAATACCGATACCAAGTTTGCCGTGCTTTCACCAGCCTCTACAAGGTGAATTATAGAGCCTTCAAAGATGTCCGGAAAAGATTCCAAAGAAGACGCCAAAGACTTACCCTCGCTCAAAGATTTGTAAAGCTCTTTAGATAGCGCCAACATATTTTTATTTAATGAGCGCAAACTTAAACCTTTTAAAGCGTCGCCAACCGGCGTGCCCGCTTTACAGAGCTGATGCAGCTTTCTGAAAAATTGCAGGGCGACAGCTTCACCGCCTTTGATTTTTTGGGATGAACTTTCCGCAGCCCTAGCCTCACCCAAAAATTTTATATTTACCACATTTAGCCCACGCTTCTTGAGCTTTAAGACGGCTTCTTTTTTGTCGAGAGCATCCAAAGTGCCCGTCTCAAGGCTTCCATTTTCAGAAAGAGCTTTGTATGAAAATCCCGCCATACTATTCTTCCATAATGGATGCGTAGTGCATTATCTCCTCAAGCCCCGTTTTACCGAGTTTAAGAAGCTCCCACCCGCAACTTTGCAAAGTGCGCATATTGTGTTTTTGTATTGCGATATCCCTGATTTCACGTGCGGTTTTGCGTGTTAAAATTGCTTCATGAATATCGTCATTTGCGAGCAAAATTTCAAATATGCCAAGGCGACCGTAATAACCAATGCCCCTGCAATTTTGACAGCCCACAGGCTTGCAAATTCCGTCGGAAAGCGCCAATTCAGAGTGGTCTATGCCCAAAGATGAAATACAACTTGTAAGATACGTAATGTCATAATCTGCCAAAGTTTTGCAAAAGCATAGTTTGCGCACCAAACGTTGCGCCAAAATCATTTCAACGCTGGACGCTATGAGGAATGGCTCAATATCCATGTCGATGAGTCTGGTGAGCGCACCGGCTGCATCGTTGGTGTGCAAAGTGCTGAGCACCAAATGGCCCGTCAAAGACGCCCTGATTGCGATATCGGCAGTTTCCCTATCTCTAATTTCACCCACCATTATAACATCCGGGTCTTGACGCAAAACAGAGCGCAAGACGGAAGAAAATGTCAGCCCAATTTCAGGATGAACTTGCGTTTGATTGACACCCTCAACCTCATATTCCACAGGGTCTTCAACTGTAATAATGCGCACCTCTGGCGAGCGCAATCTGCGGATAAAAGCCGTAAGCGTTGTAGATTTGCCTGAACCCGTGGGCCCTGTAACCAGTATGATACCGTGCGGACGCATTAGCGGCTTTGAAATTTTTTCAGCATCGTCTGGCAAAAAACCCAATTCTTCAATGCCCACCGGCTGAGATTTTTTACTCAACAAACGCAAAGAAATACTCTCGCCATACATCGTGGGCAAAGAAGATATGCGAATATCAATCTCCTGCCCGCTTTTCATGGTAAAACCAATGCGACCGTCTTGCGGGCGGCGCTTTTCAGAAATGTTAAGCCTAGCCATGATTTTAATGCGTGAAATTATGGCGTCTTTATATTTAAGAAGATTATCAGGGACACGCACTGGCACAAGGTTGCCGTCTATTCTATACCTGATATTTAAGGAATCTCGTTGGGGCTCAATATGAATGTCGGTAGCCCTGTCGCTCATCGCCCTTGTGATGATTTCATTTACAAATTTTATGATTGCGGCATTTTCATCTTCTTCTACGTCGTCAATGTTTTCAGAAGAAAAATCTTCCATGCCTTCTTCTGAAAGGCTGCCCGCACCAACGCCGAATTTTTCAGAAATAGCCTCAGAAACTTTTATCGCAGGGGCGAGTTTCCAGAGTGAATCTTTGCCTGTGATAGACTTAACCCACTTGAACATATCCGAATCTGGCGGCCAAGAAGAAACCAAAGTTATTTCATCTAAAGTTTCTGAAATTGGCAAAGCCTGATATTCATTAATTAATTTAATCGGCAAAGACTTTTGGGCGTTTTCTAAAATTTCAAAACTTTTTAACACTTCAAGCTTTGAGATTACAGAGAGTCTGTCAGCAAGATCGGTTTCGGAAATTTGAGATTTTTCCAGAAATAAAATCGGCCTTAAATTGCGTTCGGCAAATTTAAGCGCCTCTGTAGATTCGGCGTCGAGGGGCTTATCTAAAGATTTTAAAAGCGCATCAAGTATGCTTTGAGTGTTGTCTTGCATAGAAATTATTTCTTTTTATCCGGCTTTTTGTCTTTTAAAGCTTTGTTTTCTTTTTCTCGTGCGGCATTTTCTTTCATGGTTGCCTCAGACTTAAGACGCGCCTGATAGTCGTTAACTATCTTTTGGCGTTCTTCCAAACTTAAACGTCTAAAACCTCCCGAAGCGCTTGCGTGTCTAAAACCCGGACCAAAACCGCCCTCAGGTGGTGGTGGCATATTGCCTGAAGTGAAATCCCCTCCTGATTTGTTTGCAGCTTGACGAGACGCCACGGGTATATCCCGAGTTTTAATAGGCAAAGAATAGGTTGTGCCAGAAATATTCAGATTTAAAGTTTGCGTCTCAGAATCATAAGATTCAGCCATTATGCCCTGTTTAGATTCACCCAAAGCTATCCAGTTAGACTTTTTTTCCTTTACATTCAAAATACTGAAAATCCATTTACCTTCCACAAAAGCCACGCCTTGAAATTGCATATCTTCGTGTTCTATATTTTTTTGAACAGTATTGCCAGCAGTTTCAAGGGGCTTGAAAGGATTATTTACTTTTAAAGATTCAAACAAAAACTCATCATCGGCAAAGGCATTTAGCGCTATGCACAAAAAAGAAAAATATAATATGTGTCTTAATAAGTACATTATCTTTTGGGTGAATTAGATTTGATTATGGACTTTTGTACAGCCTTTTCAGAAGCACCATCATCTTTGATTTCAGAGTTGCCTTCAGAAATGTTTTCAGAAGATTGTATCAGTTTTTCAGAATCATTCGCAGCCTTTTGAGCCGCTTTTTTATTGGCTTCATCGTAAGCTTTCAGGCGCTTTGCTTCCTCCTCAGTTGTGAATTTATCTTTAGGAGGCAATATGAAACCCACTGGGTCTTTGTAAATTTTATTATAAAACCTGTTGTCCTCAAACTCTTTTTCTTTTGCTTTAACTTGGTCTCGAGAATAGAATTTGCCGTCTTCAAAATAATCCTTAACTTCTTCGCCGACTAAAGACGTATCCATTTGTTTATCGGCCAAAATGTCTGCAATTCTAGAGCTTTTAATTATTGTGGGCTTGATAAACATGACCAATTCACGCCTAGTGTTATCAGCCTTTGAGGGGTTGAAAAGATGGCCAATCAAAGGCAAATCTCCCAATAGCCAAACTTTGCCATTTACTTCAGAAATATCAATTTGCTGCAATCCTGCTAAAACTATGGTGTCTCCCGTTGAGACGCTGATATAGCTTTGAGCTTCTCTATTGCCAATTATGGGCTGTTGATTGCCGTCGATTTCAGTGTAACTTACAATAGTGCTTACAGTCTGTTTAATTTCCATCTGCACGACCCCGTTTTCACCGATTCTGGGCGTAACAACCAAATCTATACCGACTTTGCCCTGTTCAATAGTTGTACGGGTTGAATTTGGATTAACAACATCGGAAGTTGAACCGGTAATCCTCGGATATTGCTGTCCAACGCTTACGGTTGCTTCATGATTGTGCGAAGTTACGATAGTCGGCGAAGATAGTACCTTTACATTCTGATTTTCTTTAGCCACATTAAATACCATTGAAAAACTGCTTTCATTTGCCGCCAAAGAAAATGCAGAAACATCTTTTGTGCCGAGACCGTAAGTTTTTGTAGATCCGGAAAAGCCAGGAGCATCAGGATAATCCCCCGTCAAATTGTAGCCCAAACCAAATGTGCTCAAACCTGAAACTTGACCGTCCGTTAAAGTAACTTCAGTAATAATAACATCAATTTTAACCTGTAATAGTTGTATATCAATGCGTTCAATTATGTCCGTAATTTGCTTGAGGTCTGTGGGCGTACCGTATGCGACTATTGAATTGCTCCACTCATCGGCGACAACGGTTACGTATTCGCTAAATTGCATACCCGTTTCGGGTTCTCTTTTAGCAGCCTTGGGTTGATTGGGCGTGGCTGGTGGCTGTGCGGCTTTTACTTGTGTATTTGCCGCCCTATTCTTAGTTGCCGCAGCCTTGCTTTGTTGTTGTCCTGAAATTATGTTTTGCACAACACTAACCACTTTTGAAGCCTCGCTATGTTTTATATAGTGCACGGTACTTTTCAAAAGGGGTTCCGCTTCAATATCAAAACCTTCGATAAATTTTTTAATGTAAGGCAGATTTCCCTTGTTTGTAATCACTATGACTTGATTGGTGCGAGAATCTATTTCTATCACCGTTTTTTCAAAATATTTTTTCATACCGTCGCCCTGCATTGCCGTCAGGCGTGCTTTCAAGTCTTCCGCAGAGGTGTTTTTAAGTTGTACAAATTCTATGTCTTCCCTGATTTCTGCAGGGACATCCAATTTTGTAATCAAAAGTTGCATTCGCTGCAAATTCATCAGGGTATCAGTAACCAGAATGGAATTGTTGCGTGGAAAAATTTCAATCAAAGAAGTGCCTGGAGGGCTCATGAAGTTCATAAGTTTGGGCTGCATTGTTTCAACATCCATGTATTGAAATTCAAAAAGCTTAGTGTAAAAGTTTATGCTTGCCGGTAATGTTAAAGGGTCTTCCTTCAAAAACTGGGGGGTTTGAGCATTCACACCCAAAGTTGGCACGGCTTTCAAAAACTTTTCATTGAGAGGTATTATAGCTATGCCGTTGATGCTGAGCAATGCTTCCATTGCCTGTATTGCTTCCGCCCTTGTCATTTTGTTTTTTGTTGCAAAATTGATTTTAACCGCAGGAATTGTAGGTGGCTGCAAAACGGTTTTGTCGGACAAAATTTCAAGAATCCTGATTACTTGGATGGGAGATTCATCCACGAAAAAGAAGGGCCCTTGCATATCGTCGCTCTGCTGAGGATTTGCAGCGTCTTTACCTATTGGACGCACGTTTTGTTCTTCTATCATTGCCCTGACCTGCTCTTGCGTAGGTGCGCCTTCAGAACTTGTTTCTACAACAGCAGAATGCTGTATTGCCGTATTGGCAATCGGCGGCTGCGGTTGTGCGGGCACCGGCTGTGCGGGCTGCTGAGGTGGCGGAGGCGTGCTTGGCTTTGCCTGTTCTTGGGCAAAAATTATTTTAGCGCCGAGTGCGCAAATTAAGATTATAAATATTTTCCACATAATCAATTTTGGGTTATAAATTCAAATGAAGACAAAGTATATCTGGCTGTTATCAGACCTTTATCGTCTGAATTAAAAGATGCTTCCTGCATAGTAATATATGGCGAACGCTCGTGCACAGATTTTTCAAAAATAATCAATTTTTCCATATCCGATTTTTGGGCATACAACTTTACAGAATGTATTTTGGTTTTATCCAAAGATACAGTGGATAGGGATGAGATTTCATAGCTAATGCCACTGGCCTTTGCAAATTCTTCAACGCTCTTAAGAAAATCTTTGGACGGCAGTGTTTTTGTTACATCCAGATTTTTTTTGGCGTTTTCAAGAGAGTTTATTATGGATTCTTTTTGAGACAACACGGTTTCCGCCACAGATTTTTTACCGCTTAGTTCAACAAGTTGGGTAGAGACGTGGTTGCCGGCCTTTACAAGTTCAGAATACCAAATGCCCAAAAGAACCAATATGAAAACCCAAAGTATGATTTTTTCACGCCTTTTGCGCTTTGCATAAAAATTTTTAATTTTTGTCAGCATTGGTGTAATTAAAAATTGAATTTAAGTTTCAGACGAAACCGAGTTGCGCCGGATTTAGAATTTAAAATATTCATTTCAGCATCTGCAATAAAAGGGTCTGCAAGCAAAGCTTCTTGATAGACATTTACACTGTCTATGCTTTGGGCTACCCCCTCAATGTCTAGAGCGTTTGATGTATTCGCCAAAGATTTGGAAAACACAACATCTTTTGGTCTATATTGATTTACTATGGCCAACAAACGCACATTAAAGAGCGCTTCTTTTGAAAATGAATTCAAATAATTTAACTGCTCATTCATTTCTAAAATTTTTTGAGAAGCGGGTGAAAGCGTGAGCAGTTCTTCTTCAAGCTTAGACACATTAAATTTGTCCAGAAAAACTTTTGACTGCCAAACAAGTAAAAATAAGAAAAATAGAAGTATCGCAAAAATGCCGCCGTTTGCCAAAAGCCCGTTAAGCCTGCGTTTAGCCGCCGATTTCAAAATATCTTGCGTACGTACATCTGAATTTTTGCGAAAAGAGAGCAATGGCAATTTAAGTTGGATTACCTCATTTTTTGTGTTGTTTTTAATCTCAAAACGCAATTTTGAAAATGTTTCTTTTACGGATACTATGTCATAGATATCATAAGCGCCTAGGGCGATTTTTTCAGCATTCAGAAATTCCGTTAGATTGTCATCGTCAGACTTTGAAGGGTCTGAAGTGAAGATTGACAAGCTTTTGATTTCCGCATTTTCAAACTTTATTGCCACAAAATTTTGATTGAACTTTGCTATTGCATCACGCTCAGTACCAACCCCTAGTGCCAAAATTGATAGTGCAGGACAGGCAAAATTTGCCGTCTTATAAATATCTTGTTCGGGCAAGATTTTCAGCAGTCTATCCGTAGATGCCGCATAAAGCACAATTTTTGAAGATTTGCGCACAAAGCCCCAACTCAAATACTCTACTGAAAGCGGGCTGGCAGATTCCAAAAAAGCCTCCGCCAAACTTTTACAATCGGCGTCATTCAGTTCTTTTGATGCGTCCAATATTTTCACAAAAAACGCATCATCGGGAAGAAATAGGAAACTGTTGTCAGAATCTGGATTCATGTATAATATATTCAACAAAAGTTAATCGTAAAAGTTCAAGATTGCCATAAAATTTTTCATTTATTTGCATTTGTTTTTTCGTAGATTTGCACAACTCTACCGAAAATAGTTGACGCACCAACATCCGTACCTTCGTCAGCCCCTCTCTGAGAACGGGTGCTTTGCCGTGAAGAAGCGGCGTTTGCCTTGCTTGCAGAGCCATATATCGCCGTAAGCTTATATTCCGCCATTCCTCTAATAATTAGTATTTCTATTTTAACTCTAGAACTTTCGCAAACCATGTTTTGGACGGGCAAAAACACCCCTCTATTATTTAGCTCTGTAAGATTTTTAACCCAAGTAATATTGTCTGTTAGAGGCACGCCTATACCCCTTATTGCATTAAACGCTTTTTGATCAAACTCTTTGTCATCCTTATAAAGAATGAAACCAAGCACGTCTTCATTGACCGAATTAATGTTTATATCTCTAAAAGTATCCAAACTTACAAGCCCGGTAAAGCGTCGATACAAGTCGTTGGGGTTTCCATTTTCATCTGCAAAATATTCGGGGAAATTTTTGATAAACAACAATTCGTTGAAACTCTTTATGAACCTGTTTGGAGGTGTCGGCGCACCTATTGCGTAATCGTCTTTTTCAGCCCCGTTTAAGGATGGTTCGTCGCCGGTGTCAGTCCAGTCTTTAAAACATTCGGCAAGTTTTATTGCGTCTTGAGAAGGTATGTCGATGTATTCAAAAAGCTTAATTAAATCATCATTGCGCATATTGGGCAAAGAGAGTTTCCCTGTTACGTCTTCTACATTTACGCTGACCGTAGTTTCGCTTGGCAAAACAACTCTGCCTGATGAAAAACACTCACCCCAACCTTGAAGTTTTGAATATAGACCGCCGTCAATTTCTCTATATTCTTCAAGCTCTGCAATCACGGCATACAGGGCGTCATAAGCGTCGGAACGCAAGACATAATCTGCAGATACCGTTGCCCTAGATTTAAGTTCTATTTGCGCATACTGAAATATTTGCGTCATCACAAAACCAAGTATGACAATCATACCCAAGACAAATAACAATACCGAGGCGTTTTTTTTCATTTTGATTTTGCGCCTCCCGCCCTGCCGCCGCCGCCTCTGCCGCCTGAAGCATCTCCTGAATTTCCGCCGCCATCTCTGCTTGCCCCGCCCGAACTGCTAGAGTTCTTTGTGCTTGATGAGGAACTTTCAGGATTGTAAATTGCGCTGTCTATAGACGTATTTAACAATACAACCCTTTCCAGAATTTCATCACCATTTTCAAAACGCAACTTAATGTACACGGGTAATTGCGCCGAAGCATCGCTGCCAGTGGCGATTCTATCTTCTTCTTTAAAGCCGCCTTCTTCATATTTATAAAAGTACGTTACTGAGGTTATATAAGGCGATACGACGCTTTGAAACAACGGACGCTCTAAGGCGAAAATATTTTCATCTTCCTTTGCGAAACACCAAATTATTGAGAGTCCTTCACCCTCTTTGAAATTCAGCCAGCAAAATTTTTCCGCCGACATTCCGTTTCTGGACAGAAAGAATGGATGATCATTTTCTACGCCAAAACAAATGCGTAAATCATCAACATCGGTTTCATCGGGCAAGTGGCTTAGGCGCACCAAATCGGTAACCGCAAAGACTTTGCCAATCAGCCCTTCATCGGCGTCAGACGGAAATGATGAGGTTAAAATTATTCCGTTTAGAAAAGTTTCAACTTTATCGACGTGAGATTGAAAAGTGTTTTCAGTCTCAAAAGCGTCCATAAGTTTTACCATATTGAAAAGTATTGCCACAATGGATGTCATGACAATGCCCGCAATGCTCATCGCAAGCAAGACCTCTACAAGCGTGAATGCCCGAAGGTTTGAGGCGCAAACTTTAGTATTTTTTCCGAAATTAGATGTTTGAGAATAACTCATATTACATCTTTGCCTCCTGCATGCGTTTTTCTTCCAGAAACTGCTTTCTGTCTTCCAAAAGTTCGTCTCTGTCTGCGGAATCTTCATACCATGTGGGGCGCACTAAAAACATCTCATCGGAATAATTTACTTCATTATAATCTACCTCAAATTTTATGTGGAATAAATTGACAATTTTTGTGGGCTCTATTTCCGCCTTTACGGTAATTGTGTCATTATTGAATCCGTCAAAATCAAGACCATCTTCAAGCACGGTGCGCTCTGCCGTGAGGGTGATATTGAGCTTTACATAGCCTTTTAAAACTTCCATATCAGGCTCTTTATTCATTTTGTCCAAAACGGATATACAGTTGTATGCGGCAGTGCAAAAAGTTACAGAAGCCGCCGCAAAAAGCATTAAAGCAACCAGACACTCAATAAGCGTAAATCCTCTCTGGTTTTTTTTCATATCACTTTGCATTTTGTTCAACGGGTACAGAAGCAAAACTGTCTAGATAATAAGTTTCTGTCTTGCCGAATTCTTCAATCAATATCAATGCCCTCACCGAAGTCCCATCCGGATAAAACCGTAAAGAACGCAGAAACTCCACCCTATTTATGTCGGAAACATAAGTGTTGATAGACTCAGGATAGACTGGCTTAAAGGTTATATTTCTGTTTACCGCCGTTCTTTGTATATCGTCCTTTGAAAGTGGAAGTTTAAAAATATCTTTTGAAGTTTTATAATCTTTCAAAAAAAGCGTATCCAAAGCCTTGTCGTAAAAAATTGCGACTTCAGTGGAAGTGCTGATAGCCTCTGCCTGTGCACGCTTAATTAAAGAGGTTAATTGCTTGTTTGCAGGTCTAGATTCCACCTTGTCTAAAAAGGAAAAATCCACCAAGGTTAAGACGGATAAAAGCGCAACCAGCGCCAAAACCGCCAATATCTCAAAGAGGGTGAACGCCCTTTTGCACTTTAAGTTATTTTGCACTTGCTGCGTTCATATTCCAATTACCAATATCATCGTCGCTGACTATGCCGTCGGGCCCGAAAGACCAAATATCGTAAGAGTCTTTGTTGAATTTTCCAGGGCACATATATTGATACTGATTGCCCCAAGGGTCTGTGGGCAGCTCTTTAATATATGGACCTTTCCATTTTGTCCCCGCACCTTCTGGGGCAATTACCAAGGCTTTCAAGCCTTGTTCTGTGGTGGGGAATTTCCCGACGGCAATTTTGTATGCCATCAAAGGAGCATCAAAAGATGCCTTTACCGTAGATTCCGCAAGGCTTACCTGCCCGCCCTTAAATATAGCACCCATATTGCTTACAACAAAGGCTACCAAGAGCGCCATTAGGGCAATTACAATCAAAATTTCAAAAAGAGTAAAAGCCCTTTTTGTACGTTTAGAATTTTTAACAAGTTTCATAAATTTTCTCTTAGATAAGCTTACTGAGACATATTATATAATCAACAAAAAACGCTTTAAGTTACAAAAGAAAAAAGCCCGATTACTCGGGCTTAGTTTTAAGAAAAATATTTTTTTAAAATTCAAATTTTAATTAAAAACTAAATTATTTTGTGATTAAAAATTTATCATCTTGCCTGTTTTTGCAGATTCGTCTGCGGCAAGCACCACGCGCAAACTTTCTATGGCGGCGTTCATGTGTTCGGAAATATCTTTGTTGTTTAAAATTGCATCCAACAAAAATTCCTGTTCACGCTGACAAAGACCGTTGTGGTCTGGCTCATCTTCCGTAGCCACCCATTCATCGGCTTTTACAAATTCATTATTTGAATCTTGCTGAGCGTAGTGTATGCGAAGCTGCTGGGTTTTTGTGTGCGAGTCAACATCATCGCTCTTGCCTTCTTTTGACGCATTTTGAGCATCTATTGTAACCGAACCTTTTGGACCCCAAACATCTTTTATAAAGAAAGCCTTTTGAGACGCCATAGGACCCCAACCCGCTTCATACCAGCCAACAGAGCCGTCGGCAAATTTAACCTGCAACTGTCCATAATTTATTTGCCCCTCGGCAATTTCATCCGTAAGCCTTGCGCCAATAGCCGATACGCTAACAGGTTTAGAGCCTGTCATCTGGCACATGACATCGACATAATGCACGCCGCAATCTACAATGGGCGATGCGCCCTTCATCAAATTTTTATGCACATTCCACATAAAACCATGAGACTGCTGATTCAAATTCATCCTCATAACAAGAGGTTTCCCGAGGGTTTTTGCCAGCTCGATAAATTTTATCCAGCTTGGATGTTGGCGCAAAATATAACCTACAACAACTTTTTTGCCCAGCTTATTTGCTTTATCTACAACTCTTGCAGCACCCTCAACGGTTGTCGCCAAAGGTTTTTCACAGAAGACATGACAACCAGCTTCAAGTGCCGCAAGGGCGTATTCTTCATGCGTGTCGGGATAAGTGCATATAGACACAACATCGGGCTGTGTAGATTTAAGAGCCTCATAAAAATCTGAATACAAGGGATAATTCCCGCCCAATGCGTTATTCAATTTTTCACGACTTTCTGCAAATTTATCAACTATTGCGCAAAGCTCATAGCCATCCAAATTATGATAAGCCTTGGCATGAGAAGTACCCATATTGCCTGTGCCTATAATCATTACTTTTAATTTTTTCATAAAAACCTTCCTTAATAAGTATTAAAAAAAAGAGAGAACCTATTATCATAAGTTCTCTCTAAAAAAATTAAATTACAGCACGCCAAAAGCTTTTCTGGTGTACTCCATATTATGCTTCCAATAGGCTTCAGGGCTTTCTTTTTCAAAGTTGCGCTCAAGCACTATCCAACCTTTGTAGTTGATGTCTTTAAGAGCGGCAACACAAGCGTCAACGTCAGGATTCTTGGTATTAAACCTGCCTTCATTATCCTTAAAATGTATTCTGTTAAGCCTTGCGCCAAGCCAACGTATTTCACGTGGGACATCATAGCCGTTTTTGTGAGAATTTGCTATATCATAATAGATACCGATAAACTTGCTGCCTACGGCGTCTATAATGCGCATATTGTCTTTTGCGCTAAGCGTGTTTTCCAAACAAACTTTGACATTTTTTTCCTGAGCATAAGGGGCTAGTTCTTTTAACTTTGCCACAAGCGGATCAAGATGCTTGTCATTCATGGGTTTGCCCTGTTCATCATTGAGAGCCCCTTTGCCAAAGAATGGCAAGAGCATTTCTTTTGCGCCAAAATAATTGCAGGCATCTATGCACTGTTTGACACCGTCAACCGCCTTGTCCGTATATACAAAAGGATGTGCGTTAAACTGGCCTGCGCATACCGAACAAACCGGCATACCCGCAGCCACGGAAGCAGCCTTGTATTCTTTCAAGAGTTCCGGCGAAGAAAATAGTTTAAACACACCTGTTTCTGCGTCATAAGTAGTCTGCAATTCTACGCCTTCAAAGCCTATTGCTTTTACGATTTCAAAATCTGCAACGCCAAAATTTGTTGGCGCCATGTAGCCTATCTTGATGTCTCCTTTTTTATACTCCAAGCCAAATGAAGTTTTTGGCAACGCCGCATAAGCGCCAGCCAAAGCCCCTAGTTTTAAGAATGAACGTCTGTCTATTTTTTTCATATTTTACCTTTAATTATTATTAAGTTAAATTAATTTGTATGTGGATGGGCTTGGAACTGGCGTAATTTCACGCTTTCCAAAGGCGAATTTGCCTTGGGGCAAAAAGTCTTGTTTTGAATGTTTTATCCAATCGTACTTAAATTTTTTGCCTGAATACGCCGCTTCTCTGCCAGCCAAGGCTACCCAATTTGAGTTCAGCAAGACCGAGACATTGTCAAAATATTCACCCTTGCGTAAAGCCCTATAAAGTACGGCTTGTTTTTCAATCTGCCCAAATTGATTGTTGATTTTTTCAGACTCCCACGGTTTTTCGCCCGTAATTTTTGCAGAACCCACCAGAGGCAATTCTAACACGCCTTTAGTTCCAAAAATTCTGGCGGTGTATGGCAATGATGTTGTGTTTTTTTCTTGTCGGCAAAAACTGCCCATATGCAATCCATTACCGAAGTCATAATCTACCGCAAAGTGTGAACATCTGTCGCCCTGATAAGGCCAAATTAATGAGGCGTCACGACCTGCAGAACCTATGACTTCAAGCGGAGAACCGTCGCCCAAAGCCCACATACATATATCAATGGTATGTATGTGTTGCTCTACATATTGATCTCCTGATGCCCAAATAAACGCCAACCATCGACGCAACTGGAACTCCATATCGTCGGGCTTGATTGTCTTTGGCATAGACCAACCTTCATAATAATTGCCTGAATAATAAAAACAATGAGCGCCCACAATTTCGCCGATTTGACCGTTTTTTAGCCTATCAATGCCTTCAATAAAACCTGGAATTACCCTGCCCTGAGTGCCGCTTGCGATAGATAATTGCTTTGCCTTGGCAAGTGGGATGATTTCATTTTCAATGTATCTTGCCTGAGTCGCATCAACGCAGACTGGTTTTTCGGCGACTATGTGTTTGCCGGCCTCCAGACACTTTTTCATCTCATACGGTCTGAAAACAGGCGGCGTACAAAGCACTACAACATCTATTTCAGAAATCGCCAAAAGTTTGTCCAAAGCATCCTGCCCTACAAATTGCCGTTCTTGAGGCACATCGTATCTATCTTTCACCTCGTCCAAATATTTGCTTGAAAACATTTTTGTAGCGGCGTCCATCTGGTCTTGAAATATGTCCGCCAGAGCCACAACTTTAAGATTTTTATCTGCAAGCAATGCATCTTTCACAGCGCCTTTGCCCCTTGTGCCAACGCCCACTACGCCAACCTTTATCGTATCATCGCCTTTTACCGCAGCAAAAGAATATTTTGGAATTGCCGCATAAGCCCCAAATGCAGCGCCAGTTTTAACAAAATCTCTCCTATTCATAGTCAACCCATTCTCATATAAAATTAAACAAAACTTTTTTAATTGTAAAAGGCATACGCTCTTTGGCAATAAAATTTTTACTAATCTAAAAGATATAATCTTTGATATATTTTTTGCTACACAAAACCTCATTGTGTGCAGATACAAGTTTGGCATCTTTCCAAAAATTTTATAAAAAAAATGACACCCAAAAGGGTGTCATTAAATAATTCATAAATTTGACATTAAATTTTATGCGCCTGCATTTTCCGCAGTTTCAGGTGCGGATTTTTCTTCAGTTGCAGATTCTGCTGCTGGCGTAGATTTTTCTTCAGTCAAATTTTCTGTTTCAGAGTTGATTTCTGGGCTTTCTACAACTGCTTCAGGCGTTGTTACAGAAGCCTCTTTCTTGACCAATTTTGGCTTTGGCAAATAGGCGTTTGCAAGCAATGATGCGTCTGCGTATTCTACAACATAACCTTCCGCAATTAACCACAAAAGCTCTGCCGCAATTTCCTTAATCTTTTTGATTTCATCATCAGAGTAAGACACAATTTCGCCATGCAATTCAACGGAATCTGCGGAAATTTTTTCAGAAACAGGCGCAGCCACATCAAGCTCAGGTTCAGGATTTTCCGCAATATCCAACTCTTGTGCATGCAAATCTTGCGGTGCTTCCACATGGACATCTGGCGCATGTTTATGTTCTTCAGACAAAGTTTTTGGCTCAGAAATTTTTTGCGGCACAGTCAAGCCCAAGTAGGCATAGGGCATTGAATACGCTGAAATATTAGGATTTGCCGTAATGAAATCCAAAATCTTCTGAGGAAATTCCGCCAGAGTTTCACCCTCAAACAGGAATTTACGTTTGACCGACGATACGAAAGCGTGGCTCTTTGCGCCCTTTTTGTAGATTGCAAAATGACTCCTGCGCAACCTACCCCTCAAATTGTTTGCCGTAAGAATCGGGAATTTGCGCTGCATTTTAAGAGCTTCTTCTATATTGCGCTTTATTGGACCGTTAGGCAACAAGGTTATATTTGAGCCCCTCATGCGTACCTGCTCGTAAGATTTTACCAAAGTATCTGCATATTTGCGCAAGATAAAATTTGAAGCCTGATCTTTAGTTTCAAAAGTATTTTCTTCTCCTTCGCCGGGATTGATGAGCTTATATACTTCACGCTTTTTCATACTTTCCATCCAAGCGGAAATTTCATCTGCATTACGTGAGGACTCTATCGTAGTCAGGAACTTTTCAAAGCTCATATTTGGGTATTTTTCAGAATGAAACTCCCTCAAAAACTCATTGTATCTGTGCCAATTTGGAGCCCCCAAAAGTTCCCCGCCCAAGTTGCATTTATTGACAACTTGAAAATTGCCTTTAGGCGCTTCAACCTCTACAATTTCTTTCGTGAAAAGTTCAGAAAGATAATGTTCTACCGCAATGCGTTTCGCCGAAGATTCATCTGAAAATGGCAGGTTTTGCGGCTGCGCACAGTAGAAAGGCTGTACTTTACCGTCCGCATCGGGAAGATTTTTTAGAACAACTATAAATCTTTCAGGCTTTTCCAATATAAGCTGCGCAATATCAAAGAGTTGGTAAGTGCGCTTGAGGCGCTTCATTACGGAAGACAACTTTGCAAATGTTGAATCTTCAGGATAAAATAAAACTTCAAGAGAGAATTTGAATGGAGCAAAATGCTTTTTATCTTTTGAAAATCTGCGTTGCCTGTCGTCAGGGCGTCTTTCAAAGCGTGGTTTGTCGGAAAAATCTCTTTTTTCGCCATCTTTTGCAAATGTGCGAGGTTTCCTTTCGGCACCGCCTTCAGGGCGTTTAAATTCACGCCTTTTCTTGAAATTATCTCTGTCTTTACGACCTTCAAAATGCCTTTCTCCATCGAAAGAATGGCGTTTGAATGTACGCTCTGCCGGTGCGGAGCTTGGCGACCAAGCCGTCTTAAATTCCAAATCTGCAAGCTGGCTTAAATCTACCAAGCTTTCCTCTTTTTTCTGTTTATTGTCTTCAGACATCTTATTTATCCTTATTTTGCGGAATAAACCGCATTGGTGAAAATTACCGTATTATTGAATATTATTTTTATCTGCTAGCAACACAAATTTGCCAATTATTTTAATCCTTCTGCAATCTCAGATACTTGCGCTTTCATAGATTCCAAGTCGAAAGTGCTGAAACGTATCTTCTGATACCCACAATTTTCATGATAACAGTGAAGATTTATGCCGTCATAATGCGCCGCATAAGCCGCCTGACAACCGCCGCCCAAAGCCCGCAAAAACTCTCTTTCAAGCGTAAGCGCAAAATTGGTTTTTGTGTCTGTATATGGCGCAAATGTATCAAAATCCTCAAGCCTGCATTGAATTGCAATTATGCCCTGCCCAACTGCCGGAACGCTGTTTTGTAATTTTAAGTATTTGAATTCCAACTCTCCAAAACTTGTAATACCCAACCTTTCAAGACCCGCCGCCGAAAGTACCGTTGCGTCTGCAAACCCTGATTCCAACTTACGCAGACGTGTTTCAACATTTCCTCTCATTTCAGTCCAAACCGCCTGCGGAAACATTGCTTTAAGCTGCAAACGCCTGCGTGGAGACCCCGTTGCAATCAAAGATGGCACTGCCGATTTTGGATTTTTAATGAGAACGTCTCTGGAATCCCCCCTTGGCAATGTGCCTGCAATAACAAGCCCCTGCGGCTCAAGCGTTGGCAAATCTTTTGCGCTGTGTATTGCAATGTCTGCCGATTTATCCAACAAGGCGTCTTCAATTTCTTTTGTAAAAAGACCTTTACCGCCGGATTTTTCAAGAGACCAATTTTGCATCTTGTCTCCGGTTGTGCGGATTTCCAAAATTTCAAAAACTGCGTCCGGAAAAAACTTTGACAGATATTCAACAGACATCTGTGCTTGTTTCAATGCAAGCGGACTGGGACGAGTTGCTACTTTAAAAACTCTTTTCATAAAACAAAAGAGGCGCAAGAGTGTAACTTGCGCCTCTTTGCAGATAAATTACTTGGCAGTGTAGGCAGCCTGAACACCCTTGATGTTCTTTTTTGCAACCCAAGGCATGAGTGAACGAAGGCGCTGACCTGTCTTTTCAATCTCATGTTTTTCACCTGCAGCCAAAAGTTTCTTATAATTTGGCAAGCCCTTTTTGTATTCTGCAACCCATTCTTTTGTGAATTTGCCGGTCTGGATTTCAGAGAGAATCTTTTTCATATTCTTCTTGGTATCCTTGGTGATTACACGTGGACCACGGGTAATGTCGCCATACTTTGCAGTTTCAGAAATTGAAAAACGCATACCGCTAATACCGCTTTCAACCATCAAGTCAACGATGAGTTTAAGCTCATGCAAACATTCAAAATAAGCCATTTCTGGTTTGTAACCTGCTTCAACCAAAGTTTCAAAACCTGCCATTACCAATGCCGAAGCACCGCCGCAAAGCACTGCTTGTTCGCCAAAGAGGTCTGTTTCAGTTTCTTCTTTAAATGTTGTTTCAATCACGCCAGCTCTTGCGCCGCCGATACCGTTTGCCCAAGCCAAAGCTATTGCTTTTGCAACTTTGCCGCCGGAATGTACTGCTATGAGTGTTGGCACGCCCTTGCCTTCAACATATTGTGAACGCACAACATGACCTGGGCCTTTTGGCGCAACCATGATTACATTGACATCCGCAGGCGTTTTAATCAAACCGCCGTGGATTGCCAAACCGTGTGTGAATACCAAAGTTTTTCCCTTTGTGAGGTTTTGTTTGATGTCGCTTTCATAGACATCTGCTTGTTTCATGTCTGGAACAGCCAACATAATAACGTCTGCCTTTTTAACGGCTTCCGCAGTTGGATAAACTTCAAAACCCTGTTTTTTTGCAACTTCTACGGACTTGCTTTTGGGGTATAATCCAATTATCACCTTAAAGCCGCTGTCCTTAAGATTCAGCGCATGTGCATGACCCTGCGAACCGTAACCGATAATCGCAAGAGTTTTTTTCCTGATGACGCTTGTGTCGGCGTCTTTTGTTGTATATACTTTTGCAGGCATATTATTTTTCCTTAATTATTAGTATTTAGATTAAATTATTTGTCTTCAATTTCGGCATTTGCGCCCCTTTCAAGAGCCAAACTGCCGGAACGTGCCATTTCAAGAACTTCATAGTTTTTCAGCATTTCAAAAAATGCGGAAATTTTATTTGGGTTGCCCGTGCATTCAATGATTATGCTGTCATTGTTGACATCAACAACATTGCCCCTGAAAAGATTTGCTATATCCAGAAGCTCTGTCCTATTGGATTTGTTTGCACGCACCTTTACCAAGACCAACTCTCTGGATACAAAGGCATGTGTCTTGGAAAAATCTTTAACTTCAATAACATTTACAAGCTTTGAAAGCTGGAGCACACATTGGTCAACACTGTTGATGCCGTCTTTTACGGTTACGGTTATGCGTGAATATTTACCGTCATGCATGGGTCCAACATTCAACGTTTCTATATTGAAACCACGACCACTGAACATCCCCGCAACTCTGGCAAGGACGCCAAACTTATTTTCTACTAATGCCGATATTGTGTGTTTCATAAAAATTCTGACCCCCGACTAAAACGTCAGGTTTAAGCAAGGAGTATTGCCTCATCAATTAAAACCCGACATTAAGGCGTCTTTACAAAGCTATTGCAAGTGTTTTCTTTATTTTTTGAACTTTAAATTTATAAAAAAAAAGCGCATCCAAAAAAAGATGCGCTAAAAGTTGATTGGCTTTAAATATTCCTGAATTAAGAAGTTTAACTGCGCCCAGCTTTTATCTTTAAAGCGTAAAGCATCGTTACAAAAACCAGCCCTAAGAGTGCGCCCATAATGTACGCAGCAACTATAGAAATTATGAATAGACAGATGGCTCTATAATCTCCCCATAATCCTTTCTTCGTTATTATTACGGCAGAGAGTGCGGGACACAACAAAAGAACCGTGTACATGCCCGCCTTTAAACCGTAATTATAAGACAATTCTTCGCCTGCTAATGCGCCCGCAATACCGCCAACTACGGCGCATATTGCCACGAATATCACAAAATGAATTATATAGAAAAGAATAAATTCTACGTAATTGGTGCCAGCTCTTGAATAATCAAAATATTTATTTATTGCCTAAAACCCTTAAAGCTTCATCAAACCGAATTGTGCGTTTCCACCCAATTCTTCTTCGATGCGCAAAAGCTGATTGTATTTGCAAACCCTGTCCGTGCGGCTCATAGAGCCTGTTTTGATTTGCCCTGCGTTTGTGGCAACGGCAATATCTGCAATGGAAGTATCTTCAGTTTCACCGGAACGGTGTGATATGATAGCTTTATAACCTGCATTTTTTGCCATTTCTACGGCGTCTAAAGTTTCCGTAAGAGTGCCTATTTGGTTTACTTTTACCAATATTGAATTTGCAATGCCCTGCTTGATGCCCTTTGCCAAAAATTCAGTATTTGTAACAAAGAGGTCGTCGCCAACTAGCTGAGTGTCTTTGCCCATTTCTTTAGTGAGTATGCCCCAGCCGTCCCAGTCGCCCTCAGCGCAGCCGTCTTCGATAGATATGATTGGATACTTCTTTTGTAAATCTTTGTAAAACTTCACCATTTCAAGAGCGTTGCGTTTTGAACCGTCAGACTTTTTGAAAGTGTAGATTTTTTTTGAAGCGTCATAAAACTCGCTCGAAGCAACGTCTAAGGCTATAAAAATGTCTTTACCGAATTTATAGCCTGCGCCCTTAACAGCTTTTGCTATTGCATCCAAAGCGGCGTCCGTACTTGCCAATTCAGGCGCAAAACCGCCTTCATCGCCAACTGCAGTTGAAAGCTTTGCGGCTTTCAAAACTTTTTTTAGCTCATGAAAAACTTCAGCGCCCATCTGCAAAGATTCTTTAAATGTACGTGCGCCCTGCGGCACTATCATAAATTCCTGAAAATCTATTGGGGCGTCTGAATGTGCGCCGCCATTTAAAATGTTCATCATGGGTACGGGCAAAACTTTTGCGCTTGCGCCGCCTATGTATCTGTAAAGCGGCATTCCAAAAGCCAACGCCGACGCCCTTGCAGCCGCCAAGGACACGCCAAGCATTGCGTTTGCGCCAAGCTTTGATTTGGTTTTTGTGCCGTCTAGGGCTATCATTTTTTTATCTATTGAAACTTGGTCTGCGGCGTCTTCACCCATGAGTTCAAGCGCTATTTTACCGTTGATGTTGTCAACCGCTTTCAGCACGCCTTTGCCGCCGTAACGTGTGGCAGAACCTTTGAAAGCGTCTTTGCCTTTAAGAGTGCCGTCTCTCAATTCAAGAGCTTCATTTTCACCCGTGGATGCGCCGCTTGGCACTGCCGCCCTGCCTATTGCGCCGCATGAAAGCTGCACTTCAGCCTCTACCGTAGGGTTGCCCCTTGAGTCTATAATTTCTCTGCCTTTTACACTTATTATTGTAGTCATATTTTTTCCTTTTATTTTAAATTTAAACAATCAAAGACCCTATTAACGACGAACAAAGCCTAAAGATTAAAACGCAATTCATCAAAACATTTTGATTTAATTTAATCAAGGCAATTCGGGTATTCTTACTTTAAGAAAAGATATTCCAAGACAAATAGCATTCTCTTAAAAACCAAAAAAATATGAGGAAAATAATCAGATATATGATTTTACGCAAAGAGCCGTAAGTTTCACCGGAAATGTCCGACTTTGTAAATTCACTTTGCTTGAAAGTTTTGGGACGTGCCAAAGGACGGGCGGGATCACCCTTATAAAAATCCTTCTTTACCTTAAGCTCTTTTTTGCGACCAAACATGATTGTCAGAACAAGAGGTGCAACACTTCTTTCATATCGTTGGTAATAACAACATTGCCCTTAGAATCTAAAACAACCAACCTGCGGCATTTGCGCTTCATCTCATCCGGATTGTGTTTGATGACTTCAACATCCCCGTAACGAGCGCCCTTTTTTGGGTCTTTAATGCGCTCAAACTTTTGTGGCAAACCAAACCAGGTAAAATGAACATCCCAGCCGACTTTCTGACCGTTTTCATCAACCAAGGCGGGGTAACGTTTGACAAAGTCAGGCGTATCTTTTGTGTAAATACGCACAACATAGGCTGTCGGTAAAGACTGAATATAGTCTTTAAAATTTTTAAGCTTACCTTCTTTGGATGCGGCAAAAAGCTGTAGCGCATCAAAACCTGCCAAATTCATTCCGTTAAAATTTGCGAAGTAGTTTGGAGACCCAAATTTTTGCGCCTCATACCAAGGCTGAAAATTATCTGAATATCTAAGCCCTACTTCAAAGTGCAAATGCGCTTCAGGTTTGTTGATTTTATATCCTGCCGAGCTGCGCCCTAAAATGCCAATTTTGGTGCCTGCCTTGATTTTTGAACCAGACTTGATGTCATTTTCAACACTCGCCAAATGGGCGTATAAAGTATAAACTGGCACATCTAAATCTGTATGTTCAAGCACCACATACCTGCCGTAATTGCTGTATCCGCTCGTGGTATTTACAAGCCTTACCGTACCGTCCATAACAGCATATACTTCGTCAAGCGCCTCTCCGGATTTTGCACGGCGGGTAGCTTTGATATCTATACCCTCATGAAATCTGTAGCCGTTATTTCTTACATCGCCAAACAGACCCGCCTTGACTTCAGAACCTGCAGGAGGCTGTATGAAAGATTCAATAGGCATGCCTTTGGCAAATTCCAAAGATTCTGTTGGCCATACCAAATCGGCGGCAAAGATATTAATTGCCTGCAAGGCAAGAATGGCTACCCAGATTTTTTTCAATTAACGGCCTCCCCAGATATTATTTTTTTCTTCCGCTTTTATGTCTCTGGCAAGAGAAATAGAGTCATTCAACTCTTGAACAAATTTGTGCATTTCATGATCAGAGCTTACTTTGTATTCAGAAATCACAAAGAATTGGTTGGTGTAATCAGGCTTAAATACGGGGCGAGCACCTATGAGAATGTCCATGGGCTTGTCTTTGTCTTGGCTAATTAAGCGAACAACAATAAGATTACCCATAGAGTTGCCTATCGCCTGAGCAAGTTTTTTTGCGCCGTCGCCAGTCAGGGTAAAGAAAAAGCCGTCTATATATGCGCCGTCGGTAGTTTTGTCTCTGGCAAAATCTACCCTTTCAATATCCAGACTTGTGATGAAGCCTTCTTTATCGACGGTAACATTTGTCTTACTAAGAGGTAAAACCATAGATTCCCTAAGCAGACTTATAGGGGTGCTTACCCTTGTTGCTTTATGGAATGTGATAACCATTCTGGGCCTTGGATCATCGTCAAATTTATTCTGACAAGCGCTTAATAGCGCAAGAAAAGTTAAAGTAATTAATAGTTTTGCGATTATTTTCATAGTTTTAATTTGTTAAATCATCAACATGTCCAACTGTTGTTGTATTTTAAAAATCAGTTCTTGGTTTAGGATGCCTTGCGGCACTTCCAACTCTCTTTTACTGGCTACATGCAAATATTTTTGGATGCCGCCCGATGGTCTGCCCAATGCCTTTAATATGCGTTTGCGCTCCAACAGAAGGGCTAGAATTTGTTTTATCAAATCTTTTTGTTCACTCTCTAAACTCAAAGAATCATCAAATAAAGAGAGGAAGAAATCTTCATTGCTGGCAAGGGCTAGCCTGCGTGCCGCACGTTCATCTTCCTGCGGATTCTCGCTGACGACTCTTTCCCATTTGCCCAAAATTTTTTCTTTTAGTTCAAAATTATCAAGCTCATCTTTTAGAAAGTCCGAACGCTGCAAGTTGCCCATTTCATCATTATAAATTGCGCAAACAACCCTGTCTAAGGGGGCAAAATCTTTCCCGCTTACTGCCGACTTCTTCGATAATGACGCTATTTGCCAATCCATGAGTTAGAAAGTTAAAACTATTTTGCAGCTATATTCAATCCTCAATTTTTATATTCTTATTACGTGAAGTTGGCGAACCCGCCCGCAACCAAGCATTGATAAACGCCTCCAAATCACCGTCTAGAACAGCCTGAACATTTCCGGTTTCTACGCCTGTGCGCAAATCTTTAACCATCTGATAGGGTTGCAATACATAGCTGCGTATTTGATTACCCCATGAAATTTCACCCTTTTGACCGTAAAACTTATCCATTTCCGCACGCTTGTCGTCCTGCATTTTTTCATAGATGCGGCTTTTCAAGATTTTCATTGCCGTACCCTTATTTTTTAATTGAGAACGCTCGTTCTGGCAAGCTGCAACTATGCCAGTTGGCAAGTGAGTGATTCGCACGGCGCTGTCTGTCTTGTTGACATGCTGTCCGCCTTTGCCGCTAGATCTATATGTATCAATTCTCAAATCGCTCTCGGGGATTTCCAAATCTATGTCATCCTCAACCTCGGCGATAACGTCCACAGAAGTAAATGAAGTGTGCCTTCTTGCGTTTGAGTCAAAGGGGCTGATGCGCACAAGCCTGTGCACGCCTCTTTCCGCCTTTATGTATCCGTATGCGTTTGCGCCTATTAACCTGAAAGTTACTTTAGAAAGCCCCGCTTCTTCGCCCTGCATTAGGTCTTCAATTTCTATTTTGTAATCATTGCGCTCCGCCCAACGAGTGTACATTCTTAAAAGTATTTCCGCCCAGTCGCAACTTTCCGTTCCGCCTGCGCCAGCATGAATTGTTACGATGGCGTTTGCGGAATCAAACTTTCCACTCAAGAAAGATTGTATTTCAAGCTCATCAACTGCCTTGAGCATTTTTGAAAGTTCTGCAACAAATTCCTGCGTCAAAGCTTCGTCTGAATCTTCTTCAAGAAGTTCCGCCAATGCGTTTAAGTCTTCTAATTTTTTAGCAAACTTGATTTGGGGAGCGACTACGTTTTTAAGGTAACCTATTTCAGAAATTATTTTTTGTGCTGAAGTTTGGCTGTCCCAAAAATTTGGTCTTGCCATCACTTCTTCAAGAGACGCTATTTGTGTTTGCTTGTTGGCAACGTCAAAGAAACCTCCATAGGTGCTTTGCACGCTTCTTGATTTCTTCCAGAGTATTTTTAAATTCAGGCTCTAAACTCATCTATAATTTCTTTAAAATTAGATACCTTATTTCAAGTCTTAATTTTAAATTTTTTAATTTACAAGGTATTATCTTTGTGTGTTAATTGACCGGTAACAATTATTATTCTGATTAAATGAACGACCTTCACAAAAGTTTGCTAATAGGTTTGTGTCTTTTGGCATTTACTGCGCTGGTCTTTTTTCTCAAATACGGCAGGGAGAAAACCCAGTCTAAAATTTTGGAGGAAAAAGAGGCAAAAAGCGCAATGCTTATTTCAGATATTGATTTGCGTGCCAAACAGGCGGTAGAAAGAGCTACAAAGGCTGAAGAAAGTTCCGAACTTGCCAGAAAGAAAGCTCTCGAAAATATGGAAAAGGCAAAGTCTGCCGGCATAATGCTTGAAAAAATGCGCAAAGATTCAGAGATGTCTAAAAAAGAAATCATAGACTCTCTCAACGCCCAGTTAGAGCGCGAGGCAGACGCAAGATTGGCTGCGGAAAACGCCTCTTTAGAGCTTGCAAAGCAAAGAGACATTCTGAAATCTTCCATGGAAGAAACGCAGAAAGCCTATGAAGAACTTAAAAAAGTTTCTTCCGTAACTTCAACATCTGAGCTTGATAAAATCAGAAAACTTCTTGAAGAAAAAGATAAAGAAATAGAAAAGCTTAAACGTAATCAGGAAGAACTTGAAAGGTTGCGCCGCCTTGCAGAAGATATGCAAAAAAATACGGAAAAAGCAATAATAGAGCAAGGTGGTACTCCAATATTGCCGCGTAGTAAACTAATATTGTCTCCAAATATCAGGACTAATCGTTAGCTTATGATTGACAATTTAATAGGTCCATTACTAAAAAAAACGTCCAGATATGACACTCTTTGGTCTATTTTGATAGAAAGGGTTATCACAGTGCTTTTTGTGATGATTGTGTATTACATTTTTAAAAGTGCTGATAACATTACTCCAAAATTCTTCATCTCAGACAAGTTATTTTTACTTTATCCTTTGATGGTGATTCTCTATTCTCTGTGGGAGTTTTTGCGGATGAGATCCTCATACAGTTTTAATGTATATTTTTTTCTATACCTGCCCATATTGGCAATAACATTTATTTACAAATCTGCCGTGGATGAAAACAATACGCTTTTTTTAGTTGTGATATTTGGGGTTGCGCTATCCTTTTTGGCACTGCACATGTTAAGATTGCGTCTTGAGATATATGCGCTTATTTTTGCCCTTTGCATTTTTGCGGTATATTCAATTTTTATAGGCTTTCAAGACTACGTAAACGCCAGAGTCTGGATTATGACCAACGATGTTTATGAATTTTATTCCTCCCCATTTTTAAAGGGCGGATATTTTCTTACGGTCGATGAGTTGGCGGCGTTGCTTTGCGCATTAATTCCATATCCTATTGCGGTTTTTACCGCCAGAAACTATCAGATTCAGCATAAGATTGCGGCGTATGCCGTATTTGCGTTCATGTGGATAGGTATAATGCGCTCCTGCAACATGTTTATAATTTTCACATCCGTAGTAATTTTGTGCCTTGCGCCCTTCATGTACATAGGTTCTCACAGACGCAGGAATAAAACTTTCAAATGGCATTTGCTCTTGTCTATTTTATCTATTTGCGTGTTTATTTTAGATAGATACCTGACTTACTGTATAACAGGTGTAAGCTTTAAAAGCCAATTTTTAGCGCAAGTGCAGTATTATTGGGATGCGCTATTGTCATTAAAAAACGCCCCTCTTTTGCCGTCTGCTTCCGCAGATATTGAATATGCCTCAACAATTTTTCTGTCTTTCCACAATTTGGGAATAATAGCCACGCTCTTAATGCTGTTGATAGCAATTTTCCTGTTATGCAAAAACTTTATAAGCTGGTACAAGATGGATGTGGAAATTTGGCAGGGAAGCAATATTTCCATACCAAGATTAAGCAGGAACAAGCGCCGTGAAATACGCAGTAAAATACGTCATTCAAACATGAATAAAAGCATAACGCCCGTAAAAACCATTGAATGTGGCGCAGCATTGACATCTTTTTTTACGTTAATATTTTTGACCTTGTTCGTAAACAGCATAGCCTCTTACTCAGGCTTAATTTTTGCGTTTTTGCTTACGGCGATTTTATTAAAGCTTTCAAAGAGCAAGGTTAAAATTTACAAATACACATTTACGCTTAAAGTTTTATCTGCGTCTTTATTGATGCTGACGGTGGCTTTTTGCATAATAATACCTACTTTGGCTTTAATGAATCCCGCTATATTTTTTTAAAAAATCTTGCAAATTTTTAAAAAACAAAGAAAACATCTCCTTATTGAAAATTTCACAACAAGTTAAAAATATGAAAAAAATAATAACATTGGCTACAATAATGGCGTCTCTTTTGTTGGTATCTGCTTGCGATCCACAAGAAAGACCTTCACCACTGGACACCCAGTCTTCAAACGCAATGGGCTTGGACGGCGCAGACATTCCTTCTGACGGCCACGGCACTTCCGACGCCGGTCTGAATGACAGAACTGAAGGCAATTTGGGCTTTAATCCGGATGCAATACCTCCGGAAATGATTATTTGCACAATATATTTTGGTTTTGACCAATACGCAATACCTTCTGCCGAACGTGCTAAACTTAAAGCTGTTGCAGATGCAATGAAGGCAAACCCAAGCGCAAGAATCGTATGCGTGGGACGTACAGACTGGTATGGCACAGAAGAATACAATTTGTTGCTTTCAGATAAGCGTGGTAACGCCGTTTCTGAATATGTATCAGGTCTTGGCGCAAGCGCAGGTTCACTTGAAGTTGTGGCACGTGGCAAAGCAACCGCAACACCAGATGTTGCCAAAGATTCAGCGCAGGCAAAGAATGATCGCCGTGTTGACGTTGTTGACGCCAGCAAGAAATAGTTTTTATAAAACAAAAAATAAAATCGCAATCCACGGGTTGCGATTTTTTTTGTCGGTATTTATTTAGCCAAAATACAGTTGCCAAATATCCACACTTAAACGAAATATGCTCTGGCTTACTGCGTTTAATATTTTCAATTTGTGCAAAAAAAAAGACCCTTGGTTTTTTTATCCCTAGGGTCTTTAAATTTAGCGTTCGCAGATTATTACATCATGCCTTCCATGCCGCCCATGCCGCCGTGTGGGGCTGCAGCCGGTTTTTCCTCAGGCTTGTCTGCAATCATGCACTCTGTTGTTAAGAGCAAGCCTGCAACGCTGGCTGCGTTCTGCAATGCGCTGCGTGTAACTTTTGTCGGGTCAACAACGCCGGCTTTAATGAGGTCTTCATATTTGCCTGTTGCAACATTATAACCCATTGCGCCCTTTGCCTTGAGAACTTCTTTAACAACCAATGCGCCCTCTTCGCCTGCGTTTTCGCAGAGCTGACGCAAAGGCGCTTCAATAGCCCTGCGGACTATGCCAGCACCAACGGCTTCATCGCCTTCGAGGACGATTTTTTCGATGGCGTTTGCCGTGCGCAATAGCGCAACGCTACCGCCAGCACTGATGCCTTCTTCAACCGCAGCTCTTGTTGCGTGCAATGCGTCGTCAACACGTGCCTTCTTTTCTTTCATTTCAGGCTCTGTTGCAGCGCCAACATTTATGACGGCTACGCCGCCGGCAAGCTTTGCCAAACGTTCTTGGAGCTTTTCACGATCATAGTCTGAAGTTGTTTCTTCAATAGCTTTGCGCAACTGCTTTACACGTGCTTGGATGTCGGCGGTTTTGCCTGCGCCTTCAACTATAGTTGTGTTTTCTTTGCCTATTGTGATGCGCTTTGCTTTGCCGAGATCTGCAAGCTCAATATTTTCAAGCTTGATACCCAAATCTTCAGTAATGCAACGGCCGTTTGTGAGAATTGCAATATCTTCAAGCATTGCCTTTCTGCGGTCGCCAAAGCCCGGTGCTTTAACTGCGCAAACCGGCAATGAACCACGGAGCCTGTTGACAACCAAAGCCGCCAAAGCTTCGCCCTCAACGTCTTCAGCGATGAGTACAAAAGGCTTTCCACTTTTTGCTACCAACTGCAATATTGGCAAGAGTTCAGAAAGATTGGAAATTTTCTTTTCATGAATGAGAATGTATGCGTCTTCAAAAGAGCATTCCATAGTTTCCGTATTTGTTACGAAATATGGGGATAGATAACCCTTGTCGAACTGCATGCCTTCCACAACGTCGAGCGTTGTAACAATGCTCTTGGCTTCTTCAACGGTGATTGTGCCGTCTTTGCCGACTTTGTCCATGGCTTCAGCAATGATGTTGCCAATTTCAGTATCCCAATTTGCAGACACAGTTGCAACCTGGCGGATTTCCTCACGGTTATTCACCTTTTTAGAATTCTTGGCAAGTTCTTTAATTGCCGCTTCAACCGCTTTATCTATGCCTCTTTTGAGGAATATTGGGTTTGAGCCCGCCGCAACATTGCGCAAGCCTTCACGATAGATTGCTTCAGCCAATACTGTTGCCGTCGTAGTGCCGTCGCCTGCGTTGTCGGAAGTTTTTGAAGCAACTTCTTTCACCATCTGTGCGCCCATGTTTTCAAAAGCGTCTTCCAGATCAATTTCCTTAGCAACGCTAACGCCGTCTTTAGTTACAAGCGGTGCGCCGAATTTTTTGTCTATAATTACATTGCGGCCTTTTGGTCCTAATGTAACCTTTACAGCCTTTGACAATGCTTCCACACCCTTCAAGATTTTCTTGCGTGCGGCTTCATCAAAAATGAGTTGTTTTGCCATAATTATTATTCCTTATATTTTTGTTAAAAATTTACTTAATGATTGCCATGATATCTTCTTGGCGCAAGAGCATGTATGTTACGCCGTCGAGCGCAACTTCAGTGCCGCCGTACTTTGAAATAAGTACTTTGTCGCCGACTTTAACGTCGAAAGTAAAGCTCTTGCCTTCGCCGACATTACCAGTGCCCAAAGCCAAAACTTCAGCTTCCTGAGATTTTTCCTTGGCTGCATCTGGTATTATGATGCCGCCCTTTACTTGTTCTTTTTCTTCTATCTGTTTTACCAGAACTCTATCACCTAGTGGTTGTAGTTTTATTTTAGCCATATTTGTATATTTGTTAGTTGGTTAATATATTAAAAAGCCCGACAATTAAAAAACTTTTAAGTGTTCTAATTGTCAAGCCTTGTCAAATCTTACTTCTTGCCGTTGTCGTCATCGACAACTTCAAAATCTGCGTCAACGGGCTGGTCTGCGGGTTTTGCATCTTGCTGAGCTTGCTCCGCCTGAGGTTCCGCCGAAGATGCCGCCTGTTGAAAGTGCTGTGCCAAACCATTGATAGCGTCGGTGATTTTTTTGGTTTGAGCCTTGTAATCATCCTTGCTGCTTGTGGAATTTGCAAGAACCGCCTTAGCTTCAGTAATAGCCGCTTCAAGAGTAGATTTTGCGTCTGCGGGCAATTTGTCGCCGGCGTCTTTCACCTGTTTTTCAACCTGATAAATTGCGTTATCAAGCTCATTCTTAGATTCCACGCTTTCCTTTGCCTTGGAGTCTTCCGCAGCATGGAGTTCAGCTTCTTTACGAAGTCTTTCAACTTCGTCTTTGCTCAAAGAACTGCTGCCACTGATAGTGATTTTTTGCTCTTTACCCGTGCTCTTATCCTTTGCGCTGACGTGCAATATGCCGTTTGCGTCGATATCAAAAACCACTTCAATTTGCGGAATGCCTCTTGGCGCAGCATTGATGCCGTCCAACCTAAAGTTGCCTATCTGCTTGTTGCCGCTTACCATTGGACGCTCGCCCTGAAAGATATTGATGTCAACGGCAGACTGATTGTCTGAATATGTTGAGAATATCTGGGAAGCCTTCTTTGGAATTGTGGTGTTGCGCTCAATCATAGGTGTTGCAACGCCGCCGGCAGTTTCAATAGAAAGCGTAAGCGGAGTTACGTCTAGCAAGAGCACATCACGCACTTCGCCGCGCAATACGCCGCCCTGAATTGCCGCACCCATTGCAACAACTTCATCAGGATTCACACCCTTATGGGCTTCTTTGCCGGCAAGTTTGTTTGCTTCTTCCTGAACCCTTGGCATACGTGTCATACCGCCAACCAAGACAAGCTCGTCAATCTGGCCTTTTGATACGCCAGCATCTTTCAAGCAAGATTCAAATGGGGCTACGGTGCGCTTAATCAAGTCGTCCGTAAGCTGTTCCAACTTAGCCCTTGAGAGAGCCACATTCAAATGCTTTGGACCACTTGCGTCCGCCGTAATGAATGGCAAATTAATGTCTGTTTGTTGTGAGCTTGAAAGCGCAATCTTCGCCTTTTCAGCTTCTTCTTTAAGACGCTGTAAGGCCATTGAGTCTTTACGCAAATCAACGCCGTTGGATTTCTGGAAATCGTCGGCAAGCCATTTGATTACCACTTCATCAAAGTTGTCGCCGCCAAGATGAGTGTCGCCATTTGTGGCTTTAACTTCAAAGACGCCTTCGCTGATTTCAAGAACGGAGATGTCAAAAGTGCCGCCGCCCAAGTCAAAAACTGCGATATGTTCTTCACCCTTTTTATCGAGGCCATAAGCCAATGAAGCCGCCGTTGGCTCATTGATTATACGCATAACTTCCAAACCCGCAATAGTGCCTGCGTCTTTGGTAGCCTGACGCTGGGCGTCATTAAAATATGCAGGAACAGTAATAACAGCCTGTGTAATTTTTTCGCCAAGGTAGCTTTCAGCGTCCGCCTTGAGCTGTTGCAATACCATAGCCGAAATTTGCTCCGGCGCAAAAGTTTCCTTCTTGCCTGCAACTTCACACTGAATCATAGCGGCGCCGTTTGAGCCTTCCACTACTTTATAGGGCAAATGCTTTGCCTCTTCTTGAACTTCAGAAAATTTTCTGCCTATCAAGCGCTTTGCAGAATAAATTGTGTTTGTCGGGTTTGTAACAGCCTGACGTTTTGCGGCCTGCCCCACGAGCCTTTCACCTGTTTTGGAAAAAGCCACCACGCTTGGGGTAGTCCTTGCACCTTCCCTATTTGGAATAACCGAGACTTCTCCGCCTTCGATAATTGCCATGCAGGAATTTGTTGTACCTAAGTCTATACCTAATATTTTACTCATAATGCCTTTTTATAGCATACGCCGTGCCAGTTTTAGGCAAACCCTTTAAAACCTTCTAAAATAAAGGCTTTAAGCTGATAAATTATATTAGCGTCTAAGCACTCATAAAGATTTTGTGCCAGAAATTTACATCACTGAGACATTTTGTCTCACTGTGCCACGCCGCAAATAGATGTTATAGATTTCATATCACAATAATGTCCAAAAGCGTTCTTTGTATATCCAAAATAAACATTGTCAAAAAATATATTAATTTTAAAATCTTGCTTACTATTTTAATTTAGAAATTTATTTGAAAGGATATATATGGGAGACATGAAATTAGACAGAAGAACTTTTGTTAAAGCAGGTGTTTTAGCGGGCGCTTATGCCGCAATGCCAAAATACTCTATGGCGGCAATAAAAGGCGATGACACAATCAGAGTGGGCGTTGTAGGCGTAGGTTCAAGAGGCAAAGGCGCTGTAAAAGAAGCCCTGCTTGCCGATAAAAACTTAAAAGTTGTAGCCTTAGCGGACATCTTTCAAGACAAGATGGATGCTGCTGTTGAGCATTTTTCAGGCAAATATTTGGATGAAGTTAAAGATAGATACGATGTGCCAAAAGATCGTCAATTTGTAGGCGTTGACGCTTTAGATAAACTCCTTGCAGTGTCGGAAATTGACGTGGTGTTGCTTTGCACGCCGCCCGTATTCCGCCCTATCGAGATGAAAAAAGCACTCCTCGCAGGTAAGCACATTTTTGCTGAAAAACCAATCTGCGTTGACGCAACTCAAGCAAGATTCATAGAAACTGAAATTATCCCTCTTGCAAAATCAAAAAATCTCTACATGGCGGGCGGTACTCAGGGCAGGGTTATACCCGGTTTTGTTGAGGCAATAACAAGGCTTAAAGAGGGTCAGATAGGCAACATAGTAGGCGCACAATGCTTTTATTATCAGGGCTCATATCTTGAAGGTTGGTCAACACCAAAGAATTTAAACCCTGAGGAGATGGAGTATCAAATCCGCCGTTGGCTCGCCTTTACTTGGATTTCTGGCGACCAATATGTAGAGCAACACATTCATACCATAGATATTTGCATGTGGGCTTTGGGCGACGGAAGTCCGCTTGAAGTAATAGGTTCTGCAGGGCGCGATACTTCTTTAGTGTGGCCCTTCCAAGGCGACAGATGCTCCCACTTTGCGGTAGATTATGATTTTGGAAATGGTCTGCACATGGGCAGCTTCTGCCGACAGGAAGAAAATTCATCTTCGCTAGTTTACACGGCAAGAATTTTTGGCAGCAAAGGTATGCTTGAGCTGCCGCTTATAGGCAAAGCTAAAATCATCGGTGAAAAACCGTGGGAATCTGAAAAAATAGACAATAGAACAGGTCAAATTGAAAAGCAGGCAGTACTTTACAGAGCCTTACGCAAAGGCGAATATTTTGATAATGTCTCAACCCTCCTAAATTCAAATTGGGTGGCGCTTGCAGGAAGAGAAGCCGCATATTCAGGAAAAAAATTCAAATATGAATGGATTAAACATTCAAAACAAGACTACCTGCCTGAAGGTAAATTCTCGCTTGGCACACGTCCTGTTACGCCCGTACCAAGCCCATCTACATATAAACTAATATAGACTAAACAAGCTTTGAACATGGGCGCATTACTGAAATATCAGTAATGCGCTCTTTTTTTTGCTTCACTCTAAATTACGAGTATGCTAGATTTCTAAAAGATAAGAATTTTATATATTTGTTTTATATTGCGGTTTTTTTTGCTCTTATATTCAACTTCTACACTTTATTCTATGCAATCTTACACGCTAAAAAAAATTCTATCTATCACAATATTTTGTCTCTTTGCGGGTGTTTTTGCTCAAGACAAAAATGTTGTCATAGAATCTAAGGATGATTTTCAGAAACGTCTTAAAGCCAACGTAATTATTGGGGAAAATGGGGATGTCTCAATTAGCCCTTTGCCCCCTCCACCAAGCGGAGTGAATCCTAACGAAACACCAATGTATGATTGGTCTCCGTACCTCATTTATATTGACCCAAATTTTGATTTTGCTGAATTGGAAGAAATTTGGGAAAAAGAAAAAAAATCCAAAGGCGATGCCTTCGAACTTCAGATGGATTCTATAAAAAAGTATTTTGCAAAACGCAAGTTGAAGCTTTTAAAGGATGTTCCAATCAAAGAAACTCAAATCAACAATTTTCTGGAGTCGGGCATTCCAATTATTTCAGCCGCTCGCATTACGGAAGAATTTGTTGCCATTTTGACCAAGCGCAATGAAATCCGCAAAGAGCAGTTAGGCACAAAAAAGTGGCGAGAATATTTGAATAATGAAGAAAGAAATACCATTAAAGGTATTATAAACAAAAAGTCCCTCTCTATAGTAACAAATGTTTTTATTATTGGCGTTAACAAAAATACGGACGAATATTTAATGCAACTGCGCCACCTGCAAAATAAGCCGTCTTTTTGGCTTACGCTCAGAGAATTTAAAGCTATGGATTGCAAAGGGATAAGGGTGATAACCCCATAAATCACTCAACACATTCATTCAAAATATCTACTAGAAATAGCAAGAATCCTAACTTTGAATTCCGAAAAAATAAAAGTTTTGCCATAAAACTGCTTGACAAGATAAAACAATAATGATTACTATTTTTGTTTTAAAAATGAATTATTCCAGACAAAGAGAAGCGATACTAAATATCATGCAAAGCGGGCTGTTAGACCACCCTACTGCAGATTTGGTATATGCAAAGTTGCGCAAAACTTTTAAAAAAATAAGTTTGGCTACTGTTTATAGAAATCTAAACCACCTTGCTGAAAGTAATTTTATTTTGAAAATCAAAACCCCAAATATGCCAGACAGGTTTGATTATAGGCTTGAAAAACATCACCACTTGGTATGTAAAAATTGCGGAAAAACCATAGATGTAGAATTACGCTCTTTGCGCTTAAACGCAGCAGCGTTAGAGCAGTTGACAGGTTTTAAAATAGACGCAAACACAATCTCAATAGCAGGCACTTGCAATGACTGCAAAACTTTTTAAGACAACTAAGGAAAATTATGGAAACTAAATCAATAAAAGGTACAAAAACAGAACTCAATCTTCTCAAGGCATTTGCCGGAGAATCTCAAGCAAGAAACCGTTACACTTATTTTGCCAGTGTTGCAAAAAAAGAAGGTTATGAGCAAATATGCGCAATCTTTACGGAGACTGCGGACAATGAAAAAGAACACGCAAAACGCTTCTTTAAGTTTTTGGAAGGCGGCTGCGCTGAAATCACCGCCACATTCCCCGCCGGCGTAATAGGCACAACAGCAGACAATCTTGAAGCCGCCGCAAACGGTGAAAATGAAGAATGGACGGAGCTTTATCCTGAATTTGCAAATGTTGCAAAAGAAGAAGGTTTTCCAGAAATTGCGCTTGTGTTCACAAAAATTGCGGAAGTTGAAAAACATCACGAAGAACGTTATCGCAAACTTTGCGCAAACGTCCGCAATAACAAAGTTTTTGAAAAAGACGCTGAAACAACTTGGAAGTGCCGTAACTGCGGTTTTGTATATACCGCTAAAACAGCTATCAAGCTTTGCCCTGCTTGTGCACATCCTCAGGCGCATTTTGAAATTTTGGCAGATAATTTCTAAGCCCTGTATGGCTTAGAAAAAACTGCTTTATTCATAAGACCAAAAGCCCGCAAATAGCGGGCTTTTTTATTTTTTAAAAAAAATACCTTCAGATGTAGTACAAGAGCAAAGCACAGATTTTCAATTGAAAAATTAAAGAAGTACGTCAAATTAAAGCTGAAAATCCAAACTTTTCTACATTACAGTCATATCAGTTTATTTATATGTTCCGACAATTTTGCATAATAATTTTATCCTTAATTTCTTTATCTTTTAACGCTCAAGGGAAAGCAGATTGCCTGGAATATCCTAAGCCAAACATTATATTTATTTTGGCGGATGATATGGGTGTGGGCGATATTAAATCCTTCAATCCGGATTCTAAAATACCTACACCAAATCTCGACAAATTGGCGGCGGACGGGATGATTTTTAGCAACGCTTACTGCCCTGACTCAGTATGCTCTCCGTCTCGTTATGCGGCAATGACAGGCCGTTACAGTTGGCGTACACATCTTAAAGAAGGCGTCTTGAAAAATTGGGCAAACCCGCTTATAGAAGATGGGCGCACTACATTGCCGAGTATGCTGCGCAAAGCAGGTTATAAAACCGCAGGTTTCGGCAAATGGCATTTGGGGGCTAATTTTTCAACCTTTGATTCCAAACCTCCAATAGGCGAAGGGAAATTTGAAGATGCAAATTTGGGTGCAAATGTCGATATTAACGCTTCCGTCTTGGGCGGACCTATCGCAAGAGGATTTGACAGATGGTGGGGCGTTTCTTCACCTGCTGAAACTCTGATAATGAATCAGGATAAAGTTGTAGCCTATATTTCAGATAAAGCTGCGGTGAAAGTTCCAGGCTTGGAAAATCTCAAACCCATCAAGGTCTCTGAATTTCTACCAGAAATCTTGCATCAAACTTCAGAATATCTGAAAACTGTTGCCGAAGATGCACGTAATGGTAAACCATTTTTTATATATTTTGCGCCTTATGTTCCGCATATACCTCTTGCCGTCGAAGCATCTTTCAAAGGCAAAACTGACGCCGGAGAGTATGGTGACTACGTGCACGAACTAGACACCTATATAGGCAGTCTTCTCAACCTGTTGGAGGAAAATGGATTGTCGCAAAATACTCTAATAATTTTTGCCAGCGACAACGGTTCTCAATTTAAAGAGACGGGTAAAAGCAAGCATAGACCCAATGGAATTTATAGAGGCGGCAAATGGTCTGTTTACGAAGGTGGCGTCAGAACGCCGCTCATCATGCGTTGGACTGGAAAAATTGCAAGCGGCTCTATAAACACACAGCTTACTGCTCTAATAGATATTCTTCCCACCTGCGCAGAATTGACTAAACAAAAAATACCCGAAGGCGATGCTGAAGACGGCGTCAGTATTTATCAATCATTACTAGGCATGACGGAAGGCAAAGATTTTCGTGAATTCTTAGTTGTAAAATCAAGTTCAATGACATTTGGCATTCGTAAGGGCAAATGGAAATATATCAGGAATGTAAAAACAAGCAACCGCAACAGCGCAAAAGATGAACTTTACGATTTGAAAAGCGACCCCACAGAAAGCAATAATCTGCTAAAAGAATGCCCTGACATAGCGCAAACTTTACAGAAGGAACTTGAAAAAGTCTTATCTGAGACAAGGCGGTAAAAAATGGGAAAACCTACATGCAGTAATAAAGAATTTGATACTATGGCTATGTCTTGCGCTTAGTTATTTTAATAATTAATATCTTTGACCACAATCGCTGCTTCGCCGCGCAAACGGCGCTCAACATTTTCTATGTAAGCTTCATCAGGCTTGGGCATTTTTGAATAATATTCTGCAAGAGTATTGCGCAGCTTATTTTCCAACTCTTTGGCTTTTTCAGGCATAGCTTTTATAAGATTATTGCTTTCTGTGGGGTCGCTTTTTAAATCATAAAGTTCATCGCTGGAACCGTTGAAAAGCATCTGGTATTTGAAGTCTTGAGCGTCTTTATATGCGGCAGAAGCATATTGTCCCCACTGAGTTCTCGTACTCGGGAAGTACCAATAAAAATCCCTATTGGGCAAATTGTCTTCCAACCCCAAGGCTAATTTCATGATAGATTTTCCGTCGCCCTCATAAGCTTCAGGAAAACTTGTTTTTGCCGCTTCCAAGATTGTATAAGGAATGTCGCATATTGTTATAAAACTATCATTTTCAGTATTAGGTTTAATTTTATTTGCCCAGACAACAAAGGCAGGTTCTCTGAGTCCGCCGTCGTAAGTAGAATTTTTGCCGCCCCTAAATGGTGTGCGTATAACCCTGTTTGTGGTAGGTCCATTGTCGGAATAAAATACGATTAGGGTATTTTCATAAACGCCTTTTTCTTTCAGGGCGGAAATTAATTTGCCTATATTTTCATCCAAGCTTTCAAGCATTGCGGCATAAATTGCTACGGAATTATTTTCAGACATATTTGGATTATTGAAGTACCTAGTACCTTTTTCGTCGTAGAAAAACTCCATATTTTTACCTGCATATTTCTTTGCCTTTTCAACATATTTATCTATTTTATCCTGCTTTGCCTGAAGCGGGAAGTGCACGGCATAATGCCACATATTTAGAAAGAATGGCGACTTGCCATCATGATTGTTTATTAGCTTAATGGCTTCATCGGTCAATCTGTCGGTAAGATACTCACCCTCTTTGCCGCCCTTTTCAAGACCTGGAACTCTTGAGCGTGTTGGCACTTTATCTTCAGGGATATTTTTATTTTTTTTGTAAGGCCAAAAATAATTTGCCGGCGCCCAACTTTCCCAACCCGCAATGTTTACATCAAAACCAACATGCTGCGGAAGCGTTTTGGTTTCTTCATTGCCGCAATGCCATTTGCCTACATGCCAAGTTGCATAGCCAACTTCTTTCAGATAAGAAGCCACTGTTTTTGAACCTTCTGGCATGTGATGATAATGATTCCACATACCGAGGCGCAATGGATGTTTGCCTGTCATTGCCGACGCCCTTGCAGGTGCGCAAATAGAAACGCTTGTGTATGCGTTTGTAAATTGCATTCCGCTTTTTGCCAAAGAATCCAAATTTGGCGTCTCATAAAAATTACTACGATTCATGTAGTCTGAGTAGCCCATATCATCTATCAAAATGAATATAACATTGGGTCTTTCTTGAGCTTTTGCAGAGCAAATTAAAGCTACAAAAAATGCAACTAATGTAAAAAACTTTTTCATCTGGTTATACTAATTAAGTATGAGGCCAGATTTCAAGAGTTAATATTAAAGACGCTTTTTTAGTAATCACATAGACGCAAGCAACCTATCAATTTCCGCAATTTTACCCTTATAATCTTCAAGCTGCTTTTGTGCGCCTTCTATAACATTTTTTGGCGCTTTAGAAGTAAACGCTTCATTAGATAAACGTGCCTGCGTAGAGTTTATAAGCCCTTCAAGCTTTTGTTTTTCTTTACTCAATTTTTCTTTTTCTGCGGCAGTATCTACAGAGCCAGACAAATCCAAATATAACGTGCCCAATTTTGTAAGCACAGCAGGAGAATCTGCGCATTCAGATTTAATGCAAATTTCTTGTGCGCCGATAAGCTTTTTTAATTTATCGACATTTGCTTCAAGAATTTTTTGACCTTGCGCATCAGCAATCATGTAGAAAGTACAGTCTCTCTTTGTGGCAAGTTTATACTGAGCTTTTAAGGAACGTGCTTTTTGTGTGAAGTCTTGCATACACTCCGTAATTTGGGCACAAGAGGCGTCTATCTTTATAGACATTTTTTCAAGCGCCTGCGCAAATTCACAGGATTCATTTTGTATAAAAGATTCCTCTTTGCCAAAACCCATCGAATGCCAAAGTTCTTCAGTAATAAATGGCATGAATGGATGCAGCAAAAGCAGTGTTTGCCTCAAGCATAAATCTTGAATTGCAAGTATGGTTTGTTTTGCGGATTCATCTGAAAGGCGAGTTTTAGAAACTTCCAAATACCAATCACAAAAATCATTCCAGAAAAATGCGTATATGTTTTGTGTAACGCTGTTAAATTGATAAACGGCATAATCTTTCTCTACCGCACAAGTTGTATTTATTAGGCTTTGCAAGACAGCATAGTCATCATTATCAAGCTTTGATTTGTCTATGCGAGACAGGATTTTTTCTAAAGAAGTGCTGTCAAAACTCTCGCCCGACATCTGTCTAAAACGGCAGGCATTCCAAAGTTTGTTGCAGAAATTTCTGCCAAGCTCAACCCTGTCTTCACTAAATAAAATGTCTTGCCCTTGCGGAGCGCTATTCATTACGCCAAAACGCAAACCGTCTGCGCCATATTTTGCAATGAGGTCTAGAGGGTCCGGAGAATTACCCAGACTCTTTGACATCTTGCGCCCTTTCATATCTCTTATTATACCTGTAAAATAAACGTTTTTGAAAGGTATTTTTTGCTCGTCGGAGCCGTCTAAAAATTCAAGACCCGCCATAATCATTCTGGCAACCCAGAAGAATATGATATCCGGACCTGTAACCAAATCGCTGGTTGGGTAAAAATAATTAAACTCATCTTTTTTCATGTCGGCTGCATTTGGCCAACCCATTGTCGCAAAAGGCCAAATCCAAGAGCTAGCCCAAGTGTCTAAAGAGTCCTCATCTTGAACCCAATTTTCAGGGTCTTGAGGCCCTTCAACACTGACATGAACTTCGTCAGGGTTATTTAAATCCGGATTTTCTACGCCTTTTTTATACCAAACCGGAATGCGATGCCCCCACCATATCTGCCTGCTTATGCACCAGTCTTTGATGTTTTCAAGCCAATGCAGATAAGTTTTTTCCCAACGCTGAGGCCAAAATTTTATCATTCCGCTTGAGACAACTTTTTTTGCCTCCTCAATTTTGGGATAGCGCATAAACCATTGGTCTGACAAGCGAGGCTCAATCGGAACATTGCCTCTTTCAGAATAACCAACTTTGTTTTCATAATTTTCAACTTTGATTAAAAGCCCCATTTCTTCGAGAAGTTTTTCCGCTTTGTTGCGGGCTTTAAACCTGTCTAAACCTTCAAATTCAGCCCCTGCAAGAGCGTTCATAGTGCCGTCAGGATTCATCACGTCAACTATTGGCAAATTGTGGCGTTGACCTATTTCAAAGTCTGCCAAGTCATGCGCAGGTGTAACTTTTAAAACGCCAGTGCCAAATTCCATATCGACATATTCGTCGCCTATAATTGGTATTTGTGCAGTGGCGAATGGGCGTATGCACTTTTTACCTATCAGATGTTTGTAACGCTCATCTTTGGGATTAACGGCAACCGCCGTATCACCCATGATAGTTTCCGGACGGGTGGTGGAAACTTCAAGGTATTGACCGTTGGAGTCCGCAATTTCATAACGGAATTTGTAAAGCTTTGAAGACATCGGCACCATGTTGACTTCTTCGTCAGACAACGCCGTAAGATTTACGGGGCACCAATTTACCATGCGCTTGCCCCTGTAAATATAACCTTTTTTATAAAGATGCACGAAAGCTTGCAAGACACCTTTGGAATAGTCGTCGTCGAGCGTATGCGCCAACCTATCCCAGTCGCAAGATGCGCCTAGTTTTTTAAGCTGTTCAAGAATTATACCGCCGTGTTTGTCTCGCCAATCGCAGGCGCGTTCCATAAATTTTTCACGACCAAGTTTAGCCGCAGATGTGCCTTCGCTACGCAACTGGGCATTTACCTTTGTCTGTGTTGCAACGCCGGCGTGGTCTGTACCCGGAATCCAAACCGCACTTTTACCGCTTTGACGCGCCCTGCGTATCAAAATATCCTGTATAGTGTTGTTGAGCACATGCCCCATAGTCAAGACACCCGTAACATTTGGTGGCGGTATCACAATGCTGTAAGCCTCTTTAGAGGCGTCTGCCTTGCCTTTAAAACAGCCGTTTTGCAGCCATTTGAAATACCATTTATCTTCAACTTCAGAAGGGTTATATGCTTTGTTTATCTGACTCATTTCTTAAATTCCAAAAAGCTAACAATGCTCTTAATATAAGGGTTTATGTCAACAATTTTTACTTTTTGAAAAGTTTAATTGTAACCCTGAATCCTGCGATACGCCTTCTGAGCGTCAATATTGCCAGCCTCGGCGGATTTTTTTATTAGCTGTTTGCCCTTGTTGACATCTTTATCGACACCAATTCCCATATAGTAACACGCCCCCAGATACCCCATTGCGTTTGTGTCGCCCTTTTCCGAAGCTAAAGATAGCATACGCACGGCTTCGGGGATATCTTTATCAACGCCGTAACCTTCCAGATAGCATCTGCCTAAATTTCCTATCGCCTCAACATTATCCTGCGCCGAAGCTTTTTTAAGCCACAATATTGCGTTGTCGTAATTTTTTTCAACACCGCTTCCAGAAAGATAACAATAACCTAGATTTGCCTGCGCACTTGAAAGCCCCTGCCAAGCGGCTTTTCTGTACCATTTTATTGCTTCTTTAAAATCTTGATCAACCCCATTGCCGGAAAAATAACATTCCGCCAAATTGTTTTGAGCAATAGCATAACCCAACGCCGCAGACTTTAAATACCAAAAGACCGCCAACTGTGCGCTAGCCTCAATGCCGACGCCATTCATATAACAATATGCCAAATTATTTTGGGCTTCCGACTCATTTTCATCGGCGGCTTTTTGCAACCACTTTACGCCCTCATAGGGGTTTTGGCTCACCCCTATGCCTTGCAGATAAAAAATCCCGACCGCCGTCATAGATGGTGGGTAGCCGTTTTCTGCGGCTTTCAGATACCATTTAAAAGCCAGCACATCATCTTTAATTCCGCCCAAGGCATTTTCATAGTAAGAGCCCAAATTGTTTTGCGCAACAAGGCTGCCTTCTGCGGCAGCTTCTTCAAAGAGTTTTAAGGCTTCTTTGGCGTCTTTTTTAACACCAAGCCCTTCAATATAGCAATTTGCCAAAGAAACTTTTGCCCTAGTATTGCCGTATTTTGCCGCTTCCTTAAAAAAACCGAAAGCCCTAATATAATTAATCCTTGTGCCAAGACCCTTTAAATATGCGTTACCCAATGCGTTTAGTGCGCTTGGCAAGTTTGATTTTGAAGCCTCATAAAAAAGTTTGAAGGCAGTTGTATCATTTTGCCCAACAGCCCTGCCCTCGCTGTAACAAAGACCAAGCGCAAACTGCCCCATAGGATTTTTCACCTTGCTTGAGGCGGTAAAATACTTGAGGGCTTCGGAATAATTTTTATCTACAAAGTGCCCCTTAAAAAAACATACGCCCACTACAAAGTTTGCATCGCCGTCATTTTTTGCATCGGCAACTTTTCTTATTTCAACAAATTTGTTTGTGTCGAAATTTTTGAGACACTCACAATGATAATCTAAACAGTTAAGGAAAATTTTTGCGTCTGAAGACAACTCTTGCGCATATAAAGGCGCAATGCAAAGCATTGGCAAAAGCAAGAATTTTTTTAATATTGTACGCATGTGATTAATTAAGATTCCCAAAATAAAGTTTGTCAATAAAGTCTATCGCCATAATTGAAGTTCATTTTAGACCTCGGATGGCGTAAGGCGTGTTCTTTAAACAGCGTACCATTAACCAAGCTTGTGTAAATCTGGGTTGTCGATAAATCTGCGTGCCCCAACATTTCCTTAATTGCCACAAGGTTTGCGCCGTTTTGCAAAAGATGCGTTGCAAAGCTGTGGCGCAATATGTGGGGTTTTACAGACTCCGCAAGCCCAAGCTGCGCCGCATATTTTTTAATATTAAACCAAAATGTTTTTCGTGATAATTTTTTGCCTCTTTTTGTGATAAAAAGTTCAGACCCTTTTACCTTTTTCACCGCACCCAAAAGAGCGTCTCTATATTCAAGTATGCGCTTCATCGCAGTTTTGCCTACGGGCACAAGTCTTGTTTTTTCACCTTTGCCCCTAACTCTTATTATACCTTCTTCAAAATCAATGTCTGAAAGTTTTAGTCCGCAAAGTTCGCTTACACGCAATCCGCTTGAGTACATTAGTTCAAGCATAGCCGTGTCTCTTATGCCTTCAAAAGTATTGTCGGAGGGTTTGTTCAAAAGCGCATCAACTTGGCTGATCGAAAGCACGTGAGGAATATTTCTGCGCACCTTGGGTCTTGAAATTAATGCGCTTAAATCTTTCTCCCAGATTTTTTCTTCAATAAGGTATCCTGCCAAAGCCTTTATGGCGCTAAGTTTACGAGACTGCGTTGTGGGTTTGTCAAGCCTTGCAACTTCAGCAATCCATTTGGAAATATCTTCAACTTTAACGTCTTTAAAATCCGTAATTTTATGCTTGCGCAAGAAATTTGAAAACAGCTTGATATCGCTCAAATACGATACTCTGGTATTCTTACCCCTGCCAAGCTCCATCTCAAGATAGAGGGCAAATTCAGATGCAGTAAGCGCAAGATTGTCGGAAATCATAAGCTATTTTTACGTGCTTCTAAAAGTTTTTTTACAGCCGCAGTAACCGGAAGCTTTGAAGCCTTAACGTCTTCAATAGTACTTTCTAAAAGCATTGCAACGTGTGGACTTCTATAAAATTCACGCAAAATTTCCTCATCCAAAACTGAAAAGAGCCATTCTTTTTTCTGAGATATTCTGCGCTCTTCAAAAAATCCTGTTTGAGTAACGGTCTTTTTAAAACCCTCAAGTTTCTCCCAAGCTTCGGCAATACCCAAGCCCGTAATGGCGCTGCAAACGTCGCAAAATGGCGACCAATTTGGCGTGGGACTTTTAAGAAAATGCAATACGCCCGCAAGTTCTGTGCGACGCATCATTGAACGCTCAACCATATTGCCGTCGCACTTGTTGACGAGTATTGCGTCGGCAAGTTCAACCACGCCTTTTTTGATGCCCTGCAATTCGTCGCCCTGCGCCGCAAGTTGGACAAGCAGGAAAAAATCACACATAGAGCGCACTGTAACCTCGCTCTGTCCAACGCCGACAGTTTCTATCAAAATAATTTCATACCCAGCCGCCTCGCACAAGAGCATTGTCTCACGGCTTTTTCTGGCGACGCCGCCAAGCATTCCGCCCGATGGAGAAGGTCTGATAAAAGCATTTGGGTGTCTGGACAAATTTTCCATCCTAGTTTTGTCTCCCAAAATACTTCCACCGGTAATAGAGCTTGAAGGGTCAACGGCAAGCACGGCAACTTTTTTGCCAAGATTGCAAAGGTGCATGCCAAGCGCCTCAATAAATGTCGATTTACCCGCCCCCGGAACGCCCGTAATACCCACTCTGAAAGACTTTCCTGTGTGAGGCAAAATTTCGCTGACCAATTTTTGAGCCTCATCAATGTGCGCCAAAGAATTGCTTTCCACCAAAGTTATAGCCCTTGCCAAAATTGTTTTATCTAAATTGAGCACGCCTTTTTTATAGTCTTCAAGCGTAAGAGACTTCTTTTTTGAATTGGCTTTGTTGCGCAAAAATTCACGCATTGCACCTGAAGAATGTTCCTGCAAAGATTCTGCATCAACGCCCCTCTTAACCTCAGTAGTAAAGAAATCATTGCTTGCGCCTTCCGGCACCCAATCCGGTTTAATGGGATTATTCATCTGTTTCCTGTTTGTTTAAAAGTTTTTCGTCAATTTTAGATTTTACGCTCACACCATGAAGCCGCATTTTTTCAGCGACACTCACAAGATTGCCCCTGCCCTCAGAAAGTGTTTTTAAAGACTCCCCATACTCTTTATTTAAACCTTCTATGCGCTTGCCAATATCTAAAAATCTATCTGTAAAAATTTTTAGTTTGTCGTAAAGTGATGTACCCAATTCGGCAATTTTTTGCGTGTTGCGGTTTTGCTTTTCGATTTTCCAAACTGCCTCTATGGTTTTAAGCAATGCAAGCATTGTAGAGGGTGCGGCTAATACTACTTTTTTATTAAATGCGTCTAAAAATATGGAACTGTCGGCAGAACTAAGCAACATGAAGGCGGATTCTATGGGTATAAAAATTATGACAAAATCAGGATTTGTAAGATTGGGTATTGCCTCATATTTTTTGGCGGACAAATTATTGACGTGATTTTTTAAGGAATTTAAAAAACTCTTTTTATATATTTCTTTTTCAGCATCAGAAGCTGCGGAAAAATAACGTTCATAATCTAACAGCGAAACCTTTGAATCTATGATAATGTTTTTATTTTCAGGCAACTTTATTAATACATCTGGCATTTGGCGCTGACCCTCTAAAGAAGCGTGTGAAGCTTGTGTGAAAAACTCTTCACCCTCTCTTAAACCGCAGGCTTCAAGAAGCCTTGCCAATACCATTTCACCCCAACTGCCGGCAATTTTGTTCGAGCCTTTTAAGGCGTTTGCCAGATTCTGCGCTTCTGAAGCAAGTTGTTTATTCAGGGTGTTTAAACTTTCAATTTGAGTTGAAAGCCCTTTTGTTTTTTCCGCACTGGCTACATTTAGTTCATCTATCTTTCTTTCAAATTTTATTATGTCAGACTTAAGCGGATTAAGAATTAATTTAAGCTGCGCTTCATTACTGGCAGAAATGTTATTTTTTGCAGATTCAAAAATCTTGTTTGAAAGATTTTCAAAAGTTTGCCGCATTAAATTTTGCGCAGCTTCAGCCTCTAATTTTTGAGATTTTAAAATGCCCACCATATTGCGGTTTTCTGCATTTTTAATATAGAAAAAAACAGCCGCCGCAAAGAATGTTGCGGTAGAAATTGACAATATGATTATGGCATACAATTCCATCAGAAATACAGACTAAGAGCTTATAAATTTTTGCCAAATACTTTTTTGGAAAATGGCAAAAAAAAACGAGGCTTTGAAATTTCAAAGCCTCATATAAAAACTTAACGCCAAAAAAACCGAAAAATTACTTTTTAATTTCTCTGTGCAAAGTACGACGCTTCAATGAAGAATTGTACTTGAGTTTTTCCACCTTCTCCAACTGTTTGCGTGGATTGCGTGATGTCATGTAGCGTGATGGAGACTTGCCTTCTTTGCGAGCCTCTGTACATTCAATGATTACGATTTCTCTTGGCATAATATTAGTTAATTTAAAATTGTTAAGCGCATTACTTTGAGGGTATTTTTTCTAAAGACAAGATTTTTTTTGGCTTTTTAGAATTTTATGTCTATGCCCACCCTTGCGGTTCTGCCCACCGCCGGATACCACGAGTTGTAAAACGCATAGCTGGCATACTTTTTATCAAAGGCATTGTTCAAAGAAACGTACATGCTTGCGTAGTCGCAAAATTTCAGATTAAAGACAAAGTCAACGGTACTGAAAGACGGCGCCATTTTAGAAGTGTTTGCGTAATCTCCGCCTTGATATTGAGAATTTGTAAAATTATAGACTACTGAAAACCTAGTAAAATCCGTAGGTTTAAGCCACACTTCCGTAGTTGAGTATATTGATGGAACTAAGGGTACGACATTGCCTTTGTTTGCGCCACCGCTAAATTCAGCCCGAACAAAACTCCAAGAAGTGCTTGCGCCAACATGGCTTAGGGCATAGCCCAAATAAATTTCAGAGCCATATCGCTGCGTGTCGTCCAAATTGGAATTTTTACCAAGCCACGTAATAGGATCTATCTCATAGGCGATTTCATCCTGCATCATGTTGAAAAACACACTCCAAGAGGCGGTTAAATTTTCTCCAATATGTTTTAAACCTACTTCAAAATTCTGCCCTTTTTCAGGCATCAAGTCATTATTGTACATAATTAATGCAGGATAACCTTGATACGCCGCAACCTCATCTATTGCAGGATATCTATAAAGGTAGTCGAAGCGGAAATATGCGCTTAAAGTTTCATTGATTTTTGCATTTACGCCAAATTGCCCCGACGGACCAAATTGTACGTTTGAATCATGAAAATTTTGCGAAGGTTGCGTAAAGTTTGTATTGTCTCCGTAATTTAAAGCCGTCTCAAACCTTCCGCCCAAATTGAAAGAAAAAGTATCATCCAATGCCAAGACAGCGTTTGCCCAAGGCCCTATTGTGGCGCGCTGCAGAAGCGCCTCTGAAGCGTAAATTTTGGGGCTAAGACCGTTAAACACGTCAACGGAAACATTGTCATAATAAAAATCTAAACCACCTTCTATTGCGCTTTCTTCATCTGCGCCCAAAGTAATTTTATATTTGGGTAAAAATGAAACAGTATATTGAAAATTTTCTGTACCTGTCCAAAACCCGCCGTAGTTTGATATGGGATGTCTATTGTTAAAATTAACGCCCATTTCAGCACCGCCAGAACCTATTGCAGATTCATTCTGCCAATCCAAAGACATCATTGAATACGTGTTTGTTGTCTCAGAAGGATTATAATATACGGATGAATTTTTTTGAGGGTTTGCATTCATTTCGGCATACGTCATAGGCCCTGGATAATCTACATATTCTTCAGAAACGTTTGCCTTGAACGAGAGCTCATTTTTTTCATTCACAAAACCGCCGAAAGTAACTGAAGCATTATTTGTCCATGAAGTTGAATTGTCTCTGTAACCGCCGTCTCTATAATGGTCTGCGGAAGCTCTTGCGTAAAAGTCTTTAGTGCCGTAAGAGGCGGCGGCGTATGCGCTAAGCTCATTATATGCGCCGTAAGATACGCCAGCATTGCCATGCACCCCTTCTTTGGCTTTTTTTGTCGTTATTTTTATAACCCCTCCGACAGCATAATTGCCATATATCGCACTTTGACCTCCTTTCAAAACTTCGATATTTTCTATAGTTTCCAGAGGTATGTTAGACCAGTTGATAAATGCGATATCGGGTCTGTTTATGCGCTGCCCATCCACAATGACCAATACTCTTTGCGAGCTGTTTTCACCAAAGCCACGCATTGAAATTTCAGCCTGATTGTTATTGCCTGTGGGCGAACGGAAATAGACGTTTGAATAACGCTTTAATACGTCTGGTATAGTTTTAAGGCCGCTTTCCTCAATTTTTTTTGCGCTTATAGAAACCGCATCAACTGGAATGTCTAGCGGATTATCTGAAAACCTGTAAGCCAAGACTTCAATAGTCTCAAGCTTTTGGGCAGGAGCATCTGAAGTTTGCGTTGCTACACTTTCTGCGGTATTTGAACTTTCAGAAGTTTTTTTATCTTCAGCATTTTGAGCTTTGACGCCAATTAAAGACGTAAAAAAAATTGTCGTTAAAAATATTATTTTGAACCCAAAACGCAAATTTGTAAGACCACTCAAAAAAATCTTATATGGGTTAATTTTTTGAAACGGCACGAGAATAGAAATTCTCTCCGATATAGTTGAATTTTGTATTATATTTTTCACATCTTCTTTCTGGTTTACTTCGAAACAGTTGGAGTTAAAACTCCCGAAAAAAGAAGATTGGAACGCAAAAAATATGCGCCGCATTGATAGACATATCAAGACCCATCATTCTTTCGTCGAGAATTTGGCGGCAATCTACATACACACGTCTTCTGGCTCATTCTTTGGGTTGCCCCTAAACATCCCCTTCCCGCATTTGCAGTGGTTATTGGAGTTAAAAAAAATTTACAGCGGCGAGACCGCGCCCGATTTTAACGGGCTTCCGTTTGTGTATAGATTAAAAAAAGAACAATTTTGAGGACAAAAAGCGATTGTCTAGGCAAAAACCTAGGCAATCACTTTGTTTAAAGGATATTCTACAATGCCTTCTGCACCGTTTTCTTTGAGCAATGGCACAATTTCACGCACAACTTTTTCATCAACTATTGTTTCAATAGCCACCCACGCAGGGTCTGAAAGTGTTGAAACGGTGGGTTTGCGCAATGCGGGCAAAGCGGCTATAATTTTAACAAGGTTTTCTTTGGGCAAATTCATCTTGAGCCCAACTTTGTCTGAAGCCTCCAAAGCGCTCCTCAAAAGCAATGCGATATTTTCAATCTTTTTGCGTTTTTGCGGATTTTCCCAAGCCGACTTATTTGCTATTAGCTTTGTGTTTGTGTAAAGAATTGTGTCTATAATACGCAAATTATTTGCACGCAAAGACGAGCCCGTTTCAGTAATATCGGCGATTGCGTCAACCAAATCAGGAACTTTAACTTCAGTAGCACCCCAAGAAAATTCAACTTTAGCATCAACGCCTTGGTCTTTCAGAAATTTGTGCGTTACGTTCACGAGTTCAGTAGCGATTCTTTTGCCCTGCAAATCTTTGACGCTTTTAATGTCTGAATCTTCCTTAACGCAAAGCACCCATCTTGAGCGCAAGTTTGTAGCTTTGCTGTATATCAAATCGCAAACTTCCACTATTTGGCTTTCGTTTTCCAAAACCCAGTCATGCCCTGTCAAGCCGCAATCAAAAAAGCCTTGCTCAACATAGCGGCTGATTTCTTGGGCGCGCACAAATCTGCCGTCCAAATCTTCGTCGTCTATTGAGGGCTTGTATGAGCGAGAACTTGTGGTAACCTTCCAGCCTGCCTTTGCAAACAGCGCCTTTGTTGATTCCTCCAAACTTCCCTTGGGAAAGCCGAACATAATTAATGGTTTGCTCACGATAGTCTTTCTTTTTAGATTTAAAGTAAAATTGCCTTTGATTAAGTTTAAAAGCGTTTTTTTTTGCAAGAATATTTTACAGAAAGCATAGCTAAGAAATCAGATTTTTTAAATATAGACTTGTTTTAAAAATTCTTTGCTGTAAGCTTAAGTTACTTTTGTTATTTCAAGAAATTTAACTTAATAAAATATATGGAAAATAAAAAAATAGACAGACGCTCCTTCATAAAAGCAGGGGCAATTTTGGGGACAGCAGCAACTTTGCCACGTTACAGCATGGCAAACATGACAGGCGGAAAAAAATTTAAATTGGGCCTTATCGGCTGCGGTGGCAGGGGTACTGGCGCTACTGCGGACTGTTTGTCTGGCAATCCTGATGTTGAAATTGTCGCCATTGCAGATCTCTGGCAAGATAAGATAGACTCTTTTGAGGATAGGCTTTCAAAAGACCTTAAAACCCGTGAAAAGCATGGCGGTTCTCCTGACCAAATTAAAGTTGCGCACAAATTTGTAGGTTGGGATGCTTACCAAAAGCTCTGCCAAACAGATGTAGATATTATTATTGAAGCCACTCCACCAGCCTTTCGTCCAAAACATGCGGAAGCTATAATCAGTGCTGGCAAACACGCTTTCTTGGAAAAACCAGCCGGCGTTGACGCCACACAAATGCATCAGATGCTTGCAGTAAGCAAAATGGCAGATGAAAAGGGCCTTTCAATAGTCTGCGGCACTCAGAGGCACTATCACCTTGGTTATATTGAAGCCATGAAGCGCATTCAAGACGGTCAAATCGGCAAGATTGTGGCTGCGCAATGCTACTGGAATTCAGGCGGATACGTTGGCGATGCACAAACCGCAAAAGCTCCAGACTTTATCAAAGCACTTCCTTATGACAGTCTTGAATATCAGACACGCCTTTGGTTCTCTTTTATCTGGGCAAGTGGCGACCACATTGTAGAACAACACGTGCATAATCTTGACGTAATCTTGTGGGGCTTGGGCAATTTTGAGGTAATGCCTCAGACTCTCTACGGCATGGGTGGCAGAAGCACAGACCTTGAATACGGCAAATATGGAGACCGTTGGAGCCACTTCAACATAGATTATGACTTCGGAAATGAGTTACATTTGGCTAGTTATTGCAGACAAGATCCAAAGTGCACATCTTTTGTAGGTGAACGGTTTATAGGCACTAAGGGTACTCTTTTCACACACTTGCAGGGCGACCAAGTCATCACTGGCGACAAGCCTTGGAAGGCAGAAGCAGATCCACTTCCAGCCTTGATACGTGAACACCAATTTTTGCTCAATGCGGTGCGCACTGGCAATCGTGTAAATAAGCTGCCAAACCTTATTAAATCAACAACTATGGGTATCGCTGGCAGAATGAGCGCATATTCCGGCAAACAATTCAAGTATGACTGGGTAATGGCAAGATCTAAGGAAAATATCCTTCCCGCAGATTTGACCAAGTTTGGCACAAACCCGCTTAACGGCGTACCTGTTCCAGGCAAATATCAGCTTATTTAATGCTTTTTTAATAAACAAAAAACCGCAAAGAAATTTTGCGGTTTTTTTTATGTAAAATTTTGAATTGAGCGCTAAGGCCGTAAAATTTTTCCAAGTAAGATAATCGTATCTATAAATCGGCTTACCTATTACGCCTGCGTACAACCTTTGCCTTGACTTCCAAGACAGGCTCATTGCGGTAGTTGAAGCCATCCAAAGCTTTTTGCTCAATAGCCGCCCCGATAAACTTTTCAATGCGCTGTAAAAACGAGCGTTCCTCAGAGGCGTAAAGAGTTATTGCCTTGCCTTCTTTATTCGCCCTGCCCGTCCTGCCTATTCTATGGACATAATCTTCAGGATGTTCGGGCACATTGTAATTTATAACGTAAGTGATATTGCTGATATCCAAGCCTCTTGAAGCTATGTCGGTTGCCACCAAAATTTTCACCTTGCCAGACTTGAAAGATTTCAGCGCTTGCTCACGCTCGGACTGCGATTTATCCGAATGCAATACCGCACAAGTATGCTGATTATCTTCTATCCATCTGGATATTCTGTCGGCATCCATTCTGGTTCTGGTAAATATGATTGTAGATTCAAAATTTAGAGAATTTAAAAGAGCCAAGAGCATATCGTGCTTTTGTATCCTATCTACGGGGTACAAAAAGTGCTCAATGGTGTCTGCAGGTGAATGCGCCGTACCTGCACCGATAGTTTCTGGGTCTGTAAGCGCCCACTTTGAAAGCCTCATCACAGCATCCGGCATAGTCGCAGAAAAGAAAAGCGTCTGCCTGTTTTTTGGACAATATCTAATTATGTTAGACACATCTTCAATAAAGCCCATGTCAAACATTCTATCAACCTCATCCAGACAAAGATATTTAATGCTTTTGAGATTTAAAATCTTTTGCCTGATTAAATCTAAAAGACGCCCTGGTGTTGCGACAAGAATGTCCACGCCCTGTTCAAGAATGCGCACCTGATTGCCCATTGACACGCCGCCTTGTATAAGCAGGGTTCTTATCGGAGTATATGCGGAAAACTTTTCAAATGCGTCGGCAATTTGTGCGGCGAGCTCCCTAGTTGGAGACAAAACTAAAACTCTAGGCAAAGTCTGTGCAGATTTTTCCAACATCTCTATAATGGGCAATGCAAATGCCGCCGTCTTACCAGTGCCTGTTTGTGCCGTACCCACAATGTCTTTGCCTTCTAAAATTACGGGAATTGCAAGCTTTTGAATTTCCGTAGGGGTTGCGTATGACAAGCTTTTTATGGCAGATAAAACTTCTGCACCCAGTTTTAAATCGGCAAAGTCTGGCAATGCAGTTTTTAAATCTGCAATTTTTTCCGGCTCTAAAACTGTCTTTGTAACAGGCTTTGCATGGATATGCGGTTTATGCGCAGGCTTTGCGTCAGACTTTTTATGCGCTCTGGGCGCATCAGAGCGTCTTCTTTCTTGTCTATTTGCGCCCTGCTTAGATTTAAAATCTTTGTTGTCTTGTTTTGAATGGCGTTTGGTGTTTGCTGCGACTTTCTTTTTGGAGTCGGCTTTCTTTGTCTGGCTGCCTTTTTTTGTAAACAGCGAGATTAACTTTTTAATTACTTTCATTCGGACAAATCTCCCAGATACTATCAATTTTCGCAAGGTTTATTTAATTTTCTTTCAAACAAAAATTGACATTTGAGAGCATTGCAATAGTCTAAATTTTATGAAACGTTTACTTTTGTTTATATTAACCACCTTGTTTTTTGCGCCTCTATTCGCACAGATTCCGCAAGAAATTAAAGACAAAATTGATGCTAAAGCCAAGGAAGTCCACCCCGACAATGCCGCAGCTCAAAATAAGTTTGTTCAAGAGCAAATTGTAAGCCTTGACTACTTAAATTCACTCACATTCCCAATACCTCAGGAAGTTTTTGAAAAAATCAAAAAAGCTGCGGACGAAAAATTCCCTTTTGATTACGTTACCCAGACGAAGTTTGTAACCAAGCAGTCTGAATCTTATCAAAATATACTTTCATATACTCTTGAAGGCGTCTCTGAAAATGACGCAAAATCAATAAAGGAGACTCTATTTAAGGCAAATGAGCCTGAATATTCAAAAGCTGAAGAAAAAATCTACGAGCTCTCTGCAATAATAGCTGAAGTACAGAATTTTCCAGCGCCTGCAGGTATGGATGAAACAACTTTTACAATCACCAAAGAGGTAATCAAAAAGAAATTTCCCAATGACTACCATGCGCAGTTGGATGCTCTTAAAAAACAAGCAGGCATTACAAACATTGCGGAAAACAATAAAGATGAAAAATCTTCTGAGGCTGATGAAAAAGGTGGTGATCAAAAGCTGACATTATCAGAACTGCGCATTAAAATGACAGAGACTCTCAAATCCTCCGTACTGGTCAATGAAGCGGATGCCGTATATGGTATCATTATGGAAATTAAGGGTAAAAATTTTGTGGTGCTCCCGCCAAACGTATATAACCCCAAAGGCTTAACCTTAAAGACTATAAGGGGCGATACTGTAACACTTACCGATTTTTACGAGGCTCAAGAAAGGTCTGTAATATTGGCAACCCTGCCAAATTTGCCGCCCGACACCAAAGCTGTTCAAGCATATCAAACTGAGTTATACAGAGACTTGCCCACACAAAAAGCCATTTGTACTTATATGAGGTCGGGCTCACCAATCTTAGCAAATACTTCCGTTTCCAATGTTGAAGATCTTACCATAGGCATCACTTCAAATTTGGTAACTTCAATTTTTCAGGGTACGCCCATGTTTGATGCAACAGGCTCATACCTTATCGCCATAAAAGTTCATGATTTGGAAAAAATCATTTATAAAAGATGGAATAAGCCAGACGATGTGCGTGATTTGAAGATTTTCTTATCTCGACGCAAGGCAGTTTCGCAATTTTACAGAATTGACGGCATAGAAACTCTGCAACCAATAAAGCCCTCAAAGTATGAAGCAGACTTGAAAGCGCTGGAAAATCTTACCAATATAAATTTTGCTGTTTTAAGAGGTCTAACGGACACATTCGGACAGATTCAAAATATAAGCATACTTGCAACTTCATTCAAGAATTTGAAGAGTCAGTTGCTTGTCAAAAAAAGTGAGGCAATTTTCCAGACGGCATGCAGAAGCTATGTTATGGACCTCAAAAATAAGGCTATGAGTGCTGAGGCAATGGTAAAAATAGACAAAGTCTGCAAAATTCTAAAGCCAAAATTTGAAACAGAGTTGGAATTAAGCAGGTTTATCTCAAGTTCATTTGAAGATACCGTTTTAAAAAGTGCAAGAGTTTCAGACTGGCTGCCGCCGGAAGTGAACAGAAATCAGGACAAATAATGGCTAAAACCACCTTTTGAAAATCTGACTTTTCTGGAGTTTTCTTCAATAAAAATTGCGCCCGACAAATCTTTGTTTGGCGCTTTTTTTATGCTTCCTATCTCATACAGATCATAGCCGAATTTTGAATGAAAGTTTGATTTTAACTCCTCTGAATCTCCGCTAAAACTGAATAAAAGCTCATAATCTTCGCCATCGCATAAGGCTTTTTCAAGACCAACTTCTTTGCCGTCTAAAATATTTTGCGGAACATTTTTAAGGAGTGCGTACATTCCAACTTCAAGTATATCAGGGAGGTCTTCCGCCAATCCGTCGCTTATGTCTGTGCAGGAAGTAACGCCCTTTTGTTCAGAGAAAAAAATACCTTCATCAAGTCTGGGTTTGAATGTCAGATGTTTTCCGCTTTCAAAACTTGCACCCAATTTACCTGTTACAAAAATTTTATCTCCAACTTTGCCCAAGTTGCGCAGCATGGGTTTTAAAGGCGCTTCGCCAAGCATTGTCAGGTGCATTGAGAAAAAATCACTGTCATAGGCGGATAAATCGCCGCCGCTAAACTTGATTTCATACTCTTTTGCAGCATGCGCCAAGCCCTTGCAAAATTCATCAAGCCACAATATTGACAAATTTTTTGAGGCTATGCTGCTGCTTTGCGCAAATAATGGCTTACCGCCCATAGAGGCTATATCGCTTATATTGCGCTTCAAAAGTTTTTCCCCCGCCAAAAATGGATTTTCATAATCTGAAAAATGCCTGTTTAATATAACTGCGTCAGAAGTTATGAGGGCGTTTGCAGATTTAAAATCCGTAAGTTTAATTAACGCACAATCATCGCCAGGGCCGTAAGGCGAGGGTAAAACCGTGTCTCCAAAAATATTTACTATGCGCCGTATAAGCTCTTTTTCAGTAAGAGACGCAATGGAATCCGGAAAATCTTTAGCAAAGGGCGTCATTTTGAGATGACCAAAAGAAGGTTTAATGCGTTGAATGTTGAGTGTAATATGATTGGTGTAACTATACTGCCACTGCGTTCATACGCCAAACAAAATACTATTGAAAAAACAAATAAGGGCAAAGACGCCAACAAATTTGCGTGCGACATGGAAAAAAGTATAGCCGTCAATATTGCGGCAATAACGGGGTTTATATAAGCTTTAAAAATTCTGTAAAGCAGACCTCTAAAAAACATTTCTTCTGTTATGGGCGCTAAAAATACCACTGAAAACACCGCCAAAGAAATATTAACAACCCCACTTGCAGAGCCTATAATACCGACAGTTTCTTGCTGTTCGGGCTCAGCGCCGCTTATGTAAGTTATCAAATATTTCCAAGCCAATGCCAGTAAAAACATTGCGGCAATGGACAATGTGTAATATGCCCCCCACAATATCGCTTTAAATTTTGAAACATAGCTTTCCGAAAATTCAACTTTAGATGAAGTCAAACGGACAAACAAAAGCATGCCAAAAATATAAAATATCTGACTTATCAAAACATGTAAAAACGGATACTCGGAAATATTTACGAAATATTTTTTTATTAAGCCCAATGTGAAAAATGAGATATAGACCGTTGCAAAAACAACAAACAAAAATAATGCAATATCTTTGGCGCCGAGCCTAACCGCACTTATCCCGCAAAAATCATATCTGAATTTGAAAAACTCAAGATATAAAAAAACGAGCGTTATTGTCGTCAATACGCCTATTGTAAGGATTTCTTCCATATACGGCGCTAAAATGGATAGACACATTTGCCGTCCACAAATGTATAGACAGGCTTGCCCTTAAGCTCTTTCCCAAACCAAGGAGAATTTTTTGAGCGTGAATAAGTTTTGTCATAACGGTATTTAAAATTCAAATCTATAAGAGTCAAATCTGCCGCCTTGCCAATTTCAAGAGTGCCGGAATCCAAGCCTAAAAGCTTTGCGGGCGCAAGTGTCATAAGATCTACAAGCTTTATTAAATCTATAAATTTTTTCTCAACCAAGACGTCATAACAAACGCTGAACGCCGTCTCAAAGCCTGTGATTCCAAACGGTGCGTAATCAAATTCTTTATCCTTGTCCGTATCGGAATGAGGTGCGTGATCTGTGGCAATCACATCAATAGTGCCGTCTTTGACCGCCTTGACCAGCGCAAGCCTATCTTCCTCAGAACCCAATGGAGGATTCATTTTTGCGTTTGTATCAAATTCTTGAATTGCGGAATCATTCAACGCCAGGTGGTGCGGTGTTGCTTCAACCGTAATTTTGATTCCACGTTTTTTTGCATCCCTAATTAAATCCAAAGAAAATGCGCTGGAAATATGTTGAAGATGCACCCTTGCGCCAGTGTATTTGGAAAGTATTATATTGCGAGAGACTATAATATCCTCCCCCGCAGAAGGCCAGCCTTTCAGACCCGTACGCATTGAAAAATACCCTTCATGAACTTGACCTTTTGCCGTCAAAGACTCATCTTGGCAATGGTCCATAACCAAGAGCCCGAACATATTGCAATATTCCAACGCCCTTTTCATGAGCTCATTATTCTGCACACAAGAGCCGTCGTCCGTAATTGCGATAACGCCGGCGTTTTTCAAACCGCCTATTGGCGCTAAAGACTTCCCCTCTCTGCCCATTGTGATACAACCTGTCGGATAAACCTTAATGATAGCCGACTTGCTAATCATCTCGTTAAGTAATTTGACAGCAGCAGGATTATCCATTGCGGGAGACGTGTTTGGCATTGCCACAACGCTTGTGAAACCGCCTGAAGCCGCCGCCATAGAGCCCGTCTGTATGGATTCTTTGCGGGATTGCCCCGGTTCACGAAGATGTGCGTGTACATCTACAAAACCAGGACACACCAACAAACCTTTTGCGTCAATTTCAAGAGCGCCTTTTGGCGGTTTTGCAACAAAGACGCCACCGTCTATATAAATATCCCTAACCTTGTCGGTCTTGCCGAGAGGGTCTATCACCCTTCCATTTTTAATAATAAAGCTTTTTGATTTTTTTAAATTTTTCATATTACTTTTTCATTTTTTCTGCGGCGAGCATACAAAGATTCATAACCGCCATTCTGACCGCCACGCCGTTTGTAACCTGCGTCAAGATGACGCTTCTAGCAGAGTCTGCAAGATAACTGTCAAGCTCTACATCCCTATTAATTGGGCCTGGGTGCATTATGAGGGCGTCTTTTTTAAGCCAACCTTCACGTAAATCATTAAGACCAAAAATATTTGCATACTCCGATATTGATGGGAAATAAGCGATATCTTGACGTTCATGCTGAATGCGCAGCAGCATTACAACATCGGCATCTTGCACTGCCTCTTTGAGGTCATATACAACCCTCACGCCCATATTTTCAAAAGACTTTGGAACTAAAGTTGCAGGGCCTGAAAGCGTTATTTTTGCGCCATACTTTTTAAGAGCATTAATATTTGAACGTGCAACCCTGCTAAAAAGAATGTCGCCCAAAATTGTGATTTTTTTCCCGTTTAAATCTTTCCCCAGTTTTTCACGCATTGTGAAGATATCTAAAAGCCCTTGTGTTGGATGGGCATGCGCACCGTCTCCCGCATTGATTACGGGGATAGACAACCTCTTTGCCAGATATAAAGCCGAACCCGCCGCACTGTGTCGCATGATAATCATATCCGCCATTAGGGATTCAATATTCATAGCCGTATCACGCAAAGATTCTCCTTTGACCAAAGATGATGCGCTTGTGGAAATTGTAATCACATTTGCCCCCAGCTTATGCGCCGCCATCTCAAAGGCAGTCCTGGTGCGGGTACTGGGCTCAAGAAACAAATTTACTATATTTTTGCCGTGCAGATAATCCAACTTACATTCGCCGCCCGTAATGGCTTCTTTGTAGAGCGCTGCGAGGGAAAAAATTTCTTCAAGCTCGTTAATGGAAAGAGATTCTAAGTCTGTCAAATCTTTGCGAGACCAAGAAACGTTTTTGATAAATCCTTTAGAAATCATATCTCTATATAAGAAGAACGGTATTTCAGATTTATTTTTTTGTCAATGTAGCTTTTGAGAATTATTTGTATAAAATTGCATCAAATGTAACATCAATATAAATTTTTTGGCTTTTAAGTTTTAGTTATCTTTTATTGTAAAATATTCTTAATCAACCCGCTTAATTTGCCTGTTTGAAAGTGTCTAGAGCTTTTTGCGCAATTTCTCTTACAAACTTTGCCTCATCTTTAGAAAGAGCATCTGGAGCAAATTTTATCTTGCTTGTGGGTTCATTAAATAAGAATGCAAACCACAGGCATCCTTGCAAATACGCTCCTCTATCATTCAGATGGAATGCGTCTTTTGAAAGATAGAGCTTGCCGTTTTTGTCTTTTTTCCAAGACATAAAGCCTGCGGGGTCAATCGCAAGTGGGAGCACGTTGGGGGGCGTCAAATTTTTAATTTCATCCTCAGTATATTCCACAAATTTTTTTGCAGATTTTTCCCTGAAAAGTTGCACCGCATAACCAGTTGGTATCTGACGCACTTTGAGCTTTTTGGCGGCATCATTATACGCTTGAGTTAATTTTTCATACATTTCCTGTTGGGTAATTTCCCACTTTTTAAGACGCGGCTCATCAATTCTGTAAGCCCAAGTTTGTTGAAAAACAACCTCCGCTTGGGGGGAATATTTTTTCACATAATCATAAATCTCTTTTGCGTAGGGGAAATATGAATCATTCTGCCAACTAAAAGTACTTGCCTGCTGAATTGTTACAATATCCCATTTGTCGCTTTTCAAAAGGTCTTTTAGTTTTGATTTCCCGCCGCCGTATCTGATTATGTCTTTTGGGGTAATGTCTTTACCGTCTTTATCAAATTTTGGCTCAGGCGCAATCACGCCGTCTTCCTCTTGAATATATCGCCAGTGGCGTGAAAGTTCACACCCTGGGTGGTTTGCCTTTATGTAAATAAGTTTGCAGTCTGGCGCAGACTCCGCAATTTGCGGCAAAAACTTCAGTGCGCTTTCAGCAAAACTGTTGCCTATTGTCAGAAGCCTTATCTCTTTTGAAAAAAGAGATGCCGTGATGAATACTAATAATAAGGATATGCCAAGAATGCGTTTCATTTCACCAATTCAAGCGTTAAAAATGTTTTGGGCAAGCAGAATTTCCGATAAAATATTTGCAAATTGGCTCTTATTAATTTGAATTTTTGTAATGAAAAAATTTTCCCTTCTATTAATGCTGACTCTTTTCGTCCTCTCGGCGACCGCAAAAGATACACTTCCCGGTGTTTGGAAAGGTGATATTTATTACAAGGGTTTACCTATAGACATAATTCTTTATGTATCAAAAAATGCCGAAAGCTATTCGGCAACTTTTGACTGTCCACAACACTCTTTGCGCAACTGCAAAGTTGAAGATTTGAAATTTGACGGCAAATTACTTTCTTTAAAATTCACCTACCTTAATGCCCGCTTAGAAGGTAAGTTTATTGAAGAAAAAAATATAATTTCCGCAGAATATTTAGAGGCAGAAGACTATTACCCCATAGATTTTTCATACATAACTACTCCACCAATAAATCCTGATAAAGATTTGCTAGGCGTGTGGTCTGGATATTTGAAAAATAAAAATGAAAATATTGAATTTAAAATTAAAATTTATTTGCATGAAGAACGATACTTCATTGATTTGAATATACCTCGCTTAACCCCAAGCGCAATACCCGCCTTTGATATAAAGTTTGAAAATTCGCAACTTTCATTCACAGTGCCTTTCGGGAAAATGTCTTACAAATGCGTCTTGAATAAAGAAAAAACGGAGCTTATAGGACAGGCAAAGTGGCCGTATTCTGAATTTGAATTTAGCGTAAAGAAATAATTATTGCATACTATCAAGCAAGTTTTTTGCTTCTTTATAAATTGCATTCTCCCTAAATTTTGAACGGCGCAAATATTCCCTTAAAACTTTTTTTGCGTCAGTATGATACTCTAAAAACATCAGGCTTTTTGCATCGTACAAGTATGCCCGTGAAGCCCAATAATCAAAAGGGAAATACACCACATATACTCTCTCAAAATACGAGTGCGCATTGAGATAGTTTTTTTCTTCATACCAGCAAATTCCGAGTTTATACAAAGATTCCGCCAAAGGCACGCCTTTTAAAACTTTGCTCAGGGCAATTTCAAGATAGACTTTCCTTGAATCGTCATACTTGCCCTGCATGCGCAATATGTCGCCTTTAAGCATCAAGGCGGGATATGTGTCTAAAATATTTGGCGGTGTAAGCTTAAGGGAGTCTTCACAAAGAAGTATCGCATCTTCGTAGGATTTTTCGGCAAACTTTTTTTCAGCCAGATATAGCAATGCCTTTGGTGAATACACCGAGTTTTCTTGAAGCATTGCCCTATCTTGCAAGGCAAATATCGCAAAGTCATTAGCATTGATTTTGCTTAGATATAAAAGTTGGGCGACACTTAATTTACCCAGGTCTTCAGGTTTGATTTCGGGAATTGGAGTTGAATTTATTATTGCCGCCCTGAATTTTGCCGTAAGGTTTTTAACGCTCTCAAATTGTGCCTTGGTGAGAGTAAAATTAGCAATGTTTTCTTGCTTGGTTGACTTTTCAAAGGCAATTAAATCACAAGAATCGTCGTTAAAGTCTTCTGAAAATTTATCCCAGATAGTAGATAAAATTTTTAAAGATTTTTCTTCATTGCCGCAGTTCAAATTTGCAAGCGCATAATACCAAGCCAGCATTGAATTTTGATACAAAATTTTGTCTTCAAAATCTGGCAACAAATTAAGATATTCCAAAGATTTTGCGTAAAGCTTATTTGCATTTGCAAATCTTGCAAAAACGCTAGCCAATTTGACCTCTTGATTCTTTGGCGGGTTTTTAAAACAGCTCTCAAATAGCTTTAAGATATCGCCGACTTTGCCGCCCTGATACGCATAAATTGTTGCAATTACAAAATCTTTGAAGCGCACTTTTTCATCATCCAAAACTTCAGATTTCTCCATAGCTTCTTTGGATTTTTCATAATCACCTTCAAGGTAATGTTTAAGCGCCAAATCGTAATTTTCATCAGCAAAAAGCGATGCCGAAAGTATGACAGAAAATGTCAAAAATTTTTTATAAAAGCTCGTCATTAAATTTTGAAATTAGGTTATTAAATTCATCCAATGTATTTACTTTAGATAAGGCAAAGCGCAAGTTTTTTAACCCCGCATGACCCTTTAGATAACACATTAATTGCGGTCTGGCGTGAAGCATTTTATCCGCACATATACCTCTGTGCACACCCGACGAAATTTTTTCGGCAAATTCTTTTACAAGTGAAAGCCTATCTTGAAGGCTAGTTTGAATTTCAGGCAAGCCTTCAAGCCTTCTTTGCATATTGGCAAATATCCAAGGATTCCCCAGTGCAGCCCTTCCAATCATAAAGCCTTTGCAAGCGCTTTTTTGAAGGTCTTGGGTTTTAAGCAACTCCACAGAGCCATTGCCTATCAAAGGTATTTTAATGTTTTCAGCCGTATGTTCAATCAAATCCCAATCGGCGAAAGATGAGTAACCTTGCAATTTTGTTCTGCCGTGCAATACAAGCATTTGCGCACCTGCCGCCTCAAGTTCTTTTGCCGCCTTGGGTACTATTATTGAAGACTTGCCCCAGCCTAAGCGCAATTTTGCCGTTACCGGTGTTTTGCGTAACTTTTTAACGCAAGTTTCAACAATTTTACACATCAAAGAAACATCTTTTAGAAGCGCACTGCCAGCCCCCGCATCAACCGCATTTGGCGCAGGGCAGCCAAAATTTATGTCTATAAAATCAGGAGAAAATTCATTCTCTAAAAGCAGTGCTGCTTCCGACATTTCATTGGGGTCGGCACCAAATATCTGTATGCCGCAGGGTCTCGAAGATTCGGAAATTTGTATTTTATCCAAAACGGCTTTTGCCCTTACCAAGACAGCCCTAGAGTACACAAATTCGGTAACGCATGCCGTTGCCCCATAGCGCATAAAAATTTCACGCGTAACAACATTGCTGAACCCAGCCATTGGTGCCAGCATAAAGAATTTATCCTTTTTATCCCAAAAGTGCATGATTAAAAAATCACATATCCCTCTAAAAATTTAACCACATATACGCCTACATTATAGCTTAAGTGAGCGACCACACAAGGTATTAAAGATTTTTTAGGGTTCAATTTGGTAAAGCGCAAGTAATAGTAAAACAACGAATTTGTAAAAATTGTGATGGAGCTTATCCAAGCATGAGTTGTAAATTTCAGGGTAAAAAATTCACCTCTTTTAATTTCATCAAATGAGTACTCTTTAAAAAACGGATGCGCTAAAGTAAAGATGAGAGAGAATATTATGATACTTGCAATAAACGTCGCCTTGCCCTTTTTATCCACAAAAAAGTAACCCCTAAAAATAAGTTCTTCTATGAAAGCTGCGGCAATCCAAAATACGACGGCGTAATATGCGACTTCAGATTGATCGCTTGAAACTCCAAAAAATTTTTCAGACAATGTGGAAAGCGCCAAAATAAATATTGAGCCCACGATACCCACCATGCAGATAAAAATTGGGGCGTATGTTGCCCCTGCAAAACCTTTGTTTACTCCGGATTTACTGCGTAAGTCCTGCAAAAACATCTTAAATATAACAGCAGAGGCTGCCAATAGCACTAATTGCAAATAAATATCTTCCATAGAATAAATCTGTATGAAAGATTTTAATTTGTAAATTTTAAATTTTTTAATTGCGCCGCAAAATTATTTTCTGAAAATGTTTTTGCATTGAAAAAAACGACCCACAGTTTCGGCGCATTTAAGGAACTTACGGATTCTTTTGATAAAGAAATGTCTTTATTCAAGAAGTTTTTGAAGCGGCAAGCGTCCGCTTTTAAGCCAGAATTGCGCAAGCAAGCCTCAGAGTCTATAAGACCTGAAGGCAAGTTTTTGCGTCCACTATTGGTTTTTGCAGCAGCTTACGGGCACAAAGATTCTGAAAGCCTCAACCGCAGGGCGGCGATTGCCGAGCTCATACACCTTTCAACTCTCATTCATGATGATGTCATAGACAACGCCTCTTTGCGCAGAGGCAATGAAACCATATTTAAAAAATACGGCGCACGCTTTGCCATACTGCTTGGCGACGCAATATTTGCGCACACAATGCGCTTGGTTTTTGAGGAAAATGATACAAACCTCTCTAAAAAAGCCACTGAATGCGTGCGTACCATTTGCGAGGGAGAAATCATGCAGACTCTCGCAAACAAAGACATTAATATTTCTCAAGAAAAATACTTTAGCATAGTCAACGGAAAAACAGCCGTATTGTTTGAGCTTTCCTGCCACATGGGCGCAGCTCTTACTCAAGACGCCACGTGGGTTTCATGCGCCCAAGAAGTCGGCAAACAACTTGGCATTGCATATCAAATTTTTGACGATATTTGTGATTGGACAAAATCTGAAAAACAGTCTGGCAAAACCATTGGTACAGACTTGTTAAGCGGCAAGCAGACCTATCCGCTTATTTTGCTTTTTGAAAAGCTGTCCAAAACTGAAGTTAAGCTTCTGACAAAATCAATCAAAAATTCTCAGGCGGACGCACAGCAGATTTTAAAATCTATGCAAAAGCATGACATATTCAAACTTTGCGCTGATGAGTTTTTGCACAGGGTTTCCATGGCGGAAGATTCGCTTAAACCTTTCGGGAGAAAAGCCGAAAAACTTTTAGCTTTTTGCGGCTCTATGCGGGCGCTTCTTAAAAGCATATAAATTTTGATGATATGGGTGAATGTTTTTATGTAGTGGGGATATCTCACAATAGCGTGAGCGCACAGGATATGTCGCCCTACTGCCTTGATTCTGCAGAGATTCAAGAGCTTTATCAAAACTTGCCTCAAAAAAATTGTAGCGGTAAAACTTTAATTTTAAGCACTTGCAATAGGGTTGAAATTTACGGGCTTTCAGATGATATTGATTCCGCATTTGAGTCTGCAAAAAACATAATTTCTCAAGGTAAAAAAGACATGACAAATTTTGAGAAATTCTGCTACAAAAAATCTGGTAGAGAAGCTTTGGCGCATTTATTTTCAGTGGCTTCCGGGTTAGATTCTCAAATGATTGGAGAAACGGAGATTTTTGGACAGGTGAAACAAGCTTATGAGATTGCCGCCTCAAAAACCATCCTGACAAGCGATATTCACTTGGCGTTTCAAAAAGCGATACAAACTGCAAAGTGGATACGTTCAAACACATTTGTTGGCCGTGGAAAAATCAGCATAGGCAGTGTTTCGGCAGATTTGGCAATTCGGATTTTTGAGAGTTTGAAAGAAGTCAAAATTCTCTTGATTGGCTCTGGTGATGCCGGTGAAATTGTGGCGGAAGCCCTTAAACTAAGGGGTGCAAACAATATCACGATAGCAAATAGAACTTGGGAAAATGCGCTAAAACTTTCCCTCAAAATTCGTACCGCAGCGCTCCCCATAGAAATTGCGTTGGAAGACATTGAAAAGTTTGACATTATAATTGCGGCAACTTCTGCGCAGACCCCTATAATTACGGCTAATATGATGCAAAAATCTGTAAGTTTGCGTTCAGACAATCCGCAATTTATTATAGATTTGGGCGTGCCAAACAACGTTTCGGAAGATGTCGAAAAAATAGAGAATGTTTTTTCCTACGATTTGCAAAACCTGTCAAAAATTGCCAATGAAAATCTAGAATCTCGCAAATCTGAAATTGCGCTTGCAAATGCCGAGATTGATCGCAAGAGCGCACTTGTGTGGGAACGGTTTTTAAAAAAATCAAAGGCCGACTCTCATTAATTCCGAAGAGACTTTATCTAACATTTTGTCCAATTTTTTGGCATGTGGACATATTCTGGAAAGATAAATCCAAAAAGATACGGAGTGGTCCATAAATTTTGTATGCGCAAATTCATGCATTATAACATATCTTTGCAGGTCAAAATCCAGCAAAACCATGCGCCAGTTGAAAGACAGTGTGCCGCTTGCAGAATAAGACGCCCATCGGCTTTGCTGATTGCGAACTGTAATTTTTTTGTAATGAAAAGAATGTTCGGTCGCAATTATGTCAACCTTTTTTGAGATAGATTTTTTTGCAATTTCATTGAGAAGAATTTGCAAATCTTCTTCTGTATTATAAGCTAAAACAAGCTCATGGTTTTTATCGTCTATGATGCTGAATTTATCGGTACAATCCGGTTTTAGAAATACTTTAAAAGTTTTTCCAAAAATATTAAGATACGGATTCTGAACTAAAAATTTGGATATCGATACAGGTTCTTTGTATGAGATTCTGGTTTTTTGCAACCAATCGGCATTTTTTCTGACAAGCTCAAGAGCTTTAGATTTTGCCACAAAAATGGGCTTTGTTACCAATACTTCGTCTTTGCTCTTTAAGCGCATACGCACAGACCTTGCCCCCGCAACAGTCTTAAATTCAATGAAAATTCTACCAAAGGGGAAATCTATATACTCATTATCCGAATGTTCTTTATGATTCATGGTTTTTACGCAAAAGCGCAATGTAATCTCTCAAAGCGCTTTCAGGCTCAAACTTTTGAGAGACTGTAAACATTACGGCTTCAAAGATTTTTTTACCACAATTTGCCGATAGATTATTTGATTTTTCCAATTCAGAATTTGCCTTTTTGATGGCGGAATCCGACGATTTTTTTGCCGCCTCATAGGCTATGCGCAATGCCGAAAGACTGGGCGGAATATTATCAAAAAAATTATCGCTTACAAATTTGCCTTTGTCTAATTTTTCTTGTTTTTTTACGTCTTTCCAGATTTGCAGCACTTCATCGCTATTATTTGCATTTTTATCTGAAAAAACGTGGGGATGCCGACGCACAAGTTTTTCGGAAATTTCATTTACAACATCGTCAAAAGTAAAGTGCCCTTCTTCAGAGGCAATTTCAGAATGTAATACTATGTGCATCAAGAGGTCGCCAAGTTCTTCTTGCATGTGTGGGAAATCTTCCAAATCTATTGTTTCAAGAAGCTCGGCGCATTCCTCAACCAAGTGGCCCCTTATTGATTTGTGGGTTTGTTCTCTATCCCAAGGGCAGCCTTCGGGAGAGCGAAGTTTCTTCACAATTTCTATCAGCTTATCTACGGATTGCATATAGGCAATTTACATCAGCTCAAATTTTTTGAAAGAAAAATTTTAATATATTTCTTTGACCTATTCCGCAAAAGTGAAATTATTTACAAGTTATGAATTATGAAGGTCTGCTCAGTCCGTCTGAGACTATGAAATTGCTCATAAAAATTGAACATCTGCCCAAAAAAAAGCTTGGACAGAATTTTCTGGTTGACGCCAACATAGTCAGGAAATCTTTAGAACTTGCCGAACTTAAAGAAGGTGAAAATGTCGTGGAAGTAGGCCCTGGTCTTGGCACGCTTACCGGTGCTATGCTTAAAGTTGGCGCAAAAGTTTTTGCAGTTGAGCTCGATAAAAACCTTCATCAATTTTTATCTGAAACCTACAAAGCCGATAAAAACTTTTCCCTCATCAACGCCGACGCCATAGATTTGCCTTTGGCTATGCTTCCTGAAAATGAGTTGAATTTCAAAATTATAGCAAACCTTCCTTACGCAATCAGCACGCCTTGGTTGGATAAAGTTTTATCGCAGAAAAACCTGCCCCAGATGATGTCTTTGATGCTGCAAAAAGAAGCTGCCGAGCGTTTTATTGCCAAAGAAAATTCTAGAGATTTTGCTCCTATTTCCATATTTCTGGGCTCTGCCTATGAAGTTAAGCCCATGCACAAAGTATCGGCTGCGTGTTTTTATCCAAAGCCAAATGTAGATTCAGCGCTTTTGCCGCTTAAACTGAAATCTGCGCCTTACATTTTTTCTCCTGCTGTGAAGAATTTGATAAGAAAAATTTTCTTAACAAGACGTAAACAAATAGGTTCTATTGTGAAAAATTTAGATGCAGATGCTTCAAAACTTTTGAACATTTGGTTTGATGAAAACTCCCAACACGGCTTGGATAAAACATTTAGACCGGAAAACATATCTCTTGCTTTCTGGAGAACTTTAAATGAAATTTACCTAAGAATTCAAAATTTTTAGCATGTATTCAACAATATCATGAAAGTTATTTTAATGTTTTTGCTATCCGTATTTTCCACCTTACTTGCGCTTTATCTTCTATTTTTGCTTTTAGTTTGGGCGTTTGGAGAGCGTGCCGCATACCCAATGCCTGATTCAACGTATTTTGACGATACTGAATCTATCAAGATAGCCCTGCCGGACGCCACAAAGCTTACGGCAAAAATCACCTATGCAAATAGCGCAAAATGGATTTTATATAGCCACGGCAATGGTGAAGACATAGCAACAATACAAGAATTGATAAATGTCTATGCAAGAAATGGATTTAATGTTTTAAGCTATGACTATTGTGGTTACGGCACAAGCCAAGGCAAAGCCACTGAAGAAAATTCTTGTCAGGCGGCAGATGAGATGTGGGAATATCTTGTTGAATTTAAAAAAGTTTCTCCCAAAGACATCACTATTGTGGGGTTTTCCATAGGTAGCGTATCTGCTACGCATTTAGCCGGTGGTGTTGGGGCGCAGGCAAATGCATTGGTCTTGATGGGGTCGCTTGCCTCGGCTTTAGATTCCAATCCGCTCATGAAAATCGTACCTTGGAATTTTCTTGATAATGTTGCCAGAATAAAAAATGTAAAAATTCCGACGTTATTTATTCATGGTCAGCAAGACAGACTTTTAAACGCTAAAAACTCAAAGATTTTGTTTGAAAATTCCGCCGCCGCTAAAAAAAGACTGGAACTGCTGCCAGATTTAGGACATAACAATCTACCTATGGATGCACGTACAGTAAACATCCTTCTTAACTTTATAAAAATTGACGCACAATGCCCAGAGTTCTGACAGTTTTATTTGACGACCTTGAAGAATTGGAGGCGCTTGCTCCGATAGATTTGCTGAGGCGTTCCGGCGCAAATGTTTTGCTTGCATCTTTAAACAGTGCGCCAATTTTAAAAGGTAGAAACTCTATTTTTATTGGTGCTGAAAGCGCATTTTCACATCATCAAGATGAAACTTTTGACGCCATAATAATCCCTGGCGGCGCTGGCGTTTATGAAGCTTTAAAAAACCAAGATTTGTTGGCATTTATAGAGCGGCACGCAAATTCAGGTAAAATTGTTGCAGCTATATGTGCAGCGCCATTAATTCTTGAAGCGGCGGGTGTTTTGCCCAAAGACAATTTTACAGCGCATTTCAGCACTTTTGACAAACTGCCCAATGCGGATAAAACTGCAAAGACGCTTGTCAACGGCAACATCATAACTTCTCAGGGGGCGGGCACTGCCATAGACTTTGCTCTGGCAATAATTTCAAAATTGTTTTCTCCCCAAAAAGCCCAAGAAATTTCAACATCAATTTGTTTTAAGTAATCATGCTCGATGAAGAAGTAATAATTAAAACACCCAAGCATTCTTGCGAGATTTATTTAATCTCAAACATACTTATAATGCTTGCAACTGCTGCGTTTTTATTCGGCGGCTCGGCACATTTTAGCGAGGCTTTGCTAATAACAATGGGTATCATTGCACCCATAAATGTACTGATATATAAACATGTCTGGTTAGACGCAAAACCACTTACTACAACAAAGTACGCCTTGCTTTTATCACCCTATTTAATTGTCCTTTTACTGACGATTTTCTCTTTTTTTAATCCGCTAATAACTGAAGAGATTTTTGGATCTTCAACATATTTTTCCTTAAATAACCTTAATTCTGCGTTGCCTGCAACTGCGGCGTATGACATGCTTGTAGCCATACTTTCAGACCTTACAACGATATCCGTGGTTGCCTGCGCACTTTCAATTTATTTCATTACTGATTCCAGATTCATATTAAGAACCATATTTTTTTGGTCGGCAATAATAGTGGCGGTCTTGTCATTACTGGGCTTTGTATTTATATTTGTCTATGATTTTTTTAATGTGAATTTACATTTTGAAATTTTGGGTCCGCGATCATTCGCAACATTTCCAGACAAATTCCATTGGTCAAGTTTTGCAACAATCTGGCTTGGCGCAACCCTCGCAATCTCTTTATATTCCTCACAGAATTTTAATTTCAACAACTTCATATTCTCTTTCAGGTTTATGGTGTTGGCGCTCGCAGCCGTAATATTTGCTTCTGCCATATATACGGCTACACCAATGCAAATGCTTTCAATATATGGTCTTTGCTGCCTTGGGTTTATGCTGTTGGCCTTAGACGTTCGCCCTACCGAACTCAACCTAACAAGGCATGAACCAAACCGTTCATGGCATTCCAAGAAAAAGCGTTTTACAAGAGGGATTGCTCCCATGTTTTTATACGGCATTATCGCACTTGTAATGTTTGTAATGGCAGCAAAAACTCTAAATGATTCTCTCTTTGACCCCGAAGAACGCATGCTTTGCGACTCTACCGACAAATACTCAATCACATATAAAGAGCGCATAGAGCTTTTCAACAACTCTTACAAAGTCGCCGCAGAAAGGCCCTTGTTCGGGTGGGGTACGTCGTCATATCCCGTAGTGATGGCATTTAAGCAGGATAGCTCAATGGGTTATTCGCCTTGGTTATCGCCTAGGTCTGACTTGTTGAAAATTATCATAGAAAATGGCGTAGTTGGGCTTTTCTTGGTGGCACTAACACCCATGATATTCTTTTTATTCTGGGTGCTCAGATGCAGTATAAGTAAATCAGGGTTGTTGATGTTTGTAACTTGCACTATGATACTTTTACAATCTGTTTTGGACTATCCATTTCAGTCTCCTGCGGTATTGCTTTCATTTTGGATACTCTTTGTTGGAATGTTCAAGTGGGAGAACGCAAAAGTAAGATGATTTTAAAAGGTAAAATTATGAAATATACTAAACTACTATTATTGATTCCCGTATTAATTCTTGCGGCTTGCAACACAAGCAGAGAAAATGAAGAAGGCTGGAAACCCCTCTTTGCGAAAGACCTCTCGAACGCAATTTATGACAAAGGCGTATGGGAATATACCTCTGATGATGTCTTGATTTCCAATGCAGATAAAATGATTTTCTCAAAGTTGGATTTCCAAAATTTTGAAATATCTTTGGATTTCAAAATGGAACAAGGGGCAAATAGCGGCATAGTTTTCTATTGCACAGATACTGAAAAGTGGATTCCAAATTCTCTTGAAATACAAATTTGCGACAGCAACTATGACAAATTCAAATCAAGAGGTAATAATTGGATTTGCGGCGCATTTTTCGGGCATAAAGCGCCAATTACAACATCTTCAACAAAGCCCATTGGCGAATGGAACAATATGCGCGCACGCTTCAAGGGTCAGCAAATAGACGTTTGGATTAACAATGTGCTGGTGAACTCTTTTAATCTTTCAAATTGGAAGGACCAAAAGAAAAATCCTGACGGCACAGAGATTCCTGCATGGCTTACTAAGAATATAAAATCAAAAGTTCCCACTGTCGGTAAAGTTGGCTTGCAAGGCAAACACGGTGGCGCAGCTTGTGATTTTAAAAATGTAAAAGTGCGTCAAATTAAAGACTAAAATTGTTACATCTGCGCAACTGTTAATTTTAATAAATCTGGCTTGACAGTTGAAAGTGCAAAGTTACATTTGCCTACTTTAATTTATTCCCCGATGGTGTAATGGCAGCACAGAGGATTTTGATTCCTTTAGTTGGAGTTCGAGTCTCTATCGGGGAACTTCTTTAAAACAGCTAAAAGAAAAGCTCCTGAAATTTTCAGGAGCTTTTTTGTTCTTCAAACAATTTGCTAGCGGCAATTTTATTCGGAATTTTGATTTTTTTGAGAAGCCGCAAATTCACGTTTTAAACGTTCTTCTTCAAGACGTATTGCCTTGGGCACGGGTGAAATTTCGAATAGTGGAATCAGTATCAATAAGCATACAACCGTCATACCTAAGACTGCGTAACCTGCTATGTCATGCACAGAGCCAGCTATTGAATCTGAACCGTAGTTATACGCCCATATCGCCAAAAATAAAGCCCTTATGGCATTTGTAATAAAGGCTAAAACCATCGCCAACGCAACAAGGGCGATTTTTTTCCAAAACTTATTCAACATTATTGCCGATAAAAATGAGCCCGCAAATAAGCAAGCAGTCAAACTGCGTATGCCGCTACAAGCGTCCGCAACGCCGACAGAGCCTTTGGCAAAAGTTATGACATTGCCCTTCACTTCTACTATAGCGCCAAAAAAATCCATAATTTCATAAACAATCACGGTAACTTTTGAAAGCAATGCAAGGCTCACATAAATTTCTAGAGTGCTGTTCAACGGCGCAGATAAAAGCCATATAAAACATGGAAATATAAACAGAGACAAAAATACCAAGCGCTCTTTCAAACTCTTGCGTTCGCCTCTGGAATTTTCGACAGAAATTAAAAATGCAAATGTAAATGCGATAAAAGCAAAAGTGTATGACATCATCATATTCGCCGTTAGCCCGCCCACAAAATAGTATTTTAAAAAACAAGCCAAAAGAAAAATCATAAGTCCAAAAACAAATGAGAAAAATGCGCCTACCCCGAATAAAGTATTCAGCTTGCCATAAGATTCTGAATCTGGCGTGGCTTCAAAATATTTGAATATCTTATTACTTCTGTCCCAAAGTACATAGACACTGAATACAGGTATCATAAACGCAAAAGAATAATCAACATTGATTATCCATTCAGGATACAGATTCCAGACAAGTATTGCGCCCAGAGTAAGCAGCATAAAGAATCCACAAAGTACCCAATGCGGCAGAGAGAAAATTTTGTATTTTTTTAATATTTCAGACATGTTAGAGCTCAAAATTTGCATAGCCGCTTATTTTTTCCTTAGCCAAAAGAATGTTGCTTAATTCGTCAAGTAACGCCACAAATGAAGCGTCTTTAATGAGGTCTTCAAATTCTTCTGAAGAGCTTATTCTGATAAAATAAGACTCATGCGTGCTTGTGGCGTTGTACATAAAATTGTTTAAAATCCAAGTGATAGGGTTTGGCATATTGTGCCCTGCGGCAGAATACATATAACGCTTGTCGCCCACAATACACCAAAACAAAACATTTCTTTTTACAGATTCTCCGGTTGATGTTTCAAAAACGAGTTCCCTGTAATCGCCCTCAATCAGGTTCACATTTTCCTTGTTGAATGTGAAGTTGTTATTGATTTTGTCTTTGAGCTGTGTCCAACCGTTTTTAACCCAGCATATATCAGGAGTATGTCCTGAAACAGACCTGATAGAGCCAACACCGGGCGCCCAGTATGCTATATATACATCGAACTCTTTACCTTTTTTATTTGTATATTTTCTGAAAAGAAAATCAGATAAATTTAAAGTTTTTTGAGAACTGCGTATAACTTCTTCAGTATCGCCAAGCGGTTGATCAACGCTTGTCCAATCTCCCATTGATTTGGGCAGGATTTCCGCAACATAACCTTCCGGTTTCCCTGGTGGGAATTCAGTATTCTTGAATTTAAGCCCCCAAAATGGCATACTTAAAGCCGTTAAGACTGCCAATATAAAAAATATTATTATAAATTTTTTCATCTAAAATGACCATTCACAGTAATTAAACAATTTATAATTGCAAAACAAATTTGAACCCGCCAATGCTTTTGAAAGCTTGATTTTTAAGCAAAGCCCTGCAAGAGTATTGAACATAAAAATTACATCGTTTAGTTTGTAGCTAAACCATTTTTAGATTGAGGAAAACAATGAGCAATTCAGATATAGGACTTATAGGTCTTGGCGTGATGGGGGAAAACCTTGCATTGAATATGCGAGACAAAGGCTTTAAAGTGTCTTTATATAATAGACCCCACTTAGGAAAAGAAAATCCGGCAAAGATATTCGCCAATGCCAATCCTGAAAACAATGCCTTTTCCGCCTATGAGGGGCTTGAAGATTTTGTATCTTCACTTAAATCTCCAAAGACTGTAATGCTCATGATTAAGGCGGGTAAACCTGTTGACGATGTCATAGCACAAGTAGCGCCGCTTCTCTCTGCAAAAGATATAATTATTGACGGCGGCAATTCTGACTTTTTAGACACGCAATTACGCATGCAAAAACTTGCCAGCTCAGGCATATTATATGTGGGCGCAGGTATTTCAGGCGGAGAATTTGGCGCAAGAAACGGCCCTTCTATAATGGCGGGCGGCAGTCAAGAAGCTTGGCCCATGGTAAAAAATCTTTTGCAAGGCATTGCAGCAAAGCTGGAAAATGGTGAGACTTGTTGCGAATGGATAGGTTCTGGCGGTGCAGGTCATTTCGTCAAGATGGTGCACAACGGTATTGAGTATGCAGATATGCAGCTTATTGCCGAAGCTTATGATATCATGAAAAACCTGATGAATCTCAGCAATTCAGAAATTGCCGACACTTTCGCAGAGTGGAACAAAGGTAAGTTGGACAGTTATCTTATAGAAATCACCTCAAAAGTAATGCGTTTTAAAGACGATAACTGCAATTTTTTGGTTGATAAAATTTTAGATTCAGCAGGTCAAAAAGGTACGGGCAAGCTTACGTCCTTCACCGCCCTCGATGAATCTGTGCCCGTAACGTTAATAACACAGGCGGTGTTTTCTCGGTTTATGTCTGCGCAAGTTTCAAAACGCAAGCGTGCGGCGGAACTTTTCCCACGTAAAGAAGCTGCGGCTAAATTGACGCTCAAATCCATAGAAGACGCCTTGTATGTTTCAAAAATTATATCTTACGCACAAGGATTTTCATTAATGCGTACGGCTTCAGCCCATTATGCTTGGAATTTGGACTACACTTCGATAGCAAAAATTTGGCGCAAAGGCTGCATCATACGTTCCGTATTTTTGAACGATATCTCAAAGGCTTTCGCAGAAAAACCTGATTTGGAGAATCTGCTTTTTGCGGACTTTTTTAAAACGCAGGTACAAAATACGATGGCATCTTTGCGTTCAACCGTTTCAGAATGCGCTTTAAACGCACAACCTCTGCCATGTATGTTTGCTGCTTTGAGTTATTTTGATTCTCTCACGCAGGCAAGATCTCCGGCAAACCTGATTCAAGCGCAAAGAGATTTTTTCGGTGCGCACACTTATGAAAGAATAGATTCACCAAGAGGTGAATTTTTCCATACAAATTGGGAGTCTGGGAAATGCAAACAGCAATAAAAAAACTGCCTGACAATCAAATACTGGTAATCTTTGGCGCTTCAGGCGACTTGGCAAAACGCAAGTTAATCCCCGCTTTATTTGAACTTTTTTTGCGGGGTGCACTGCCAAAAAACTTTGCAATCTTGGGGGCGGCAAGGTCTGCTTATAATGATGAAAAATACAGACTCTTCCAAAAAGCTAACATCTTAAAATACAATAAAGAAAAACCTATTGATGAAGAAAAGTTGGATGAATTTCTTAAACTTCTGCATTACTTAAGCTTCAATACAGATGACGTAAAAGAGTATGAAAAACTAAAAGATAAAATTCTGGATTTACGCACTCTTAAAGATATTCCAGACAACATCGTATATTATCTTGGAATTCCGCCGGACATGCATGAGCTTATCGCCTCCTCATTAAGGGCTGTGTCTTTAAACAGGTCTGATATTGGCGGCTCAAGAAAGTTGATTGTTGAAAAACCTTTTGGCAGAGATTTTAAAAGTGCAAAAGCCTTAAACACTTTCCTGCGCACGGTATTTCAGGAAAATGAAATTTTCAGAATAGACCATTATCTCGGCAAGGAAACCGTGCAAAATATTTTGGTTTTGCGCTTTGCAAACGGCATATTTGAACCTCTTTGGAACAGAAATTACATACAACATATAGAAATTAATGTCTCCGAATCTTTGGGTATAGAAAATAGAGGAAAGTATTTTGACAAGTCCGGAACGCTCAGGGATATGGTTCAAAATCACTTGATGCATTTGATGGCTTTTGTTGCAATGGAAGCGCCCGCAACCTTTGACCCTGAAGCTATCAGAGATGAGATTGTAAAAGTTTTTCGCTCTTTGCATCATCTTTCAAAAGGAGATATAGATTCAAACGTAGTTAGGGGGCAATATGTTTCAGGCGTTGTAAATACTGAAAATACGCCCGCTTACAGGGATGAAAAAGATGTTAACCCTTCTTCAAATACTGAAACTTTCGTTGGCATGAAATTTTTTATAGACAACTGGCGCTGGGGCGGCGTGCCATTTATCTTTAAGACCGGGAAGCGCCTTGCGAAAAAAGAATCTGAAGTTGTCATCCATTTTAAATCTACTCCACAGCAGCTTTTCACGGGGGAATGCACCGGGGCTTCTTGCAATAAACTTAGCATTAAGATCCAACCTGATGAAAGTATTTCCATGCTATTTGGCATGAAAGTGCCTGGGGCGGGTTTTGAAGTAAAGCAAGTGCCTATGGATTTTCGTTATGATTCGCTTTCAAAAACCCACTTGCCAGACGCCTATGAGAGGCTGCTTTTAGATTGCATGTTTAACGACTCCACCCTCTACGCCCGCAGCGACGCCCTTGAAAGCGGTTGGAAGTTTATAGACCCAATTTTAAATAGATGGAAAGAGCTGGGTGATAAAAATCTCTTTTATTACGCCCCTTCAAAAGACGGTCCCGAAGAATTCAAAAAATTAACTGAAGAATTTTACAACCCTCAGTGTAAACTTCCCTACACAGGCATCTAGACATATGGTAATAGAACATTTTAAAGACAAGTTTGATACATTCAGTGCGATAAACAACGCCCTTATTTCTCTGACCGCAAAGCTCAGGCGCACAAACGCCAAACGCCCTTTCACCTTGGCGCTCTCTGGCGGAGAAACCGCAAAGGCGCTATTTAAGCTTTGGACACTTGAGTATAGCGAAAGTATTAATTGGTCGAATATACAATTCTTTTGGGTTGACGAAAGGTGCGTACCCATTGGCGACGAAAATTCAAATTTCTTACATGCCAATGAGCTTTTTTTAGAGCCGCTAAAAATCAAATCTAAAAACATTTTCAGAATAGCTGCTGAAGAAGACCCTCAACTTCAGGCTGAAGCATACGCAAAATTGGTCTATAAACATGTGCCCATACAAAACGGTCTGCCGGCATTTGACTGCATTATTTTGGGCGTTGGCAGCGATATGCACACGGCTTCAATATTTCCAGACAACCCTTCGCTTTTAACTTCTAAAGACATTTATGCGGTTGCGCAAAAACCAAATTCTTCCGAAAAAAGAATAACTATGAGCGCCCCCCTCATTTTAAATGCCAGCGCAATAATAGTGCCCATAATCGGGAACTTTAAAAGTTCTGTAATTAAAACTCTTGAGAATTTGGAATCCGCACAGGAAAGCCCTGCAAAATATATACTAAGCAGGGCTTCAAATGCCGTTGTTTATACGGATTGCGACACGAAAAAATAATTACTTCTTGCAGGGATTGATTTTGTTTTTGCTGTACCTATCCAAAAACATACCCGCATAATCTGTAGTGATGGCATCTACCCCCAAGCCTTCAAGACGCATAAATTCATCAAAGTCATTGACAGTCCAAACCGCCACTTTGAAACCAGATTTTTTGAAGGCATCAACATAATCTTTCGTCAAAATTTTTGAGTTGCCAATACTAACGCCGCTAGCGCCAATATCCCTGCATTTTTCCTGCATAGATTCAGGGCTTTGCGCTATTTTACCGTCTTCCTCTTTTAGGGTAAACAATAGGTAAGATTCGTAAACATTCTCTGTTTCTTTATTGAAATTTTTAAGAGCCGTTGCCGAGAATGCAATCACTGTGATTTGCTTTTTATCCAAAGAGTATTTGCGCCTTAATTCATCTACTTTTTTGCCAAAACCATCCTGATACTTTTTGATTTCCAAAACCAATGTGCCATTTTTTGGGATTGTCTTTATAATGTCTTCCAAAGTTGGCATGGCTACAAATTCAAATTTGTCTTTCCAAATTTCTGTAGCCGCCAGATTTATTTTCTTTAGTTCAGAAAACTTTATGTCCACAATTTCTTTATCAATGGCGGCATATTTCAACAATTCTTGCTTTGCGTGTACGCACAAAATCTCTCCTTCTTTGGTGAAGTAAAAATCTCCCTCAACAAATTTAACACCCCTGCTCCACGCTAAATTCGCAGACTCTACCGAGTTTTCAGGTGCAAGGCTTTTTTCGCCTCTGTGGGCAATTATATCTACCGCCATAAGCTTTAAAGAAAAATATAGCAGCGCAATTAACGCTGCTATTTTCTTTTTTTTGAGATTTAAAACCATACGCTCTAACGAGTCTCAACCCAAATATTGCGGTATGCAACGGAGTTTGAGTGGTCTTGTAGTGATATTTTCAGAGGTGTCTGCGGATGAACATAATTCACAGCCTGTAATGGACCTAAGCTCGTTGAATGAAAAACCACCGAATTGTTCTGAACCTTTACGCCATTCAACCAGACGCTCAGCACGGGATGAGTAGCCAATTTGCCATTGTGAAATGTGGCGGGAGTAAATTCTATATCGTAAGTTTGCCAAGCTTCGGGCTCTAAACATGCTACAACCTGCGGTGGATACATTCTGTAAATTGAACCGCAATCTCCCCAAGTGCCGTTAGCGCCAAACGAATCTAGAACCTGAATTTCATAGTCTCCGATAAATACGCCTGAGTTGCCCCTTCTCTGTGCGAGCAAATCATATTCTGCCGGAATTTTAAATTCCAAATGTAAATACATAGCCCTAAAAGAGTCTTTTGTAATTATAGTTGTATTGAGCTTTTTACCTTCGGCGGTTTTTGCATCCGTTCTTACAACCATTGCGCCGTCAACAATCTGCCAGTTGCAGGCCTCGCCATTTTTAGAGAGCACCCACTTTGACGTATCTTTGCCGTCGAAAAGAACCGTTGAACCTGCCGGGGCTACCGCACCCATTGTCGGCGACACAAAGTCATATTTCTTCATTGCAATTTTTATGGGCATTTCTCTGTGAATAAATTCTACCTGAATGCCGTTTGAGTCTATCGTACCTGTTATCTTGTTTGGACCAACTTCTTTCAACAAAATTTTATCGCCCTCAAGCTTTAGGCCTGAAGCTTCTGCATGGACTTCAGAACGTGAAAATATAGCCGAGAGAAAACGCAATCTATACACATCCGCCTCACGATAAACTTCGGCATAAATTTCCGGAGTCATATTGAGCGGATATGGAGGCTTCACAGCCTGCCAAGTTGTAATTTCACCCTTATAAAAACCAACGTAAGGGTCTTTTTGGGCAAAAGCGTTAAGTGCGGTCAAAGTTGCCATAATCAGTAATATAATTTTCTTCATACACTTTAAAAATATTATTAAACAAAGGGCTAGGTCAAACAAATATTTGAATCACTTGGCGGCACATTAGTATTGAAATTGCGTCTTCTAATTTAGATACTGCTGCAATGGATGTTGAAATTTTAAGCAGGATACAATTTGCGCTTACGGCGGGTTTTCATTTTTTGTTTCCTCCTTTATCTATTGGTTTGGGAGTTTTTATTGTACTTGTTGAAGCAATGTGGGTTTTCACCAACAATATCATTTACAAACAAGCTGCGATGTTTTTCACCAAGCTATTTGGTCTTATTTTTGCAGCAGGTGTCATGACGGGTATTGTAATGCTGTTTGAATTTGGCACAAACTGGCCGGTATATTCAAACTTCGTAGGAGATGTCTTTGGCAGTCCGCTTGCTATAGAGGCGGTTTTTGCATTTACGATGGAATCTGTTTTCTTGGGTATCGCCCTATGGGGATGGAAAAGAGTCGGCAAGAAAACCCATTTTTTTGCCACAATAATGGTTTGTATAGGCGCACATTTAAGCTCGGTTTGGATACTGGCGGCAAACTCTTTCATGCAGACACCGGCAGGTTACAAGCTTGTAACAAGTATAAAAGACGGCGGCAATGAAATCTCAATCACCATGCCCGAAGGCTTTGTGCCCCCGCCGGAATCTTTGGAAAATACAAAGGCTCTTATAACAGATTTTTGGGCAATGGCATTTAGCGATTCTTGTTTGGACAGAATTGGGCACACGGTTTCGGCATCTTGGTTAGCTGGGGCTTTTTTGGCAATGGGGATTTTGTCTTACTATATACTTAAAAGAAGAAACTTTGACTTTGCAAAACCATGTCTTAAAATCGCCATATATTTTGCCATGGTTTCGGCGGTTTTTATGTTTTTTACGGGGCATCACAGCGCACGTAAAATTGCGACAACCCAGCCTGAAAAGCTTTCGGCTTTTGAGGGTCATTTTGAAACTCAAAAGGACGCAGGATTATATCTTTGGGGCTGGGTTGACGAAGAAAATCAGACCACCTATGGCTTGAAAATTTCTGGCTGGTTTAGCTACCTGGCGTTCGGAAATTTTTCGGCGGAAGTTAGGGGTTTGAAAGAATTGCCTGACGATGCTTTTCTTAAAAAAATCCACCCTGAACTATCTGGCGATGAACTTGCAAAAGTTCGCCCTCAATATTGGGCGCCGGTTAATCTCACATTTCAATTATTTAGGATGATGGTATATTTAGGCGGCGCAATGATTGCCCTATGTATGCTGGGTTTTTATCTGACAACAAGGCGCAAAATTTTTGATTTAGATAGTAGGCTTAGCAGAATATTTTTATATTGCGCAATACCGTCGGTAGCCTTGCCGATACTGGCAAGCCAGTTTGGCTGGGCGGCTGCGGAAGTAGGCAGGCAGCCGTGGATAGTCTGGCACATTTTAAAAACTCAAGACGCAGTAACAACAAGCGTTGGCGCAGGTCAAATACTTTTTTCAATCATCATGTTTTTGCTAATATTCAGCGTTATCACCTGTTTATTTTTATACGTCTTTTTGCGTAAAGTTAAAGAAGGTTACACGGAAACTTTAAACGACTATTAATTCTATGGATATTTTACAGACAATCTGGTTTGCGCTTATCGCCCTGATATTGGGGATATTTCTGATGACTTCGGGCTTCGATTTTGGGGCGGGCATTATTTCTATATTCCTCAAAGATTCCGAAAAAAAAGACTTTGCCATAAAATCAATAGCGCCGTTTTGGGACGCAAATCAAGTATGGTTGATAATCGCTGGAGGCGGCCTTTTTGCCGCATTCCCAAAAGCTTATTCTACGATATTTTCAGAACTTTACACACCCCTAATGCTATTGCTGGCATTTTTAATTTTCAGAATTTGCGCACTTGAATTTTATCATTTTGAATCTTCTTTGCGTTGGAAAAAATTTTTCCTAAAGCTTTTATCGATTTCAAGCATTGTCAGTGTTGCGATAATCGGTTTTGCATTGGGCGCAATTTTCAAAGGGTCAATTTGCATATCTGCAAGTTCATTTACTGAATCTATCCTGAGGCTTGTAAGCCCAGTTTCTATTGCTACAATGGTATTAGCCCTTTTATTTTTCAGCTTGCATGGCGCACTTTTTTTGACACTGATGCGCAAAGATCCCGATGATGCTCAAGGCTTTGCAATGCTTGCAAAAAAATCGATATTTTACCTGATTATAGCCTATATAGGTTATCTGGTAATTTCAGCATTTTACACAAGCCACAACATATTTTTAATTTATTTAATATTGCCGTATCTTCCGCTAAGAATAACAAATTTTATGATAAAGCGTAAGAATTTCTTTTCTGCATTTGTATCAAATTGCGTGTTCGTAATATCATTGGTTTTGATGCATGCATACTACGCCTTTCCTCATATTTTAAGGCCAATCCCAAAATTAACTGAAGGGTTGAGGATTGATGACGCCGCATCTTCTGAAAAAACTCTGAGCATTATGCTTATAGTGGCGTTGCTTGGAACACCCCTTGCAATAGCATACAATATCTATGCGCATTGGGTTTTTTCAAAAAAAAATACAAAAAATAAGACTGTTTAAAAACAGTCTTGGCAATTTAAGAAGTTCAACCGTCAACAAGCTTATTGAAGTCTTGCAAATTTTTTAACTTCATCCAGAGAGTGATAGCTTTGCGCCCCCATCTTTGTTACCGCAAGAGCCGCAGCCGCACTTGCGAGCTTCATGGCTTTATCAGGATTATCATAAAGCATAAGCCCTGCCGCAAATGAACCCGCAAAACAATCCCCAGCACCGACAGTATCCACAGGCTTAACCTTGTACGCAGGATATTCTATCTGCGCATCAGAATTTATCAACATAGCCCCTTTGCTGCCCAAAGTAATTATAACATTGCCGACCCCATATTTTATCAGATTTTTTGCCGCCTCAAGAGGCTTTGAAAAACCTTTTTGCAAGAGCAATATTTCATGCTCATTGGGTACAAGATAATCTATATGCGGCAAAATTTTTGCGGGCAAAAGTTGGGCTGGTGCGGGTGTCAGCACCGTTTTGCAACCTGCCTTTCTTGCAAGTTTAAGCGCTTCTGCAACGGTTTCCATTGGTGTTTCAAGCTGCATTACAACTGTTGAAAACTTTGCAAAATTTATCGCCTTCATGTGGCTTGGCTTAATCAACATATTTGCACCCGGAGCAACTGCGATAGAATTTTCAGCGTCTTCCCCAACCATTATGACGGCAATGCCCGTATGAGCGCCCTTAAATACTTTCACCAAAGATGTGTCTATTTTATTCTTTTTGAAATATGCCAGATACTCTTTGCCAAAAGCGTCGTCGCCAACGCCGGCGCAAAACTTTGTTTCTGCAAAAAGTTTTTTTGCGGCAACCGCCTGATTTGCGCCTTTACCCCCGTTAAACTGATTAAAGACGCCGCCCAAAAGAGTTTCTCCGGGCTTGGGAATATGCTGGGTTTTAACCACCATATCCACATTCATACTGCCTATAACCAAAATTCCCTTTTTAGAGTTTTTCATAAAAAAATCCTATTAAAGTTTTGATATCACCAAACACGCAAGACCAAATATAAAGAATAAGAACATCAAAGCCAAAAGCTTATTTGTGCCTTGGGGCGCACCCTTAAATTCTTTCCAAATAAAGACGCCCCAAATTGCCGACACCATTGTAGCGCCCTGCCCCAATCCATAAGCCAATGCAGGACCCGCAGCGTTTGAAGATAAGAAGCTTAAACTTGTACCGCAGCACCATATAGAGCCGCCCAATATGCCTATCAAATGCAGCTTTACGTTGCCTTTTTTGAAGTAGTCCATAGGGTTCACTTTTGGCCCTGTTATGGGTTTTAGCATCATAAATGTATTGAATATAAAGTTTGATAAAAATATGCCTACGCCAAAGACAAATACCGCCGAGTATGAAGACATTTTTCCTGCTTCAAGCGCCAAGGTTGTTTCATCAATTTTACCCATAGAGTCTGCAACAAAGTTGTAGAAAAATCCCATTAAGACACCCGCCAATATGGATATAAATATGCCTTTGCCTATTGAAGTATTTTTTGAAGCGCCACCCAATTTTTTGTATGCAACGGCGTCTAAAATAATTGCAACCACAATTAAGACCACACCAACTACGAGAAGCGTTAAATTACCCGCCTGCCCCTGACCTATATACGTTGTAACAACGCCGAGCACCATGGCAATACCGATACCAATGGGAAATGCCACTGCCAAGCCCGCAATATCTATTGCCACAACCAAAAGTATGTTAGAAATATTGAATATAACCCCGCCTATAAATGCGGAAGATAAAGCCGAACAATTTGCCTGAGATAAATCTTCAATAAAGCCCCTGCCCGTAGTGCCCATAGAGCCCAAAGTCAGTCCAAAAAGTGCAGTAAACAAGATTATACCTATTGAATAATCCCAGTAGAATAGCTGAAAACGCCACTCTTTGCTTGCCAGTTTTTGAGTATTGCCCCAAGAACCCCAGCAAATCATAGTTATAACACACATCGCAACTGCGACAGAATAAGAAGTTACAGTAAACATATAAGTTGAATTTTAGTTCAAGTATAATACCTGTCAATATGATATTAAAAAGAAGTTGACCGGAATTTAATCTGGAATTTTAATGATTTAAAATATCATTTAAAGCTTGTAATAATTTGTAAAATTTGAGACAATATTTGCGAATTAGAATGGTTACGTTAACCATTAAAATTTAAGGAATAAAAATGAATAAAGAAAAAAGCATAAAACTGTTAAATAAGGCGATAGCATCTGAATTGACGGCTATAAACCAGTACCTTTACTTTCACTTCATCTGTGAGGACAGGGGTTATACGCCGCTTGCAAAAGAGTTCTTTAAAATCTCAATGTCTGAGATGAAACATGTTGAGCAGTTGGCTCTCAGAATATTATTCTTAAAAGGTGAACCTGAACTTGTGCCAGACGGCAAGACAGAAAAAATCCGCGACATAAAGGGTATGCTTGCCCTTTCTAAAAAGTTGGAAAGCGGCGCTATTGATATGTACAACAAGGCTTCTGGTGAATCTGCCGCAAATGGAGACAACGGCACAAAGAAAATCTTTGACTCTTTGGTTGATCAGGAAGAAAACCACTTTGACCAGTTTGACGTCGAAAGCGATAACCTTGCGGAATTTGGCGCTAATTACCTTGCCCAACAGGCAATGGAAGGCGCTAAAGACTACGTTAAAGGCGTGGAAGACTAATTTAGTTTCATAGAATTTTGAAAGCGGCAGTACTGTACTGTCGCTTTTTTTGTTTCAGTATTATTCAGCTTTAGGCTTGATTAAAAATTGCTCCAAGCAAGACTTGTTGCTTATGCCAAAACTTTTAATCAAGATAGATGTAGATACTTACAAAGGCACTAAAGAAGGTCTTGAGCCACTTTGTAAAGTTTTTGAAAAGCATTCAATGCCTGCCTTATTTTTGTTTTCATTTGGGCCGGACAATACCGGCAAGGCTTTGCGCAAAATTTTCAGAAAAGGTTTTCTAAAAAAATGCCTGCGCTCAAACGTAACGGGCAATTACGGAATCAAGACATTGCTCTATGGCACTCTATTGCCGGCGCCCATCATATACAAAAAGTGTCGCAATGAGATTTTAGACGTTAAAAAAAGAGGTTTCGCCTGCGGGATTCATTCTTGGGATCATTTCAACTGGCAAGAAAATCTGCTTGGAATGTCTTACGAAGAAACCAAGAAAGATTTTGAAAGCGCCCAGAAAGCCTATAAAGAACTCTTTAATGAAGATGCAATCTGCTGCGGTGCGGCAGGTTGGCAATGCTCAAAGAATGCCCTCTTACTCCAAGACGAATCCAAACTTTTGTTTGCTTCCGATGCAAGGGGCTACTCGCCATTCCTGCCCAAGATAAATGGTGAAGATTTCTTCACTTTGCAAATACCCTCAACCCTACCCACTCTCGATGAACTTTTGGGTACGATGAGTCTGGAAGAAATCACAAACGAATATATGCGCTTAATCACAAAGCGTGAACTATCAGTTATGACTACGCATGCAGAGCTTGAGGGTTTGGCGTACATAGATTGGCTTGATGAACTTCTGGGCAAATTAAAATCTAAAGATGTGGTCTTTGATTCTTTTGAAAATGTCGCAAATAATCTTTTGCAGGATAAGGCAAAAATACGTCGTTATGAAATTGCCATGTCAAATTTCCCCAATAGAAGCGGGCTTATTGCGGTTCAAAAGCTTTAATCAAGCGTAACAAATTTGCCTCAATATTCCGCTTATTTTACTTGCGGATTTTCTGCATTGCGGCATAATTTTATGCTTAATTTTTTTTAGATTAACAATTTTAAAATGGAAAACAAAATCAACGAAATTATATTGCGTGCGGAAAAACTTTTGCCTGAGGCAAAATCTGCGCCTGAAGTGTCGTCTATCGCCGCAAGCCTCACAGGTCCTAATGGAGAGCTGACCGCCATAATGAAGACCATCCCCACTTTGGATGTCAAAGAGCGTCCGCTTGTGGGCAAGCTTATCAACAAAGCAAAAGTTGCCATTGAGCCATTGATTTCGTCGGCGTATGCACGTATTGAAGAATCCAAAAAGGCAGAGGCTCTTGGCAGGCCTATAGACGTATCTTTGCCCACGCCAGATTCTCCTCAGGGCACTCTGCACCCAATAACCCAGACAATCCGCAGGGTTTGCGACATTTTTGAAAAAGTCGGCTTCACCGTTGCGGAAGCTACTGAAATTGATACTGAGTGGTATTGTTTTGACGCCCTAAACACACCTGCAGACCACCCTGCCAGAGATGCGCAAGACACATTATTTCTTCCGGAATCTTTGAAGGTTTCAAACGTGTCTAAAAATAAAAATGAATTTTATCTTTTGCGCAGTCACACATCGACAGTTCAGATACGTACTATGCTCAAAGAAGGCGCACCACTGCGCATCATTGCCCCGGGCAGAGCCTTCAGGAGAGACACTGTTGATGCCACACACTCCGCAAATTTCCACCAGATAGAATGTCTTTATATAGACAAAAATGTTCGCCTTACAGATTTGAAAGCGGCGTTGGACTATCTTTTCAAAGACCTCTTTGGGGAATCTGCAAAGGTGCGTCTGCGCCCCAGTTTTTTCCCATTCACAGAGCCTAGTTTTGAGGTTGATTTTATGAGCGCAAATCTTGGCAAACTCAGCAACAAATGGATAGAAATTATGGGTTGCGGAATGGTTGATCCAAATGTGCTAACAAACGTTGGCCTCAACCCCGATGAATGGAGTGGCTACGCATTCGGTCTTGGTGTAGAGCGTGTTGCAATGCTTCTGCATTCCATAGACGATATACGCCACTTCTACGCAAATGACCTGCGCTTTTTAAGCCAGTTTGCATCAAAATAGTCAGGATTTTTTTATGAAAATAAGTTTAAATTGGTTGAAGTATTATATTGATTTGTCCGACATATCCGCAGAGCAAATTGCGGAAACATTGCCCATGCTTGGTCTTGAGGTTGAAAGTGTTGAAACTTTGGGGCTTAAAAAGTTGGATAACGTAATTGTCGGCGAAATTCTTTCCAGAGTGCAGCATCCAAACGCCGATAAATTGGGCGTTTGCATGGTGAAAGTTTCAACAAATTCCGACCCTATACAGATTGTCTGCGGCGCATCAAATTACAAAGTTGGCGACAGGGTTCCGGTTGCCATTGCCGGCGCAAAGTTGCCGACGCCTGAAGGTGGTATTTTTGAAATTAAAAAATCAAAATTACGTGATGTGGAAAGCAATGGCATGATGTGTTCTGCAAAAGAGCTCGGCATGGGGCAAGATCATTCCGGGCTTCTGATTCTTGAAAATAGACCTGAAATTGGCACTCCAATCAACGAGGTATTTACAGATTCCGACACTGTTTTTGAAATTGAACTCACAGCAAACAGGGGCGACTGTCTTAGCCATATCGGCATTGCCAGAGAGCTTGCCGCAAAATTCGGAAAAACTTTAAAACTGCCTGAGCTTAAAACATCGGCAAAATATTCAGAAACTTCTGAAAGCGCTTTGCTTTCAAAAGTTGAATTGAATACGCCAAACTGCCCTCTCTACACGGCTGTCTGCATTAAGGGTGTTAAGATTGCGCCAAGCCCTGACTGGCTTAAAAAATGTGTTGAAGCCGTAGGTTTGCGCAGCATCAGCAATGTTGTGGATGTTACAAATTTTGTCATGATGGAATACGGTCAGCCTCTCCACGCTTTTGACGCAAAAAAAATAAGAGGTTCAAAAATCATAGTGCGCCAGGCTTTGGATGCGGAAAAAATAGTAACCTTAGACAATAAAACGCACACTCTCAATACTGACAATATGCTAATTTGCGATGGCGAAGGCGCTGTGGCTTTGGCTGGTATCATGGGCGCATTAAATTCTGAAGTTGAAGATTCAACGACGGACATTGTTTTAGAAAGCGCATATTTCAACCCTGCAAACGTGAGGTCTAGCTCTAGAAAATTGATAATTAATACTGATTCATCTTACAGATTCGCACGTAATGTTGACCCTGAAGTTGTGCTTGCAGCCTCTCGCAGGGCGGCAGATTTGATAGTGAAAGTTGCTGGCGGCTCAGTTGACGGAGCAACAGTTAAGGTCGGTAAAATGCCAAGAGAATCAAAAGTAGTAGAGCTTAGCTTGGAATATGTGATAGACAAAATTGGTTTTGAAGTTTCCGCTTCAGATGTTGAAGATGTCTTTAAAAGGCTTGGGTTTATCGTAAGCAAAAAAGACAACGTTTTCAATGTAACCGTGCCTACATTCAGGTCTGAAGTTGATAGGCCTATAGACTTGGTTGAAGAATTTATCCGCATATTTGGCAGCGATAAAATTCCATCAACGCCGCTTATCTGTGCGGCAGCTTTGCGCAATCATGACCCAATATTTTCTTACAACAGAAAATCTGCCGACATGCTTTCTGCAATGGGTCTTAATGAATGCCAGCATTATACGCTTAAAGAAAGCGGTAAAATTGGCAAATTCCGCAACAATATTCAGATGCTTTCTTTGGCAAATCCGCTAACTAGCGACCAAGATTGTCTGCGCCCCAGCCTTTTGGAATCTTTGCTTGAAGCGCTTGCATTAAATATAGACAACGGCAACAAATTCAAAGGTCTGTTTGAAAATGGTAGAGTTTTTAGAGTTATTAAAAACGAGCTCATGGAAGTATCTTCAACGGCTTTTGCCTTTGCGCTTTCAACGCAAAAACCTTCTTGGCTTAAGCGTGAAGAACCTGATTTTTACACGGCAAAAAAATACGTTTTAGATATTCTTGCCTTATTGGGTGTTGATATTTCAAAATTAAATTTCACACAAAATGATGAAAACTTTTGGCAGCCTAATTTCTCGGCAAAATGCGGTCTTTTAGAACGTGAGGGTTATAACGTAAGCTTTGGCGCAATAAATTTTGCTGTGCTAAAAGAATACGGCATAGACTCTATCGTTTTTGCGGGTGAAGTTTCTTTCAGGTCTGATGTTGCATCACGCAAAAAACAGATTGCAAAATTTGAACACTTCAGCCTATTCCCGCCTGCACAAAGAGACATCGCAATTATTGTCAAAGAAAACACTCCTTCAGGTGAAGTTTCTTTAGAGCTTGGGCGTATCGCAAAATCTGCATGTAAAGGCTTGTTTGATTTGGAAGATGTAGATATTTTTGACTCTTACCAAGGCAAAGGCGTTGAAGAAGGTATGAAAAGTCTGGCATTCAGCCTCACATTCCGTTCTAAAGACCGCACTTTACAGACGGAAGAAGTCAATAAAGTCTTTGAAAATATTTGTTCACAGTTGCAAAAAAAATATCAGTTAAGAGTTTCATAAAATGTTAAAGGCAAAACGCAAAATCGAAAAAATCTTTCAGAACAAGGAGATGTCTTTTTGGGATCACCTTGAGGAAATGCGCTGGATGATTTTTAAGTGCATTGCGGTAATTTTTGTGGCAATGGTGCTTGTGGGTGTTGCATTCTTTTATTTTAACAGCCTTTTGATGTATCCTCTAAAAATTGCGGAGGAATCTTTGGGCAGTAAAATTGAACTGCGTTCTTTGGGTCCAATGTCGCCATTTATGATTATGATTTACATAGTCTTTGGCGGAGGATTTTTTCTATCGCTGCCATTCATTTTATTTTTTATTGCAAGATTTGTAGCCCCAGGGCTTACAAGCAATGAAAGACGTATGCTGTTTCCAGCCTGCGTATCGGCATTGCTATTGTTTTGTCTTGGCGTTGCGTTTTCATTCTTTTTGGTCTTGCCCTTCGGGTTGCGTTTTTCAGACGTAATAGCCACAGACCTTCTGGGGGTTTCATCGCTTTGGGATGCCGAAACTTATTATTCGTTTTTAATTTGGGTAACCTTTGCCTTAGGCGGCGCATTTGAATTGCCTTTAATAATAGTCATACTTATTGCGCTTGGCGTTTTAGAACCAAAAACATTACGCAAAAATCGACGTTACGTAATCTTGGGTATTGCCGTGTTTGCAATGCTTATAACGCCTCCAGACGGCGTAACTATGTTGATGGTATTGCTTCCGCTTTGCATACTTTTTGAAATTGCGCTTTGGGTTGGCACTGTTTTACGGAAGAAAAAACTTAAGCAAGAGGCGGAACAAGAAGCCTTGGATGACGCACAAGAAGCTAAAGAGCGCAAGGAATATGCGGCGCAAATTTTGGACGAACGCAAGCGTGAGATGGAAGAAGAAAAACTCGCACGCAGTAAAGAATCCGCTTCAACATCCTCAGGTTCGACTCTGCCCGATGATTATGACCCCAATGATATTTCCAATGATCCATACTACGACGATCATGAATACGGATATTATGACGATTATGAAAAAATGGCGGAAGAAGACGCAGCTTACGAGGCAATACCCGTGCGCAACTTCTCCCCAAATTGGGAATTGAACAAGCCTTCTACAGATTTCTTTGCGCCAAAATTTGATGAGCCAAATGCGGACAAATGAGGACATTTTTTTTCAGTCTCATCACAATTACATTGGCTCTTTGTTGCCATGCGGACGAATTTGTAATCAAACGCAATTTGCATGAACTGCCTGAAGGTGCGTGTATTGCAGATTGCGACGTAGGTTCTTACGGCGGCATATTTGTAATGACCAGCCCGCATGAGCCAAAAACTTTTAATCCTTTAGTTTCTGATGACTATTATTCTTCAATAGTAATTTCTCTTTTGCTTTCTCCGCTTGTAGATTATGACCCTATCAAAGAGTGCCCTGTGCCTGCTCTGGCAGAATCTTGGGAAGTTTCTGAAGATAATTTAACATACACTTTCAAACTCAGGAAAGGCGCAAAATTTAGCGACGGAATGCCTATAACCGCAGACGATGTCGTATTTACTTTCGACACTATTTTTGCCGAACAAAAAGACGAAAATGGAAAAGCAAAGTTAGACCCAAAATCCGGCAAGCCACTTTTGCGTTATCCCTCTAGATATGCGGGTCAGTACACAATTTCTGGAGAACCTATTAAGTATAAAAAAATTGACGCACTCACGGTGGAATTTAAAACAAAAACCGTATATGCGCCATTTTTGACCGACATTGGCTTTATAGAAATTTTGCCGAAACACAAATTTATAGAGGCTTTTGACAAAGGTGAAATCTTGCAAGTTTTGACGAGTAAAACCGCCATAAATAGCCCTACTGAAATTGTGTCAAGTTCTGCGTGGGTTCTGCATTCTTACAGACCCGGAGAGCGTCTTGTCATGAAGCCAAATCCGCATTATTGGAAGGCTGATAAAAACGGGAATCGCCTGCCCTATATTGATTATTTAATTTTGAAATTTTTGGCAGATCAAAATACTGCGACAATACTTTTTGCTACCGGTCAAAGCGATGCTTCCGCCATCACCGCAAATGATTATTCTTGGGTCAAAAAATATGCCGACACTTACTCTTTTAAAATCTATGAAAGAGGGCCCGACACCGCCATACAGTTCATCTGGTTTAATTTGAAATCGGGAATTAACGATAAGGGCAAACCTTATGTAGAGCCTCATAAATACAAGTGGTTTAACAATAAAAAATTCAGGCAGGCTGTTTTAACAGCTATTGATAGAACCGGTTTGGTAAAGGGTGTTTGGTTTGGCAGGGCGCAGGTTTTAAATTCAATAATTAGCAGCGCAAACCACAAATGGCACAACCCAAATGTGAAAGCTTATGATTACAACCCTCAAAAAGCTTTGGAAATGTTTAAAGAAGCCGGCTTTAAGCTTGATTCTTCCGGCAAATTGACGGATGCAGATTCAAACAGAGTAAGCTTTGATTTTCTCGTTGCGGAAAATTCTCTTACGGGGCGTTCAATAGCAACAACTTTTTCCGAAAACATGAAGTCTGTTGGAATAGACGTCAAATTAAGTTTTATGGATTTTAGTGCTATAATATCAAAAATTGATAAAACTTTTGATTATGACGCAGCAATGATGGGCTTTACCGGCGGCAATGACCCTTCAGGCGGGAAGGCAATTTATAAATCTGACGGTTTTTTACATATCTGGAATCCTCGTCAAGAAACTCCGCAAACCCCGTGGGAGGCAGAAATAGACAAACTCATGGACGCTTCTGAAACAACTTTAGATGAAAATTTGCGACGCAAATACATATTTGAAATGCAAGATATTTTTGCAGAAGAATTGCCACTTTTATTTTTGGTAACTCCCCTCACCTACTCTGGTATTCAGACAAAATGGCGCAATGTAAAAGTTCCGCCCACCGGCTCTATAATCTGGAATTTGGAAGAACTTTATCAGGAAAATAAAAACTGATGCCGCACTTTATATTCAGACGTTTGCTCTCCATGATTCCGTTGCTTTTGGGAATCAGCCTTGTGGTTTTCTTTTTAATGTACCTTGCCCCCGGCGATTTCTTGGATGAAGCCAGACACTCCAAAGACGTGAATCCAGACTTTATACGTCAGCAAGAAATGGCGTTGGGGCTCGATAAGCCTTGGTACATTCAGTACGCAATGTGGCTTAATAATGTTTCTTTTATAAAAACAAATTTGCTTTTGCCCGCTTCTGAATCTGCCAAACATTCCTTAATATATTTTGGCTCTCCAGACTTTGGATATTCTTGGGCGTATAAAATTTCTGCAACAAGTTTAATTTGGCAAAGGCTGCCCGCAACCTTGATTTTAGCGTTAGTTTCATCAATATTGACTTATCTTATTGCAATACCATTAGGCGTGCTTGCCGCCGTAAAGAAAGATTCTTTTTTCGACAAAATTTGCACAATACTTTCCTATGCGTCGTTGAGTGTGCCCTACTTTTTCCTTGCTTTACTGGCGGTGCTATTTGCCGCTACGACAGGCCTATTCCCAACTGGCGGGCAAACTTCAATCACCTATGAATTTATGCCCGTCGCCGCCAAAATTGCGGACTATTCAAAGCATTTAATTTTGCCCACGCTAGTTTTATCTTTGGGCGGCATTGCCTCAGTAATGCGTGTCATGCGCGGGAATTTTCTGGATTACCAAAGGGCTGAATTTGCAACAACTGCGAGGGCAAAAGGACTTTCCGAAAATGCCATAATGTTTAAGCACGTCTTGCGCAACGCAATCAATCCAATAATAACCTCTTTTGGATTTGCATTTTCCGGTCTGCTTTCCGGCGCACTTTTGGTTGAAAATGTGATGAACTATCCTGGTCTTGGGCAGTTAATTTATACGGCTATAATCAAGCAAGATCAATATGTTGTGATGTCTGGCGTATTGATGGGTTGTATAATGCTTGTACTGGGGCAACTTTTGGCGGACATACTGCTTGCTTGGGCGGACCCACGCATACGTCTAGAAAACTCTTGTGTTCCTTTTAAACAGATAAGTTTGGTTGTTGCCTTTTCTGCAATTTTGATTGTCGTTTTTAGCATATTTATAAACGTATTTCCAAATTTCTCGGTAAACGCACTACCCTATCTAAAAAACTTTGCCGAGTTTTTGTTTATACTTTTGGTAGTGTTGATAGCCTTGGGTTTAATCTGGGCGGGGTATTTCTTTTTCAAAAATTTATTTTTTAGCGCACTTAAAACAAGCAGAGGTTTTATAGCAATCACAACACTCTTTATATTGTACTTCTTTGCAATTTTTGCGCCGTTTATAGCCCCATATGAAGAAACTACGCAGTGTCTGGAGAAAACTTTACATCCCCCAACAGCGCTGACTTTTCAAGACGGAACATTAAGCGTTAAAGTTTATCACTCAACTTCAATTACCGACTACCAGCCGCTTGAAAATCAAACGCTGCCCATTAAATTTTTTGTGAAATCAAATGAATATAAATTGCTTTGGTTATTCAAATGCTCCACGAAACTCTTTGGGCTAGATTCTAAAAATCCGGCGGACAGAATTTATCTTTTGGGTTCAGACGCAAGCGGCAGAGACGTTTTTTCCAGACTGCTTTATGGGGCTCAAATTTCTTTGAGCATAGGTTTTGTGGGCATTGCAATTACGATGTTCATTGGGTTTATCGTGGGTGGGCTTTCAGGGTATTTCGGCGGAACTTTTGATTTTTTGTGCATGAGGTTTGTGGAATTTTTGATGGCAGTACCAGGCTTATACATTCTGCTTGCAATGCGTAGCGCCTTTGCTGCAAATTGCAGTAGCGATGAAGTTTATTTTAGAATAATAGTAATTTTATCCGTATTGGGTTGGGCGGGAACAGCCAGGGTAATACGTGGCATGGCGCTATCTTTATCCAACAGGCAATTTGTACAAGTGGCGGAAAGTATGGGGCAAAGCCCAATCAAAATCATATTTAAACATTTTCTCCCCAATGTGCTTAGTTTTTTAATTGTAAGCGCCACTTTATCTATACCAGGTTATATCTTGGGGGAAGCAGCCTTGTCATTCCTCGGTCTTGGTATTGGGGAACCTTCCGCCTCTTGGGGTTTGATGCTAGCACAAGCACAAGAAGATACAAAAGTGCTTATGCTGGGTCTGTGGTGGCTCTTGCTGCCAGGGGCTGCAATATTCGTAACCGTTCTTGCCTTCAATATGCTTGGCGACGTTTTGAGAGATATTGCAGACCCAAAACAAGTTAAATAATCTTTACAAAAAAACAACCTACTATTCAATTATCTATCATGAAAAAACTACTCCTTATCTTAACTGCGTCTATAATTTTTCTGACAGCCAATGCGGTAGAAAAATTTGATACAACATTCTGCGTCAAGATTAACAACCCAAAGCAGACTTTGGTAAATCTATATTCATACATAAACAATATCACCCCCGATAAGCAAAAAATGTATGTTGCAATGACAGGCGCAATGCTAGGCGCACCTAGTTTTGACGGCATAGGCGCAAGCCCCGCATATTTTGTATCTTTTACAAAAAATGATGATGAATCTTACAGCGTGCTTGCTTTGGAAGCCGACGATACTGCAATGATTTTGAACAACCCCGCCCTGCCAAACACTCCAGATACAAGACTGCGCAAGGGTAAATATGTTTTTATAAAAATCATGGGCGCTAAAAACCTGCAAGAAATAGCCACACTTGCTGAGGCTGAATTTTCAAAAAACAAGAGCTTGGATGATGTTTCCGTAAAATTTATATATGACGCCAATACTATTGATTCCGCATTGGCCAATGTGAAGAATGCTATTACTAATGATTTTCCAAAATCTATAATAGACCTCTACGCCTCAGCCCTAAAAGACGCTGAAAATATTTCTTGCTCCATGAATATTAAGCCTGAAAATTTGGACTTTTCATTTTTGTTTAAAGCCAAAGACGGCACTCAGGTTGCAAATTTAATAAACAAGTTATCTAAACGCCAGCCAATTACGGAATCGGCATTTATAACGGAGAACTCATTGGTGCAGATGGAGGGCTCTTTCAATCCCGATTCTTACGCAGATATTTTAAAATTCTTTGAGCCTGTCATGAAACATTTCATGAAAAAAGGCACTTCTTATGAAGAATTTTCAAAAGAGATTTCAGATTATTCAAAAAAGTTTAACGGCTCTTTTGCGCTAAATATGGATTTTGATTTTAATAATTTAGACCCAATGGAAAATGCAAATTTTTACTCTCTTGCTAAGACATCGGCAAACTTTTCAGACCTTGAGGCTATGTATAAACTCGTAGATAAATATATGGATTACTCGGTTATAAATTCCTCGATGGATCCGTCTTCGCCTATCGACATGGCAGTGTCTGTGGAAACTAAAAAATTTGAAAAAGCCGCAGAACTTGCCTTGCCAGAAACCATTGTTCAGACAGTTATCAACACTATGAAAATTAAAAATGAGGATGGTAAAGTTGAAGAAAAAAAGAGCGTGCAAGAATCTTATGCCGCAATTTCAAACGGATATGCGGTTCAGGCATACTCACCAGAAGCTTTGAAAAATACCATAGCAAAACTTTCCTCCAACGCATCCGCAAAAACTTTGGATTGCGATATTCAAATGGTTTTAAGTATGCAGAAAATTTTTGAAATTAATTTGAAAAATTCCGGAATTACTTTGCCTGAAAAGAAGCTCAAGAAAATCAATCTTGAACCTTTGGTTTTCAAAATTTTCTTGGGCAATTCGGCAAAAGAACTTAAAACGTCTTTCAGCGCAAGCGCCATTAAATCTTGGATTAAATCCTACACAATGCTTCAAGAACAAGCTCAGCTAGAAGCTCAACCGCTTGACGCTGGCAACAATCAAAACAACTAATGCCAGATAATTCCGATATAATCTCCGGCTTGGACAACTTGGTATCAAGCTGGAAAGTCAGGCCCAGTTGGGATGAATATTTTATGGCAACAGCCATATTGATTTCGTCCCGTTCTGCCTGCGAAAGATTGAATGTTGGTTGCGTTTTGGTTAGTGGCGGAGAGCACACAAATAGGATAATCGCCGCAGGTTACAACGGTTTTTTGCCAGGCGCAAAACACAAGTCTTGCGTGAGAGACAATCATGAAATGGCAACCGTGCACGCTGAACAAAACGCCCTTACGGACGCCGCAAGGCGCGGCATCTCTGTAAATGGCGCTATTGCTTACATAACGCACTTTCCCTGTGTACACTGCGCAAAACTTTTGGCGTCGGCTGGTATCAAGAAAATCAAGTATAGGCACGATTATAAAAATGACCCTCTGGTTTTTGAAATTTTATCCGATACTCAGCTTATTATAGAAAAAATATGAAAAAAAATTACGAGGAAAAATCTTGGAGTTTTTTGGTTGCTTCGCCAAGTTTCAAGGGTCCTGTGTTTGAAAATTCCGTAATTTTACTTTTGGAAGACAGTCCGGAATCCAGCTTTGGAATTATGGTAAATAAGCCTATTGATCATACTCTTGGAGAGATTGATTCCGTTTTTAAAGATAAGCTGATAGAAAATATTGAAGTTTTTGACGGCGGCCCTGTTGCAAAAAATCATTTAAGTTTTGCCGTTTGGCAGAATGATTCTGCTGAAGATTCGAGCAATTTTTTATTTGGCATAACTGCGGAAAAATTAACGGAAATTTTAGACTCTAACCCCGACGCAAAAGCAGCCGCATTTCTGGGTTATTCCGGCTGGGGTGCCGAACAACTTCAGGAAGAAATTGACGACGGCACTTGGTTGATAACACCCGTTAATAGTAAAATACTTTTTGATACAGACCCTGCGGCGCTTTGGCAAGAAACCCTTAAAGAAGCCGTAGAAGCCTTTAAAGAATTGCCTGAGCCGCCCTGCTCTGCTTTGGGTAAAAATTAAAATTTGCAAATTTTTGTTGACTGTAATCTTTTTAAATAGTTTTATTTTGGGCTTTTAAGGGGACGTAGCTCAGTTGGAAGAGCACCACAATGGCATTGTGGGGGTCGTGAGTTCGAACCTCATCGTCTCCAAAAAATTAAAAAAAAAGCAAGGTGCTTTACAAGAGCTACTTTGCTTTTTTTATTCTACATTGCATTAAATTTTGGCGTCTAACTCACGGAATATTGGGAATATTCGGCGGATAAACTTTTGGGAATATTTGCTTTGATAAGCACCCCGTCGTCAGACTCTTTTTTCAGCAATATGCTTGCGTGGTCATACAAAGCCGCAATCAACTTGTATTTTGAATGCGGGATTAATAAAGACATCTCCTGATACCCGCTTTGCGCATAGTCTTCAATCAATCGCAAAAGATTTTCAAGATTTTGCCTCGCCCTAACGCTTACAAAACAAGCCTCAGGATACTTTGCCCTCAGCCGCAAATGCAGCGTCTCCTCAGCAGGAATGTCAATCTTGTTCATTACAATCAGAATTTTTTTAAAGTCTGCGCCTAATTCTTTAAGGACTGAATTTGTGGTGTCTATATGTTCAAATGCTTCCTCATTTGAAGAATCCACAACGTGTAAAAGAAAATCGGAAAGCACAGCTTCCTCAAGAGTGGCTTTAAATGCGTCAAAAAATTGATGCGGCAAATTGCGCACAAAGCCCACAGTGTCTGTAAGAAGGACGGTTGAACCTCTGGGCAAAGACACTTTGCGTGTGGTTGGGTCAAGCGTTGCAAAGAGTTTGTCTTGAGCAAGCACATTGCTGCCAGCCAAGGCATTTAATAAAGAAGATTTACCCGCATTTGTGTAACCCACAATGGCGCAAGTTGGCACTTGAGATTTTGTTCTGCGTTTGCGCTGGGTTTGACGCAAAGATTTTACGCCAATCAAGTCTTCTTTGAGCCTTGCAATTCTTTGTCTGATTATGCGCTGGTCAAGCTCTAGCTGACTTTCACCCTCGCCACGCTGGGTAACGCCGCCGCCTCTTTGCCTGCTCAAATGCGTCCACGCACGTTTTAGTCTTGGCAAGGAATATTCAAGCCTTGCAAGCTCTACTTGCAATCTGGCCTCTTTGGTTTGCGCTCTTTCAGCAAAGATATCCAGTATGACCTCCTGCCTGTCTATTACGCATATATTGCCGTCTTTTTCCCAATTTCTTTGCTGTGCCGGACTAAGCGGCGCATCAAAAACTATGCAATCCGCCTCAAGTTTTTTAGCCAAAGAAACGATATCTGCAAATTTGCCCGACCCCACCAAATAATGCGGGTTAGGTTCTTGAATTCTTGCAATGATTTTATCGGCAATGCCGATATTTATATTTTTAACAAGTTCTTCAAGCTCATCCAGCAGGCTTTTGGTTTTCTCAGGATTTTCATCTTTAAGACACACCCCGACAAGCACGGCTTTTTGAACTTTTTCCGAATCCAGCACTACATTAATCGGTTCCGGCATATTATGTAAGGTACTCCAGTCATATTTTCTGTTAAAGTGTCTAGCAAATTTGCCAAAGCTTTTCAATATATGATTTTATTTTTCAGATATTGACATAGACGCTTAACTAAAAATCATATTTATCTGGTGAGCGCAAAATCAACATATTTTATCAGTTCGGACGACGATTATTTGTCGGCAAATACCGCAAGAGAAATCTTTGAAGAGCTGTGCAAAGACATAACGGACGATATGTCTAAAGAAATCATCGACTGTACCTGCAACAACGCCTCAGACGTTGAAAAAGCTTGTTCAAATGCTGTAGAGGGCGCACGTACTATGTCTTTATTTGGCGGAAAAAAAGTTATCTGGATGCGCAACGCCAATTTCTTTAACAACACCGTGGGTAAAAGTGAACTTGCAAAAACTTGCATTGAAAAGTTGCTGGATTTTCTTGAAGGCTTGGATGCCGATGTTGCAAGCGTTGTAATAAGCGCCTGCCCTGTCGATAGGGGAACTTCCGCCTACAAACGCTTCCAAAAATTTGCAGATTGCCAAGATTTTAAAATTAAAGACGATTTTGGTAATTCTGCAGAACGTCTTTTAGAGACCACAAAAAGCCTTCTTCTAGAAAAATGCAAAACGCTTGAAGTTAAAATTTCAGCAGAAGCTTTGGAAGCTTTAGTTTCAATAGTTGCCGGCAGCCCAAGAATGGCTATTCAAGAACTTACAAAACTTGCAACCTATGTCGGATTTAACGGTGCGGAAATTTCTGAAAAAAACGTTCTTGAAATGGTGCCGATTTTTGGGGATAGCGGCAAATTTTCAGACATTGCCGAAGCCTTTTATTCAGGCAATCTAGACCTTGCTCTGGAAACTATGCATAGATATTTCTTTACGAACAAAAGTGCAAGTGCACGCCCTATCATATCCACACTGCAAAGCCAAAATTCCATACTTATTCAAATAAGAGCTCTTATTGAAGAAGGTGCTGTGAATGCGTCGGCACGTGGCGTTTCAAAGTCTGCGATGGAAAATGCCGCAATGATGTATGGAGAAATGTTTGAAAGTGCCGCACCAAAAACAAATTATAATGTTTTTTCTCAAAACGCTTGGTATGCAGGGCAAAAGCTCGGGCCTTTTGCGGCAAAGTTTAGCATGAAAAAACTTTTGTCTTTCCAATTTAATTTTGCAAAGGCCTTTGAAGACCTTCTTAAAAGCGGAGCTCAAGATGAATCTGTAATGAGGGATTTGTTTGTACGCTCTCTTTCAGTTTAATAAAATTTATCTTGAAAGACGCAAATGTGATTTTAACATCTATTTGATAATTTTAAATCTAACAATACTAACTTTTAAGGAGAATCTAATTATGGCAGGCGTAGGCAAATTATTAAAACAAGCCCAGAAAATGCAAAAAGCGATGGAAAACATCCAGTCTGAACTGGAAAGTCTTGAGCTTGAAACTTCTGCAGGCGGCGGGGCGGTCAAGGTTATTGTCAACGGGCAAGGCACGCTTAAAAATATCAAGTTGGACCCTGAATTTCTTAAAGAAGACGTTGCAACGGTTGAAAGCGTAATACTGCAAGCCGTCAAAGAAGCTGTCGAAAACGCAAAGAAAAAAAGTGAAGATGAGATGGGTAAAGTTACCGGCGGATTCTCTTTCCCCGGCTTTATGTAAAAAGTTTTAGTCTGATGGGCGAACATTTCGACAAGCTTAAAGGCACTCTTAAAAAGCTCCCCGGGCTCGGGTTTAGAAGTGCTGAGCGCATTGCTTTGCACCTTTGCATTGAAAATAGGCAAGAAGCGCAAGGCTTGTTGGATTCTATAACTGAGGCGTTGTTGCACGTCAGCGCCTGCCCTATTTGCCACGGAATTTCAGAGCATAACAAACCCTGCGCAATTTGCGCAGACACTTCCAGAAATGAATCTTTGATTTGCATTGTTGAAAAAGCCAGCGATGTTGACGCCATTGAACGTGCGGGCGCATGGCGTGGGCGCTATCATATTTTGGGCGGCAAACTTTCTCCATTGCACAGAATCGGCCCTTCAGATTTGAATTTTGAAACCCTAACAGAACGCATTGAAAGCGGCATTGTGTCTGAACTTATCTTGGCGCTTTCAAACGATATGGAAGCCGAAGCAACCTGCCACTATATTCAAGACAGAATCGTTGCGGACAAAAAAATTAAAATCACCAGAATAGGTTTTGGGCTTCCTAGCGGCAGTCAGCTTGGGTTTGCAGATTCAGGCACAATCAGAAGCGCCCTAGACTCAAGAAAGACAATTTAATTATGACTAAAAAAATCAACATAACATTGCTTATATTATCCGCATTTTTTGCAAACTCCATGCTTGCACAGCCGCAAAATGCCCAACCACCTGTCGATGCACAGGTAAAAGTTGATACGCAAACAAATTTGGAAAAAGCGGATGTATCATACCTTGATGCGCTCGTACTGGGTTTGGTTGAGGGCGTTACAGAATATCTGCCAATATCTTCCACAGGGCACTTGATAATCGCAAATTATTTCTTGGGGCTTGAAAGCCAGACACCCCTCACAGATTCAAAAGGCAATATCATATATTCAAAAAAGTTGGATGATGCTGGTAAACAGATGCCATTCACAATGAAAGAAGCCACAGACGCCTATGCCATCATAATACAAATAGGCGCAATATTTGCGGTTGTAATTATTTATTGGAGTAGCCTTATGAAGATGCTGATGGGTGTCTTGGGCAAAGATAAAAACGGTCTTCTGGTTTTGCGCAATTTGATTGTCGCATTTTTGCCTGCCGTGGTGCTTGGTTTGCTCTTAAAAAATTATATTGAAGAATATCTTTTTGGGATTTTGCCTGTCGCCATTGCATTATTTGCGGGTGGTCTGCTTATGATGTTTGTGCAAAAAAAGTACGATGCTCATAAGACTTCAACATCTGAAAATTTTGATTTGCATAATCTTTCAATCAAACAGTCGCTCATGATTGGTTTAATGCAATGCGTTGCGCTTTGGCCAGGGACAAGCAGGTCTATGATGACAATTTTGGGCGGTTATTTGTCGGGCTTAAAGCCGTCTAAGGCTGCGGAATTTAGTTTTCTTTTGGGGCTGATAACTTTATCGGCGGCGTCTTTATACAAAATTGCAAAAGACGGGTCTAACATACTTCAAGCGCTTTCATGCGGGCCCTTGGTTTTGGGTTTGATTGTAGCATTCTTTAGTGCGGCAGTTTCCGTAAAATGGTTGGTTAAATTTTTAAACACACGCGGGCTTGTGCCCTTTTCTTATTACAGATTCATGTTAGCGGCATTTCTCATAGTTTTAATTTTAGCAAATGGAATGTAGGTGCATAGATTCCCACACGCATTATTATCCTACGGACTTAATGCACCCCAACCCCATTGATTGGGCGAAGGAACGTGCTGAAAACTATTGGGTAAATTTGGTGGGCAAACGCCCCGACGGCAAACGCAGCTTGCAATCTTTCCCGAGTATAGAAAAATTTTTGTCGGACATGGATACGGCGGGTGTCGAACGTGCCATAATACTGGGTTGGTACTGGGAAAATGCGCATACTTGTTTTGAATTTAATGAAATTTTAGCCAAGGTAATATCTCAATATCCTGATAGACTTAAAGCTTTTGCATCTATAAATCCGGCAGATTTTGAAACTTCAAAAACTATAATTGAATCTGCAAAAAAGTTAGGATTCATCGGTATTGGAGAGCTTCATTGCGGCATACAAAAATTTTCCTATTTGTCTGAAAGTTTTATTGAGCTTGTTAAAATTGCAGCGAGGGAATCTTTGCCGATTTCCTTACATTGTACGGAAAAAACATCCAGAAATTATTTAGGCAAAGTTGACACTGATAATGATTCAGCGCATCTGCTTGCAGAAAAAGTGCCAGAAGCAAAATTTATTTTTGCGCACTGGGGCGGCGGCATAATTTTTGAAGATGGATTCACGCATCCTAGCAATGTTTATTATGACAGCGCAGCATCTTCACTCCTTTATTCAAGCGATGTTTGGGAACGTGCTATAAAAATCCTGCCTGACAATGCTTTATACGGTTCAGATTATCCCTTGCGCCTATATCCGAAAAAGTTTTTAGATGCAGAAATGAAAACTTTTAAAACCGAAGCCTCAGCAAATGTACCCACAGACTCGGCAGAAAAATTCTTTTTTAAAAACGCAAATTTGCTATTTAACAATATTTTTTAGAACCGCTAAAATGCCGTCAACTGAAGCCTCTTTAGCCTCGTAAGCAAGCGGGATATTGTATTTTTTTATGGATTCCGTAGTTGAAGGGCCTATTGAAATCGCCTTTGGAGCAGCCGCACCTTTTTCAAGAGAAAAAGTTTTTGCATTTTTCACAAAAGATTCAACTGCAGATGAACTGGCAAAAACTATGTAATCTGCACCGAACTTTTTAAAATCTTTCACGATTTTATCATCCGCTTTTGGGCTAAGATGTATTGTCTTATAAACTTCAAAAAACTCGGCCATTGCGCCGCCCTTTTCTTCAAGTTTCTTTATATACGCCTTGTTGGAAAGATTGCCCCCGACACAAAGTATGTTGCGATTATCTAAAGACTCAAATTCCAACATGGCATCCGCCATAGTGTCGGCATTTTGAGGGCTGGCAACTATGTCTGAAGCAAGATGAAATTCAGCAAGCATTTTTGCCGTTGCTTCCCCAACGCAAGCTATGCGCATCGGGCCTATGCAGCGTATGTCCGCAAATTTTTTAAAAAATTCTTTGAAGAACCCCCTTACGCCATTGGGGCTTGCAAAAGTTGCCCAATCATAAGTTGCTATTGAATTAAAAAAATCTGCCGCATCATCTTCAATAACGCCGTAAATAGTGTCTATAAGCGGGATTTCAAGCACATCAACGCCAAGCTTTGTCAGAGACAAAGACAGTTCATCATTATTTTGTCGGGTCAAAACAACCCTCAGATTTGTGTTTTTTTTTGCGGACATTTTAAAATGTAAAGTCGTCAGATTTTTTCAAAGATAATGCAAAGGCTTCAAGAAGCTTAATCGTGTTTTCGATGTCGTTTAAATCGGCAACCTCCGACGGCGTGTGCATATATCTAAGCGGAATACCAATCAGCCCTGTTGCAACACCACTGCGAGACATCTGCATAATCCTTGCGTCCGTACCCGTAGGTTTGCTTTCAGCGTTGATTTGATATGGTATCTGCAAAAGCCTCGCAATTTCAATAAGCCTATCAACCAAAATGGGATTCATGTTCGGACCTCTGGAAATCACTGGGCCCGCCCCTAGTTTTACTGCGCCGTGCTTATGTTTGTCTGAATAAGGATAGTCTGTTGCGTGTTCAACATCTATTGCAATGGCAATATCGGGGTTGACCGCATAAGAGGCTGGCCATGCGCCGCGCGTGCCTATTTCTTCTTGTACTGTGGCAACACTAACAAGCTTGCAAGAAAGCTTTGATTTGCTTTTTGATATGCGTTTTAAAACTTCAAAAGCCACATAGCAACCAGCCTTGTCATCAAAAGCTCTGGCGGTATATTTTGAGCCTGAAATCTGCGCCAAACCCACGTCATACACCACACTGTCGCCAACAGAAACGAGCTTTTCAGCCTCCGCCTTTGAATTTGCGCCAATGTCTATCCAAATCTTGTGAGTTTCCGGAACTTCTTTGCGCTCATTAGCCTCCATAAGGTGTATTGCTTTTTTGCCGGTAACGCCATAAACTGCGCCGCCTTTTGCAAGCACGGTTACCCTTCTGCCAGCAATCATCACGTTGTCATGCCCGCCGAGTTGTTCAAAAAACAAAAAGCCGTTATCGTCTATATAGGTTACTATAAAGCCTATTTCGTCTATATGGCCTGCAAGCATGAGCGTCTTGCCAGATTTGCCGAGGGTTGCAAAGCGATTCCCCAAGACATCCTTTGTGATAGAATCGGCAAAAGGTTTTATGTGCTTTTCTATAACTGCCGTTGCCTCAAACTCATGCCCCGTCGGAGAGCGAGAGACCAGTAAATCTTTAAAAAATGCGTCAGGTTTAATTTCTTTCATAAAAGTTTTTTCAAAAAAAATGAGAGGAATAAATCCTCCCATAAAATTTATTACTCATCACCACGAATATTCTTCATGGAAATTCCGGTGAGTTTGTAGGCGATTACGCCAAGCTCATATTCAGAACCGCTAAAATGGAACGTGCGCTGCAAGTGAAATTGTGTCTTGCCTGCGGGTAACAAAAGTGCGGGAGAATACGTTGAAACCTGATAAAAAGGCATTGCGTAAAATGCGCCTTGTTCTGCCGGACCATTGTTGAATACGCTTATTGCATCGCCCTGACCGCCTGCATCAACCCTGCGGAATGAGGATGACAAATATCCCCTTGCGCTTGAAGGACGCATATAAGTTACAACCGTTAGCAAATTGTTGTTGGAATCATAACTAATCATAATGCCTTTGCTGCGTTGCGCATTAATGCCGATATTTTCAAGCCTTTTGGCGTGCACATCCATCTTGATGAAATCTTTTTCCACAGAAAAAATCGGGATTGCGCCACCTGCAATATTGTCGCTTTTTAAGATGTCGCCCATTTCAGGATTGTCGCCAGACTTGTACGGAATGCAGACAACGGTAGTGTCATTTGCATGATATGAAGATTTTACGGCTATATTCAACATGCCTGATTTTTCATCCCAAGGTGTGTTTCCAGTGTTGGTGAGCTTATTCAAAGATTGGTAAGCTACGGTTTTAACGGTATTTGGTATCTCTAGTCCCAAGATAGTCTCAGTTTCTTTCCTGTTGATGAATGAAATTTCACGCTCTGCCTTAATTTTAAATACAGTGCCTTTTGAATTTTCAAACTGGGCGTCTTTTTCAAACTTTGCTTGAGTGTCTGTCTTGGCGACAAGCTTCCAAGGCTGGTTTGAAATAAATTCAGGAGCTTTCCAGTTATCGGAAGAATATAGCGTGCCGCTTGTAAAATAAATGGAAGCGTCCCCACCTTCAGGGCCTATGGCAAAAACATCTTCGCCACCAAGCGGGTTTGAGTATGTTTCAGTTTTCTTTGAATCCAAAAGATAACGGTTATACCAGCCCAAACCTGTACCGCTTTCGCCGCTTAAAGTGCTTGTCAAAACCCTGCCCTGCCACTTTGCAGAAGCCACGATAAAACTTTCACCCTCGCCCAAAACTACACAAGCGCCCTCGTGCTTGGCAAAGAACGCCAAATCTTCCCCGAATGTCCAAGCGTCTGAAGGCGAGTCTTTAGACATTTCCTCAACGATGCCGCAAGAACTCAAGATTGCGGAAATCGCAAACAAAAGTATTATTCGATTTTTATTCATAAGCAAATCAGTCTGCCATAATAAGACAGATTCATCAATCTTTTTTTATCTTCCAGAATAGTGTGCATAAAACTTTTTTACAAAAAAGCTTTACAAATATTTTAAATCCTATTCATTTTACGGCTTTTATTAAGCACAATGCAAAAGACAAAAAAATCAATAGTTAAACGCTTCAAGGTTACAGGCAGTGGCAAGCTTATGCGCCGCAGCCCAGGCAAGCGCCACCTTCTCAGCGCAAAGAGCATTAAACAAAAACGCTCTATGGGTTCAGATAAGGCAGTTGCTGAAGGTATGCAGGCTAATTTCAAAAAAGCCATGCCCTTTGCTTAATAACCTTAAAGTACAATAATAATTCGGCTAAAGGGGTGTAAATTAAGGCGACCCTCAGGCTAATCAAAAAAATCAGAAAGATAAAACATGCCAAGAGTAACAAATGCAGGACAAAGCCGCAGACGCAGACAGCGTCTGATGAGAACAACCAGGGGCTACTTCGGGAACAAATCCCGTTTGTACCGCTATGCAAAAGACGCAGCACAACACGCTGGTAGATATGCATATCGCGATAGGCGCGTTAAGAAGCGTGAATTCCGCAGCCTCTGGATAACCAGAATTAACGCTGCTTGCAGAACAGCAGGCTTAAAATACAGCGTATTTGTAAGCGGTCTTAAAGCCCTCAAGATTGAGATGGATCGCAAGCAATTAGCTGAACTTGCAATCAACGATGCGCCAGCTTTTGACGCTTTGATTGCAAAAGTAAAAGCGCTTTAATTAAAAAAATATTTAATATTTGTGAGCTTCATAACCTGAAGCTCTTTTTTTTTGCCAAATTGCTTGAAATGAAAATTTCAGAGAATAGTCTAATTGCAGTTTATGCATAAAATATTCTCACTAATTTTCATCTTCATCTTAGCTGCAAACGCCGAGGCAAACGGTATAGCAAATTTAAAAGACTTCGGCGCAAAACCTAATGACGATATTTCAGACTCTCATGCGTTGCGTACCGCCATCAAAGAGTGCGTAGAAAAAAATATCAAAACTTTGCTGATACCCACGGGCACGTATTTGATAGACTCTGGGTTCATAATTGAAAACGCCGATACTTTCACGATAGATGCCCAAGGTTCAACATTCATGATTAAAGGAATTTTTGAGCTTTTCAAACTTAGTAATTCAAAAAACATAGCTCTTAAAAATTTTGTGATAGACACTCTTGAGCCGCCCTACGCTTACGGCGAAGTTTTAAATAGCGGCGAAAAATGGTTCACAATGAGAGTTGAATCTCCTTATAAAATTAGGGAAGGCGTGCCAATTAAATCTGTCTTAGCTTACGACCCTGTAAAAAATTGCATAGCTAAAGGCTGCGATATTTATCAACTTGGCAGCAAGGGCAAGACTCAGAAAATTTCTGAAAATGTCATGAGAGTTGAAACAGACTTTCAAGCGCCTCAAAAAGGTACGTATGTCATTGCAAGGTATGAAGTCTATGGTCCTAGTTGTGTTGGGGCTTTATATTCTGAAAACGTGATTTTGGAAAACTTCACAATACATTCCTACCCAGGCATGGGTACTTACATGGCTTTCACAAAAAATATAACTTTAGACGGCTGGAAACTCTTGCCAAAATCGGCGGAGTATAAAATGAGCACCACAGCCGACGGCTCGCATTTTAATCAATGTTACGGTGAAATTCTAATCAAAAATTCAATTTTTCAGGGTATGGGTGATGATGCGACAAATATACATCAGATGTATAGCGTGTTTTTAAAAAAGTTGGATAAAAACATATATCAATGCCGACCAGGACGTATGGAAGCGGCTTGGCTTGAATATTCAGCTTCCGAAGGCGAAACAATCGCATTTGGCAGCGCTTCAAACTTCTTGCGTATAGATAAAAATCTTACGGCAAAAGTGTTAAAAAAAGAAATAGATAAGGCAAATCTGACAATAACTTATACCTTGGATAAAGATTTTAAACCCAAAGAAAACACTACTGTCTGCAATTTAAGTTCAATGCCAAAAGTTGAAATTATTGGCACTAAAGTTTCCTCAAACAGGGCAAGAGGTTTTTTAATCAAAACGCAAAATGTCTTAATTGAAAATTGTACTTTTGAAAACATTGCATCCGCCGGAATATTGTTGGATTCAGACAATAATTATTGGTATGAAGGCGTGCCCGCCAAAGATGTTCTGATTAAAAATTGCATATTCATAAACTGTAATATCTGGGGTGCGCCAAACAATAAAGAGAGCATTATCTGCCTTGCAGACTATGCAAAAGATTTGCCAAGCGATTCAGATAAAATATTTAAAAATATTAAAGAAACAGGCAACAAATTTAAAGACTGTAAACAAGGCATAAAGTTTATTGATAATAGAAAGTAATCTTATGAAAAATCTAAAAAAAATTTTATTTATTTTATCCATAATTGCCGCACAGCTCTTAAATGCTGCAGAAGTCAAACGCCCCAACATACTTTTCATAATCGCCGACGATTGGGGTAAACACGCAGCAAGTTACGGTACCGATAACTGGATAAATGTGCCAAGTTTTGACAGAATCGCCAAAGAAGGCATAGTTTTTGATAATTGCTTTACCTCAAACCCAAAATGTGCGCCGTGCAGGGCAAGCATTACTACGGGCAGAAATACTTGGCAGCTTAAAGAAGGCGTGCAGCACTTTAACCCTTGGCCAAAAGAATTTATCACATACCCTGACTTGCTTGAAAATGCAGGATATTACGTCGGATTCACAGGCAAAGGCTGGGCACCTGGGGACTATCTAAATTCAGGCAGAAAAAATAATCCCGCCGGTCCAAATTATGACAAATTCACTTTACAGCCTCCTGCGCAATACATTTCAAAAATAGACTATTCCAGAAATTTCATAGAAAATTTCATGGCAAGCCGCCCTTCCGACAAGCCTTTTTGCTTTTGGATGGGTTTTACCGAACCCCACAGACCTTATGAAGACGGCGTTGGCAGACGTTCTGGCAAAGATTTTAAAAGTGTAAAAGTTCCAAAATACTATCCATCTTCTGAAATTATACGCAGTGATTTTTTAGATTACGCATTTGAGATTGAGTATGCAGACACCCATGTTGCCAAGGTTTTAGAGTATCTTGAAAAAATTGGAGAGCTTGAAAACACTTTAATTATCTATACTTCAGACCACGGAATGCCCTTCCCAAGGGTGAAAGGTCAGATTTACAACGACGGCTTTAACGTGCCTCTTGCAATACGCTGGGGCAAAATTGCAAAACCAAGACGTGAACAAACATTCGTAAATGTCAGAGACTTTGCCCCAACTTTTCTTGAGCTGGCGGGCATTCCAAAACATCCTCAAATGACGGGCAAAAGCCTTATGGATCTGCTGACAACCGATACGCCCACAGAGCCCTCAAAAGACCAATTTATGCTTGTCGGCAAAGAACGTCATGACTTGGGACGCCCCAACAACATGGGCTACCCCGTGAGGGCGATACGCACTGAAGATTTCTTTTTTGTCTTGAATTATGAGCCTGACAGATGGCCTGTAGGCAACCCGGAAACAGGTTATAAAAATTGCGATGACAGCCCGACAAAATCATCCATATTAAGAAAGTTTAATGTCTATTACAGGCTGTCTTTCGGCAAACGCCCAAAATATGAGCTTTACGACATGAAAAAAGATAAAAGCTGCATAAACAACCTTGCCTTCAACCCAGATTACCAGCAAATCTTAAAAAGTCTTGAAGAAAAAATGCTCTCAGAACTCAAAAAAGATGGCGATTTCAGGGCATTGGGTGAAGACTGTTCTTGGGTAGATAAAGTGCCATGGGTTAAGCCTTCAAAAGACTTCGGCTCTTGGGATTCCTTTCTGGAAGCAAGCAAAATCCCCACAGAGTCGTTAGAATTTGATGATTAGAATACTTAAAAATTTAAGCTATTCATAAAAAAAACATTGTAAAATGCATAAAAACTTGTTTTGTTCTTACGCTTTAATTCGATGTTGTTGCAACAATTTCGGACAGGTATTTTTTGATGCGAGAAGCCAACGCTCATTATGCCAGCAACAACATCATCTTTCAGATACTCGTTCTTTCGGGTTGCAGTATCTGATATTGCGGACTTTTGCCTGTCGAAGATTCGCACCTAACACACCCGACAAAATAAATAAATAGCATGCAAAATAACAATACAGAAAGCAATTCTTCCTCAGCAGAAAATGCTTCTTCAACAGACTCAAAGTCTGCACAAATCGCTGAGCGTAACACCTCCACACAGTTCCGTAAAAATGGCCGCAACAGAAAGCTTGGCAACAAGTCTTCGGGCTCAGCACAAGGTCAGCAATCGGCGTCTTGCGGCGCAGTGGAAGATATGGGTAACGTATCTGAAAAACTCAGTGGCAGACACGCCGCAGGGCATCCTAAAAAAGAGAAATCCCATGAGCATACAACAACCGCACCAGCCTTTAATGAAGACTCTGCGGAAGTTGTTGAAGATTCAAATTCAGACCCAAAAGGTCCTGTTTTTGATACTTCGTCAAATGAACAAAAGCCTGTAGATATTTCATTATCTGGCGACAAGCGTTTCAATAAGTCAAAGCGCGGTCCAAGAGATGATTTCAAAAAGGCGGAAGTAACATACTCGGCGGAAAAACCACAGAAAGGCGGCTTGTTCAGCAGAATCAAAAGCATTATCTCAAAAATATTCTCTTCAAAAAAGAGCGAGAAAAAACCTTTTGATAAAGATAACAAGTTCAGAAATAAAGACGGTAACTTCCGCAGGCGTGAAGGCGGCAACTTCCACAGAGATAATCGTGGCAAGGGCGGCAAAAACTTCCATCGCAGAAACAACCACGGTCGCAGGTTCAACAACCCAAACCGTGAGGGTGGCAATAAAGGCGGAAATTCTAGCGCTCCAAAAGCCGGCGAATAATTTTTCAGACACTTTTGTTTGACATTTATGCGATGTCTTGAAACCGTATCTTTCGGTTTTTGAGACATCGCAATTTTTTTGTATTATGGATTCTTTACGTATAAAAGGTGGAACTAAATTAAAGGGTGAAGTTGCCGTTTCAGGCGCAAAAAATGCCTGTTTGCCCATATTTGCGGCAACCCTGCTTACACAGGAAAAATGCGTGATTAAAAATGTGCCCGATTTAAGCGACGTGCGTTTTATGGCTGAAATTTTGAGAGCCGTTGGCGCAAGAGTTGATAACCTTGGCAACGGTGTCTGGGAAATTGAAGCAAAAGAAATCAGCTCATTTGCACCCTATGATTTGGTGAGAAAAATGCGTGCAAGCATTTGCCTTTTGGGTCCGCTTGCGGGGCGTCTGCGTAAGGCGCAAGTATCCATGCCCGGCGGATGTGTCATTGGCGCACGCCCTGTCGATTTGCACATCAAAGGCTTGAAAGCACTGGGTTGTGAAGTTGAAATCCAAAACGGATATATTTGCGTTGACGCCAGAAGGCTCAAGGGCGCACACATCTATTTGGGCGGCAGATACGGCAGCACGGTAACGGGCACTGCAAATATTTTGATGGCGGCCGTTACCGCAAGCGGCACTACTATCATAGAAAACGCCGCTTGTGAGCCTGAAATCGGCGATTTGTGCAAGATGTTGAACTCTATGGGCGCACTCATTGAAGGCGTGGACACACCCACACTTACTATTACAGGCGTGCCAATGCTGGGCGGCGTAACGCACAAAGTGCTTCCAGATAGGATTGAAGCGGGCACTTGGATAATCGCCGCACTTGCTACAAAAGGCAAAGTTCTTGTAAAGGGTGCTCGTAAAAAAGATTTGGGGGCACTCTTAGATATACTATCAAGGGCGGGCGCAAATCTGGAAATTAAAAACGCCAATGAAATTTATATTGATGCGGCTAAAACCAAACTCTCTCCGGTAGAAGCTATCACCCTGCCTCACCCAGGCTTTCCTACGGATTTGCAAGCACAGCTTTGTGCATTATTGACGCAGGTAAACGGCATATCAATAGTAACGGAGCGCATATACCCTGAACGTTTTATGCACGTAAGCGAATTAATGAGGCTTGGCGCAAACATTTCAAGAGAAGGTTCTAGCGCCATAATAAGCGGCAAAAGCAAGCTTTCTGGTGCGCCCATTATGGCTAGCGACTTGCGTGCAAGCGCCGCACTGCTAATAGCCGCACTCTGCGCCGACGGGGAAACTTTAATCAACCGCATTTACCATCTGGACAGGGGTTATGACGGTATTGATAAAAAGCTTGCCTCGCTTGGCGCTGTAATCAGCCGTGAAAAAGAAGTTTAATTTTATATAACAGATAAAGCTGCCCTACCTGTTTTGTTCCGGATTCAAGCCCCTCGCAATTTCTGGGATAATGTCTTTATCGGCAATAATCTTGCGGGCGTGTTTGCGGATTGTGGGTCTGAAATATTCAAAAATTATTGCGCTTAATACGCAGACTAAACCGCATATAAAAGTTATGTAGTGCGCATCTAAAAATCTTGATATGTAGCCTTGAAATATGCTGCCTATTGGCGGTATCCCAAATAGACACATTGTGTAGATACTCATAACTCTGCCCCTCTTTGAATTTTCCACCAAAGTTTGCAGGATAGTGTTACAACTTGCTGCGGTGGCTATGATGCCAAAACCTATGAAAAGGCATATAAAACAAGCCAACAAGGGGTTTCTTACCCAAGAAATTAAGGCTATTGAAACACCCAAAGTTGATGTCCCAAAAGTTATAACCTTGCCTATGCCATAAACGCTGCTTCTGGCGGCTAAAAATAATGCCGCCACAAATGCACCAATACCAACACAACTCATCAGGTTGCCGAGCAAAGTGCTGTCGCCTCTCAAGACCTCTTTTGCAAAAGCGGGCATTAGCATTGTAAATGGCAGCCCTGCAAAACACACCACCATCAATAAAATTATTATTGCCCTAATTGGCACTGAATTTGCCATGTAAACAAAGCCTTCTTTAATTTCAGTAAGAACCGGCGCACTGTCGCGCTTTGGCGGTCTATTGGGGATTATACGGGTTAGCGCAAAAAGACTTGCCGTGAATGTAAGCGTATTTACAAGAAAACAAAAAGACACATCCCATCTTGAAATCATAAGCCCACCCAATGCAGGCCCTATAAATCTTGATGAATTGAATATTGTGGAAAATAACGCTATCGCATTGCTTAAGTCTTCTTTAGGCACAAGTTGGGAATAAAAAGACTGCCTTGTAGGCGCATCAAAACTTGTTGTTACGCCAAAAATAAAACTTATCACCAAAATAAAATATAAATTTATCCACCCAAAAAACGATGCAACAGTAAGCGCAAATGCAATCATCATAAATGAAGATTGCGTTATGAGCAATATGCGTTTGCAGTCAAATTTATCGCTAACAAAACCCGCAAAAGGCGTTATGAAAAGAGTTGGTATCTGCGTAAGAAAAACGGTAAGAGAAAGCAAAAATAATGAATTTGTTATCTCAAAAGTGAGCCAACCCAATGCTATCTGCTGAATCCATGCGCCCACCAAAGTTATACATTGCCCAATTAAAAAAATGGAAAAATTTTTATGTTTTAAAGACTTAAAGATATTTTTAAGTCTTGCAAAATCATTGGGCAAAAATTCTCTTATGCCATAAATCCCCCATTTATACGCCTTATTGGGGTACTCTGTACCATTTTTTTTATTTGGAAGCTTAGCCATCCAAAAAATACTTTAACTTATCTTAAAACTTCTCAAGGAAATTTTTATTGAGGCAATAAAATTGTCATTTGCTTACCTCAATTTTATAAAACCTTCTACTCTCTGCCGGCGCTATGCCCGAAGTTGCCGAAGTATAATCGTCAATAAATTCCTGAACACCGTTTGAAAGCACATTCTTTGTACCGTTTTGAATAAAAGCTTTCCAGACTTTTAAATCATCAGACCATTTAATCGTATAAGTTCTGCCCGCAACGCCGTCAAAACTGATTGTTACAGCGCCGCCGGATGTCTGCTGTGCAACCGCAAAACTGAATTTTGATGCACAATTAGAAGGGTCTGTGCCCATCTGATATTCTTCAAAACCTGTAAAGCCGTCATTATCTAAATCTGAATTAAGCACCTTGTCATAGTCGGACGGGTTTGGGATATTTGATTTAAGCCAAGCGGGGTCAACAATATTTTGAGGATTTATGACAATATCGGCTTTGCCAGACTCTTGTACTAGTATGCCAAACTGCAATTCAGGCTCATCATAATCAATGCCATAATATGAAAATTCATAAGGGAATGAATCTGAATTTATCACTTTTAAGCCAGACTTTGTTTTTAAGAAAAGCGTTGCGTTTTGAGCAATCCTTCCCTTGCCGTCAAATATCGCAAAGAAAGAATCTTTGCCGAAGGGCCCTCTGATTCTGAAATAATGCAAGTTGCCCAAACTTGCCTCAACATTTGCAAACTTGCCCTGAAAATCTGAAGTTGTGAGCGGCGGCAAGGCTTGCACATCTTCAAATTCTGCAATAATTCTTAACGCTTTAAAGCCCAAGGCTGGTATTTCTATATTTAAAGACGATCCCGCAGTAGAAGTATTAAGAAGCGCACCGCTAGCGTCATAAACCCCCAAGCTGTTGCCTTGTTTCACACCTTTAAACGCCTTTGAAGCAAAGTTGAAAGAAATATTTTCCGCAACGTTAGAAACGCTGTCATTTAAAAGGAATACCCAAAGAGCGTCTTTTGCCCTTGCCAACATTACGCTTATGCGGGGCGTTTCCGGACGGACGGCAATCTTATCCAAAATCAACCTGCAATTTTCATCATTAAAGACCTTGCCCCTCTGACCAAAAATTCTGTCTGTGAACCAAACATAACCTTGCTGACGCACAAATGGAAAGCGTATTTTGTTATTTGTCCTATGCTCCAACTGGCTCATAAGATAATCAAACGACTGCCCAAATTGACAGGGCGCATGATGATAATAAAAGCTGGAAATATCTGGACCCGCATAAGGATAATCATAACGCTGATGAATGTCTGTAAAGTCTTGAATGTAGTATCCAAAAAAGTTTGCAAACCTGCCAAGAATTGCGTGTCTTGAAAATTTGTGTATTATTTCTCTGCCGGTATGTTGATACACCTTAAGCAATTCGGGCGCCCATGAGGGCATGAATATGTTTCTGCTTTGCGACGCCCCCGCAGGATATGTAGAATGCTGTTCTATACCCAAACCTATGCGCGACACTTTACGTATTGGCACTGTCTTTTCAGGAATAAAAAATTGGCTTGCATAAGCGCTGAGTTGAGAATCGTTGAGATGAAAATAGTCTTTAATAAGCTGTCGATTTTCTTCATAGCCCAATCTAAAAGTGCCGTAGCCCTTCCACCAAATTCTGCTTACACCTATGACCAAATTATTTTTGTGAACCGCAACATCGCCCTCAGGAGATTTGGGATAAGACCAAAGACATGAAAGCGTGTAAAATGCGCCATTTTCGGCGGCGTCCAGATATTTTTTTTCGCCGGTGAGTTCATACAAGTCAACCAAATACCACCAGTACATGTATGAAGAAACATTCACAAAAAGCTCCATATTAATTTCAGCATTTCCCGTATATTCGGCGGTTGGCAGCCAAGCATCGCAAGCGGCTTTTACTTTTGAAAGCAAGGCTTCAGACGGGTCTGCATAATATAAACCAAGCAGGCACGCCCACTCAGGCAAGTTGCTTCCGGCACTTCTATTAAATACGGTATTGTCCGTCTTATAATAGTAATTGCGCAGCCACTCATTGCGATTACCCAAGAGTTTGTTTAAGCCCGCATAATAATCTCCAGTCCAAAGCTTGCTTGGTACGCTAAGCTGGTACGTTGTGTCTCCGAAATTGTCTAATTTTTCCTCAATAGTACCAAAGGCAAAGTGTGATGAATATCGAGACAAAGTGTATTCTATAGTCTGTAAGGATATATTTTTGTAATAATCTTCATCGTTAGTAAGCAGCGCCACGGAAACTTCAGAAAGAGGCGATGCGTGCGTTGAAACATTCACGCCCTCTATATTGTACCTGCCTTTATTTTTGTCGCACCACCCATTTGCAGATTTTGCTTTCAAATATTCCGCCAGATTGCAGACGGCGTCTGAAAACGACACATCGTAAGGCTCTCTTGTGAACATAGTTTCAAAAATTTCTTGATTGGCAAGTTCAACGCCCCGCTTCCAGTCGCCATACTCTGTAAGTAGATACCATGAAATTTCAAGAGTATCGCCCTGCGCTTTCAAAGAATCTTTACCCGCAAATACTGGCGAAAATATCACCGTATGCGCATTGATAGAATCCGGATTCAAGTTTGAAAAACCATAGACAGAATTTAGCGCAGTGGTCCATTCAGTCCCCAGTTTTACAGGGTCTGCAACAACTCCGTTTATAATATTTTTTGAGTTATAAAGTGTCTGCATAAGCGCCATTGGCTGAGACATAAAGTTATTTGTTACCTGCTTGGGAGTGTCCATCAAACGTGTTCCCTGAAACATGCTTGGCATTTCGATAGCCTTCATATCAGACTTTGCAATTTTGTTGAAACCCAGAAAACCTACCGAATAATATCCCGCTTTAGCTATAGGCAAAGACGTGCTCATTTTTGCCGTCAATGAATTTTCTTTAAGCACAATTCTGGATTTAGCAGAATTTGAATAAGTTATTTCTAACGTATTATTGTCAATTTTTGTTGCGCTCAATGGCTTTAGAATCTCGGTAGGAGCTGCGGAATAAGGATCCGTATCGGAAAGCTTGTAATCCATAATTACGCCATCAATCTTCACCTTTGAGACTGAGGCGGGCCATGTAGAAAAGTATGGAGTCTCAGTCCTAGTTGCATTTGCGGCGTAAATTAAAAAGAGCGTTTCATCATTCAAAATTTCGCCGACATTCCAGACATTGTCTTTAAACAAGCTCACCCTGCGCTTCCATAAAACTTCGCCAATTAGAGATGTTGCACTGATGTATTCTATCTTCACCAAGCCATTATCTATTGAAACAATTTGCGAGGATGGCGTTACGAAAGTTTCAAAATTTGTGGGGAAATTTGATATGTAATCAAACTCCATATTATCCACTTTGCGCTTAAGACTTGCCTTTGTCTGCGACATTTCATTGGGATTAAAATTTTCATCCTGCGTTAAAAGTATTGCGTCGCTGCGACAATATGAAGTATTGCGGATAAGCTCTAAAACGTGTTCGCCACTGGTCGCCCATACATAGCCCAACTTCTCCCAATAGACACCCTCTTTACCGTGCTTGCCTGCCAAATTTGGCATTTCCAATTTATCGAATGAGACCTTGTAAGTCCTCGATCCGGGTCTGTCATAGGCAAAATCATTTGAACTTGCCCAGATATAATATTTGCCCGATGACCTTAAAAGAATCCTTGTCATGGGGCATGAAGTTGCGCCAACCGTCATAATGCCCGTAGCGCCGCCAAAAGTGTCCTTTGTCCAAGAGCCGTAGAACTGAAACTCCTCAGACTCTATTAAAAAAGTTTCGGACGGCAATGCGGTAGAATTTCTGTTGTCGGATTTATTTGGGTCATAATTTGGGTCTGTGGTAAGTGTTAAAGATAAAAATCTGACATTTGCCGTAAGAGCGTTTAGCTGAATTGTAGTCGTACCTGTCGGCAGAAAAACCTTGTCAAGATTTGACCAAATCCAAGCATTGCCGCCTAGCTGCCTGTAAGCGCACCTCTTGGTTTTAACGCCATTTATAAGCACATCCACCGTGCGAGGACTGCCCTGTGCGTCCAAATTAAATTCATACACATTAGCCCAAACAAAATAGTCTCCGCCATTTGCAATGCTTACCGATATGCTTGGCATTGCAGAGCCAGCGCTATAAGTTGTCTTATTGAGGCACTGCTGCGAGTATGAAGATGCGAGTGTCCAAGAGCCTTTGTTTGTAAAGTTTTTGGCGTCTAAAGTGTATGTGTTATAGCTTTGAGTTTTTGATACTCTTGAATCTACTGTTGTAAAAAATTGATTGGGATTGAAGTTTGGGTCTTGAGTAAGAAATATTGCATCAACTCTACAAAACTCACTTTTAGCCTTAATTGCGACTTCAGAAACGCCTTGAGGCAAGCTTGCAACCGCCGTCAAAGACCAAACCCAAGAAGATGTATGCAAACTTGCATATCCATTTTTTTCAAGTTTTGTGCCGTTCAAATAAACTTCATAATGTCTGGGTGAAAGTTCTTCTGCTAAGTTAAATTCATACGAACTAGTCCAAATATAATAGACGCCGCCATTGGCGTTAAATTTTGTGGACGCCTTAGTGTTTTCTGCAATTAACTCTGAAAATAATACCCCTTCACCTCTGTAATTTGAAACCTGCCACTGCATTTTGTTGGCAAAATTTTCAGCCTCAAGAAAAATACTTTCATACGTAAACTCCTTCGAACTGCGCCAAGCCATGTTATCAGATATTGCGGGGCTTTCGTAAGGATTTTCAGTGATAAATATTGCATCGCAAATTGCCTGATTAAGATTTGCGTCTAATTGAATGATATTTTCACCCTTTTTAAGATGGACTATACCCAAATTTTTCCAGACCCAATTTTCAGCCTTATTGGCGGAATATGCGGTATTTGCAATCGTTTCATTATTCAATAAAATCTTGTAAGACCTGTCCAAAGCATCATTAAATTCATAAGAGCTAACCCAGATATAATAGTAGCCCGCCGCCGATACATTAAACTTCACAGACGGCTTTGACGCACCAGATGAAAGGTTTTCAAGATATCCTTGATTTTCCAAATAATTTGTCGGTGTTTGCGCCCTATTAACGACACTCCACCCCTGAGTGTCGGAAAATTTTTCAGCCTCCAATAAGTATGAATTATATTTGGGATAATAAGATTTACGTTCTGACTCAGTGGTAACATTTTTATTGGGATCAAAGTTTTCATCTGTTGTAAGCAAGACTGCGCTTACGTGGCAATAGACGCTCAAAGCCTTGATACTTAGGCTTGTAAGCGATGACAAATTTTTAACACCCAAACGCATCCAGCGCCATTTGTCGCCGCCAAACTCTCCATAGCCCTTTATCGCCAAGGGTTGAGAATTTATAGACAATTCAATATGTCTTGGATACTGCTGTGTTGCGACTTCAAACTCATAAATATTTACCCATATATAATAAGTTGTGTCTTCAGGTAAAACCACATTTGTTTGCGCAATCACATTGCTGTTGGCAGTAGAGCCTATGCTTAGCTGACCTCTAAAGTTTTCTTTAGTCCAACCTGAAAGCGATGTGAAATTTTGAGTTTCTATTAAGATTGTGTTTGCATGAACTTTTGTGCACAAAACACATAATGGTATAAAAGATACCAAAAAAAGACTGCGAAAAAATCGCATAAATATTGAGGACATAAATATCTTGGGTAGAAATTTGCTAAGGCAATTTTCCCAAAATCCACGCTCAAGACAAGCATAAAAGTTACCTAAACTTAGGCAATTTTACCATTAAGGCTGTTCAAAACAATCCGCTTTTAAAGCAAGCTGACCGCAGGCGGCATCTATATCCGCACCCTTTTCTTTGCGAAGCGTTGCCGATACTTTTGCATTTTTCAAAAACTCCAGAAATTTAATTCTTTGTTTAAGTGCGCTGCGCTCCCACGGCAAAGATTCAACCTTGTTGTATGGAATCAGGTTTATATGAGCATGCAAAGTCTTGGCAATTTTTGCCAGCTCTTTTGCCTGCTCAAGAGAATCGTTAACATCTTTAATCAATATGTATTCCAAAGTAATCATCCTGCCGCAGACATTTGCAAATTCTTTGGCGGCAGCAACCAATGTATCCAAATTAAACCGCTTATTTACAGGCATAATTTTATTGCGCACTTCATCAGTTGCGCCATGCAAGCTTATAGCAAGCCTGAAGGGAAATTTGATTTTTGAAAGCTCCAAAACTTTATCCGCCAAACCGCAAGTTGAAACGGTAATGCGCCTTGCGCCAAAATTAAATTTATCGGAATCGTTGATTATTTTTAACGCCTTCAAAAGATTATCCAGATTTGCCAATGGCTCACCCATGCCCATTACCACAATATTTTCAAAGACAAACTTCCCGCTTGCCTTGTCAATAAAGGGCAAAAGTTGAGCCAATATTTCCGCAAAAGTTAAATTGCGCTTAAACCCATTTAAGCCAGATGCGCAAAACACGCATCTTTGCGCACAACCAACCTGAGTGCTTACGCAAAGTGTGCGACGCATTTTATCATCTTCCGCAGGGGCTTCTAGGAGCACGCTTTCTACAAATTTACCGTCAGAAAGTTTAAACAAATATTTGCCCGTTTCATCTGCGGATAGACGCTCTCCAACAATTTCCGCAGCGCAAAATTCAAAATTTGCAGACAAAAAATCCCTTAGAGGCTTTGGGAGATTTTGCATCAACTGCGGATTAAAAATCTTCCTATCATAGACAGCTTGCCATATTTGCTTTGCCCTGTATTTTTCAAAAGAAGCGTCAAATAATAGAGCTTCCAAAAGAGGAAGCTCTATTGCAAAAAAGTTCTGTCTTAAAGTTTCAGACATTACATTCTGTCAGGAGACTCAGGCAACCAGGCGTCTCTGCGCTGTGTTTTATTTTCCTGTTCAACACGCTTAAGATATGCGTCTGCGGTGCGGGTTTCGCCACGGATTACAGAACCTATTGGTGTACGTGCAGCGTCATCGCCTACGCCGCCGTCTGCAGATTCACACGCAAAAAGCGCCAATGATGCGGCAATCGCAATTATTGTAATTTTTAATGTTTTCATAGTGTTTGTGGATTAAATTATAGCAACACCCTGCCTTTATAAGACCATCTAGCCTCTGAAACGCCATTTTTACCAGAGTATTTTATACGCTCAAAATTTAATTTAACATCCGACTTTGATGGTACGGAAACCTCAAGGTTTTGGGATTTTGTAGTACTTGGGTTTGGCAAGAGTTTCAAGCAAGCTTCCAAATTTGCCAATGTTGGTACAAATTTCAAAGTCGCTTCAGCCTGTTTTGCGTTATCGACAGAATTATTTAGCATAGTTGTAGGATGTAAGTTATTTTTTTTGCTTCAAGTAAATTCTTAAACTATTGGTTGTTGTTGCGTTAAACAGTGCACCGCACCGCCTTCTTCAATAAAAAGTCTGCAATCCATATTCACGATTTCTCTACCTTTAAAAAAATCTGATATTATTGATTTTGCCCTATCGTCTGAATATTTTTGTGCGTAACTTGGCACTATCACGGCGTCATTTATGACCAGATAATTTGCATAGCTTGCCGGCAAAATTTTACCGCTTTGAGAGTGTTTTACAAAATCATCCGGCACGGGAAGCTTTACAATATCGGCGGTAATCTCATTTTTGAGCACCTGCAAATTTTCATTCAGACTAGTGTAAGAAGGATTGTCATTGTTGCAAAATGCGGCAAGAACCTCACCATTAGGGGTGAATCTGGCGATATTGTCTATATGTCCGTCTGTATCGTCATTAAAAAGCCCGTCTTTTAGCCAAATTACTTTAGACACCCCGCAATATTTTTTGAAAATGTTTTCTGCCTCAAGCCTGCTTAATTTGGGATTTCTGGAAGGATTCAATACCACGCAATCCGTAGTCATCATAAGCCCTTTTCCGTCAAATTCCAAGGCGCCGCCTTCGCATATCATTTCATCAATCCTGATAGAATTAACGCCAGCGCTAGCCGCCATTTTTGAAGCCAATTTATCATCATTATCCCAAGGCGGAAATTTGCCGCCCCAAGCGTTATATTTAAAATCTAAGGCTTCCAAGTTTGCATTATTTATGCGGAAAATTGCGCCACTGTCCCTGCACCAAACATCGTCGGAAAGATTGTCGAAAAATTCTATATTTTTAAAATTTGCCTTGGCTTTTTGCAAAAAAACTTTTGCCGCATTTTGAGCATTTAAAGGACAATTTATCCTGACTAATTCAAAATTTGAAATAAGCGCCGCAAGCGAGGCAAAAGCCGACGCAATATCGTCCGCAGACTTAGCCCGCCACCAGCCAGACATTGAAGGCCAAGTCAGCCAAAGAGCGCTTTGCCTCTGCCATTCAGCAGGAATAAATATCTTAGTTTCCATTCTTTTGATTTTTCTTTGATTCTATAAAATTTTTTGTGTCTTCAAATTTTTTATGCCTGGCAAATTCACGCATATCCACGGCAATATCGTCCTTCTCAAAAATCTCCGAACCCAGCAGATTTTCAAAGATGTCTTCAAGAGTAACCACGCCTGTCAAAGAGGCAAATTCGTCAACGACAATACCCATGTGCTGGTGAGACTTCACCAAGTGTTTTAAAATGCTCAAAGCCGAGCCGTTTTCAGGCACAAATATTGCATGATGCGCCAAATTTTTGAGCAAAATTTCACCCTGATTATTTGCCTTTGCCAAAAGCAACTCTTTGCGGCGCACAATACCCGTAATGTTATCTATATTGTCTTTAAAAATGGGAACCCTTGCAAAAGAAATAACTTTATATTTTGCAAGAACTTCGTCTATAGACATATCCTCGTCAAATGCCAAAATCACCGTTCTTGGCGTCATTATTTCAGAGATTAAAACGTCATCAAGCGCAAGCGTATTTAGTATCAAAGATTTTTCCTCTTGTGTCAAAAGCCCGTCTTTTGCGCCTTTCTGGGCAAGCAAAATTATTTCATCTTCACTTTGATTATGCGCAGAGTGCCTGTTCATCAACATCCCCACCAAACCGCTAAAAAATGCGGATATCGGAGACATAATAAAGCGCACCCAATGCAGTGGATATATCAAATGATATTGCAAAAACGGTCTGTAAAGCACTCCGAAATTTTTGGGCAAAACTTCGGCAAACACTAAAATTGAAATTGTTATTACTGCGGGAAATATGTACTTTGTTACAAATGTTGACCCATATAATGCAGAAAATAACACACCGCACAAAGTTGCGCCAAATGTGTTGGCAATGGTGTTTAAAGTTAATATTGCAGACGTTGTCTTATCTATTTGAGAATTGAATTTCTCCAAAAGTTCCCCACGTTTTTTGGAGCGTTTTTTGAGGTTTTCAATGTCTAGAGTTGTGGTGCTTAACACCATTGCCTCCAATGTGGAACAGAAGGCTGAAATCAATATAGTTAATAGAAATGTTATTAGCAAATAAATCATGCAAATATGCTACTGCGTAAAATATTTTATATACGCTTTTTTACGCAAGCCCTCTATCCATTTATCGTTTGCGACCCTGTATTCTTGCTCAACCAAATCCCACTCTATTTGTTCACGGACGGAATCTATTGGCTGAATACCCTCTGGCTTAACTTCGGTTGCTTTGAAGATAACTATGATATTGTCTATAATTATCGGGTCTGAAACTTCACCTTCTTTTAATTTAAAGACAACTTCGTCGATTTTTGGGCTAAAGTCCCCCTTCTTGCGCTGTCCCAAATCTCCACCCTTTGAAGCTTCAGAATCTTGACTGTATTTTTTTGCAAGCTCTGCAAAGTTTGCGCCCTCTCTTGCCTGTTTTATTATGTCGTCCGCAAGTATTTTTTGTTTTTCAAAATTTGAACTTGTTGCCGAGCGCAAAGTTATTTGGCTTACCTTTGCATTTGCGGGCAAGAAAAACTTGTCCTTATTTTTTTCATAATAATCAATAATTTTTGTAGGGCTGATTTGTGAGACTGTCTTGCGTCTGATGTGCTGCATATTTGCAATGATGTAGTCTTCCTCAAGCTCTGTCCTAAGTTGTTTTACGGTTTTGCCTTGGCTTTGGACATATTTAAGAAGCTCAGTCCTATCGCCGTTAAATTCCTTCAAAACATAGTCTTCAAAGTAAGAATCAAGATATGCCTGTGGTATCATGTAGCCCTTGTCTTTAAAGTCTTTTACGATTAGGCATTTATCTATTAAATTTTGAATGATTTCATTGCGCACCCTTGTGCCTTCACGCATATATTCAGCCTCAGACCTTGTCTTTGCCTTAATTTGCGGCAGTATTTTAGAAAGGCTGCGCATAACTTCATCGTTTGTGATTGTCCTATCTTCAACCACAACTATCACTGCGTTGCTGCCAATATTTGTGCCCTGCTGCATCAAGTAGGGGTTTGACTGCGCATTAAGAGAGTGCGTCAAGGCAAACAGCGCTAGCGAGGCTAAAGAAAGTGTCTTATATTTTTTTATCATTTTATCTTATAGTCTTAACAATATTTTTTAAAAAATTTTTTATCTCGGCAAGTTTGCCCCTTGAATCGACGTTCGTCAAGCGGGGAAAACGTCCTAGAACTCTAAAATATTCGGTATTTTTTGTGTTGGGTATGCGCAGTTTCAGTTTTTCAGCCTCGGTTTCAACCGCCGAAAACCCGTTAAGTTCCGCCAGAATGCGGATTTGCGTGATATCAAAGAGCGTCCGCAATTCCGGAGGCAATGCGCCAAATCTATCTAAAGTATCGGACAAAATTTTCTCAAGTTCAGGCAAAGAAACAGACATTTCTATGCGCCTATACAAATCTATCCGCAACTGAACTTGAGATATATAGCTTGGCGGAATATGCGCCTCTAGGGTTTCCCCTTTGTGCTTTGACATCTCTTTTATTCTGATCTCCTGATAATAATTTTCAGCCCTATCAAGCTCGTCCGTAACGGCGATTCCGTGGCCGAATTTCACAAAGTCAAGATGCAAAGACGCCTTTATGCCTGCCGCATTTTTTTCTCCTTTTAAAATTGCAATGCTTCTTTTTAAAAGCCTGCAATACATTTCAAACCCCACACCCGCAATATGCCCGCTTTGTTTTGCACCAAGAAGATTTCCGCAGCCTCTTAGCTGTAAGTCTCTGGTGGCGATTCTAAAACCGGCGCCGACGGTGTTATATTGGCGTATTGCGCCCAATCTTTTGCGCGCGCTTTCAACCAAATTTGCGTGCCTGTGCAAAAGCAGATAAGCATACGCCCTGCGTGTAAACCTGCCTACCCTGCCCCTAAGCTGGTAAAGCTGCGACAAACCAAATTTATCCGCACCCTCAATAATGATAGTGTTACAATTTTGAATATCCAAACCCGACTCAATAATTGTTGTGCAGACCAATATATCATACTTTCCGTCCACAAATTCCGCCATCAATTTTTCAAGTTTAAGCTCTGTCATCTGCCCGTGCCCTACGGCTATGCGCAGATTAGGGAAAAGCAGCTTAAGACGACTTGCAACTTCATCAATAGTTTTAACCCTGTTATGCAGATAAAAAACCTGACCGCCTCTGGAAATTTCTGCATTTATGGCTTCTTCAACAACTTTGTCTGAATATTCTTTGACGACAGTTTCAACGGGGAATCTATTTTTTGGCGGCGTTTCAATAAGGCTGATTTGTTTTGCACCCATCATGGCAAAATACAAAGTGCGAGGTATTGGTGTGGCGCTCATGGTCAGCACATCTATACTCTGCTTGATTTTTTTAATTTTCTCCTTGTGCTTTACGCCAAAGCGATGTTCTTCATCAACAACGAGCAACCCTAAATCTTTGAATTTAAGGGTGTCGGAAAGCAAAGCGTGAGTGCCTATTATGATGTCTATTTTACCAAGAGAAACTTGTGCTTTAATTTTGGAAGCCTCTGAAGATGTTCTGAATCTTGAGAGCATTTCCACAACTATGGGATACGCTCCCATGCGCTCTTTAAAATTTTTAAAATGTTGCTGCGCCAAAATTGTAGTGGGACAAAGCACCGCAACCTGCTTGCCCGCCAAAGCAGATTTAAAGGCTGCCCGCATTGCAATTTCCGTTTTGCCAAAGCCAACATCTGCGCAGATAAGACGCTCCATTGGCTTTGCCTGAGACATATCGGATTTTACTTCTTCAATCGCCCTTAATTGGTCTGGTGTTTCCACAAATGGAAAAGAATCATCAAAACTTTTTTGCCACTTGTCGTCATCGGGATACGCAAAGCCCTCGGCAATCTCTCTTTTAGATTGGATTTCAAGAAGCTCAGAAGCATAGTCAAATGCGGCGGTTTCGGCGGCAGATTTAACTTTTATCCAAGACTTTGAATCAAGTCTGGAAAGCTTTGGAGACGCCTTGTCTAAGCCTATGTATCGGCTTATCAAATGAGATTTATGCAAGGGCAAATATAAATTTGCCTCATCTTCAAATTCCAACTTTATAACCTCTTGTTTGACGCCGTCTATGTCTAAATCTACAACCCCATGATACCTACAAACCCCGTGTCCCAAATGCACAACGTAGTCGCCCTCGCCCAATTCCGAAAAATCCAAAAGCTGGTCAACCTGCGCCCTGTGGGAAAGCATTTTGCGCCTTGGCGCCAGATTAACCTTTATTCTTCTGCCAAAAAATTCATATGCGCTTACAAAAACCACGCCCGACTTTTTGCTGTCAACGGCGGGCATTAAAAGCCTATAAGAGGATTTTTTATTTTCACCTTCCGCCTTTGCTTCAAAGGTAAAAATAAAACCTTCAGAACAAATTTGCCCCACAAATTCACAATGCGGTTTTGAATATCCGCAATCCAAAAAAAGCTCTGCAATGCGTTTTTTTTCAGATTCGCTATTTGCCTCCAAAAAAATCTGGCATCCTGAGTTTTCCCATTCTATCAATTTTTTTATGAATCTTGTCCTAAGTTCATTTTCCGCTTCATAGGCTTCATAGCCTATCGCCTCAATATTTGAAGGCGGCCTGAATTCTGATAAATCTGCGGTATAAAACTCTTGCTTTGCGGAATCTTCAAACAAACCGGAATCCAGATTTAGAGAGGCAACACCCAAGAAGTTGTCGTTGCGTTCAAACACTTTTGCAAAGCACTTTTGCGGCGGTATGCCAAACTCCGGAATAGAAAAATATTGCGGGAATTTTTGAGCTAAAACGCTTGGTTCAAGAAAAAACCAAGAGACCTTTTTTCCCTCAATATAATCATATGTTGTTGCAGAATTTTCCGATTCTATTTCATTTGCGCTGTCAATTCTTACTGAATTTACTTTGCCGTCGCTAAGTTGGGTATCCGGCTCAAAAGTGCGTATGCTTTCAATTTCATCGCCGAAAAAATCAATGCGCAAAGGCGAAGACGCCGCCAATGGATACACATCTACAATGCCGCCCCTTATCGCAAATTGAGCAGGAGATTCACACAAAACTTCATTAAAATATCCGAATTTAACGAGAGTTTCTTTGAGCGCATCTATAGAAATTTTATCTTTAACTTTTAAGTTTAAAAACTCTGCCGCATTGGGTTTTGGCGAATGTGCAAAAAATGCTTCAGGCGTGGACAAGACTACATTAATTTCTGAAGATTTTGCAGAGTAAATATAGTTTAATGTGCCTATGCGCTCACAATGAGCATCAAAATTTTCCGCATTTTGCCCTGAAGATTCGCGGATTTCAGGCAATATGCGCAAAGTGGCGTCTATTTTAAACAGCTTAAAAAATACGCCTAATTTTGCGTAGAACCCTTCGCACTCGTTCTGTGATTCCAGCAAAATAAAAAACAAGTCCGCACCCGAACTTTTTGAAGACAAAACTATCTCATTGGCTACAAATGCAGCCCTAGCCGGATACGCCACGTTATGACATATCTTGGAGTTTTGCTTAGGCGTCTTTAATGTCCTCATTCAAATATTTTTTTAATGCCGCTTTTGCAGCCTTTGTTTCCGCAATTTTTTTGGACGATGCCGTTGCCGAAGCGTAAGCTACGCCGTCTATGGAAACTTCAACCTCAAATTTTTTGTCATGATCAGGCCCAAATTGGGAAACCAAAGTGTACGCCACAGACTGCCCTTTCTTGACCGCCGCCTCTTGCAACGAACCTTTGGGGTTTTGATTCACAACCAATCTATCCAAATCTGCCATGATTTTTGCGTACCAAATCATAACAATTTTTTTAACCGTATCAAAATTTGAATCCAAATAAATTGCTCCAATTAAAGCTTCTAAAGCGTCTTCCCATGCACTTTTGGCGCTGCGCAAAGATTCTGAACCTTTGGGGACTATCAAAAATTTGCCTATGCCCATAGACTCCGCAAGGTCTGCTAAAAATGTGCCTTGCGTAAGAGCTATTCTTGTTTTTGTTAGGTCGCCCTCAGGTTTTTCAGGGAAAGACCTAAAAACTTCATCGCTGATAACGCACTGCAATACGGAATCGCCAAGGAACTCTAAACGCTGATTTGTATTGAGCTTATTCTTTGTTATATTTGCCGAACCAGGGTGTGTAAGCGCCTGCCTCAAAAGTTCTTTATTCTTAAAAATGTAAGAAAGACTACGTTCAAGGTCTGCAAACAAATCATCTGCAGCCCTTTTTGCCGCCTGTCTTGCCGCTTTTTTTGCCGCCACTTTTTTTGCCGCCTTAGGGTTCAGAATTCTCTTTATATAACGCTTAATTTTCATCAAAATCTATTGTGCCTGTTTTTATTTTGACAAGAATTTTTTTGCAACTTCTTTGGACAGCTTTTCATAGGCGCTTGAGCCGTCGTTCCAGCGTGCATATTCAAAAATTGTTTTGCCAAAAGATGGCGCTTCCGCCAAACGAACAGTGCGCGGAATCATAGTGTCAAAAACAGATTTGCCAAGGTATTCTCTGACTTCTTTCACCACCTGTTTTGAAAGATTTGTACGAGGATCATACATTGTCATAATCACACCGCCAAGCTTTAGAGTATTGCTGACGCCAGCGTTTCTAAGCTGATCGACAACGCCCAAAATTTGCCCCAAACCTTCCATCGCCAAATACTCGCACTGCAAGGCGATAAGAAGATAGTCGCTGGCGGCAAGACTGTTCATGGAAAGCATGCCCAAAGAAGGCGGAGCGTCTATTATTATAGCGTCATAATCTCCGGATTTTTTTAGAGGCTCTATACATTCTTTAAGGCGCAAGAGATAATTTTCGCTGGTTGCAAGCTCAACTTCTATCGCAGAAATATCCATTTCAGAGGGTATCAGAGAAAGGTTTTGCCTTTCGGTTTTAATGACCTTGTCTTTTGCAAGCCCTTCACCGTGCAGGGGTTGATACAAACTTGCACCCGCCGTCTTTTCATACCCAAGCGCACTGGTAGCGCTTGCTTGTTGGTCCATATCAATCAGCAGAGTACGCAGCTTCCTGCGGGCAAGCCCTGCGGCGAGATTCACGGCTGTTGTGGTTTTACCCACACCGCCCTTTTGGTTTGCAATAGAAAATACTTTGGCAGACATGCGATAACTCTCTCAAATTTTACGCAAGTTTAAAGCAAAAAATTTACTTTGTGCAAACTTTCAGCCTTGCTGTTTGATTGTAATTGTATTTTCTCTTACTTCTTTAAATGTCTCCGTAGTTCAATGGATAGAACGGTGGTTTCCGGTACCATTAATCAGGGTTCGACTCCCTGCGGGGATGTATATGTTTAAAAATGTGCAATTCTGAATTGCCTTGGGTTATCACGCCCCCCAGTGGGTTTTGAAAAGCAGATTGACGCTTTTGCTGGCTGGTTTTATTGACTCTATTGTGTCGTTTACAATCTTTTCCAGCTCGGCATCTTTCAAAGAAACAAGCGCAGGATTTGGAGTGTACGGCACTTTCAACCTAACTCTGGGCAGATTTTCTGACGGCGTACGGCGCATGAACAGTTCTTCTTCAGCGTCTATTGCCGGGCGCAAAATATCGGCTTCCTGAACGCAAAGATAGTCATGTTCAGGATAAAACCAGCGCATTAAAAAGTGTGCCAAAACCACTAATCTGCGTGGGCCTATTATCCTGTATTTTTTTCCTTTTTCCACCTCTGACTCATCGTTAACAAAATCCAGACGAGATAGTTTTTCCAGCACTACATTTTGAAAATTTAAGATGGAATCTTTGATGTCCGCAAAGTTTTTAGATTTTGCAAAGACTATGCTAAAGCAATCGCCAAGTTGGCTTTCCCTGTGGGCGTCGGTATTGCCAATTATGGCGTATTTCATTCCCTTTTCCAAGAGCTCTATTCTACGAGCTTCCGTCAAATCCGTACTTTCGCTGCCGCATAACCAGTTTGCCAACTCTATGGCGTCAAAATTTTTTCTTTCCAAAAGCGTATCTCTGATTGCGTCGGAAACATAACGCCTGTCGCCCTGCCTCCAATAGAGATGGTTGAAAGCGGCAATGCCCCCAAATTGGCGTATTTTCTGCCATGTTGCTTCCGTTTTGGCTATGCAAATGCGCTCGTTATAATCAATATTTTTAGGGACGGTTTTCAGAAATTCTTGCGTGAGTTGCTCAAGTTCTTCAGTATTATTCTCAGCCCACAAACTGATGCTTTTATCCGCACCTATGCTGTGGATGTGAACGGAAGTCGTATGCACTTCTTCCGCATTAAAACAAGCCATGCTGATACCGTATTTAGACATAACTGAAATCAATCTTTCAGAACCTTCGTATTTGCGGTGGTCGCTGAGCGACTGAAAGTCGTAGCCTAATTCCAGACATTTAAGCCCCATTTGTTCCGGCGCTTGCCTGCCGTCCGAATACGTGCTGTGCATATGCATATCCCCCTTGTATGGACGCAAAGCGAACAAATCTGCATTGAGCGCATATACACTTGCCTTGCCAACTGCGCTTACGCTTTCAATTTTTTTTGCAAGAAATGCTTCCGCATCTTTTCTTTTGTAAAAAGTAAAGACGTATTCTCGTTCATCGGCAAATTCCATATCTGCATACAATTTGCCGTCCTCAGCGACAAACTTGACCTCAAGAGTGCCAAGTTTTGACCTGATGATTGAACCGTTTGCAGCCCTGCCATTTAAACTTTTACAGCCTATAAAAAGCTCATTGGGATTTTCCGAATATTTTTTTGGACATTCCAATACAATTCTGGTCTTTTTGCCGACTTCAATAAACATAGGGCTTGCGCCATAAGGTTTGGGTACGAAGGAAGGTTTGTCTGAAAGCCCTGCAGACTCCTCCGATTTTAGAGGTAAAGAAACCGCAACTGCTGCTGCAAGAGATGTCCTCTTTAAAAAACTGCGTCTGGTAAAATTTTCCATGCACACAATCTAAAAAGAATATAACTTCTATGCAAACTTTTTAAGAAAAAAATAAATACTTAAATTAGAGTATATTGCAAATTTTAGGCGGAATTTTCTAGCGTAGATACTCGGTAGGATCTGCAATTTTTGCCTGTTTAAATGCTTCTTTACGCTCAATACAGGTTGCACAAATGCCGCAGTGTTTTTCACCGCCGTTATAGCAAGACCATGTCAAAGAAAAATCAACCCCAAGTTGCGAACCAAGTTTCACAATGTCAGCCTTGCTTGAGTTCACAAAAGGTCTGAACAAACTTATTTTGTTATAATCACAAAGATTCAAAGCTTTATCCATAGCTTCTGCAAACTCATTGCGGCAATCGGGGTAAATGCTGTGGTCTCCGCCGTGGGCGGCATAAGCGACCGAATCGCAACCGCACGATATCGCCTTCGCCGCCGCCAGAGAAAGGAAAATCATATTCCGATTTGGCACAACCGTTGAACGCATATTGCTTTCATCATAACCTCCATTTGGTATTTCCCCACTGCCTGTCAGGCAAATATCGCCAAATATAGGTTTTAAAGAACTTAAGTCTGCGATGAAAAAATCTACATTCAACGCTTTGCAATTCAACTTTGCGTATTCCAACTCTTTTGCGTGGCGCTGTGCGTAATTTATCGCCAATGCACCGCCCAAAAGACCGTTTTTATGCAGTTTGTAAAGCAATACTGTAGAATCCAAACCGCCTGAATAAATCAAAATACTTTTCATTATAAAAAATTTCACTTTACTTTATTGAAGAGCTTATGAGAGAATCAACCCAATTTTTTTACCATCACGCTATTTTATGGAACTTGCATTTCAACTACTAGGCGCCCTAGGCGTATTTCTCTTTGGCATGAAACTTATGAGTGAAGGTCTGCAAAAACTTGCAGGCGAAAAGCTCAGAATGATTCTAGGCAAGATGACCCAAAATCGCTTTGCAGGCTTGTTTTCCGGCATAGTTATAACAGCTTCCATACAGTCTTCTACCGCCACTACCGTTATGCTTGTCAGCTTTGTAAACGCAGGGCTTATAAAGTTGAGAGAATCTATAGGCGTTATAATGGGCGCTAATCTGGGCACTACCGTTACCGCTTGGATTATTGCCTTTATTGGTTTTAAGTTTTCTTTGACATCAATAGCCCTGCCACTTGTAGGCATAGGGGTTTGTTTTATTTTCTTTAAAAAATCAAACTACAAAAACTTTGGAGAATTTGTTACTGGCTTTGGTTTTCTATTCATGGGCTTGGGCTACCTTAAGTCTTCAATGCCTGATATTTCTCCGGATTCAGAAGCTTTTCAGTGGGTTATCCAATACACCAATTTGGGCGTTGTTTCCAATTTGATATTTTTATGTGTAGGCTTGGTTTTAACCTTTCTGGTGCATTCTTCCGCCGTGATGATGGCAATCACAATCACCATGGCGGCAAAAGGTTGGATACCTTTTGAATTGGCGGCAGCGATAGTTCTGGGCGAAAATATTGGCACAACTCTCACGGCAGTAGTTGCAGCAATACCCGCAAACACAAACGCACGCAGGGCGGCTACGGTTCATCTGATGTTCAACGTTATTGGCGTAATATGGGTAATGTGCATTTTGGGATTCTTTACAAACATGATTTCAACCTTAATCCCGGCTCCTACAGAAGTGCCAAGAGCCTTTGCGGAATCTTTGGGTATTACAGACCTAACCTCTCTTAGCGCAGAACAGCTTAAAGATCTTGCACAGCGTTCCATAGTGCCGGACAGGCTTGCGCTATTTCACACTTTATTTAATTTATCCAATATCTTTTTGCTGATTTGGTTTGTGCCTCAGCTAGAAAAGATTGTTACTTTTGTAATTAAAGGCGGCAAAGACACCAATAGCACCGCCGAACAACGTCTGGAATATCTCAGCAACAACTTTACAGAAATGGGTGAAATTGCCTTGTTTGAGGGGCAGAAAGAGGTTCTACATTTGGCAGGAATATCTGATGAAATGTTTAACGGTTTCATAAAAGTTTTCCAGAATACAGGGCAAGATTTGAGCACTGAAGTAAAGCGCCTACGCAGTTTAGAACAAGAATCTGACGTTTTGGCTTCTCAGCTTACAAGCTTTTTTGTGCATTGTTCCTCGCATGAACTCAGCGATGAATCCATAAAGCTGGTAACACGCAATATGATAATTGTGGCTGAGCTTGAAGATATGTCGGACTCATGTTACCGCCTCATAACTTTTGCCCGCAAGAGGTATCGCAAACAATTTACAGACATAGTTTGGCAGAACCAATCTTTCGTTGAATTTTGCACTGAAATCAAAAACTTCATACGCTTTATGGAGGCTAACCTAAAAAAGCAAACCATAACAAAAGAAGACTTGGCGTTTGCCTTTGCAATGCGCGGCAAGCTTGATTCCATACGCAAACGTCTGCGCAAAGAGGCAATCACCCAGATGGAAACTACTGGCGCAACACAAGGCGCAGTATTATTTATAGAAGTTTTAAGCCAGTGCGAAAGGGTCGGCTCTCACGCTCTGAATATTTTAGAAGCTCTATAATTTCTTGTTTTAAAGAGGCTTTTTTAAGCCTCTTTTTTTACGCAATATCGTCTTTTCAATTTTAATTGTTGAATATCTTTCTAGGAAATTTTAAATGTGAATATTATGAAAATAAATTTGTTATTGGCATTGCTGCTTTTATCCTCAGCAGTTTTATCGGCGCAGCAAAATTCTTTCAAGCCTGCGGAAATTTGGCAGGATAATACAGGCACGCATATCAATGCGCATGGGGCGGGTTTTTTATTTCATGAGGGCAAATATTATTGGTTTGGCGAACATAAAATTGAAGGCGAGGCGGGTAATCTTGCACAGGTGGGCGTAGGCTGCTATTCATCCTCAGACTTATATAACTGGAAGAATGAAGGCATAGCCCTGAAAGTTGAAATTGACTCAAAAAGCGAAATTGTAAAAGGCTCAATCATAGAGCGTCCCAAAGTTGTCTATAATAAAAAGACTGGGAAATTTGCGATGTGGTTTCATCTCGAGCACAAAAGAGGAGACAAGCCCGATTACACAACGGCACGCACGGCACTTGCCATTTCCGACAATATTACGGGCCCTTATAAATTTGTAAAAAGTTTCAGACCCCAAAAAGGCAATTTGCCCATAGGCAATATTTCCGAGATTGAATCTGTCGATGCTGCATATCCGCCCGCAGAATTGGACAAGATTATCTCAAATCAATATTACAAACCAATGTTGGGCAGGGGTTATGTGTTTGTAAGGGATATGCGCAGCCTTGGCCAGATGGCAAGAGATATGACAGTCTTTGTTGACGACGACGAAAAAGCCTATCTCATTTGCGCCAGTGAAGAAAACTCCACCCTGCAAATTCATGAGCTAACCGACGATTATCAAGACTTCACCGGAAAATTTGCACGCATTACGCCTTCAGAATGGAATGAAGCGCCCGCCATATTTAAAAAAGATGGAATCTACTATTTGATAACATCATACTGCACGGGCTGGGCGCCAAACGCCGCACGCTCATACAAGTCTAAAAGCATTTGGGGCGAATGGGAAGCCATTGGCAACCCCTGCGTAGGCACGCCAGAACAGATGCGCAACACATTCACAGGGCAAAGCACATACATAATAAAAGTTGAGGGCAAAAAAGACGCCTTCATTTTTGTCGCCGACAGATGGAACCCAAAAAACGCAATAGACGGTCGCTACATATTTTTGCCCATAGAGTTTGAAAATTCAAAGCCTAAGGTGCATTGGTATGACATCTGGGACTTGTCAAAATTTGACAAATAAACTGGCTTATTAAATTTTCACATTTATTTTTTTGCCTCATGGCAGCTCAGGCAAGTAATCTTGTGGATGTCATTTTTTGATGTTGCAGATTTGAAAGTTGTTTCCGCATTCAAAACATCCACTTTGCATTTTCCGTCTTTAACGCTGTCGGTATGGCATTTAACACAAGAATTTTTTGCGCTGTTAGAGTGCGGGTCATGACAGGCAATGCAGCTTATGCCTTCATGCACACCCGTAGGGGTCTTATCGTCCTGAGTGCCGGCTTCATGCCGCCAATTCGGAGAATGACATTGTATGCAAAGCAAATTATTTGGGTCTTTAGACGCCTTGACCTTTTCGCCATTCAAGAACATTTCAAGCTTAAACAAGTCTTCAGTATTCGTATGCGTGCGCTGAGTCCTTACATAAAAAGCGGTCTTGGGCTGGGGTTTGAAGGGCATCTTGCTTTCATAGGCGGATTTGAACTCCCCATAAGTTTCACCCATTCTATGAATCTGGTGGCATGCCATACATGGGATTGAAGGCTTTGCCGCCTGTTTTGAGTCTCTGATTTTCCAATCTTCAGGTTTATCGCTTTCAAGATTCATCAGGGTATGTATATTGCCGCCGTAAAACATACCGTGGCAGCGCATACAATCCCAATAAGGTTTCTCCATAATGTTGTGTTTTCTGTCTTCAAAAATATTTGAATATTTTGAAGAATGCGCGCCACCCTTCCATTTTGCGCCCTCGTTTGAATGGCATTTGATACACCTGTCCATTACATCTATAAGCTGGTCTTCCGTAAGCTTGACATCGGAATTTTCTTTAGTGCCTGAAACATGCGTAAATACCATTCCCAATTTTTCTTTAAGACTATGAAAGCCGTTGCTCAACGCCGTACCGTGGCAATCAAAGCAAGATACTTTTGCGTGCGCAGAAGTTTTCCACCTTTCAAATGTGGGTCTGACTTCATGGCAGTTTGCGCAGGTTTTTTCAGGATCCAAAGAGTTCCATGTGCCGTAACCTGCGCCTGCAATCAGCACGCATATTATCGTCAAAACAAATATTATGGTAAAATATTTTTTCTTCATATTATGCCTTTTTATATGTTTTTACGATGTGGTCTCCGGTTTTGTACGCCAAAGCCATTATTGTAAGCACAGGATTAAACCCGCCGCCCGTTACCAAGACGGAACCGTCGCCGACGTAAATATTTTCCGTCTCCCAAACTTTACAATTTTTGTCTGTAACTGAAATTTTTGGGTCTAAACCCATTCTGCAAGTGCCAACTTGATGTTGACCGCCGCCTCTACCGCCTGCGCCGCCCGTTTTCCAAACCTTCTTTGCGCCCGCCTGCACCAAAATTTCTGCAACCCTTTCAGAAACCCAATCTGAATGTTTTTTATCAACATCACTGCGTGCGCCGGAAAATTTAAGCACAGGTATCCCCCAAAAATCCCTGACTGAATCTTCAACCATAACTCTGGAATCCATATTTGGAACTTCCTGAATTGGCCCTGTCATGCGCAATATTCTGCGATAATTTTCACGCTGGAATTTTTTATGCTCCGCACCCCATCTTGGAGAATTTGGCGGTCTATGCGATATAAAGTGGTTGGGTAAAGAATAAAATTCCGTGCAACGCACACCGCCGATAATGCGCTCTTTTACATTGTGATTGAAGTCGGAAATTGCCATTGTCGCCCCTGGGCCTTTGTATTCTGTCAAATCAAAGTCAACCAAACCCATTGCGCCTGAATAAGGATGGCTTTGCAGATTACGCCCAACCATGTCATGATTGTTGCCGACGCCGTTCGGGAAAATATCCGTCTTGGTATTTAGAAGAAGCCTTGCACTTTCATAAGCGCTTGCCGCAAGCACAACAATATCGGCGGTCTGCGTACAAAGGGTTTTATTTTCGTCAAAATACTTTATGCCCACCGCCTTTCTGCCCTCCATCATAATTTCAGCAACGACGCAGTTTGTACGCACCTCGCAGTTGCCCGTTTTCATGGCTACTGGTATCACGGTATTCTGAGTGCCGTTCTTGGCGTCAACAGGACACACATAGCCGCAACAAGTCCTATTGCGTATGCAAGCCGCCCTGCCATTGTACGGCACCGAATTACGCAACATGGGAATTGGAAAAGGATGCAACCCCATATTCTTGCAGGCATTAAACAAAAATTGACTCTCCCTATTATACTCAAAAGGAGGCATGGGGAAATTCTTTTTGCGAGGCGGAGAAAATGGATTGCCCTCTGTACTGCCAGACACGCCAATCTCCCACTCGGCTTTTTCGTAGAAAGGCTCTAACTCGTCATAAGTTATGGGCCAATCTTCAAGACTGCAATTTTCATATTCTCCATAGAGGCTTTTAAGTTTGAAATCTTCAGGCATGAATCGCCATGCCATAGCGCCATACGTTACAGTGCCAGAGCCCACACAAGCTGCAATATAGCTCATGGGTTTATCAATCCTAGATTTCACAAGTTTGTTGCCAACCTGCGTTACGTACGGAAACTTGCGCCTATCCGGACCGTGCAGAGGTTTTATAATCTGATTGCGTTGATTAATAAGCTCATCATTCGGGAATTCTTCATAATCTGGCCAGTCTCCTCTTTCAAAAAGAATTGTTTTCATTCCTGCTACGGCGAGTTCTTTGGCGACAATGCCGCCGCCCGCACCAGCCCCGACAACTATGGCGTCAACATGTTTATTTTTCATAGCGGTTTTGTCCTATCACCAATGGTGTATCAAGTTTCATCATTTTGTAGCTGGCGTAATTTTTGTTTCCGCCATGCCGAGGATCTCCATAATAGCCTTCAAAAGTTCTGCTGATCATCTCATCAAAAAATTCTTTTTGAGAGATGTCTTTCCATAAATCTCTGGGATGCTTTTCTTGTTCCATCAAACCCAAGAAACTTATTTGGGTATCCACATCCAAATCTTGAAATTCTTTACCGTGAATTTTCAGCGCAGCAAGCCTCGTATATTCCGCCCCATTTTGATAAAAGTACAAGCGTTCTGGGTAATATTTTGTTACCCAATTTTCAACATAGTTGATTACACCCAAGTCTGTAGCCCCAGGGAATTCATCTCTGGGCACAATGCGTTCAGAAATTGCAATAAGGCAATCTCTCTGAGGCTTTGTAAAGGCGCTTTGCCTTGGGTTAGTACATGCTTGCAAAAAGAAAGTTGAGGCGGTCAGCACCCCAACATCTTTCAAAAATTCTCTTCTATTTTTCTTCCCCATAAAATTAGATTTATTAACTTACCCAGACTAATGCTAGATTCCAATCAAGTAAAGTAAAATTTAACTAAAGTTTAAAATATAAAACGGATTGACACTTTACCTGCAAAAGAGTAGTTTTATTCCATGAAACCTCGCAGAAATGCAATTAAACAGCGCAGACTCGTGCGCTCTAAAATTGTCGCAAAACCGACAAAAATTTTGCCAGATAAAAAGAAAAACATCTCCAAACGCACCTGTCGTACAAAAGACTCACCCCTAACATATTTCCCAGATTCCGAGTAACTTTTATTGTCTATGCCAAGCTATGCAAAATAACTCTATTCAGCCTCAAGAGTTTTAGAATAGATAAATTAATACCACAAAAAAACCTGCAAAAAAAATTTGCAGGTTTTTAAAGACAGAGCCGAAAATCGGACTTGAACCGACGACCCACGCATTACGAATGCGTTGCTCTACCAACTGAGCTATTTCGGCGAAAATTTAGCCCTTGATAATTCTGTCTGAGTAAAATTTGTCAAAACATTTCTTTGTTTCTTAATTAAAAAAAACGCCAGACTTTAATAAATCTGGCGCTTTAATTTTTTAATGCCTTTAGTGTTTAGCAAAATGGGCACATTTTTGCGCTAGGCAAAAATTCCTTATTATAAGCGTAAAGACTCTTGATATATTTATCCGCCTCAGGGCAATTTGTGAAACTCATAGTATTAGGGTCATAACTCAATGGAGACTGTGCAGCTATCGAAGCCATACCGATTAATGCAACTTCAGTAAAAGGCGCTGCATAATCAAAGTTTGAAACAGGAACCCTGCCCGACAAGCATGAAAGCGCCCAGTTCAAATGCGGACCTTCTTTGTAGCGTGGAATATAAGGATCGGGCAAAGCATTGCTCTTTTTGAGTTCAACCATGCGCTCACGTGGGAATATGATAGGATTGTCGCCATAAACGCCGCAGTGTACGGTTTCTTTTGTGCCAACTATGAGCGTGCCATTGCCGTTACGTGGATCGTCTATAAAGCTTTGTGGAACTCTTTCAACGTTCTTTGGCTTACGATAACCGTCATACCAGAAAAGCTTGATTGGACCTCGCTTTGCATTGCCAGGGAAATCATAGACAATGCTTGCTTCAGCAGGCCAGCTATAATCATTAAATTCAGAATTTGCGGCGGTAACCAAAGATGGGTAACCCAAGTCAAACGCTGAATATGGAATGTCCATAAAATGACAGCCCATGTCGCCTATTGCGCCTGTGCCGTAATTGCGCAAGCCCCTCCACTTAAATGGAACAAAAGCTTTATTGTAGTCTTGATGAGGTGCAACGCCGAGCCACAAATTATAATCAATTTCAGAAGGAATCGGCTCTGCTTCAGGAGCAGTAAGAGCGCCCTGAGGCCAGTATTTAAGAGGTCTGTCTGTCCAATGATAAATTTCTTTAACTTCACCGAGTAAACCTGCTTCATTCCATTCGCGAATTAAGCGCCAGCCGTCAAAAGTGTGCCCCTGATTGCCCATCTGCGAGAATACGCCCGCTTCTTTAGCTGCCTTGCCAAGTTGGCGACACTCCCAAATAGTGCGGCACAAAGGTTTTTCAGTATATACGTGCTTACCCTTTGCGATTGCCCAAAGAGTAATTGGATAGTGCATATGGTCAGGCGTACAAATAGCAACGCCGTCAATCTGAGAGTCCAACTTGTCAAGCATTACACGATAGTCTCTGTATCTTGGTATGTCTGGAAATGCTGTGTATGTCTTTGCCGCAGTAGTATCATCTACATCGCAGAAAGCCACCATTTTAATGCGTGGATCTTTTGCAAATTGATCAACCGCCGCACGACCTCTGCCACCGACGCCAACCACGGCAACACGGAATTTGCCGTTTAAATCTCTGCCTTTTTTAACACTGGTGCAAGCGCCGAGCATGGCGGCACTGCCCAATACGCCAACGCCTTTAATGAAGTTTCTTCTTGTAATATTATTCATAAGTATATCAGTTAAATTGTAAGCTTCTAGAAAGTTCCAATTAATTGTTTAAATAAAACGTTTATTGTCAAATAAAATGACCATAGTATTGTATTATTTCGCCAGTATAAATTCTTCGCTTTTAAATTTGCCGTTTTTATCTTCAAGTTCTAAGACAACTTTTATCTCGTCATTCATATCCAATGGGTAATGGCTGAATTCAAAAGGAAATGAGTTACACTCTAAAACCTTTTCAACGCCTGAAGATGTTTTAACGGTAAGTTTTGCTTTGCCATCCTTACCAAAAAGAGGGTTTAAAAATGCATAGATTGAATCTTTGCCGAAGGGGCTGCGTATGCGGAAAAGATGAAAATCTCCCCATTCATTTGCAATCTGAGGCTTTGTTATGTGGCTTTTCTTTGGCAAAGAAGGATGACTCTTAGATATTAAAGCTTCTTTGGCGGGCATTTTCACGGCAATCAACCCAAGAGGCGGAATCCTGATTGCCGACAAATTTTCCTTGCGTAAATTTTGAGAAACAACTTCACCTGCGGAATTGTAAAGAGAAAATTCGGAATCAGCAAGCAGCCCTGAAAGCTGCCTAGATTTCAAGTTTAAAGCCAGATTTGCCGTGATTTCTTTGGCGGAATCATTCAAAACTATCAACCAAATATGCCCCACCCCTCTTGCCAAGAGAGTGCTGATTTTGTGATTATCATGGGTATCAACGGCGTCCAAATTCAAAAGCGGCTTGCAGAAAGCCTCATCAAAGACCTTGCCAGAGAGTCCAAATATTCTGTTTGTGAACCACACATAACCTTGTTGGCGTACAAATGGAAATTTTATTTTATTCTGTGTGCGAGACTCTATCTGGGCCATCAAATAATCAAAGGTGTGCATGAAAACCACGGGCTCATGATGGTGATACAAACTGGTTACATCAGGCCCTTTGTACGGATAATCGGCAGACATATAGACATCCGTATAATCGCAGACATAGTAGCCAGGATAGTTTGCGTATCGACCCACGATAGAATGTCTGGAAAACTTCATGATGATATCATCTTTTGTATGCTGATAAACTTTTAACATTTCTGGCGCCCAAGACGGCATCAAAATATTCTTATGATGATTGCGCATAACAAATGTCCAACGCTGTTCTATCCCCAGACCAATTCTGCTTGCCTTAAAACCGTCAACTTGCTTTTCCTTCAGCAAAAACCATGCACCTCGCCAATTTTTTTTTGTTCTGGAAGAATCTTCCGCAATAAATGCGTCTTGCAGTACTTGATTTTCGTCATAGCCCAAACGCAGACGCTCGGTACCTCTCCACATTGGGTTGCATTCTCCATGTACGATATTGTTTTTATTTATAGTTTGCTGAGGAGCCGGAGTTGGCCAATTCCAGAGGCATGAAAGCGTATAAAACGCCCCAAGCCGTGCATATTTAAGCAATTCAGAATTGCCCGTTAGCTCATATAAATCCATCAAATACCACCAATACGGATATAGCCCGTCATTGACAAAAATCAACATGGGGATTTCCGAAAAATTTTTGTTATCAAAAGATTTTTTAGCCCATTCCAAAGCTTCTTTTTCAATCTCTTTGATATTTGATTCATCAAATTCTCCAGCAAGATACATCCCCAATTTAACGGTCCAAGACAGTTTTTCTTCTCCTCTTAAAGAACCGTTTTTATTATAATAAAAATCTTTTAGGAAGGTGTTTGCAGAATTTGTAAGCGCATACAAACCGGCGTAATAATCGGCACTCCAAGGTTTGGATGGTACATTAAGATTTAATTTTGAATTTGTATTTGTCGGAGCCTCACTCCAAAACTGCATTGAATAATGCGCCGACATTCTGGAAAGAGTGAATTCAATAGTGGGCAAAGAGAATTTTTTGTAATAGTCTTCATCGTCCGTCAAAAGTGCGATAGAAAGCTCTGCAAGCGGTGCGGGCTGGGTAACAGTGTTAATCATTTCTATATTCCACCTACCCTTGTGTATGGGGCTCCACCCACTCGCTTTTTCATCCGCCATGAACTTTGCAATATTCACGCTTGCTTCAGAAATAGACGCTTCATAGGGCTCTCTAAGTTTTGAGGCATTGTAAATTGCGCTGTTGATTTTTGTTAAAGCCTCAGTCCAATCGCCAGACATTGAGAGCATGTAGCAAGAGGCTTCAAGCACATCGCCCTCTTCTTTTTTAGAATTTCTTCCGCCTAAAATTGGCTGAACATAAACAGGCTGCACTTTTGCGTCCGCCGACATTAAAGAAAATCCACAGACAGAATTATTATATTCCGACCATTCATCTGGGGAAAGATTTTCCGGATCAGCAATCACCCCGCAGGTGAGATTTTTGTCGGAAACAAATTTGCCTTCAACTATGCAAATTGGCTGAGACATCATTCTATTGCCTACCACAACAGGCTCTTTCATTATGCGGTGGTTCTGATATGAAACTGGCATTTGCAAAGATTCCACTTCAAACCTGTCTATCTTGTTAAATGACAGAAAAATTATTGAATAATAGCCGCTTTTATCAGCCAAAGCATTTACCTTGAATTTTGCAATAGGCTCATTTTTAGAGAGGGTCAGCTTAGCTTTGACATCGTCTTGATATGTAATTTCCAAATCGGTTTCAGAATTTTTTTTCACATCAACAATGCGCAAAAGCTTCATTGAGCCAATGCCGTAAAAATTAGAATTTGAAAGTGGCGTGTTAAAATATTCATTCGCTACTTTAACTTTAATTTCGCCCAAAGACTTTTTCCAACTAACAACATATTCTTCGTCGTTTGCTGTTTCATTTTGAGAATACGCAATAACAAGTGCCTCATCTTTAAATGATGGCATGGGGATAAACTGTGAATCTATCAAAACTTCCGCACTGCGTTCGTAAAATATTTTGCCGTCCGGATATTTTTTTTGCGTATAATTTATTTTCAATTTTCCGTTTGAAATGCCGACGCTTTTGGCATTCTTAAAGCTTTCACCTGCTTCAATTTTTGGGAATTTGCCCAGAATCTCATAATTTGAAAGATAAGACTGACGCCTTGTGGCACGCCTTACCGAGCCATCTTGAAGCGCTATGTTAGGATTAAAATTTTTATCCTTAGTAATTAAAATTGCCGCACATCTTGGGAAATTTGTAACCGACTTAATGGACAGAAAATTCTCCCCTTTGTTTAATTTTGCAGAACCCACAAGCTCCCAATACAATAGGTCTTTGCCGTGCTTACCCGCATTTTCAGGCAATTCAACGCCGTTTACCAAAACTTTCATAAGTCTAGTGCCGGGCTTGTCATTTGCATAATCAGCCGCTTGAACCCAAACAAAATACTCACCCTCAGCACCCACATTCACAACTGTAGAAGCTGTTTGGTTTGCCTTGTTTGCAATTATTGCCGTTGAACCGCCAACGCCCGTTGGCATCCACTCACCCTGAAATTGAAAATTTTCTATAGTGATGTAGTGTGTGGAACTTAAATCGTATTTATTGGCGAATAAGAAATTCGCTAAAAAAATTATATATAAAATTAAGAGATTTTTTTTCATTTTATTTCAATATTACCTTTTGAGGGGACAATAATTCTTTGCCGTCTTGCCTTAAGGAAACTTCTATTTCTATCGGCGTTTCGGCGGGAATGGGATACGCACTTATCTCAAATGGAAATGCGTTTTTGCTTAGTTTTACAACAGCGCTATCCAAACTTATCTTTGCTTCTAAAACAGCCTTCTTTTGATTTTGTCCTTTAGATAGAACGATGTATATGGAGTCCTTCCCGAAGGGGCTGCGTATTCTGAATAAATGCAGATCTCCAAAGTCTTTATGAAATTCTTTAATTACCTGATGCCCTTCTGCAGATATGGCTTTCAAAGATTTCTCCGCCCTGTTTTCTGTTGAAGCCGGTATTTTAAATGCAATCAAATCTTGTGCGGCAACTTTAATTTTTTTATCGCCAAAAAATGAAAATTTCTGATTGGCAGGGTTGCCTGAAGAATTATAAAGTACAACTTCAGCATTAGTATCTGCGCCCTTCATAGATTTGCTTGTGGGATTGAATTCAACCTCTATCTCCCGTTCTATTGCGGAATCATTGAGTATGATAACCCAAATTGAATTTTGAGACCGCGCCGTAATAAAACTCGCCTTTGTAGTATTGAGCTTAACCGCCGATTCATCCAAATTTAATCTGCAATTTTTGTCTCCAAAAATCTCACCTTCCAGACCAAATATTCTGTCTGTAAACCAGACATAACCTTTTTGTCTGACATACGGGAAGTTGATTTTATCAGCGCTTGCAACTTCCAACTGCGCCATCAGGTAGTCAAAACTTTGCGCAAATTGACACGGCGCATGATGGTAATAAAAACTTGTGATATCGGGCCCCGTGTATGGATACAAGGGGTCTAACATTATGTCTGAAAAATCTTTTATATAATAGCCAACAAAGTTTGCAAAACGCCCTATTATTGCGTGTCTAGAGAACTTCATGATAGTATCGTCTTTTGTGTGCTGATATGTTTTAAGCATTTCGGCAGACCAAGATGGCATTATGATATTATTCTGATTTGCATCGCCGGAAGTGTAAGTAGAATATTGCTCTATGCCTACGCCTATTCTTGAGACACTCATTGCATCGACAGTTTTTTGAGCCTGTATTGTCCGTGAAAAATATGGGACTTTTACTATATCCTTAGCTTCTTTTAGAGCGTCCAAAACAAATTTATTTTCTTTATGCCCCATCCTGAAATTTTTTTCTCCATACCACCAAATTTGATGCACACTGAAAACTTTGTTGTCTTTATTAATTACAACATTTCCCTCCGGAGGTGTCGGAAAGTTCCAAAGGCAAGAAAGCGTGTAAAATGCGCCTTTGCGAGCATACTCAAGATACTTTTTATCGCCCGTGGCTTTGTACATTTCTGGCAGATACCACCAATAAGGATAGTTTGAAACATTTACAAACACGCTTAAATTCAATTCTTTATTTTTTAGATTATCAAAATTTTTCGATAGCCACGCATCGCACTTTTTTTTGATTGTATCAAGCAGTTCAGGAGAAGGATTTATGATGTAATACCCAAGCAAAGACTGCCACTCAAATTCAGGATTCCGTATGATGAGTTTTGAATTTTCATCCAAATAAAACTTTTTTAGCCACTCATTTTTATTGTTCAAAAGAAAGTCCAGATTTGCGTACATATCGCCTTCTTTTGCGCCAATTTTAAGGGTGGCAGGATTCTTTGTATAAAGATTATCCGGCGTATAGATTGAAAAGTGTGAACCCGGTCTGCTCAGCATAAATTCTATGGTGGGCAAGGCTATGCGTTTATAATAGTCTTCATCATTTTTCAATAACGCAATTTCAAGTTCTGCAAGCGGCGCAGAATGCGTAACCAAGCTTTTACTCTCTATATTCCAACGCCCTTTATGTATCTTATCCCAACCGCTAAAACGTTCGTTAGACATATAATTTGCGATATTGCATATTGTATCGGAAAATGAAGTTTTTAAACTTTCACGCAATGTTGAGGCGGCAAAAATTTTTGTATTAGCCTCAGTCAAAAAGTCCTGCCAATCACCGGAAATTGAGGCTAAATACCAAGACGCTTCAAGTTCTTCACCCGCTTTTTTGAAGGAGTTTTCCCCGCCTAAAATTGGGTAAAATACAGCCACCTGTGGTGCGCCCTCGCAATTAGACAATGAAAAACCAAACTTTGCATTGCCGGGGTATGCCCATTCAAATGGAAGTTTGGAGGGGTTTGCCATCACGCCGCTCGTGATTGTAATACCGCCTTCAGTGGTTTGCAAAGCGGCAAGTGGTTGGCTTGTCATTGTTGTTGTAACCATTTTAGGTTCACTCATAAGGCGCTTCCCCTGATAAATTGCCGGCAAAAGCGTAAACTCAACGGCATCTGTTTTAACGCCATTAAAACCTAAAAATGCAAAAGAATAGTAAGATTCTTCACTAATATTCCCCTTCACATCAAACTTTGCAATTTGTCCGGAATCGGAAAGCGTTAGCGTTGCGCTGACAGAATTATTGTAAATAATTTTTAAAGATTTTTCTGAAATTTTTGTTATGCTTTTGGGCATCAGCAACTCCGCATCACCTGCTATATAAGGGTTTGCGGGGTTAGCTTGGATAAAAATCTCATCACCATTGAACATGATTCTATTTTTTGCGTTTGTGCCATCCCAAGCTGCAAAATAATTTGTGTCTTTAAATTTTGGATTTTTATTTTTAATCAATAACAGATATTCCTCCGAAAATGGCGCTACATTTATCCATTTGCCGTTTTTACAAATTTGTACGCTGCGCTCAAAATATTTTTCACCATTTTCAGATTTTTTTTCCGTATAAAAAATCTTGATGTCGTTATTTGATATTGAAATATTTTTAGCCCCTTGAAAGCCCTTTAATGCAGGATATTTTGGATATGTGCTGACAAGCTCATACGGTATTTTATAAGGCTTGGGCGTGAATTTGTTTCTGGATTCAGAGTTGTTAATCTCAGAATTTGGATTAAAATTTTCATCACTCGTAATCAAGAGCGCATCGCAACGTACGAACTGGGTCTTGCGCTTTATTGAAAGCTTATGGACACCTTTTGAAAGTTGCATAGAGCCCACATTCTCCCAATAAACGCCGTCTTTGCCGTGCTTGCCCGCTTCTTTGGGAAGTTTTTGAGAGTCTAAAAAAACATTCAACAAGCGTGTGCCCTGAGCAGTTTCAGCATTATCTACCGAACTAACCCACACATGGTAAAGACCTGCTTGGGAAAGCTCAAAAAATGTCATAGGTTCTGAATTGCTTTGAGTAGTAAAGAGCCCATCCTGCCTGCTGAAGTGCGCCATATTCCAATCTCCTGCAAATTGGAAATCCTCAGCCTCAAACAGCATGACTTTTTCAGACTGCGCAAATAAAGAACTTAAAGCGCAAATTGCGCCGCAAAAAAAGCCGTATTTAATTTTCATAATTATTTTTTGAGTGTAAGTTTTTCCGACCTATAAACTTCTTTTCCATTTTCAATTATAGAAATTGTAAATTCCAAATCAGAATCCATAGAAATTGGATACATTGAGACTTCATAAGGGAAGTAATCTCTGACAATTTCAGTCTTTCCCATTGAAGTAATACTTACTTTTATCTTGGAGTTTTGTTTTTCAAACCCGCCGGTTGCAAGCGCATAAATAGAGTCTTTACCAAAGGGGCTGCGTATGCGGAAGGCGTGCACATCACCCCACCCTTCGGCGACATTTTTAAGCGCAATGTGCGCATTTGAAGTAAGCGGCTTTGCGGCAATTTCAGGATTAAAATCTTCAGCAGGGATACGCATTGCAACCAAACTCATTGCGGGTATTTTTATATTTTTTTCACCAAAGAACGTGAAAGTTTGCGATGACTTTACAGCGTCTGCAGCAAACAATTCTATATCTTCAGAATATTTTGCGCCCTGCAAAGATTTTGCCGAGGAATCAAATTCAACCTTCGTTTCTATTGGGTTAAGACTGTCATTTAAAATGATTGCCCAAATTGAATTTTTGCCCCTTGCCATAAGCGTGCTAAGCTTTGGAGAAGATGTGCGCAATGCCGCTTTATCCAACATGGGTCTGCATTTCTCATCAAAGAAAACTTTGCCGGGCTGGGCAAAAACCCTGTCCGTAAACCAGACATAACCTTGCTCTCTGACGTATGGGAATTGTATATTGTTTTTAGATGCAACCTCAACTTGCGTCATCAAATAATCCATACTTTGCAGGAAGTGACAAGGCGCATGGTGATAATAAAAACTTGTGATGTCCGGACCGTTGTAAGGATACATTTCATCATGTTGAACATCTGTAAAATCCCTGAAATAATAACCCAAAAAGTTTGCATACCTGCCGATTATGGAATGTCTTGAAAATTTCAAAAGCATTTCATTGTCTGTAAGGGAGGCAACTTTCAGCATCTCTGCGGACCAAGACGGCATGAGTATATTGCTGCTTGCGCCAGCGTATGTTGAGTGTTGTTCAATACTCATACCAACTCTGGAAATTTTGCGCGCATCCACAGATTTTTCCGCAATAAGAAAGCTGCCTTTTGTCAATTTTGAATCTATCTTATTAAGCATTGTAATGACACTTTTTGAAGGCTCATAACCGACCCTAAACCTTTCACTGCCGCGCCACCACTCGGTATTTACGCCTCTGGCAAAATTGTCTTTGTTTATGATGACATCACCCTCTGGAGGGGTCGGAAAATTCCATATACTTGTTAAAGTATAAAATGCGCCCGTCTTTGCAAAGTTGAGATACTTTTTATCCTTAGTTTGCAAGTAAAGCTCAGGCATATACCACCAATATGGATAAAGACCTGAGTTTATGAATGCCACAAAATCAGGCTCAAAACTGTATTTTTTATTTTCAACATCTTGCATCCATGCATCCGCCTGACGCTTGATTTCTTCCATAAGATTTGCAGATGGATTTGCAATCTGATAACCCAAGAGCGAAGCCCATGTAGGCACTCTGCCCTCATGCAGGCGCAGAGCACCTTTTTCGTCTTTGGTGAACTCATAAAGCCAAGGGTTGAGCTTGCCTGTAAGAGTGTCTAAAGAGGCATAGTAATCCGCCTTTAAAGAGCCGTTGGGCACGGTCATTTCATAATTCTTTTTGCCATACCCTTCATTGCTGTCGGAGATTGTTGTGAAGTGCCAGCATTTTCTGGTTAATGTAAATTCTATTGTGGGCAAGGCTATGCGCTTGTAATATTCTTCATCGTTCGTAAGCATAGCCACAGAAATTTCAGCAAGAGGTGCGGAAGTTGTAGCCAAATCTTTGCCTTCTATATTCCATCTTGCTTTGTGCTTGGGCGACCAACCGCTATGAAACTCATTTTTCATATAAGTTGCAATGTTTGCAATAGCGTCTGAAAATGAGGTTTCGAAAGCTTCTCTAAAATAGTTTGCGGCATAAATTCTTGAATTGAGCGCTTCAAAGGCATCTTGCCAAGTGTCCAAAGAAGAATACAAATACCAAGAAACTTTTAGCTCATCTCCCTCATTTTTTTGGGAATTTGCATTGCCCAATACAGGCTGAAATAATGCCGGCTGAACCAGATTTTTGGGACTCGCCAAAGTTAATCCGTAAGTTGAAGGGTCATTCCATATAAATGGCAAAAATTCAGGGTTTGCGGCAACCCCGTAGGTAACCAAAATTTTGTTTTTGGCGTCAGCAATGTTAGCCGTTATCAGTGAAACAGGTTGTGAAGTTATATTGGTTGTAACCAGTCTGGGCTCTTTCATCAGGCGCTTGCCCTGATAAATTGTAGGCAAAAATGATGCCTCAACAGATTCTCTGGAAGTTTCATAGCAAGCCTTCATGCCAAGAGAATAAAAACCTTTTTTAGGTGTTTGATATGTAACGTCAAAACGTGCAAATGTACCTTTATCTTGCAGGCTTAATTTGCCCAGTGAACCGTCGCTAAAAGTCAGATTAAAAGTTTTGGAATCCGCAACGGAAACTTTTGATACAGTTAGTATATTAACGTCCCCCAATTCGTAAGGATTTGTGGGCGCAATAGGTATCTGAATTTTTTTACCTGCAACCGTAGCAATAGCTTTAGACGCCGACTTTGTCCAAGCGGCGGTGTAGCCGCCATCGCTCACACTTGCGTTTTCTGCGTAGGTAACAAACAGGTGCTCATCAGCAAACGCAGGCAACTTCACCCAAGCATTATTTTTAAAAACTTCCGCACTGCGCTCAAAAGACACTGAACCTTTTATATCTTTTTTTTCCGTGTAAATAATTTTAATATCTTGATTTTTTATCTCAAACTTTTTGCCGCCCTTTACTTCTCCTAAAATTGGAGTTTCAGGAAAGAATTGGTTAATTTCACACTTAATATTAACAGGTTTTAGAATATATTTTTTTCTTTCAGCCAAAGAAGTTTCAGGGTTGAAACTTGGGTCTAAAGTGAGCAATACCGCATCTGTGCGTATATAATTTGATATTGGCTGAAGCATCATCAGATGCTCTCCAGATTCCAACTTGATAGTGCCAAGATTTTCCCAAGCAAGGCCGTCTTTGCCGTGAATTCCGGCTTTTTTAGGAATTTTAACACCGTCTATATACACATAATATGTGCGAGATTTTGGAGCATTTTTAGAGTAGTCGTTAGTTGACGCCCAAACGGTATATTCCCCCGCCTGCTTCAAGTTTATGACTGTTGTAACAGGCACGCGGCTGCTTCTGGAATGCAAGCCCCTTTCACCCTTGATGTAGGTTTTTTGCCAGTCTCCATAGAACTGAAAGTCTTCAGCTTCTATCAGGTAAGTTTGGGCGTTTGCCAAATTTGACAACCCAAGAACGCATAGCGCAAATATAGTGATGATTTTTTTCATTTTACTTAGCCAGTATTATTGTTTGAGATTTAATGACCGCCTTGCCTTCTTCATGAATTTCCACAGAAATTTTAATGTCGGAATCCATAGAGAGCGGATATACGGAAAATTCGTAAGGATATGCTTTTGCAGTCAGGGTCTGCTTTGAAGGTTCTTCAATATTTAAAACCATTTTTGAGTTTTTCTTTTTCATGCCGCCAGTTACGAGCACAAAAATTGAGTCTTTGCCGAAAGGCGAACGTATGCGGAAGGCGTGCAAATCGCCCCAATCAGGCGCAATATTTTTTTGCACAAAATGCGCCTGCCCCGCTACGGGCTTGATGTCTTGAAACAGTGCAGATTCTTCCGCAGGTATGCGTACGGCGACCATACTCATTGCGGGTATTTTAACTTTGTTTTCGCCTAAAAATGCAAGTTTTGTGTTTAACAAATTCCCTGCAGCGTCGTAGAGGCTGATTGCCTCTGTAGTTTTTGCGCCTTGCATTGCTTTTGTAGTGGCGTCAAAAGTGATGTTCGCTTCAAGCTCTGCGCCGCTATCATTCAAGATAACACCCCAAATTCCGTCTTTCGCCCTTGCCATCATAGTACTGATTTTGGGAGAGCCTACACGTATGGATTCTTTACTCAACATGGGTCTTGCGTCTTCGCCAAACACTTTGCCGACTTTCCCAAAAATCCTGTCCACAAACCAAACATAGCCCTGCTGGCGCACGTATGGGAAACGGATTTTGTTGTCTGAAGCAATTTCTATCTGAGTCATCAAATAATCCATAGTTTGCCCGAAGTGGCAAGGCGCATGATGATAGTAAAAGCTGGTGGTATCCGGACCTGCGTAAGGATACATTTCATCATGCTGAACGTCGGTATAATCTCTGATATAATACCCGAGAAAATTGGAGAACCTGCCTATCATCGCATGGCGAGAATACTTTAAAATTACATCTCTTTTTGTATATTGATAAACTTTAAGAAGCTCCGGCGCCCAGCCCGGCATGAGAATATTATTGTCTCCGCTAGGTTGTAAGAAAGTTGTGTGTTGTTCTATACCCAGACCGATTCTTGCAACTTTCATTGCGGGAACTTTCTTTTCAGCGACAATAAACATATCATTTTGCAATTTTGCATAATCAGGATTTTTGCGCAGCTCTGTAAGACGAGCAATATTGGTGTCGTACCCAAGCCGGTATTCTTCAAGGCCTTTCCACCAGACATGCGCAATGCCCTGCACTAGATTATTTTTGTTGATTGTAACTTCGCCCTCAGGAGTTTTTGGATAACTCCACAAGCTTGAAATTGTGTGGAACGCCCCTTGTTGAGCATATTTAAGATATTTTTCGTCTTTGGTGATTTCATACATATCAACCAAATACCACCAATAAGGATAGTCGCCAAAATTGATGAAATATTCAACGTCAACCTCTTTGTTATTTGGAGTTTCCATCTGGGTTTTAATCCAAGAATCGCAGGCGGTTTTTGCTTTTTCTAGAAGCTCCGCATCTGGATTTGCAAGATACCTGCCAAGCAGACTTGTCCAATTTCTGTTTGGACTCAAAGTGCCGGGATTGCTTTCAAACTCTTTAAAGAATGGGTTGGCGTTTAAAAGCATTGCATTAACGCTCATGTAATAGTCTCCACCCCAATCTAAGGAGGGCACCGACAAAGATTTCATCTGTTCGTTAAACCATGTGCCTGAAGTCAACCTATCCGCACAGAAGTGGTGGCGATAACGTGAAAGAGTATATTCAATAGTGGGCAAAGCTATGTTTTTATAATAATCTTCATCATTTGTAAGCAAGGCTATTGAAAGCTCTGAAAGTGGAGATGCGTGGGTGGCGGTATCCGCCGCCTCTATATTCCATCTGCCTTTGTGAAGCCTGCTCCAACCGCTTGCGTCTTCATTTTTCATGTAGATTGCAATATTTGCAAGCGCATCTGAAAACGAAACTTCATACGCTTCTCTAAGCTTTGTGGTTTCAAAGATTTTTTCGCTGGAAAGTTCCAAACCATCCATCCATGTGCCTGCAATATTCATCACGTACCAAGACGCCTTGATAGTCTCGCCGGCTTCTTTTTTAGAATTTCTGCCGCCTAAAATTGGCTGAAATATTGCGGTTTGAACTTCATTTTTAGGGCTTGCCAAAGAGAATCCGTAATTTGAAACATTGTCTTTAGACCACTCGCCCCAAGGCAGATTGTCCGGATCGGCAATTACTGCGTTTGTAAACTTTTCATCCGCCGTGTATGACGTTTCTATGAGAGAAAGCGGATGGCTTGTCATTCTATTTGCGACCAATTTTGGCTGCGCCATCAGGCGTGTACCCTGATAGAGCGTGGGCAATTCCACGGCGCTGATTACAGACTTGTTATGCGCATTTGAACCCAAAAAACAAAATGAATAAAAACCTGATTCCTGAGCAATAGTTTCAACTTCCATCTTAAAAAGCCCGCCCTGCGGCATCATTGTAATTTTAGCTTTTACATCTTTGCCGTACAGCATTTCAAGCGTTTTAGCATCTATATTGCGTATCGCCGTTGGGCGCAAGAATTTGCCTTTTGTTATTGAGTATGGATTTAATGGCGGCATTTTAAGCTGCACTGTCGTCCCATTTAAAGGCACATTTATTGAACCAAGAGACGTACTCCAAGTGATATGAAAACCCTCTATATACCCTGGTTTTTCAGCAAAATACAGATACAACGCCTCATCTTTGTAAGACTCAAGCTTTGTCCATTTGCCATTGATTAAGGCTTCCGCACTGCGTTCAAAAAACTTTTCGCCCTTTACATTTTGTTTTTCGGTAAAAATAATTCTGTTTGTAGCGTTTGATATCCCAAAAGTTTTGCCGCCTTTTATACTTTTAAGCGGCTCAGACAAATCCAAATCCAACTCATAAGTGTAGTCCACAATTTTTGGGTCTTTACGCACCTTTGCCCTGTCTGCAAAGGTTTTAAGAGAATCGTTGGGATTATAATTTGCATCCTGTGTAAGCAAAATTGCATCTGCTCTCATGTGCGAGGTTTTTGGAATTATGGAGAATATATTGTCTCCTTGAGTGAGTTGCGCCTCACCCATTAGCTGCCAATAAAAGCCGTCTTTGCCATGGTTTCCGGCTTCCTTGGGCAGAGTTTTACCGTTTACGGCAACGCTGATACGCCTTGTGCCCTGCCCAATCGCAGTATAATCCATGGCGCTTGCCCAGACATAATATTTACCCTCAATATCCACAGATGCTATTGTGGTAGGAGATGTTTTGGAAGGGTTTTGCGCAAAGAGCATTCTTTGTCCATTGACACCGCCCTCCGTCCAATCGCCTGTGAATTGGAATTTTTCAACTTCCAAAAGAAATGTTTCCGGCTTGCCCTGTGCGTGAAGATTGCCAAGCAACAAGGTTAGGGCAAATATTGAGCATATTACTTTTTTCATATTATTTTTTTAGGATTATGTCTTTTATATAAATTGTTTCTTTAGATTTTTCCGAGATTTCAAACTCCAACTCTACGTCATCGTTTTGAGAGACGGGATAAACGCTGAATTCAAAAGGATAAAAATCTCTTTGTAAAGTCTGGGATTTCCCGTTGATTTTCATTATCATTTTGACACTTGCATTTTCCCTATATAACGCCCCCGTAATAACCGCAAAAATAGAGTCTTTGCCGAATGGGCTGCGTATGCGAAAAACATGCAAATCTTTCCAGCCGTTTGCCAGATTTTGTTTTACAATGTGCGCACCCTCTCCCAAAGGTTGAGACTTTATCTGCGGATCAAAATTTTCAGCAGGAATTTTTAGAGCAACCAAACTCAGTGCGGGTATCTTAACTTTTTTCTCCCCGAAGAAACTGAGTTTTTGAGGCAATACAATGCCATCTGAATTATAAATCAATATGTCCTCATTGGTTTTTGCACCTTTTAAAGATTTTGCGCTTGGGTCTAAAGTAAGGGTAGTTTCAATATCTTTTGCAGAGTCATTCAAGACTATTGCCCAGATAGAATTTTGCCCCCTGCCCATCAAAGTGCTAACTTTTACGCTATCGGGGCGTATTGCCTGTTTATCCAAGTAAGGACGCACCAAAGTGTCGTCAAAGACTTTGCCTGGTTGCGCAAAAATCCTGCTGACAAACCACACATAGCCCTGTTGACGCACGTATGGGAAGCGGATTTTATTTTTTGAGGCAAGCTCAATTTGCGCCATCAAATAGTCAAAGGTTTGTGCAAAATGAACGGGCGCATGATGCGTATAAAGATTGGTAGTATCTGGACCCTTGTACGGATAAAGCTCATCATGCTGAATATCGGTAAAATCTTTTATATAATACCCTGGGAAATTTGCGTATCTGCCAACTATTGAATGTCTGGAATACTTCATGAGTATATCCGTATTTGTGTATTGATAGACCTTTAAAAGACCAGCCGCCCAAGACGGGTTTAAAATATTGTGGTAATTGCCGCTCCATTTGTACGTCCAATGTTGTTCTATGCCCAAGCCGATTCTGGATACTTTTTCCGCAGGTACTTTTTTTTCCGGCATTATAAATGTAAATTGCTGATCTTTAAATTTCATTGTTTTTGCAAGCATATTTACGACCGTAGAGTTTGGTTCCTCACCCAGCCGTTCTTTTACGCCGCCTTTCCAAAACTGCACCCTTATTCCATTCAAGACGTTACCCTTATGTATGGTTATTTCGCCATCAGGGTCGCTGGGGTAACTCCAAAGGCTGGAAAGCGTATAAAATGCGCCTATTTTGGCATAATCCAAATATTTTTTATCCTGCGTGATTTCATACATATCCGGCAGATACCACCAATATGGATACAGCCCAGCATTGATGAATGGCACAACATTTGGGTCTCCATAATTTCTGGCGTGGAAAACTTTTTTTATCCAATCGTCGCAGGCTTTTTTTGCTTTTTCCAAATTTTCTGCACTTGGTTCTGCAATATATAAACCAAGCATGCTAGACCAATTTGAGCCAACGCTTCTTAATGAATTATTTTTGTAATAAAATTCTTTAACCCACGGGTTGCCGTTGCCGGTTATTGCGTTAAAGCCCGCAAAAATATCTGCGCTTGCGCAGCTTGACGGCACTGCAAGCTCACTCATTTCATCTTCAAACCAAGAGCCTTTTACTGGTTTTTTGCATCCAAAATGAGCTCCTCTCCGAGACAGCATAAACTCTATTGTAGGCAGGGAAATATTACGGTAATAATCTTCATCGTCTGTGAGCAAAGATATTGCAATTTCTGTAAGCGGGGATGCTTGCGTTGTGGTATATTGAGATTCAATATTCCATCTGCCTTTACCGATTGGGCTCCAACCACTGGCGTCTTCAGAACGCAGATACTTTGCAATATTTGCAGCCGCATCCGACAAAGAGCAGGTTTGCGCTTCCCTTATTTTATCGGCTTTAAATACGTTTTTATTTGCAAATTCAAAGGCGTCGCACCAAGTGCCGAGCATATCCAAGATATACCAAGACGCCTTCAATTTTTCTCCGGATTTCACGAGCGAATTTGTACCGCCTAAAATTGGCTGAAAAATTGCGGTCTGAATTTTTGAATCTGGGCTGGATACGGAAAATCCGTAAAACGACCTGTTTTTAAACGACCACTCATGCGGAAGATTTTCAGGATTTGCAATCAACGCATTTGTCAAACTTGCGTCGTTAAATTTATTTTCAACCATTGCCAGAGGCTGGCTTGTCAGCCTGTTTTCGACCATTTTGGGTTCAATCATTGTGCGCGTGCCTTGGTACATTGTGGGCAAAAATAGCGCCGTAAATTCTTCTTTTTCACATTTATTAAAACCCAAGAATGCGAAAGAATATTGCGCTTCTTCAGTAACAGGCATTTCCAAATCAAATTTTACAACACCGCTTGGCATAATTTGCAATGTGCCTACAACGCCCATCGGATAAATTATATTCAAAAGAGTTTCAGATTTTTTGATTACATTAATTGGCCTTAACAAGGTTGCCTCACCCACAGAATATGGATTGTTGGGCGGAAAATCGGTTTCTACTTTTTTACCGTTCACAATTATATACGCCTTGCCTACCTTTAAATTCCATCTGGTGTAATAACCTTCTCCATCGTAGGCAATATCGTAAGATTTAAGCAGTATAAGCGCTTCATCGTCATAATCCGGAGATTGTATAACTTTGCCGTCTTGTAAAAGTTTCACGCTCCTGACATAAGATTTTTTGCCATTTGAATCCACCTTTTCTGTAAAAATAACCGCAATTTTATCGCTCTTAATCTCCACTTTTTTAGGGGTTTTTAAAGCGGCCAACCTTTCAATTTTTGGGAAGTCGTACTCGTAAATTGATTCTTTTAAAATTGGTTTAATCTGCACGAGTTTGCGCTTCTGAGGCGTTGGGATGCGCTCATTAGGGTCATAGCCAGCCTCATTAGTTAAGAGTATTGCATCCGCCCTGACATGGTCTGTATGGATTTTTATAGTGGCGATATTCTCACCCTTTTCCAGATTAACCTCGCCGAGTTTTTCCCAATAGAAGCCGTCTCTGCCGTGCTTGCCGGCTACCGTGTCAGGATAGAAACCGTTTATACCAATTTTAATCTGCCGCATCCCTTGCCTGAAGTTTGAGACATCCAACGCAGACGCCCACAACGTATATTTCCCGCCTTCTTTAACTTCAAATACCGTAGTGGGCAAGGTCTTGCTTACGTCGGTTATCAGAAAGCTTTGACCGCTTCCGCTATCTTTAGTCCAATCGCCTTGAAACTGGAAATCTTCACCTTCAATGCAGACAGTTTCCGCACAGAAAGCGGAAAGCATGAGTAATTTTAATATCAGAAATGTTGCAAACTTTTTCATATTATTTTCCTAACTTAAATTTTTCCGTGGAGAATTTTTCTTTGGATTTTTCCGAAACAGTAAAAGACACTTCAACATCGTCCCCCATTGAAATTGGATAGATGCTAAATTCAAAAGGATATTCCTTCTTTGTCAGTTTAAGATTTGAATGAGAATGCACGGTCATTTCAACATCCGCAATTTTATCCATCCCCCCTGTGAATATGGCAAATATTGAATCTTTGCCAAAAGGTGAACGTATCCGGAATATATGCAGTTGCCCCCAATCTTTTGGGAGATCATTTTTTACAATGTGGCTTGCGCCTTCAATTTGCGGAATTTGTTTTTTAACTTCAAAATCCTCTGCGGGGATTTTCAGCGCAATCAAACCCATAGGCGGAATCTTGATTTGTTTATCGCCAAAAAACGTAAAAGTATTTTGAAGTTTTTTGCCGCTTGCGTCATAGACAGTTATTTGCTCATCAATTTTTGCGCCCTTTAACGCCTTTGCGGTTGAATCAAGCATTATTTCAGCATCCAGAGCCGAAGCGCTATCGTTAAGAATTATCGCCCAGATAGAATTTTTACTTCTGCCCAAAAGCGTGCTTGCCTTTACGCTGTTTAGCCGCACCGCAGTTTTGTCTAACATAGGTTTGACATCAATTTCGTCAAATATGCGCCCTGGCAAACCGAAAATTCTGTCAACAAACCAAACATAACCCTGCTGACGCACATACGGAAACCGAATTTTATTGTCTGAGGCAAGTTCAATTTGCGTCATCAAATAATCCATACTCTGCCCAAAGTGGCAAGGCGCATGATGATAGTAAAAGCTTGTGATATCCGGACCCTCATACGGATAATTTGGGTTGTGCATTACGTCCGTAAAATCTCTGACATAATAGCCAAGAAAGTTTGAATATCTGCCTATGATTGAATGGCGGGAATACTTCATAAGAATATCCCGCTTTGTATATTGATAAACTTTTAACATTTCCGCAGACCATGAGGGCATCACGATATTATTTGAATTTGCCGTTCCGTGCATATAAGTTGTGTGTTGCTCTATACCAAGGCCGATTCTTGAAACTTTCATTGGGTCAACTTTTTTTTCCGGCAAGATTGCCTTTCCGCCCAAGCTTGACTTATCGATAGAATCCACGGCCTTTAGCGCATTTATTACAGCATCTGTTTGCGCCCTTCCCAATCTGAAATATTCTTTGCCTTTCCACCAAATACTGCCTACGGAAGTCAGCATATTGCCTTTGTGTATGGTAACATTTTCTTTTGGCAAGCTGGGGTAGCTCCAAAGGCTGGAGAGCGTGCCAAACGCACCAAGCTGTGCATATTTAAGATACTTTGCGTCTTTTGTGATTTCATACATATCCACCAAATGCCACCAATAAGGATACAAACTTACGTTGATAAATTTGCCCAAGTCTGGCTCATTAAAATCATCATTGTCATCAAAAGCTTTTTTGAGATAGACATCACACGCCGTCTTTGCATCTTCAAGATATTTTTTGTCATTGCTTGCAAGGTACATTCCAAGATATGTGGCCCAAGCGCTGGAGTCGCTTTTTACCCTTATTGCGCCTTTTGAATCTGTGATTAAATCTTTAACCCAAGGGTTTGCGCCGCCCAATAAGGTATTAATGCTCAAGTAATAATCTGCAGCCCACATTCCAGGGACATTTAATTTTCTAGATTCGTCAGAAACCCAAGAGCCTCTTGAACCTTTGCCGGGCGTGAAATGAGACCCCGCCCTTGAAAGCGTAAACTCAATAGTTGGCAGTGCAATGCGTTTGTAATATTCTTCATCATCGGTAAGAATAGCTACGCTAAGTTCCGAAAGCGGAGACGCATGCGTGGCGGTATTTTCAGCCTCTATATTGTATCTGCCCTTCAAATCTGCCGCCCAACCGCTTGCATTTTCATTTTTAAGATATGTGGCTATATTTAAAATTGCGTCTGAAAATGAGACTTCATAAGCCTCTCTCATTTCTGAAGCGTCGAATATTTTTTCATTAGCAAGCTGCAAAGCGTCAGTCCAATCGCCATCAATAGAAAGCAGATACCAAGACGCCGCCAAAGTTTCACCGCTTTTTTTGAAAGAATTTATAGAACCTAAAATGGGCTGAAATATGCCTGTTTGAAGCGTATTTTGAGGGCTGGCTATGGTAAAGCCGTATATGCTTGAATTGCCCCTAGACCAATCAAAGGGAAGATTTTTTGGGTCTGCAATAACGCCGTAAGTAAAATCCTTATCGCCGATTTTTTTATTTATGAGCGCCAATGGTTGACTGGTTAAATTATTTGAAACCATTTTGGGAGTCTGCATGGTGCGTTTTGCCTGAAAGAGAGTGGGCAATTCCAATGCTTCAAAGTCATTTTTTTCAGTGGTGTTAAAGCCAAGGAATGCAAATGAATAATAGCCTTCTTCTTGAACTTTGCATTTTACATTGTAGAACGCTTCAAAGCCGCTTTCTTTTAAAGCAAGGGTTGCAATAATCCCATCTTCATAAAAAAGTTCACAAGAATTTGCGGAAAGTTTTTTGATTTGGGTTGGTCTATAAATCTTGCTTTCACCCACGGCATAAGGGTTTGTTGGGGCAACGGGGACGCTAAAATCTTTGCCATTTATGTTAAAGCTTGCTTTTGCATTTGATGCGCCCCAAGTTACAAAATAAGATTTTTCCGAACATTTTGGGTCTTTAGAATAAGTTAAAACCAATACTTCATCCTTGAAAGATTCAGGGATGAAGGGCTTCGAAGACTTTAAAAATTTTACGCTTCTTTCAAAATAAGTCTTACCGTTTGTGTTCTTTTTTTCGGTGAAAATTATTTCGATGTCATTATTTTTTATAGAAATATTTTTAGCCCCTTTGAAGGTTGACAATGCTACAATTTCAGGAAAACCCGTATGATATGACACGTCAATTTCAGTGGGCTCTACCTTGTATCTTAGCCTTGCCGTATTTTTATTTGGATCAAATTTTTCGTCCGTAGATAGGAATATTGCATCACATCTGGGATGGCTCTTGAGACGTTTAAGCGCTATTAGCTGGCTGCCTGCAACCAAATCAATCTCTCCCAATTTCTCCCAATAAAAGTCATCTTTACCGTGCCTACCGGCAGGGTTTGGCATAACAACATCGTTAATAATTACACTAAATGTGCGTGAGCCGGGCTTGTCGGCGGGAAAGTCTGGAGAGCTTGCCCAGACATGAAATTTGCCCGAAGTTTTTACGTCAATGACAGTCATTGGCAAAGCCGAGCTGTCAACTGCATTCAAAACAGTTTTTTGCTTGTGCTTGCCTTTTGTCCAATCTGCGGGGAATTGGAAAGTTTCAGCCTCGATAAATATTGTTTCACTTTTTTGCTGTGCGAATAACGCAGAAGCTAAAATGAAAGTTGAAAATATAGCTATAATTTTTTTTGTCATTTTTTGATTGTAAATATTTGGCTGGTGATGTCCGGCTTGCCTTCTTGCTTTATAGTGATAGAAAATGAAATATCATCGCTCGGACTTATAGGATACAAGCTGAATTCATAAGGATACACATCTCTTACAATGCTGTCTTTAGAGAGGCTTTGAAGGTTCAAAATCACCTTTGCCCCTGCCTTGCCATAGCCACCTGTGAGTATCGCAAAAAGAGAATCTTTACCGAATGGGCCTCTGATTCTGTATGCGTGCAAGTCTCCCCATTCGGGGGCAAAATCTTTGATGTGTAAAACGGCGTTGGCAGAAAGTGCCGGTAAGTTTTCAAAATCTCTATTTTCAGGCAAAGCGGGTAATTTGTATGCCACCATTGAAAGCGGTTTCAAATTCAAAACTTTCTCTCCAGAGAAAGGAACTTTAGAATCTATTACCGTGCCGGAAGCGTCATAAAGGGCAATATCTGCACCCAACACTCCTTTCATAGCTTTGCTTGCCGGGTTGAATTTCAGTTTAACATCGTGCGCCGAACCACTGTCATTTAACACTAAAACCCATACAGAATCTTTGCCCCTTACGCAGAGAGTGCTAACCTTGCTAGAATCTGCCCTAACCGCCGATTTGTCTAAAATAATTCTGCAATTTTCCTCTCCAAAAACTGAACCTTTTATTCCGAAAATTCTGTCGGTAAACCAGACATAACCCTGTTGGCGCACAGTGGGGAATTTTATTTTGTTGTCTGAGGCAATCTCGAACTGAGCCATCAAATAGTCAAAACTTTGGGCAAAGTGGCACGGCGCATGGTGATAATAAAAAGTAGTTACGTCAGGACCTTTATATGGATACGCCTCATCATGCATGACATCGGTATAGTCTATGACATAGTAGCCTAGAAAATTTGAGAATCTACCTATGATTGAATGGCGTGAGAATTTCATCAAAATATCCCGCTTTGTGTACTGATAAGTTTTAAGCATTTCAGCAGACCACGATGGCATGTCTATATTTAGAAAGTTGCTCTCTTTCTGTAAGAATGTTGAATGTTGTTCTATGCTTAATCCAATGCGAGAAACTTTCATTGCCTCAACTTCTTTGGCAGGCAAAACGTAAAGATTTTTATGACGCATTGCCTTGAGAGCGTCTTTACCCAGAAGGTTTAGCAAAGATTTTGAATTTTCATCAAAGCCCAATCTAAAACGTTCATTACCCCTCCACCAATAGTTATATACGCCTTCTGTGTAGCCGTTTTTATGTATTGTAAAGTTGCCATTTGGCACGCTCGGAAAATTCCAAAGGCTGGAAAGCGTGTAAAATGCGCCGTCTTCTGCGGCGTCGAGATATTTTTTATCACCCGTTGCCTCATACATTTGTGGCAGATACCACCAATATGGATACAGCGTAAAGTTGATAAATTCAGTAAGGACTGGCTCACCCGCATCTTTTTTTTCTGAAATTTTTGCCAACCAATCGTCGCAAAGCTTTTTAGATTCTTCCAAGATTTTTGCATCCCCCGTTGCAAGATAAATACCAAAGGCGACTGTCCATTCAGGAATTATACGCTTGCTCCACTGTGGGAAATATTTTCCGTAAGTTTGCGTTGAGCCGTCTTCATTTAAAAAGTAGGATTTTAAAAATTCATTCTTTTTGCCCAAGAGGCTGAATACGGCTGCAAAATAGTCGCCAGCGTAGTCGTTGGTTCTGTAAAAAAGATTGTTTGGCTCATCAGGTGTAAAGTGGACAAACTTGCGAGAGAGCGTGTATTCTATCGTAGGTAAAGATATGTTGCTGTAATATTCCTCATCATCGGTAAGCAAGGCTATTTCTATTTCAGCTAATGGATTTGCCTGCGTACCGGAATTTTTTGCCTCTATTTGCGTTCTTGCTTTATACAAGTCTGACCAACCGCTTGCCTGTTTATTTTTAAGATACTCGGCAATATTTGCCACTGCGTCTGAAAATGAGACATCGTACGCCTCACGCAGTTTTGAAGCGTCAAAAATATTTTCATTGATTGTTTCAAAAGCGTCTTTCCAATTTGCTGCGGCGGTGTAAATATACCAAGACGCCTTGACTTCTTCACCGTAAATTTTTTCAGACCCCCTGCCGCCCAAGATTGGCGAAAATATCGCCGGCTGCACATCGCCGACAGGGCTGGAAATAGATAAGCCATAGTTGCCGTCATAACCCTTAGACCACTCGCCAAAGGGCAGATTTTCGGGGTCTGCAATGAGTGCGCTTACTATTTTTTCATCGCCCTCAAGGGCTTCAATCATGGCTAAGGGTTGGGTTGTAAAATTGTTTGATACCATTTTAGGCGTAACCATCGTACGCATATTTTGATACAAACTGGGCAAAAATGCCGCAGTAAAAGCATCCTTCTTTTTAGCATTAAAGCCAAGCATACCGAAAGAATATGATGCATCTTCCTCAACCTTTTTGCCTATCGTAAATTTAACTAGCGGCAAATCTTTTGCCAAAGTAAGCTTTGCAACAGCGCCGTTTGAGTATTTTAAAATTAACTGTAAATCATTCACCCTTTCCACACTTTTGGGATACATGATATCCGCTTTGCCCGCACAATAAGGGTCTCTCATTATGAGCTTTGGATTAAATTCTGCGGGTGCGCCCACAATTTTTGTCTTATAGACAGGGTTTGCCCATGACACAAAATAATCATTTTCATAATAGTTGGGCTTGTCGGCAGAAAGTAGGAATACCCTTTCATCAAGATAGTTTTCAAGCTTAATCCATTTTCCATTTTTAAAAACTTCTGTGCTTCTTGCGTATAAAACCTCACCCTTTTCATTTTTTTTCTGCGTAAAAATTATGCGCAAGAGAGCGTTGCCAATGCCGACTTTCTTGGGTTTATCAAGATACGCCAAGGGTTTGTCGTTATCAAAATCTGAGTATTTAGCGTATTCAAGAGGCAGATGTTTGCGTCTGTATTGGAACCTGTCTTTATCTGTTGATACGTCTTTAACGGGGTTAAAATCAGAATCTGTTGTAAAAAGCAAAGAATCGCTTCTGGCAAAATTTGTTATTGGTTTAATGGCGACATAATTAACGCCCTTTTTCATTTTTGCTTTTCCAAGATATTCCCAATACCAACCGTCTTTGCCGTGTTTACCGGAGGGTGTTGGCAATAAAAAACCGTTTACGGAAACTTTTAACAATCTCGAACCGGGGTTTGCGTGCGGAAAATCTATCGCATAAGACCAGACGTTATATTCTGCATCCATCTTTGCTTCTACAGCCGTTACAGGTTCATAGACACCAACCTGCGCTGCGAGTATGCGCCTGTTTAAATCAAAGAGCCGATTCCAATCGGCGGTGTTGGAAAAGTCTATACTATCAATCAAAAATGTGTCCTTTTCCTGAGCAAATAAAAGCGATGTTTGTTGACACAAAAAAAGCAAAATTAAGAAACAAATTTTCTTTAAAAACATAAATTTTCTTCCCTAAATTATCAAATCCCTACTTGAAAATATATTGCCGTTACGCAAAAGTAAATTGTCTCAAAGTTTAAATTTGATTTCAAGAAGATTCTTTCCATATTATGGTGTTATGACACAAAAAAATCTATTGGCAAAAGCTGCGGATTGTAAATCTGTTTTGATTGGTTTTAGCACCGCCCCAAATTTAAAAACTGCAAAAAAAATTGCCGAAATTCTCGTAAAAGAAAATTTGGCAAAATGCGTGCAAATCGGCGGCGAAATAGAGTCTTACTACGTGTGGGAAAATAAATTCTGCAAGTCTAAGGAAATCCCAATAACAATAAAATTTCCGGAAATAAAGTCGGAAATTTTATACGCACGTTTTAAAGACCTGCACCCTTATGATTGCCCCCAGTGGCTTTGTTTAAGCCCCAAAGCGGCGTCGAAAGCCTACGCAAAATGGGTGCTGGCAGATTAAATGGAAGCTAAATATGCATCTAAATCCAACAAAGAATCTGCATCTGATGCATTATCCGGCTCAATTTTAATCAGCCAAGACTCACCCTCTGGGTCTGAATTTACAAGCTCCGGAGAATCTGAAAGCTTTTCATTAACGGCAATTATTGTGCCGGAAACAGGCATATAGACATCGCTGGCAGCCTTGACGCTCTCTACAACACCAAAGGTTTGACCTGCGGAAAATTTTGTACCAACCGGCGGAAGCTCGACAAAAGTGATGTCTCCCAAACTTTCTTGGGCGTGGTCTGAAATTCCCACCAATGCCTCAGATTCGTTCAATATTTTAATCCACTCGTGAGATTTTGCGTATTTTGTTTTCATAATAGACTATCTTTTATAATTAAAGGAATCTGCACGCCTCTGACAGATGCGTACAAGGGTTTTGTAATTGCCTCAACATTGATTATCGCCGAACCTATTGGCGATTCTAAAATCGGAGACCAACTTGCAGACAAAACTTTGCCCACGGCCTGCCCTTCCGCAAAAACCACCTCATCAGCCCTGACAATCCTCTTGCCTTCGACAGTAAATAATTTGACCCTTCTGGATGGGCCTTTACGCAGTTCTTGTATTACAAATTTTGAGCCGCAGAAATTTGTGTCAAAGCAAATAAATTTTTCCAATCCTGCTTCAATCGGTGAAATATCTTTACTTATTTCGTGCCCGTATAGAGGAAAGCCCGCCTCAAGCCTGAGGCTGTCTCTTGCGCCCAGCCCGCATAGTTTCACCCGTGAATCCGCATTTAAAATCTGTTTGGCAAAACTGACGGCGTCGCCAGATTTGCAGAAAATTTCAAAACCGTCTGAACCCGTATAACCCGTCCTGCTGACGATTACTTCCGTACGTATTTCAAAGTTGAATTTTTTAATTTTATCTACTGCGCCCAAAGAGGTATTTGCCAAAACTTCCGCCGCCAAAGGCCCTTGAAGCGCAAGCAAAGCATAATCATTGGATACATCTTCAACCCTTATATTGAAAGATTTTGCATGCTTGTTTATATGCTCAATATCATTTTGGGCGTTTGAAGCGTTCAAGACAAGGAAGTATTGCCTGTCGGAAAGCTTATATGCTATAATATCATCTATACATTTACCGTTTTCATCAAACAAAAACCCGTATTTGCATCTGCCATTTTTTAAATTCAATACGCTGCTGCTTAGCAGAAAATTTACAAATTCAGTAGCTTTTTCGCCACTGACAAAACATTCCCCCATGTGGCTTGCGTCAAACAAACCCGCAAAATTGCGCACCGCAAGATGCTCTTGCAAAATACCTTCATACATGACTGGCAAAGACCATCCGGCAAAATCTACAATTTTTCCCGAATGCTCTTTATGAAAATCTATCAATGGCGTTGTCCTAGACATATTTGGAAATCTTCAAGCAAAATTCCTCTTTGGTCAAGAGGATATATTTAGTTGTTGAAAGCTGGGAAAAAAAAATTGAGTATATTGAGGTTTTTTTAATACGCCAAAGACATGAAATATCTCAATTACATATACGCTATTCTCACCTTTTTGATTTACGCAAATTCTATCTGCGCCCAAACAGACCTTAATAAGATTTACGAGGAACGCAAAAACTGTCTCCTCACCGTGAGATACATGGTGAATTTTGACGAAGGTAAAGACCAGCGCCACGCCGTTGCAATAGCTATTAATGATGATGGCTTACTCTTGTTGCCCGCAAACGCCATACCCACAGATATACCCGTAAAAATGCTTACGGATTTCAAAGCCTTTTTACCCAACGACAAAAGCGAAGGCATGGATTGCGAGTATCTGGGCACCGAGCCCTTTACCAATATGCATTTTTTGCAGATTAAATCTCAAATCCCTTCTACGCTAGTTTCCATAAAAAAGTTTAAAATTTCTGAACCTAAAATATCCGACAAACTTTGGGGTCTGTCTATGTGCGGGGAAAGTTTTTTTTATGACTTCTCATACTCTTATGCGGAACTTTGCTATATTTTGAAAGACCCCATTTTAAGGTATATTTCAGGCACAACAATAGCGACAATCGGCGCACCCGTGTTCGACAATTCGGGAGGCTTTGTGGGCATAGTAATATCCGACTATGGCGAATCTAAAATTTTAAAAACATCAGAAGGCACTATAAATGTTTACTTATATGAAAGTTTTGCGGGTAATCTTATTATTTCGGCAAAACATGTATATGAAGCTTCGGAAAGGATTCCGAATAATCCGCATGGCGTAAAAACGGGGCACATGGGCATTTTGGACATGCAAGTTGTAAAGCATGAAGTCGCAAAAATGTTGGGTTTTAAAAATGACGAAGCCGGACTGGTCGTGGGCAATGTTATTGAAGATTGCGCCGCACAAAAAGCGGGCATTAAAAAATCTGATATTATTGTTGGCTTAAATTCAAAAAGATTACAGCCAACAATTCCTGAAGAAGAATTAAGTTACAAATTTTATTTAGAATGCCTGAAATTCAAACCTAAAGACAAAATCACTCTTGATGTAATCAAAGCCGGTGAATCAGAAATTACGACGGTTGAAGTAACTCTTTGCGAATCTTTGCAAACCGAGCGTCAGTCTCAAAGAGAATACTTTAAAAAATTGGGATTTTCGGTAAGGGAATTTATTTTTGAAGACGCATATAAAAGAAGAATCTTGAATACAAAAACCAAAGGGGCGGTAGTATCTTGGGTCAAGGAAAACAGCCCCGCCGCAAGCGCACAGCCTGACAGGCTTTATCGGGGAGACTGGGTGAAAGAAATCAACTCGCAAAAAGTTGAATCTTTTGAAGACGCCGTAAAAATTCTGGAAGAAATTGAAAAAGATTCTTCAATTAAAGAAGTGGTACTGATGCTTGAAGGCTCTCGTGAAACAAGGGTGGCAAGAATCAAGTTGGATTAAATTTATGAAGAAAATTTTGTTTATAATTTTCCTGCTGACGTCGCAGTACTCTATTGCGATAGATGCCCTGCTTAAAATTACACGTGAAAATATTGAAGCTCAATCCGCTTTGGCTGAAAAAAAACAGAATTTTAATCAAGAGTATGAAGCCATGCTTGCAGAACTTGACACCCTAAAAACGCTGATAAAATCTGTGAAAGAGGAAAGGCAAAACATTAAAGAAGCTTCTGATTTGAGACAGGCGCAGGCTAAAGTCTTTTTTGAGACGCTTGCGGAAAATAAAGAATTTTTTGAAAAGTTGGAAAAATTTTTAGACAGCAAGCTTGCCGAGCTTAAACTTGCGCTCAATAACAATGTCTCTTTTGTGGATATTGCCCAAGATTTTAACGCCAAAATTTCCGACACCATGCAGGCGCAAGATAAGTTAAACTTGCTCCATGAAACATATCTTCAAGTTCTCCAAAAAGACATGATTATTCTGGATGAAAATTCATCCAAAAGTGTCGGGGGATACAAGCTCAGAAACAACAAAGTAAACATCGGCGAAAGAAAATAGTCATGCGGAATTTGTTGCTATTATTTTTAAGCTCTTTACTGATGCAAAACGCCTTTGCAGACGCCCTGCAAACCGCCGTTCTGGAACTTTCAAAAACACAGAAGCTTTCTCAAGAATTTCAGGAAAGTTCAATGCAAAAAAAAGCTGAACTTTCTAAGCAAATTTTCGCCTTAAGGCATGAGCTTTCCACAGAAAAGTCATGCTTAAAAAAAGAACTTGCTTCAATGCAATCATCAGACGCACTCACACTGGAAAGTCAGGCGTACAAGCAGAAAATTTCTGACATAATTAAAATTCTTACAGCAAATCAAAACATAGTAAATAGACAAAAAAAAGATATCTATACTTTATCGAACTCCGCATTGCTAGACGCCATTAAAGATAATCTGAATAAAACCCATTCTCTTGTTTTTGAGCCTTTAAAAATCCAAAAAATTAACTTTGAATTTATGGACGGGAAGAATTTGAAAAAATCTTTCACGGGCAGTTTTTTTAGAGTGGGTCCAATGGGTTATTTTGTTTCTGAAGACAATTCCACCGCTTTCAATTTGATTGGCTTTACAGATTTAAAAATTGACAAAATTTTCGGTCAAAAAGACGCACATCAAATAATCGCCTTCCTTAAAAACTCCGCCAACGAATTACCCTTTGACGAAAACTTTGGAAAAGAAAATTCCGCATCAATTTCCGACATGGGTTTTCTGGAAAAATTTAAAGCGGGCGGCATTTGGATGTGGCCAATAATGGGTTTTGGCGTGCTTGCGCTTGTAGTTTCAATCTACAAATGCTTTCAAATATTTAGCATCAGAAAAGCAAGCCCAAACCTTGTTATTGAGATATGTTCAAACATTGATTCCAACAATTTAGCAAAGGCGGAAAATCTGGCAAGGCGTGAGCCTGATATTTATTCCGCTATGCTAAAAGAATTAATAGAAAACCACTCGGCAGAAAAAAACATTCAGGAAGAAATCACCTATGAGTACATGCTTGTGTCCGGTGAAAAAATTTATCGCATGCTTGGTTTTATTTCTATCACTGCGGCAATATCGCCTTTGCTAGGCTTATTGGGGACGGTATCGGGCATAATAAAAACCTTCGGCAATCTTTCCATGGGCGGGGCGGGCAATGCTTCCATGCTTAGTGAAGGCATTGGTGAAGCCCTTATTACCACAGAATATGGTCTTATGATAGCGATACCAAGCCTTGTAATACACGCATTTCTGACAAAACGTGCCAAGAGCATTATGTCTGAAATGGAAAAAATCGCATCTGGATTTTTGGGTTATTCTTTTAAAATCAAAAATTAACGTGCCACAGCTTTTAAACAATATTGTTGATTTTTTTGCGGCGGGCGGGCCTTTGATGCTACCGCTAGCCGCCCTTTCCATCTACATATACTACCTCGGTGTTGACACCGTTTTACTCTTGCTTGGTTATTATAAAAATTTAAAAAGTCCCTCACATTTTGAAAAAATATTTTCCGATTTCATAAATTCTTCAGGATTTAAAAGTACAACGGCATCGAATAAAACATTAACCTCTGCGGAAGTTAAGACCGCCTTTGCGGCTTTGCGCAGTTGCATGCTTTCAGGCGTCAATTCAAAATTAAAAATGTTGAAAATCCTTTCCGGGATAAGCCCTTTATTGGGGTTGCTGGGCACGGTTTCAGGGATGATGATTTCAATTAGCGCAGCCTCTCAAACAAGTTCAAGCGCAGTTTCAGAAGGCATATCCAAAGCCCTTATCACAACGCAAGCCGGACTTAGCATTGCAATACCGGCACTAATTATGGCGTTATGCGCAGGTTCAATAATACAGCGCATACTCGTAAAACTTAGCAAGTATGAATCCTCGCTTCTCAAGAAAGGTTCTTTGATATGAGTTTAAGAGTCCCAAATTTTGATGAGTCCGATTCCGCCCAAGTGATAAATATCTCGCCTTTAATCGACGTAATTTTTATACTTCTGATATTTTTTATAGTAACGATGACTTTTGCGGACACGAGTGCCTTGCTCATAGACAAACCCGAATCTACAACGTCGGAAGTCTTAAACAAGGCAAATATTACCATACAAATTTCCGAATCTGGCGAGGTGTTTTTCAATTCAGAAAATTTGAATTTGCAAAGCTTGGCGCAAAAACTTTCACCGTACTCTACTGGGGAAGAGTTCTCCGTAATTCTTGAAGCGCACGCCAATGCGCCTGTCCAAAAACTTGTAGATGTTATGGATTGCGTTAAAGAAAACGGAGCTACAAAAATTTATATTTCATCAAAAAGAAAATGACGCTTGCAACACATACAGCCAAAGAAAATTTTGCCATAAAGCTAAAAAGCCTTGTCTTTGCATTGCTGATTACTTTTGCCGTGTTTGCGCTTCTTTCCAGCTCTCAGATTGAAAGAAAGGCGCATGAAATGCTTAGCCTTACGGAAGTGTTTTCTGCAGAAAAAAAACCTGAGTCTAAAAAAAATTCAGATGTTAAAAGTGCTGACACTTTACTTGCTTCAATGCCAAACCCAATGCCCTTGAAAACTTTGGCGGGCACAAATTTGGGAATCTCTAAAATTGCCAGCCCATCTGTATTTGCTGCTGCAACAGCATTACCCAGAAACATCTTGGGTAGTAGTTTCACATCAGACCTTTCTGACTCTAACATTAGTGCCGACACACTGACTTTTGAGTTTAATCAGCTTGATAAGACCCCTAAACTGATTTCAAAGACCACAATCAAATACCCTGCACAATTATTGAAAAGAGGCATAGAGGGCGAAGTGCTTTTAAGCGTAATTATAGACATCGACGGCTCTACACGTTTATTAGAGGTTTTAAACACCACAGACAAACTTTTTACAGACAGCGCCCTTGAGGCTTTACATTCATTCAGATATGAAGCCCCAATTAAAAATGGCAAAGCGGTAAAAGCAAAATTCATCCTTCCAATACCTTTTAAAATTTCAAAATGAAAATTTTATTTGTTAGCTTTTTCATAATTGCGGCTTTGGCTTTTAGCGTTCATGCAGCCACAGAGCCGGTCATGAGCGCTTTTGATGCAAAGGTTCTAAAAAAGTTTGAAAACGCTCAAGCCGATTCAGAAAAAATAAAAATTTTGACAGACGCTTTGGAAGATGCTCAATGCGGCGCAATAGTCTATTTCAATTTGGCAAATTTAAAAGCAAACGCCGCCGACTTTGCATCCGCAATAGAGCTCTATAAAAAAGCTTTGCAATTACACAAAGATTTTTATCTAGCAGCCAGAAACCTTGCCATTTGCCTGCTCAACACAAATTCTCCGGACGCTTTTGAAATGGTAAAAAAAGCCTTGGCGCTTTCGGGCGGGACGGATGCACAGATGCTCTCTGAAATCGCCCGTTTGCATTTTAATCATGAAGACTATTCAGCATCTTTGGCGGCTTGCAATCAGGCGCTTATTTTTCTGCCTGAATCTAAAGATGTACTTTTGCTAAAGGCTGCAAATTTATATAATTTGAAAAATTTTAATGAGGCAAAAAATTTAGCGCAAAACCTGTTAAAAAATGACGAAAAGTTTTTGCCCGCCTGGGAATATCTATTTCTTTCAAACCTTGAAATTTCCGATTATTCTTCCGCATTGAGCGTCTATGAAAGCGCACAGCTTTTGGGTTTAGACGTACAAAAATTCGGCATCAATGCCGCAGACATTTATTTGAAACTTAAATTGTATGACAAAGCTTTAGCTCTTTACAAAAAAGCTTTGCTTGCCGAAAAATCTTCAATTTCGCCTGATAAGCTCTTAAATATTGCACGGCTCATCTACCATGAAAATGAATTTAAACATGCGGAAGATTTTGCAATATTTCTAGAAAAAAATTTGGATGCGGAACACTCCTTGCAAGCCCTTGAAATAAGATTGATTGCGGAATCTTTAAAAGACCCTCAAAGCAAAGAGCTTGAAACGCTTGCTCAAGAAATTCTTCAAAGAGATGACTCAAACCCGCTTGCCAATTTTGAACTTGGCAAAATTAAGCTGCAAAATTCAAATGCTATTGAAGCCCTTACTTGCTTTGCTTCTGCGGCAAAATCTCAAACATATTTTTACAATGCAATGCTTTTAAAATCAAGAGCCTACATACTTTTGGAAGATTTTAAAAACGCCATTGACACCCTTAAAACCTTAAACTCGTCTGCAAATTCAAAGGAAATTTTAGACTTTATAAAAAAGCTTCAAGCCTTTGAGGAGCAAAAAAAATGAGTTGGCAAAGCCCGCATAACAGAAAGCTGCCAGACATTAAGAGCAATCCTGCTTTGATGGGAATACTCAATCTAACTCCAGATTCATTTTCAGACGGTGGTAAATTTTCAGATATTGATGCGGCAATAAAACAAGTTTCAAAAATGATTTCTGAAGGCGCAGACCTCATTGATATAGGTGCGGAATCTACACGGCCAAACGCAAACACAGTCGATGAGGCGGAAGAATTACTGCGTCTTGAGCCTCTAATAATTGAGATTCGCAAAAATTTTCACGACATCCCTTTGAGCATTGATACTTACAAGCCCAATGTTGCCGCAAGGGCAATAGAGCTTGGCGCAGATATTATTAACGATGTTTCCGGCGGCAGATTCGCCTCTAAATTTTCCATGCCGCAAATGGCTGCAAAGTTTGAAGCCCCAATAATTTTGATGGACAATTTGCCTTGCAAAAAATTTGATGCGGAAATTATAGACGAAGTTAAAGGACACCTTCTTGAAAGCCTTGAATTTTGCGCTGCTGCCGGTGTTAAAAAAAATCAAATCATCATAGATGTTGGTTTTGGTTTCGGCAAAAATTTGGAACAAAATTGGATTTTGCTAAGACGACTTAATGAATTTAGGAGTTTAAATCTTCCAATTTTGTTGGGAATATCCAGAAAAAGAATGCTCTCTGACATACTTTGCAATACTCCTGAAAATCGTGATTTAGAGACATCTATCGCAAATGCCTACGCCCTTTTTAATAATTCCGCAGATATTTTTAGAGTGCATAGCATAAGGGAAACTAAAGCTGCATTTAATATTTATAAAAATCTCAATAACAAAATAAATGGATAAAATTAGCATCAAAAAGTTGGAAATCATGGGGAAGCACGGATGTTTTGCCGCCGAGTTGGAGCAAGACAATCTATTTAAAATTTCGCTGGATTTATATTTGGATTTCTCTAGAGCATGTAAAAATGACAATTTGGAAGACACCATAGATTACCCATCTGTCATGGGTATTGTAGAAGGCGTTATTAAAGGCAAGAGCGTCAGGCTCATTGAAAAACTCTCAGACATGATTGCTGAAAGGCTTTTTATAAGATTTCCAAACCTTTTGAAAGCGGATGTAGAGGTTGAAAAATGCAATGTGGATGTGGGTTTTGAATTTGAAGAAATTTCTGTAAAAATTTCCAGAGAAAGAGCAAATTACATAAAATGAAGCAAGTGGTTTTAGCCTTGGGGTCAAACCTAGGAGACAGGCATGGTTACTTGAATTCCGCAGTTTTAGCGCTTTCAGAAAACATGCAGATTTTGGCAAAATCAAAAGTATATGAAACAACCCCTTCCGGATTTTTAGATCAGGGTGATTTTTTAAATGCTGCAATAAGCGCAAAGACAAATCTAACGCCATCTGAACTTATCAGCCTTGCAAAAAAAATTGAATTTTCTTTAGGCAGAACCTCAAAACCCTTTAAAGATGCGCCAAGAGAGATTGATATAGACATAATATTTTTTGAAAATGAAACACTTAATACGCCCTATTTAACATTGCCACACCCCAGATGGATGCAAAGAAATTTTGTCATCACCCCGCTTTTAGACCTAGTGAGTGAAAATCAGTTTGAAAGCGAATATTTCTTGCCTATAAAGGAATTTTTATCTAGTCGTACTAGAGTGGAACGTGAGTACCGCATCTTTTAATTTTATTATGTCTTCAGGAACTTTATACATTATTGCAACCCCCATAGGCAACCTTTCTGAGATGAGCCCGAGAGCCATTGAAACGCTTAAATCTTGCGATATTATTGCTTGTGAAGACAAGCGCACAACGGCAAATCTGCTTAATAAATTTGAAATTGTAAAACCCATGTTTGTCTATGAAGACAATAGGGAAAAATCCGCCTCAGAACATCTGTTAGAACGTTTAAAAAACGGTGAAAATATAGCCCTTGTTTCAGACGCAGGCACGCCATGCATTAGCGACCCGGGGTTTAGATTGGTACGGGCTTGCAGGGCAGAATCCCTAACCGTTACCCCAATCGCCGGTCCTTGCGCATTTGTTGCGGCTTTAAGCGCCTCTGGGCTTCCCAGCGATTCATTTTTGTTTGCAGGCTTTTTACCGCCAAAAACTTCTGCAAGAAAAACTTTTTTTGAAAAACATAAAGATGATGCCCAGACGCTGATATTTTACGAATCGCCCTACCGCATTGAAAAATTCGTTGACGACGCACTTGAAGTTTTGGGCGCAGATAGAATAGTTTGCATTGCCAAAGAGATTTCAAAGTTCTACGAAAAATTCTTTGTAGGCAGCTTGGGCGATGTGCAAAAAAGTCTTAAACAATCCAACACGAAAGGTGAATTTGTGGCGATTATAGCGCCATCAGATTTCAAATTATAATGGATATATTGGCAATAGACGTAGGTTCAAACAGCATCAAGTGCCTCTTGGCAAAAAAGTCCGGCAAGAATACTGTTGATGTTAAGTTTGAAGAAACCATACATAAAAGAATTTCCGCCGAAGATGGCTTGGTTGACGACGCTGCAGATATTATCTCTGAAAGTTTTGAAAGTTTTCTTGATAAGGCAAAACTCTATTCAGAAGACTTTTCTGTGCGGGCTGCGGGGACATCCGCCTTGCGCTCATCTGCCGCTTTTGATGCAATTTCGGAAGTAATCTTGAAAAAAACTGGCGTTAAAATTGAGCTTTTTAGCGGCGATAGAGAGGCAATAACATCATTCTTCGGCGCAATGACTGAGCCAATGCTCCCAGATTTTAAACGTGTTAATTATATTGACCTTGGCGGTGGTAGCCTTGAAGAGGTGTATGCCTCAAAAACTTCAGCAGGACATTTTGATATAATTTCAAAATCCAGCATTTCCATCGGGGCGTACAGGCTTTCACAGATATTTGAATCTACAAATTCGATACTTAGTGCTGAAACTATACAAGAGATGTCGGACTACTGTAAAAGCAGGCTGATTCAAAAGCATGATTTTAATATTTCAGATGTGGTTGTAGGTTCTGGCGGCGCAATTTCCGCAGCCAGATACATGCTCAATATGGAATATAAAGACACTAATTTAATCACTCTTGCAGACTTTGAACGCTTCTTGAACACAGTTGCAAGCATGACAACTTTAGAGCGTGTAAAACGTTACAACATCCCATTTACAAGGGCGGACATATTGCCGGCAGGCTTTATATGCACAATAGAATTTCTTAAATTTTTAAAGATGGATAAACTTCATCACACGTACAGAAATTTAAGATATGGTCTGGTTTTGGATATTTAATCTGGATTAAAAATCTTTCAACGCACAAAAAAAAGCCCGAAATTTTCGGGCTTTTTAGTTTTAAAGTTTCGTAAATTTTTAGGGGTGCTCTAACCCGTTAGGCTCTTGATGATTTCTATAATTGGCAAGAAAAGCGCAATAACGATAGTACCCACTACGACCGCCAAGAACACTATCATTATAGGCTCAATAACAGCCGTAAGACCGCTAACGGCATTGTCAACTTCTTCATCATAATTGTCCGCAATGCGGTTTAACATTTCAGGCAACTGACCTGTTTCTTCGCCAACTTCTATCATACTTGTAACCATGGTAGGAAACAAATTTTGCTGGCGCAAAGGCACTGTGATAGATTCACCGTCCCTAACACGGTCATGAATATTCATCAGGGCTTTTGAAACCACGGAGTTTTTAATAGTGCCCTCGGTAATTCTGAGAGCTTCCAAAATTGGAACGCCTGAAGAAAGCAAAGTACCAAATGTTCTGGAAAAACGGGCGATTGTAGTCTTCATAATCATGTCGCCGATTTTTGGTCCGTAAAGTACAAACCTATCCCAAGCATTTTGTCCAAATTTTGTTTTAAAGAGCAACTTGGTGCCAATTACCAAAACTGCAACTATGCCTATTGTGGCAATGAACTGTTCTTCCACAAATTTTGATACGTCTATAACCTTTTGGGTAAGCCAAGGCAAAGATTTGCCGTGCAACATATCGCTAAATATCTGCTGGAACTTTGGCACAACAAAGACCATCAAAACTATAACAATGGCAACCGCCACAGTCATGATAACCATAGGATAAATCATGGCAGCCTTGACCTTGTTGACTGTCTTCATAGCTTTTTCCTGGAAAGTTGCCAGACGGTCTAAAACAACGTCCAACACGCCACCGGCCTCACCCGCACGAGCCATGTTGATGTAGAGCTTGTCAAAAACTTTTGGGTGCTGAAGCAGACCTTCAGAAAATTTATTACCTGTTTTTACGTTTTCGCAAATTTGTTCAAGAATTGCTTTAAAATACACGTTCTTTTCTTGATTTGCGATAACCTCCAGTGAGCGCAAAAGGGGCAAACCCGCCTTTAAAAGTGTAGCTAGCTGACGAGAGAAAATTGTAACATTTTCATTTGTCACGCCAGTACCGAGTAAAGGTTTTTTAGCCTTTTTTGCCTTTGGTTGAGCTGTTTGTTGTGGTGCTGTTGCCATTAGGGGTACCTCTTGTTAGATTCGATAACGTTAGTAGTATTTTTTAAAATTTCAAGTATTAAGTATATTTTAATACCTCTTCAACCGTTGTTGCGCCGTCAAAAATTGCACGCAGACCGTCGTCGCGCAGAGTGCGCATGCCAAGCTCTATTGCCTTTTGCTTTATCACCAAAGTTGGCGCACGATTTGTAATGAGGTCTCGCAATGTGTCGTTGACCGTGAGAAGTTCAAACAAACCCTGCCTGCCTTTGTAGCCAGAATTTGAACATTCAGGACAACCCTTGCCCAAGAAAAATTGCTTGTCGGCAATTTCCACAGGATCAACGCCGAGCATATCAATAAGCTCTTGGTTTGGCTCATAAGCCATTCTGCAAGATTTGCAAATGCGACGCACCAAGCGCTGACCCAACACGCCTTCAAGAGATGCCGATATAAGAAACGGCTCCAAACCCATGTCGATAAGACGGGTAACTGCGCCAGGAGCGTCGTTAGTATGCAAAGTTGCCAAAACAACGTGGCCCGTTAAAGACGCCTGCACGGCAATCTGTGCGGTTTCAAGGTCTCGAATTTCACCGACCATTATTTTGTCAGGGTCTTGACGCAAGAAAGAGCGCAAGCTTCTGGCAAAGTCTAAGCCCACATGGTGGTTTATCTGCACTTGCATGATACCGTCAATTTCATACTCAACAGGGTCTTCGGCAGTGAGAATCTTGATGTCTATAGTGTTTACTTCACGCAGAGCGGAATAAAGAGTGGTGGTTTTGCCAGAACCCGTAGGCCCTGTAACAATAAATATGCCGTTTGGCAAACGCACAAGGCGGCGGATATCTTGCATTACTTCTTCAGACATACTTAGGTTGTCTAAATCTAAACTTACAACGCTTTTGTCAAGAACACGCAACACCACACTTTCCCCGAATTGCGTTGGCAGCGTTGAAACACGCAAATCCACAGGTCTGCCAGAGATTGTCAGCTTGATACGACCATCCTGAGGTATGCGATGTTCTGCAATATTCAAGTTTGCCAAAACCTTCACACGGGAAATTACAGGCAAAGCCAGATTTTTAGGCGGAGGCGCCATCTCATAAAGAGCGCCGTCTATACGATAGCGTATTCTGAATTGGTCTTCAAAAGGCTCAAAGTGAATGTCTGAAGCCTTGTCTTTAATTGCCTGCTGCAAAATCAGATTTACAAAACGTATAATGGGCGTCTCATTTGCCATGCTGGCAATATCCTGAGTGCTACCGTCTTCATCAAAATCAACGCCGGCGATTTCAGAAAGTATGTCGTCCATACTTGTAATTTCTTCGCCGTAGCAATTCCTGATTAGAGTGTCCACAAAATCAGGGTCTGTAACAACAAGGTTGATGTCTCTATTTAAAGTGAAAGTCAGATCGTCAATAATTGCGTTATTAAATGGGTCTTTCGCCAAAAATGAGATTTGCGTATCAGTTGCCTTAATCGGAACAACGCCGTAATTGCGAGCAAGTTCAGGACGTATCAGCTTGTAAAGCGCCTCCTCAATTTCAGAGGGGGGCACAAGCATACATTCATAACTAAGATAATTTGCCACTGCTTGCAAAAGTTCAGACTTTTGCACCAAAGAACTGTCAACAATGGCATCTGCCAAGCTCTTGCCTGTATTTAGCCTAGTCTCATTAAATTCATCCAACTGCACTTTGTCTAAGAGATTTGCTGAAAGTGAGATTTCGTAAATTGAATCATTATGGTCTTCAAACATCTTTTTGCCTTTTTAAAATTAGTCTGCTTCGTTCATTGTAACTTTGAGGACTTCTTCTGCGGTTGTAAGACCGCTTGAAACTTTTCTGACACCGTCTTCACGCATGGTACGCATACCAAGCTCACGTGCCTTTTGCCTGAGTTCAACAAGAGTTCTGCCCTCGTAAATCATCTGCTGGATTTCTTCATTGACCAAGAATATTTCAAATATACCCATACGGCCTTTGAAGCCAACACCGTTACACTTTGGACACCCAGTACCTGCGTAGAACGTAATGCCGGCAGCGTCAATTTCATTTATGCCCAACGCTTCAAGAGCGCGCACGTCAGGGTTTGACGGCGCTTTACATTGCGTGCAAATTTTGCGCACCAAGCGCTGCGCCAAAGCCGCACGCAAAGAGGCGCTGACAAGGAACGGCTTTACACCAATATCAACCAGACGAGTAACCGCACTGGGGGCGTCGTTGGTATGGAGCGTACTGAAAACCATGTGCCCCGTAAGTGAGGCGTTGATTGCAATTTCTGCAGTTTCCAAGTCTCGAATTTCACCTATCATTATTATGTTCGGCGCTTGACGCAACATGGAGCGCAAGGCTGCGGCAAATGTCATGCCAACTTCTTTGCGCACCTGCACTTGGTTTATGCCGCCCATCTGATATTCAACAGGGTCTTCAACGGTGATGATTTTCCTGTCGGGTTTGTTTAAGACATTAAGACCGGAATAAAGAGTTGTGGATTTACCTGAACCCGTAGGCCCAGTAACAAGGAATATGCCGTCTGCCATGCCCACAATTTTTTGGAACGTTGCCTGGTCATCAGAGAAAAAGCCAAGCTCAACAAGACCCAAGCGCAAACCTTCTTTATCCAAAATACGCATGACTATACTTTCGCCATAAACCGTAGGCAAACTGGATACGCGCAAGTCTATATCTTTGTTGTTGTAATTTACCTGAATACGGCCGTCTTGAGGCACACGCTTTTCAGCGATGGAAATATTTGCCATGAGCTTCAAACGTGAAAGTATTGAAGGCTGCAAACGCTTTGGAGGGTTTTCAACCTCAAGCAAAACGCCGTCTATGCGGTAACGTACACGGAAACGTTTTTCAAGCGGCTCAAGATGAATGTCGGAAGCACGGCGCTTTACGGCGTCTGTGATAAGCTTATACACATAGCGTATTATAGGCGCTTCTTCTGCGGAGACGTTTTTAGCGTCGCCACCCATGAGGCTTGCGGCATCGCCTTCCAAGCCTTCAAACATGCCTGAGTAGTGGTCAACACCGTACTGTTCATCAATAGCCTTGATTATTTCATCAGGGTTTGCCAGCTTTTGGTCTATTGTAACGCCGAGCACATGGGTAAGATTATCTATATAATCCATGTTCATCGGGTCGCAAAGGGCAAGCTCCAGCCTGCCGTTATCTAAAGTAAGAGGTATTACGCAATGCTTTTTACAATCGTCTTTGCTGATTAAGGCTTTTGTTTCGTCAGACAGACTGATGTCTTCAAGCTTAACAATTTCTATGTTAAACTCCTCCGACAAGAGCTTGATTATGTCATCATAGCTCAATTCTTTGTTTAAAACCAAATATTCTATCAACTTGGTGTCGGTATCTGAAGCCGAAACGTTCTCAGCTTTTATTGCCTCACGAGCTTCGCTGATTTTTTGCGGCGAAACCAAGTTTTTATCTTCGATTAGTTGTATTACAACGTCGTCTGCTGAAGTCACGATTATCTCCTTTAATATGAAAGATGGGTTAGAAAGTATAACTATCTATTCAAACTCATCAAAAATTCAATATTTGTTTTCACTTTTTTCAATCTGCTGATGAGAAGCTCCATAGCTTCGGTGCTTGGGACGCCCTTCATAGCCCTGCGCAAAGAGTAAATTTTTGCCATTTCGTCTTGATGATACAAAAGCTCCTCTTTTCTGGTGCCGCTTTTTTCCAGATTGATTGCGGGGAAAATCCTCTTGTCAACCAAAGACCTGTCCAAATGCAGCTCGCAATTACCTGTGCCTTTGAATTCTTCAAATATGACATCGTCCATCTTGCTGCCCGTTTCAACCAAGGCTGTGCCTATGATTGTCAAAGAGCCGCCGTTTTCTATATTGCGTGCCGACCCAAAAAACCGCTTGGGTTTCTGCAGCGCATTTGCTTCAACACCGCCTGAAAGAATCTTGCCGCTATTGGGCATCATTGCGTTGTACGCCCTTGCGAGCCTAGTTATAGAGTCCAGCAAAATAACGACATCTTGCCCAACTTCAACCATCCTGCGCGCCCTGCTTATAACCATTTCTGCGGCATGAACATGGCTGAAGGCGTCTTCGTCAAAAGTTGAAGAAATAATTTCTGCGTCAACATTGCGTTTAAAATCTGTAACTTCTTCAGGACGCTCATCGACCAACAAAATTATAAGGTGCGCCTCCGGCGTGTTGCGCCTGATAGACTTTGCAATACCCTGCATCAAAACCGTCTTACCCGTTCTGGGAGGCGCAACTATAAGCGCCCTTTGACCAAGCCCCATTGGCGTAAGCAAATCCACAACCCTCATTGAGAAAGTTTCGGAATTTTTAGGCTCGTCAACTTCCATAATCATTCTGGTTGTGGGGTAATATGCGGTGAGTTCAGAAAAAGGCGTAAGCTCTTTTACTTCGGAAATCTCACGGCCCATTACGCTTATAAGCTTTACGGCTATTGGACAAGTTTCCTGCCCGTCCGCCCTTGGCGCTACGGCTAAAATTTCCACAGTATGCCCACGCTGCAAAGAGTTTGCCTCAATGAAAGACTGCGATACATAAGGGCAGTTTTTGCGAAGCTCATAAGAGTCATTCTCAAAACAGACCGCCCCGCCAAAGCCGTCTTCAAAGACATCCAAAACGCCGGTGATTCTCACATAGCTTTTGTTAAGCCTTGCAAATTTAAAAAACTCGGCAACTAAATCAGACTTGTTTTGCGTACGCAAATTTTCAACGCCAAGCTCCCGCAATTTTTCGGCAAGCTCTTTGATGTTGAGTTTATAAATCTCATCAAAACTCAGAACTTTTTCCGCCTCATAATTTTCATTAAGATACGCTTCAAGCAGTGCAGCATCTTTGAGCAAAGGCGTTTCAGGCAAATCGGCAGGGCTTATAACATCATTATTTACGGAAGATACGCCCTGCATCCATTTTGGTTTTTTGGGCTTTTGCTGATTCCTATTCTGATTGTTATTGTTCTGATTGTTGTTCCTGTTTTGCTGCTGATTTCTGTTCTGTTGATTGGGGTTTCTATTTTGATTGTGCGGATTGTTCCCGTGGTTATTTTGGTTATTCTTCCACTTTTTATTGCGGTTGTGCCTGTCGTGCCTGTTGTGCTGATTATGCTGGTGCCTTTCAGGATTTACCTGCATAGACTGCTGGTTTTGAGCCTGATTTTCAGAAGCGGAAAACCCATCTCCAGAAGCTTGCTCATCAGAAGCGTTTGCAGAATAATTGTCGTGCACCAAATCACCGTCGTCGGTGGAAAATCTTTCAGGAACTTCTTCTGAATCAGAATTTGAGCTGCGCTCCTCATCGTCATAATCAGAACGAGCGTAGGCAAAGTCATCGCCTTTTGCGGGTTCTGAATGAGGATCATAAGGCGCAGGCACGTATGCGGGTTCAGAAGCGTCGTTATTTTGTGTAGGCGTTTCCGAAACAGATTCGGAAGCCTGCTCTACATTTTTTGCTTTTCTGCCCTTTTTTTTGGGCTCCGCCGAGTCTGAAGTTTCGGTCTTTGGTTTTCTGCCGCGTTTTGCGGGTTTTGATTCAAGATTAATCTCTAAGTTTTCTTGTTCGTCTTGCATTAGTTTTGACAAATACGCCTATCTGTTCTCTTAAAAAATCAAGGCTGGTTTCATTGAATAGTACCAAATCTGAGAGCGCCGCTTTTTTCTGTGCAGAAAATTGATGGGCGTCTCTGGAGGCAATTTGCTCCGCCGACATACTGCGAGATTGCAGTCTTTTAATGCGAAGCGCTTGAGAACAGTAAACAGTTATGCAAATATCAAAATGCTTATCAAGACTTTTTTCATAAAGAAGCGGAATTTCAACCAAGACCGCAAAAGGCTCTTGCCCGCAATCATCGGGGAATAAGGCAATATTTGCGGGCAATAAATTTCTGAAAGAATTTGGATTTGCGCAAAAGATTCCCAAAAATTCCGTTACCTTGGGGTGTATTATGCCTTCCAAAATTTTCAGTTTTTCATAGTCTGAAAATACTATTTTTGATAATGCCGATTTATCAAGAATGTCGTTTTTAAGATAAACTATGTCCCCAAAAGTTTCCTTAATTTTATGCTTAACGGAATCATCCGTTTGCATAATGTGGTGAGACAAAGTATCGGCAAATAAAACCACAGCCCCAAATTCAACAAATAGCTTTGAAGCCGCACTCTTTCCTGCGCCCATAGCCCCCGTAAGACCTATTTTCAAAGGTTTCACTTCAAATTTTTTAAATCTTCCTTGGTCTGTTTGCGCAATTTGCGCAACTTTGTTTCAATTTTAAAAAGCTCTTTGGAATTTAGCCTATCAACAAAAGTTATGCCTTGCAGATGGTCAAACTCATGCTGCACACATCTGGCAAAAAGACCTTCGCAAATAAGTTCATGCTTCTGGCCGTCCAAATCTTGATAATTCATCTTGATTTTGTACATCCTTTCAACCATTGCGTAAATGCCAGGAAAAGATAGACAACCCTCTTCTGAATCTTGAACAAAGTCGTCAACTTCGGAAAGCGTGGGGTTCACGGCGTAAAGAGGCATTATGATGTCCACAGGCATATTCTTGCCGTCCAGAGTGAAGTTTACAGGCGTATCTTTATCGTGCCTAAAACGCATATCTATCACAAAAATCGCCTTAGAAATACCTATTTGCGGTGCTGCAAGACCCAAGCCTTTTTCCGCAATCATCGTGTCATTAAGCATGATTGCAATGTCTTTAAGATGACTGTCGAAGTCTAAGACTTGTTCAGTCTTTTTCTTGAGGACAGATTCTCCGTAAGTTGCAACTCTCATATTTATTTTGCGGATATCGCATTTTTGGTTGGTATGATTAAGACGGGCTCTTTGTTTTTAACCCACAATTTGTGCTCTTTAAAAATTTTTGAAGATGCGTGCTCGCAAAGTTCGGCAATGCTTCTTACTTTTAGACGCTGACCCTTGGGAGACTGGTTGAAATCTGAAGCGCTTGCATGCAGTTTTTCTACAACCGTAGATGGTGATTCATCTTCCGGAATTTGCACAACCCAACCCACATAGTCGTTATCCTTAAACCTTCCATTTGGGTCGCTGACAACCATTACATATTGTTTTTTCACGGGCGGAACTTTTTCCACATCGTCCGATTGTTTTACTTCAAAATTAATATCCTCTATTATGTCCGCAATTTTGCGTGCGTCCAAATCTGCCCTTTTGAGAATTAGTTTTACGAGCTCTATATCCACTTTTGCCATAAATTTGCCTTTAAATTCTAAATATTTTGAATCTGTATATCTAATAAACATTTGCCTTGGCGCTTATGCTAGTCAAGATAAAATGCAAGTTTGTGCTTTACTTATCGGAATTATAGATTATGAGTTTAGTCATTATGACCAAATCAAAGTGTTTTTTAACCCTATTATCCGCACTATTTGCGGGTATGACTTTTGCGCAAAATTCAATAACGGTGTCGATTCCGCAAGATGCTTCAGAGATAAACCCCCTGATTTATGGTCAAATGCTGGAAGACTGTAATGACAAGATAATCTACGGCGGCCTCATAAACGCCGACGGTTCTGAGCACCCAAAGGTAAAAGAACTTTTAAAGCCGCTAAACATACCAATCATGCGCTGGCCAGCCGGCACATACATACACGAGTACGACTGGGAAAAAGGCATAGGCTTAATGAAAGATAGGCCGCCCGTGCTCTGCTCTGTCTGGGGCGGTGTAGAGACAAACCAATTTGGTACGGACGAATTTTTGCGCTGGTGTATAGACATGAAAATCACCCCCTACATCAATCTGAATATGGGCAACGACCCAGTTTGCGGTGGTTCTTTGGGCGACGCCATAAATTGGATAGATTATTGCAACGCCTCTGCCGACACCAATGTCTATGCTGCCAAGCGAAAAATTAACGGCAGAGCCGAGCCTTACAACGTCAGATATTGGTGCATAGGCAATGAGAATTATGAATCTTGGGGTCGCCACACCAAAGAAACGCCTGAAGTTTATGCAAAAAAATTAAGACTTTGGGCAAGTACCATACGCAGTCTTTATCCCGATTTAATTTTGATAGGCGTAGGCCACACTCTCAAATGGAATGAAGCCATATTGAATGAATGCGGAGACATGATAGACATACTCTCAATGCACTACTATGTGAGCGCAAAGATGAAAGATTCAAAACTTGAAAACCCTGAAAAAAGTCTGTTTATGAGCGACAAATTTGAAGCCAACCTCATCGAGAGCATTATTGACCTCAATAAAGCCAATGAAAAATTCGGCCGCAAGAAAAACCCAATCACGTTCACGATAGACGAGTGGAATACCCGCCACAGCAAATTTAACGGCGAAAAATATGAAAGAGACCGCCACGATTACCGCAGGCAATTCGACATTGTTACAACTGCCGGAATGCTCAATGTATTTATACGTCAGAGCCCCTATGTCAGTATGGCAAACTACATATTCCCCGTAAACGGCCACGGTCTCATAAAAACCATTGATGAAAAAGACGCCTATGAAAGCGCAACTTATCAGGTTTTTAAGATATATAGAGAATTGTTAATCGGCAAAAAGCTGGATGCAAAACTAGATTGCGAGTTTGCCGAAGATGTAAATACAAAAACCCTTTCAGGTCATGGAGACATAAATGCGATAAAAAGCTTTCATGACAAAAAATTGACCTATCTGGATTCTGCGGCTGCCTTACGTCCCGACGGTGCAATTTGCGTATCAATAATCAATCGTTCGCATCTTAAAAACCAAAATGCAAAGCTGAATTTGCCTGAAAATTACAAGGCTTGCGCCTATTATGAATTTTCTTCAGACGACATTAATTTGGGCAATAAGCCTGGCGATAGAAACGCCATAAGTCCTAAATTTGTAGAGCTTAAAGAACCGCAATCGGAATTTGTTTTAAAACCCTGCGCACTGCTTTTAATTGTCTGCAAAAAAACTGAAAACCTTTAAGAATAAACTTAAAAAATCCCGCTTGAAATTTCATGCGGGATTTTTTAAGGAACGCAATCTGCTTTAAAAAAACGGTATTACAAAGAAGTCTAAATTTTATTTTCAGACTTCAATATGCCAAACTGCAAACCTCGCAATTCAGCCATACCCTTCATGCGGCCGATGTATGAATACCCTGGGTTTGGGGTTTGAGGTTTTTCCAAATCATACGCCATATCTCTGCCGTGATCGGGTCTAAAAACTATTTTTTGCCCGCCATTTGCAATACGCTCCTGCTGTAATTTTAAGAGCTTTACAAGAAGCTCATACATGGGCACAGACCCTTCTATGTGCCCCGCCTCAAAGAAACTACCGTCAGCTTCTCTTTGTGTGGAACGCAGATGGGTTACATAAATTTTATCCTTCAATTCCTCAAACATTTCCAACAAATTGTTGTGCTTGCCCGCACTCAAAGAACCCGTGCAAAACGCCACAGTATTTGATGAACTGTCTATATAAGAAACTATTTTTTTAAAGTCCGCCAGATTTGAAGCTATGCGGGGCAAACCCAATACGGCAAAAGGAGGATCGTCAGGATGTATGCACATACGCACGCCGGATTCCTCCGCAACAGGCACAACTTCTTGCAAAAACAATTTGAGGTTTTCCCTGAGTCCATCGGCAGAAATATCGGCGTATTTTGCAAGCATCTGACGCACATCCTCAATCTCCAAACCCATTTTACAGCCGGGGAATACGTCTATAATTGAACGCTCAAAACTTTTAAGCCCTTCGCCCTGCAAGCCTTCAAAAAATTCTTTAGCCTTTTCAAGCTGCTGGGGCGTATAGTCCGCCTCAGCGCCTTTGCGCTTTAGCAAGTATATCTCAAAGGCGGCAAATTGCACAGGGTCATACTTTAAACAAGTAGAGCCGTCCGGCATTTTGTAATGCAAATCTGTGCGTATCCAATCTAAGACAGGCATAAAATTGTAGATTACAATATTTATTCCGCACTTGCCCAAATTACGCAAAGTCTCTTTGTAGTTTTCTATATGCCGCTTAAAATCTCCACTTCTGGTTTTGATATCCTCTGTAACCGGCACAGATTCCACCACGCTCCATTTTAGGCCTTCCGCCTCTATTATTGCCTTGCGTTTTTCAATGTCCGCCAAAGCCCAAACCTCGCCATAAGGTATCTCATGCAAAGAACAAAATACGCTTTCAGCGCCCGCCTGCTTAATATACTTTAGACTAACAGGGTCATTCGGACCATACCATCTAAAGCCCTGTTCCAAAAATTTTTCCGACATAATTATACTCCTGAAAATGATGAGAAACCGCCGTCAATCGGCAAGACTACTCCGGTAACAAATTTTGACGCTTCCGAAATCAAATAGTGCACAGCGCCATTAATTTCATCGGCAGAACCGAATCTGGCAAAAGGTGTTTTTGTAATTACCGCCTGCCCCCTTGCAGTATAAGAGCCGTCGGAATTTGTGAGCAAAGTTCTATTTTGCTCGCTCAAGAAAAACCCTGGTGCTATTGCATTCACACGCACGCCCTCGCCGATTTTTTTTGCAAACTCCACAGCCAACCACTTTGTTAGGTTGTCAACGCTAGCCTTTGCGTTTGAGTAACCCAAAACTCTTGTAATTACAGCACTTTGAGCCGCCATTGAAGAAAAATTCAATATTACGCCACGTTTTTGCTCCTCAAAAACTTTTGCGAAAACCAAAATAGGCAAAAGCGTACCGCCTAAATTTAGGTCTATCACACTTTGCCACTGGTCAAAATCCAAATCAAAAAAACTTTTGTCGGGCGGCACAACCGCCCCAGGCATATTGCCGCCTGCGGCGTTTATCAGCACGTCTATCCTAGCAAAAGTGTTCATAATTTCCGACCGTGCATTTTCCAAAGAAAGCCTATCTTGAACATCGCAAACACAGGCAATGCTGTCTGCGGAAAGCGTTTTAACTTCATTAAGCAAGGGTTTAATTTTCTCTAAATTGCGGGCAAGCAAGACCAAAGTTGCGCCTTGGCTTGCCAAATATTTTGCAAGGCTGGATGCCAAAATACCCGTAGAGCCCGTCAAAAGCACAACCTTATTTTTGATTTCAAATAAATTATTCATAAATTAAACTTTACCTTTTTTACGCAAAATTATGTTGGAAATAATAACGGCAATGAGGAATAAAACGAACAATATTGGTCCAAAAATGCCTAGCTTTGTCCAGAGCACAAACAAGCTTGCGCATGAAGATGCGCCCACGCTCATTATCATAAGCACGTTCCAAATAAACCTTGATTTACCTCTTGGCGCATGCTCTCCAAGCACTTTTTTGCTGTTCATAATCACTAAAAATGCGCCGTAGGCTATGGGCAAGAATATCATGGCAATAACGCCTGAATGTATTACCAGCCACATCTTTGCACCCTCCCAGAACATGGAAACTATTGCGCTTATAAGCAATAATGACGACCCTAAAACCTGCCACTTTGCCCTTCCTGATTTGCCCACAATTTCGCTGAATGAAAGGCCGCAAATCAGCATATTCATAAGTATCGCATTCATTGCCATACCCATTACGCCAAAGCCGAAAATATAACGAGCAACCTCGTCGCCCACCAAGGGCGCTAATGTTTCAGACAAATTACTTGCGTCTCTTTTTACCAGCATAGACGCCAGCAATTTTTCAGACTTTGAAATTGAATTATATTTTTCCGCCTTTTTAGAAAAATCCAAAGCCTTGAATTCAGCTTCAGGGAGCATATTTGCCAGACGTTTATCCAAGACGTCTATATAAGACTTTATCAGGTTTCCAGCAGGTATTACCGCATCTTTGCCGTTAATTTTTGTAGAAAGCGCAAGCACCTTTGCGGTGTCTGCAACGGTTGCATCAACGGGCTTCCAGACAGACGTCGTGCCATCTTTGCAGGCAAGAACAGGCATTATGTCTTGAGATTTTTTTTCAACAAATACCCACTTAGCGTCTTCCAAACCTTCAACCGCCTTGACGTGAAATTGCGTTGCAGAAGCTATCACGACGCAAGATGTCGCAAGTAAAAATGGGATAAACAAACCCGTTGCCAAGTCAAATATGGCAAGCTCTCTAAAGTCTTTATTCCAGCCTTTTTTAAGCATAGAGTATGGAAACAAGAATGTCATATTTATACCTACCGCCATTGCCGCAGCAGAAATCACAACAGACCTTTGCTCGCCAACAATCAAGTTAGACCAGTAACTTTTTGCGCTGTCTGAAAGCGTTGCAAGATGCTGCATAAAATCTTCAGAAGGCTCACTCAAAACAGAGAAATTTGGTATAAAGCCCAACCAAACTTTTTCCCAATTTATCGCACCGGAAATACCAAGTTGTATTACAACACCAAAGAAACACAGCACTATTGCCGCAACACTGCCTTTGATAAAGTATTCAAAAATTTTCACACCCCTGCCGCCCTTTGCATAGACGCCAATCATAATCATAGCCAAAATATAAAAAAATGCAGTTATGCCAACTTTTGCATAGAGAGGGTTTGTGAAAAAACCCGCCATTAAATTTTGATCAACAGATGCAACCGCCAAAGAAAATTGCGGCATAGAAAAAACAAAACAGGCAAACATGGAAGCGCCAGCCCAACCGTAGCCGAGTAAGGGGCTGATTTGTTTGTTGATTGCCTGCAAGGGCTTATCTTTTATTGAAAGTGTAACGTAAGAAATTGCAGCCAACATTACAATGCCAAGCATCATTGCCAAAGGCTGCAGCCACATAAAGCCGAAGCCGCCCAAGACGCCCAAATAAAGCGCAGAAGCCAAAGTGCCGCCGCCCAAAGTTGTCGCACTTTGCATCCAACCAGGGCCGGAAAGCTTGCAGAATGCGCCAAGCAAAGGTAATTTACCTTTTGCCTTTGCGTCTAAGATTAATTTTCTTTGCGACTCAAGCGCATTTGCGTTATTTGATTTAGCACTCATTATTTACTTTCAGCAATCTGTTGAGATTTTAACGCAAGCTCAGCAGCTTTGAATGCGTGCTCCTGAGTCATTGCGTTTTCAGTGTTGTTTAAAATATCCAAAATAAAATTCCCGAAAAATGGGAAGGTGTCTTGCCGACAATCAAAACGTTTTATCCCACTTGAATCTGTAAGAAACAGAATTTGGCTTGGGTTTTCAGCGTCTGAATAGTCTATGTATTTGCGCACTTCTATATAGCCTTTTGTGCCAAGAATAAAAGTTCTGCCGTCGCCCCAAACAGGCAAGCCGTCGGGCGTAAACCAGTCAACCCTGCAATAGCACGATGCGCCGGTATTTGTTGTAAGAGAAGCCTCGCCAAAATCTTGAAGCTGGGGGTATTCAGGATTACCCATATTGCCCACCCTCGCAAAATTTATAGTTGCATCTGTTGCGCCCGTAAATTCTAAGAACTGTTCAAATTGATGAGTGCCAATATCGCAAAGTATGCCGCCGTATTTTTCACGTTCAAAAAACCAATATGGTCTGGCGGATTTGGACAGGCGATGGGGTGCCATAATCAAGACTTGCAGAACCTTGCCTATTGCGCCCTCTTTTATGAGTTTGCCAGCCCTTTCCGCCGCCTGATTGTGTATGCGCTCTGCAAAATACGGCATAAATTTAAAGCCTGTTTGGGCTACCTTTTTCTTGGCGCTTTCCAAATCTTCCAAGGTGGTAAAAGGCGGCTTGTCCACAAAATAATGTTTGCCAGATTCCAAGACATTCATGCCAAAGGCGAATCTGTCTGAGGGGATTGATGCGTTAGCCACGAGCCTGACAGATTTATCCTCCAAAATTTCTTCCAAAGAACTTGCAACTTTTACATCAGGAAAGCGTTTTAAAAATGCGTCTATTTTATTTCTGTCCGCATCCCAAACATATTTACATTCCGCCCCCGCCGAGATTAAACCCGCCGTCTGTGCGTAGATGTGCCCATGGTCTAAACCTGCGCTTGCAAAAATAAACTCACCCTTGCCGCAGACGGGTTTCCCCGAACCGTCCGGCACATAATCGTATCCGCTTGAGTGTTTTGCCATGATTATCTGAATGATTTTGAAAAGTCTAAAATACCGTCCTTGCGTACGTCGGTCTTCAATGATGATTTTGAAATTTTTTCCGCCAAAAGCTCCTGATATTTTTCATCATCAAATGGGAATGTAACGTCCGAATTTGTCCAAGAGGATAGCAAAATTGCGTTTGCCATGCAGACAGAGTTATACCCCTGCGAAGCCTCATAAGCGCAGGCAGCGCCTGTGGAAGCTGCCGTGATAAAATCTGTCAATACGCCGCTATGTTGCGCACCGTTGTCTGCAAAAGTTTCTTCAACTTCCGCAGTTTCAGGATAGCCGAATATATATTTTGTGTTTAGCGTATAATCGCTTAAACTGTCAAAAGTTGTAACTTTCAGCTTGCCGTTTTCTGCAACCAAAAAGCCTTTGTCTGCGGCTATTTCAAACCTGTTTGTGCCAGGGTGTTCACCTGTTGAAGTGGAAAACACGCCGGTCATACCGTCGGCATATTCAAAGTATGCGGTGGCTTCGTCCTCAACTTCTATGTTGTGATATTTGCCAAATTTACACCAGCCGCGCAAAGTCTTTGGCAAGCCAAATATCCACGTAAATATGTCTATATTATGTATGGATTGGTTTATTAACGCACCGCCGGCTTCACCTTTCCAAGTGCCTCGCCACGGATTGCAATCAAAATAAATTTGCGGCCTATACCAGTTTGTCATAAACCAAGACATCCTGTTGATTTTACCCAGCTTGCCGCTTTGCACCAATTCTTTGATGCGCACATAAAGCGGCGTTGTGCGCTGGTTGAGCATTACCGCACAAAGCTTGCCGCTTTCTTTGGCAACCTCTACAATGCGCTTTGCGTCGTATGAAGAAAGGCCTATGGGTTTTTCAATCAAGGTGTGCTTGCCCGCCTTTAGACACTCCTGACCAACTTCAAAATGGTTGAAAGAAGGCGTTGCCACAATGACAGCCTCTATAGATTTATCCGCCAGCAAATCCGACATTGCCGAATATTGCTTGTAGGCGGCGTATTTTTCTTTGTCTATAAATTTTTCGTCGCAGACAGCCACAAGCTCTGCGCCTGCCACTTTGCCCGCTTCTATATTTTTTACGTGCATAGAGCCTATTGCTCCCAAACCTATAATTCCAACTTTCATATATTTCACTCCTTAAAAACCAAAGTATTTTTTTGCGTTATTGTATGATATATTCGCTACCGCATCGCCGACCAAATCAAAGTCTTGCGGTATTACGCCCCGTTGCATTTCAGAACCTAAAATGCTGCACAAAATCCTACGGAAATATTCATGTCTGGGGAAAGACAAAAACGAACGAGAATCCGTAAGCATACCCACAAAGTTTGGCAACAAAGACAGCGCCGACACCGCTTCAAGCTGGCGTTTCATGCCGTCTAGCTGGTCTAAAAACCACCAACCACTGCCCAACTGCATTTTACCTTCGCACAAAGAGTCTTGAAAATTCCCGAGCATGGTTGCAAGCATTTCTGTATCTTTGGGATGTATATTGTAAAGAATTGTTTTACCCAGCTTTCCGACTTTTTCAAGTGCGTCCAAATGTTTTGAAAGCGGCAGCGCAAAGTTTGATTCACCGATAGAGTCAAAGCCCGTGTCCACACCGATTTGCGCAAGCATTTTACTGTTGTTGTTGCGCATTGGACCTATGTGAAGCTGGCGCACCCAATTTCTTTCATAATCCATTTTTGCACATTCCAAAAGTATTGCAGACTTGAATTTTGCAATTTCTTCAGCATCCAAAAACGCCCCGCCCAAGACCTTCTTAAATATTTTGTCTAGCTGAGTTTCTGAAACATCTTCTGAATAATACATAGTTTCAATACCGTGGTCTGAAACTTTGCAACCCACCCTGTCAAAAAAGTCATGCCTATTTTTGAGGGCGCAAATTAAATCTGAATACGTATTTATATTCACGCCGCTTGCCTTTGATAAAGCTTCAATATACTTTACATAATCCGCAGGATTGTGCACGGCGTGCGCTTTATCTGGCCTGAATGTGGGCAAAACCCTAGACTTGAAAGTTTTGTCTTTTGCCGATTCTATGTGTGCGGATAAATCGCTGCAAGGGTCATCGGTGGTGCACAAAACTTCAACTTTTGATTTTTCTATGCAAAACCTTGCGCTGAACCCCGCCTGAATTTTTGCGTTCGCCCTATCCCAAATTTCTTCCGCAGTTTTGGGAGAGAGTAGAACATCATCAATATCAAAATATCTGGCAAGCTCAAGATGACACCAATGGTATATCGGGTTGCGCAAAAGCTTTGGCATGGTTTTTGCAAAGGCTAAAAATTTTTCTTTATCTGTGGCGCTGCCCGTACAAAAGCGTTCTTCTATCCCGTTTGAGCGCATGGCACGCCACTTGTAATGGTCGCCATAAAGCCAAATTTGAGTGATGTTTTCCCACTTTTTGTCTTTGGCAACTTCAAGCGGATCCAGATGATTGTGAAAATCTATGATGGGCAAATCTCTTGAATATTCTTCAAAGAGGCGTTTTGAAAAAGCGTTCTCAAGCAAAAAATCTTCTGTAATAAATTTAGACATTTTAAAGCTCTGCAATCACTTTTGAAGCAAGGCTTGCCTGCTCTTTAATTTCGTCATATTTTTTTGCGGAAATACGCTCCGGCGTGGCTATCCAAGAACCGCCAACACCCGCAATAATTGGGTCTGAAAGCATCTCTTTAAGATTGCCCAAATTTACGCCGCCCAAAGGTATGAACTTAACGCCAAGGTGTTTGTATGGAGTGCTCATAGCTTTTAAATGAGCCATTCCGCAGCTTGCAGCCGGAAAATATTTTAGAAGCGTACAGCCATTTTCAAGCGCAATTTCAATGTCGGAAGGCGTAAATACGCCAGGGCCAAAAAATAGCCCCGCATCTTGCGCCGCAGAAATAACCCTTGCGTTTGTGCCTGGCGCAACGCCAAAGTGCGCACCGGCGTCTTTCGCCTGCCACACCTGCTTTGGTGTGAGTATTGTGCCTGCGCCAACCAGCATATCAGGCAAAGCTTTCCTGACAGCCTTGATACATTCTAAAGCTTCAGGAGTACGCAAAGTAAGCTCAATAGCGTTGATGCCGCCAGCCAGCAAAGCCTCCGCAACAGGAATCGCCGAAGCTGCGTCTGAAATTGTCAGAACCGCAATAAGTTTTCTTTTTTCTATTTCAGTTTTCATATAATTACCTATCTACCCTTGCCGAGCCGCCGCCAGCCAATTTTGCGACTTCCGCCAAAGTGGCAGTGCTTGTGTCGCCCGGAGTTGTCATTGCCAATGCGCCGTGCGCCGCACCGTATTCCACCGCCATTTGGGCGTCGCCTAGCTCCATCAAACCAAATATAAGCCCCGATGCAAAGCTGTCGCCGCCACCTACCCTGTCCATAATCTCAAGATTCTGACGCTTTTTAGATTCATAAAATTTTCCGTCAAACCAGCATATTGCGCTCCAATCGTTTATCGATGCGCTTTTTACGCTGCGCAAGGTAGTGCCTACCGCCTTAAAATTAGGATAAGCTGTGAGCACTGAAGTAATCATATTCTGAAACGCCCCCACTTCAGGGTTGGAAATGTTTTCATCCAAGCCTTCAACTTCAAAACCCAAACAGGCGGTAAAGTCTTCCTCGTTGCCTATCATGACATCCACGTACTTTGCAATTTCCCTATTGACCTCCTGCGCTTTTTGCTTGCCGCCAACAGACTTCCAAAGAGAGGGCCTGTAATTCAAATCATAAGAAACTATTGTGCCGTACTTCTTGGCGGTCTTTACAGCTTCCAGCACAACTTCAGGCGTGGTTTCCGATAAAGCCGCATATATGCCGCCCGTGTGCAGCCAGCGCACGCCTCTTACCCCAAAAAGTTCTTCCCAATTTATGTCGCCCGCCCTTAGTTTTGAGGCTGCGCCGTTGCCTCTGTCTGAACAACCCACAGCGCCTCTTACGCCAAAGCCCCTTTCGGTAAAATTCAAAGAATTTCTTACGGTTCTGCCGACGCCGTCAAAATCCATCCATTTTACAAACTCCATATTTACGCCGCCTTGCAAAATAAAGTCTTCAAGCAAAAGCCCAACTTCATTTGCCACGATGCCCGTTACAAGACCCGCACGCAGACCAAAACATCTGCGCAAACCCCTTGCCACGTTGTACTCTCCGCCGCCTTCCCAAACTTTGAAAGAGCGCGCCGTACGTATTCTGCCTTCCGAAGGGTCAAGCCTCAACATGACCTCTCCCAACGATACTATATCAAACTGACATGAATTTTTATCTTTAATATTCAGCATAATTTTCCTTATTAAATTTATTTGGAACAGGTGCTCTCTCTAATAATAAGAGCCCCTTTCTGGCTAATTGTTTCAGGTTTTCCGTTTTTTGACAAAAAGTCCATAACCTTTTCGGCAAAGGTGTCCACAGGTTGACGCACAGAAGTAATTGACGGAATATAATTGCCCGCCGCCGGAATATCGTCAAAACCCACCACGGCAAAATCTTGAGGCACGCCACGGCTGCGCTCATGCAAAGATTTAATAACCCCCATTGCCGCCACATCGGTAGAACAGATGAAAGCATCGACATCTTCTGCTTTTTCCAAGACGCCTAATGCGGAATCATAACCAGCGTCGAAATCATTATCATAACTTTTAGACTGGTTTCTTATTATCGTTGCGCCAACCGCCAAAGCCTCTTTTTGAGCCGCTTGCCAGCGCAATTCATGTATGGAAATGTGTCTGGAAACGTAAAAATACTTGCGCTTACCCAACAATTTTAAATGGCTTATTATTTGCTTTGCGGCGTCATTTTCGTCGATACTTATTGCAAAAGATATGCGTTCATCTTCACCCCTGCCTATGCGCACAATGGGTATGTTGCCAAAGTTGTTGAGCCAATCCAGATTGCCGTAGCTGCCCAAGATTATTATGCCATCCACAAAGTGTTTGTAAAGCGGCGCCAAGTCTGAAGCTTCGGGGACTCTGTTCACAAAGCCAACCAAAAGCAAAGAGTAGTCTAAATTATGCGCATAACTTTGCAGACACGCAATAAGTTTGCCGAAAAACGGATCATGAAAGTCATAAACGACTATGCCCAAAGTGCGGGTCTTTTTGCCTTTGAGCGCCAACGCCGCCGAAAGCGGCACATAGTTGGACTGCCTTGCGGCGTCCATAACCGCCTTGATTTTGGATTGGGAAATCCCCACTTTTTCACCCTGACCAGACAAAACTCTGGAAACTAATGATACCGATACACCTAATTTTTGAGCTATATCTTTTTGAGTTATTTTTCCAAAGCTTTGCATAATCAAAGTAATTAGCTAAGACTTTTTTAATCCTCGTCAAGCTTTTACTCAAACGTTTGAGTAAATTCCAAGAAACTAGGGTTTTTAGATAAATTTTAAAGAAACTATCTCATCATATCTTTGAGAATAATTGCTATATCGGTATTATCAATCTGCCCGTTGAACACCTCTGCACCCGCACCAATCGCAGATGTGTCAATAGGATGCGCAGTGTGGGAAGTTGTTGTCCAACCTATGCCTGCACGCTTAGACATTGCCTCTCTCAAAATTTTACTTATAGATTCTGCGTATCTTTTGGGGTCTTTCCTTGAATCGACGTATTTTTTGTAGCTATTGCTCAAATCTTCAATTTCATCTTTGTTTAATACGGCGTAGTCGCTCTTTTCATCGCCCTCAAATTTAAGACCAAAATTTTCCGTGATAAATTTAGAAGCCTTATCTATGTTAAAAGCTTCACCTTCTTTTTGCGCTAAAGAAACAAGCGCTTTTTCAAACGCACCCGCAGACATCTTTTGTCGCTTTAGACGCTCATAATATACGGAATAACCCGTTGCCCCAAGACCCAGCGTAAGGCCGCCCGTTTCATGATCTGCGGTTACGACAATCAAAGTGTCGTCGGGATGTTTTTTATAAAATTCATACGCAACCTTTACGGCGTTATCAAAATCTATCGCCTCATAGAGCGCACTTGCGCCGTCATTGCGGTGGCACATTGTGTCTATCTGACCGCCTTCAGCCATCATGAAAAAGCCTTTGGGATTGTCTAAAAGTTCTATACCCTTTGCAACAAGGTCTGCAAGTGTTGTATCGCCGTCGTTTTTATCAATGACATTTTTCATTGCCGATTTTGAAACACTTACCAAGACCTTTCCGTCGGAAGGCTTCAATGCTTTAAATTTTGCATTATCTTCAATGACCACGGTGTAACCCGCTTTGGCAACCAAGTCATACAAATTTCCTTTATAATTTATGTGTTTTGAGTCATCCGCATCTGCAATTCCGCCGCCGGCAAAATAATCAAAATTTGAATATATCAAATCCAAGCCCAACTGATAATATTTCTTCCTGCTATCTACAAAGCCGTAAAAAGACGCCGGAGTTGCATGATTGATTGTAACCGTGCTAATTATCCCCACCTTTTTCTCCTGTTTTTTTGCAAAAGTTGCAACAGATTCCAAGCGTTCGCCTGTTGGCGACATGCCTATCCAGCCGTTGTTTGTTTTTTTGCCGGTGGCAATAGCCGTGCCCGAAGCCGCAGAATCAGTAATAAAAGAATTTGCCGAACGAGTTATTGTAATAGCCCTATTTGGCAGAGTATTAATAAAAATTCCCTCTCCGGTTTCTCGACGCATAAATTCGTCGGCGAGCATTCTTTGCGCAATACCCGTACCGTCGCCTATAAAAAGAAAAACGAATTTAGGACCCGCAAAACTTTGCAGGAGGAAAATGAAAACAAAAGCAAATAGGAATATTGATTTTTTCATGACGTATAATTCCCATCTATTCTGTTTTCAATATTCTGCTTGTCAATAACCAAGCGCAAATTTGAGTTTTCAAAAATTTTCTAAAAAAAAGCTTGAATTATAAAAAACAAACTACAGTGTGATGGGCTTAAATTTATCGGGCGATTAACTCAGTTGGTTAGAGTGTCTGTCTTACACACAGGATGTCGCAGGTTCGAGTCCTGCATCGCCCACCATTTATAAAGCCTCTCAAACAAAGCGTTTGAGGGGCTTTTTTATGCTTGCATTATTAGTTGTCAAAATCATCATTTTTTCTTTATAAGTTTAACACTTTCAACCCTCATGCCATTATATATTAGTTGATTATGAGCACACAAACACCAAAAGAAATTGCAGAATACTTTTCTTGCAGAGCTATGGATAAAGCCGCAACATGCTTCAAAAAATTTGCAGTTCTAGGCTTTTTGGGCGGCGCATTTATTTCATTTGGGGGGCTTTTGACTGTTGTAGTTATAGGCAATTCGCCGAACTTTTATCACGATAATTTGGGCTTGGCAAAATTTGTGGCTGGTGCGCTTTTTCCAATCGGGCTCATGATGGTGTCGATAGCCGGGGCGGATTTATTTACAAGCAACTGCGCCGGTCTTGCCCTGCCTTGCCTTGAAAAAAAGATAAAGTTTAGAACTTTGCTTTGGGTGCTTTTGCTTTCTTATGTTTTTAATTTTTTAGGTGCGCAGTTTGTGGCGTATTTCATGGCGTATAAAACAAATTTATTAGCCGCAGACTCCGTGAAAACTTATCTGCATACCCTTTCAATAGCAAAGATGAATCAAGATTTCTTTACGATATTTTTGAAGGGCATTGGCGCAAATTGGCTGGTTTGTCTTGGGACATGGATGGGTTATGCGGCAAAAGACGTAATCGGCAAATGCTTTGGGATTTGGGTTCCTGTCATGCTTTTTGTAACTTTGGGTTATGAGCATTCAATAGCAAATATGTTCTTCATACCCGCCGCCATTTACACAGGGGCTGAAATTACATTTTTAGATTTTGCCGAAATCAACCTAATACCGGCAACACTGGGTAATTTTGTAGGCGGCGCATTTTTTGTGGGCGCACTTTACTGGTATGTTTATTTGAAAGATTCCAAGTCTTAATCTTGAAATTTTTCAACATATCTGTTTGAGTGTCTTTGATGCGTTTACTATTGGCACTTTTACTGTTTTTTAATTTTGGCAAAATACTTTTTTCCGAAACAATAAAGGATAGCTTGGGCAATGAATTTGACGTAGATAAAAAAACGCTCAAAGTTGCAACTCTTTGCCCCAGTATTACAGAAATCATATACGCTATCGGCGCAGAGAATAGTCTTGTTGCAAATTCCAGATACTGCCGCTTTCCGCCTGATGCTGAAAACAAACCCAAAATTGGAGGAATGTTTGACGCCGATTATGAAAAAATTTTAATCCTAAAACCTGATTTGTTGATATTGCCAAATCTCAATAATGATGCGCTTTTAAAAAAGTTGCAGACGCTAAAATTCAAATGTTTTTTACTCCACAAAGAAAGCCTCTACAATATTCCCAAAGACATAATTTTATTGGGAGAACTTTTGGGGAAGGAAAGCCAAGCAAAAATTTTGTCTGAAAAAATTACCGATTTTATTGAAGCGCAAAAAAAGTCTTCATATAAAATTAAAAAAAGTTTGGTAATGTTTGGAAAAATGTCGGCTGGCAAAACTTCTTATGTGGGTCAGGCGCTGGAAGCATGCGGATTGGAAAACATATCTCAAAGCAGGAATGCTTGGCCCGTACTGTCGAGGGAATTTATCATAGCAGCCAACCCCGAAATTCTGATTATTGAAAAGAAGTCGGACGATGATGAAGATAAAATCATCGCAGAATACAATGCCGACTCCGTCTGGAAAAACACGGCGGCGGTCAAAAACAAGCGCATATACTTTTTGGATTCAGACTTAGTCTCAATACCAGGGCCACGCATTTTACAAGTGATGCAAAAAATTTCAGAAATAGCAAAATCAGCAAACCAAAATCAGCCATGAAAATAATACTCTCAACAATTCTATTTTTAATATTTTTTTTGCGTCTTGGCGCAGACGCAATAGGTTTTGAAAAATATAAAATTGAAACTGAATCTTGCACATTTAAACCAAGTGCGAAATTTTTATCCATAGCCTGCCTACCCGCAGAAAATATGCCAAAATTCAAGTTGCAACCCAAAGAATCACACTGGGATTTTACGGACAAAAAATTTATAGAATTTGACATAGAAAACTTAAGCGAAACAAAAATAGCCTTCTCGCTTTGGGCGCTCTCTAAGGGCGGTTTTAGCGGCGCAACGGTGGAAAATCCTGATGTGTTATGCACCCTAGATATCGGAGAACGCAAACAATTCAAGATAGATTTGGAAACCAGATTTAAAGGCAAAGACGCAATTTTTGACAGTGTGGAGCGTTCAAAAATATCTTCCGTGGAAATCGTGTTCAACCGCCTTAAACCCTTTACAGATAACGAAAAACAAATCTATAAAAACCCCATTGAAATTAAAATTCACAGCATAAGAACTTCTGGCGAGCCTCTTAGGGCTTTGGACAATGAGGCTCTTTCAAAGCGTTATAGAGCGCCTGAAATTATCACAACAAAAAATCCAAAAGCCGGCGACAGATTTTATAGAACACTGCCAGAATACAAATCAAGCCAAGTTAAACACGTAATATACCTGCCCGATAATTGGCAGAAAGGGAAAAAGTACCCCGTTATCATGGAATATACCGGCAATGTTTATTATAATCAAAAGGCGTTTTGTTACTCTACCGGTTACACAAATCAGGGCAATTTGGCGTGCGGCCTTACAAGGGGCAAAGACATCATAGCAATCAACTTGCCCTTTGTTTCAAAAGACGCCAAGCGTGAGCAATTCAACGCTTGGGGCGATCCGGATTTAACCGCAGAATATTGTCTGCTTGCCCTTAAAGACGCCGTAGAAAACTTTGGCGCAGATGAAAATTTGGTGGTTTATACAGGATTTTCAAGGGGTGAATACGCCGCAAATTATATAGCTTTACGCAATGACAAAATTGCAAATATCTGGAAAGTTTTTGTCAACTACAACCCGACTATAAAGGCGGAGCGTATCAAGGCTGCAAACGGTTCTAGTTGGAACAATGCCGCCGACGGTTGGGATGAAAGAGCAAAACGTTTTAAAAACCAGCCCTGCATAATTTATCACCCTGAATATATCGGCGCACACGTAGATATGCAATATCTAGAAGACAATGACGCAGCGCTTAAAACCATTGCGGAACTCAGAAAACTTTTAAATTTAAAATAAACATGAATATAGTCGTACTAGATTCCCACACACTTTTACAATCCGACCTTTCTTTTGCCGAGCTGAAAAAGCTTGGTAATTTGAAGACTTATGACAGGTCGTCGCCATCAGAAGCTCTTGAAAGAGCCAAAGACGCAGAAGCCTTATTCACAAATAAAGTCTTACTTTTAAAAGATGAATTGAATGCCCTACCCAAGCTTAAATACATTGGCGTGCTGGCGACAGGCTACAATGTTGTAGATATTGAAGAATGTAAAAAACGCAACATTACCGTTACAAATATACCCGCTTACGGCACGCCTTCCGTGGCGCAATCGGCGTGGGCGCACATCTTGAATATTGCAAGCAATGTTGCGGAAAATTCACGCAGCGTACATTCCGGAGACTGGGTTAAGTGCCCTGATTTTTCTTACACGCTTGGCAAAATTACAGAAGTTTCCGGGCTTACATTGGGTATAGTGGGGTTTGGTCAAATAGGCAAAGCCATTGCAAAAATTGCTGACGCTTTTGGGATGAAAGTGATTGCCAATTCACCCAGCAAGCCTGCGGGCACAAAATTGGGGAATGTAGATTTTATTTCGCTGGAAGACCTCTTAAAAAATTCTGACGTAATCTCTCTTAACTGCCCGCTAAGCGACGCCACAAAAAACATAATTAATGAAAAATCTTTGGCTTTGATGAAAAATTCCGCTTGGCTGATAAACGTCAGCAGAGGATTGCTTGTTGATGAAAATGCGCTGGCGTACGCCTTAAACAGAGGCGATATTGCCGCCGCAGGTTTGGATGTTTTATCTACCGAGCCGCCTAAAGCGGACAATCCGCTTTTGAGCGCAAAAAATTGCTTCATAACCCCGCACAACGCATGGGCAAGTTTTGCGGCACGCAAACGCCTGCGAGACATTGCCATTGCAAACCTTGAAGCTTGGGTAAAAGGCAATCCTATCAACGTGGTTTCAAAGTAAATATTTGGACAATAGTGTTCATATTTGAACCTGTCTTTTATTTTGCAATTTACTTACACAACACTTTCCTAAATAATCGCATTTATGAAAAGATTTTTATTTTTAATCGGCTTAAGTGTAGCATTTTCAGTGGGCGCACAGGAACTCTTTACGGGGAAAATCCTCAAACAAAACGGCGGATGGTGCTGGTATCAGGATGAACGGGCTTTGCAAATTGGCGATGAAGTCATATTTTCAAGCGTGAAATCTCCCGAAGGCGATATAGACATCAGCTCTTGGAACATCAAAACCGGCGAAGTTAAAACGCAGCTCATGGATGAAAAATTCAACAGCGACGACCATGCCGAACCCGCCCTTCTGAAGCTTGATGACGGCCGCATACTCGCCGCTTGGAGCAGCCACGGCAACGCTTTCGATAAATCTAGAAACGGCAAGATGTATTATGCAAAAACAAAGTCAGGGTCGGATATAACAAATTGGGAGCCCACAAAAACCAATGAACCCAGACACGGTTGTTACAACAATCTTTACAAGCTCTCTGCGGAAAATGGGCGTATCTATAATTTTTCACGCTCCATAGGCTATAATCCAAATTGGTATTATTCGGACGATAATGGCGAATCTTTCAAATATGGCGGCAGGTTTATAATTTGGAAATTTGACCCTAAAGACCCTAAAAAAACCCCAATGGATGGCAATAGACCCTATGCAAAATATATTTCCGACGGGGTTTCAAAAATACATTTCACGGTAACGGAAGATCATCCAAGGGCTTACGATAACAGCATCTATTATGGTTACATGAAAGACGGCAAAATGTTTAAAAGCGGCGATGTTGAAGTTTGCAAACTCTCGCAAACCAACGATGCCGGGCCCAAACCTACGGAATTTACACGCATATTTGAAGGCGATGCAGACAACGTTGCTTGGACTATGGAAATGAATTTAGACAAATCCGGCAATCCTGTCGTGATATTTTCAGTGCAAAAAGACCACGGCTATTTGCGCCATTTGAGAGGTCATGAAACGCATGACTTGCGCTACTTCTACGCCCGTTTTGATGGCACAAATTGGCACGTAAATCAGATGGCATTTGCAGGAACTGCGCTTTATCTGACTGAGGCTGATTACACCGGGCTATGCGCAATAGACCCTCAAAATGTAAATGTTGTCTATATTTCAACAAGTTCAGATCCAGTTACAAACAAGCCGCTTTTGAGCACTAAAGACGGTTTGCGTCATTATGAAATCTTCAAGGGCACAACAAATGATTTGGGTAAAACTTGGGCTTGGGAAGCTGTTACAAAAAACTCCAACTGCGACAATATTCGTCCTATAATTCCCATCCCCGACGGCAAAGAAAAAGCGCCAACTGTGCTGCTGTGGCTGCGTGGCAAGCTCACAACATTTATTGACTATAAACTCGACATTGCGGGCAAAGTCATTGAATAATGTGCGGATGAAATTTCCCACATATTTTAAAAATATTTTTGGTGCTGCGGTTGTTTCCGCAGCATCAATTTTTTCTTCAACCCTAAACGCCCAATTCTTCAAGGATTCAGACAGGGTATGCTTTATAGGCGACAGCATAACCAACGCCGGCGAGTACATGGCGCACATACAGCTTTACTACGCAACACGTTTTCCGCAAAATAAAGTCAGTTTTTTTAATTGCGGAATTTCCGGAGACAAAACGGGCGGCGTGTATTCACGCATAGACAACATATTCAGATATAACCCGACAATCGCAACTGTAATGCTGGGTATGAATGATGTTGAGAACACGCTCTACAACCCAGTAAATAATATAACACAAGCCACTCTTGAAAAGCGTATTGAGGTGAATAAAAGATATTATGAGCTCATGCCAAAACTCATAGATTCTTTGCTGGCTAAAAATGTGCGTGTTGTATCTATAACTCCATCAATTTATGACGAAACAGCACAGATTGAGCGCAAGCCTTGGCTTGGCAGACAAGAATCGCTTCTGCAGTATTCAGAATTCTTGCGGAAACTTGCTGCCGACAAAGGGCTTCAGCTCGTTGATTTCAACGCCTTCATGCTTGAATTAAATGCAAAAGAGCAAAAGAAAGACCCCACCTTTACCGTTGTGGGTGAAGACAGAGTTCATCCCAGAGGCAGAAGCGCATTTTTCATGTCCTACAAATTTTTGAAAGACGTTAAAGAAACCGCCCTTGTTTCCGACATTCGCATAGACGCAGCAAATAAAGAGCTTGTCAAATCTTCAAACGCAACGGTTTATCAAATTAGAAAAGATGAAAACGCCTTGGAATTTGACGTCAAGGCAAACGCCCTGCCCATGCCTGTTTTAGAAATGGCAAGCGACGCCGCAAAATATGTGAATTTTTATCAAGACTTGAATAATGAAAATTTATCCATCACAAATTTGTCGGGCAAAAACTTTGAACTTTTTATAGACGGAATTTCAGTCGGCAAATACAAAGCCGAAGAACTTTCGACAGGCGTAAACCTTGCAGAAAACACCTCTACCCCGCAATATAAAGATGCCCTAGAAATTGGAGAGCTCATTTTGGAATATAGGGTTGAATTCAAAATTTTCGTCTCAAAGGTGGAGGCTTTTGAACATTTCAATCTGAAGGCAAACACATATGCGAAACCGCTTTCAGAAGCAGAATATATGCAGAAAGCCGCAGACTTGCTTGCAAAGTCTAAAGACAATAAAAAGATTGCTGCAGTTAAAGAGTATATGAGACTAAAGCCTCAAACCCAGAAAATCATTTCCGACTTGCAGGTAACGCAGTCTAAAATACATGAATTGTGCCTTAAAGCCGCCTCAAAGACAAGGCATTACAAATTGGTAAAGTTGGATTAAACTAATATTGTTGCAATTTATTTTATTTGAAAGAGTATCTTGCGCTTTCAAATAAATATAATGTCTATAATAAAATTCTCCGATCTAAAATTATCGCAGTGCATAACCAAAGCAACTGAAGACGCCGGCTACACAAAGCCAACACCAATCCAACTTGAAGCCATACCCGCAGTACTTGAGGGTGGAGACATTTTCGGATGCGCACAAACTGGCACGGGCAAAACCGCAGCTTTCGTTCTACCCATTCTTGAAAAGCTTTTGCGTGGCGCTCACACAAAGCAAAAAGAATTTAGGGCTTTAATACTTGCCCCAACAAGAGAGCTTGTTGAACAGATAAATTCATCAATCACAACTTACGGCAAGCACGCCAATTTATCGCACGCAAAAGTTTATGGCGGCGTGCCGCAAGGCTCTCAGGTGCGTGCGCTTGAAAAAGGCGTTGACATTCTCATTGCAACACCAGGCAGGCTTTTAGATTTGTATAAGCAAAAGAAATTCACCTTCAAAGGTGTTGAAATTTTTGTTCTTGATGAAGCCGATAGAATGTTGGATATGGGCTTTATAAATGACATCATGAAGATTACTTCCTATCTTCCGGACAATCGTCAGAGTCTGCTTTTTTCCGCAACGCTTTCGCAGGAAGTTCAGATGTTGGCTTCAAAGATTGTGCGTAGTCCTAAAAAAATCAGCATATCTCCTGAAAAGCCCACTGTGGAAAAAATCGACCAACGCCTCTATTTTGTAAGCGATGAAAACAAGGTTGATTTGATGAAGCACCTCATAGATTCTCATCTTGAAAAAGATGAAAATGCACTCACTTTGGTTTTCTGCCGCACAAAACATGGGGCAAACAAAGTTGTGAAAAAACTTTTATCGGCAAAATATAAAGGTGAAGTAATTCACGGGAATAAATCTCAAAGCGCAAGGCAAAGAGCGCTGAATGAGTTTAAAGACAAAAAATGCAAAGTGCTTGTCGCAACGGATATCGCCGCAAGAGGCATAGATGTCAAAGGTATGTCTTTGGTGATAAATTACGATTTACCTGAAGAACCTGAAACTTACATCCACAGAATTGGCCGCACAGCAAGGGCTGAAGCCTCTGGCGAAGCTGCGTCATTCTTCACAACTTCAGATTTTTCTTTGTTGCGCTCTATAGAAAGAATAATCAGGAAGAAAATTGCCATTGCCGACGAAAATCCTTTCCATTCTCAAGCCGCCGAAGATGTCTATGAAGGCAAGAAAAAAGGCGACCAGAGAAAGCACAGGGCAAGAGGCGCTCAAAACACCCAGCCAAGCGGCGGAAAGCGTGAAAAACCACGCCATTCACCAGATGGGGAAAAAGCGCAGCCAAGACGCAAGAAAGAATTTCATCAGCAAGAAAAAGGCGGCGGCGGAATTAAAGGCAAGATAGGCAGAATCTTTGGGCACTTTGCAAGGCAGAAAAAAAAGCCTCGCAATAGGGGCGGCAGATAGAGTTTTCCTGTTTTACATTCCGATTTTGCCAGCCTACACTGCTTGACAAATCTTTTGTTATACATAGCATAACCTTCATGAAATTTGATTTTTCTAAAATTACCCTTGTTGGGATGCTGCTTGCCCTACCCTTTGCAGCATCGGCTCTTGAATTCGTGAACGGCTCTTACAGCGATGATAGGCAATCTTTCAAGTGGAGCACGACAAGCTGGCTTAACGGCACAGGCGAAGGCGGGGCTGCAATCCCACTTAAAGGTATGCCCGGCAAGAGCGATACCGCAAATATGCGTGCTCGTACGGACATGCTCATAGATACCAATGTTGAGGTTAAATCTTTTGGGATGAACGGTTATAATACTGCAACTTTAGACGGCAAAACTTTGGTCGTTAAACGCAATGTCAATTACTCAATTAGGTGGGCAGGCACAACTACGGAGCTTATCTTGAAAAACGCCAAGGCTGACATCGGCGGCAGTATCTCCATGAATTCAGGCTTTGACAATTCAACGCAGGGCTTTGGTCTGGCAAAGATTGTTTTGCAGGATTCCGTAATGACAATAGGCTCAACAATCAGTTGTTCCTTATCTTTAGACACCACCTCTAGGTCGCAAAGCGATAGAGGCGGTGCAGAGATTCACCTCATCGGCAAGAGCCTTTTTGTCCTCAAAGGGGAAATGATTTTTGACGAAAAAATTCTGACTTCAAATAAGAATATTTACGTCTCATTTATTATTGAAGAAAAGAACGGTAGCGTGCCAAGTTTTGATTTTGGAAGCGGCTCTCCAAAAAATATGAGGCTTGAAATAAAGCTCAGCGCAAACCTCAAAAAAGGCAAGTATGAGATTTTTAATTTCAAGCAGAGGAAGTCTCAGGGCAATGAGTTTTCAAGTATTAAAGTAAACGGTCGCGACTATGTTTTGGGCGATACTCTTGAAGTTGCGGGCTTTGTCGCAACGGTCAAAGTGAATGCCGCCGGTAGCGGTCTTACGCTTGAAGTTAAATAATATTCCGGATAACTTTTATGTATTAAGCTTCAGGAAATTCTGAAGCTTTTTTTGTGCATATTATAATGTGCTTGAAAAAAAATTAACAAAATTTTACCTTCAAAGCATGGCTCTAATGATTCCCCAATTTTGTAATCCCGCCAGTGTAGAGGGCGAGCAATTTTTGTTTAAGGCAATGCAAAAAGGCGGCGCTTCTTCAGACTGGGTTGTCTTTCATTCAATGAAGCTAAGCACCCACCCTTCACAACTTAGAGGTGAGACGGATTTTGTCATACTAATCCCCAATAAGGGGGTCTTGATTGTGGAAGTAAAATCATATTCTGGAGAGATTAGAGAGGGTTATTCAAAGCATCGTAAAGACCCTGTTGAGCAGGTGCAAAATGAGACAATTTCGATAAGACACTATTTGGAATCCCGCAGAGATACTGAAGAATTTAAGCGCCTGCCATTTGTATCGCTTGTGGTTTATCCCTTTGGATACACAAAATTTAAAGGCACGGCCTACGCCGATTACCAGTTTTTAGATGCGGATGATTTTGCCGGCAAAGACATTTCAAAGGTCATACTAAAACGCTTTGAAATGCTTGCGGAAAACGTCTATGAAAGGCTCGGCGAAAAATCTCGTAAAGCCTCAATGAACTTTCACGCTCAAAGCTTCGACAAACTCAAAGACATTCTCACGTCTTCGCTCGGGTTTTATGAGTCTGCACAGACGCGTATAAACATAATCGGCGATACAATTTTTGATTATACGGAGGAACAAAATTTTTTGATGAAAGCCCTCTTTCCGCATAACAAAAGGCTGATAGTGTCGGGCTCTGAGGGCACGGGCAAAACTTTGGTCGCCATAGAGCTTGCCAGAATTGCAAAATCAAATTCAGAAAAAACCCTCTTTATTTGCGCTACAGAAAACCTTGCAGACCATATCCAAGAACAGACGCAGTATTCTTACATTCCTCAAAATTTTCTGGATGCAAAAACTTCAAGCGTAAGTACAATGCGAGGGCTTTTAAAATCCGCCTGCCCAAATGAAGAATACAAGAGCAAAGGTCTGGAAAACTGCGCACTGAACACGTTTTCAAACATACCCGATGATAAAAAATTTGACCTCTTGATTGTGGATGAAACGCAAGATTTATTTTCCGAAACACTTTTTTCATTTTTAAATTCATGTATCAAAGGCGGGATAGATTCCGGCAAGTGGATTATGTTCGGCAATTACAAACTCAAAGAATTTTTTGAGACACCTCAAGATAAACCTCTTCTCAAACTTGTGGCAAATTCAAGACCCGCAATCTGCGTGTTATCCAGAAATTGCCGCAACCCAAAACCCATATGCGACACCATAAAATTATTTGGTTCTTCAAAAGAAATTTATGAGGACGTTGCGTATAAAAATTATTCAGAATATCCTGTTTGGAATTTTTATTCCTCAAAAAAAGAGGAGGAAAATCTTTTGGACGCCATGTTAAAAGACGCTCAAAAAAAAGTTCCCAACCCTTCTGAAATTGTTGTGCTTTCTCAAAATAAAAATGGAATTGCGAAAAATTTGGCGGATGAATTTAGATGGAAAAATCTTCTCTCAAGCGACATTAAGGACTGCTCTAAAATCAGGTTTACAACGACACAAAATTTTAGCGGTCTTGAGGCAATGGCGGTCATAATTACAGACCTTGATGAAATTGATTCCGAAAAAACTAAAGAATTTTTCACCCTTGCCGCCACACGTTCAAATTATCTCTTATATATATTGGCGGATGCAAAAATTAAGCAAAATGTGGCAAATATTTTTCATTCAAAGAAAAATTCGCTCAATCTTTCAGCAAATATGCTTGAAAAAATGCAACAGAATATGCAGATTCTAAAGCATTAATGAATCTTTCATCGGCGTTAAAATCGTATTTGAATGAATACTCTGCGGTAATCATAACCGGAGGGTCTTCTGGTATTGGGCGTGCTTTTTTGGATGTTATAAACTCCGCAAATTGCGGTATAGACATTTACAATATTTCACGCACCCCGCTTTCCGATTCATTAGCCTCTAACAGCGTAATATTTTCCGACCCTTGCGACATCTTGAATCCACAAGATTTTTCAAGCACTATTGATAAAATTTGTGAAATTTTATCTCAAAAAAAGTACGGTAAAAAAATATTGTTAATAAATAATGCCGGCATTTCATCTTACGGGAATCTTGCAAGCACACCTTCAGACATATCTTTAAATATTTTAAATCTCAATATTTGCGCATTGGTAAAGCTTACGCATGCACTTTTGCCCTTTATAATTGACTCAAAGGGCTCTATAATAAATTTGGCGTCAACGGCTTCATTCCAGCCCACGCCGGTTTTGGCTGTTTACGGCGCATCCAAAAGTTTTGTTTTGAATTTTTCCATAGCATTAAATGCGGAAATTGCACATCAAGGGTGCAAATGTTTGGCGCTTTGCCCAGGGCCAACGGATACAAAATTTTTCCAACGTGCAAATTTTGACGCCAATGATTTGCCAGACAAGCTTGGCCCCTTGCCAAATGAAGTTGCAATAGCCGCACTTGAAGCGCTGCGCAAAAACAAGGCTTTTAAAATTGTTGGTTTTATCAACAATATCCTTATTTCATTTTCTAGGCTTGTGCCCCTATCAATGTCAGGCAAGATAGCATATAAGGTAATGCTACGTTCAAAGAAAAAAAACTCTGTCTAGTTTTTTTGAAAACTAACGCCGTTTAAGCTTCGTGCTCTGATATTATTTTTAAAAATGACGGCAATATAGTCTTGGCTTTTTGAGGGCCCACACCTTTTATAGACATTGCATCTTCCGCATTTTTAGGACGCTTTATAGCCAAAGATTGCAGAACGGAGTTGGGAAATATTGTATAAGCGGGCACGTTCCCCCTCAAAAACATCAGCCTATTGCGCTGTGAGACCAGTTTTTTAAGCAAGCCCTCATCTATGTCCGCAAGCGCCGCTTCAGATTCAAAAAGTTCCGCCTTTTTTGCTTTGCCCTTTTTTTTGTCAGGTTTTGAAGATTTGAAAAGCTTTGAAAGCTCCCTTGGATAATTCAGGTTTAAAGAACTTTCTTCACCCAGCATTATACGCACACCAGAGTCGCTGATATTTACAAGAGGATATTCTCCATCTTCTATTTCCAAAAGTTTTGCAGACAAAAGAGAGTCCACCAAAGCTGCCACAAAAGCTTTGCCATGATTTTTTAAAATACCATAGGTTGAAAGTTTGTCTAAAGAGGCTTTCAAAATTTTTTCATCCTTGCTGCCAAGCAGGCTTTTAACCAGCAAAGCTTTGCCGAATCTACCCTGCCACTGCCTAGCGCCTCTGCGATAAGATATTCTTGCCGCAGCGCTCAAAGCTTTCCTGACTTCCGTCAATTCATCCGCAGACAAATCTGAAAAATTTTGCCCGACAGAATTGGCGCAGATATCGCAAATACCGCAATTTTCCGCCTGAGTTTCACCGAAATAATTTAGTATCCATTTTTGTCTGCATTCGTCTGAATATGCGATTCTCAGCACGGCTTTTAATTTTGCCTCATCACGCAATTTTTTTTCTTCAAGCAAACCATCCGGAAAAACAATTTCTTGAGGAGGCAATGTAATATCATTTACTCTGGTTGACCTGATGCGAGAACCCGCCTCGTCTATTCTTTCGATATATCCAAAACGTCTTAATATAGATATTGCGCTTGAAATAGACATCCCAGAAATTGCAGAACTTTTTTTTGAGCCCGTTAGTGCGGATTCCATGTCTTCTATCGACATTTTCAACACGCCATCTTCGCCTGCATTTTTACGCAAGATTGAATAAAGCTTACGGATGGTCTCCAAACTTGGGTTGGAGCCTTCTATAAAAAACTCCTGCACCCTTTTATCCGCATAAGAAAAAAGCATATCACATTGAGAAGGCAAACCGTCTCTGCCCGCCCTGCCAGCCTCTTGGTAATAAGCTTCAATACTTCCAGGCAATTCATAATGGCAAACAAACCTAATATCAGCCCTATCTATACCCATCCCGAAAGCGTTTGTTGCCACCGCAACATCCAACGATTTACCGACAAACTTATCCTGCATAGAGTCTCTTTCCTCAGCAGACATTCCGCCGTGATAACAAGCGTGCGAAACACCTTCCGCAGATAAAATTTCTGAAACTTTTTCGACAGTTTTTCTGGTTGCGCAATAAATTATGCCCGCTTTACGCTCTCTAATATTTTTTAATATAATTTCATTTTTTTCAGCATTGCTTCTTACCTTTCTGATGTTGAAAGACAAGTTTTCTCTGGCGAATCCCGATACAAAAACATTTGCCTGCAGCAAATTTAATTGCCTGCAAATATCTTCCTTAACCTCAGGCGTTGCTGTTGCCGTAAATGCGGCAACCAAGGGTTTGCCCAGTCTTTTAATTGCATCGCCAAGCCTCATATAATCGGGTCTGAAATCATGCCCCCATTGGCTTATACAATGCGCTTCGTCAACGGCAAATAAAGAGATTTTAATATTGCGTAGCGTAGAGACAAACCATTCAGACCTAAAACGTTCGGGCGCAACATATATAATTTTAATATCGCCGCATGCCAAGCTTTGCATTGCCTGTTTTTGCTCCGCAGAAGTTTGTGAACTGTTTATGAATGCGCTTTTTATACCCCGCCTTTCGAGAGCATCTACTTGGTCTTTCATGAGCGCAATCAAGGGCGATACGACCACGCAAACGCCGTCTAAAAGCATTGCGGGAAGTTGATAACACAAGCTTTTACCGCCGCCAGTCGGCATTATTGCAAGCGTGTCGTTTTTATCGAGTATGGACTTAATAACATTCAGTTGAGCAGTTTTAAAACTGTCGTAACCAAAATATTTTTTTAAATTTTCCTGAATATACTCGTAAGGCATAAAGGGTTATTTGAGCAGATAAAAAAAATTTTAGCCACAAAAAAAGGAGAGCCTATTTACAAGCTCTCCATTTTAAATTTATTTCTGCATTGAAAAAACTACATTACTCAGAACCTACCTGTTTAAGCCCTCTCAAGACTTGAACATTGCCGTTCTGATGGCTTGTTACAAATGATCTTACAATCTTCATTTGCGCAGGTGTCCATTCTTCTTTTTGCCCCTTAAATATTATCATATTTATGGTCGGCTTTCTGTAACCGTTCTTTGCGTAGATATCTTTAAATAAAGGTTCGTAATAATTTGCTATGCCCTTTGCGCCATAACTAGAAAAATTAACTTGGGGTTTTGTAACCTTAACGCTAGGACGTGCAGGCTCAATCTTAGGCATGAATTTTTGCTCAGTGATAACTCTGTCTGGAGAGCCCACATATAAAGATTCACCCTTTGCCTTACGTCTGTTATTTTCTTTTTCAAGCCAGTCTCTTGCCTTTGCTATCGCCTCTGTGCGTGCCTTTGCGTATTGTTTGTCATACTCTAGCTGCTTTTCTTCAGTCCAACCGGCTTTTTTAAGTTCACGTTCAGTATCCGCCTCATATTTTTCCATCTGCTTTCTGTAACGGTCTGTTTCAGATTCAGTCCAAGGTCTTTTGATATTGTCAGGGTCTATCCAATCCGTAGTCAAGATGTAGATAAGGTCTGCGCCATGCTCTAAAGCTGCCTGATACACACGATACTTGTTTGCCGCAGTTGCCCACTTGTAGTCATTAGAAGCAGGTGGCTGTGGCAAGAATTGCGTTTTGAGAGTATAGTTGCCAGACCTCACGCCAATATTTTGCAGACTAGAGTTGAATGGATCAATCCAAGATGCAACGCCGCGCTTGTTGGCGTCTGTGGCAGGAACTAGTGCGCCGCCAGATTTATACATATCAAACATTGCCCCAGACCTGATTTCAAACATCATGATATTAAAGAAAACCGTGCCCGGCAAAGCATCCACAAGCTTTTTAATTTCCTCGCGGATAACCCTGTAAGTATCAAGACCACCACGTTCTTCATTCATCAAATGGCTGCCTGCGTCAACGCAGATCAGGATTCTTTCGCCCTTACTTTTTGTATTAAAAAAGTTAAGCTCAGGCATTGTGATATCAAGCTTGCCCATGTCTCCTGGGTTAATAGCATCAAAGCCTGCCATGCCGCCGCCCGTACCCGTAGGCAAGACAATATTGATGTCTGCATTTTGAATGTTCTGGGTTGCCGCACTAATACGCTTGGTCATCTTGGAAGACTTGCGTGTGCTTGCCTTAATGCTTGCGACATTTTCCTGCTGTTTAACGTCATTCATGGCAGGTTCCGGAGGCTGCTCAAAAGTCTGTTCAGGGTTGATTATTGTTCTTGTGATAATGTAGCCGCTCAAGCCCAAGAATATGGCAACTTGAATAACTGCAACCACAACAAACACCCTATAAAATAGGGAGTTTGATTTCTTCATTTGATGAAAGTGATATTTTTTCATAAATCTTTTATATAAATATTATTTGTTTGCCTCTGCATCAGGTTTGATTTCAACGACTTCTTTTTCAGCTTTTTTAGTAAATAAGTCATTAGGGTAAAATAGCATCAACTGTGCAAAAATTTCATTGGAAGCCGTAAAATTGCCAAGCTTTTTATAAGACATTCCTGTTCTGTACAAAAGCTCTGTCATCCAATCGCTGGAAGCATCGCCAAACACGATACCCTCCGCAAAAAGGTTCAAAGCCTCCTCAGTTTTATTGTCATTCTCTTTAAAAATACCTCTAACCATCTGTATGAGAGAAAATATTGCATCATCACGTTTGATGTATTCTGCAGCCGGTTTTGAAGCCGAAGCTGCGGGTGCGGCTTCCGGTATTGGAGGCAACGCAGGAGTAGCCGGTGTAGAAGAATCAGCAGCAGGTGCGGCTTCAGCCTTTGGCTCTTCAACCTTGACTGTTGGCAACTGGTCCAGATAAACCTTTGCCGAATTGATGTTACCCAAAAGTATATCGCAATAAACCATCCAAACTTTTGCACTGGTTTTAAGAGGAGTATCCATATTACTGATTTTTGTGTACCACAAAGATGCCTCTCTTGTTTTGCCAGATTTGCGCATGTCGCCCAACAAATCAAAAAAAGCTGTGAGCAATTCCATATTATTTTGATTTATCGGAAGCTTGCTTATAATGGCATCCGATGCCGCAAACATCTTGTTTGCCACAAACATTCTTGCCAATTTGACACCCGCAAGGCAAACCGTATTACCGGAATCTGAATAGGGAACTGTTGCGGAAAGCGCTGCAGCTTCTTTAACTTTGTTTGCCGCAACAAGACAATCTACAAATTTATCAAAATCTGCATGGATTGATAAAGACTGAATCTCAGGTAAATCTAAAAACTGCACGTATGGATAAACCGCATCTCTCATCAACGGGATTGCGTCTTCAAAATTTTCTTTTGAGAAAGAGTCCATGGCGCTTCTGTATGAGGCGCTATGAATCACATAGTATTTTTTTTCAGAAGTCCTGGGGAAGTATAATTCACCGGGGGCGTCGGTATATGAAAATACAAAATTTTTGACGCCTGAGACGGTTTCAGTCCTCAAAAAATTCAAGGGGCGTTGCCTGTCTTCAATAATGCCAAATGTTGGTGATTTCTGTGCAAAGTCTGCAATGTATGATCTATCTTCATTGCCAGATTCAGAAGCGGCAGGCGTCTGTGCCTGAGCGCCAAAGAAAATTGAAAGCAAAAAAGCCGAGAAAAATATTTTTTTAACATTCATGGGTAAATATTTCATAATTAAAATAGATGTTAAGAATTATAGGGTTTGTCTGTAAGACTTGATTTCTTCGTACTCTTTTGCCTGAGTGTTTCTCTTGTCGTCAATAAAGCTGTCCAGAATTTTAATCGCCTCATCCCTGCGCTGATTTGCAACCAGCAACCTTGCAGACGCCAAAAGAGCCTTTCCGGACCAGTTGTAATTTACAGAGAATCCCAAATAACATTGAGTATAATACATCACAGCTTTATCAACATTGCCCTCAGCCTGCGCCATATTTGCAAGCAAATACAATGTTTCTGCCTGAATATCGCCCTTCCAAGCGGGAGTACGCATAATTTCTTCAAACTTTGCCAAAGCGTCTTTGTTCTTTTTAAGTTTGATATACATCTGAGCTTGAGCTATTGCGGCGTTGCCGGCACGTATATTTGCAGGATAATCATTTTCAACTCTGGCGTAATACGTTAAAGCTTCTTTCCAGTTTGCGATTGAAGCCTGAAAATCTGCCATTGCGTAGATTGCGTCTATCATGAACTCAGGTTCGTCTCTGTCTAGTGCCTCCTCATAAGCCTTCTTTGCAAATTCAGGACCGTACTTTTTATTTTCATTGCCCATCCATACCAAAGTTTTGATTGATGCTTGCTTGAAGTCATCCTCACTGAAAACTTTTGTGGATGGAACAGGCTTGCCGAGCTTTTCCAAAATCATACAACAACGGAAGAATAGCGTATTATTGCTCTTTGCCATAGCATTATTCATAATATCTGTGAATATGCCGACCGAATCTTTTTTAGGATACGTATCTTGCTGAGATTTGTATTCCGCAAGTTTTTGCTTTAAGATAGAGGTATCTTTAAGCATTGTGTCTGAGTAAGCAGGGTCTTTCTTAAACCTGTCGTAAAATTTATACTCTACGTCTGGATTTGCTTCAAAATATTTATAACGCAAGGCTGGCTTGGTTATGAGCATTTTTCTAAATTCAGCATCGCTGATTGCTTTTTCAAGAAACGCCACGGTCTTGGCAATTTTTGTAATATTGCGTTTATACATATCGTCATACGCAAATATTATTTTATCAATACCGTCGTCATTATATTTTGAACCGTAATCTTCGACAGCTTTTATGTACATATTAAGAGCGTCTGCCGCCCTGCCCAATGCCTCAAAGCAAAGACCTTTTTCATAAAGCAGCCCTCCCATATTTTCTGCGGGAAATTTTGTCATAAAGCTGTCTATGATTTTTATGGCGTCTTCATGCCTGGCAGCCGCAATCAAAAGCTTTACAGACTGTATATATGCGCTGTTAACAAAGCTCTGGTTTGCTTTAAGGTTTTCCACATTCATGTAATGTTTGATAGCCTCATCAACTTCACCCATTGCGCCTTCAATATCGCCCAAGAAAAACTCAATCTCGCCGAGCATATTGCTTGAAGCGTACCTATCCATAAATGTTGTAAAACACTCCCTCGCTTTTGAATAATCACCGACGCCAAAGGCGGCTATACCGTATCTGTAAAGGGCGTCTTCCTCATACTCGCCGGATGTGTAATTTTCATAAATGTATTTAAGGCGCTCAACCGCCGTTTTATAGTCGCCCTGCATCAAGGCGGCCATGCCTGTCCAATAGTATGAACCTTCCGTAACGGGGCTTTGCGGATATTTTTTGATGTACTCATTGAAGTACTTGTTTATACTAGCGTAGTCATGCTGATTAAGCCAAGTGCTGCCCAGCATAAATACAAATTTACTGGATAAAGAAATGTCATGATATTTCTCGATAAAATCAAAACAGGCGGCAAGGAAAAGTTCTTTTTGGTCTGTCGTGCGGTAATAGTCCGCTATTTGAAGTTTAACGTCGTGAATATGTTCGCCATTGGGGTATTTTTCCTCATAAATTTTACCTAGACGGAACATTTCATCCCTCTTTTTAATTGTGTATGCGGAAGAAAATGCCGCATACACATAAGCTTCAAAATTCTCATCAGTAGGATACGCTTCCATCAACTTGATGTAAGACCAAAAACCTTCATAACCGCGCTTTGTAGAACTATAATTGGCGGCAGCACGGGCAATAAGTGCGGGCGTATAATCTTGAACATCAGACTTAATAGTGTCCACGCTAGACCTCAGGTACTTTACCTGCGCCTCAGATTCCTTTGTTTGAGGGCTGTCGGGCGATAACGCCAACATACGCTTAAACTTCTTGTCTTGCACACCCAGAGATTTTTCAAGCCCTGCAACAATTCTATCTTTGCTGTACACCATGCTGTAAAATAGCGTGGCAAGATTAAACTTTTTGTCTTTCGCAAGCTGGTCACCCGCTTTCAAGAAGTCTATATTTAAAGCGATGTCATACCTTGGCGTGCACTCATAAACCATGTATGGAAAGTATTTCATGGTTTCAACATAGTCTTTTTTTGCCATAGACATTCTTGCCAAAGCCACTGCCGCAAAAACCTTATTCTCACCCAAAGGCGACCTGTCAAAGAGCAGCTTGAACCATTTTTCACCGTCATTCCAAGAATCCGGACGGAAATAAAAAGTTGTGGCAATTTGTTTGACAATCTGATTTTGCCTTGCCAAGCCGAGCGTTGCCGCATACGGCGGATGAAGCAGTTTTTCAAAAGTTTCTGCAGATTTTATAAGATCATTCTTGAGCGCATAAACAGTAGCCAAACTCTGTATGGCGTTGACGGCATTTTTAGAATTTGGGTAATCATTAACAAAATTGGTAAGGAATGTTTCAGAATTGCCGAGCGCAGAGGTATTCTCACGGTTCATCTGATACTCTTGCACGTAACTGCAAGCGATGTAGTAGTTGTAGTCCTCAATCCTCTGTTTAATACCTGGGGCATCTTCCGTGCCTTTGAGGCGCAAGAGCAATTCTTTGATGATTGGGCGCGCCGCCACAAAATCACCTTTTTTTATAAGTGCGCCAGACTCTTCCGCCAGTTGTGTTGCGCTTTTTTCTGTGGTTTTAAGCTCTGCAGCCAATGCAGGATCCGCAGGGGCTTCAGCCTTTTTTGCCTTATCTTGTTCTTTAGCGGGTTTATCCTGAGCATTAAGAATAGTCAATGCGAATGCGGAAAGCATAATGACTAATAACTTTTTAAGGAGTTTTGTTCTATATAACATTTCTATATTGGGATGGGATATTAAATGAAAAAAAACCGCTCGCTCCATTAAGACAACGAACAATTTCTATGTTTTTGGATAATTGAATAGATTTTGATTCGTTTTTCCAGCATTTTTTTAACTTTTTTTTCCCCGATACGCAAGTCAGTAAGAAAAAAAGCGGCAAGATTTAAAATCCGCCGCCTAGTGGTAAAATCGATTTTTGCATTTACAAAAATTTTGATTGGAATTTATTTCAGAAAATCATACCACTTATGATTCTCCGAATTTCACACGCACTGAAATTATTTTGCAGCCCCCCTGCCCAGATAAAAAGGTATGAGATAACTTATGAAAGCCGTTTGAATGCTGTCTGGCAAGTAGAAACCTTTTACCTGATGAAACACGGTATCCGTATATTCAGGTATCATGCCCCAAAGCCATCCTCCGGCAATTTGCCTGTTTTCTACCTCTACGCTAATATCGGAAAAAAACGCAAATATGAACGGAGCTAAGATTATTGAAAACGCACAGCCGCCATAAATAAGCCTTCTTATCCATTTGCCTACATCAGGGTCTCTGAGGTTTGCCTTATCCGCCGATTCGTCTTGTATTAGTGTTTTTCCTTTAAGAATATCGAGCATGACCTGCTGCCTCTCCAAAGACATATCCAAAAATGATCTGACAAAGCTTGTTAAAAGCGTGCAGGCAAATCCTGCGGTTGCGCTTCCTATTGCGCTTGTGGGGTCAAATATTTCACTCATTTGCCTCTACTTTCTTTGCATAAAGATTCCTCAAGCAATCAAGCAAATTGTAATTTGCATTTTGCAAATCTGTACTATTAAGAGATATGATTCTTTTTCCTGCAATAGGTCTGCCTGCTGAGTCAAAGCTTATTGCTTCAATTCCGATAGACAGTATTTGCATTTGTGTTTCGTTATTTATATTTATTTTTTCCATATTATTTTTCTATTAACATATAAGTTATATTTCTATATGAAGATTTTTGTGTTAAAGGGGTTAGGAGCAGTGCTGAGTTCTCATCAAAATAGAACTCCGCAACTTTTAACATGCCTGCGCTTCCAACAGGGTAGGAAAAATTGCTTGCATACTTTTGCGGATTACTACTTGTGCCAAAATTCAGGTTTATTGCGCCATCATGAGATTTCAGCCATAATTCAAGAATCATCCCATTTCGGGGCAAATAGAATGTACTGCTAAAACGTGAAGAAATGGAAATTGAAGTCATTTCAAGCGGTCTCCAATATATATTGCCATATCTGGAAAACTTCTTTCTAAAAACAGAGGAGTTATTGGCATTTACATCATAAAATACGCCCGAAATATTTAAAGGCGATAAGGTTTTTGTGCCTTCTAATAAATGCAAATCGGAATATTCAAAATATAATCCTTCAATATCGCAGGTAAAATCGGCAATAGATATGACGGGTCCACTCTCGCCTTCCAGATTCATGGGCAAGATACAAACTACGGAAGAAATATCCATAGAGTCTGAAGTGTCTATGTGTTCATGAGTAAATTCATGCCATCCTTTTGCTATATCTTCCTGCGTGATTACCTGCTGAGATAGCGTCCATCTTTGCCCTGCTATCCAAAACAAAGTGCCTTCTTTTAAGAATTTCATCTTGCATTTTACCTTCACTTTATATCCGTCATAACCCAGACCGTTCCATCCGTCTGGATACGCAGAAGGGTTCATAAAAAAACCGCCGAAAATCTCTTGCTGTATGCTGTTCAAGTCGTAATGACTAAAACCCAAATCTACCGCATAATCCAAGCCATCCGGCGGATTTTCAGAATTTTTGCAATACAATGTACCCGTTCCATCCTCCAAATAAATGTTTATGTTTTCACAAGTCCACATTTGCTTGGTTGCGCCTTTTTCTACATGCTCTAAATTCCAGCCGCCCTCTATATCTGCGCCAAGATTTGAGTTTCTGATAAAGTCAGGACAAGCATTATTTGGATACACTTTATTATTTTGAAAATCTCTTACGGAATAATGCCCTTCATCCAAATAAGTTTTCTGGTGTGCAATCATAAATCTGTCGATGGCATTCTTTGGTGAATCAATAGCAACCCCGATTTGCGAGAAAGAGCCTGAATCAAGATTTTTGGCTGAAGTTATTTTTTCCAGACTCACACAATCAAACCATGCATCAATTTCTCCCGCCAAAGTGCCTATGGAAATTACAAATTTACCGCCTTTAGAGATGTCAAAATTACTCAAATTAAATTCTGTATTATATCCGCTAGAAAGCTTTCCTACATATATTCTTAACACTTTGTTGTTTATACTAATCTGAAAAGTGGCGCTTCCACCTATCGTGTATAAAGAAAAAATGTCATCAAAAGCCAAGGCGGATATGAATATAGTTATAGGCAGACTAAAAAAGTCTAAATCGAAATATCTGCTGCTAACTTCATTAAAAAAATACCCTTTGGGTAACAACGCACAGACAATTTTATTTTCCGCCCCAGACTTGCTTGAAAGTTTTGCGTCTAAATCAGATTTGCTGTACACTTCAAGATTTTCTCTTGCGCTGGATTTGTCGGGTATGTCGGAAAGATTTTTATTTTTATCTGAAAATTTGTCCCCGGCTTCTTTGAGCGTCAAAAACTTTCCCGACTCATCCAAACTTTTTGACTGCCCTGAGCAAAAGTCTGATTCTACAAACACCCACCCTTGCGCATAGGTAAGCCTGCAGCCTTCTTCGTCCACAATATAAATGCGCAAGATTTTTTCTCCGCTATCTATTCTGGTGTCTAGTGCGTTAAAGCTGAATGTAAGATGAGCTTCTAAAAATTTTTTGCAATCTTCCTCAGATGCGTTTATATTTGCGCTTGCACCGGAAATCTCTGCAAACATCACGAGTTTTGTGTCTTCGTCTGAAGGCAGATTTATAGAGCCCACGTCTAACACTTCCAAGAATATCGTATCCGATTCTTTTGGCGTTCTTAAAACTCCGGCATTAAAAAAGCTGACCTTAAAATCTAGATTGTCTCCTCTAAAGAATCTGACTTTTCCGCCGCTTTTGGCGTCTTTAGGAGAATCCAAATTTGCTGAATCCGCCAATATATAAATGATTTTTTTGTTTTCCATAAATAGTTTTTGTTGGTGCGCACAGTTTATAGAAATCAAAATCTATCTTCAAATTAACTTTGGAAACTTTTGAAAAAACAGAAAGATTTGATTTTTTTGATACTCAAAAGTTGACTTATTGATTTGCGGCTTTAGTTTGAACTTCACTTATGAAAACACATTTAAAAAGAATCTCCTGCCTAGCTTTTGCCTCTGCTGCGGGGTTGTTGCACGCAAATACATATTATAACGACGCCGCAAACTTCATCCCAAAAGTTAAAGATTCTTTTGAATTTGCCCCGCAAGGCGCAGTTGAGCTGGACGGCTTATCTGCAAAATCTATGCAAACTTGCCTTGACGGCGATATTTTGCGCTGGGATATTGACGACTTGTTGCGCCCTTTCCAAGTACGTCTGGAAGTCAAACGTTGGCAGATAGAGTTTTGGGGCAAGTGGATAACCTCTGCTGAACTTGCATACCACTACAAACCATCAAAAGAGCTTGCCAGCCGCCTTGATTACGCCGTTAGCGGATTGCTCAAAACTCAGGCTTCAGACGGCACAATTACAACCTACAAAAAAGAAAGCGAGCTTTCAAACTGGGATCATTGGGGTAGGAAATACGTTATGCTTGGTTTGCTCGCAGATTTTGAGCGCACATCAAACCCGCAGACACTAAAAGCCCTTCAAGCGCATGCAGACGCAATTATTAAAGAAATAGGCACAGGGAAAAATCAAAAAAGCATCACTAAAATTGACTGGTGGGGCGGGCTTGCCGCAGGCAGCATTCTTGAACCTATGGCGCTGCTTTACCGCCATACCAATGAGCAGCGCTATCTTGATTTCTGTAATTATATAGTTTCCGCTTGGGAAAAAGAAGACGGTCCTAAACTCTTGCAGAAAGCTTTGGCAAATACCGATGTTGTGGATATGTTTGCAAAACCCAAAGAAGCCGATGGCGACAAGTTTGCCCAAGATGGCAAATCCAAAGCGTATGAACTTATGTCATGTTATGAAGGCTTGCTTGAGTTTTACAGGATAAACGCAAACCCAGATTACAAAAAAGCCGTGGAAAACGTTGCAAAGAGCATTTACGAAACAGAAATCACGCCAATAGGCAGTGGGTCTGTATCTGAGCGTTGGGCAAGGGGTAAAGACCATTTGCAGCACAACACCACACACTGGATGGAAACTTGCGTTACCGCCACTTGGATTAAGCTTTGCACCCAACTTTTGCGCCTTACCGGCGATCCAAAATACGCCGACTATATTGAGACTGCCTACTATAACGCTCTGATAGGCGCACAAAAAACCGACGGTACTTGGTGGAGTCATTTTAGCGTCATGAACGGTCTGCGTCAGCCTGCGCCGGAGCACTGCAATATGCACATGAATTGCTGTGTCGCAAGCGGGCCTAGGGCTTTATTTTTGCTGCCGCAACTTGCCTTCATGAGTACGCAAAAAGGCGTTGTAATAAACTTTTATGAAAAAGCCAAAGCCGCAATGCCCATATTTGGTTCAACGGTTGAGCTTCAAATTGGCGATGTAGATTTTGTTTCCAACCGCAGTGTGAAAATCACACTCAATAAAGTTGATGTAAAAAGCGAATTTGAAATCAAGCTGCGAATACCAGCTTGGAGCAAGAACTCCGCAATCAAAATAAACGGGGAAGATTTTGCAAAACCCCAATCAGGGCAATACGCAAATATCTCTAGAGTCTGGAAAAGCGGCGATGTAATAACATTTGATTTAGACGCCTCTCCACGTCTTATAAAAGATGAAAAAAGCGATTTTAACGCACTTGCAATAGGCCCGTTTGTCTATGCGCAAGACAAGAGTTTTGAACCCAATTTTGATAAACCCCTAAGCCCGAAATTAATAGACGGCAAACTTAAGATAGCACAAATAAAACTTGCAAAAACTTTCGGTGCGATAAGCTTGGAACTTGCCGACGGCTCAAAGCGCATCTTTGTGCCATACGCTGCTTCAGGATTATCTTGGGATGCCGATACAGAGTTTAGAATATGGTTTTTAACAAAGTAAAAAAATAATGAATACATACACCACCGATATTTACAATGAAGACGTTTTTGCGCAAAAAAGATTGCGCGCTTCATTCATAAAAAAAACCTATCTCAACTTGGCGATAGCGCTGTTTATATTTGCCTTGATTGAGTATTTTCTCATGAGTTTTGAACCTGCGGTATCGTTGGCGGCAACTATGGTAGAGGGCAGAAATTGGATTATTGTGTTGCTCGCCGCAATGGCTGTCTCTTGGGGGGCAAACAAACTTGCCGTTTCCGAAACCTCGCTTTTGGTTCAATATTTGGGGCTATACATATATGTATTCCTGCAAGCGATAATATGCTTGCCGCTCTTATTGCTGGCAAACGCAGTCGCCCCCGACACAATAGTACATGCCGGCGTTTTAACAGCAGCACTTTCCATCGGGCTGATGTTGACTGCAGCAATTACTGGTTCAGACTTTTCAATTTTAAGAGGCGTACTTGCAATATCATCGCTAATAATATTGGGCTTGGTATTTACATCAATATTGTTTGGTTTTGAATTGGGTATATTTTTCTCAGCAGGGGTAATTTTGTTTGCTGCGGGCGGAATTTTGTACCAAACCGGCCAGCTTTCCAAAAACTACGCTTACAATCAGTATGTGGCATCTGCCTTGGGTTTATTTGCATCCGTAATACTGCTATTCTTCTACGTATTAAGATTCATGCTTCAGAGCAGACGCTAAGCGCTTTCTGTATCAAAAAAAAGGCGTGAAATCACGCCATTTTTTTTGCTTACTTATTTAATAATTCAGAAAATAAGATTTCATACAAAATATTTAACCTATTTTCACACGCCAAGAGGCCTGCTAAAAACCCATTATATGCGCCTGCGCATATCGCTATTGCCTCGTCAAATTGTGCTTCAGACGAGGCTTTGAAAAAATCTGCGGTGGGAATGTACTGAATGTACATGACCAGTGTAGATTTTTTCAAAACGCAGTATCAAGCGCAATTTCACGAGGCCTCTTAGATGAATTTGGAGGTAAGAGTTTTGGTTTTCTTCAGCTCTGCAAAAGAACCTGCAAAAACTAGATTGCCGCCGTGTTCTCCGCCGTTGGGGCCGAGTTCTATTATGTGGTCGGCATTTTTGATAAAGTCTGGGTGGTGTTCTATGACTATGATTGTGTTGCCTGCGTCTCTCAATTTGAAGAGGAGGTTTACGAGTTTAGACATGTCGTCAAAATGGAGTCCTGTTGAGGGTTCGTCCAGTATGTATAGACTTTTACCTTGCTGGCGCTTGCTGAGCTCTAAAGATAGTTTGATGCGTTGTGCTTCGCCGCCGGAAAGAGTGTTTGATGCCTGCCCAAGCTTTATATAACCAAGGCCTACGGCCTGCAAAGTTTCTAATTTTTCTTTAATTTTAATTTGCGCTCTAAAAAGTTCTAGGGCTTCATCGACAGTCAAATCTAAGACTTGTGCAATGTTTAAGCCTTTGAATAAGACATCTAAAGTTTCTCTGTTATAACGTGCGCCGTTGCAAGAGGGGCACTTCACAAAAACAGAGCCTAAGAACTGCATATCCAATTCTATAGAGCCGTCCCCCTGACAGTGTTCGCAACGCCCGCCCTTCACGTTGAATGAGAATCTGCCAGCCTTGTAACCTCTGGCTTTTGCCATTGGCGACTGGGCAAAAAGTTCTCTTAACAAATCAAAAAGTTTTGTGTAAGTTGCAGGATTGCTGCGTGGAGAACGCCCTATTGGAGACTGGTCAACCCTGACGCATTTTTCAAAATATTTAAGCCCCTCAATGCCCTTGTGTTTGCCGCTAATTTGCTTTGCCTTGTTGAGCTCGTAAGCCGCTTGCTTTGCCAAAATTTCATTCACAAGCGTACTTTTACCCGAACCGCTCACGCCGCAGACCACCGTCATCAACCCCACGGGGATGTCCACGTCAATATTTTTAAGATTATTTTCTGCGGCGGATTTAATTTTTATGAATCTGGAATCGGGACGCAAAATTTTGGGATTGGTTATTTTCAGCTCACCTGCAAGATATTTGCCAGTGATAGTTTTTGATTTTTTTTCACAATCTTTTGCAGTGCCCTCAAAAACAAGGTTACCGCCGCATTCGCCCGCACCTGCGCCAAGCTCAATCAGGTGGTCGCTTCTGAGCATGGCGTCTTTATCATGCTCTACAACAACAAGCGTATTGCCCCTGTCTCGTAAATTTTCCAGAGCGTCAAAAAGCATTTCATTGTCTGAAGGATGCAAGCCTATGCTAGGCTCATCCAAGACGTATGTTACGCCAACTAAATCCATCCCAAGCTGCGTTGCAAGCCTTATGCGCTGCGACTCACCGCCAGAAAGTGTAGAATATTCCCTTCGCAATTCCACGTAAGATAAACCCACTTTTGACAAAAATCCCAAGCGTTGCTCCAGGCCATTTAACGCTTCTGAAATTGCGGAGGCAACCTTGTCGGAACGTTTGATTTTGTGCACAAATTTTAGGGCGTTTTCAACGGTCATCGCCAAAAAATCTCCGAAGGTTTTTCCTTCTACAAAGATATTGTTTGAGCGCGCATTTAATCTAGTTCCATTACACGCCTCGCAAGTTGAAGAAATTTGATATGAGCTTAACCTTGCCCTAAAGGCATCGCTGCAAATGCCTTTATAGACTTTGTCCAACTCTGCAAGCGCACCCCAGTATGCGGTAGGCTCAGGTCTGCTTTTGCCCCTCTTTATTTTCAAATTAAAGAGTCGTTTCTCATCGCCAAATAGGAGGATTTTTTTTACATCTTCTGGCAAGTCTTTCCAAGGCATTTTTGGATCAAAGGGTATTTGTTCTGCAAGCTGTTTAAAAATTGCGTTGCGCTTTATAATCATATTTTTCGAGCCAAAGCGCATTGGTTTTATTGCGCCACTGCGCACGCTTTTAGTGTCGTCTGGAACAACCAATTTGGGATTGAATTTCATAACCTTGCCAATACCGGAACATTCTTCGCAAGCGCCGTCAGGATGATTGTATGAGAACATTCTGGGCGTAAGTTCGCCATAGGTTTTACCGCATTTTACACACGCCAAAGCGGTGTTCAAATTTAGCTCTTTAAATTTTTCGCCAACTTGATAGAAAAGCCTTGCTCTTCCGCCGCCCTCCCTAAAAGCAAGCTCAAGAGAATCCGCAATGCGGCTGCGCATATTGGGATTTATCACAAGCCTATCTATCACGATTTCCAAAAGCAGATTATTCCCTTTTATCGCCGATATTGCCTGTTCATCATCCAAATCTATAATTTTGCCGTCCACTCTAGCCCTCTGCCAACCTTTAACGGCGAGGTTTTTAAGCTCTTCCTTCAGCACGGCGCTTTTGGCGGAAAATTCTTGTGCAAGTATATATGCCTTTACACCTTCGCCCAAAGCCAGAACTTTATCCACGCACTCATCCAAAGTTTTGCTTTCGATTTTTGCGCCGTCTGCAGGGCAACGTTGTTCGCCGAGCAATGTCCATATAAGTCTGGCGTAATCGGCGATTTCGGTTGCGGTTGCAACCGTACTTCTTGGGTTTGAAGACAAAGTGCTATTTTGCTCTATGGCAACAACGGGAGAAATTCCTTTTATAAAATCTACATTTGGCCTTGGCATTTGCTCTAACTGCCTGCGAGCATCTACGGAGAGGCTTTCCATATATTTTCTATATCCTTCCGCATAAAGCGTGTCGAAGGCCAAAGAAGATTTCCCCGAGCCGCTTACGCCGGTAATGACAGTGAACTTACCTCTTGGGATATCTACATTTACGCCTTTTAAATTGTGTTCTCTTGCGCCTCTTATTTGTATGTTAGAATTCATTTATTTAAAAATCTTGTAGTTTAAAATCACTTAGTCTAGCTTAGATTTATGTTATCCGCATTCCAGAAAAAAATTGCGGCGGTTGCGTTAACTTGCCTGTCTTTTACGATTATAGCCTTATTTATAGTGGCTTTATTCACCCTATTTGCCGAGCTTCTTGGAACTTTTGGCACTGTCATTTGGCCGCTTGCCACAGCGTGCATTCTCACTTTCATACTAAAGCCTGTCGTAACATTTTTATCTTCCAAGACAAAATTGTCGGCGGGTCTTTCAACGTTGTTTGTGTTTGTGATTACAATAATACTCGCTCTTTTAGCCATAATTCTGATAGTGCCATTTATTGCCGAACAGCTAAAGGGCGTAATTGCGGAAATTCCCAATATTGTAGATAAATTCATGATCTTCATCGGCGAAAAATTCCCCGACTTAAAACAGCAAATACAAGAAAAAGCTGACTTAAATAACCTCTCCAAAGAAACTATGGGGCTTGTGGTTGCTTGGGTATTGAAAGTTTTGAGGGCAACTTTAAGCGCCACAAACAGTGCGGCGCATTTCCTTGCGTATTTGTCGGCATTTGCGGTTGCGCCGATTTATTTGTACTATATGCTCTCAACAAATTACGACACTTTTGGTGCAATAAACCGCAACATATCTTTTATACCAGAAAAATGGCGCAATGACATAGTGTTTTTGGTTCGTCAATTTGTGATGATAATGGTTGCGTTTTTCCGAGGTCAACTCCTGATTGCTTTTATAATGGGCGTTTTGCTTGGTATCGGCTTTTTGATAAGCGGCATAAAGTTTGGTTTCTTAATTGGCTTTACGGCGGGCATACTAAATGTTGTGCCCTATTTTGGCACTATGATAGGTTTAAGCATAGCCCTTCCAACCGCATTTTTTCAGGATGGCGGGGGTATAATTTTGGTGGCGGTGGCAATGTCTATATTTATAGCAGTACAGCTCTTGGAAGGATATTTTCTTACGCCCAGAATCATGGGTTCAAACACTGGGCTTCACCCTACGGTCATAATATTTTCCGTATTCTTTTGGGGGATAGCCCTAAATGGAATTTTGGGCATGATTTTGGCGATTCCTCTTTCCGCATTTATTGTCGTATTTTGGAGGCTTTTACTCACAAAGTATTTGAGTAAAAAGACTGAATAAAGCTGAGTTCCTAGGTATTAAAAAAAAACGCCTGCAATAAAAACCCCCGACTCTTTTTGTGAGACGGGGTTTTTTAGTCAGAATGACTTGGCTTTACTTGGCGGCGTCTTCAGTCTTTACAGGTTCAGACGGCGGATTTGCAGGTTGAGTGTCCGGCACGATTGATGCAAAGGGATTTTCTTCTTCATCCGCTTTCTTTAATTTTCTTTCAGGATAAAGCTCTGGAGGAAATTCAGAGAAGCACCAATTTACCTGAGTTGCCAAGGTAGATTCCGCTAAATTTTCCCTACAAACTGCGTGGTTTGAGATGCCTCTCCAAACCCAATCTTCAGAACCTTGAAAGAGTATATGAATCTCTAGAGTGCAATAGACAACTTTTTGAGTCTTTGCGCCGACAGAAAGCGTATTGTTCATATAAATTCCGCCTTCAGTATTTTGCAGCAAACTTGTATTCCAAAGCGGGCAGATTATCATATCGGCGACGTCTCTTTCGGCAAAGACATAGCCTTTAGATTCTAAATTGGCACGTATATTTGCCAACAATATTGCGTCATAGACGGTTCTGTCTCCATACTCGTTAAAGAGAGCGCCGCCGCCCCTTGGCATATCGACATAAAAAGTTTTTTTGTCTGTAAAATTTACGCCCTCTTTCATGAGCTGCGTACCCGAACAAGCCGAGAGTAAAATAAGCAAGGAGAATATTCCCAAATTAAAAAATTTTTTCATAGAAACCAATGCTCTTATTTTTCATCATTTTTTGCAATAACTAATTTTCCGGACGCTTATAAGACCGATAATATGGTTTGACATAAATCGCCAAAAACCTACTCTCAGCAGACTTATTTTTATGCCTAGCTTGGTCTTTAATAAACTAAAATTCTACAAGGCAAACGCCTCTTTAGTCCTGCTTGCGTTTTCATTGTGCGGTTGTCAAATGTATGATCCACAGGCAAAGTCTGCAGACGTAGAAAATTCAATCTCGGGAAACTTTAAAAGTACAAAATCCGATTCCCCCTTCAATGTACGCAAAGATTGGTGGCATTTTTTAGATTCAAAAAATTTGGATTCTTATGTGGATGAAGCCCTACAAAATAGCCCCACGCTTGCGCAAACCTACGCAAGGTTAAGACAGGTTGAAGCGCTTTCGGGCGTTGCAAAATCTGCACTGTATCCCACTTTAGACGCCGGTGCTTCGGCTGGAGTTGGAGAAACCGACGCAGGTAAAAATTCTCCTCAAAAATCTTTTGAAGCCTATTCTGTAAGCGTAAAAGCCGGTTATGAGCTTGATTTGTGGAGCAGGATAAATTCCGAAATTGAAGCTTCGCAAAAAGACATAATATCCGCAGATTTGGATGCGCAAAGCGCAACAAGCATATTGGTTTCAAACGTGGTCTTAACTTGGGTGCAAATACAGTGCCAGATGAAAATCCAGGAAGTTCTGACCGAACAAAAACGCATCAATGAAATAACTCTGGGTGCTCTTGAAAACAGGTTTTTACACGGCAGAAACGGTCTTTTAGAAGTGTTGCAGCAACGCCAAACTCTCAACAACACACTTAATCAGATACCAATTTCCGAGCAAAAATTACAAGCGCTTTTGACAAAATTTGCCGTACTTTTAGGTAGGGCTCCAAATCAAGAATTTAAAATTGAGCTGGAAGAAATAGGCGCAATTATTCCGCTTGAAACAAGAGGTTTGCCAACGCAAGTTTTGGAAGAACGCCCAGATGTAAAAGCTGCAAAAGTTCGTCTGGAAGCTGAGGCATGGCGTCTTGCCGCCGCAAAAACTACGGTATTGCCTACATTCAATTTGTCCAGTGGCGTGCCCATTTTTACAACGTCTTCTAGCAGATTTTCAGACCTCTTTGAAGCTTGGACACTTCAGATTGCAGGCTCGGTTGCCCAACCAGTCTTTGACGGCGGCAGAAGATTTAGCCAGATGGACGCACAACAAGCACTTTGTTTGCAAAGGTTAGACGCATACAAAAGCACCGTTTTAAACGCAGTTAAAGAAGTCCAAGATTCAATCACCAACGAAGAAACTCAGGCGGCATATTTGCAGAGTCTTGAAACATCTTTGAAAACCTCCGTAAGCGCTCTGGAAGAATCTCGCAATAGGTTCAACAATTCAATGGTGGACTATCTGAATGTTGTTAGCGCCATAACTACCAAACAGAATTTGGAAATTTCTACAATCAACGCAAGGAGTGCGCTGATAGAATATAGAATTTCTTTTTACCGCTCTTTGGGCGGAAGTTGGATTGAAAGCCTTTCTGCAGAAGTAAATAAAGCATCGCAAGAAAGATTTGAAAACTCTAACAACGCCCCCATTGCCCCAAAACCCTTTGAACCGCTTAAACAAATATTTTAATTTTATTTATGAAAGAAGAACAAAATTCATCACTTCTTAAAACAATTTTTACGGCAATCTTCACGCTTGTATGTGTCGGTGCTTGCCTTTGGTTTTCTTGGGAAATTGCAAGCGATGTCAAAGATGATCCAAAAATTTCCCCCGCACAAATGAAATATAGGGTGGAAGTTTTAGAGCTTAAACAAGTTTGCGAACCCGCAAAAATCACAGAAATGGGGAAAGTCATGCCCGTCCAGATTATTCAGCTTAAACCGAAAATTTCAGGCATACTTGTTGGGTTTGGCAAAAGATACGGTTCTGGTTATAATGTCGAAGAAGGCGAAGAACTCTTGTTTATAGACGATGTTGACCAGAAGGCCGCCTACGACTTGGCTTTGGCTAATCTTGAAAAAGCGAAAGCGGCGTACGACTTGGAATTGGGTTCTCAAGAGGTTGCAAAACGTGAGTGGGAAATAATGAAAAAAGAAAACCCAGACATCGTGAAAACAGCTTTTGACGAAGGTTCTTTGGCGCTCAGAAAACCTCATCTTAAAAGCGCCCAGGCGGAACTTCTCAAATGTGAATCGCAATTAAAATCTGCCGCCGACAATCTCAAGCACACTGTCGTGCGCGCCCCCTTCCAAGGTCTGATAGAAAAAAACGCCGCCGGCATAGGAATGATAGTAAGCCCATCCACCGCATTTTGCGACTTTTATGACACAAGATATTTTTGGGTGGACACAACCGTAACCTATGAAACGCTTAGTTGGCTTGAGATACCAAATTGGAATATTGAAAAACCTTTGGGGAGTCCTGCAAAAGTTTATATAACAAGCGGGACAAATAAGGGCAATCTTACCGTTGGCGTAAGAGACGCTTTTGTGCACAGAATGCGTGGCGTTATGAATGAGCAAAAATTGGTGCGCCTGATGGTAAAAGTTGATGATCCCCTTGCGCTGAAAGAATCCAAGGGCTTGCCACCCTTGCTGCTAGACTCTGTTGTGCGTGTTGAGATTCAAGGCAAAATGATTGAAAACGCCTATAAAATTCCTAGAACAGCTTTGCATGACGACAAAGATATTTTCATTGCCGATTCGGAAAATAAATTGCGCATACTTTCACCAAAAATAATTTGGAAAGATAAGTTGGAAGTTTATATTTCCACAGAAAATATGCCTGCTGACACAAGGCTGATTTTAACCCGCATAGATGCTCCTCTTGAAGGCGTATCTTTGGATATAATCAAAAAATCTTAAGATATTTACGATGAAAATAGGGAATCAAAAATTTGATTTTATTTCTGCATTTTCAGACAATAAACTGTTAGCAGGGCTCGCCATGTTTATAATTTCATGTGCGGGGTTGGCGGCACTTTTTTATGGCAGGCAAGAAGTATATCCAAACTCAAGTCCAGAAACTATTACAGTTACGGTATCTTACCCTGGTGCATCCCCGGAAGATATAGAACGTGCAATAATATTGGCAGTTGAAGACACCGTTGCCGGTTTGGAAAATGTTGAAAAAATCACTTCTACCGCCGACGAAAATCTTGCAACCATTGTAATAGAAATGCGTAAAGGCGCAGACATACAAAAACTCGCCACCGATGTAAAAATGGGTATAGACAGAATAACAAGTTTTCCGTCTGACGCCGAAGAACCCCATATTTCCGTATCCAGCGATAAAGTTAAAGTTATGGAATTTTGTCTTTACGCAGATATATCGCAACGTGAAATGTATGAGCTTTCAGAAACCTTAAGAGATGATTTTCTGCGCACATCCGGCATTACAGCACTTGAAGTTTTCGGCAACCAGAAGCCCGAAATTTCGGTGGAAATACCTATGGAAAATTTGCGCAGATACGGTTTGTCTATAAATGACATAGCAGACAAATTGCGCAGCAATAGTCTGGAATTGCCCGCAGGCACAATATACACCGACGGCGGGGACATCCTTGTTCGCATTAAAGACAGACGCGACTATGGTAAAGAATTTGAATCTTTGCCAATAATAGTGCCGCAAGCAGGCGCCGCCCTAACCCTTTCGGACATTGGCAAAGTAATAGACGGGTTTGATGACGATTTTTCAAGATTACTCTGGAACGGAAAGCGTGCGGTGTTTTTTAAGGTTTATAATTATGGAGATTTTACGCCCAAGAAAATTTCAAAACTCGTAAAAAACTTTATTGCAAATTACAGAAAAAAATTGCCGACGGGCGTATCTATGGAGATAACCATGGATTCTTCCGACGAATACCTTTTCACATCAAGTTTGCTTTTAAAAAGCGGCGTCTATGGATGGGTTGGAATCCTGATTTTCTTTGCATTGTTTTTTGAACGTCGCATGGCGTTTTGGCTTGCGTTAACGCTTCCCGCATCAATCTTGGGAGTCATTGCAATTTTTGCAATCTTAGGTAAGCCGATAAGCTTGGTTTTATTTTTCTCTTTGAGCATTCTGATTGTCCTTTTAATGTCGTGCGCAGTAAATATTTCCGAGAGCATACAAAAACTCAAAGAAAAGGGTATATCTTGGAAAACATCTTCGCTGGAAGGCTCTAGATTTATGTTTGGCGCTTCTGCGATACTCGCAATATCATCAATTTTATTGTTTTCACCCATATACTTTGCCGACAATGTGGTCGGCAAATTTTATTATCCGCTTTTTCTGGCAGTCGTAATTGGGTTACCTTTGTCTGTTTTTGTTTCCGTATTTATATTGCCGCTTAAATTTGCAAACCTTTGCGGAAACAAGGCGGGATTATTGTCTGGAAGATTTTTAAACAGTGTAAAAACCGCCTATTCAAACGCACTTACAAAGTTCTTTTTACCGCATAGATATATTTTTGCCTCTTTATTTTTTGGCATTGCCTCTGTAATGTTAAGCTTACTTTATTCTGGCAAAATACGCACAAACATATTCCCCGTGATTGAAGGTGAATACGTAAAAGCCACAATAAACCTGCCTTTCGACGCACCTTTTAGCGATACGGAAAATTGCGCACTTTTTGTTGCGCAAAAAGCACAAGAACTTGTGGCGGAAAACGGCAATGAACATTTTGCTCGTGGCGTAAAAACCTGTATATTCAAATCAACTGACGATAAATTTATAGGCACTTACTACGCCGAAGTGCGCATTTATCTTACTCTAAACGGCACTTCAAAAATTTCATCGGATGAAATTATTAAATCTTGGAAGACTAAAGTTGGCGAGGTTCTTGGAGTATCAAGCATAGTGTACACGGCAGATTCAGAATCTCCGGTTCTCGATAAATCCATATCCGTATCTATCAGCCACAAAAATTTGGAGATACTTAAAATTGCGGCAAAAGAAATAAAAGAAAGCCTCTTAAAATATCATGATGTTTTGGATGTTGATGACGGCATACTCATCGGCAAAGACCAGCTTAACATCAAAATTCTGGATGAGGCAAAGACTATGGGTTTCAGTGTTGCGGATGTTGCAAAACAGTTAAGGGGCGCATTCTACGGTACTGAAGCAATGCGCCAACAACGTGGACGTGAAGAAATTAAAATTATGGTTCGCCTGCCCGAGTCTGAACGTTGCAATGAATCAACTTTAGACAAATTCACCCTCATAGACAAAAATGGCAATACCGTAATGTTTTCCGAAGTCGTCGATATAGATAGGGCTGACTCTTTTACCAGCATACAAAGAGAGAATTTGCGCCGCATAATCACAGTTAAAGCAAATCTTTCAAGCCGCTTATCTATTGAAGCAATCGCCAAGTCTTTGGAGGATGATATATTCCCTAATCTTGAAAATAAGTACGCCGGTTTGTCGGCGGAACTTTCGGGGAAATATAATGAAATTCATCGTGGGCTTGCAGATTTGGCTTTGGTATTTGCGCTTTGTTTTGCAATAGTTTTCTGCCTAATGTCTCTCTATTTCAATAGTTATGTGGGCGGTTTAATTTTTGTAATATCGAGTCTTGCTTCAATAGTCTGCATACTGATTACCCACCTAATATTTGCCTGTCAGTTGACATTTTTAGGTGTTGCTTCCGGAATAATCGTCCTTCTATTTGCCGCTTTCAATGCCCTTCTATTTCACAATGAAACGCAAAAAAAATCTCTGTTTGAGAAAGATAGTTTACGTCTTATAACTACGGCGGCTGTCGCAAGACTACGCCCTATTCTATTAATTAGCGTGATGACAATCATCATATTTACGCCAATCATGTTTGAATTTAATCATCATTTAAAATTCCTCCAGCAAGTCTTACTTTGCTTGTCTGCGGCGACATTCTTAACTTCTATCTTTACAATGATTGTTTTGCCAATTTCATATATGATTGTTTTTGATATTAAAAAAATCTTTAAAATAAAGGGCTGAATTTATGAGCAAATCTTTACCTAATAAAAAAGTGATAGTTAAAGCGGGTCTTAAAATCAAAGAAGATTGCCTGCAAAGTTTTCTAGACTACATACACCAAGTGATAGAAAAATCAAATGCGGAAGAGGGTTGTCTTGAATACTCTCTAATCTGCGATATCGCCGATAAGCGCAAGTTTTTCTTCTTTGAAGAATATCTGGATATGGACGCTTTTGAAAAGCATCGCCAGATGCCTTATATTCAGGAATTGCGTAAAAAGCGTGAAGAATATGTTGAAGAATATTTGGGCGTAAGAGTTTTTGAAGTTTCACAAGAAAGATAAATGAGCGTTTCCGCAGACAGTGCCTTAAGTTTTGATGACGTACTTACGCTTGCCCTTCAAGACAAGCCTGATGAGCTTTTCTCTCTCGCAAATGCATTGCGCCTAAAACATCACGGTAAGGTTTTTGAAACCTGCGCAATTATGAACGCCCGTAGCGGCAAATGTTCTGAAGACTGCAAGTGGTGTTCTCAATCCGCCCATTATTCTACGGATATTGCTGAGTATGGGCTTGTTGACTCAACGCAAATGCTTGCCTATGCAAAAGTTTTTGACGACAATAATATAGACCGATTTTCTTTGGTTACAAGCGGACGTGCACTTTCAAATTCAGATATAGAAAATCTTGCTCAAGCTTACAAATTTTTGAAGGACAATTTAAAAATATCGCTTTGCGGTTCTTTGGGGCTGCTCAATGAAGAACAGTTGCAAAAGCTCTATAATGCAGGCATGAGGCGTTATCATTGCAATCTTGAAACAGCGCCTTCGCACTTTCCCAAACTTTGTTCCACACACACTATTGAGGAAAAAGTCAGAACAATAAATTTTGCAAAAAAAATCGGTTTAGAGATTTGCTCAGGCGGAATAATAGGCATGGGAGAAAGTCTTGAGCAACGCATAGAATTTGCCTTCAAACTAAAAGAAATAGGCGCTGTTTCAATACCTGTAAATATTTTAAACCCCATCAAAGGCACTCCGCTTTACGGCATTGCGCCACTTAAAGACGATGATGTTTTAAAAGCTTTTGCAATCTTTAGAATAGTCAACCCTGCAAGCCACATACGCTTTGCAGGCGGCAGATTGCAGATAAGGCATATTCAAGAAAAAGCCTTATATTGCGGTGTGAGCGCAGCCTTAGTAGGAGACCTTCTTACCACAATAGGCAATGATTTAAAAAGCGATTTAGAGATGATTAATAGGTTGGGTTATGAACATAAATGAACTTTTAGATTTTGATAAAAAGCATTTGTGGCATCCCTACACATCCATGCTCAATCCGCTAAAAACATATCCCGTAGCGGGCGCTAAGGGTGCGGAGATATTTCTTGCAAGTGGAGAGGTTTTGATAGACGGCATGTCTTCTTGGTGGGCGGCGGTGCATGGCTATAATCACCAAATTTTGAATGAGGCGGCAAACTCTCAGCTAAAAAATTTCAGCCACGTAATGTTTGGGGGGTTGACGCATGAACCTGCGGTCAGGCTCGGTAAAAAGCTTCTGAGCATACTGCCGCAAAATCTTGAAAAGATTTTTTATTCCGATTCCGGTTCTGTTGCGGTTGAAGTTGCGCTCAAGATGGCGTTGCAATTTTGGCATGCAAAGTCAAATTCTGAAAAGGTAAATTTTGTAACTATAAAATCGGGATACCACGGCGACACTTGGCATGCGATGTCTGTTTGCGACCCTACAACCGGCATGCACTCAATCTATAATTCACGTTTGCCAATTCAATATTTTGCAGACGCTCCGCAGTCTAAATTCAGAGGGCAGTGGGATGATTCAGATACCATAAGTTTGAAAAACATTTTGAAGAAAAATTCTTCAAAAATTGCCGCACTTATTTTGGAGCCTATAGTTCAAGGCGCAGGCGGAATGCGCTTTTACCACCCAAATTATCTGAAGCGGGTGCATGAACTCTGCAAAGAATATAATGTACTTTTTATTGCCGACGAAATTGCAACGGGTTTTTATAGGACGGGTAAAATGTTTGCCTGTCTTTGGGCGGATGTTGAGCCCGACATCATGTGCGTAGGCAAAGCCCTGACTGGCGGATACATGACTTTGGCGGCAACTGTCGCAAGTAAAAATGTTGCAGATATTATTTCAAGTGCCAGCCCAAGCGTATTCATGCATGGTCCAACATTTATGGGCAACGCTCTTGCCTGCGCTGTTGCCGAAAAATCTTTGAGCCTGATTTGCGCTCCTGAGACTCCACTTAACATTGCAAGAATTGAAAGTCATTTGCAAAATACTCTTTTTGTTTTGAAAAATAATGAAAATGTAGCCGATGTCAGGGTGCTTGGCGCAATAGGCGTTGTAGAGATGAAAAGCCCTGTAAATGTGCAGGAAATTCAAGAATTGTTTGTAAAAAGAAATGTTTGGATAAGACCTTTCGGCAAGCTGATATACATAATGCCTCCATATATAATATCAGATTCTCAGCTTGAGAAATTGACAAACGCACTCATAGATGTAGTTAATGGTTTGTAAATGAAACAAGAGCTGGAAAACCTCAAAAAAAATGGTCTTTTGCGCCGCCTTATCACAAGTAGGTCGGAGGGGGTTGACATTTTGGTAAATGGTAAAAAGTTTTTGAATTTTTCTTCCAATGACTACCTTGGGATTTCATCTAGATTGGATTTGCAAAAAGAATTTTTCGAATCTTTGCCCAATTACACTTCAAAATTTTTGTTAGGATCTTCCGCTTCAAGGCTTCTGACGGGTAATTTTGAGGAGTTTAGCTTGCTTGAAGATAGGTTAACACACGCTTACAAGAAAGAAGCGGCACTTGTTTTTAATAGCGGTTATCACGCAAACACGGGTATACTCCCCGCACTTACAAATTCAAAAGATTTAATACTTGCCGACAAACTTGTTCACGCAAGTTTGATAGACGCTCTGAATTTATCAAAGGCAAAATTTTTCAGATATGCGCATAACGATATGCAGCATCTTGAAAAACTCCTTGAGCAAAATCGCAAAGATTTTGAGAACGTTTATATCGTTACCGAAAGCATCTTCAGCATGGATGGCGACAAGGCAAATCTCAAAAAAATCATTGAGCTTAAAAAGCGCTTTAAGGCCATGCTTTTCTTGGATGAAGCGCATGCGATAGGCGTATTAGGTGCAACTGGTCTTGGCTTGGCAGAAGAAGAAAATTGCATTGAAGATGTGGATTTACTTTTAGCAACATTCGGCAAAGCATTGGCTTCTGAGGGCGCATTTGTGGTGTGTAGCGCCGTCATAAAAGAACTTTTAGTCAACAAATCCAGATCTTTAATTTTTAGTACCGCCATTGCTCCTATAAATATTTTGTGGACAATTTTTATTTTTGAAAAAATGCGCAGCATGAATTTTTCCAGATGCAAGCTCCGCAATTTGCAGGAGCTGTTTGGCTCTGCAATTTCAGAGATTAAGGCTGAAAGCCAGATTCTGCCCTTGATTGTCGGCGACAATCAAAAGTGCTTAAAATATTCTGAATTTCTCTCAAAAAATGACATCTGGGCGGCGGCAATACGCCACCCCACCGTGCCTTTGAACACAGCGCGCATAAGATTTTCTTTGAGCAGCGCAATGTCGCCTGAAAATATAAAATTTGTTGTGGAAAAAATTTGGGAGGCAAAAGAAATTTTAAAATGAAGTTTGAGTGGTTAAAGAAAAGCTCAAGCAAAACGCTTGTTGTATTTTTCAACGGCTGGGGTATGGATTCAAACGCCCTGAATGTAGAGGCGTTCCCAAATTCAGACTTGCTGATGTTTTATGATTATACGGATTTATCTTTGCAAATACCGTACTCTGCATCCGACTATGAAAAAATCTATCTTGTGGCTTGGTCTTTTGGGATTTGGGTTGCAAATTTGCACTTTGAAAAGTTTAAAAACATTACGCTTTCCATTGCAATAAATGGTTCAATTTGCCCTGTTAATGACAAATACGGAATATCTGAAAACATATTTTCCGCTACACTGAATAATTATGACGAAACAACAAAGAGCAAATTTTCTACCAGAATATTTGGTTCTATAAGCAAGGCTAAAGAGATAGAAAACGCCTCCTCAATGCGCCCTGCCGAAGCACAGAAATTGGAGTTGGCGCAACTTCAAAGATACTTTCAAGAGTTTCCTCAGACAAAAAAAAATTGGTCCAGATACTTTGCCGCCGACGCCGATAAAATATTTCCGCTTGAAAGTATGAAAAATTGTTGGGGCAAGGATTTGATAGTCTATTCTGGCGCACATTATCCTGAAGACTTTCTGCAAAAAAACTTTTTTAGAGAAGCCTTGCAAAAACCTGATATAAAAAAAAGTTTTGCACGCCATCTTGAAACTTACGAGCAATACGCAATCATTCAAAGGCACGCCGCAAAAATCCTGTTGGAAAAAATCTCAGAATCAGCCTCACAAAAGACTTTTGAGACGGTTTTGGAAATTGGTGCGGGCACTGGGTTTTTAACCCGATTGCTGGATGAAAAATTCTCCGTTTCAAAATTTCACCTCAATGATATCAATGAAATTCCACAGAAATTTTTTACATCTGAAATTTTAAGACGTTCTGAATTTGTTGTCGCCGATGCTGACAGTTTGACTCTCAAAAAACATTTGGATTTGGTGGCGTCTTCTTCCGCCCTACAATGGGTTTCCAATATAAATGCTCTTTTTGACAAGATTCATTCTTCCCTCAAATCAAACGGGATATTTGCATTTTCGACCTTTGCGCCAGACAATTTAAAGGAAATTAAATACATAACATCTAAAGGTTTAAACTATCCCAAGCAAAATCTGATTTTTGAAATGCTAAAAAATTCAGGATTTGAAGTTTTGAGCCAAACCGCAGAAGAAGTTGTATTGCATTTTGATTCAGCAATGGAAGTTCTGAAACATCTTAAAAATACGGGCGTTACAGGCGGATTCTCGGAATTTTGGACGCCTTCAAAATTCAAAAAATTTGAAAAATCTTACCAAGAAAATTTTTCTGACGCAGGCAAATTAACTCTTACATACAAACCGCTATACTTTATTTCAAAAAAATAATGGCTACGTATTTTATCAGTGGTACAGGCACAAATGTCGGCAAATCTGTGGCAACGGGTTGGCTTGCAAAGCTTGCCTTGTTGAATGGCAAAAAGGCAATTACCCAAAAATTTATTCAAACAGGCGGCGACGGCATTTCTGAAGACGTTATAATGCACAGAAAAATTATGGCGATACCGCTTGGAGAATTTGATTTGCAATTAACAACCTCTCCCTGTGTCTTAAAATTTCCATCTTCACCGCACTTGGCGGCTGAACTTGAAGCTAGAGTTATAGATTTTGAGCTAATTAAAAATTCAATCAAAACCCTTGAAGAAAATTTTGAAGAAGTTTTTTTGGAGGGTGCAGGCGGACTTATGGTTCCACTCAGCAAGGATTATCTTACTATTGATTATGTTGCTGAAAACCGCCTTCCGCTAATCATTGTGGCAGACGCAAGGTTGGGCACATTGAACCACTCTTTACTAACAATTTTTGCGGCATTACAAAGGGGAATCATAATTTCAAAATTTATTTTTAATGAATATAATTCATGCGATGAACAAATTTTGGAAGACTCAAAACGCTATCTGCAAAATCACCTCGCCAAAGTTTCCCCCGACACTGAGTTTTTGGTTTTGCCAAAATTAAGTTTCTAAAAAAATGAGACTGGAATCGATTCCAGTCTCGTTAAATTTTCTTAAGTGCGGATAGGCAGAATCGAACTGCCATCATCTGTGTGGAAGACCAAAAATTTTATACTGATAATGAATATCTTATGAATAAGTGGCGACACAGTGGCGACAAATCTCTCACCTCATCCTAGCCAATTCCTGAATTAACAGCCTGCTTTTTTTGCTTAACTTTCTTTTTGCTTTAGCGGGCAGTTGTTGGGTCTATGTTCGTCTTTAACAACGCAGTCATGTGGAAGTGCAGAGTGGTCTATGCAGGATTTGCAAAGGTCTGTGCGGCTCTTTTGGGCGTCTAGCTTATCTTTATAACGCCTGTGATGGCTTGCGGCAAAGGTGATGAATAAGCTGGAGAGCGCCACTACCCAAAGGCGTAAATCTTCCTGCGTGATTGTGGCAATCATTGCGCAGCCGGCGGCGGTTGTGTTTGAAATATATTCAAAAAATTTCATTTTATTGCCTCAAAATATTTCTGCTCCAGATTGCGGTACTGTGCGTCAGAGTGCCACAGCTCGTCAGTCTGCGGCGTGTAGATGCCGTCAACGCATTCAATCTTTGTTTGCGCTTTCACTTTCAAAACCTGCGCCTGATATATCTTTATCCATTGCGGTATTTATTATATTTGTTGTACGCTCGATTTCACTGTCAACGCTTTTTTGGGTTTCGTCTTTGCTGGTGTGCGGCATATAAAGAATATCTTTAATGCGCTTGATGCGGGCCTGAACCTTACCCGCTTGCTTGCGTTTATCCTCCCTTTCCGTGGGCTTAAATTTGCCGACAGATTTAAGTGCGGCTTCCAGCCTTTTATTAAGAGTCTGTTTTGCATCACGCACACCACGCCTAAATATGCGCATAGCAATATTTTCCGCTCGCAGTGTGAAATTGTCTATTTTTTGGCCGCTTCTTTCGCCATCTGTTATTGTTATTACCGCATAATTTTTTTGCACAAGCTCACTAATTTTTGCAAATATCGCCTCTCGCTCTTTACCGTATGACAGCTCATTTGCGGCTTCTCTTAATATATTTACAAGGCTTTTGCGGTATATTTCATTCTGCGTTTTATCATCGGTCTTGAGTTTTTTTTCACGGCGCAGGATTTCTTTTTTTATGTTTTTGATTATATCGGCTATGGGCTGTGGGACAGCTTTATCCCTTGAGTCTACGTTCAGCCCTTCGCCTTCAATTTCATCATCAATCGCATCATCATAATTCTGCACCGCCTGAGTTTTTGCCATACGTTCAGGCTCGGCTTCTTTTGCGTTTATAATTGCTTCAACTAAATCAAGCCCTAAACCATAGGCGGTATAACCTTCGATATTTTTTAGCTCTCGTTCCTTCTCACGTTTAAGGCGCTCTTTGGCTTTGGTCAGCACTTCTCCAAACCATTCGCCCGTCTTTGTAAATTCGTCGGAAATTCTATTTACAACATCCTCAAAATAGATGTCGTTTTGTATGCGCTTGATTTGTGCGTTAAGCTGCAATTCTTCCACATATTTTTCTTTGGAGTTTTCAATTTTTGTGGCTATGCGCTGTGCCATATCCAAGGCTTCTTGCCTGTGGAAGTCCGTATATTTCGGGCTGGGCAGGTATTTTTCCAGCCTTGTGTTTGTAATGTTGCGCCTTTGGTGTAGCGGCATCCCTGCAATCATATACTTTGCAATCTGCATTGAGGCGTATGAAATCGGGTTTGAGTCTTTGTCTTGCTCGTACAAGAAGCGCATATCATTTTCATGATTTCCATCTTGACTTTCGAGGGAATTTGCCGATGATTCTTCATAGACGCTCGAGGTGGAGGCATTATTGGTCTCTGAGTTCTTTAGAACACCGAGCGTCTCTATTTTTGTTAAATTGTGGTCGTAATAAAATTTGCCCTGCCGATTTTCTTTTATAGTTATATTTACACCGTATAAAATTCCATCGTCCGCAAATTTTGCTTCGTATTTATAAACATCAAGTTTTTCGCCGTGTTTATTTTCGGGTTTGTCTTTAAATTTTGAATTGCCCAGAAGCTCTTCTATAACAGGCATTGTTTTTAAATAAAGCTTCTTTTTATCTTCACTGATACGCTTCCGCAAATGATTTAAAGATTCCTTAATTCCTCTTGCATCAATAGAGACATCGTGAATAACTCCTTTCTCGTCTGCCATTTTAACGTGTGAATTTGAATACCTTTTTATAGCCCACTCTTTGAAGTTTCGCAGGAAATCGTCAGCATTTATATTAGTCGGCATATCGCTGGGTAAATCTTTAGACTCAACAACCCCTTTCATATCCACAGCACTAAACCTAATCCCTTGGTCGCCGATATCCTCAAAGTGTTCTTCGTCCCAGTCGTTATTGTTGAATCTTTCGGCGACGAATCTCACGGCGGCCTTCCAGTCATTTTCAACGGAAATATCGGCTGCGTATTTTTTTTCGTGGTCGGCAAAGCGCACTTTCATTTCTTCGCCGTTGGGCATTTTGAGATACAGATACTCGCTCCCCGTTGAGGCTCTTTGAGAATCCTTTACGTTTAAGCCCAGTTTTTTTAAAGCTGCTTCAAACTTCCTGCGGTTCTGATTTACAGCTTCGTCAACATTCCATGTTTCCAATTCTTTAAAATCATATTCATTGTATTCGTTTTTTCGCCAATAATCAGCGATTGCGCTTCTTTTTGCATCGTCAAGGGTTTTAAATGTGCCGCTCTGGCGTTCGTATTCATCCTCAGTAAAGAACTCGCTAGAGCCATTGTGTTGACGTATGCTATCACCATATTGGCTATCCCAAACTCTGCCATATTCCGCCAGATAGTCTTCATCCATATCCGCCTCTTCATAAGAGTCTAAATGTTTTTCTATAAAAGCTTTTAGAGCCTTGTTGGCGACGGTCTGTGATTTACTTTCAGCATTTAAAGCCAATTTTGAGACATCCTCATCCGCTTCCGAAATTGCCGCTTCAACTTCATCTGCGCTAATATTGCGTATTGCGCCCGTACTAAACCTGATGTCAGGATTCTTTTCATCAAACGTTCCGATATTGTCGGTCGCGGATTTGATTTGGGTGGACTCAAACGGAATCCAAACCGTATGCCCTGCGCCGCCGCCTTTGCCACCTGTGTCTTTAATTCCGTCGTAGCCTTGAGCCTTTAAATAATTCGTTACCCAATCAGGAATAGAAGTCCACGCCCAAGTTGAATTTTTCGCAAGCCCATCCTCGAATTTTGCAATCCATTCTGTAGGCGATATTCCTGTTTTATCCCAAGCGTCTGCACTTGTCGCTTGCGCTGGGTCGTACTTGATTTTTTTTGCCGCCGCCTTTAATCCTTCAATATCCCTTTTGCTGACATTGCCGGTACCAAAAGGATTCTGAATATTCAAGAAAACCTCATAAACTTTCGGCTCTTTGCGATATGGATTGTTAAATAAAACATCTTCCACGCCAGCTAATTTTAAGACGTCAGCAAACTTGACTTCATTTTCTCTGAATAAATTTCCTGACTCTAACCATTCAAATATAAGCGCCTTGAATGTGTTAGAATTTGCTCTTTTAAAATTGTGTTCAAATCCACCTGTACCGTTCGAGACACCTTCGTCAAACACAATATTTTCGCCATCTTCATCAAAAGTAATGTGCTTTGCCTTTTCGGAAATTTCACGTCTTTTGTCGGCAGACATACTCCACCAAGCTTTATCTAAATCAGCGAATCTGCCACTTTCAGTTTTAACCTTAAAGCGGCTTCCGAAAGACGCGAAGTTGCTATCAGTAGCAATAGAAGTATCTTCTTTGCCTGTCGAATAATTTTGTGCGACAGGCTTATTGTCAGTGAACATCGCCATCGGTCCAGATGTTGCGCGGGCGGGGTCGAATACGAATCCAACTCTGTCCGCTCTTGCCGTCCCATGATAAACCACTCTCGGCTCACCGTATTCATCGACAACTTTGGAAACGTTTTCGGGCTTGACTTCTTGGAGATGCTTCGCAAGTATTAGTCTAGAAGCTTGGGGCGTTGCCGTATTTTTTTCTACGGACTTGAACACGCCTTCGAGCTTCTCTTTTATCTCAACTTCGTGAAGATAAAATTTTTGCCCGTTGTTTGTTTTCTTAACAACCACCTCACAAACATAATCCGTCCCCGCTATTTTAATAGGCGCAATGATTACAGCAGTGTTCCACCCTCTAACTCGACGTTGTCGGCATTGCATTCATTCAGAAAGGCAATGGCGACAAGTTTGTCGCCAAAACTTTTGGAGCATCTTTTGCCATCTTCGTCATAAAATTTTACCTCAAATGGTTTGTTTTTACGGTTACGCTCATAAAGCTTGGCTAATTTCATACCCTAAAAAGTGGCGACAATGGCGACAAAAATCAAGGAAAAACTACCGATTTTACCCACTTAAATCTGTAATGTCTGTAATTTTACTTTTTCCAGACCGTCCGCCGAAGCCCTAGAATTCAAGCGGGAAGAGCCTATCTAAAGGCTTTTGCGGATAGGCAGAATCGAACTGCCATCATCTGTGTGGAAGACAGAGGTTTTACCACTAAACTATATCCGCTTAAGATAAAGGCGAAATACTTTGTTTTTTTAAAGACTCGTCAAGTTTTTTATATGGGTGTTACTCAATTTCTATGAGCAACTGCCCTTTCTTGACGATATCCTTTGCGGCAACCTTGATGCTTTTTACAGTACCGGATTTTGAAGCAAGTATGTCATTTTCCATTTTCATTGCGTCCAAAACTGCAAGCAAATCACCCTTCGCAATTTTTTGACCAGGCTTAACTAAAACCTCCAAAATCTGCCCTGGAAGCCTTGCCAAAACACGGCCGCCATCTGAAAATGATTGCGCCGTCTGAAGCTCGCAAACAAGGGGATTTACGGCGCTAACAGTAATTGAATTGTCAACCAAAGAGCCTAAAGCAACTTCATCGGAATTTAGCTTAACAGATTTAATTTTGCCTTCAGAATCTTTAAGCAAAGACACTTTAAGCCCAACGACAAATTCTTGCATAGATGCGTCGCTTACAGAAGCCGTCAATTTTACGTTTTTAATTTCTAAATTGTAATTCATCTTAAAACCTTTCTTGGCGAATTAGAGTGGTATATTGCCGTGTTTTCTGCTCGGCAAATCTACAGTTTTGGACAAAAGCGCAGACAAGTTTTTGGCAATCAAATCACGAGTCTGCATTGGTTCTATAACGTCGTCAACATATCCCAATGAAGCCGCCATCTGAGGGTTCGCAAACTTGTCTATATATTGTTGCTGACATTCCTCCGCCTTTGCAGCCTTGTCTGAAGCCTCAGTTATTTCTTTCTTGAAGATTATATTTACCGCACCTTTAGGCCCCATAACAGCAATTTCTGAACCCGGCCAAGCCATCACGCAATCTGCGCCAAGATGTTTTGAACACATACAAATATATGCGCCGCCGTAGGCTTTACGCAGTATGAGAGTAATCTTTGGCACGCTTGCTTCACTATATGCGTACAACAATTTTGCGCCGTGGCGGATAATGCCAGAATATTCCTGCTCAACACCGGGCAAAAAGCCCGGAACGTCTGTAAGAGTAACAAGCGGAATATTGAAGGCATCGCAAAAACGTACGAACCTTGCGGCTTTGTCCGAGGCGTCAACGTCTATACAGCCTGCAAGCTCACGAGGATTGTTTGCCACTATGCCCACAACTTCGCCTTCTATTCTTGCAAAACCAATTACAATGTTTGCGGCAAATTCTTTTTGCAGTTCAAAGAAAGTACTTTCATCAAACACTGCGCTTATTACATCCCTAATATCATAAGCCTTTGCGGGGTTTGAAGGCACTATGTCTGAAATTTTTTCAGCAAATTTTTTGGAAGGATTTTTAGATTTTAAAATCTCACTTTTTTGCTTGTTGTTGGATGGCAAATAAGAAATCAAAGCCTTTACCCAATCAAGCGCATCCTTGTCGTCCTTGCCGGAATAAGTTGCAACACCGCTTTTTGAGAGATGAACTTTGCTTCCGCCCAAGTCGTCCTTGCTGACAATTTCGCTGGTAACGGTTTTGATAACTTCAGGCCCTGTTATAAACATATTTGAAGTGTTATCAACCATAACCACAAAGTCTGTAATGCCTGGTGAATAGACGGCGCCGCCTGCGCAGGGACCCATTATCAAACTGATTTGAGGTATTACACCGCTTGCACGTGTATTTCTAAAAAATATGTCGCCATAACCACAAAGAGAACCTATGCCTTCTTGAATTCTTGCGCCGCCACTGTCATTTAAGGTAACAACGGGTGCGCCGCTTTTCATCGCCATATCCATGATATTTGCGATTTTTTTGCCGTGCATTTCACCAAGAGACCCGCCTAAAACGCTGAAGTCTTGCGCTGCCGCATAAACCAATCTGCCATTGACTTTACCGAAACCAGTTACAACACCGTCTCCGGAAATTTTCTTTTTACCCAAACCAAAATGCTCATTGCGCAATTCTATAAATGCGCCAACCTCCACAAAAGTATCCTTATCGAAAAAGTATTCCAACCTTTCGCGAACGGTCATCTTGCCTTGTTCTTTTTGTTTTTCGAGCTTATCGGCGCCGCCGCCCAAAGCTATTTCTTGTTTTTTATTGCGCAACGCATTAATACGTTTTGCGTTTAGTTCATCAGAAGCATGCATAATCTATTCAGTTCCTTTCAAAATTGAGGGGGGATACTGCCCAAGCCAAGCACTGCTGGCAAGTCTTTTTTACTTCGGCATTTGTTCTCTTAATGAGTCAATTTCTTCAATAAAGCCCTGCCATGTAAAAAAGGCTTCATCCAACTTAAGTTTAAGCTCATTATAATATGTAAGAGACGCCACACTGCCTCCCTGCTTGTAAAATTCAGGGTCTGCCATTTTTGCTTCTAAAGAGGCTTTTTCGTCCTCCATTTTTGCTATTTCAGACTCTAAATTTTCAGCCTTTTTTTTGATAGGAGAAATTTGCTCGTTAATTTTGGAAACTAAAATGCGCCTGTCTTTAGAAGTGAACTTCTGCGAAGAATTTTCTTCCAAATTTTTTTGCAATACGCCTTTCAGAACTTCGGAACGTTCCTTCAATTTTTCGGCATAATCGCTGACATTGCCGAGATAAAACTTCACACCTGTTTTTGAAACTTCAATAACCTTGTTTACAAGCGGATCTACAAAGCCCCTATCGTGGCTTACTACAACTATCGTGCCTTCATAATTTTTAATCGCCCTTTGCAAAACCGTTTTGGAATTCATGTCCAAGTGGTTTGTAGGCTCGTCCAAAATTAAAAAGTTAAAACTCTTAAGCAGCATTTTGGCAAGCGCCAGACGGTTTTTTTCCCCGCCCGAGAGCACAGCCACTTTTTTTAAAGCGTCGTCTCCGGTAAATAAAAACGAGCCTAGCAAAGTGCGCACTTTTGGTTTTTGCTCCATACTTGCAGCGCTTTTTGCCTCATCCAAAACCGTGCTATTTTTGTCGAGCTCATCAGCCTGATGTTGCGCAAAGTAAGACATTGATACGTTGTAACCCAGCTCTACAAGCCCCGAATCTGCGGCTATTGCGCCCGCCATAATTTTAACAAGCGTTGTCTTGCCCGCCCCATTGACGCCCACAATGGCAATGCGCTCTCCCCTTTCTATCTGAAAGGAAATGTTTTTTAACACCTGATTGTTACCGTAAGATTTTGAAATGCCATCCAACTTGACCACAACTTGACCGCTACGCTCCGGCGTTGGAAATCTAAAATCGATTCCGCTTTCTTCGTCCTCAATTTCAATTCTGTCGATTTTATCTAAAGCTTTTATGCGGCTTTGAACTTGTGCCGCCTTGGTGTTTTTAGCTCGGAATCTTTCAATAAACTTTTCAGTTTTTTCTATGGATTTTTGCTGGTTTAAAGACGCCTTTAAAAGATTGTCTCTACGCAAAGCGCTTTCTTTTTCGTAAAATGAAAAGTTGCCCGAATACGTTTCAAGCCTGCCCTTTGAAAGATAAAAGGTCTTGTTTGTGAGCGCATCCAAGAAAGACCTGTCGTGGCTGACTATTATGACCGCACCTTCATAAGAACGCAAATATTGTTCAAGCCAAATTACAGATTCAATATCCAAATGGTTTGTGGGTTCATCCAACATCAAAAGCGTTGGGGCTTTTAAAAGAAGTTTTGCCAAAGCTATACGCATTTGCCAGCCGCCAGAAAAACTCGAACAAGGTTTTTGCATATCGGAATTTGAAAACCCCAAGCCATGCAAAACTTTCTCAATTTTACTTTTAAGCTTTTCTTCCTGCATATCTTCAAGCTTATGCTGAAGGTCTCCGATAGTTTCAAGCGCCTCTTTGTATTCCTCAGTTTCCGGCGCAAAATTGAGCAAAACTTGGTCTGCATCGCTTATATGCTGACGTAATAAAATCACGTCTTCAAAAGAATTTTCAACCTCTTTAAAAAGCGTAAGAGCGCTTGCATTGATGATATCTTGGGGCAGATACCCTGCGGTAACATATTTTGCCTTGTCAATTATACCCGCATCAATGCCTTCAAGCCCCGCCAAAACCTTCAGTAAGGTGGACTTGCCTGCGCCGTTAGAGCCCGCAAGACCTATTTTATCGCACTTATTGATAACTACGCTCACAGAGCTAAAAATTTTTCTAGCCCCGTACGCAAGCGACATTTCTTTTATGGAAATCATTAAGGCGCAATTTAATGCTGTTTAGAAGCTCTCTATGCAAGACATTTTTTATGAAAGATACAATCTTGACAATAATAAGCGCATTAAAAAAATCTCCCTCATGAAAGAACTTGAGCAAATCATAATTTCAATATGTCGGAACAAAGGTTTAAATACTCTAAAGAAAATCTCAGGCAGCACCAATTTGCGCAAAGATTTGGGTTTTGACTCCTTCGATTTGGCGGAGCTTACCGTGTTAATAGAGAAAGATTTCGGCATTGATATTTTTGAAGATTCTATTGTAGAAACTGTCGCAGAAATTTGCAAAAAATTAAAAATATAAAGTGAATTTTGAATCTCAAGTTTTTTTAGTTAACGACGGAAATTTCCTCAAATATTCCGATGTTTTAGACTTTGTAAATTCTGCAAAAATTTATTGTCCCAATATTAAAATAGAGCGTTTGGAAGACTTTTTTTTAAACCTAACTTTGGCACTGTCTCAAAATTTAGATGTGGTTTTGATAGACCCAAAAGGCTGTGAAAATACAGATTTAAACACAGTTGAAATAAAAGAAAAAGTCTCATTTAAAACCGTTGAAGACTTGATAAGCGCAGTAAAAAACAGTACTTCAAAAATATCTCTTTTCACATCTGGAACACTGGGCGTTCAAAAAAAATTTACGCATCATTTGCAGAATCTTATTGCGAACGTAAAATATGCGCCAAACGCAAAAAAATCTGTTTGGGGTTACGCCTACGCACCCTTTCACATGGCAGGTTTGCAGGTTTTTTTTCAGGCATTTTTGAATGAATCTATGCTAATAAATCTCTTTAAAAAAGAAGCTGATAAAATAATGCTGCTTGTTGACAAATTCAAAATTAGCCATATTTCCGCAACACCAACTTTTTTTCGTCTTTTGACAAATTCGCAAACTATTTTTACAAGTCTTAAGCGCATTACTTTAGGCGGAGAAGCCTCAGATGAAAATTTACACAAAAACATTTTAAGAATTTTCCCGAATGCCAAGATAAACAATATCTACGCATCCACAGAAGCCGCCAGCTTACTGGTTTCAGACGGCACATATTTTGAAATACCTGAGAAATTATCTGAAAAAGTAATAATCAAAAATTCGGAAATTTATTTGCACAAATCTCTGTTGGCGCATTCAGACTCTATAAAATTTGATGGGGACTTTTACCCTACCAAAGATGAAATTGAATTTGTGGACGCAAAGCGCTTCAAGTTCTTATCCAGAAAAACCGACATCTTAAATGTAGGCGGATACAAGATTGATTTGAAAGAGGTAGAAGCTTCCCTATTGGCTTTAGACGGAGTATTGGCGGCAAGGGCGTTCGGGAAAAAAAATTCCGTACTGGGCAATCTTTTGGCTGCGGAAATAGTGCTTAAAAAGGGTGTCGTGCTTGATATTCCTCAAATAAGAAGTAATCTTGCAAAGCATTTACAAAATCACAAAATACCAAGAGAAATAGTTTTCGTAGAAGAAATCAAAACAGCAAATACAGGAAAAATTCAAAGATGAAAAATGTTTTATTAACAGGTGCTTCAAGAGGTTTGGGGTTGGAGGTTTGCTCTCAACTATTGTCTTTAGGTTATACTGTATATGCGGTTAGCCGCACCGAATCTAAGGCTTTGCTTAAACTTAAAAAAACTTACAAAAAAAGATTGCTTTTTAAATCCGCAGATTTGTCGCAACCGCAAGAAGCGCAAAAAGCCATATTTTCTGAAGACTTTATAAGTTTTAAAATAAAACTTTTCGGCGTGGTGCACAACGCAGCATCCGCTTATGACGATATTGCCACAAACTTGAATTTGGGAAAACTTGAAACAATGTTCAATGTAAATGTATTCTCGCCGATGCTCATTACAAAATCTGCAATCAAAAATATGATTTTACACAAGACTTGCGGCAGTATAGTCGGGGTGTCATCCATCTCTGTAAAGACGGGCTTCAAGGGGCTTTCAATGTATGCCGCCAGCAAAGGCGCTCTGGAAGCCTTTTCAAAAAACATTTCTCGGGAGTGGGGCGCAAAAGGAATACGCTCAAACATTGTAGCACCGGGTTTCATGCCAACAGAAATGACATCGTCTTTAAGCAAAAATATGATGGAGAAAATTTCCAAGCGCAACGCTTTGCAAAAAGATACAGATATTAAGAGTGTCGCCGCTATGATTTGTCACTTACTTTCTGAAAAATCAAACTCCATAACGGGGCAGATTATTAGTGTGGATAGCGGCGCTATTTAAGCTGTGCTTGACACTCTTTGTCTAATTACAAAGAATTTCCGTACGTAATTTAACGCAAGACAATTTATGATTAAAAAAGCATTACTCACACTATTGTTCATTTCTTTTTGCATTTTTGCAAATGCGCAAGGCAAAGACATACTTATATTGGAAACGGAAGACTTCTCATTCAAGGGTCAGTGGGATGTTGGCAATCTGGACAGACAGGCATTTTTATCTACTGAAAAGGATGATTCAACACCTTCAACACTTGTAAATATGCCTCAAGAAGGTGCATACAATATTTGGGTAAATTCTTACGACTATGAAAAAAATTATCCAAAATCACGTAAATTCAAAGTTCTTGTTAACGGCGTTGAAACTGAAATTTTTGGCGGAACGCACGGTAAAGATGGCTGGCAGTGGCAGAATCTTGGCAAGCTCAATTTTAAAAAAGGCGCAAACCTTATCACGTTAAAAAGGGGCGGCATGTACCCGCGTTGCGACGTTATTATCTTTACCGCCAACGACGCTTGGAGGCCAAATGACGACTATCTGCGTTCACGCTACAACAGGTTAAGGCACCAAATAGAATCTTCAGGCACAACGTCTCACTCCGTATATCATACGGAATTTTTAAAACTTAAAGGCTCTGCCGCTATCCCCAATGCTAAATCTGCAAGTATAGAAAATAACAACGCCAAAATTATTTTCACAGAAAAGCTGGATAAAAACGGGCTTAAATATTATGAGCGCAGTGCGCAGGTAAATGTGCAAGGCAAGTGGATTACCCTTCCCGCATTTACAGACGAAGCTTACTTTGTGGGCTATTCTGAAACAGACCCAATTTATTCAGACAACAGTTATTTTTCCAACTGGAAAAAGGGAACTCACGGCACAATAACGGTGAATTTCGACGGTACAAATCTTGAGCTCAAAACAGACGCAATTTATCCTTACGCTCCTGAACAAATGCTTGCAATGCTGCCAAGGAAAATTGAACTCGCCTCTAAAAACGCCTTTAAAATTTCCTTTGATAAGCCCGACGTTTATGCGCTAATGACACTTCTTGAAACGGGTGCGGTAAAGTTGGATTTTGTTTACAACGTAAAAAAAGACGGCTATTATACGGCGGGCATGCTCGCATTTAAAGCTGTCGAAAAAGCAAAAGTCTCCGCAGTGCAAATGCCGCCATTATTCCAATTAAGAATGCTTATGGAGGAACCAAAAATGCTGGGCAATAGGTACACATCTCAACCCATAGCGCTTATGCAAATCAATGCGGATAACAATACGCCCGTGTATTACGCATTGGCGGCAAACCCAGACAATCTGCCAAAAGAGGAGTGGTCTTACAAAAAATCTTCAATCTATGGATTTTCGCTTTCATCGCCGGATAACTTTGCACAACCTGCAATATTTCAGCCCATATTGGGCGGACGCAACTCATACAAAAAAGCGGGGGAAAAAATTGAGTCATCTTGGTATATCTTGAATCTCTCAGGCAAGTGGTATGACGGCTTGGAATTTGCAAACAACAACATATTTCCTGCCGGTAAAATTTTTAGAGAACCCTTTGAAACATCCCTCTCTGACGCAATAGCAAATATTGCAAGCTATCTTAAAAATCCAGAAGCCAGTGGATGGTCAAAGGAGCTCAAGGCACGGTGGAACATAGAAGATAAAGATTTGGTAACAACGTCCTCTCCTCTTGCAGAGCTTGAAGTTGCCCTCCTTACCGATGATGAACAGTATTATAAAGATATTGCCTTACCTACGATAGAATACACTCTTACCAGAGAGTCTGCGCATTTTTCCCCTCGCAAAGAGGCAAGCCCATATTCAAAAACCCCTTACGCAATGAAAGTGCCCTCAAAGATGTGGAAGGCTGATTATTACGCTGGCATGGGTAAGCTCTTGGGTAATTCAAATATTTGGGTTGAGGAGTTTTGGAAGAACGCCTCAAAAGAAAATTTGTACTCCAGCATGCCCGAATGGACAAGCGTTTTGGGGCTTTATCTTGCAAATCCGTCTGAGGAATTGCTCCTGAAAGCCAAATCTCTTTGCGATGCTTGGCTTGAAAAAGCCTTCATAACAACAACCATACAAGAGACGGATTACAGCCACTTTGCAAATGTTTCTTTTTATCCATACTGGTGGTATCTGCCAGATATGTACGCCATAACAAAAGATAAAAAATATCTTAATTTTGCCGAACGTGGCGCATTTCATTCTTTGGCGGCTTTATGGGCGTATCCTGCGCCAACAGACGGTGAAATCACAATCAACAAAGGCAATTCAATCAGAGGCATCGGCCATACATGGTGGCGAGGCCCTGAACGTTTCAGACTTGGGTTTGACTTCCAGCTTGCTTCAAAAACATTCATAGAAAATTGGCAAAAAGTCCTCCCTAAAGGCCCGCACGACGCCGCATACATAATGCCTGAAAAGAAAGTGCCCGCACTGAAAGTTTCCAGAATAGGTCTTGGTATAGAACAACCCTCAACCTTCAAAGCCGGTAGCGACGGTCATGACTTCAACATACTCATGCCATCTTGGTCTGCTGAGATGTTAAAAGTTTATCAATACACAAATAAAGACATTCTAAAAAAATACTCCCGCCATGCCATAATAGGCAGGTTTGCAAACTTTTTAGGCTACTACATTTGCGACTATACAGACGTTCAACATGATGAAATGTATCCATACAAAGGCCCTGACATCACAAGTTTTTACTATCATCACGCACCCTGCCACTTTGCGCAAAGTTATGATTATCTTATGGCGCAATTTGAAGTTGCAACAGACGGTAAAATTGCATTTCCCTACGTGCGTCAGCAAGGTTATGTGTGGTTTACAGACAGAATTTTTGGCACAGAAGGCAAAATTTTTGACGAGCAAGGTTGCAGACCAATCATAGACAAATCCGCAGTGCGCCCCGATACCCCCAAGGTCAGTGTCTTAACCGCACGCTCAAAAGACGGTATATGGGCGCTCTTATTGAATGATACAAATGCTGAAATCACAACAAATGTAGTGTTTGATTCCACTAGCAAATTGATGCAAGGAGCACTCGTAAATAATCCGATTAAAGTTTTCAATAGCGCAGGTAATTCTATGAGTACGCTTGAATTTTATGGAGACAAGTCTATAAAAATTCCCGCACAAAACGTAATTGCTTTGCGTATAGATGCAGAAGCTAAAGAGGTCTTTAAGCCGCTTCCGAAAATGTCTAACGGCGGACACATAACTAAGGCAAAAGCCTCTGAAACATTTGGAGACTTGCATGCTTTCCGCATCCGCAGCCCATTTGGGAAAGATTCTTTGTATGTCATGACAACCCTCGGTGTTGAAACAAAAGCAAAGCTGACATTGCAGATTACCGCCCCATATAATCAAACTTTAAGCTGTAAGCAATTCCCTTATGAAGTAAGCGTTTATCCATTGCCCATGGATTCTGTTATAAGCTTCAAAGTCTCTATTCAAGAGGAAGGCAAGCCGATTGAAAATTTGGGTGAATACACAATCAATCCTTAAATTCTTATTTTAAATGAAATTTTTGCCTAAACTTTTATCCATATTTTGCCTAGCCTTGCAAGTTTGCTCGCTCACGGCAAGTGTGGATAAAAGCAAGGTTTACATACTGGCAAATTCAGAATTGAAGGAGTCTGTAAAGCTGGCAAAAAAATATGCACAGCTTCGTGAAATTCCTGAAAGTAACATAATTTCATTGCGCCTTCCAAACACGCTTTCGATTAGCAGGTCTGATTTTGATGAAAAAATTTCAGAACCTCTGGTAAAGATTTTTTTTGATTTGGGCGCTGTAAAAGGCAAAATAGATAACTACCCAAAAGCCTTCCAAAAATTTGTCTTAGAAAATTTTGATATAGACTTTTTAATAATCTGTAAGGGCGTGCCGCTAAAGATAGAAAAAATAGACCCCAAAGAAGCGGCGGGCAACACCACTGAAGCCTCCATAGATTCTGAACTCACAATGTTGTTCAGGTACCCTTACTCTTTAAAGAGTTCAGAAAAAAACCCACTTTATGATTCTCGCGATGAAAATCTTTACAAGAAATCGCAAATTTTAAGAACGGCAAGATTGGATGCGCCAACTTACGAAGAAAGCGCCAACATCGCTGCAAACGCTTTAGAAGTAGAACGCAAGGGCCTTATAGGCAGGGCGTATATTGATATAGCCAAAAAATTTCCACAGGGCGATAACTGGCTTGAAAGTTGTCTAAAGATGCTGGATGAAATGGGTTTTGACACAACCGTGGAAAAAACACAGAGGCTGCTTGGCATTTATGACAGGCTTGATGCTCTTGCAATTTACTTTGGTTGGTATGGATATTTTACCAGCCTAAATTTTTTGGATAAAAGTTTTAAATTTTCAGAAGGCGCATTGGGGTTCCACATATATTCGTTTTCCGCAAAAAATTTGACTGCCGATGCCTGTTGGACGGCGGCATTTCTCTCTAGGGGGATGTCGGCAACCGTGGGCAATGTAAATGAGCCTTTTTTGCATTTGTCTCACAGACCTGATAAATTTCTTGAAGCCTTAAAAGACGGAAAGAACGCAGGTTTTGCCTCATACTACGCCCTGCCTTCTTTAAGCTGGCAAACGGTATTTGTGGGCGACCCTTTATATGAGCCATTCAAATATCCTCTCAAAAATCAACTCGCCGACATTGATGCGCATGAATTTACGGAGCAGCACGCCTACGCAGTCATCAGACAAATGAATTTAATTGAAAAATCATCCGGCATTCAGGCTGCGCTTAATTTTGCGTCGCCCTATTTAAGTGATTTTAATGGCATAGCTCTTACTTATAAAATTGCCAAGACCTACGCAAATATGGGCGATAACACAAAAGCATTAAGCCTTCTTAAACCATTTTTTGAAAATCCGAATTTCAAAAAAGAAGAACTTGGCTTGATACTTGAAATTTCAGACTTTTGCGCCTCAAAAGGTGAGGAAGACTTGGCGGTAAAAATTGCCGACTATGCATATAATGAGCTAGATAAAATCTCTCCAAAATATTCCGCACTGCTTTTAGATAAGCTCATAAAACAAACAAAAGATTATGGCAATACGGCGCTACATGCAAAGTATTCAGCAATTCTTGCAAAAATTAAAGCTGAAGAGGAAGCTAAGAAAAAGCCAAAATAAATATGTTTTTAA
>JAVBLZ010000022.1:0-5647 GCA_031553045.1 Opitutales bacterium | reverse complement strand
TTTATATCGCATACTATAACGTATGCTCGATTCGTTTGGACTTATTTATATATAAGTTAATTTAAAAAAACCAACATTTCTCATCGAAATATTGATCAGGTTTTGCACAATCGTACTTAGTAAATTTCAAAGAACTTCTTTCCCCTTTAAAAGGCCCTTTCCGACTGGCGGATAGTATCCCATTTAAAGAAAGACCGATGTTGTGTCGATAATTTATCGAACTGTCAACATAATTTTTTAGATTTTTTTTCAAAAATTAAAAAAGTATTTTAGAGAACATCGCCCCATCTCAATTACCGCATCCTTTCAGAAACAGTTCTCAAAATGAAAGACCGCACAAAGTGAAGAAATTTGGAATTTGGTCAATATTTTTTTTCCCACTATCCATTAACCCCTTATAAACAAAGCAAAGAAAATGAATTAACTAAATATTTTTTTTATAAAATTTATACAATATCAAGGAATAATCCCCCACTTTACCTCTCTTGATTTTTATAATTGCCGCTTATTTTCTTTCACTCTTTTTGCGGGCGGATTGTAAACAGGCAATGTAACGGGCGACAGAACCTTTGCCCCGCAAAGTATTGTACTCTGTCTTATAATAATGCGCCTGAGCCTCTATATCTTCTGCGGACGGTATCTGCCCCTTCCGCCCGTAATAATAAAGCCTTGCAATTATGGCGCAAAGCCCGGCATCGGTAATCAGATTTTCAAACTTAATATCTTTGCCATCTTTTGAATAGTTCAAAATAATTTTTGATTTTAGACCCGGAAATGTTGTGGCAAGCTGCCTATTCCAGACATCTTTAAAGGTTGCGTATTCTACCTGATATAGCCCCGCCGCATAGCCATTGCCGTCTTGAAAACGAGAACGCAGATTTGTTTCGGCACAGGCTGTGCCAAGCAAAAGCATTTTGGCGTCATAGGTATTGAAAAGCGCAACGCCCGTTTCTCTTGCCAGAAATTCGCAAGCCTTTTGACCGACTTCATACGCTTCATTGTAACCATACTCTACGGAAAAACCTGAATACCGTTCTTTAATTTTAGCCAACATGTAAAGCTCCGCCGAAGTGTATTTTGGGGAACTGTTGAAAATCCAGACAAGAAAAATCACAAATACCGCAAGTACGCCGAGCCCCTTTCTGCCCGTCAAATTGGCTTTAAAAATTGCAAATTTGCCTTGCGGCTTTTTTTTGCGACTTGCACGTACTCTTGAAAATCTTTTCTTTTTTGCGGGCATAAGGATTTTTCATGCTGAAAATATCCGTAACTTCTCTATCTTTACATACCGCTTTGCGAGCAAAATATTTTAGTATTTTTAATTACTTTTCAATATGAATGATTTTCAGATGTCCTTCTGCCGTTGATTTCGCAGAGGTAAATTTTTGCAATTTTTTTTGCGCAAGACTTGCGAAAACAAAAAAAAGAGACAGCGCTAGAAAGGCGTCCTCCTATTTTTTTCAGAAACAGCGCATAGATTAAACAAAATATTCGCCCTATATTTTTGCTCCATAAAATTTACTTAGGGCAAATGATGTCTAAACTGGCAATGACGATAAATTCAGGGCAAGAGAGCTTATTCAATATTTATATCCGCCATTATGGGAAAGTGGTCGGAAGGATATTTCCCGCAATTATTGTCGCTGATTGTCGCATATTTTAAGACACTCACAGCTTTTGAGGTAAAGATATAGTCTATCCTGCTTTCATTTGTACTTACGCCAGAATCGGTAACAACAGGCAAACCCTCAAAGCGGTGAAAAGTATAAATTGGCCCGTAAGGTTTTGCATCGGATATTTTAAAGGCGTCAAAGAATCCACCTTTTAAAATCTGTGCGACAGGCTTGTCGGAGGGCAAAGAATTGAAGTCTCCGGCTATTATTACTGTGGAATTTCCGGCTATGATACGGATTTTTTCAAGTAGCAATTTTGACGAATTTTCACGAGCCAAAGCGCCCTTGTGGTCAAGATGCAGACTAAAAAAGAAAAATTCCTTGCCGCTTTTTGAATCTTTAAATTTAGCCCAACTGCAAATGCGTTTGCAAGCGGCGTCCCACCCCAAAGAGGAAATTGCGGGCGTTTCAGAAAACCAAAAATCCCCATTTTTGAGCAGCTTTACACGCTTTTTATTGTAGATAATTGCAGAATGTTCGCCAGTCTCTTTACCGTCTTCCCTTGCAATGCCTATGTATGCGTAAATACTTGCGTCTCCTGTCAAATAATCAAGTTGGTGTTTAAAACCCTCTTGCGTAGCGCAGATGTCGAAGGCATAGAAGTTTATCAAGTCTTTGGCGAAATCTTTGCGGTATTCCCAAGCGTTTTCTGCGTCTTTTGCCGTGTCCATACGCAAATTAAACGAAGCCACACGCAAAGATTCCGCATAAATAGATAAGTAAAAAAATACTAAAACTATGAATGCAAAAAACTTTTTCATTACTTAAGTATGACAAAAAAGTATTAGTCTGGCAAGCGTAGAGACCCCGTCATAATATAAAAAAATGGCGCAGTTCCATTCAAAGGAAATTCTGCGCCATTTATGCAATTTATAAAAACTTATTTTGACTTGCGACGACGTATCACAAAGAGCAATGCCGCCAAGCCGAAAATAGCAGCGTAAGTTGACGGCTCAGGAATGAGCTGCAAACTAAGCGTAAGCCTATTGTCGAGAAGTGAAAGAACGCCCTTATAAACGCCCGTGTCTATACCGCTAAGCGAAAGCTCTGCATCATTCAAAATATCATCACCGACAAGGGTTTCGCCAAAATCTATGAGTGAATATTTTGCGTTGATAATGTCTTCAGTAACTGCCAAGAATTTGACTTCAAACTTCATTACATTGCCGTCGGCTATTGTAACAGGCGTTTCACCAGAAAGTTTGATTTTATCGTAGCTAGTAGCACTTGCAATATCGTAAGCCAATATGCCGCCCTTAAATTCTATATCTGTTGCCATAACCGAGCCAACCTCACTGGAAGAGCCTGCTGCGCCGAACTTGCCGCCCTCAAGTATGAGTTTAGCAATACCCCACTGCTTGGTAACATCTGACGAGCTTTTGCCCAAACCGCTGGCGTTCATATAGAGCTCGCCGCTTTTCACAATGGTGTCTCCGCGGTAATAAATATTGCCTCTCAAATATTGTTTTCCTACGCCCTCTTTGACAATGCCAATAGCGCCTTTTTGCCCCAAAGCCTTTATGTCAGTAACAAGTGATGCCTGTGAAACGTCGTGTATGCGGCCTTTAAATGTGTAGGTAACATCGGCGTCGTTGCCATTTAGCAACAAAGTTGTGGTTGCGTTAGATACCGTTGTAATGCGCGTTGCATCATCCGAGCCGCCTTTTATGCCTGCCATGGATACCGTAACGTTTGCGCCCGCAGCTTGGTCTTTGTCGAAAGACATTCTGCCGTCATTTTGCAATGCACCCGTAATCGTCAAAGAACCGCTGTTTGCCAGACGAAAACTGGAGATTTTAAGGGCGTCTGCGCCAAGATAAGTGTTTTTTAAATCCCCAGTAATGGTTAGATTTGCGCGGATATCTACAGTTTCAAGAGCCACATCCATAGACTCTACCGTAAGAGCCCTGCCGCCCGTATAGATGCTTAAAGTACCGCCTGTGATACCAGATGCGCTTGTTGTTGCGCTTATTTTTCCAACTGTTGCTGCGGTTGCATTGTCTGTATATATGGAAAGAGTTGTCGTAGAAGTCTGGGCATCAGAAATGTTAATATCGCCAACTTTTATTATGGAATCATAAGCGCTATTGTACACATTGCCTATTGTGATAACATTTGTACCCTTTGCATATATGGTGTTTCCCGAAAAATCAACATCGGGGTTGCCCCAAAGTTCGCCGCTGCTTTTGTTTGAAGCTTTGTAAAAACCCAAATTGCCGCCTTCAAGATAAATATTTTTACCAGCCGTCATGGAGAAATTCTTAGCCCTAATTTCGAGAACAGATAAGGTGCTGTCGGCATTAGCTTTTAGCACAATATCATCTGTGATATTTAAAGTTGTAATAAACTCCCCGGAGCCAGTTGAGCCCAAAAGAGTTCTACTGCCATTTGTTCCGTACACGCCGCCAATATTTGCAGTGAAATCCTTGCCGCCGTTTCTACCTCTTACGATGAGTGTCGTAGTGGAATACTTATATTCTGCAGTATCCGTACCATACTTTGATGTGTTAACTATGCCGTCGCTCACAGTAAAGTTTGTAGGATTGGTGCTGGAACTGTCGAACCAAGTCCAAGCGCCAGCCGGTGTTGTGGCGGTGGGGACGACATCATTCAAAATACCTTTAATTGTAACAGTTTCCGTAACACTGGTCATTACAGTAACAGTAGTCTTACCGTTCATGCGACCGAATATCTTGGTAGAAATATCGCCAAGATTGCTTGCTGCTGTGGCGGTATTTTGATCAGTACTCCAATTAGATGCCGTAGCGAGAGCCGACTGACCTGCATTCCAGAAAAAGTCCCCTGCGCTGAAAGGCTGGGTGGGCGCTGTTTGTGCAAAAGCCGAAGCAGAGAAGATAACTCCTGCCGCAAATAATGAATTCAAGGATAATGCTTTCATTGGTAAATAAACTTTAAAGTGTTATGCGTAAAAGGCTATATTGCCTTATTATACAGTCAAGTTTTTTTTAACGAAAAAATACAAAAAAAATTATGCCATATGAGAGTTTGTTTAGACTTTTATTGAGCCTTATTCTTCATCTCCATTTGTGGTAAATTCAAGCGCATCCCCATATTCATCGCTACCAAGAATAAATATGTTTTAGTATTTTTACCTGCTTTTCAAAATGAATGAAAAAAAAGCGAAGCTCCCAACATACATTGAATAAGAACTTCCAAGTACAGATGTTGAATAGTTCAATATTATTTTTAGATATGCCTAAGCCCATTTTTTATTGTAATCACAATTCAAAATAAACTGTGTACATACCGTCGGCTAGCGCCTTGTATTCTTTTTCGCTGATCCAAAAAGAATCTTTTGTCAGGGTGGAAAATATCAAAAATTCTTTCGTGTTTAGGTTATAGCCTTTGATTAGGCACCCGCCGCCTTTTAGGCGTTTCGTTTTTTTTATTTTTTCAAGAAGCTTTCTTTCATTCACCCTAAGAATATCAACCCATTCCTTGACATTTTTGCAAGCCTCTCGGTTTTTTTGACGCTCTAAAATAGATTCGTATATACCCTCGTCGGTCATTACCGCAATTTCACTTACAATGGGCACGCCCGCTTTTATGGATTTTCTGAATAAAGCTGCGTCATTATTTACCTTCAGCACTTTTATCTTTCGCTCCGCAAACAGGATTTTTAAAGTTTCAAAACAAGCTTTAAGGTCGTAAATATGCTTACGTTTTTGCGCCGGAAATTCCTTTTCATAACGTCCCATATCAAAATCGGGTAGGATATGGAAAACGCAACTGCTTAAATTGACCCCGTAAAGGCCTTCCACAGAATCCTTCATTTTGATATTTATGATTACATCGCCATTGTCGAGTTCAACAGCACTCGCCTTCAGGCGCATTTCTATCTGCGCTTTTGTTTCTTGGGGGGGGGGGGGGGGGCATTATACTGTGCAAATGTTGAGGATTAAATTTAAAAAAATAAAATGATAAAAATTTTTTTAATAATTTTATTTTTTGTT
>JAVBLZ010000012.1:0-12986 GCA_031553045.1 Opitutales bacterium | reverse complement strand
ACACGACCAGTGCCGAAGCGCCCGCAGCAACGCAGTTATTGTAGCTTTAACAAAACCCAACTTTCTTTAACCCTTAAAGAAAATTTTGGAAACCCACCTTTACTTTAACGTTTTGGCAGTACGGTTTGGATGAAGAGTGAGTATTGCTAAGTGAAGATGGGTGGGAATTGTACATACGTACATTCCCAGTCATATTCACGAAGCAAACGGAACTATTCGCCAAACAAGTCTGCCAAAACCTATTGGTAGTCGCTAAATAGGCTATCAAAGTATTCTTCGTAGTGGTCTCTGATTATGCTGCGTGGGGTTTTGTATAGACCTTTTATGTTGGAGGTATTTCCGCTTATGGAAATTGTGTCTAGGAGTTTACCGTTGGCGGTATTGTATAGGTAGGTTGTAACGGTAACGATGTCGGAAGCGCCTGACCAAGAGGTTGGTTCATTCTCCCAAAATTCAAGAGTTGAGTACAGCAAAAAGTCATAACCTTGGGCTTTGGCGAGCTTTAGAGCGTAATCTTTATTGAGTCTTTGGCTTGTGGAGTAGTATTTTTTGATGTATTTTTTCAGCTCTTGCTCTATGACAATGGCAAGCTCTGCGCCGCTACCTTCGTACTCTACAAAGTTTGCCTGAGCGTTGTTTGATGAGGCGATAAAGAAGGAAGATATGCTCTTGACGTCTTTGATTGCCACGGGTGAAGCTTCGTACTTTGTTGCGCAGGCGCTAAGCCCCAAAGACAAAATTGCAAGTGCGGCAAGGCTATATAGTGTTTTGATAAATCTCATATTATCCAAATTTTTTTGTTTGGCAAATTGAGGCTAGGCAGCATGAAAGCGAGCGCTCAATTATGTTCAGGAATCTACTATTATGCCAAAGACAGTCAAGCATATTGAAAACGATTGACGTACTTAAGCCGCAATTATTTGCATATGAATGGCACATTGATTAATCAATATAATTTTGTTCCGCCAAAACCAAAGATTTATTTTTGACTTTACGTTTTTAATGCCTATACTCCGTAAATATGAATAAAAAACTGCTTCTTTTTGTGTTATTATTGGCTGTAGCACTCGTGATTTTTCACTTCCAAAATGATGGTTCCCCAAAAGTAAGCCTCAATGCCGATTCGGCGGAAATTAGCGCAGGCGGTATGGTTTTGAGCTGGGGAAAAACCGCAAAGGGTTGGGAACTTAAACGTTTTGATGCCGACGGAATTTCTTTTGGCACACCGTCTGGAGAATATGCGGTGATATTTTCAGACAAAGAGTGTAAAGACACTCTCGAAGACAGTGTCGTGCAGGACGACTTTTTGGGTACGACATTTGAGATTCTGGAAAACAAAAGAAAGCGCACAACCAGCGCCGTACGTATGAATGAAGCCGGCGCATACGCCCATTTTCTGCCCACAGAATTAAAGCAAGATGGCGACGCTTTGGTGTTTTCTGAAAACACACCCCTGGGCAAATATTCCGCCCGTTGGCAGTTAGATACAAAAGCGTCTTCACGCATAAAAATTTCTCTGAATTTTGAAGCTGCGCAAGACGGCTGGTACTCTTTGCCGACCCCCACAACTTCTACAATTACGGAGGCGGACTTGGCATGGGGGATTGTTCCCGGTTGGTATCAGGGCGGATATATCAACAAGACATTCCATCTTGCCTACGCCTATGCGCAGGGTCTGCCGGATAAACCCGTCATCTGCAATGAAAATACAATTACAACAATGTCGTCCATCATTGAAAACAAGGCGGGGCTAAGCTTGGCAATGGTTCCCGTTCCAGGGCAAGACAGGGTTGCATATACGGATAAAAATCTCCAAGACAAAATTTGGAAAGTTGGGCTTTCACACATGAATAAGCGAGGGGCGCTTACGCCAACAGCCTATCATCCCATATTGGGGCAAGACGGCTCTTTCCTGAAAAAGGGCGAAAAAATAAATTTTGAAGTTTACCTTTCTTTGCAAAAGAAAGATTGGTACGCCGCCTATAAAGATGTGATTTATAATATTTATAATTTGCAGAAATCTTTAGATTTTAAAGAGACAAAAGAATCTCTTACGGAGCGTGTCATAAATATGCACAAATACCTCACCGACGACGAAACTTCCATGTGGAAAATTGTGGATTGCGACGGCTTGAAGATAGGCGCTCAGCGTTATCTTGGCAGGATTGTAGGCGCAGATAAAACAGAAAAAGACGCCATAAAAAATTCTGATATAGGTGCTGCCTACATGCTTGCGTCGATTACGGAAGACCCCGTGCTTAAGCAAACACGTCTGCCCTTTATGCGCAATTTCAAGGTTGCGCAGCAAGACAAACGCCCAGGGTTTTCGCAGGGGGCGGCGCTTGGTCAATATTATCTTACAATTAAAAAAGATTGGACCGAAGAGTGGGACCACACTTACGAGCCCATTGGGCTGGTTTACTACACGCTTATAGACATAGGCAACATACTGCTTTTTACACCTGAAGATAAAGAACTTAAAGACCTTCTGCGCACGGGTGCGGAGCGTCTGCTCGCATGGCAAAAGCCCGACGGCAGTTGGGAAGTTGCGTACGACAAATCCACCCACAAGCCTCTCTACCCAGACCTCAAAGACTTCCGCCCAACATTCTATGGATTTCTTGTGGCGTACAGAATTTTGGGAGACGAAAAATATTTGGAAGCGGCAAAAAAAGGCGCAGATTGGCTCATAGAAAATTCTGTGAATAAGAGCGCATTTGTCGGCGTCTGCGGAGACGTGCGCTTTATCAACGACTTTGGCACAGGTCAGATTGCGGGTGCGCTTATGGAAATGTATGCCATAAGCAAAGATGAAAAATATCTGAAAGCTGCCGTAGAAACGGCAAAAATGTACACAACATCCATATACACACACCCAATACCCACAGATACGGATAGGCAAATTAAAAGCCAAGCCACAAAAGAGATGAAAACCGTGAAAGATTGGCAACTAAGCCAAGTGGGCCTTTCTTTTGAACATGGCGGCGGCATGGGTTCGGCAACGCACAGTGGTCCTATTTTGCTTTTGAGCCACAATGCCATGTTTGTAAAAATGTATGAAGCCACGGGCGACAAACTCTTTTTAGATATGGCAAGGGCGGGCGCACTGGGCAGAGACGCTTTTATAAATCCGCAGCAGCATGTGGCGTCTTACTACTGGGCACGTTTCGACAATGGGCCGGGGCCCTTCCCGCATCACGCTTGGTGGCAGGTTGGTTGGATTTTCGACTACCTTGTTGCGGAAGCGGAAATGCGCAGTAAAGGTACAATCAAATTCCCTAGGGGTTTTATGACGCCAAAGGTTGGTCCGCATCGCTCTTTGGGTTTTGCAGCAGGAGACATCATGGGCACAAAGACAAAGCTCGTTCTCAAAAAAGACCTCGTTAAAATCGACAATCCAAACATAGATTATCTCACGGCGGTTTCTACGGATGGCAAAGTCTTTTTTGCAATACTCATGAATAACCAGGCAAAGGCTGCAAATTTTTCAGTAAAACTTGACCTCTCAAAAATAGGATGGAATCTTAAAAACCAAGCTTCTGAAAAATCCGAAATTGAGCTGGAAGCCTTTGGTCTTAAAATTTTACGATTGGAAGAATCAGGACATTCCATCACCAACTTCCCCGTAAAACGCTGATGTAAACAAATGAAAAAAAACATACGGCGGAGTTTTTTGGAATACATGGCGTTGCTTATGGCGCTATTGCCATTTTTTACATTTGCCGATACAAGACCCAACATAATCTTGATACTAACCGATGACATGGGCTTGGGAGATCTTTCATGCTACGGCGGAAAAATAATGGAAACGCCCAACATAGACAAAATGGCGGCTGAAGGAACGCTTTTTAAACGCTATTACAGCACATCCCCCATTTGCTCCCCCTCAAGAGCAGGTTTGCTTACAGGCAAACACCCCGCACATTGGAATATAACAAGCTATCTGCAATCTAAAGGGGGCAATAAGAATGCTGAAATGGCGGATTTTTTGACCGTAAAAGCGCATACTTTACCCCGCACATTCAAGGAGGCGGGCTATAAAACCGGACATTTTGGAAAATGGCATCTGGGCGGCGGCAGAGATGTAGATAACGCCCCCTCGCTCTTGGAATACGGCTATGACGAATACGTCAGCACTTACGAAAGCCCCGACCCCGACCCAATGATTACCACACAAAACTGGATATGGTCTAAAGAGGACAAAATAAAAAGATGGGAAAGAACGGGTTATTTTGTGGACAAAGCCGTGGCTTTCTTGAAAAAGCACAAAAATACTCCATGCTTCATAAATCTCTGGCCAGATGATGTCCATACGCCTTGGGTGGGTAATGAACAGCAAATGGATGCTTTCCCAAAAGGTGCGGGCGAAACTGAAAATTTCAAGACCGTCTTAAAAAGATATGATGAAGAAATCGGCAGACTCTTCAAACTCTTGAAAGAAAACCAGCTCGATAAAAACACCTTGGTCATTTTTACGAGCGACAACGGACCGGCGCCCAGTTTCAAACGGCAAAGAACAAACGGCTTTAGAGGCTGCAAAGCGTCTCTCTTTGAGGGCGGAATAAGAATGCCCTTTATAGTATGGTTTAAAAATGCGCCCAACAAAGGCGGAATCGATGAGACCACAGTGATAAGCGCCTTAGATATTTTCAAAACCCTATGCAAGATTGCAAATATAGAGCCACCCAAGGGCTTTGAGTCGGACGGCGAAGATTTAAGCAGCGCCCTGCTGGGTACGCCTCAAAAACGTAGTACGTCAATATTTTGGGAATACGGCAGAAACGAAAGCAAATCTTTCCCGCGTCCAAAAGGCTTTGACCTAAGCCCCAATCTTGCCCTGCTTGAATGGCCTTGGAAGCTTTTGGTAAACGCCGACGGCTCTCAGACAAAACTTTTCGATTTGGATAAAGACCCGTTTGAGTCAAAAAATCTGGCAAAAGATTTCCCCGACATGACAAAATTAATGAAAGAAAAAGCTCTAAAATGGCGTACATCTTTGCCAAATCTTTCAAATTGAACGCCCTCTAAACCATATTGCGCTGTATATCGGGAAGTGCGGTGGGAAAACCCCCCATACGCGGAATGTAATGCGCACCCAGCGCATTCACCCTTTCAACAACACTCAAATACAAACGGGAGGGAAAAGGATTCAACTGCTAATGTATGGATTGATTACATCTAAATAAATTGTCTGGAACTTGCAAAAAAGTATCTGCACCTTCCTGCGTTTTATCTTTTATTGACAAGACAACAAAAACACCTTAGCAATCACATCACTACTTCAAGAGAACAATTAACTGGTATCTAAATGGCACATAAAAATACTTCAATAAAAAGAGGCGCAGGGCTGCATATATTGATTTCTTGCGGGGCTGCACTTTTTGCATTAACATCTACGTCAAATAACTCCTTCGCAGAAGAAACGCCTCAGGCTGTTGATACGCAGAGTGTCTCCGCACAAGACCAGCCCCCCCCCACTAAACCCGTAGTTGAAACTAAAGATGAATTCCAGCAGCGTCTTAAAAAAGGCGTAATACGCTTAGATAATGGCGATGTTTTTATCGTCATGAAGCCTCGCATTAACGTGGAAACGCTTCCATCCGCACTCTCCATCAAGGAAAATGATGATAATTTTAAAGGCTCTGGTTTTGGTTCAACCGAACGCATTTTTTTACTTAATCTAGATCCAAATTTAGATGTCTTACAGTATCTCAAAGATATTAAATCCACTAACCGACTTTGGATTAATGCCTCAAAACAATACTTTAAACGCAAGCGCTTAAAATTTGAAGAAGTCCGGCCCGCTATAAGAAGCGTCAAGCCCTACATTGATAGCGGCGCAATTATATTTGCACCATTACACACAGGACAGAAAACCATGATGGCACTCTTGGACAGGTTGGAAAAACGCAACAGTGAAAACGATATCAATAGTTGGGTTAAAACTTTAAAAACCATTAAGCCCGTATTCAATTTAGATGATGTTATGGATTATGTAATGCGCATATCTTTCATAGCCGGTTATAATGAAAAATCAAAAGAATTCCTTGTATATTTCAATGAAGGAAAAGACAGCGCATGGATTACTGAAGCAGAGTTAATTAAACTCTCAAAAGAACGTACGCATTACTCATTGGATGTAAAATAATCTAACACTCTAATAAAACAATAAGCCTTTGGCAAAAAAAGCTCTTGATTTGGCTTTATTGTTACCCTCTACATTCATTGCGACGCCCTACATTCGCAACTTCATACTTGCCGCAAAAGCAGCAAATTCCAGAAATTCACTTTAGGGCGTTTGTGTTTGATTAAGCGCATATTCATCGCAAATACGAAAGCCATATACTGAGATAGAAGCCTTTGCTCAGGATGATATAGTTCCAATATCAGGCGGATATATTCCGCATTAAGCGGCGTTTACGCACAGATGCCGACAGGTTAAAATATCTAAAATGAAGGGTCAGCCCCAAAAATGAAAATAGCTCAAGGATATTTTCACATAGTGCGGGCAAATTTCTTTAATACCTCCGCACACCACTTCCCCTATTTTGCTGGAATGGAATAATTTGAACCCCTAAAATCAGGTTTTTATGAAGCGCAAGCCAAAATAAACCTAGAACGTATCTCAATTAAATTGCAAAAAGATTTCGTGTTTCTGAATATCGGATAACCCTTCGTTTTGGCTTAAGTAGTTTCGATGAAAAACAAGCATTGGGTTCGGATTGAGGCTGAAAGCGTAATGAATTATGCGACCCGTCTGGGTTCAAACCCAAGCGGAGTTATTCTCAAAAATACTTTGCCAAAACGAAAGCATTTAATTGGGATATGCTCTAAATACAATTACTCGTCTTGTGGTATGAGTTTTGTTTTATTGTCTAACCAAGCAGGTTTTAGAGTCAATTTTTCTTACAAATTCTAGCCATTTTTCGCTTGACAATATACATATAGTTATAATGATATATGAATTATACTATTTAATGAGTGAGGTTAGCTCAGTTATAGAAATGCTGAAGGTTCTTGCCCACCCAGTGAGGATTAGGATTGCTTATATCCTGTTTTCTGAGGGCGCAAGCAGGGTCGGCGACATTTCTAAAAAGCTCAATATTTCTCAGCCGATAGTATCGCAGCAGCTTAAAATACTTAAGTCTGCGAATGTAGTGGATTTTAAGAGACAGGCCAAAGCGGTCTCCTATAATATATGCGACGAAAGTGCGCAAGCCTTGCTAGGGCTGTTATCCTCAAGGCTTGCGCACAACCTATTTAAGCCAACACCCACCCCTTCAAAGCCCGCAGGCAATGCAAATATATTTGTGGATGTAAATATATGCCCGCAAAACCACTACTGTTTCCCCATAGATTTTTGTCCTGAAATGGCTATATCTCAAGAAGGTTTTGCGCTGCCAGTGATAGATTTACACAAATGCACTCTCTGCGGCAAATGCCTAAAAACCTGCCCCTACGGCGCATTTGTCATCAAAGAAAAATAATAAGCCCACCCCCGCACCAAAGGATATTCCTCAACATGTGAGAAGTTAAAAAGCCTTATGCACAGTTGCTGTAGGGACACCCAAGCAAAAAGTGGAATACTCCTGACAATAGCTCATTATGCAGAAAGTGATTGTTATTGGGCCACATGAAAATATACGACAACATATAAAACTATGCTTGTAAAAAATGTAATCTTGTAACAGAATCAATATCTATTGATGACGAATATAATTTCGGCGCAGGTTCTTTTTTCTCTATTACGATAAATCTAACTGGTAATTTGAATCACTTCCAAATAACGCAAAGGGGCAATTGGAAGTGATTTTCGCACAAAGGGACTCTCATTTTTCCCGTCAGATTAAATAAAATGAAGAAAAAACCAAAAGATAGTTGTTTAAGCTGTATGCTCTCAATCTCAATGTTGGGATTACCACTGATCGTATTTTTGCTGTACATCATATTTAACCCATTTTTCGATTTTTGGTGGAGTAAAAAGATTTTCGTTCCAGTTAAACCGATTTTAATGGATGAGATTGTTGGAGATTGGCATTTTTATAATGGTGAACGAATGTATTTTTCTGACTCTAAATATCCTTATACATTTTTTCTTACGATTGATAGTTCTCTGCGGAAAGATTGGAATAAATTTTATTTAGCACCATACCGTTTTCATATTTCAAAAGATACTTCAGCTAACTTTTATAACATTTTATTTGAATACAAATTCGCGCTATTGGCGAAATTTGATTTCTCTGACGCCTTTTTGCATTTGGCAAAAGGATCTGTTGAAGTAAACGGTTATTCTATGAGTATAAAATCAAAGAATGATAAAATTAATTCAAACGGAAATCCTCATTATTTTTTTTATTTAGGGCTCAACCTATTTGAAGATGATTCCCATAACACGGTTTATGCTCAAAGTTCTTTTGATAGGGTTGGGATTTACCATACAAAAAACAATTCAATTAATTTTCCCTTAGATGAAAATTTGGTTCTTTATTCTGAATTATATTCCATAGAAAAAAGAAGCGTGAAAGTGCTTTCATTGGCTGGGATCGATTTGGAAACTATTCCAGAAAAGCTCAAAAATTTCCTTCACATCAAAAAGCTTTTCATGCCGTTTAACAAAGTGAAATTTACAGACGCCGATTGGGAAGTTTTGGAGAGCCTGCCAAACCTTGAGGTTTTGGATATACGTAACAATGAACTTTCCGCATCTTCCGATCCAAATTTATCTCGCTTGAAGAATCTGAAATCCCTCAAGAAACTTTACATGGCAGGTAAAAATGTTCTGCAAAACTGCAAGCTGTCCTCTGGCATATATGACATCGCAAGCCTCGAAACGCTTTCAGTTGGGCAGTTTGAAAATTTTGAAATCTCTCCCGAACTCACGAAATTAAAAAATCTCAAAGCCCTACGCTTTTACCTTAGCAATATCAAGACACTCCCACCAGAGCCCCTGCGCAACATCACATGGTATTACAACTGCACTTTCGACCCATCAATCCCCGAAAAAGATTTGCCAAAATTCAAACATCCAAAGTTCTCCGAAATCTTAATGCATGAGGAGCATTGAGGCATGCACTTGGGATGAGCGTGGCAGGTTGAAATCTGCCCAAACTAAGAAACCTCAGTTGCGGTAAGCACACCCGAACAAAAAGTTGAATACGATTACGACTGGAAAGGGCGTCGCAACGCAAGGCGTGAGTATGTTTGGAAAGTCGATGCGGAGACAGAAATAGGCACATACCAGCTCATCAAAACAAATGAGTTTTATTACGATGATTGGAATTTAATTTACGAAAGAATAATATCTTCCGACGGCGCAGAGTCCGTAAATAAATACTATTACGGCGAAGATTTTAAGGGAGCAATCTACGGCGCAGGCGGCGTGGGTGGTCTTAGAATGGTAAATATCGCTGGACAAAAGGCTTATGTTATGAATAATATAACAGGCAATGTGATAGCGCTATATTCCACAGACGGTAACAATACAGTTTTAGGACAATATGAGTATTCTCCTTACGGCGATATCATGAAAATATCTGGAACATTGGCGGAACAAAACCCATTGCGTTATTCTTCCCGCTATCACGACGACACCCTAAGCCTGCACTACTACGGACATCGCCACTACTCCCCTCGCCACATGCGCTGGCTCTCAAAAGACCCCATGGGAGAACAATACGGACTTAATCTGTATCAGTTTGTACTAAACAATCCTGTAAACTATTGGGATAGGTTGGGACTATCTGCCGAGGGAAGTGGAGGTATTGCCTTCACGTGGCCATCGTTCACAAAAATTCTTAGTAAACTGAATAATACTTGTACTTTGGCAGAAGGTGCGGCAATTGCTATTCTTACAGCAAACGGCGGTATAAAAGCAGCATATGCTTTCACCCTTTACACGTCAGGAATCGTTTCAGAGTGGGAATTATCAAAAGAAGAAGCAGAAGATCTTTATTCAAATAGTGATATTTGGAATGTGAGTGATAGGGATTCGTTGGCTGACTATTCGTACAATTGCTCGCAAAACAAGGCGACGGCTTCTAATTCATTTACTCACATCTATGAGGCGAAAAAAAAATCGCCATGGAAATGGATAACTTATCATTATACGGGTACGCTAAATGTCAGTTGCAAAAAATGTGTATTCAGTAAAGACAGCTTCAAGCTTGACGATTTTTATGATTTTACTCCAGCAAATCATGACGATAAAAAGACTGTGATTACCTACGGAGGTTATTTCATAGGTACTATTGGTATTAGTTGTGGCTGGCAGCCGTATAAAATCACTGGGAAATTTGATTTTAAATAGAAAGCATAAATATGAGACGTATTTATTTATTTGTGTTTTTATTAGCATTTATGTCGTTACTAAGTGTAGTATGCTTGTTTTTCTGTGCCCCAGGAAATAACTCTCATAACGATAAATATTTTTTTCCTAAAAGCATAACATCTCTGAGTCAAATATCCGGAGATTTTCATTACCACACTGGGGAAATACTCTATTTAGACCCTCTTTCCGAACGCATAACATTTCCTTTTGATGATCCTCCTAGATTATATAGTTTCAATGTGTCTCATGCACGCAAAGATCATAGGTATTCGGAGCCATATAGATTTCACATTGATACAAATGGGGGTGTAAATATGTATAAATTTTATTCATTTGCCTATTCAACACTTTCTAAGGTTTTCGATATTTCCGACGAATTTTGTTTCATGTTGGCAGTTACCGAAATTTATAATTCGGATCATCGTTCTAAGCATAACTATATAAGACTTTCGAATTATTTTGATGATGGATGCCGGAGTCGTGAGATACTATATTTTTTTTCGTTAAAAGACGATTCTAAGATTGTTGGCGGAAATTACTGGGACAACAATTCTTCATATACTTTAGGGCTCGATAGAGGAAAGAATGCGTCCTTTCCGATCAAAGATAATCTAGTTCTCTATGATGAATTAGATTCCGCAAAAGAAGGGGATGTAATAGTGCTTTCAATTGCGGATTTGGGATTTGATTCAATACCTAAAAAATTAAAAAATTTTTCCAATATCAAAAAACTTTTCATGCCATTTAACAAAGTTAAATTCACAGACGCTGATTGGGAAGTTTTGGAGAGCCTGTCAAACCTTGAGGTTCTGGATATACGTGGCAATGAAATTGCTTCATCTGCTGATCCAAATTTATCCCGCTTAAAAAACCTGAAGTCTCTCAAAAAACTCTACATGGCAGGCAAAAATGTTTTACAAAACGGCAAACTGCCATCTGGCATATATGACATCGAAGGCCTTGAAACGCTCTCAGTTGGGGAATTGGGGGATGTTGAAATTTCTCAGGAACTCACCAAATTAAAAAACCTCAAAGCTCTACGTCTTTATCTAAGTAGCATCAAAAATTTTCCACCGGAATCTTTACGCAAAATCACCCGTTATTACAAATGCACATTTGATTCAAAGATACCTATTAACTCATTGCGTAAAATTGAATACTTCAACTCATTAAAATTATGGACACTTTCCGAAATTCTAATGCACGAGGAGGGTTAACATACATCATGGTTATGAAAATGACAAGTTGAATAAGCGCAGAATGAAAATTAAAATAAGGAAATATTGTCGTTGGGGATGCTTAACTATCACTATAGTTACGCTATTCGCTCTCTATACTCCAGTTTTCATATTGGGATTTTACAATCTCACATCATCTTTTCCATTAGGTAATTACCTGCTTATTCCACTTTCTTTACCCTGTAAATTTTTTCTCAACACTTATAATTTACTAAATGTACGGATAGAAGCCTACAATTTTGACGATACTCTTGCAGATATTTCTGGAGAATGGCGTTTGAATAAAGGGATGGGATTGTATAAGCCATTTGCATATTTTGATAATGATGACACTGCCATTAGGGTTGCTTCTCAGTCGATTGAAAATAAGGATAAGTCGCCGTATAGATTTAGAATTGATTTAAATAGAAAAGCTTATGTATACAATTTCTATCAGATAAAATATTTTGAAAAAGATTATACTTTTGATTTTTCAGATCTATTATTTTCTTTTGGGGACAGTATTCTGGTTTGCCAGGATATTAAATCCAGAAATATAGCCATAAAAGTTAAGAGCTTTCTAATTGATTGGCCAGATATATTCATATATAAGGCAATAAATGGTGAAAATATCTATGCAATTCCAGATGTTCTTGAGACGAAACCCCTTATTCTAGAGAAAAAAATAAACTTTTCTCTCAAGGACAATCTAGTGTTCTATGACGAACTAGATTCCGTAGAAATTGATGATGTAACAGTGCTTTCAATCGCAGCCTTAGAATTTGATTCAATTCCGCAAAAAATATCAAAATATCCTTACATCAAAAAGCTTTTCATGCCGTTTAATAAAGTTAAATTCACAGAGTCCGATTGGGAAGTTTTGGAGAGTCTGCCAAACCTTGAGGTTTTGGATATACGTAACAATGAAATTGCCTCATCTGTTGATCCAAATTTATCAAGATTAAAAAATTTAAAATCTCTCAAAAAACTCTACATGGCAGGCAAAAATGTTTTGCAGAACGGCAAACTGCCATCTGGCATATATGATATAGAAACGCTTGAAACCCTTTCTGTAGGGCAGTTTGAAAATCTTGAAATTTCTCCAGAACTCACCAAATTAAAAAACCTCAAAGCTCTCCGTTTTTACCTTAGCAACATCAAAACCCTTCCACCAGATCCCCTGCGTAACATCACATGGTATTATAACTGTACTTTCGATCCATCAATCCCCGAAAAAGATTTGCCAAAATTCAAACATCCAAAGTTTTCAGAAATTTTAATGCACAAAGAACTCAATTAAATTAAAGGTGCAATCTACGGCGCAGGCGGCGTGGGTGGTCTTAGAATGGTAAATATCGCTGGACAAAAGGCTTATGTTATGAATAATATAACAGGTAATGTGATAGCGCTATATTCCACAGACGGTAATAATACGATTTTAG
>JAVBLZ010000007.1:0-58779 GCA_031553045.1 Opitutales bacterium | reverse complement strand
CTCACTCTTCATCCAAACCGTACTGCCAAAACGTTAAAGTAAAGGTGGGTTTCCAAAATTTTCTTTAAGGGTTAAAGAAAGTTGGGTTTTGTTAAAGCTACAATAACTGCGTTGCTGCGGGCGCTTCGGCACTGGTCGTGTACGTTCAGTACACTCCCATCGCCTCACACCCTTGCGCCTTGTTCTTCATCCAAACCGTGCTGCCAAAACGTTAAAGTACGTGGTGTGCTTCCAAAACTTTCTTTAATGCTTAAAGTTGGATTTATTAAAGGGGAGTTATGCTTCCAAAACTTACTTTAATATTTAAAGTTGGGTTTTGTTAAAGTAGGGGTATGCTTCCAAAACTTGCTTTTATAGTTTTAAAGTGTCGATTTTTTTTGATGCTGCGCCGAAGGCGCAGTCAGCCTAGTGTCTTGGTTTAGCGTATTTCGTAGAAAAATGCTGGAGAAATATCAAAATGATGGCGATTGATAATTTCGGAATCTTTCTTTTTTACAGCACCAAAAATATCCAAAGCCAAACTCCCTTTCTGACCTTTTTTAACCTTTTCTTTGTCTGCGGCAATAACTACAAAATAACCGTTTTTATCCATGCCCATTTCCACAATAGTTATGCCCTCTGGCGCAGAAATCAACTCAAACTCAAGCTTTGTGTCTTTATCTGTTTGCAACGCACCTATATCAAATCTTGCCTTGCCCCCCAAGGGTATTGAAAGCGTTTTATTTGCAATGCGCTGCAACGGAATTGCAAAAGTTGCGTTGGCCTTCTTTTTTGAAACATCAGATTCTGCGCGTATATAAATTTTTTGCTCGTCATTTATCGGCACAAGATGGTTTATGTAAAAGGCTTGCAGCATGTCTTCGCAAACTTGCGCCTGATTTATAACTTTGGAATTCAAAATTTTTGCAGAGCCTTCTATTTCAATATTATAAAAACCAGCCTTGAGATCTTTCGCCGCCGAAAGCGTCATTAATGCGCTGTTGGCATTGGCGGGAATTTCTCCGCCAGCGTAGCTTACCCCCTCGGGCAGATTCTTAATGTTGATTGAAATTGGATACTCTATGGAATTTTTGCGCATTACATGTACATTGAATGTTGTGCTCTTGCCTTCAGTGAGATTGATTACAGAGGGGTTTGCCTTTATTTCAAACACTGCGGCGGGATAGCCTATGCAAAGCCTGTAAGAATATTCATCGCCAAATTTTCCTTGAGAATCTTCAACGGAGAAGAAGTAAGTGCCGTCTTTTGGCGGCGTAAATTCCAAACGAGGGTCGGCATGATGTGTCGTCATACCGTCGGTGATGTCTTCATTATCGTCGTTATGGGCGATAATATTCCCATCCTCATCATAGATTTTAAGATAGGCGTCTATTGGCGAATTGAGCCTTCTGGCATAAACCTCCGCAAGGATTTTCTTTCCGCCTGAGAGCTCTACTTTATAAAAATCTATATCGCCCTTTGTGCCGATTTTTGCGTCTATTGCCGAATGCAAAGGCGCAGGGTTTGGGGTATGAATTGTGTTGTTATCCTCGCTTTCATAATAGGCGTCCAAATCTAAAGTCTGGAAGGATACCGTATTGTGAAAAATGCCTTCATTGCGCATATTCAGAGGGCTTACGCCTGACGAGGTTTTGCGCACGCCAACTTCAAGCGGTTTAAAATTCCAGCCGTATATAGACACCTTTGTTTCGGCATTTTTCTTGCCGCCCAATGGGTAGATTCCTGTTACAAAAGGCACTTCGCCTATCAACATTCTGTACACAAAATCTTCCCTTCCCCTATAAACTGCGTCTTTAATTTCCACGCTGTAAGTTCCGTCTTCAGGGATATCCACGGCAATGAGGGGGTCGGGATATTGATAAAAGTCGTCGGCATACGCAATTTCATCCCCCTTGGAGTTATAGATTGCTATTGAAGATTGAAACCAGCCCGGAACAGCGTCGCCTATATAAGGTATAAGGCTTCTTGCCTGCACGGCAAAGACTATTTTCTGACCTTTTTTGGCGTCAAACTCAAATCTGTCGGCTTCCGTGAGGTTGATTTGTCCGTTCACAATTACGGGCAAAGTAACTCTAGTGGGCTTGGTTTCCGCCGGCAAAAATACCGCAGAATTATCCTCATAATCCATTTCTTTAAGGCGCCAGCCTTTGCCCTCATCGACTATTTTCAGGACTCTTTCCCTCATAGACGGGGTTACCACTTCCGGCAGATTGTCCACAAAGAACGCTATGGGTGCAGAACAGCCGTTGGGCGTTGTAATTCTTATGTAGCGCTTTGAAAGTTTTGCATTTGGGTCTATTTTGATTTCAAGTTCAACGGTGTCGGCAAGGGCGTCTGACGAAAATTCCCTGACTCTCCACATCATGCGCAAAAATGCGCAATTATCGAGTATTTTCTTGAACTCAGGATCTTTTTCCGCCTGCCTATATGCGGCTCTTACGGCTTCCACGGTTTCAGACTTTGCATATTTTTGTGCGGCAAGTTTTTCAAACCTTCTTCTTGCCGTGCCTGCGTCGCCTTTGGTTGCGGGCACTACAAGGTTCACAACCTTTACGCTCACGCCTTCACCGCTTATAAAAACATCCTTTAAATTTTTAAAATTTCTGCCGCCCAACAAGACCTTTACCGTAGTGCCCTGTTGGCCGCCTGCGGGGTAACAGTAGGCTATGTTTGGCAGGCTTGTGTCGTCCGCAAAAAGCCTTATTGAGAACAAAATCAGCCCAAAATAACAAATTAATTTTCTCATACAATTTCTTTAACTATGGGTCTGTTTGGCTCTACAACGGGCAGTTCGTGCCCTTGCGGATGGCGCAGTTTTGTGTCGGCGGGTATGCCCAGTCTATTGTAAATTGTGGCTATCATTTCTGTGGGATGCACGGGGCGTTCTTTGACAAATTCGCCCTTGTCGTCGGTTGTCCCCACCAAAGTTCCGCCTTTGAAGCCGCCGCCTGCCATCACGGTTGAGAATGCGTGTCCCCAGTGTCCTCTGCCGCCGCTAAAAGGCGGTGTCCACTGTATTCTTGGCGCTCTGCCAAATTCGCCGCCCAGCCAGACTATTGTGTCTTCAAGCATGCCTCTTTCGGCAAGGTCTGTGATAAGGGCGGACACGCCTCTATCCAAAGCGGGCAGCATCCTATTCATCTCTTGAAAATGCAATTTATGCGTATCCCATCCGGAGCTATTGACCGTTATGTACGGCACACCCTGTTCAACGAGCCTCCTTGCCATGAGGCAAGATTGCCCAAAGGTGGTTTTCCCGTAGCGTTCATGGGTTTTGGGAGATTCTTTTGATAGGTCAAAAATCTTGCCGGCATCGCCCAAGATAAGCTCATAAGCCTGCTCTTGAGATAGATTTCCCCTTGCCAGCGCCGGGCTTTCTTTCATCAACTTTTTGTAAGTGTTGAGAATCTCCAACATTTCTTTTTTTGTCTTTTGCCTTTGTTCGGACACGCCTGCTGCTATGATACCCTCAACTTCAAAAGGATTTTTGGCGGGGTCTCCGCCTGTGGCAAAAGGTTTGTATTTGTTGCCCAAAAAGCCCGATTCCGAAAATCTGCCTTGGGGTTTTGTAAGAACAATGTAGGGCGGCAACACGCCTTTGTAGCCCGCATCGTATCCGCGCAGTTTCGACATTACCGCACCCACGCAAGGATAGACGTCTTTATCGGGCATGCGTCCTGTCTGCACGAGGTAAGAGCCCGTCTCATGGGCGTTTGTGCCGTGCGACATGCTGCGTACTACGGCAAGTTTATCGCTGAGCTTTGCAAGTTCGGGCAAATTGCTGTTGAAAAACATTCCATCCGTCTTGGTTGGAATTACCGAGGTGTATGGACCTGAATAGTCATTGCCCGCCTTGGGTTTTGGGTCAAAGGTGTCTATATGGCAGGGCCCACCCCAAAGCCAAATTTGGATTACCGCCTTGGCTTTGCCCATAGGCGCTTGTGGCGATTCCTGCGCAAAAAGGTTTTTGTTTAAGGCAAAAAGCGCCGAGCCTGCGGCGGCAGATTTTAAGAAGTCTCGTCTGTTTATATTTTTCATATTAGTGGCGGTTTAAAAATTCTTCCGAGTTGATTAGCACCCAGGCTATGTCTCTGACATTTTGATGGCGTTTTTCTTTGCTTGATGTCAAATCCAGAACTATTGCCTTCTCTGATTTTATCGGATAACGTGAGAGTATTTTAAGATAGAGCTCGTCGGCGATTTTTGGGGAAGGCAATCTGTGGAATTCCACATCAAAAGCGGGGCTTTTTTCCAACTTGTTGCGTATGTGTGTGGAGTTTAGCAAATGCAATCTTTGCGAAGAGCTCGGCAGGCTTTCACGTTCCTTTTCCAGACCCGTATCTCTTGGCGATTTTGCAAAGAGCTCTAAAAATGGAGTGGTGATGCTGCCGTCCGGGATAGAGACCGCCCGTTTGTTTGTGGGCATGGTTGTGTAAGGCTCTGGAATCATGCTGGAGTAAATTTCCGTAGTGCCCGTAATCTTGCAGATTATGTCTATGAGCACTTCTGCTTCAAGTTGGCGAGGCCTGTAAAAGAGCTGGTTTTTTGCCGCCACATCTTCGTCGCAATTTGCAAATGAAGACTGTCTATAAAGATTAGATTTTAAAATCAGACTATACAAATTTTTAATGTCATAGCCGCTTTCCACAAATTCTTTTGCCAGAAAATCCAAAAGGGCGGGGTTGTAAATTTCTGCATTCAGAAGGTCGTCGGGATCGCTAGTAAGATAGTTTCCCGTAAGTCTGCCAAAAATTCTATTTACAAAGTTTTTTGCAAAAAGCGGGTGTTTTACAAGTTCCTCAAAAAAATATACCCTTGGGTCTGCTTCGCCTGGTATGTCTATTTTCTGCCCAAAAAATTCTGCACTAAAGGGCTTTTTGTCGAGAGGGTCTATGTGGACAATTTCCTCTTTCCACTCTTTTGTGGCTTTGTATGAAATTTTTGAGAAGAATTTTGCAAGTTCCTGACGCTCTTTTTCAGGCAGTCTGTCATATCGCACGCCCAAGAAGGCGGACAATGCCGCCTCTGCGCAAAAATCGCCGCCTCTGCCTTGCATTGCCCTAAAAAAGTTTACCGCAGGTTCTTTGAAGTTGCTGCCCGTGGATGTCATAAGTTCTTCAACAATTTTGATGTAAGAAACATTATGGTTTAGAGAAATCATTATATATTTATAATAAGCTTGGGCGGCGTTGGGCCAAAGATTGATAGGGAATTCTGCTTTGATTTTCAAAATATCGCTCCATCTAAACGCAGCGTATTCGGCATATTCTTGGCTTTCAATCAGAGTGTCTATGAGCTTATTGCGCTTGTCTTGGTTTGGGTTTTCAAAAAAAGACACAACCTCTTGCTCTGTGGGTATTGTGCCGCATATATCCAGATAGGCACGCCTTAAAAAAACTGGGTCAGAACAGATGTTGGCGGGCTTGAGTTCTTTGCCGTTGAGGCTCTTTAAAAACACTTCGTCCAGTTTGTTTATGGGCTTAAAGCCATCATCCTCATAAAAGTTTGCATAAACTTTAGAGAATAAAATTAAGACAAAAAAGACGTGCGCTAATGTTTTCATCATTCAAGCAGTTCAACAACAGAGGGCAGAAAAAGTTTCAAGAAATATGAGCTAAGATTTTCTGAAAGTATTTATTTAACAGTCATATTTCTCAAATGCAATCCGGAAGTGTTTGCCAGAGTGCTTTTGGATATCTTTTTGCCTTCAGCATCTTTGATTAGCGGGCAGTGGCAAAATTTTGGCATGGCTTTGCCCAGAGCTTTATAAATCAAGATTTGTCTTGCTGTGCTTAAAAGCAAATCTTCGCCCCGCACAACTTCGGTAATTTGCATGGCTATATCGTCGCAGACTACGGCAAGTTCATAAGAAGCAAAGCCTTCTTTGCGCCAAATTAAAAAGTCTCCAAAATCTTTACCCGCAAAAAATTTTTGCTCGCCTAATAATTCGTCAAAAAAAGAAACTTCCTGCCCGTATGAGACAGCAAAGCGCCAATTTACATTGTCTGGAGCTTTATATAGATTTTTGTCGAAATTTTTTACACGCAAATTTTCTGGGAAGACAGCTTCGCCGAAAGCGTTTTGAGACGCTTTATTTTTTAGCTCTTGTCTGGAGATTTTGCATGGGTAAATAAGGTTTTTTTTGAGCAAAGTTTCCCAAGCGGATATGTAAAAATGCGTCCGCAGGCTTTGTATGTAGGGCGCAAATTTGCCGCCCACATCTGGGCCCTCGTCCCAAGTCAATCCAGCCGCCTTCAAATCATTAATTGCGGCTTTTGCGTAGATTTCTTTACATCTTGTTTTATCCACATCTTCCAATCTGAACACCAGTTTGCCGCAGTTGGCTTTTGCCCTGTCAAAGGCGGTCTTAAAAGTTTGCGCATGCCCTATATGCAAAAATCCGGACGGCGTAGGCGCAATTCTCCCCCTATAAGTTTCGGAAATATTTTCTTTTTTTTGCATATTATTTTGAGATTTTTTTCAAGAACTCAAAGAGTCTTTTTGCGGTGTCTTTGCCTATGCCTTCAACTGCGGCAAGTTCGTCCAAAGACGCAGCCTTAACTTTTGCTATGCTTCCAAAGTGGTCTAAAATTGAGGCTTTGCGCTTTTCTCCGAGCCCGGAAAAGTCATCCAAAACACTCTCTTTAATTTTTTTGCTGCGCAAGTTTTCAGAAAATGAATTTGCGAATCTGTGCGCTTCGTCTCGCACTCTTTGAAAGAGTTTAAGCCCTTCATTGCGTCTGTCTAAGAGCAGCTCTTGACCGTTTTCCAGAACTATGGTTTCCGCTTTTTTTGCGAGCCCAACCAATTTGTTTGGGCTAATATTTTCAGCCCTGAAAGCCGCCAAAGCAAAGGCAACCTGTCCCTTGCCGCCGTCTATCAATATAATGTCGGGGATTGGCTGCTTTTCTTCTTTGAGGCGTTTGTAGCGGCGCAACACAACTTCATTCATCGCCCTAAAATCATCATTTCCCGTAAAACTTTTGATTTTAAAGCGCCTGTATTTTTGCCTTGCGGGCAGACCGTTTTCAAAACGCACCATAGACGCCACGACAAAACTTCCGGATATGTGCGATATGTCAAAACATTCAATAACCCTTGGGGTTGCGTCCAAACGCAACGCCTCTTTGAGCGCCTCTAAAGCCAGTAGAGCAAGGTCTTTGGGGGAGCGGGAAATGTCGGCTCTGCTCTTGCGGGTTTTGTTCATATAGAGCGTTTCATTCATCGCAAAGATTATGTCCCTATATTTTGCGGCGCTCTCAAACTCTTGCGCAATGGATGCCTGTCGCATTTTTTCTTCATAAGTTGCAAGCAAATCCGAATCTTTGCCGCGCAAAAACTCCAGAGCTTTTTCAACCCGCGTCAAGTAAGACGCCTTTGTTACCGTGTTTTCAAAGTTTGAAATTTGCGCCCTTGCATCGTCATAAATTTGCCAAGAATCTGCGGAGATTTTTTTTGGATGAGCGTCGCTCAAAATTATTCCAAAATTCTTTTTAAGCTCTTGCAAAGTTGAGCGCACGTATGAGCCGGAAAGGTAGGGCCCAAAATAGAGGCAATTATCTTGCTTTGCTTGGCGCACAAACAAGAAGCGGGGCAGGTCTTCAAACATTGTAACCCTGAGCAACAGAAAGCGTTTGTCATCTTTTAAGAGGGTGTTATATTTGGGTTTCCACTGCTTGATAAGCTTGCTTTCAAGCATCACCGCCTGAGCGTCCGAGACAGTCTTAACAAAGTCGAAATCGGCGATGATTTTTACGAGAGACGCAATCTTTGGACTGTGCTTGTAAGACTTGTTGAAATACTGCGACACCCTGCGCTTGAGAGACACCGCCTTGCCTATATAAACCACCTGCCCGAAAGAATCTTTCATCAGATAAACGCCTGCGGAGTCGGGCAGGCGCCTAACTTTTTCTTTCAGGGTTAATTGCCCGTCAAGGCTCATTTTATAAGAATGAAAGTTGGTTTGCGTTGGGTTGCGGCAAATTGTTTTTTTGCAGACTGCGTTTTGCCCTAGGGGTTGAAGAAAGCTTGTCGCCGTCGAGATTTTTGAGGACAACATTGCCCTCATTTTCCAGCTCTTGCAAAACTTCCTGCGCCCGCTTGATTACAGACTTTGGCAGCCCCGCAAGCCTTGCAACCTGAATACCGTAAGATTTGTCCGCCGCACCTTTTTCAATCTGCCGCACAAAGATGATTTCATCATTCCACTCTTTCACGCAGACCCTGTAATTTACGACTCTTTCCAGAGCTTTTTCAAGCTGGGTAAGCTCATGATAATGTGTTGCAAAAAATGTTTTCGGCCCTCGTTTTTTATCAGAATGCAGGTGTTCAACTATCGCCCAAGCAATACTAAGCCCGTCATAAGTGCTTGTGCCTCTGCCTATCTCATCGAGTATTATCAGAGACCTTTCTGAAGCGTTGTTGAGGATGTTTGCGGTTTCATTCATCTCAACCATGAATGTGGAGTTTCCTCTAGAAAGCTCATCGCTTGCGCCCACGCGGCTAAAAATTCTGTCTAAGATGCCGAGCGTACATTTTTTTGCGGGCACAAAAGAGCCCGTTTGCGCCATGATTGCGATGAGCGCAATTTGCCTGATATAAGTTGATTTGCCCGCCATGTTTGGGCCTGTGATAAGCGCAATTTGCTCTTGTGTGGAAGATATGAAAGCGTCATTGGGCACAAAACTTTGCGTGCGTGCCAAACCTATTTTATCAAGCCTTAGCATTTGTTCCACGACAGGGTGGCGGCCCTGCTCAATTTCAATGCAATCGGAATCGTCCACTGTCGGGCGGCAATAATCCCACTGCCTTGCTAGTTCCGCCCAGCCGCAGAATACGTCGAGCTCCGCCAATCTTTCAGACGCCGACAAAAGTTTTTCAGAATATTTCAAAACTTCCCCCACGATTTCCGAAAATAAAAGTTCTTCCCGCCCGAGCGAGCGTTCTTGAGAGTGTAAAATTTCACGCTCTTTTTCACGCAGTTCGTCTGTGGTGAAACGCTCCGCATTTGTCATTGTTTGACGGCGTATGTAGTTGGGCGGCGCAAGGTGCAAGTGAGACTTTGTAATCTCTATAAAATATCCGAATGCGCCGTTATATTTTATGCGCAAATTTTTAATGCCCGTTTTTGCCTGCTCTGAAAGTTCAAGCTCCGTAAGCCAAGACATGTTGTCTTTGCCCAGAGAGCGCAGCCTGTCAAGCTCGGCATCAAAGCCGTCTTTTATCACGCCGCCGTCCTGTATTTTTGAGGGTAGTTCTTCCGCCAAGCTGTCTGATAAAAATTTTATGAGAGTTTCAAAGTCTGAAATCGAGTCAATCAAAGAGTCGCAAATATTGCTGTACATAGACCTGATAGTCTTTTTGACAGGCTCAATTTGTTCAAGGCTTTGGCGTATGGCAAGCAGCTCTCTTGGGTTTTTTAGACCGTTTTGCAGCCTGCCCAAAATGCGTGGGATATCTCTTACCTGCTCCAGACATTCTGAAATAAAAGAGCACTGCGAGGGATAACTGTAAAATTCCCAGACAAAATTTTGGCGTCTTGAAATTTCATTCAAATCCATACTTGGGTTGGAAATAAAATGCTCAAGTTTTCTGAGCCCCATCGGGCTTTTTGTGCGGTTCATTATTGAAAAAAGCGTGCCTTCTTTGCCGCCGCTTGTGGTTCTAAAAAGCTCAAGATTGCGCTGCGTTGCAGGGTCTAACAAGAGCACGTTGTCTGTCCTAAATTTTTTCAGACTGTGCAAATTTTTTGGCGTGCTGCGCAAGTTTTCGGAGACGTAAAAAATGACAGCGCCCGCCGCCCCCAATGCCTCAAAATCAGGCTCAATTCCAAAACCGTCCAAGCTTAAAACCTTCAAATTTTGCCTGACAAGATTTGCGCCATAGGATATGTCAAAATGATATTCGGGCAAAAGCGTTACGGGTCTTAAATCAATTACCGCCCTAAAGAGCGCATGCCAAGCCGCAAGAGAAGGCTCTTGCGCCCAGCGCTTAGAGGCTTCTTCGGGCAATATGATTTCCTTCGGTTCGCAAGAACTTAAAAGCGGAAGGAAATCTTCGGGGCGTTTGAACTCCGCACAGAGCCACTCTCCTGCCGACAAATCCATCCAAGACGCAAAAAGACGCCTGTCCTTGGAAATATCTACGGCCATGATATAGTGGCTTGAAGCGCCGTCTATGTGCGTATCTTCAAGCGGAGTGCCTGAAGTTAGAATGCGGCTGATAGAGCGATTCACAAGCTTGCCCGCAACTGCGGATTCCGTCTGGTCGCAAATTGCAACTTTTTTGCCCGCCGCCAAAAGTTTTGGCAGATACTGCGCCGCACTGTGGTAGGGTATGCCCGCCATTGGGTAGTTCTGCCGCTTTGTCAGCGTGATGCCAAGAAGGTTTGAGCATTCCACGGCGTCGTCATAAAACATCTCATAAAAGTCTCCGAGCCTGAATAGCAAAAGGGTATCTTTGGGCAGTGCATTGCGTATCGCCCAATATTGTTGCATCATAGGTGTAATCTGTTCGCCCTTAGACATTTTATAAATGAGCGCACATTATATATTCGCCGCCTTTTTGCAAATAATTAAATTTACATCGTGCAGGGTTTTTTATAGTAAGGTTTGCATGAAGATTTCAAAAATGTTTTGGGCGGCGGTAGCTTTTTTGGCAACAATAAATCTTTGGGCGCTTGCAAAATTTGAGCTCACAAAAAATACAAATCATGTTGAAATCAAAGAGGCACAGGGCGCTTTAAGCATAGAAACGACAGGCGGCGATCCTTATGCGGTTTTCAAAACTTCCTCTGTCGGCGCAGACGATTGCGTTTTGGATTTTGAATATTTTTGCCCCGAAGGTATAAGCGATATGCAGATTTACTACGGCCCGCCCATCAGTCCCTCAACCTGCGTAAGCATGGGCAATTTGCCAAAATCTGAAACTTGGAACAAGGCATGTTTAAATTTAAAAGCGGCCACAAATCAGGTCTGGAACAATTCATTCACACAGATACGTTTAGACTTTGGCGCACTTGCCAAATTGCGCTTGCAGGTGCGTAATATCGTATTGCGCCCGCCCAATTCTGATGAGCGCATGGCGCAAAAAGAAAAGCAGGAAACACACGCAAAGTTAGCGCAAAAGGGTGAAAAATACGCAGCATTTTATAGAAAAGACTTCCCCGCAAAAGTGCTTGAAGTAAAGGTGTTGACGGATAGTTTGGAAATTCTCGTGAGTGTAAAAGGCAGGCAAAAAGATTTGCGCATTGCAAAAATCAATATGTGGCAAGATTTGGCAGGCATTACAGAATTTGAAAAAACATTTCCTCTTACACAGACAAATAAGCAGATAGATTCCAAAACAATTTATAGCGCAAAAATACCTAGATTTGAGGGCGATTGCGACAATATGCTCTCAAAATTTGCAGTGCTTGCCAAAGATGGAAAAGGTGAATTTGTTTTGGTTTCATTTGCAGGATATGCAAACAATTTCGAGGCGGTGCAAAATAATCTTGAACCCAAACCCATTATAAAATCAAAGAAGGGCATTACTTGTGCGGAGTCTATTATAGTTGGCAATTCTTCGGAATTGGCAGATCTGGGCGTAAGGCATATTACAATAAATGTTGTTTTAAATCAGTTTTTAAGAGACAGTGGAGACAGCGTAGAACATGACTTTTGCGGCAAGAAATACAGCTTCCGCAAATCTATAATAGACCGCTTAGACGCCGTTGCAAAATATAGCGAAGAAAACTCCATAATAGCCAGTGGCATAGTTTTAATCAGGCAGCCACAGTCAGAAATTGAAAAAATCTTGTGCCATCCCGGGGCTTTGAGTTTTTCCGCCTACACAATGCCCAATCTCACAAACCAAGAGGGCTTTACGCTCTATGCGGCTTTGATAGATTTTCTGTGTAAGCGTTACAGCCAAAAGAATGCGCATGGGCGCATAGACAACTGGATTATCCATAACGAGGTTGACTACGCCGCCGATTGGACGGATATGGGCAGAGTGCCAATGAGTTTGTATATGGAACAATATATGCGCTCTATGCGCATTGTAGAAGTTTTATCCAAGAAATACTCCAAACATTCAAGGGTGTTTATTTCTTTGACGCATAACTGGCAAAGCCCCGTGGATAATTCTTGGCGCACTTATTGCGTGAAAGATATGTTGGATTATTTGTGCGCCGCCTCTTTGCTTGAGACAAATTTTGATTGGGGCGTGGCGTATCATCCGTATCCAAAAAATCTTTTCAAGGCGGACGCTTGGAATGATACTGGTTTGGAGTTTAATTTTAATACGCCAATAATAACCCTGAAAAATATAGAAGTGCTCTTTGCCTATCTAAATAAAAAAGAATTTTTATACGCAGCAAAACCCCGCACGGTGATATTTTCCGAACAGGGCTTTCATAGCGATTACACAAAATCGGGTTTTGCCCAGCAGTGTGCCGCTTTTTTATACGCTTGGAAGCGCATAGAAAAAATCGACACGCTTGAGGCGTTTCACAACCACAGGTGGCAAGACCATCCCAATGAAGGCGGGCTTTTGCTTGGGCTTAGAAAACTCCCCCAAGAGGGAAGTTCTCTTGGCGACCCCAAAGAAGCGTGGGAAGTGTTCAAAGCCCTAGACACGCCCAAACAAAAGGAATTTGAGCGCAAATATATAAAAATAATCGGCGAAAAAAATATGTTGGATTTTGATTTGTCGCGCATGAAGGCAAAATAAATTTCACACATTTTTATTTTTTCTCAAAATATTTTAAAGATACTTTGCCTATATCGCCGAAGGAATTTACGTTGTAGTTGTTCGTATAATTGCCAGGCAAAAATTCCCTACGCCCCCATTTTTCCAGAAGCGTTTTATGCTCTGCAATATCTTTGGGGGATATGTTTGCCTGAAAGTCTCTTGGGCTGCAGTTTATCAAGTCTCCGCTTATGTGGTGAGAGGGCCCCATCAGGTTGAACAAATTTGCGTAAAGAATAATTTTAACTTCGGCTTGCGGCTTTGCAAACGCTGTTATATCCAGAGAATACGGATGTGCAAAAAGCGCCCCGACTCTTTTGCCGTCAACAAAAATTTCTGCAACGGAAGTGTCTAACTTTTCAAAGCATAGCATGATTTTTTTACTTCCAGAATCATCGTTGGGCAGAGAGAACTTATATTCCAATCTGCCAGTATAATGCGGCAGACCTTGTATGGACACATCTCCAAATTCCACAGGATCAGGGTTTGTGATATACATACTTTCGGCAATGATTACATTCTGTTCATAAATGGGCAATTTTTTGGATTTCAGCATTGCCGAGATTGGGTGGTTGCCCGTGGTTTCGGTATTGACGCTAAAATCTCCGACAAGGTAAATGGCTTCTATTTCAGTGCCATAGCGGCGTTTTTCGGGCTTATAGACAGCAACGTCTCCGTATTCAAAATTTGCATACTCAAGGGTGATTGTGTTTTCACCTTCTGTTATAAATGGTGTGATATCTATGGGATACCAGCGTATGTCGCGCCAATATGGCAACTGTGCATACTTCACTTCTTTGGAATTTATAAAAATTCTACAACGCTCCGGATATTCTATTACAAGCTTGAGATTCTTTGGCGCATCCAGTTTTTTTGTTTTGAATTTGTATTGCAGTGTTAGCGGGCCGTCATATTTTGCGCTGTTTAAAAACCTTTGTATTTCAAGCACGGGTACGCTTCCCTTGCTGAGTTTTGATTTATCTAAGGATTGTGTCCAACTTGCATAGTCAAGTGCCAGAGAGTTTTCATCCAATATTTTTGCCGAGATTTTTTCAAAGATAAATTCCTTAATTTCCGAGAAGTTTTCTTTAGAGCCCTCAGGTGAGGCATTGTCCAGCAAATATAGCTTTGCGCCCGCTTGCGGCACTTCCGCATTAAGAAGCAGTTGCCCATTTTTATTTTCCGCAAAAACTTCTTTTGATTGTCCGCTAAGATGGTCTAAGAGCCTTATTCTTTTGAAGTTTCCTGAGAAGGCAAATTCGCCTGCAAAGGCTTTGTTTCTATCTTGGTTTACAATCAGCGCAAGGCGTGAACCGTCTTTTAAATCTCGGACTTGTGTCCAAATATTTTGCGCAATGCCTTCGTCCAATCTTGATATTTTTAAGGGGTTTTGTATCAGCTTTGATATTTCTTCAGGCATGCGCTCTGTTGCATAAGTAGGTATTTGAGCGATGAATTCTTTAAGCTCCTCATTGATTTCCCCGTCTATTTTTATCGGATAAATTGTGTGTTTTAAAATTTTGCCGCCGCCTGATTTAAAATCTTTGAGCAATTTAAAAGTGCTTGGACGCAGCGTTTCCATGGCGGGTAAAATCACCACAGAATACGACATTTGCCCGAGTTTTATTTTTCCGTCTTCAACGCTTGCTATATCTTTCATGATAGTTTCATCGCCAAAGTCATAGGCTATTTGTGCGGAAATTAAATCTACACTTAGCTTTTGTATGGCGTCTTCAATGGGAAGTATGGCCGCCTTTGAATCTGGTTTTACAAGGTCTAGGGCGGAATTTGCGTTATAGGGGGTTGTATCCGTATCGCTTTTCATACCCACGCCTTCGGGCTTCCAGAGCGCCGCTATTGAAGCTTCCGGATGTATGACTAAAACATCCGCATTGTATTTTCCCAGACTTGTTGCGTAACAAAGCCTCGCAAGCGGAATATCCAGTTCTCTATTGAGTGTCCACCAAGACTGTTGATAAAATATGTTCTGCGGATAATCTCTCTTCCTGCAGCCCGACATTGTGTATAAAGAAAGATGCGGATTGAGCAAATTTGCGCCCAAAACTATTTGATGCAGGCCTATCCATTGTCTATCCTCAAAAGTTAAACTTCCGCCAGCAACACCGTAGAGCTCTGTAAGCATGCGCTTTTTGCCATATTGATTTACGACACTCTGGCATTGCTTTGCGGTGATTTGTTCAGAATTTTTTCTTCCCAAAAAATCCACGCCAGGAACTTGCATGTGCCTATAATTTTGCATTACGCTGTTGCCCCAAAAGCGCATTCTAAAGGGCGTGCCTTCCGCCATCATATGGCCTGTTAAATCTATATTGTGCTTTGCGCACCAGTCGCCGATTTGTTTTGTGTAGTTAAGCTCAAACATCTTGTCGTTGAGTTTGTACCAGTGTATTCTGAATCGTTGCGCACCCTCCACATCGTCAAAGATTTTTTGCAGATGCTCTTTTGCGTCGTAACCGTATTCTTTTTGAAATTCTGCAAAACTGTCTGTAGAAAATGCAACCGCCCCCAAGGGTGCGCCGGAACGAAATAGGGCGCAAGGTTCGTCGGTAAATTCGGAGGTAATCACATTGCCGTAATATTTTGAATAGCGTTTGTAATAAGGCTCATAGGCGTCTTCAATAAATTTTGCCATTGCATCTTTCGACATTCTGTCAACGGAGCTTGTGCCGTTGAATTGCGGATGCCCAAGAGGCGCTATCCACTTGTAGATTTGCGTGCCGCCAAAAGGCTTGCCGATGGGCGTGCAATTTTGCGGAATCTTTGCTCCAATGGGTCTTGCGATAAGCGCTTTATCTCTAAAGTTTTCATTCGCCAAAGGCACGGTGCCGCCGCTAAACCCGCTTGGCCACTTGTCTTCGTCGTAAAGAAAAACTTTAAGATTTCTTTTTTTACATTCGTCTATTGTGGCGTCCACCGCTTTGAACCAGTCGTCGCCCAAGTAGGGGATTGTGAGCCCAACCCTGCTGTGTACAAATGCACCGCCCCAACCGCCTTGCTCAATTAAGTCTATTTGCTTACGGATTTCGTCGGGGCGCATTTCTTCATTCCAGCTCCAGAAGGGTATCGCCCTGAAGTCGTTGCTTGGATTTTGGAATTTCTCAAAATCAAATTCAGAGCGCACGCTTGCCGACATTTTTGTATCAGTAGTTTTACAAGCGCATAAAGCGGCCAATAGAATTGCAGAAGCTGCATAAATTTTTATATTTTCAATTTTCATTACTTTTCAATTAAAACGGTTATAGAGATTTTTCCGACAGAGCCGAACGCCAGAAGTTTATAGTTGTCATCCCAATTTTCAGGAGTATCGCCCGCCGCCCATTTTTGGAGGACTTCAAAGCGCTTGATATGGTTTGGCGCATTTAATTTTGCTGAAAAATGTGCAGGACTTACAAACGCCAAATCGGCGTCTATCGTGTGGTGTGGGCCAAGCAAATTGCGCAAGGTTGGGTAGAGCACAATCTTAATTTCTTCACGAGGATTTTTTAGATAGTCTGTAATGTCGCAACTTAACTTGCTGCCGTAAAGTATATCGACCGTGGCATCTCCAACCATTACTTCAGCAACGCAGGCTTCTAGTTTTTCCAAACTTAAAATTATGCGTGATTTTGCGGGCGCTTTAAAATCTAAAATTTGTTTTGAATACTCTATTGCGCCTGCGTAGAAGGGCAGACCTCCAAGCGTGGCGTCGCCCATTTTTAGGGGCTTTGGGTCTGTCAAAAATATAGACGAGCGCTTTAATGCGTGCGCTTTCGGCTCTGGCACTCCAAACTCTTTAAATTCTGCGCTGACTTTTGCGGCAGAAAATTCGCCTTCAACGCTAAAATCTCCTACGATGAAAAGACTCTCTATTTCAGTGCCGTGCTTTGCGTAGCCAGATTCGGCGGCTTGTGGGTTTGCGGATTCAAAATTTGCGTACGCTAAATCTATATGATTTTCGCCATCTTTAACGAGGCCGGTAATGTCTATTGGCAGCCAACGCACATCTTTCCAGTAGGGTAGATTGTCATAAGTAATTTCACGTCCGTTTATTCTAATCAAGCTGCAGCGCTCTGGGTGCTCAATCACCAAGCGCATTTTGCGATTCAAAGAAAAATCTTTCGCTGTAAATTTGTATGTTAAAAATAAAGAGCCTTTGTAGCGTTTTGAATTTAGATAGGTTTGAATTTCAGAAACGGGCAAATCTGCGCAAGTTCTAGGGCCTTCTGGCGTAAGCTCTATAAAGCTTGCGTAGTCTAGGTTAAGGACATTGTCTTCCAATCTCTTTACCGCCCAATTTTCCAGATATTGATGGCTGATTTGCAGATTTTTTGTCTGCTTCAAAATTTTGTTAGGAGTGTTTTGAAGCAGGATTAAAGCGGCGTCTGCGATGTTAACTTTTAAGGGCACAATCAAATCTTCGCCGATTTTTTTGGAGTAGATTTGCTCAACTTTTCCCGTAGAGAAATCAAATTTTACAGCGCTTGAATATCCGCCTTTAAATATGACTTCGCCCTCAAAATTCTTAAATCTGTCAAGGTTTGAAACAAGCGCAATGCGGGTGGAATCCTCCAAATTTCTCAGATGACTCCAGAGCAGATTTGCGTTTCCGCTTTTGATATTTTTCAATTCCAAAGGGGCGGGTTTTGCGTCTCTGACAAGCTTTGGCAACGTTTCAAAATCAGCCTCAGGTATTCCGTCAAGCCATGCTATAAGTTCGTCGCTTTTAATTCCGTCTATATGGGTGGGTGCATTCGGCGTCTTGAAAATTTTACCGCCCGCATCCTTAAATTCTTTAAGAAGTTGGAATGTGGAAGTGCGAATCGTGAACATTGCAGGCAATATTACCGTGTCATAACTTGCGTTTTTTACAACTATTGCGCCCGCTTTAATATAGGCGTCTTCGTCGAGGATAAGCTCATCCCCGATGTCATAGCCAATTCTGTTTTCTATGAGCACATCATTAATTTTTTGGTATGCTTTTTCATACTGTGTGATTTTTTCTACACTATCTAAAGTTGCCGAATTTCTGTAAAGAGAGTCGCCGGCGTTAGATTCTTCAACCTTTACTTTCCAGAGTGCGGCGGCGGTTTCATGGGGGTGTAAAAGCAAAATACCTTCGGCATCATACACGCCTTTGCTCATTGCGTAACAGAGTCTGGCAAGCGGCTCATCAAGGTATTTGTTAACTTTAAACCAAGGTTGTTGATACGATATATGCTGCGGATAATCTCGCTTCCTGAGCCCCGCAAGAGAATACATTGCCATGTGAGTATTTAAAAGATTTGCCCCAAGAGAAATTTGTTGGAGCGCAATCCACTTGCGGTCTTCAAAATTTAAAGACGGGCCTGCTGCGCCGTAAAGTTCAGTAACAATGCGGGGTTTCCCGTATTGGTGCGCCACGCTTTGCACCTGCTTTGCCGTGCATCTTTCATAAATCTGACGCTTTAAGTGGTCTATGCCTGGTATTTGCATGTGGCGATAATTTGGCATAATTCTATTGCCCGCCGACTGCTGGCGCACCAACTCATTTTCAAACAAAAAGTGCCCCGTAAAGGCTATGCCGTGGGCTTTGCACCAGTCCGCAATTTGTTTTGTGTAGTTAAGCTCAAACATTTTGAATGTGGTGTCATACCAATCCAATCTGAAGGCTTCGGCGTTTTCTTCATCCCTAAAAAGCTTGCTAAGATGCGGCTCGGCATCATATCCGTGAAACTTTTTAAACTCGGCAAAAATTTCCGTAGAGTAGGCTATTGTACCTCTCGACGCCCAAGCATAGACGCAGGCGGGTTCATCCGTGAATTGCGCAGGGATAAGCGTACCATAATCTTTTCCGTAGCGTTTGAAGTAGGGTTCATAAGCTTCTTCGATGAATTTTTTTACGGCCTTGTCATACATGGTGTCTGCATAAGTTGCGGCATTTGGACCAAAAGACCCCAAGGGCATTGTCATTGTGTAAATTTGCAAATCGCCCATAGGCTCTCCAAATTTAATCGCCTGTTCTGGGGCTTTTTCGCCGACACCTCTTGCCAATAGAACCTTCTGCCTAAAAGATTCGTCGGCAAGCGGGACTCTGCTGCCGCTTGTTCCGCTCGGCCATTTGTCTTCATCGTAAAGATACACAAGCATTCCAAGTTTTCTTGATTCCTCAATGGCGGTATCGACAGCCTTAAACCAGCCTTCACCCATATAAGGCGTCAACAAGCCGTCTCTTGCGTGCAGAAACATTCCACCCCAGCCGGCATTTTTAAAAAATTTAAGTTGCTCTCTGATTTCTTCAGGCTCAAGGGTGTCGTTCCATGAATAAAATGGAGACACTCTAAATTCCGCAGGCGGATTTTCAAACAGCTTTGGATTGATTGAAATTTCAGGCTTTGCGGGCTTTTGCATAGTTGCAAAACAAAGCGACGCACCTATAAATGCAAATGATATTATAAATTTTTTCTGAAAAATTTTTAACATGGTTTTGGTCTGTTAAATTTAGTTTAGTTTGACTTTAAATTCGTACTTTGAATTGGGTACGTTTTTCAGGACAATCCTGCCGCTTGATTTGCAGACATCTATCAAAAGATTGTGCTTAGACGCCCACTCTTGTATGGACATATTTCCCGCCGAAATATTTTTAACGGAATCTGTGGGGAATACTATTTTGCCTGAAGTATTTGGGGCTATGGTAATATTCCACACAAATATTTTGTCCTGAATTTTCCATTCAGATTTAATAAGCCCGTAGGGAGACTCTAGCTGGGCGCTGGCGCTTGTGAATCCGCCGCCAAGTTCCGGCGCAAATATGGTTTCTTTGTAGGCAGGGGCGGCTTGTGAAGTTTCAAAACCGCCGATTTTTTCGTACATCCATTGACCTATTGCGCCGTAAGCGTAGTGGTTAAAAGAGTTCATTCCCGCAGAGCCGAAGCCGTCTTTTTTGCTGTAACTATTCCATCTTTCCCACATGGTTGTTGCGCCTTGGTTTATAGAAAATATCCAAGATGGATAGCTTTCTTTGAGAAGCAGTTTATATGCCTCTTGGCTTTTGCCAAACCTCGTCAGGACATTTGCCAAAAGGGGCGTGCCCACAAATCCCGTCCGCAAATGTCCGCCCGCTTTTTCTATTGCTTTAATCAGATTGTCTAAGGCTTGCTGGCGTTTTTCTTCAGGCAGCAAATCAAAGGCTAGCGCCAGCAAATATGCGGTTTGAGAATCTTTGCCGACAATGCAATTTTCATCCACGAATTTTTTTGTGAAAGCTTCCGCCACATTTTTTGAGAGGTCTTCAAAATATTTTGCGTCTTCTTTTTTATCCAATATAAGGGCTATTTTTGAAGTAAGTTTTGCGGAGTAGGCAAAGTATGCGGTTGCAATTAAATCTCTTGGAGTATCCGTATTACGGGGGTTTTCTGCGTATGGTTGCAGCCAGTCTCCGTAGCCTAAGTCTCTGCGGATATAGTCGGTAGAATCCTTTTTCATGTAGGCAATAAAGAGTTTCATGGCTTCATAATTTTCACTCAAGAAATTTTTATCGCCGTATGCAAGGTAGTTTACCCAAGGCACTATCACGCCTGCATCCGCCCAAGCCGGTCCGCCATCTCCGCCTGCTACGGCGGGAGCTAAGGATGGGAAAGAGCCGTTTGGTCTTTGTGCGTCTCTTAAATCTAAAGTCCATTTTCTGAAAAATGCGCTTACGTCAAAATTGAAAGCGGCGGTAGGCGCAAATACTTGCGCATCGCCCGTCCAGCCAAGCCTTTCGTCTCTTTGAGGGCAGTCTGTCGGGGTGGAGAAGAAGTTGCCTTTTTGCCCCCAGATTATGTTGCTTTGCAATTTGTTTATCAAATTGTTTGAGGTGGAAAATTTGCCGATTTGCTTCATATCATTGTGCCATACAAGCGCCGTCAAAGAATTTTCATCTACATCGCTTTCATCTGGCAGACCGCTAAATTCAACATATCTGAAGCCGTGATACGTGAAAGAGGGCGTCCATTTTTCGAGGCTTTCCCCCTTGAAAATGTAATAGTCCGTAGAGTCTGCTGTGCGATAGTTTTCCGTATATAAAGAGCCGTCGTCATTGAGCATTTCCGCATAGCGTATTTTTAAAACCGTGTTGCGTGGCGCTTTCAAGGCCATATTGATACTGCCCACCAGATTCTGTCCGAAGTCAAAAATATAAACGCCGCTTTTTGGATTTTTAACGCTAATGGGCTTTAAAGTTTGTATTGTACGTATGGGCGTATTTCGTCGTGGTTCTATGAGAGATTCGCCTTTGGCTTCGGCAATTTGCCTGTTTGCGACATCGGCATTGAGCCATTTTGAATCGTCAAAACCCGTTTTGTCCCAGCCCAAAATATTTTCTTCCAGCCTTGCGTCATAGGCTTCGCCGTCATAGATATCGGCTGCGAGGATTGCGCTTTTTGCATTTTTCCAAGTATTGTCCGTATTGATTTTTTTTACAGAGCCGTCTGCAAATGTGATTATTAAAACGGCTATTATTTCAGGGCGTTTACCGTAAAAACATTCTTTATTGCCCCAGGTCATGCTGCCCGAAAACCATCCATCGGCGAGGGTTAAGCCCAAGGCGTTTGCGCCGTCATTCAGCATATTTGTTACATCATAGGTGTTTGATTGCACTCTTTTTTTATAATCTGTCCAACCGGTTCCCCAAAATTCATCGCCAATTTTTTTGCCGTTTAGGTGCGCCTCAAATATGCCTCTGCTTGCTATGTAAAGCCTTGCCTTTGCTATCTTTTTTTCGACTGAAAATTCTTTTCTAAAAATGCAGGGCATCATTCTGTCGTTGATAAAAATTTTGCCGACGGAGGTTTTAATCCAATCCGCATTTTTCCATTCAGACATATCTGTCAATCCAGCCTCAAGACTGTTTGTTTGCGACCATTCCGAGGCATTATCGGCATCATCCCAGAACATGACTTTCCATAAAAGTTTTTCTGTAGATAGGACTTTGCGTCCACCATAAGGGATGTGCAAATTTTGATTGCTCTTAACTTTGCCGGAATCCCACACGTCTGGGAATTTTTCAAGAGCTTGCGCATTTGTTGCAACCACGATTCTGTAAGCGCTTTGATAAATGGGGCGGGGGCTTTCAGGTAATTTCCAGCTAAATGTAAGAGGCTCTAAATTCATCCCAAGGGGGTTTTGTTGGAAATCGCAAACGCTTAAAGATTCTGGTTTTTGCCCTGAAAATGCGGCAAGCGCAGAAAAGAAAAATGCGGCGGATATTAAATTTAATTTTTTCATAATCTATTTCTTGATTTGGTATGGTTAGGCAATAGTATTCCCCAATGAGGTAAAAATCTATATGTTGCGTGCAACATATTCAAGACAAACTTAATGAATCTTAACACAGCAAAACTCATTTTTTTAGAGCCGAAGCAAGCAATACCAACGCTTGCTAAAGAGTTTATTTTTTCAGAATTTTCAGATGGGATTTCCGGTGTTGCGGCTGTGGATTTTTCGGATACTTTATTTATAGTTCCAACTCGTCAGGCGGTAAAAACGCTTAAAGAAGGGTTGATTTCCAAGTTCTCTCAGGCTGGTGCGGATGCTTTGCTTTCATTAAATGTCGCAACTTCTGAAGACTTGATTGCAAAGCTGTATCAAGATTCAAATTTGCCAAACGCTTTTGAAAAATACAGCTCTTGGCGCAAGGCTTTGGCGGATTTAGGTGGCGAGTCTTTGGCGGAAATTTTTCCTGAAAATGTTCCTGATAAAATAGATTTTTTAAATTTTTTTAGAACATTGGAAAATTTAAAATCTACGCTTTCTGAGAATTTTTTAGAAATATCTTCTCTCGCCAAAAGGCGTGAATTTGAAGGAGAGGCTTCAAGATGGCGTGCGCTTTCTCGGCTTGAGGGGCTTTACAAATCTCATCTTGCAAAACTAGGCAAATGCGACGTGTTGGAATCTTTGCAAAACAAGTTGGCGGAAGCTCCAAAATTTTTGAACTACAAAAAAATTTATATACTTTTCACCCCAACGCTTACAGACATTTTTATAAACATTTTAAAGCGTGTTGCTGGTGTTGATATCTATTGCGTCATAGCTTCGAGCCCGTCTTCGAGTTCAGATTTTGATGAGTGGGGGCGGCCGTCATCGGTCTGGCTTGACCGTGTTAATTTGGTTTCGCAAAAAGATGTATATGCTTTTTCAAGTCTGGAAGAACAGTCTGAATTTGTTTCTCAAGAACTTGCACCATACACTAATGTTGCGTTTAAAGTTTTTGGCATTGCCTGCGATGAAAAAAATTCCATGGGGCATATTAAAGACGCTTTGCAAAGCCGCAATATAAACTCATATAATCCTGAAGGCATGCGGCTTTCAGAGGCCTATGTTTTTGCATTTTTGGCTGAGCTCAAAGAATATTTATTGAACAAAAGTTTTAAAAATTTAATCAAGCTTTTGCGCTTTCCCATTCTCTTAAAAAAACTTTCAAGCAGATCCGGCTTAACACAAATTTCCGTGATAAATTTGCTGGATGAATTTGCCGCAGAACACTTGCCGCAAAACATATCTGCCGCTTTTGAAATTGCGTCGGCAGGCAAGTGTGAGGGTGTGCAAAAGATATTTTTGTATCTGAAAAATCTTTTCGACACTCTTTGCAATGCCCCAAATATCATGCTTCCAGAAGCGTTTGCGGATTTTTTTGAAGAGCTTTTTTCCGAAAATATTGAAGCCGACAAAATGGCGCAGGAGTCTTTGGAATGTCTAAAAGAGGCGCTTTTAAAGCTGGCAAGCCTCCCCCAAGATTATCTAAATATTTTGGATAAAGAAGATGTCTTGGATATAGTGCTTTCCGATTTTGATCGTAAAATTTATGACGCCAAAAAATCTTCAAACGCCATTGCGCTTCAAAATTGGATTGAAATTTATTGGTCGCAAGCCCCAAGGCTTATTGTTTGCGACGTCAATAGCGGAATACTTCCGGAAGCTTTTCCTCCAGACGGTTTTCTTACGCCCTCTTTAAGAAAAGCCCTCGGGCTTGTATCTTCTGAAATTCGCTACGCAAGAGACGCATTTATGTTAAAATCTCTTGCAGATTCCAGAAGTGCCGCCGGTTTTTCCGCAAAATTTTGCTGTCCAAGAAAGAATCTCAATGGCGATGTTTTAAGCCCGTCAAAATTGCTTTTGGCGGTGGATAAACAAGAATTGCCAGAGGTCATAGACAAATTCTTTAAACTCACTTCGATAGAGGCCCTCAACCCTTCATTTTTTGCCCCTTGGCGGCTTAAAATACGAAAGTGTGAATTGCCCAAAAGCCTCAGCCCCACTTGCTTTAAAGCCTATATAAATTGTCCGTTCAGGTTTTATTTACAATATGTTTTAAAGATGCGTGATTTTGACGCCTCATTGATGCAGATGAATGATATGTCATTTGGTTCTCTCTATCATTTAGTCTGGGAGGACTACGCTAAAAACCCTGAAAATGCGGCACTTTCAGATGAAATTAAGATAGAAAAAATCTTGTTTTACAATCTGGAAAAAGCCGTGAAAAAAACTTTCGGCACAGAGCTTTCAGCACAGGTAAAGTTTCAAATCCACTCATTAAAAGAGCGTCTGTGCGCTTCCGCAAAAGAGCAATCTCAGCATGCCTTGGCCGGCTGGCGCATAATACATGCTGAGAAAAAAATATCTTTTAATTTGGAATATTTAGATGCTAATTCTCAGAAACAAGAGTGCAAAATCTCTGGCAGAATTGATAGAATTGATGAGCATTCAAACGGCAGCATTTTGGCGCTGGATTACAAAACGATAGACAAGCTTAAACTGTCAAAAAATTCAAGCCCTGCGATGTCGGAACATTTGTCTCAAAAAAAAGGCGAAATCATCTGGAAAGACCTTCAATTACCTTTGTATAAAAGGGCGTTGGAAGATATGGGCTATGCCAAGGAAAAAATTTTTACAGGCTACTTTCTCGCGCCAAAAAATATAGGGCAAACAAAAATTGACGTCTGGGAAATTGATGAAGATGTGTATTCAAAAGCTTTGGAGCTAGCAAAGAAAATTTCCGCTTCAATTTATAACTATGAGTTTTTACCAAGAACTTCTGACGATGCGGATAGCACGCATCCAGATTTAAACGTAAAGGCGGATTATTTTAAGGAGCTTTTTAGTTTTTCGCCCCGCAACATAAGTAAATTTTTAGATTTTGAATAACCGTGAAAGAAGCCAAATATATATTTAAAAACGAACGCACTTTGGCATCGGCGGGGTCTGGCAAAACTTATGAGCTTGTCAGCAGATTCATTGCGCTTGCGCTGGTTTCAAAACCTGAAAAAATCTGCGCAATAACCTTTACCCGTAAGTCGGCGGGGGAGTTTTTGGACAAGATTTTAGAACGTCTTGCGGATGCGTCAAGATATGACGATAAAGCAGAGGAACTCAATTTTAATGTAAATAGGTTGGGCGCAAAAGGCCTTTACACAAAGCAAGATTTTTTAGAGTTGCTCTCCAAAATATGCCTTTCGATAGACACTTTAAAACTTTCCACAATAGATTCCTTCACATCGTCGCTTTTAAGGGCGTTTTCAATAGAGCTTGGCTTCGCAAAACGTATAGAGATTTTGAGCGATTATGGTTTGAAAAAAGCAAAATTTGAGGCTCTTGACGCTGTCTTTAAAATCTTTAATTCTGACGAAAAAATTTTTAATGAGTTTGCGCAGGCTCTAAAAATCGCAGCTTTCGGCTATGTAGAAAAAGGGGCATTGCGGGCTGTTTTAGATTTTGTGGAAAACGCCCATGAAACTTTTTCGGAAGTTTCAAAAATAGAAAATTGGGATTTTGGAAAATTTTTCCCATCCTTGAAGAGCGTTTCGGGAATATCTTTGGATGCTTGCGCAGAGGCTTTAGATTCTTTAAAGGCGCATGATTCGCCCGTAATATTAAGCATTGCGGGGTTTTTTGAAAAAGCTTTCAATGTGGGCGTGCCCGATGAATTGCCTGTCGCCGTAGAGCAACTTGCGTCCGCATATAGAATAGAGAAATCAAATTTAAAAAGCCTGACAATAGTTTACAGAAATAAGCCTCATGAAATTTCTGCGGAAGACTTAAAAAACATGCTCACCCTTTGCGAGGCGCTCATATTTTCAGAACTTAAAAAGACCTTTGAAAGCAGCAAAGCAATAGCCTTAATACTTGAAGCCTATGCAAAAGTTTATGAAGATGAAATTTTATCGGCAGGGCGGCTGGGGTTTTCCGACATCACCGATACGCTTTCAATACATAGCTCCTCATTGGCAAGAGAGGCTGTTGAATTTAGGTTGGATTCACGCATAGACCACTGGCTCTTTGACGAATTTCAGGATACTTCAAGGCAGCAGTGGCAAATCTTTGAAAATTTGGTTGATGAAATTTTGCAAGATACTTCAGGGTGCCGCAGTTTCTTTTATGTGGGCGACATAAAGCAATCAATATATAGATGGCGTGGAGGCACGCCGGATTTGTTCGATGAAATTTTTGAAAAATATCAGGGGAAAATAGAAAATTCCGCAAAAAGCCTGACGGTTTCTTGGCGCTCTGTGCCCATAATTATTGACGCTGTGAATGCGCTATTTGGCGATGCTCAGGCGCTTTACAAAAATCTTGGAGCCCCTGCGGAAAAGTGGAACGGCATTTGGCAAAATCATTCCAGCTATGTAACGCATAAGTTGGAAAATGGTGAAAATTTGCCGCCAAATGAAACGCAAGGTCTGGTGGCGTTTGTCTCCGGTAATGACGCCGCCAACAAGAAAAATCCGGCTTCGGAAATTTATGAAATTTTAAATGAAATACGCCCTATTGAACGTGGGCTAACTTGCGCCATACTTGTAAGGCGAAATGATTTTGCCTTGGAGCTTACGGAATCTTTACGCAAATCTGCCGACGAAAATGGCGATACAATGCGTTTTTCCGGAGAGCTAAATGTGGATATAATTTCCGACAATATGTTGGGCGTGGCAATAAAAGAACTGCTAAAATATCTCGCACATCCTTGCAACACTTTCGCTTTGGAGTATCTTAAAATGACGCCATTTGCATCTTATGCAGCGATTGATGCGGAAGCTTTTATCTTAAAAAATCTTGAAAAAATCTTGAACGAAGGTTTTGCAAAAACTTTGGAAGACCTCTGTTTGCCCATACTCAAAGACTATGCAATAACAGATTCTTTCACGCAGATTAGGTGGCAAAAAATTCATTTTGCCGCAATGGAATTTGATGCGCTAAAATCAAAAAGTATAGACGAATTTTTGGAATTTCTCTCAAGCTATACCATTGCGGAAAGTTCCGCCAAAGACGCCGTGCAGGTGATGACCTATCATAAATCTAAAGGCTTGGATTTTGATGTGGTAATATTGCCTTATAAAGATTCCGGGAGTAGAAGAATGGGCGTGGAGGTGCTTAGATCAGGCGAATACTCTATGGCAGTCAACATGCCAAAGAGTTCCATTTGCGAATTTTCGGACGAACTTTTCTCTTTGCGTCAGAGCGTTAAAGAGCAAGAGTCTTTTGATGATATTTGCTGTAACTATGTTGCAATGACAAGGGCGAAACGTGCGCTCTATATCGTAAGCAATGAGCCGCTTGCAAATAAAAATGCGGAAGCGAAGGGCTTTAAAAATCTTCTTGGGGAATTTTTTGCAGATGACAAAAAATGCGAATCTGTAAGTCCGGAAGGCGGGCTTGTAAAGCTTGAAACAATCAGGGTTGTAAGGGGTTCAAATCTTGCTTGGCACAAAAATTTTGAGATTAAAAAACATTCAGAAACGCCTGAAAAATTTGCCGAGTCTTCAAAACAAAAAATGGATGAAGACGCATTGCTTTCCATAAAAATTGCATCTTCAAACAGCTTTGATTTTGAGGCGCAAACGCCGAGTCAAAACGCCGTTCAAAACTTGAAATTCAGTTTTAAAAGCGGCAAAGAAAAAGATGCTTTAGACTTTGGCTCATTCATACATTCCGCCCTTGAAAAAATAGAAAGGGCAAAAAGTTATGAGGAAGCCTGCGCCTTTATTGCCGGTAGGCATCCTGAAAATGAAGAAGCCGTGATTAGAAAATATTTCCGAAAAATTTTTGAAAGTAACGATGCTAAAAAAGTTTTTGACCCGCCCCAAAATACTGAAATTTGGCGTGAGAAAAATTTTGACACGCTCATAAACGGTGTCTGGACTAGTGGAGTAATGGACAGAGTTTTGATATTTAAGGACGGCAATGCAACGCCCCAAAGCGCCCTAATTATAGACTTTAAGAGTGATTCATTAAGCTCAAAAACAGAATCGGAATTGCTGGAAAAATACTCAAGGCAGCTTAAAATTTATAAGACAGCTTTATCTAAACTTATAAAAATGCCTGAAGAAAAAATTGAATGCGCAATATTGGCGCTATCTACAATGCGTGTTTTAAAATATAATCAATCCGGCGAGTGAGGCTTTTTTAAGCCCGCTATCTGCAGATTTTTTTATTCTGATTTTTTAACATCAACTTTAATTGTGGCTTCACCGCGCCGCATATTTTGAGGCAAACCAAAGAAGGATTTTGTTTTTGAAGTGTCAATTTTAGAGGACACGCTTTCAACAACCTCTTGCTTATTTTTAGAAGAATCGCCTTCGGAAACGCTGCTTTTGTTTTGCGTGTTTTGAACGGATTTTGTGCTCAATTTATTTTGTGAATCAGCCTCAACGTAAGATTTTGAATCTTTATCCGACATATTTATCGTGCCCAAATCTGCGCTCTTTTTTAGCGTGATTGAGCCTCTTTGGATTTCTTTTGTGGACGATACGCCCAATATGTCCAGCAAGCTTTCGTTGCGCACTTTGCTTGACTTAAGGGCGTCTTCATTTGCCACCGTTACGGGAATGCCCTCCGTATCGTTATCTTTGCCAAGAGAGAAAAATTTGTTGATTTCCGCCAAAGAATTTTCCTGCATGTGTTGCATTTGGTCAACAATGTGCTGCTTGAATTTATATTCCTTTTCAAGTTCTATATTGCCGCCATAGCTCTTATTTAGGTCTTCATTCAAGTTTTTGAAGTTTGGCGTATTTTCAGATTTATCCCAATTTTTTTTTAAATTTTCAGGCTTTTTTGAAGCGTTGGAATATTGCAAATCTTTGTTCGTAAAATCTTTGTTCGTAAAGTTTTCACCCTTGTTGTCCAGCCCGTCGAACTTTTTGTTGATAGACCTGTTCACGCTGTCAGACTGGTAAAATTTTTCATTGGAAAAATCCTTCTTGCCAGAGGTGTCGTACATCTGGGAAGTGCCTTGCCAATCTTTATTTTTGAAGTTGCCTTCTTGAGGGATGTAGTTCTTGCGGAAGTCGTTATTATGAGGCGCCGCAAGACCGCAAAGGGCGCTCCCCAGACAGATAAGAAACAGAACTATCTTTACATAATACATTAAGCAATAATTCCCAAAAGCTCAAGAATGCGCTGCAAATCTTCGTTTCCAAAATAATCAATCACAATTTTGCCGTGTTTGGGCGAATCTTTCAGCGTAACTTGGGCGTTCAGTTTTTGAGAGATTTTCTTCTCAACATCTTTTATGACCGCACTCTGCGCTTTCACCGCAGTTTTAGTGCCTTGAGTTGTGCGTGCGGTTTCATCTTTAAGGCGCTTGACGGCTTCTTCCGCAAGGCGCACGCTAAGCCCGTTTTCTATGATTTTTCTGGCGAGGATTGCCTGCCTTGCCTTGTCCGGCAGACCTAAAATAACCTTGGCGTGCCCCAGTGTCAAAAGCCCTTTTGAGATGAAGTTTTGCACTTCCGCAGGCAAAGAGAGCAAACGCAGAGTGTTTGTAATGTTGCTTCTGGGCTTGCCCAATCTTGCCGCCGCACTCTCTTGGGTGAGGTGGAAATTTTCAATCAAATTTGCAATGCCTCTGGCTTCTTCCATGGGGTTTAAATCTGTGCGTTGCAAATTTTCTATGAGGCCTTTTACTGCGGCGGAAACGTCGCTCGCAGTTTGTACGCAAGCAATTATGCGTTTAAGCCCCAACTGCTTGCACGCCCTCAAGCGCCGCTCGCCGGCGATTAGCTCATAAGACGAATCTTTAAGTTGCCTTACCAAAATTGGCTGCATCAGGCCTTCGCTGGATATGGATTCGGCAAGTTGATTTATGCCTTCGGCGTCAAACTCTTTGCGCGCCTGATAGGGGCTCAGCGCAATTTTTTCCAGCAAAATTTCCGAGAAAAGCCCGTGCGAGGTTGCAACGCTTGAAGGCTTTGTTTCGCCGTGGTTTTTCGCTTCCGACGATTTTGATTTTTCATCGGAAGATTTTACTTCAGCGACGACGTTTTTTTTGACGCCTGCGGAAATTATAGAGCCAAGCCCTCTACCCAGAGATTTGCGTTCTTTAGACATTTGCTTCCTATTGCTGGGGGATGAAAAGTTTTGTGCCGATTTGCAGACCCTTATTTATGTCCGTAATCTTGTTTGCATCCTGAATCCATTTGATTTTTGAATTGTTTTCTTTGGCTATTTTACTGAGCGTATCGCCGCTTTTTACGACGTATGGCACGCCGGTTTTGGGATAGTCTTCCGTAAATGTTGTGGGCAGGGGAGCCTGCGGACGAGAGTCTATGGCGTTTGCCAAAGATTGCATATTTTTATTTGTCTGTTGCGCCATAGATTCCATCTCTTTTTTGACTTGCGTCAAGATGTCGCGCTTGTTGGCTTCAGACTGGGCGAGCATTTCCGCCTTTGCCGCCGCAATTTGCACCTTCATAGCGTCGTTGGATGCCGTGGCATTGCCAGCCTTTTGCAGGGAAAGTTTAAGCGATTCATTGTCGCGGCGCAGTTGTTCAACCTCCATGCGCAGCGTGCCAACTTCACGTTTGAGCAATGCCAAGTCTTGCTGTAAATCGGCAACGGAACTTTGCGCCGACAAGTTTGCGGGAATTATTAAAGCCGCCGCCGCCAATAAAAAAATTTTCTTCAACATATTTTGCATAATTTTTATCTACAAAGTTTAGACGTTCATTCAAGAAGATTATTCAGATGAATTTTATTATAAGTTTTTTTCTATGCTCAAAGACGCCATCACGCCCATAGCGCTTGCCGTGATTGCCTGCCTGAATATTTTATCGGAACAGTCTCCGGCAACATAAACGTTGGCGACATTTGTCTTCACCAAAGAGTTGCCCTGCGGGATGATAAAGCCCTCGGCATCCATTGCCACCTGACCTTTGAAAGCCTCGGTATTGGGGATGTGGCCTATCGCCAAAAATGCCGCCTTGCAGGGCACTTTTAACGCCTCATGACTAAGCGTATTGCGCACCACCACGGCAGCGCATTTGCCTGAAGCGTCCGCCACAAATTCATCCACCACGCTGTCCAACAGCAATTTGATTTTTGGGTTTTCTTTGATGCGCGCCACCATAATTTTGCTCGCCCTGAAATCCTGCCTGCGATGTATGATTGTAACGCTGCTGCAAAAACGGGTAAGGAAATCGGCCTCCTCGCAGGCGGTGTCGCCGCCGCCTATAACCACCACGTCTTGATTGCGGAAAAATGCGCCGTCGCAAGTTGCACAGGTGGAAATACCCTTGCCGCCAAACATCTCCGCCTCACCCTTGACACGGGTCATACGGGGTTGCGCACCCACGGCTATAATCACATTTTTTGCTTCAAGCACATTGCCGTTATCGCAAAAAATCTTTTTGACCGCACCTGTAAAATCTACGCTTTTAACTTCAGCGCTTTCTATGCGTGCGCCGAATTTTTCCGCCTGTTGACGCATATTCCACGTCAAATCAAAACCCGCTATCCCATTTGGATGAGATGGAAAATTTTCAACCTCTGAAGTTGTGATAATTTGCCCGCCCGGTTGTACGCCCTCTATTACAAGGGGTTTCAGCTCAGCCCTTGCCGCATAAATTGCCGCACTCAAACCGGCGCAGCCGCTACCTATTATGATTACTTCTTCCATTATTTTTCAGATAAAAATTCACTTATACTCTCATGCGTAGCCTTGAGCGCCTTGCCGCCTTTGTGCCAGTTTGCGGGGCAAACTTCGCCAAATTTTTCAAAATGTAAAATTGCGTCAACAATGCGCAACGCCTCTTCCGTAGAGCGGCCTATGCCAAAATTATTCACCAAGGCGTGCTGAACTATGCCTTGCTTGTCTATCACAAAAAGACCTCGTAGCGCAACAAGCTCACCCTCAACTTGGGCAAGACCTTCGGCATCGTAATATTTTTTGCCGGCCAAAACGCCGTAATTTTCAGCGATAGTTTTGTTTGTGTCTGCAACTATCGGGAACGTTACGCCTTTTATGCCGCCGTCATTTTTAGAGGCGTTCACCCACGCCAAGTGGGAATACTCGGAATCTGTGGAGCAGGCAATCACCTGTACGCCCCTGTCTTCAAAGGCTTTGAGGTTTTCCTGAAAGCTTACAATCTCGGTAGGGCAGACAAAAGTGAAGTCTTTGGGATAGAAAAAAAGCAAAACATATTTGTTGCCTTTGAATTGACTTAAAGTAAAACTATCGACAACTTGACAATCGACAACGGCTTTTGCGCAAAAATCCGGCGCAGGTTTACCAACTAATGCGGACATATATTTTGTCTCCTGTTTTAAAATTTGATATTGAAATTCTTTTCAAATTTATATTCTCACTTTTAGATTTATAGACAAGCATAAGTTTAGAAAATTTTTCCGGATGAATTTAATAGACACACACGCACATTTAGATTGCTTCATAAAAAGGGGCGCTCTTAAAGAGGTTTTGGAGGCAAGCCGTGCAAATTCTGTTGCGAAAATACTGAACGCTTCGGCAAATTATGAAGACTGGAAGGTCTATTCAGAATGTAGTTTGCAAAATGAAAATATTTTTTGGGCAATAGGCCTGCATCCTACTGAGCTTGACGCAGACTCTCTTTCAAAACTTGATGAGGTAGAAGCTTTCATGAAGTCTGCAAAGCCGCCCTGCGCAATGGGTGAAATTGGTCTAGACTATTACAGAATATCTGCGGACGACGCAAATTATGAAGAAATTGTAGAGGCGCAAAAAACAGCATTCAAAACCCAACTTGCGCTCGCAAAAAAATTCAAACTTAAGGCAATAATACACGCAAGGTCGGCGTTTGATGATGCGATGAAAATTATTGAAGATTCAGGCTTGGGCTTTGAAAATACAGTGTTTCACTGCTTTAGCGGCTCTGTTGATGAGGTAAGGCGTCTTAATGAATTGGGGGGCAGGGCTTCTTTTACGGGCATAATAACTTACAAACAGGCGGGGGAAATGCGTCTGGCAATGCTTGCCCAAGGGCTGGAAAAACTTATGTTAGAGACCGATTGCCCCTACCTAGCGCCCGTGCCATTCAGGGGTAAAGAATGCAGCCCCATGCATCTTGCATTGACCGCCCGCCAAGCTGCGGAAAGTTTCAATATAGGGCTGGAAAAAATGGCGGAAATAACAACTCAAAATGCGGAAAGCTTTTTTGGGATTTAAAAAATTTATGGTAAAACTATCACAGAATATTAACGCCGATTTGGCGGACGAATTAGATATGCACTTTGACGAAATTCAGCACGAAAACTGGACTATTGAAAGGCCCAATAATGCGGAACTTTCTCCGTCATTGATAGGCTATTTTGAAGACGAATCTGAGGCTAAGAAAAACTTTAAACTGCTCCAAGAAAATTTTGACGCTCTTGCGGAGCATTATCTTATCGAAACCGTGATAGACGCAGACTGGCAAAACGCCTATAAGGAATTTTTGAAGCCGTGGCACTGCGGGAATTTGCATTGGATTCCGGTCTGGCTAAAAGATGAATACCCTTTATCTGAGGGCGATAAGGCGTTTTATTTTGACGCAGGCATGGCGTTTGGCACGGGCGACCACCCTACAACCAGGCTTTGTGCAGTTGCAATGCAAGATTATGTTAAGGAAAACCCAAATTTTGCATCAAAATACGTAATAGATGCGGGTTGCGGCTCAGGCATTTTGGCAATAAGTGCGGCGCTTTTGGGCTTTGAAAATATCTACGGCTTCGATATTGATGCAGATTCAATCAGGGTTTGTTTGGAAAATGCCGCATACAATAATACAAATTCCGCCAAGATACGGTTTGAAACAGGCACATTGCAAAGCTCTTTGAAGGGCGATAGGGCAGATTTGTTACTTGCGAATATTCAAGCAGATGTGCTTTCACAATTTGCGGACGAGCTAATTGCCGCCGTGGCGGATGGCGGTGTTTTGGTCTTAAGCGGCATATTGCATTATGAAAATGCTGAAGTTAAAACGCTTTTTGAAGCTAAGATTGGCGGCAAATTAAAGGAATCTAAAGCCGATTTTATGGGAGATTGGTCGTCTTTGGTTTTAAAATTCAGATAAATATAGCCAAATCATCTTGGGCGAAATTTGTTTTTGAGCTCAAAAAAATGTTGTAATTCAGTGATAAATCGCTAACTTTTGAATGTATATTAAAGGGGTTTGGGTTATCAAATAGGCAAAATATTCCTGTTTGATAATTTAAAAACCGTTTTTTATATAAAATAGTGCTTGTTTCTAAACCGCAAAAAGTTTAGATAGGGCTTTTATTGTAGAGGGAAATATATTTTATGAAGAATCTTATAAGATTAACATTGGTCTTTGGAATCGTATTATCAGGGCTTACGACGCTGTTTGCTCAAGATGAAAATACAGATGCCAAACCGCAAACCAGAATGACATCAAAGGCGGGGGCTTCTGCAATTAAGCTTTCTGACGCCAAGAAAGAACCTACGCCACTTTCTGAGGCTACAAGCGCAAAAGATATCAGGGCAAAAGAAATAGAATCTGCCGAGGCTGCCAAAATTTCTGACGCCGAAAAAGCAAAGAAGGCTGCACAAAAAATCAAAGAAAAAGCCGATAGGGAAATCAATGAAATTCAACGCATAATTGAGGACAATAGCGCAAGATTCTATATGCCTCAGGATTATTGCCTTACTGAAAAAAGAGCAAAAGAAATCGCTGAAATTATCTACACAAAGCGCGAGCCTTTTGCCTCTACAGTTGTAAACTCTCATGATAGATACCTGCTCTGGAAAAATGACCAGCTTACGCATGTGAGAGATTCTGTGGTTTATGGGCAGTGGTATATTTCTACGGCGTTGGGTGGCAATGCGTCGCTTTCGGCTGGCAATCCTGCTGCGGCAATTTCTGCTTTAGACCCTACAGAAAACCCTTTCAATCCTGAAGAAGTTTATGATGGCGCTTATGTCTGGCATAAAATAGATGTAAATTACGGCGCAATTAATGACTATTCTTTTGCCAATAAGCGTTTGATTGGCAGTGGTACAAGCTTTTTATATTGTGAACTTAAAGCTTTTGAAGACATAAAACTTGCCTGTACTGTATCGGCGTTCACCACAATGACCTTGTATTTGAATGGCGAAAAGCTTGCGCATGAAGCAAACGGCGGCGCTATGACAAACCCCAAGATTGTAGAGCTGCCTCTCAAAAAAGGCAAAAACGTTTTGGTCATTAAAACCGTGCCGCAAAACACCAAAAAAGTTCCCACTTTTTATTTTGAACCTTTTGCATCCCCATCTGTTTATTTGGGCAAGATGTTAGAGGCTGACTATTCTCATTTCTACAAATTGATTGGCAGGTTGGAGGCACGCCCATCGGCTCGCTTTGCGGCGTTCATTTCTGACGAAAATTATAAGAGAGAGCTTGACCCTATCTTAGACAAAACCATGAAGTATGTAACGCTTTCCCGCAAGAGAGCTGACGATTTGTTCAATCGTGTTATCGCCGATAAAGTGGCGGACACTTCCGCAGATTGGATGTATTTTTACGCCATAATCTGCAACTTAATCTGGTCTGACGAAGTTTTTGTGTACGACCCGCAAAGCGTCATAGACGGTATAGAGCATTTGATGTCTTTGAATCCGGACTATCCGCGTTCTTATATCAGAGATGCAAAAGTCTGGAAGGAGCGCATGCCGGAAATCAGGAACTTATATTTTAATGAAAAAGCCGATGAAGTTCTGCCTCAGATCAACGAATTTAAAGAGTTTGCGCGCAAGGCGTTGTTAACAAACCCATATCTGCAAGCTACAAACAAATGGCTCTTTATAAAGAGAGACCCTCAAGCGCCTCTGCAAGGTTTGCCTCAGAATTGGCAGGGTAATCATGCGCTCAAAAAGAATATCAAGCCCAATCAAAGGTGGAATGATGAGCTTTGGGTTATGACTATAAACGGCGCAAAAATTGATGAAAAATTCCTTTTCAAGCCTGAAGGCACAAAGGGTATTTTAGATTTGGAAATAGATTGGGACGCCACAAAAATAATGTATTCCAGCCTCACTCCCAAAAACAACTTTCAGCTTTTTGAAATAGATATTGAGGGCAATGGGCAGCGCATGTTGACTCCGGAAATTTATGACGATGTGGATAATTTTGACGGCGTATATCTGCCGGATAATCGTGTCATATTTTGCTCAACTGCCACATTTGTGGGCGTGCCCTGCGTAAGCGGCACGGACTACGTTGCAAATCTTTTTGTTATGGACCAAAATGCCGGCGACCCTGTTGCTGTTGACAAAACCATACGTCAGCTAACTTTTGAACAAGATGCAGACTGGATGCCTACCGTAATGGACAACGGCCGCATAATGTACACTCGCTGGGAATATACGGACAATTCGCATTATTTCTCCAGAATTTTAATGCAAATGAATCCGGACGGCACAGCGCAGAGTTCTTATTACGGTTCTACAAGTTATTGGCCGAACTCTCTTTTCTATGTGCGTCAAATTCCGGACCAACCCAATAAGTTTGTGGGCATAGTTTCCGGTCATCACGGCACAAGGCGTGGCGGTGAAATGCACCTTTTTGACGTTTCAAAAGGCACTGTTGAAGCGGAGGGCGAGTATCACAACTTCCTCAGCAGGGGCAGAAAATTTGAACCTGAAATCAAAGACCAACTTGTTGACGATGTTCGTCCGCACTTCTTGCATCCCTATCCGCTTTCGGAAAATTATGTGGTTGCTTCAATGAAAGATCTTAATGACGAGTGGGGTATATATTTGGTGGATACTTTTGGCAACGCAACCTTGCTTACCAAGACTCGATACCTGATGTCTTTAGAGCCCATGCCCATCATGAAGCGTCCTCGTCCTGCGCCAATAGCGGATAAGACAGACCCTGATATGGACAAAGGTTACGTATTTTTGAGCGACATCTATCAAGGCCCCGGTTTGAAAGACGTCGCAAGGGGTACTGTGAGGGCTTTGCGTGTATTTGAGTATTATTACTGCTACCGTGAAATGGGTTCTCATGACGCAATTTCTCAGGAAGGCGCATGGGATGTAAAACGCATTTTGGGCACTGTCGAGGTTGAATCTGACGGTTCGGCAATGTTTGAAGTGCCGGCAAACAGACCCATTGCAATCCAACCTTTAGACGAAGAAGGCAAGGCAATAGCGCTAATGCGCAGTTGGTTTGTGGTGCGCCCCGGCGAAGTTCAAAGCTGTGTGGGTTGCCATGAAGGTCAGGGTATGACGCCGCCTACGGGCACGGCAATCGCCGCCAGAAAAAAGCCTTCTGAAATCAAACCTTTTAGGGGTCCTGTGCGCGGCTACTCTTTTGAAAGAGACGTCCAGCCCATACTCGACAAATATTGCCTAGGTTGCCACAAAGGTCAGTCCGGCAGGCCAAACTTTGCGGCAAATCAGCCTTTGGGTTTCAGAAATTTCCCGCAGTCTTATTTGAATTTGCATCCGTACGTGCGCCGCACAGGCCCTGAAAGCAATCAGAATCTGCTTTCGCCTATGGAGTTCCACGCAAATACCAGCGAGCTTGTGCAGCTTCTGGAAAAGGGCCACAAAGGCGTAAAGATGGATAAGGAAGATTATGACCACCTCATCACTTGGATAGACTTGAATGTCCCCGCCAGAGGTACTTGGACAGAATACAAACCTATCCCATTTGACGGTCATAAATTGCGCATGGAAACTTTGGCGAAATACGCAAACAGGCATGACGACCAAGAGGAAATTACATACAAAATGCCTCCGCAAGACTTTATAAAGCCTGAGCCTGCGCCAAAGCATCCTCAAGAAGAACCCAAAATTGAGGAGTTCCCATTTGGCCCTGAAACTGCCGTTGCAATGGTTAAAGAGCTTGAGCCTCTTGCAAAAGAAGTTGACATCAAACTCAGCGACACGCAGTACCTGCGCTTGCATTTGGTTCCGGCAGGCACTTATGTCAGGGGCTCAAATTCGGGCTTCTATGACGAGGGTCCTGCAAAAATTCAGAGGGTTGAAAAGCCTTTCTATATCGGCGAATTTGAAGTTACCAACGCTCAATACGCAACCTTTGATCCAAAGCACAATTCAGGTTATCAGGATAGACAGTGGAAAGACCATGTAAACCAAGGTTATCCCGCCAATGAGCCTAACCAAAGCGTTGTCAGGGTTTCCTACTATGAAGCGTTGCGCTTCTGTGAATGGATAAGCCAAAGATGCCAGGTTAAGGTTGATTTGCCAACTGAGGTACAGTGGGAATGGGCGGCAAGGGCAGGCACTTCCACACCGTTCTATTTTGGCGGCGTAAATGATGACTTCTCCAAATATGCAAACTTGGCGGACTACACAACCAGAGAATTTGCCGTATTCGGCGTTGACCCCCAACCTTTGCCAAAGCCGATAGAATTTGTGTCTTATCTGCCTGCGGAACATCGCTACACCGACAGCGCCTTGGTTCATGTTCCGGGCGGCAACTATGCGGCAAACGCATTTGAGCTTTATGACATGATAGGCAACGTTGCCGAGTGGACTCGGGATAACTACACCAAGACTGTTGGTGGCGAAGTTGTTTTAGACAAAATGGCGGTCAGGGGCGGCTCTTGGAGAGACAGACCAAAGTGGGCTACTGTTTCAAGCAGAAAAGCATATCACCCATGGCAGAAGGTCTATAATGTGGGCTTCCGTGTTGTCATAGAAGACGTGAATCAGGCGGTAAAGTTGCAGAGGTCTGTGCCAAAGCAGCCCGTGCCAACTTTTGAAAAGAAGCCAATTCTCAAAGATACTCTCGATGACAGTAACGACAGACGCAAAATTGTGCGTCCTCAACTTGCAACGGGTAATCTTGTACGCAATGGAGACTTTGAAGAACCCAAATTTAACAGGGAAGTTTCTCAAGATTCCAGAAGCGTTGTTACGGGCTGGCAGAGCAATATAGAATTTATAGAACGCTGGGCAAAAGGCGCTTTGGATTCTCCTGAATTGAATAGCCAAGGCAAGCCCACGGGGGCTCATCTTGAAATCGCTTCTAGCGGCAACTCGCCATTCAACGTATTCCAAGAAATAGAAATTCCCGCAGGCGTTGTAAATAAGGCTGCAGAATTTTCTTTTGAAGCTTGGGCAAGAATCATGAGTAATTCAAGAGTTCAAGTTTCAATCAACGGCAGGATAGTTCTCGATGAAGCCCTCAAGGGCGACAAAGAAAAGTGGACAAAAAACACCTATCAGTTGCCCAAACTAAATTCCGGCGATAAAGTTAAGATAAACTTTATCGAAATTGGCAATGGCGTGTCTTGGCACGTTGACGACGTATCTCTAACATTAAAGGACTAATATGAAAATTAAAATTCTTACAACATTACTTACTCTTGCATCGTTTGCATTTTTGTCTGCTTGCCAATGCGTGCAAAGCTGCAATGCCGATAAAGCGCCAACGCTTTCAAAGTCGCAGTTTTACAAGGACGGCAAGTTTGACCAAGAGGCGGCAAAACAGGCATATTTTGACATGATGACACGCTTCGGCATGCCTATCAGCGAAAATATGCGCAAAAATATGTGGGCTACAGACTTTGGTCTTGGAGATTTCCCCGCAGTCGGCATGGGCGGCATATTCTGGGCTATGGACGATAAAACAGGCGTGTTCGGGCATGAGATTCTCCTTTTGCCAAACCAGATGCTTGTAGAACACTACCATTTAGCCACTGATAAACTCCCCGCAAAAAATGAATGCTGGCAAGCCAAATATGGCGAGACTTACTGCTTCGGTGAAGAAGGCGATGCAGCCTCAAAATACCCAAACATAGTCGTTCCTGAAAGCCAAAAGAAATTTGTAACCGTAAATAAAGTTGCAAAATCTTCAGGCAAAGAAGGCAACCTAATCTGGCTAAACCGTCTCACCGCCCGCCACTATCAGATTGCAGGCCCAGCAGGCGCAATCGTTACTGAATACGGCGTATTTCATAGCGGCGACGGATTGCGATTCACCAACCCCGCCGTAAAACTCTAAGTTTTGGTTTTGGCAGACTTGTTTGGCGAATAACTGCGTTACTGCAAAAAATTGCGACTCTTGCGTACATTTAGTACGCTGCGACCCGCAATTTTTTTTGCGCCTTGTTCTTCATCCAAACCGTGCTGCCAAAACGTTAAAGTGTGTGGTGTGCTTCCAAAACTTTCTCTTTAATGTTTAAGGTTGGGTTTTGCTAAAGCTACATAGTTTGACGAATAACTACGTTGCTGCAAAAAATTGCGACTCTTGCGTACATTTAGTACGCTGCGACCCGCAATTTTTTTTGCGCCTTGTTCTTCATCCAAACCGTGCTGCCAAAACGTTAAAGTGTGTGATTGTGCTTCCAAAACTTTCTCTTTAATGTTTAAGGTTGGGTTTTGCTAAAGCTACATAGTTTGACGAATTACTGCGTTGCTGCGGGCGCTTTGGCACTGGTCATGTACATTACAGTACATTCCCACCGCCTCACACCCTTGCGCCTTGTTCTTCATCCAAACCGTACTGCCAAAACGTTAAAGTGTGTGGGGTGCTTCCAAAACTTTCTTCAAGGGGTAAAGTAAGGATTGTTAAAGAGATGTTGTGCTTTCAAAACTTTTTTTAATTGGGTAAGTGAGGTTTTGCGTTAAAGTCAGAGTATACTTCCAAACCTTACTTTAATAGATAAAGTAGGCTTATTAAAGTAAGGTAAAATTTTAAGCGTATGCTTTAGAAATTAAAGTGTGCGCTTTTTTTTGATGCTGTGCCGTAGGCACAGTCAGCCTAGTGCCTTGGGGGGAGCATGGCGAGCGTTTCGGCACTGGTCGTGCAGGCAAAATCCCTAGAAAGGTAAAATGAAAGTGCGTATTTTACAAGTCGAACGAGCGAAATGTATAGGGTGGTAATTTGCTTACGGGAATTTTCTCAAACGCCTTCCAAGGTAGCCAAAAGACAGCGCCAGTTTCGCAAAATGAAAAATATATTTCTTTTGTGGTCGCATTGTAACCCAAAAGTAAGGCAAAACGCGGGTTAACCAGATGTTCTTTTTTTGCCTTATTGAGCAGTTTTGTTAAATCGGAGATCGGGAATTTTGTCGTAATTTTTTTCAACTCCTCAACACTTTCAGCCGCATTTCTCTCCGACAGATAGGCGGAAAATAGGGCGTCTGCGTCTGCCATATCTGATGGGTTTAGTTCAATAAAAAAACTTATCGGAATGCCTTTTTCAAAATACTTTTTAAAAGTACTCTCGCTTTTAGGTATGGGCTTGAAGGTTATTCTCTTTTTTTTAAAATATTGCTCCATTATGGGGACGAGATTCGCCCAGTTTAGCCTTAGGCTTCCGTTAAAAAATTTTATGTACGACTCTTTATCAATGACAGGGTCAATATAGGCGTAGAAAGCCATTACTTGGTCAGATCCGTCAAGAATTACTTCTCCGTCATTGTCCTTCAGAAAGGGTCTAATATAAACATCGCCTGTTTTTTCACGCACAATATTTGAATTAAGGCGCAGCTCTTTATCTTTTGAGCTTTCGACCAATGGCGCAATAGGGTTTTCCGAACCTTGTTCGGAGATTTTTTCCTGAGCCAAAGAGTAGGTGAAAGTTAAAATAGATGCGATGAGTAGCAGTTTTTTCATGTCATTTTCAGGCTTGGAGTTGAGACGGCAAACAATTTTTATAGGTTGGATGTTATATAATGTTTCTCTTCAAACAATATCAACATAATTATGCAAAACTATTTGTTAAAGAATGTACGTGCCCGCCCCGAATTCCGCAGCATCTAAGGCTAGAGCTTAAGAGGAATAAATGAACTGGGCAATCCTAAATCAAATAAAAAGGGACTATCTGGGCGCATGAACGGCGGTTGATACTCCGTTTGCTTCGTGAATCTGACTGAGAATGTAGCGCTGCTACAATCCTCATCCAGCTTCACTTCACAATACTCGCCTGAGTCGCATTTTGATGCGCCTATTTTGGCAGACTTGTTTGGCGAATAACTGCGTTGCTGCGGGCATTTCGGCACTGGTCGTGTACGTTCAGTACACTCCCACCGCCTCACACCCTTGTGCCTTGTTCTTCATCCAAACCGTACCGCCAAAACGTTAAAGTGTGTGTGGTGCTTCCAAAAGTTTCTTTAATTGGGTAAGTGAGGTTTTGTGTTAAAGTCAGAGTATACTTCCAAACCTTACTTTAATAGTTAAAAGTAGGTTTATTAAAGTAGGGTAGTAATTTTAAGCGCACGCTTAAGAAATTAAAGTGTACGCTTTTTTTTGATGCTGTGCCTTGCGGCACAGTCAGCCTAGTGTCTAGAAAATAAATAAATTGGTTTATCTATACTCAAAATTATTTGTTAAAGTGAGGGCAAGGAAGCGTACATAAGTACGTGCCCGCAGCCTGAAGCCCGCAGCATCTAAGGCTAGAGCCGAGAGGAATAAATGAACTGGGCAATCTAAATCCAATAAAAAAGGGACTATCAAAAAGATAATCCCTGCTCAGTTCATTTATTCCGGTCTTTTACTTTTCGGAGGCTGCGTTTATGAGGGCTGTGAAGCTCACGCCGTTGAGCGCTGCGCCGCCGATTAAACCGCCGTCTATATCTTTTTGCGCCAAGAGTTCTGCTGCGTTTTCGGGCTTCATAGAGCCGCCGTAGAGTATCTGGATATTTTCTGCGCCGTCGCCATATTTTTCAGCCAAGATTTTGCGTATGCCTGCGTGCACTTCTTGTGCCATTTCAGGTGTGGCTGTCTTGCCTGTGCCTATTGCCCATACGGGTTCGTAAGCAATAACAACGCTCTTGATGCCTATTGGGCATACGCCCTGCAAAGCTTCAACAACCTGCGTTCTGATGACGTCCATTGTTACGCCTTTTTCGCGCTGTTCAAGGGTTTCGCCGACGCAAAGAATTGGTTTTAAGCCTGCAACTATTGCCGCTATCACCTTTTTATTGACGATCTTATCTGATTCAGAAAAGTATTCGCGCCTTTCGCTGTGGCCTACGATTACGTATGTGCAACCGCTATCCAAGAGCATATCTGCGCTTACTTCGCCGGTGTACGCTCCGCTTGCTTCAGTGTGCAAATTTTGTGCGCCAAGCAAAACATTTGTGCCTGCAATAACGTTCTTGACTGTGTCTAGTGCTGTGAAAGCCGGACAAATTGCAATGTCAACATTGTCAACTCCGCTTACGTTTTGCACAACCATAGCCGCCAAGGCTTTAGCCTGGGAGGAGGTTTTGTTCATTTTCCAATTACCTGCTATTAAGTATCTACGTGCCATTTTAATTCCTTATTTTATTGTTAAATTACACTGCTGGGCATTTCCATTTAGCATGAAAATTACCCTGCATTATTGCCAAATTATATTGTCTCTAAAGCTGCAACACCGGGCATTTCTTTACTGCGTAAATTGCCTGACAAAGCAGGCATTTCCTTTACACATTAAACAAATTGCCCTATATTGCCGCCAAATTATATTGTCTCCAAAGCAGCAACGCCGGGCATTTCTTTACCTTCAAGAAATTCCAGACTTGCGCCGCCGCCTGTGGATATAAATGTTACTTTGTTTGAGCAACCGCTTTTCTTGACAGCCTTGACAGAGTCTCCGCCGCCTATGATAGAGATTGCGCCGTTCTTTTGTGTGGCTTCCGCAACAGCTTCTGCAACGGCAAAAGTGCCTTGGGCACATTCTTTAATTTCAAATACGCCCATGGGCCCGTTCCAAAGGATTGTCTTGGAATTCAGAACTTCATTCTTATAAGCCTCAAGAGTTTTTGGTCCAATATCTACGCCCTGCCAGCCGTCTTCAATTTCAGACATAACTTTAAGAGCGCCGATTTTTGCGTTTGCAAAATCAAGCATATCGGTGCAGTTGTTGTCCGTAGGCAAAAGGAGCTTTACGCCCTTTTTCTGCGCTTTTTCTATTGCGCTCTTTGCCAAATCAACTTTGTCGGCTTCAACGAGGCTTGCGCCAGTCTTTTTACCCAAAGCCAATGCAAATGTGTAAGCCATTGCGCCGCCGATTAACATAGAATCACATTTGTCGAGAAGTGTATCTATTACGGTGATTTTGTCTGAAACTTTTGCGCCGCCCAAAATTACGGTGAAGGGACGTGCGGGTGTTTCAGTTTTAGAGCCCAAAAATTCCAGCTCTTTTTCCATCAAAAAGCCTGCAACTTTTATCGGCAAAAATGCCGCTACGCCCGCCGTTGTTGCGTGCGCCCTGTGTGCAGTGCCAAAAGCGTCGTTCACATAGGCTTCTGCGTGTGTGTCTAAGGCGAGTTTCTTTGCAAACTCAGGGTCATTTTTCTTTTCTTCAGAGTAAAAACGTGAGTTTTCAAGCAAGACTATGTCGCCATCATTGAGTTTTGAGCATATTGCGGAAACTTTTTCACCTACGCAATCGTCAACAAAAATGACGTTTTTACCGAGCTTTTCAGACAAAGCTTTTGCCACGGGAGCCAAAGAAAATTGCGTGTCCGCCTTGCTCTTAGGACGACCCAAGTGGCTGGTGAGTATCACTCTTGCGCCTTGTTCAAGCAAATGCTTAATTGTGGGCAATGCACCTACTATGCGTGTGTCATCGCTGATTTGCCCCTGAGAATCAAAGGGGACGTTGAAGTCAACACGGACAAACACATTTTTGCCCTTTAGATTGACATCTTTAATTGTCTTGATTTTCGCCATTTTTTTGATGTGTGTTATAAAATCTAAAAGGGCGCACTCGGAAGGATGATTCCGACCTTGCGCGCCCTTAGAGAAATTAGGTTAAACCTTTAGAATTAGAGGAATTTGCCCAATTTGAGCACCAATTCTGCGCAACGATTTGAGTAACCCCATTCATTGTCGTACCAGCTTACAAGCTTGAAGAATGTGCCGTTAAGACCTATGCCGCTTGTTGCGTCAAAAATAGAGCTGCGTGTATCGTGGATAAAGTCTGAGCTTACAACTTCTTCGTCCGTATAGCCGAGAATGCCCTTCAAAGAGCCGCTTTCAGAAGCCGCCTTCATCTTGGCGCAGATTTCTTCATAAGTTGTGGCTTTTTCTGTCTTTACCGTGAGGTCAACAACGCTGACCGTAGGGGTTGGCACGCGGAAAGCCATGCCTGTGAGCTTGCCCTTAACAGCAGGAAGAACCAATGCAACAGCCTTGGCAGCGCCCGTAGTGGATGGGATGATATTGATAGCTGCCGAACGGCCGCCTTTCCAGTCTTTGCGTGATGGGCCGTCAACAGTTTTCTGAGTGGCGGTGTAGCTGTGTACTGTGGTCATCAAACCTTCAACAATGCCGAAGTTTTCCAAAACAACCTTGGTGATAGGCGCCAAGCAGTTTGTTGTGCAGCTTGCGTTGGAAACGATATTGTCATTGGCTGTCAAAGTTTCGTCATTTACGCCGATAACAACGGTCTTAACGCCGTCGCCCTTTGCGGGTGCAGAAATGATAACTTTCTTTGCGCCTGCTGCAATGTGGCCTGCGGCGGATTTGTCTTCAACAAACAAGCCTGTTGATTCTATAACGATATCCACGCCCAAATCCTTCCATGGGAGAGCTGCAGGACCTTCTTTTACCTGAAGTGTTTTAACCGTCTTGCCGTTAACTATGATAGCGTCTTCGCCCTTTGCTTCAACAGTGCCGTTAAATCTGCCCTGTATTGAATCGTACTTGAGCAGATATGCAAGATTGTCTGCGGGTACAAGGTCATTGATAGCGACAACTTCAACATCTTTGCCGAAGAGGCCCTTATCAACAATCGCTCTGAATACTAGTCTGCCAATGCGGCCGAAACCGTTAATGCCTACTTTGATTGCCATTTTTATTATTCTTTCTTTGTTTGGATTAAAATTTTTGTAAAGCCTCAAAATGAAATTCTAAGCCCTTCAAATTGCAAGCTTTTTTTAAATTTACAGACAAAAAAAGTGTTGACCAAAAATGGGAAATCGATACTTTCTATAAACATAATTCTTAATCTACTCCAAATATTCATGAAATCCCCCATTATATTTTTAGCAGGCTTGCTCTTTGCAGCCTCCGCATTTTCAGCCCAATATGACTATTATTGGAGCGGCGCTTCCGGCAACAGTAATTCTGCGAGCAACTGGCGCACGCCCGATGAGGCCTCTGGCGCTACGGCAGCGTTTGCTGCTGTGAATGAAACAAATAAGACAAAAGCCTTAAGCGTGTATCTCAATTCAGACACAACCGCCTTTCCTGAGATTTGGTATCAGACCTCTCTTGGCACTGCGCTTGCGGGAGAGAGCTATGTAAACCAAATCGTTAACAACTCTACCCGTGAAAATTTAAAATATTCGCCCACTAGCACCACGTGGGAGCTTTTTATGACAGGTGGCTCTACGCTAACAGATAGGGTTGTCAACATAGCCAAGATGGTTCAAGATAGCGCAACTATATCAATGCGGCTGAGGAGAGGTTCAGGCGCAGCCTTTTTGGTGTTAAAAATTGCCGAGGTGGAAATATTGCAAAAAGGTATGGAGCTTGGCTCAACCTCATACAAGGTTGTGCCTGAAATTGGCAAACTCACAATGGCTGGCGGTACAACTTTAGCCGTTTACTCTGAAACGGGCACAAAATTTACTGGCGATGTAACCTTGGGCAGCTCTACTATTAGCTTAACAAATACTGCGGGTGAAGGCAATATCACTCATTTTTCCAATGCCGCTTCAACGCTAAAAATTAACGATTCTGCATCGGTAACCTTGGCGTCTTCCACTGATGTTGTTATAGATTCCGCCTTGTCTCTTGGCACATCGGCAACATTTAACTTAAACAATTCAGTATTCGGAACAACCGCAAGCATTGCAAGCGCCACATTTTTGCGCGGGGCAAAGTTTAACACAAATTCAAATACAACAGCCACTATCACCGGTAACCTTAGTGCTACCGATTCCTCCACTGCCGTTACGCTCTCCGTAGCTTCAGGCAAGATGATTGTGCGGGGCACTGTTGAAAAAGGTACGGGTGGGAACGCCTTGATTTTTGGCGCTACTACGGGCAAAGCCGCAGTCTATGAAGTTGGCGGGGTCAACGGCGGCGCATCAAGCGCATCTAACGCCAACAGGTTGGCAACTGATTACAGTACCGCTAACATGAAAAATATAGAACTTCTTATCAAAGGCACGGGGGCGGCGGGCAGCGTATTCAAATATTCCGGCAGAGTGCATGACATGGCAGAAACCGCTAAAAACATTGCGGAAAGTACGACTTCTAAACTTTCTATAACTATGGACGCCGCAGGTTACACGCAATATTTTGCAGGTCAAAATTATATTAGGGGTGTAACTACCGTCAAAAATGGTACATTATTCTTATCTAGCAATAACGCAAAGGGCGGTGGGGATGTCTGGTATTTTGCAGATGTCTCTTTAGAAGGCGGCTTCTTTGGCGCTTGCGGTGCGGCAACGGCGTCAAATGTTGTTCCTGAAGCGGGCATAATCAAGGCTATAAATTTGGATTGGTCTGCTGGCGTAATGCTTTTTGATTTGTCTAAAACCGTCTGCGATAAAATTGAACTTAGCGGGGACTTTACGGGCACGGGCACGCAACACAAATTCATCTTCACTTGCTTGGACGATGTAGATTTGGGCGGTAAAAGTTTCGATCTCGTTTCATGGAACGGCAACACAACCTTTAATGAGAGTGATTTTTCCGCAGAATTTGACGGTGATTTCACCGCAAAATTCACTCAGGAGGCGGGCAAGCTTTCTATAATGTTTACAGCAATTCCTGAGCCTTCAACCTATGCCGCAATATTTGGCATACTTGCCTTGGGTTTTGCGGCTTACAGACGCAAATCTAAATAAGATTTAATCTTAATTTTATTTTTATAAGAGCCTGTCGCTTAAAAACGACGGGTTTTTTGTGCCATATAAAAAGTCTTGCCAAAAAGAAAAATATCTCTACTGTTAACAGCAAAATTATGAAAAAGTTAGCAATTTTTGTAACGCTTATTTTTAGTGCGTCTGTGTTTGCAGATACTTATTACTGGCAGGGGCCTTCTGTTGCAACCGGTCAAGGCGCCATGGCTACTGCCGCACATTGGAGTACGGCGTCAACCACATACTCCGCCGCTAGCGTAGCACCTGGGGCTAATGACATCATCAAGCGGATGAACGTATCTACCAATGCCGCAGTTATGATGGATTGGGGCGCAAGCTTTACCGCCAAAGAATTTATCAATGACAGTACTGCGTCTCGGTCTGCTTCATATATGCAGCTTTATTCCTCATCTAGCGCATCAACTCTTACTCTAGAAAAAATTACCCAGGCTTGCTATATAAATTCAGACTTGGCGGGGTCTTCAACGATAATCAGAAGCGTAGATAGATCAACCATATATAACACCAAACTCAAGGTTACTGATTCTATCAATGTAACGGCGGGCGCTTTGTACATTGGCACAAGGCAATCGGGTAGGATATTTTTAAGCGATGTTGACGTTAAAGACATCATAATTGCTGGCGCAAATGCCGCCGCCGCCCCAACTACAATTCTCGAAATAAGCACTTTGGCGTTGAATATATCTGGCGACATAAGCGTGTCTAACGGTTCATTTTTAATTGGCAGCGAAAAAGACAACACCCATGTGGATATGACTAATTTTGTGTCCCCAAACTTTGTAATGGCTACGGGTAAATCTCTCAATATGGGCAGTAACGCCACACTATCCTATTCTTTTAATAAGACAAACGCCAAACAGTTGCAAACAGGTTATATAGATTTGGACAAAGTAAATGCGAAAGGCACTGCGGCTTCTAATTTGAATTTGTACACAAGCGCAACCCAAGGGGCTGTTGCGGGTTCAGCACCTGTTAAAATAGCTACGTTAAATGCGGATGTGCTAAACGCCTCTTTGACAATAGACACAGTTTCAGACGTATATGTAGGCAGCGTAACCAGTAGTGCTGCTGCTGAGGGCAGTACTGCTGGCGGCATATCTATTGCTTCCACGGGCAAAATCACAATAGTTGATTTTACCGCTACTGGCATTAAAACTTTTACTTCAAACGGTAGAGACGTTTTATTTTCAAACGCACTTAGTTTGGGGTCTGGTACGGCATTCAATTTGACAGGTTCAAATTCCGTGAAATTTGAAAAAGATGTTACCACAACTGCGGCGGCAATTTATACTTTCAATTCACCCACTGTGGAATTTTCAAAAAATCTGTCTTTGGGTGCGGGTACTACAAGCTTTAAGTTGACGAAGCATAGCATGGAAGTTAAAGGCGTTCTTACGATGAGCACGGCAACTTCTGTTGTAAATTTTGATACAGACAGCGTAACAAGTGCAAAGACTATCACCATTGGCGGCTTGACACAGGCAAATACGGGCAGCAGGGTTACAACCAGCTACGGTCCGGGCAGCACAAAGGGCGATACAAATTTGATTATAAACGTCGCCGAAGATGAAGAATATATTTCAGTTGGGCGTGTTCATGACATGAGCAACGGCACAACACTTACGGGCTTGGGCACGCTTGGCGGCGCAAAGTTGAATGTTACCAAAAAGGGCGCAGGTGCGCAATATTTGCTGGGCAACAATCATCTGCGCGGCACTATAACCGTTGAAGATGGAACTCTTTATCTGCGTGCGGAAGGCGGCGGTTATACGGATGCTTCCATGAAGAATATTTACGGCGTAAGCCAGATAGCATTGAAGGGCGGCGTATTGTCTGCGCACGGTTCGTCCAAAACTGCAACAATAGCAACTATGACGGCTACAACTTTAACATGGTCGTCCGGTTCTCTTTTGGTTAACATAAACGGCGCAAACAATGACAAGGCCATACTTTTGGGCGCAAATATTGCAGATCCCTTGGCTGACGGCGAAATCGTGCTTTCAAAAGTTGCGGGCGGCGTATATACCTTTATTTTTGATGATGTAAATCTTCTTGAAGATCATGCTTACGACCTTTTTTCTTGGGATGAAAAACACTCTACAAATTTCGGTGAGAACGATTTTGATTATGAGTTCACCTCAGGCAGGGCAGACTTGAAGGCGGTATTCGCAATGAATGCCGACGGCATAAAGGTAACATTTACGGCAATTCCTGAGCCTGCAACTTATGCCGCAATATTTGGCATACTTGCTTTGGGTTTTGTGGCTTACAGACGCAGAAAGTAATTTTTTATAATTCGTTAAAACGAGGGAGTGCTTAAAAAACATTCTCTCGTTTTTTTTATTCAAACTTTGTGAGATTCAACAATCTGCTTGAAAATCCTATAAAATTTTGAGAAGTTAAAGGTTGTATGCAGAAAAAAGTTCTTGTAATTGGCGCAGGAGTTAGTGGGCTTACGCTTGCCTACAAGCTCAAAAAGGCGGGTTGTGAAGTTAAGGTTTTGGATAAACGCTCCTACGCCGGAGGTGTTGTGCACACTTACTCCGAGAATGGCTTTAAGGCTGAAAGCGGCTCAAATTCCATAATGGTAAATTCTCCCAGAACTTTAGATTTCTTCAAAGAAGCGGGTTTGGAAGGCGATGTGGAATACGCCTCAGCAACGGCAAAAAAGCGTTATTTTGTGCGCTATGGCAAACCGCAGGAAGTGCCAATGGGGCCCGCAGGTTTTTTAAAGACCAGACTTTTTAGCATACTCGGCAAAATGCGTTTGCTGATAGAGCCGCTTATTTCAAAATTCCCTGCCGATTCTGACCCTAGCGTTGAAGAATTTACTTTGCATCGCATGGGCAAAGAGGCGTTGGATTACGCCATGAATCCGTTTTTTGGGGGCATTTACGCAGGCGATGTAAAGCGTCTTTCAATGCGTTACGCATTCCCTCCGCTTTGGAATCTTGAGCAAAAATTTGGCTCTATAATTTTGGGCGGCATGAAGTCTGCACGGGCAAAAGCGGCGGCGGGCAATATTTTCAAGCCAGTTTTGCTTTCTTTTAAGGACGGTATGGATGTCCTTCCCAAAAAGCTCGCCGAATATCTTGGAGACTCTCTTGAACTTGACGCACAGATTGCCTCCATAGACCATGAGGGCAAGTGGAAGGTTGTCTGGAGCAGTTCCGGCGAAGGCGGCATAGACACCTTTGATGTTTTGGTGCTGGCAGTACCCGCATGGGGTCTTAAAAATTTGCCAATTTGCGGCACTTTGGCACAGGCTTTAGAGCCTCTCGACAAGATTGAGGGTTCTCCTATTGCAACGCTTACTTTGGGCTTTAGGCGTGAAGATGTCGCCCACGCTCTCGACGGCTTTGGCGCTTTAGTTCCGGAAAAGGAGAATTTGTCTATCATAGGCAGTTTATTTGTATCTTCAATGTTTGAAAACAGAGCGCCCAAGGGCTACGTTACGCTCACAAATTTTGTGGGCGGCACACGTAATCCCTCTTTGGCTGCGCTTTCTGAGGAGGAACTCTTGCCAATAGTTATGGGAGATTTGCGCAAAGTCTTGGGTGTAAGAGGAGAGCCTGTTTTCAAAAAGCGTTTTGCTTGGAAGCGCAGCATTGCCCAGTATAACGTGGGTTACAATGAATTTGCCAAGGTTATAAAGCAGGTAGAGCAAGACTTCCCCGACGTCAAACTTTTGGGTTCTTACAGGGGCGGGGCTGGTGTAAGTAATTGCATTGAGAGTGCCATTACTTTGGCGGATTCAATTTTGAATGCGGAAAAATAGGGCAGTAATTTTTGTAACATTGGGTGCGCCTGAATATTTGAACAGGGCTTCCGCTCGGAAATTTTTGCTTGAATTTTTGAGCGATGAGAAAGTTCTGCCCATACCCAATATTCTTTTGCGCAGGTTTTTGGCTTGGCGCATATCTTGCAAGAGGGCGCAGAAATATCTGGAAAACCTTGAATTTACGGCGATAGACGGCAAAGCGCCCCTGTTTTTTTATGAGCAAAATTTGCAAAAAAAGTTTTTGGAAAAAACGGGTCTTAAAATTTATTTTGCGCATAGATACGGCACAGGCAGCGTGAGGGAAACCGTTACCGTGGCTCTCAAAGACGGTGCAAAAGATTTCTTTTTTGTGCCGTTTTTTCCGCAGAAATCGTACGCAATGACATCCAGCATACTTTCTGAAATTTTGCATCTTGTGCGCCTAAATAAAGACAGTCTTTTTATCCCGCCGCTCAAGACATTCATCTATGAAGACGCCGTCGGCTTTTGCGCAAGCTATGCAAATTTGCCCGAATATATAGACGCTGTTTGTGCTTCAATAAAAGAGGCGTTGGCTAAAAATTCTTTTGATGCGCTTTTGATTTCTTTCCACAGCATGCCAAAAAGACAAGCTTTGCTTACGGATTATGAGTATGAGTGTGAGGAAAGTTTTTCTCTCATAAAAGAAAAACTCAAAGACGTTTTTTCGGAGGATAAAATTTTCTTAACCTATCAATCTGCAATGGGCAAGGGCGAATGGCTTGCTCCTAAGGTAAAAGATGTGGCGCAAAATCTTGCCAAGTGTGGCGTAAAAAAACTTCTGGTATCCAGCCCCGGCTTCGCATTTGATTGCACTGAAACATTGGTGGAGCTTGGGGAAGAGCTCAAAGAAGTCTTCTTAAATTCCGGTGGGGAATATTTTAAATTGTGCGCTTGCCTAAATGATAGCGATAGTCAATTATTGCTCATGCAGGCAATAATAAATTCTGTGGAATGAATATGTTTTTAATTTTGTTTTTACTTGCGGGGCTATGTTATGCGGCGGCCTTTGCGCAGAGTTTGCTTTCCCTAAAATTGGGCAGACCGCACGGCGGCAGGGCGCAATATGCCTTTGAAATTTTGGGGCTGCTTTTTCAAACTTCGGCGATAATAATCAGGGGGGTACAAATAGGCAATATCCCCATAACAAACCCTTATGAAGTTATAGAATTTATAGCTTGGCTTTGCGTCTTGACGCACTTGTTTTTGGTATCGGTTTGCAAGCTTTCTTTAAGCGCAATTTTTGTTTTGCCGCTTGCAATATTGCTCACAATTTTGCCCGTGATGTGCCCTGTGTTTTCAAAATATATGGCAAGCTATCAGGAAATTCAGGTGCTTACTCTCATTAGTTTGATACACGCAATTTCCGCACTTTCAACCTATGTTGCGCTTTTCTTCGCCGCAATATTTGCAGTTATGGGCTTGCTGCAAAGACGCAATTTAAAGACACGCTCAAATAGCGTAATTGCAAAAGACCTTCAGCCGCTTGTTGCGCTTGAAAGGTATATGAGGCATTCCATTTATTTTGGACTGCTCTTGATGGCGCTCTCTTTGGTGTTTGGCGTGGTTGCCGCTTTTTATCGAGAGCTTAGCGCAGGTTTTATTATCAAATATTCGGGCGGGGTGTTGGTATTTTTTTGCATAGCCACATTAAATATTTTGGCGTATAAAAACCGCATATCTTCCGCCAAGCTTTCAAAATTTGTGGTGGCGCTTTTCATATTCGCCTTGCTGATGTTAATACCAATAGAACTTAAAAACGTAATATTATGACGCCTGAAGAAATTTCAAATTCACTTTTAAACCTATTTAAACAGAAGACTTACACGCCCATGAGGCTGCCGGAGCTTGCGTACAAGCTTGGCTTGCCTCGCAAGCAGATGCCTGTCTTAAAAAAGCGGCTCAATGAACTTTTAGATCAGGGCACTATCGCCAAAATCAAGGGCGATAGATACAGCGCATGTTCAGAGCTTGGCCTGATAAGCGGGGAGATTGTGTTTTCCAGAAGGGGTACTGCCACAATTTATCCTGCCAATTCAAACATAAGTTACAAGGTAAGATATGAAGATACGGGCGTTGCCCTGCATGGCGACACGGTTCTGGCAAGAGTGTTATATCCCAGAGAATCTCGCAGGCGCAACAGATATTCGCAGGAAGATGTTCAAAAATTCGCCAAGGTAATACGCATACTTTCACGGGCAAAGAAGCCTCTTGTGGGCACTCTTAGGCAGGAAAACGGCCATTGGCACGTTGCGCCCGATGACCCTAAATTTTACTATGATGTCATAGTGCCCGACCCTCGCACTTCTGCCGTTTTGCCTCTGCCAAAGGCTGACGATAAGGTTGTGGTTGCCCTTAACGAGTGGACTCAGCGCCACATAAACCCCTCGGGTGCGATAACGCAAAACTTGGGTAAAAGCCATACTCCAATGGCGGAGTACAAGGGCATACTCACAAAATATGATTTGAGTGAAGACTTCCCCGAGGAAGTCATGCAAGAAGTAAGAGATATTCCAAACAAAGTGTCATCCAAAGATTTGGAGGGCAGGGTTGATTTGCGCAAAGAATTTACCGTAACTATAGACCCCGCCGACGCCAAAGATTTTGACGACGCAATTTCTATCGTCAGGGCAAAGTCCGGCGGGTGGGAGATTGGCGTGCACATTGCCGATGTGCCTTACTATGTGCGTCCAAACAGCGCAATAGATAAAGAGGCAAGGCGCAGGGGCAATTCCACCTACCTTGTGGGGACGGTGATACCCATGCTGCCCTTTGAGCTTTCAAACGGAATTTGCAGTCTGGTTGAAGATGAAGACAGGCTCGTGAAAAGCGTCTTTTTAACTTTTGACGGCGGCGGCGATTGCAAGGCGGTGCGCTTTGCAAATAGCGTCATACGCAGTTCAAAGCGCTTGTCTTATGAGCAAGCCTACGCATTTTTGACGGAGGATAATATTGAAAAAATCAAGGGCATAAAGCCTCCGCCGGAATATTCCACAGGTTCAAGCGGCAAGCCGCTTTCAGATTATGACAACAAAGCCCTGCAAGAATTGCGCATGCTCTTGCGCCAACTTTGGAGCATTGCAAGCGTGCTTCGCAAACGTCGCATGAAAAAGGGCAGTCTTGATTTGAACAGCGACGAAATTAAAATCTACACCGATAAAGACGGTTATGCGGAACGCATAGAGACGAAAAAAAATGACGAATCTCATCAGTTGATTGAGGAATTTATGTTGGCGGCAAATGAGGCAATAGCAAGGGAGCTTTTTGCAAACAAAGTGCCGTTTATTTCACGAGTGCATGAAGATCCTGACCCAGACAAACTGGACGAATTGCGTGAATATCTTTTGGGCTTTGGCATAGAATGCGGAGACCTTACCAGCCGACGAGAAATAATAAGAGTTCTGACCGCAATCAACAATCACCCGCAAAGTTTTGTTTTAAAGACGGAATTTTTGCGCAGCCTGAAACGTGCCGTCTATAAGGCGTCTCCAGACGGGCACTATGGTTTGGCAAAAGAATATTACGCCCATTTTACATCTCCCATCCGTCGCTATGCGGACTTTACAGTGCACAGAAATTTTAATTTCTATATGCAGCAATCCGGTATGCCGTCCGCCCCCAAGGGCAAAATTTCTCTGATTACGCAGGTTCAATTAGAGGGTATTGCGGAGCACATCTCTAGGACGGAGCGCAACAGTTCTGAGGCTGAAAGAGAGTCGCAAAAAATCAAATTGATGGAGTTCTTTGAACGCAAAATTTCAACAGGCGAAACTTTTGAAGCCATAATCACGGGTATTACCGAGAATGGTTTTTTTGTAGAGCTTGTGGAGTCTGGCGCATACGGGTTTGTGCATATGCACTGTCTGACCGACGATATCTACAAGCTTTCCGCCGATGGCCATGCTCTTACAGGCAGGCGCACAAAGCGGCAATATAAGATAGCCCAAAAGATTCCCGTAGGCGTTGACAGTGTTGACCGCTTCAAGCGTCAGATAGATTTCTGCCTTCATTAAGATTTTTTTGCTGCTTCGTATCATCGTTTAAGGGGCTCTGCGTAAATTAGAGGCTATTTCATATCCTGTTTTGCATGAAATATTTCTGAAATTAAATTTGACAGAAGTTGTTGCTCTTATATGTTTAAAAAAAATGGCACAAAGCAGAAGCATATGAAACACATAGACATAATTAATTTAAAGAGAGCAATAATGCTATTGTTCGCACTTGTATTAAATGTATTTACTGCACAGGCGGCAAATCAGACGATAAATTCCAACCTAGATACCAATGTTGCAGGAACTCTGCGTTATGCGCTAAATCAACAGGCCGCAAACGATATCTATACTTTCAGTAGTTATTACACTATCACGCTTACAAGTGCGTTGCCTCAAATAATATCTAACGGCATAAACATCAATAATACCTCACGTACTTTAAGCATAAGCGGTAATAATTCTTACAGCATTTTTAGTCTGTCATCTGCGGTAAACACTATCACTCTCAAGAACATGACGCTCTTGAACGGCAAGACTACGAGTTCAGGTGCGGCAATTTATTTTGAAAATTCACTGCTCACCAATACTATCAATACTTCTGGTACGTTTATTCTTAAAGGCAACGTTGCCGATTCTCGGGGTGGGGCTATTTTTTCAGCGGGTAATTTGGAGATTACAGGGGCAGCAACTTTTGGCGGCACTCTTGCGGCAGACGTCAACTCAGCAGGAATGGGCGGCGCAATTTACTTGGCAGATACTGCCACAAATCTAACCTTGGGTGGGGCTTCCGTTTTCCAAAAGAACCATGCAAATTCTCATGGTGGCGCAATTTATTTTGCAAATGCTTTTGCGCCAGGTAATACAATATCCAATGCTGGCACTCTTACATTTGACGGTAATTCTGCTCAACAAAACGGCGGGGCAATTTTTACATATGGGCCACTAGAAATCACGGGGGCAGTAACATTTGGTGGCGTAAACGCTAGCAATGGCAACACTGCAATTCAGGGCGGGGCAATTTGCTTGGGTTCTAATGCTAACACGCTTACTCTTGGTGGCAATACGGTTTTCAGAAACAATGTGGCGACGAGTTCTATAGGCAGCGGTGGCGCAATTTATTCTCAAGTTCTCTCTAGTAGTCTTACTATAAACAATGCGGGCACACTTCTATTTGACAAAAATTCTGCAGCCTATGGCGGTGCTATTTATACTAGCCGTAACTTTGAAATTACGCATGCCGTAAGCTTTACGGGCAATACCGCAAATAATATGGGCGGCGCAATCTATTACAGCAGTTCAGGTATTTACACAATGACATTTGGCGGGGATACAACATTCTCTGGCAATAAGAGCTTGGGCGTTGCCGCCTCAGATGGTGGTGGTGCTATTTATTTGGTTACTAACGGCTCAAATATAATAGATAACAAAGCTGCCCTCACATTTGTAGGCAATACCGCTGGGAATTTTGGCGGCGCAATTTATTCAAACGGCAATTTGACAATTAAAGGCGATGTAACATTTGGGGGTGTGAATGCCATTGACAAAAATACTGCCACAAACTACGGCGGCGCAATTTATTTGGGAGGTAATACGCTTACACTTGGCGGGCTTGCTACTTTCCAAAATAATGCCGTAACAGTTGCGAATATCTCTGGTGGATACGGCAAAGGTGGCGCAATTTACTTTGCATCTGCTGGCGCAAATACAATAAACAATACAGGCCTGCTTACATTTATAAGGAATAGCGCAACTAATTTAGGTGGTGCCATTTATTCAAGTGGCAATTTAGCCATCATAGATGCTGTTAAATTTGGCTCAGCTATTGCTACTGATGGCAATATTGCCTCAGCTAGCGGTGGGGCTATTGCTTTGGCGGGTAACACATTGACATTTGGCTCCACTGCGGACTTTGTCAATAATGCGACAAGCATCAGCGGTGGCGCAATTCACTTTGCATCTGCTAGCGCAAATACAATAAGCAATACAGGCTTGTTAACATTTGAGTATAACAAGACAAATTCTCAAGGCGGCGCAATTTATTCACTAGGCACTTTGACAATTACGGGTGATTCCACATTCGCAAGTAACTCTGCAGGCAGCGGCGGCGCAATTTATTCAGGCGGCGCTTTGACAATTTCAGGTGCTGTTGAATTTGGTTCAATTGCTACTGATGGCAATATTGCCTTAGCTAGCGGCGGGGCTATTGCTTTGGCTGGTAACACATTGACATTTGGCTCCACTGCGGACTTTGCATATAATGAGGCAGGTAGCAATGGTGGCGCAATTTACTTTGAATCTGCTAACGCAAATACAATAAGCAATACAGGCTTGCTAACATTTAATTCTAACAAGACAAATTTTCAAGGCGGCGCAATTTTTTCAAACGGCGCTTTGACAATTGAGGGTGATGCCACATTCTCAAGCAACACTGCAACTAATAACGGCGGCGCAATTTATTTGGTAGGCAATACTTTGACACTTGGCTCCACTGTGGACTTTGCATATAATGAGGCAGGTAGCAATGGTGGCGCAATTTACTTTGAATCTGCTAACGCAAATGCAATAAACAATACAGGCTTGTTAACATTTGAGTATAACACCGCAACTAATAACGGCGGCGCAATTTATTCAGGCGGCGCTTTGACGATAGAGGGTGATGCCACATTCTCAAGCAACACTGCAAATTATTCAGGCGGCGCAATTTATTTGGTAGGCAATACTTTGACACTTGGCTCCACTGTGGACTTTGCATATAATGAGGGAAGAGACAGCGGTGGCGCAATTTACTTTGCATCTGCTAACGCAAATACAATAAGCAATACAGGCTTGCTAACATTTGAGTATAACACCTCAACTAATGGCGGCGGCGCAATTTATTCAGGCGGCGCTTTGATAATTACAGGTAATACCACATTCACAGGCAATACCTCAACTAATGATTACGGCGGCGCAATTTATTCAGGCGGCGCTTTGACAATTTGTGGTGATGCCACATTCGCAGGCAACACTGCACGTAACGGCGGCGCAATTTATTCGGACGGTGCTGTGGCAATTGGGGGTGATTCCACATTTGCAGGCAACACTGCAAGTTACGGCGGTGCAATTTATTCAAGAGGCAATTTGACAATTACAGGCGATGTAACATTTGGAGGTGCGGCTACCAGTGATAAAAATACTGCTACAAACTATGGTGGTGCAATTTATTTGACAGGC
>JAVBLZ010000018.1:0-38949 GCA_031553045.1 Opitutales bacterium | reverse complement strand
GGCAGACTTGTTTGGCGAATAGTTCCGTTTGCTTCGTGAATATGACTGGGAATGTACGTATGTACAATTCCCACCCATCTTCACTTCGCAAGCCTCACTCTTCATCCAAACCGTGCTGCCAAAAGGTTAAAGTGTGGGGTGCGCTTCCAAAACTTTCTTTAATAGGTAAAGTTGGGTTTATTAAAGGGGAGGTCTGCCTCCAAAACTTACTTTAAGGGTTAAAGTTGGTTTTTATTAAAGTGGTGATTTACTTCCAAAATTTACTTTAGTCGTTAAAGTTGGGGTTTGTTTAAGTTTGAGAAAATATTTAAGAGCACGCTTTAGAAATTAAAGTGTGCGCTTTTTTTGATGCTGTGCCGAAGGCACAGTCAGCCTAGTGTAGTGGAAGAATAGTGCAAATTGGGTTGCTGGAGTATTTTTATTTACAAGTTTTGCGTAATTTATTCTAGCAATTTTATAGGCAAAATTTGTAGGCTTTCTTCTCAAAAATCAAAACTGCGGAATGTTACTTCCTTGTCAGATCTGTCGTATTTTGGGATTGCCTTAAATTCATCGTAAGTAATCCACAAGGGGTCTTCTTGAAAGTTAAAAAAAACTTGGTACTCTTTCGTGCTATCGTTATATCCAGTCAAATAAAAGAAACCATGGTGGCTTTTTCCTTTGACTTTGAGCTTGGTTAAAACTTTTTTTGACTCATTTTTTTGCTTTCTTAAATATTCTTCCCACTTTTTGGGGTTTGAGCAAATCTTACGTTCGTTTTGGCGCTCTATGATGTAGTTTAAAAACTCACCCCACGCCTCTTTGTTTTGTGTCAGATAAAAGGCGCAGATTGGGATACCTTTATCCAGATAGCTTTTGAAAACTTTTTCATTTTCGCTGATATGTTTAAATGTTATTCCTTTATCCTTAAAGTAAGCCACAAAGGCAGGCAGGCTTTCTCTCCAATGATCGTAAGCCTTTTTGAAATATTTTTCTATAAAAAATTCCGCATCTAACCCTGTGTCTATATATTTATAGAACCCATAAGGGTAGCCATCCGTGGGTTTGCTATCATCCACACACAAGTATTGAAATGGGCGGATATATACATCGCCATTTTCGTCCTTAAGCAAGTTTGATTTTAGGCGGGCAATAATGTCGTCCTTGCTTTCGCCCATATTGTTTTTTTCATCTTTATCCTGAGAAAATAAAGTTCCGCCAAACAGGCAAAGGCAGATTATTACGCTTATTTTGTAAAAAAATTTGTAGTGATTCATATTATTCGCTTTCAATTTAATTAATTTATTTTTTGTGGATAATGATAATGTAGGCTAATCTCATTAGGGTTTATTAAACCTATGATTCTTTCTTTTTTAAAATGAGTTTTTTTTTGGATTTTTTTAGATATTTTTTTAGTGCTATTTCTAATAACTCGGACTCTGTTAGGTTAAGAGCTTTCGTGGTTACTTCCAATTTTTTCGCCAAAATTTTAGACAGGTCAAAATCAACTATGTCATGGGTGCATTTGGGTTTAATAAACCCGATGCTTTTGGAATTAGCTTTTCTTTTTTGCATTGGTAGAGACCTTTCTACATTTTGATTCATACTGAGATATAAAAGCTGCAAGAGCCTCTCGTAGGGCGTCGGTAAAGGTGATGCCATCGGCAAAAGCTCTTTTTTGCACGGCGGCTACAAGCTCTTTCGGCAATGATGCCGAAATGCGCTGTTTATCCTCTGAAAGTTTATTTGGCATTTAACAATTACAATACCCATTAAGCGGGTTTATTAAACCAAGTCAATGTTTAAAGCCTCTTGTAGTTTTAAGTTCTCAAAAAAATACGAGGCTGTGATAGTGGGTGGCTATTTCAAATGCAAAAAAATATGATGGGGTTGGTAGGCATCTATTCCAAATAAAAAAACGTGAGGCTATTACGTTATGCATTCATTCCAAAAAAATCCCGCATGCATGTACGGGATTTCTTTAAGACTTATTTGATAAAATTTGTGTAAGCAAATTTATTCAACTTTGGCTTTGGTTTGGCCTGTGCCTCTGATTTTATATTTGTAGATGTTAAGCTCTTTTAAACCCATAGGACCACGGGAATGTAGCTTGTCTGTGGATATGCCGATTTCTGCGCCCATGCCAAATTCAAAACCGTCCGTAAAACGGGTAGAGGCATTCCAATATACTGTGGCTGAATCCACGCCGTTTAAAAAGTCTTCGGCATTTTGCGCATTTGAAGTTACAATACAGTCTGAATGTCCGGAGCTGTTTAAATTTATAAAATCTATTGCGCCTTGAACATCATCAACCAAATCTATCGCAATTATCAAATCCGTATATTCCGTCTGGAAGTCTTCAGGCGTTGCGGGGTTTGAAGGAATGTTTGCCGAGTCCAAAACAGCTTTTGCCGCATTTGTTGTACGCAGTTCGACCCCTCTTGAAGCAAGCTTTCTTGCAAGCTTGACCAAAAGTTCCTTTGCGTTTTTATGCACAAGCAAATTTTCTGCGGCGTTGCAGACGCTGGGACGTTGGCACTTTGCGTCAACGGTGATATTAATTGCCAAAGTTTCGTCTGCATATTCGTCTATAAACACATTGCAAACGCCCTTGTAGTGCTTGAGCACGGGTATTGAAGAATTTTCCACAACATGGCGTATCAAGCCTTCACCGCCACGGGGGATTATACAGTTTATGTAGCTGTCTTGCTTGAGCATTGCGCTGAGCGCTTGCCTATCGGTGGTGGGGATGATTTGTACGCAGTCTTCATGCAAGCTTGTATTTTTGAGCGCTTCTTTTATGAGGCCCGCAAAATATATGTTTGTGTTGAAAGACTCGCTACCGCCTCTCAAAATACAGGCGTTAGAGCTTTTGAGGCACAGCGCCGCACAGTCTATCGTAACATTTGGTCTGCTTTCATAAATTATGGCAATCACACCTATTGGCACACGCACTTTTTCTATTTTAAGACCATTGGGTCTTGTTATAGACTCCATAATTTCGCCGACATAATCGGGAAGTGCGGCAAGTTCTTCCAAGGATATTGCAATAGACTCTATTTTTTTGTCGTCTAAAGAGAGCCTTTCAAGCATGGCTTTTGAAATAGATGTCTTTTGCGCCTCAGCCAAATCTTTTAAATTTGCCGCCTTGATTTCCTCACGCTTTTGCCTGAGCAAAGACGCCAAATTTTTGAGCGCCAGATTTTTTTTATCTGAAGATACGTTTGCAAGTTTAAGCGCCGCCGCCCTCGCTTTTTTTGCAATTTCCAAAACTGTTTTTTCTATGTCCATTTAGACTGTCGTAATTTTTTTTAGATATTCAACACGGCGTTCAATTTCTTCAATGCCGCTTGCTTCAAGTTTGTCGCAAGAAAAAGATTCCACCGTCAAAGATGCGCAGGCGGTGGCATAGAGCATTGCCTTTTTAATTGCCTCAAATGAAGTATCGTTATTTTTTGCCATGTGCCCTATAAGGCTGCCTGCAAAAGAGTCGCCTGCGCCCGTAGGGTCGTAAAGAGATTTGATAGGGTAGGCAACCGTCGTGAAAAAACCGTCTTTATGAAAGAGCATAGAACCATGTTCTCCCTTTTTTATTATGACGCTTTTTGCGCCCATTGCCATTAAACCTTCACCCGCCATGATGAGGTTGTTTTCATTGGTAAGCTGTTTTGCCTCATCGTCATTGAGTATGAGCAAATCAACTTTTTTTATGAGGTCTTTGAGTTCTGCATTTGCGGTGGTTATCCACAAATCCATAGTATCCAAAACCACAAAACTTGGGTTGCGAACTTGCGAAAGCAAATGCGATTGATGTCTGGGCGATATGTTGCCAAGCAATACAAACTTGCTGTCTTTAAGCCTAGACCCAAGCTCAGGCATATAATTTTCAAATGCGCCAAGGCGCACGTCTATAGTCTCACGACTTTTAAAATTTTCATGATATTTGCCGTGCCAATAAAAGGTTGGCAGCGTTTTATCCAGATGTATTCCAGAAACGTCTATACCCCTCTTTGCGAGCCTATCCATATCGCTGTCTTTAAAATCTTTACCAATGACGCAGACAATTTTTGCCTTCGTGAAAAATGCGCAGGCAAGCGCCGCAAAACTTGCCGAGCCCCCTAAAATGAAGTCTTGGCTGGCAAGCGGTGTCTCTATTTTATCGTAAGCCACCGTACCCAATATTAAAACTGAATCCGCATTATTTTCCATAATGGTTAAAAAGCCTAGCCTTACTCTTTGATTTTACAATAAAAAATCTCTGCAAACAGGCGTTGCCATGTAGTCCTTTTATTGATGTGCAAATTACGTATTCAAAAATTACTCACGCTATATTTAGGCTTGAAAATAAGGTTTGGGCATTCAGTATATATGTAAATTATGGCGATAAATTTAGTTTCGGCAGGCAAAGCTTTTGGGAGCAATTTGGTCTTTAATGAAGACCTGAAAAATTTTCCCGAGGCATATTGGCAGGTGATTAAAGATAAGACAGGTGTGGAGTCTCGCTATCACTGCAAAGATGATGAATTTGCCTCGGATTTAGCGATAAGAGCTGCCAAAGACTGTCTTGACAAAGCCAAAATGGACGCCCTTTCTTTAGACGCCATAGTGCTTTCAACATCCACGCCGGATAGGCTTATCCCCGCTACCGCCGCAAAAGTGCAATTTGCAATAGGCGCAAAAAACGCCTTTGCCTTCGATACCAACAGCGTTTGCAGTGGCGGCATTTTTGCAATGGAAGTTGCAAGGGCTCTGCTAGCTTCAACAAAGGCGAAAAATATTTTGGTAATAGCAGTGGATGTCTATTCAAAATTTTTAAACCCAGAGGAATTTTCAACCTATCCATATTTTGGGGACGGTGCGGGGGCAGTCTTGTTATCCAAAGAAAAAGGCATAGCGCAGGTTTTGGAAGCAAAGCTTGTTACGGACGGCTCGGGTTATGATTTGATTACAATTCCCGCAGGTGGTTCTGAAATTCCGCACGGCAAAATTACAGACCCAACGCTTGCTTACTTTGCTATGGACGGCCGTGATGTCTTTGAATTTGCAACCCAACAAGTGCCCCCAATAATTGAGGCGTACCTGAAAGAAAATTCAATTTCAAAGTCGGATATTTCTTTGGCGATTACCCATCAGGCAAACAAAAACATAGTGGATAAAATTGCGGAGTCTTTAAGTATAGAAAGAGCTAAATTTTTCACAAATTTGGAACGTTGCGGCAATACTTCAAGCGCCTCCGTTTTTATAGCTCTTGCAGAAAAGCTCGAACAATCGGGCGCTATGCCCAAGGGCTCATACGCAATATTGGCTTCATTCGGCGGCGGGCTTTCGGTGGGGGTTGCGGCACTGCTGTTTTAGTAAAGCAGAGGATTGCGGAACATCACAAGCTTAATGGTTGGCTTGGAAAGATTGTTCATCGGCATTATAGACAAGTGTTCCGACACAAATTCCTCCAACTTAAAACCAGTCGGAGTTGGTATTTTTAGCGCATTAAAATCTGCATATATCTGGGCGACCGTGCCCGTGGCGGAGGGAAAATTGTCGGAATCTATTATGTCAAAAATTCTTGTAACCTTTGCAAGGGGGCTAGACTTAGAATTGTCGTAATACAAAAACTTGTACTCTGAAAGATAGAACCTGTCCAGCTTCTGCAAGACTTCATTTGTTTGAGACAAATAAATTTCATCTTTTGTGAGTATATATAAATCCATCAACGCTCTTGCCAAAAATGCGTAAGTGTTTGCCTGCGCTTCGGAATTTTTTGGCACAGCAAGTTCGGGCAAAATGCGGTTAGCTTTAAAAATAGTGTAAAGGCGATCAGCGCAAATTTTGGCGACATTCAAATATAGTTTATTATTTGAAAGTTTATAGACATAGCATAGGGCGCTTATCGCAACAGAATTTGCGTCAACGGGGTAATTTTGCGACTCAAAAAAGAGTTTATCTTCGGCGTTAAAATCTTCCAATAGCATTGCGGCGGATTTGATGGACAAGGTCTTTGCCTGCTTGTTATTGACGCATATTGCCGCCTCCGCAAAAGCCCGCACAATAAGTGGACGTTCATTGTCTTTTGTCAAATTGCTGTACAATTTGTAGGCAAGAAAACTCAGCGTATTTGTGTCGCTTATGTTGTCTATACACCTCACCAAAACGCTTGAAGTGCTCCTATAAAGCAACCTTGCATTTTCTGTAAGCAGCGCAATGCTTGCGTTTGCCTTAAGATAATCGGAAAAAACTTTGCGTAAATCTAACTGGTTACCCGCAAGCTGAACTAAGGTAATGTTGTCAAAACATATTTGAGAACTTGCGATTCTATCTTTTTCTTTAATCAAGTTGAGGTTGTCTTTAAGATATGTGGCGCTCTTATAAATTTCGTTCCTATTGTTTTTGTAGAAATCCAGACTGCTGTACAACACCGCCTTGAGGGAATTATTTTTGGAGTTGTCGTAAAAATCTTTTGAGGTGAGCACTATGGGATTTAGCGTGGGGGAAAGTATGCCCGCTTTGAGAGTGCCATTGGTTGCCGACGCCGTGAAGATTTTGTGCAAAATTTTAGAGTCTGAAGGATATGCTTTACTATCCAACCTTACTACTAAAAAATACTCATTCAAAGTTGATTTAAGTTCAGGGTCGTTTGGTATGGCGAGCAAATCGTCCAGAAAGAAAAAAACAAGTTTATCGTCTTTTCTGGCGCGTTGTTCTATATCGCCGCACCAATCCAAGATTTCAATTTCCGTGGAATCATCACCCAATATAGAGGGGATTTGAAAGTACCTCAAAAGCGCAACCCAAGCAAAAAGCACGCTTAGGCAGGCAAATAAGAGTATTAAAAACTTTCTTAAAGATTCCACTGCAACTTACTAGACAGCAAAAAGTTAAAAATGTTTCAAGAAAAATTAAAATTTCGCAAATATATGGGCGGAAATAATGCTGAGTATAGAAGCGCTTGCGGTATCGCATTTTAAAACAGAATCACCCAAGCTGACGTGCCTAAAGCCAAGTTGGGAAGCAAGGGCGTATTCTTTCAAAGACAGGTCGCCTTCAGGGCCTATGAGTATGCAGGCATTTGCGGGTTTTACAAATTCCTCATTAAGCACTTTAAGAAACGGTTTTGCTTGGGGTTGGAGGCTTGCTAAGAACTTATGTTCAAACTTTGTTGCACATTCGTCTAGAACTTTGCCAAAAGGCTTTGGTGCGCTTATTTCAAAACTGCGGATATTGCCGGACTGCTTCATTGCCTCAATAATTTTCAGATTCCATTTTTCCAATTTCTTTTGGGCGTCGGCTTCCGAAAGTTTTATCTGAGAATTTTCTGAAAGTATTGGGTGTATTCCGCTAATTCCAATTTCGGCGGCTTGGCGCAGAATGTCATCAAAGACGGAGTTGGCGGGCATGCACATCAGCAAATGTATTTCGCATTTTTTTTCAGGCAAAATTACGGCATTTAGTATTTCAAGCTTTGTTGCTTTGGGGTTTGCGTCCAAAATTTTTGCGTCGTAGCAGTTTGATTCCAAATCAAAAATCCTGACCTCGTCGTCTATTTTTGCCCTCAAAGAGCCGCATAAGTGCCTGCTTTCGTCGGCGCTTAATATTATTTGTTCAGCCCTTGAAAGTTTTTTGTTGTTTTTGAAATATGCTCTGAAACCCGCCATGCAAATATGCTTGATAATAATAATGATTTTGCAAAAATCTTTTTATGCAAGACGAAAAAAAACCTTTGGATTCAAAGTGCGTTGTGTTGGGTGTGTGCAGTTCCATTGCCGCCTATAAAGCCACAGAGATAGTTTCCGCCCTCGCAAAACTGGGCGCAGACGTTGTTGTAATAATGACGCAAAACGCCACAAAGCTTGTCTCGCCGAGGGTTTTTCAGACAATCTCACACAACCCCGTTTATAGCGACATGTGGGAGAATGTTTCAGACTGGCACCCTGAGCACGTTTCTGTTGCGCAGAGGGCGGATATATTTTTGGTAGCGCCCGCAACGGCAAACACGATAGGCAATATGGCAAACGGCCTTGCGCCAGACATGATTACTTCAACCTATCTTGCAACAAAGGCAAAAGTTTTGATTGCGCCCGCCATGAACACCGCAATGTATGAGCATCCTGCCGTTGTGCAGAATATGAAAATTTTGTCTCAAAGAGGTGCGGAATTTATCGACGCAGAATCCGGACAACTTGCCTGCGGCGACGTCGGCAAAGGCAGGCTCGCCTGTACGGAAGCAATAATCTCCGCCGTTTTAAAAGCCATATAGGTTTGCAAAATTCAAGCCTCGTAAATTTGGCTTAAGCCTTTGTGGGGGCAGACTATTTCTACCTTACTTAGCAAGTCTTTGCTTAGGGAGTTCTCAAGCAGATTTGAAATCAGCGCAAGGTCGTTGCAGTCTTTTGAAATGTGCGTAAGGTAAATTTTTTCAACAAAATTTGAATCAAGCAATGTTAGCAAATTTATTGCATCTTGGTTTGAAAGATGGCCGAAGTTGCCTTTGACACGGGCTTTCAAGTTCATTGGTCTGGGGGAGTTTTCAAGCATGTCGGGGCAGTGGTTGCATTCCAGCACCAGTATGTTTGCGGTCTTAACTATCTCTGAAACCAAAGTTGTTACCTTGCCCAAATCTGTGGCGTAAACCAGATTTTTTTTGCCTACCGTAAATTTGTAACCCACGGTGTCGTCGGCGTCATGGGGCAGTGCGAAGGCGTTTACTAGGGCGTCTTCATATATAAATGTGTCGGAAGTGGAAAACAAATTCCACGCCAAACTTTTTGTCTTGGGATACCTTGAGACTATTCTTTCTTTCGTCTGTCTGTTTGCAAAAACCTTGAGGCGGCTTAAATGCGAAAAAGATTCCAGCGCTTTGCAGTGGTCGCCATGGTCATGCGTTATGAATATGGCGTCTATATCTTCTATTGTTAGGTTTTTAGAAAGCAGAAATTTTTTCGTCCCCGTGATTTGAAAACCTGCGTCAATTAAAATTTTCTTATTGCCGAATTCCAAAATGGAGGCGTTGCCGTCGCTGGAGCTGGCTATTACCTGAAACTTGAACATAAAATTAAGGATTGATATTTATCTTATAATACCCGCAGGCAAAGTTCCTAAAACGCTTGTCTTGGCTTATTAATTTTAAAAATTGCGAGTCAACTTTTTCAGAGCCGGAATGAGACATTATCATGGTCTGCGGTATAGCCCCTGGCAAATCTATCTGCATGATGATTTCAATGGGCGACCACGCTTCTTTGTCTGCAATGATATTGTAATCCAGCGCAATAGACTTGATTCTTTGGGAAGAATTTATGTCTATAATTTCCGCCCAGACTTTTTTGCCTGCGTCTTTTGCAAGATTCGCAAAAGCGTTTTCTTCTATGGAAAACCCTGAGAATCTGCTGCGGGTATCTACCCTCAAAACCATGTCGTCAAATGAATCGTCGTGCTTTATTTTGTTGTCCAAAAAATCTTCGGAAGGGCGTATTTGCAGCTCCGTATTTGAATCTTTTTTTGCAAACAAATCTTGCTCTTGCAAATTTGTGATTGCGGAAATTTGAAAAGAATAGTTCCACTTTGTCGGCAGAAACATTGGCGTAAAATCATTGATTTCAGATTCATTCAAAGCGGCAGATTCCGCATGGTCGAAATTTAAAGCGGCCGCCTGCCCCGATTTCTCAAACATTAGGGCTTCTTTGCTTGGAAATGCGGCAACAAGAATGCATAAAAAAATTGCGGAAAAAACTGCGTAAAACAAAAGGCGCTTCCGAGAGATTTTTTCGGAAGGCGGCGTGGGGCTATTGCTTTGAGTGGTTTTATTCATCAATAAGAAGCCGGCTTTGCCGCAAGCTGTATGCGTTTAAAACCCGCTTTAAGCGCATATTCAGTAATTCTGCAAAGAGTTTGGGCATCAACGCTTTTGTCCATCTTTAAGAGAAGTACGCCGCTTGCTTTATAGTTTTTCATTTCTTCGGCAAAAGAATCAAGAGAGTAAATTTTGCCCTCAAAGATTACCATAGATTCCCCGCGCACATTCAAGACGCTGATGTTTTCATCAACGCCAACGCCGCCGAGCTTTTCAGAAGATATGCTTTGCGGCAGCACCAATGTGTCGGAACTTAAGTCTATGCCTATTCCGGGGGCGACCACAAAACTGGACGTGAGAAAATAAACCATGAAAACTATGGCTATCAAATCTAGAAATATTATAGCCTGCGGCTCAAGCTTGGGGCTTTCAACCTTGTCTAGAAATATTGGCTCAAACTTTTGGGGAACGCTCATTTTTCTTCAGCCTCCTGAGAACCCAAAATCAGATTCTCATTTTCTGGCATTCCGTCGGCGATAAATTTCATTATTACATTTGCCGACCACTGCATGTCGGCGGTTACAGCTTTAAGTCGGCTGTACAAAAACTGGGTGCAGACAGCCGCAACTATGAATATGCAAACCCCAACTATTGTAGAAATTAACGCATTGTAAATTTCCGAAGAAAACATTGATGCGTCTGCGTAAGAGCCGCTTTGGCTCATCGTATAAAGCATTTCAAGTATGGAAATTAGCGTGCCCAAAAAACCCATGTACGGGGCAATTCTGGCGATAAGCGCCACGGTGGAAATACGTCTTTCAAAATATGGAACTTCTATATTAACCTGTGTGAGCACGGCTTGGCGCATGACATCAAAACTGGCTTCGGAATTTATGAGCGCCGCCTTGATTATTCTTGGAATAGCCCCCGGTGTTTCTTCGCAAAGGGTGATGGCTTCCAAGAACCTGCGTTTTTTCAGTGCTGCTTTAATGCCCTCTACAAATTCCACAACACGAATTTGGTATTTGTGCAGAAAGAAAGATCTCTCTAAAAAAACCACTGTGCCGATAAACGCCAAAATCATAAGCGGAATCATCATTGGTCCACCCAAATTTAAAATATTTATAAATTTTTCCATATTACTTTGTATTAGAATTTAACTTTTTTTCAGCGAGCGTTGAACCCGCAAGCTTGTTTTCTATGATGAGCTTGTAGGCAATTTTTGCGTCATTTGGCTGTCCCAAATCTTCCAGTGTTTTGCCCAGTTCTAAAAGCATTCTGCCTATCCAATATTTGCCTTTGCTTTCAAAAGTATTTTGGACGTTCAAAAGCTCCTTGCTTGTGAGCCACCAGATTTCTGCGGCTTCACGTTTTCTGCCCATTCTTTGCATTGCAAAGCCCCATTTAAAGGCGGCTTCCGCCTTCGCTTCAAGAGGTATGTTTGAAAGCGCATAGAGCCTTTCAAAATTGAGAGAAGCATCCAACTCTTTATTTTTTTGCGCAAGCAATGTGTCGCCGATTGCCATAGCCGCCAAATAAATTTCAGGGTGGTTTGGATATGCGTTTTGAAGGTCTTGATAAATTGCCCTTGCGTCGGCAAAAGAGCCTAAGATACGCAGTATGTCGCCCTGCATAAAACGAGCGTAAAAAACCTTGCCGTCTGTGGGATAGTTTTTGCAGAGATTGTCTAAAAGCACTAGTGCGTTTTTATAGTTTGAATCTGTCCCCATTTGACGGGCGTAATGCGCCGCCTCAAAAATTGCCGTTGATGCAAATTTGCTGTCGGGGTAGGTGTCAACAAGCGTTTTGCACATTTGTGCGGCGGCGGCGAATTGGTTTTTTGCGGCGAGCGCTCTTGCCTGATAAAGCGCCGACATCTGTGCGGCATCCGTAAAGGGATATTTTGCCCTAAGCGCCTCATAACAGGCAAATGCGCCATCTTTACCGTCGGTCTTGCCTTGAGCCAAAAGGCATCTTGCTTTCAGAAGCATTGTAGATGCCGCCAAATTGTCAACGGCGGCTTTTTCATCTTCAGAAATTGCCACCGCAAATATTTCTTCCAGCAAAATGTTTGAAAGTTTTACGGCTTCATTATAGTGTTTTTTTTCTTCATTAAGCTTAGCTTGCAGCCATTGCATTCTGAATTTTAGCAGTATGCTTATTTTTGAGTAGGCAGGATCGCTCAAAATTTTTTCGACACGCAGCAGGGCTTGGTCTATTTTGTCTTCCGCCCTAAAGCCGTTTAAAAGAGACCACTCTGCCTCCCAAGTTTCGTCTGTGCTAATAGAGTTGTTTTTATACGCCTTATCTACGATTACAATAGCTTTGTCCAAAGATTTTGCCGCAACCAGAGAATCTACGGCGTTTACAAGCACACGGCCCAAATAATTTTTCGGCTCTCCATGATTTATAAGCTCTTCATATATCGTTGCCGCAGAATAAAAGTCGTTGTCTTTAAGATATGAATCAGCCGCCAGCATTTTTGCGTAAAAGGCGTTTGTCTGATTAGTTTCAAGCGCAGCAATTTCAAGCAGATATTTTGCCGCTAGACGATATTTTGTCGGGTCTGAATCCGGATTTAAAAATGAAACCCATGTAAGGATTCTTAGGGCGTCTTTTTTAAGTTGACTTGCGGGATAATTTTCAAGCAATTCTGAAGCGTACTTCGAGGTTGCTGCAATGTCAGAATTTTGTATGCTGCAAAACGCCAATTCAAGTAAGATTCTATCCCGCACATTTTCAGAGCCTTTGCTTAAAATTTCTTTGAGCATTTGCTCAAACCCTGCATTGTCTGTGGCAAATGCCGTGTGCAGAAGCTTGAGCGCATAGTCTAAAATGTCGGCGGATTTTGTGGAAAGCAAAACGTCTTTCAAAACCATTTTGCTCTTTTCCGGATTGTCCATTTGCAAAATGGCGGATATGATTTTCAAGTCTTCAATGTCAAACTCCGTAATCAGTGGAAGTTGCAGTTGACCGTCTATCAGTTTGAGCGCCTCATCTTTTTTGCCGACCTTGTTTAAAACTATTGCGTATTGCTTTGCGTAACTGAACCCCGTGGGCGTGCCTAGGTAAATATTGACTCTGCGTGAAAGGTCTTCAAGCATTTGCTTTGTGTCGGAGTCTGTGAGCCCTTGTGATAGCCGCGCCAAATTCAATGCCTGCATGCTATCTGAATAGGCAAATTTTGTCTTTGCAAGCTCCTGCGATTTTTCAAAATTTTTCCGTGCGCTTTCATACTTTGCCTGATGGTAAAAAATATAACCTCTTGCCAGATAATACCAAGATTGCATGTCTTCAGGCAGTTCCGCAAAAACGGATTTTGCAATTTGGTCTTCCGCCTCAGAAATTTGCACCAAACCTATTGAGATTAGGGCGCTTTTTAGGTGGTAAATTGAATCTGGTTTTTTCTTAATTAGGCTTAACTCTTGACTGGCAAGATCATATTTGCCCTGAGAAATTAGGGCGCTTATGAGTATGTCTCTGGTTTCATCCAATTCTTTTTGAGGAGGGTTTTTTTCGGAAATTATAGACCTGCAAATTATCTCGGCAAAAGATGTCATGCCAAATCTGAGCGCATTGCTTGCAGCAGATATGTATTCGTTCAAATTTCTTGCGGATTTGCTGTTGTCTGCGGATATAAAAGGCGTATCTGCGCGGCAGCCCAAATGCGCAATAGCTGCAAACGTCAGTGATATACATAAGATGGAAAAAAACCTCTTTAGGTTCATAAAAAACATAAGCCTCAAGTATTTTGTACGGTCTTGGTTTTGCAATAAAAAAAGCCGCCTTTACTAATAAGTAAAAAAGGCAGAGCGTAAAAAACACTCTGCCTTTTTTTGCAACCGCAAATGCGGAAGGGTGAAAGCAAATTACATGCCTGCTGGCGCTTCAACAGCAGCAGGTGCTGCGGGCGCTTCAGTGATGTCTACAATTTCAACATCAAATACCAAAGTTGAACCTGCCGGAATGCCTGGAATCTGCGCATCGCCATAGCCCAATTTTGAAGGTATGTGAAGCTTGATTTTGCCGCCCTTGCCGACTTTCTGCAAGCCTTCCCTGAAACCTGGAATTACCTGCGCCAAATTGAGGTCAACCGGTGCGCCGTTCTTTTCAGACGAATCAAACACTTTACCGTCAACTAGTGCGCCTTTGTAATTGATTTTCACGGTTGAAGATTCCTTTGGCATTTCTGCTGAACCCTGCTCTATAATTTCATAATATAGACCGCTTGCAGTCTTGCTGATTTTTGAATTTTTATCCAACTCTTTAAAATATTTGTCGGCTTCAATCTGGGCTTTTGCGGCAACTTTTTTAGCGATGTCTGCGGCTCTCTGCGCCAAGTACTGCTGTGCCTTCATTGCCATTGCCTGATTTTCCTGCATGGAAATTTTACCGTCCAAGCCTTCAGCAACGCCGGCTACAAAAGCCGCTTTTTCTTCAGCGCTAAGCTGCAAGTCGTCGGCGCCGCAGTTTTCTGCAACGGCTGAGCCGTAAAGTTTAATAAACTTGATTGCGTCTTCTTTTGAAGTTTCTACCGGTGCTGCAGGTGCTGCGGCTTCTTGGGCGAAAAGGCTCGCAACAGCGCAAAATGCAACTGAAGCCAATGCCGACTTTGTAATATATTTATTTAGTTTCATAATTTAGTATTTAATTGTTTGAAAATAATAGAAACCTCGCCCGCAAATACGTGCAAGGTTTGAATTCATAGACGAATATACAACAGATTTGTTCAAAAGTTTCAAGACTTTAAAAATAATTATTGCCGAAAATTCTGAGCTCGTTAGCTTTGTGTTCATGCAAAACGGCAATTATAGACTGCAAATTTGGTTTAAGGGCAGGGTGCAAGGTGTGGGCTTTAGATACAAAACCCTACAACTTTCCAAGGCTTATGAAGTGGTGGGCTTTGTACGCAACCTAGACGACGGCAGGGTTCATCTTTGTGCGCTAGGTGAAAAATCGGAATGCAGAGACTTTGTGGAAGACGTCAAAAATACGATGTCGCCCTTCATAAAAGATTTTTTTGAGCAGGAAGATTTCTTCAACGATTCTTATAAAAATTTCACAATAATTTCAGACTGATGAATATTGCAATCAAGGTTGAGAATCTGGAAAAATATTACAGCTTTGGGCTAAAAGGCTTTTTGGTTAAGGCTCTAGACAAAGTCAGTTTCAGCGTGAATGAGGGCGAGATTTTTGCCCTGCTTGGGGCTAACGGCGCAGGCAAATCCACAATAATTAAGATACTTACGGGGCTCATAAAACCCAATTCCGGAAGTTTTGAAATTTTTTCCGCCCCGCTTTCTTTGGACACAAAACGCTCCATGGGTTATCTGCCAGAAACTCCGAATTTTTACAGATTCTTAACGGGGTTGGAGCTTGTTATGTTTTACGCCAAACTTTGCGGCATGAGCGCCAAAGACGCAAAGGCGGCATCTGAAAACGCCCTTGAAACGGTGGGTCTTAAAGATGCCATGAACAGGGCATTGAGTGTCTATTCAAAAGGTATGCAGCAGAGGGCGGGGCTTGCGCAAGCCATAGTTCATAACCCCAAATTGGTCATTTTGGATGAGCCCGCAAGTGGTCTAGACCCCGTGGGCATGGCAGATATGGCGGAGATAATTTTAAAGCTGAAATCAGAAGGCAAAACCGTATTATTGTCTTCGCACTTGATGGGCGAAGTTGAAAAACTTTGCGACAGAATTGCAATTATGTCAAAGGGCGAGCTTGTTGCGATGGGGTCTTTGGATGAGCTTTTAAACAAGGCCGATGAAATGCGGCTTTGCCTAAAAAATGTCAATGCGCTTGCCGCAAAAAAAATTACGGACTATGCGCTGAGTCTGGGTGCGGATGTGGCGGAGGTCTCTCAAGGCAGAATCTCTTTGGGCGAATATTTTAGAAACATTGTGGAAAATAAAAAATGAGAAATTCCGTCATAATAGCTTTTGTAACATTTAAAGAGGCGATTCGTCAGAGGCTCATGCTTTTGATTTTTCTTGTGTCGCTTGCCTTGGTGTTGCTTTCAAATTATTTGCTCAAGTTGGACATGGGGCACGCAAGGCTGCAATTTATTGCCGACTTTGGTGCGGGTGCGCTTGCCTTCTTTGGCTCTATCATATCAATAACCGTAACTTGCCAGCTTATACATTCTGAAATTGACACAAAAACATTAATGACCTTGCGCTCAAAACCTGTTATGTTTGTGCAGTTTGTGTTTGGGAAAATTTTTGGCATATCGGCGCTTTTGATGATTTTTACGGGCGTGATTGGCATTAGCACTATTGCCATGATTTATTATACGCAGTATGAACTTTCTTGGGCTTCTGCGGAATATCTCGGCGGTTTAAACCTTTCAATTTCAGGGATGGCGGCGTATCTGTTTTTGCAGTGGTTTAAGCTGGTTTTGATAAGTGCGCTTACGTCTTTGGTGTGCTCTCTTTCGGGCTCTATAATGTTTTCTATGATATCGTCTTTCATGCTGCTTGCGGCAAGCATGATGAATTTTTTAGACTTTGGCTCGTCTGTTGTGGACAGAAATTTTGGGCATTTGATAGCGTCCGTGCTTTTGCCTAACATGAATGTCTTTGCGGCTTCTGAGGGTTTTGTTTTTGGCGGGTTTCAGGGTTACATATTTTTTTCAACCCTGCTGTATTCCATAATTTATGCGGTGGCAATGGCGATGATTAGCGCATATTGCTTCACCAAAAAACTTCTCTAATGTCCGATATTTTTGAGAGTATAAAAAAAATCGCTATTGTGATTGTCGCAATGGTTTTGGTGGGCGTTGCAACTGTAAAGCTTGAAGATGTCTGTATTGATAAAAAAAACTTGCAAGCGCAAAAAGATGCTTTGCGGAAGTCTAGCGGAGGTGCGGTAATCATGGGGCTGCTTGGCGGTTACAGGTCTTTGATTGCCGACTTGATTTGGATAAAGTCTTACATTTATTGGGAGGAGAAACGCTTGAGCGACTGTCTTTCAAGTATAGATATGGCTGTAAATATAGACCCGCAAATGCGCATGTTTTGGACAAGGGGCGCTTCCATCATAGCCTACGATACGCCCGCTTGGATTTTGAGCGAGCAAGAAAATAGGGGTAAGAGAATCACTCCTGAATTTGAAAAATCGGTAAAGCTAAGGCAGGCAAAGAGGGCGGTGGAGTTTTTGAATAGAGGGCTTGGAGAACTCGGCGAAGATTATGAATTGCTTATGGAGCTTGCCCAGCTTTCCATAAACAAGCTAGAAGACTTTAAACTTGCAGAAGGCTATTATGAGAGGGCGATGAATTTGCCCAATCTGCCTACAATACATCTCATGCGCAATTACGCCGACACCCTGATTATGAACGGCAAATTGGATAAGTCTTTGGAAGTTTTGCAAACCCTCAAAAAACGCCTGACGGAAAAAGACCCGATTTATCAGACAATTTCAAAGCAAATTTCAGAATTGGAAAAACTAATCAGGCTTGGCGCCGAGGGCTCAAAAAAATAAAATAAATTTTGAATAATTATCTGGCTTTTTTGTCAAAGAATGAATTACTGATACAACTATATGATAACAGACCTAATAAACTCATGTATTTTTGCAGATACGGGCATCGCAAATTTGGTGAAATATTTTACCCAGTCAAATTTTGCGGGGCAGGCAATTGTGGTGGTTCTTGTCGTATTCAGCATAGTTGCTTGGGCTGTTATGCTCGGCAAAAATTTTGATTTGGATACTCTTAAACAGCAAAATTCCGGGGTGGAAAACCTGATTGCCCGCACGCCTTCCGTGGTTGGTGCGGCATCGGAAATTAAAAATATGCACGGCTCTTACGCCGCCATTGTAAGGGAGTCTATCACCGCTTGGAGCAGGTTTGGCTCAAATGAAATGAATGCCGAACTTCTTGCCTTGCGCATGCAGCTTGTTGAAAACGCCATACAGCGCACGCTTACACGCCAATACATACGCTATGAAGCCAAGATGATTCTGCTTGGCTCCGTCATTGCGGGTGCGCCTTTTTTGGGTTTGCTGGGCACGGTGTGGGGCGTTATGGATTGCTTCGGCAGCATGGGTGAATCTGCAACGGTTACTCTGCAACAGCTTGCCCCCGGTGTTTCGGGCGCTTTGCTTACGACGGTTGCGGGGCTTCTTGTGGCGATACCTTCAGTATTCGGATATAATTTTCTGCTGACAAAGAGCAAGAGCTTGGTTACCGATTTGGAAAATTTTGCCTCAAGCCTTGCCGATAAAATAGAGCTTGAGGGCAGACAGCGCATTTTGAATTTTGCCTGTCCTGCGCCAAAGCAGGCAGCGCCTCAAGAACATAGGTTGGATCCTCGCGAATTTATGGGCAGACCCGATTATTCGGATCCTGACCCTGCGCCGCAATTTTCACAAAATCCCGCATCTCAACTTTCGCAAAACCCATCTGCAACTTCCGCACATCCTCCTTTGCAAAAACCATCTGCAAATTTTGGTCAGCCTTCAACATCTCAAGGCTTTACGCCTCCTCCGCCTTCGCAGAGCAAGTTTAAAATCTCTTTCGACGACGACGATTCGGATAACCGTTTTAAGGACTAAAATTTTATGGCAAGAAGTTTCAAAAGGAGAAATTCTCTTGGCGCACTTTCAGAGCTGAATGTAACTCCGCTTATGGACCTTGCATTTTCCTTGTTAATCATATTCATGGTTACCACGCCTCTTTTAGAGCAAACCATAGATTTAAAACTGCCCAAACAGGATGAAGATTCTGCGAGTGTGCGTCCTACTGATGTTGAGTTTCAGGTGATAAATATAGACGCTCACGGTCAGGTCTTCTGGGGCAAGCAGCCCGTAGATTTGATAGAGCTTGATGCAATGTTGGGCGCAATGGCGGCTTCAAAGAGTGAAAATCCAATCAGCCTTAGGGCTGATAGGTCTTTAACTTATCAGAAAATTGTGGATGTCATTGCGGCAATCAAACGCCACAAGCTGACAAAATTGCACCTAGATACAGAGGTTAAGTAAGTTGATGAATTCTACGCCAAGGAGTTATTTGCAGTCTGTGTCGCTACACGCTATAATTGTGTTTGCGGCGGCTCTTATGGCGTATGTTGCCAACTTCTATCCGCAGGAAGACCCTTCTGAAAAACTGGTGATGGACTTAGTTGAACCTGCACAGCAAAATAGCGAACCGCTTTTGCCGCCGCCGCCAAGTCCGCAGATAAATGTTGAGCCTTTGCCCCAAGTGCAGCCTCTGGAAATTCCCCCCGCCCCCACGCCGCCTGAACCAACCCCGCCGGAGCCCACACCTGCGCCGCCAGAGCCAACTCCCAAGCCTACCCCAAAACCCAAACCCGTAGATGTTCCCAAGCCCAAGCCAAAGCCAATGACGGCGGAGGAGTTTTTTAAACAAAATCCGCAAAAAACCAAACCTACGGTTACTGCTCCCAAGCCTTCAAAGCCTGTCAACCTCAAGCCTGTTGAGGTCGGCAGCAACATATCCGTAAACGCCACAAGTTTCAGCAATGTAAAAACAAACCAATCTTCCTCTGCGGTAAGACAGGCGCAGATGGATGCTTTTCAGGCTTATCTACGTTACATAAACGCCCAAGCAAAAGCTAAGTGGCGTCTGCCGAGCAGTTGTCAGGGTATAGATTTTGTTGCCACGATAGAATTTAAAATTTCCAAAAGCGGAATGGTCAGCAATGTTGTGATAACAAAATCTAGCGGCAATAAAGACTTTGATAATTCCGTGATTGCCGTATTTTCCAGCCTTGTGCTTTCGGGCACGCCCGACAATGAAAGCCATGTAATATCCCTCAATTTCAGGACAGAATAACATCACCGCTTGAATGGCTGCGGAGGGTTTATACATATTGCTAGGGTTGGAAATTATACACTTTAAAAATTTGAAAGTGGAAAAATTCTACTCATTTTAAAGAGGCAAATCTTTTTGAAAATAAAAGATTCTTGAACTCAGTTGGCGTAAATAATATATTATAACTTATGAAAATTAGAGTGTTTATGTTGCTAAGTATATTTCTGTTTGCAGCAGCGCACTCATCGTTATTTGCTACGGATGCGGATTCCGAACTTGCTGCAAAGATTGAAAGGGCAAAGGCAAACCCTACGAGGTCTTATTTGGGCGGGTATATTTTATCTATGTATTATCAAGGGTTTTCAAAAAGGATTTTTGATTATTGGGCAAAACCTGCAAAGCATCACCACGTTGGGGCTGATATTCCCAGCGATGAAGATTTGAAAACTAAAGTTAAAATCAGAGACGCCGCAAAAGCATTTGAGTATGCAAAAAAATATTACAGCGCACAGGAAACAATGACCTATGAAGTGGCGAATATGGCAAATATTTATCTGCAAGGCATAGGCACTGAAAAAAATATTCAAAAGGTTTTGGAAATTTTACGCACAAAAACACCTGAAGATTTTAGGCGATTTGAAACGCAGAATTTTGAATTTGACGGTTTCCGTTTTGCAACACCGCTAGTGGCGTATTTGTATCATCACGGCATAGGTGTGGGAAAAGATTTTGAAAAACGGGATGCAATTTTAAATGAACACGCCCTTGAACTGGCGTGGCGTAATTTTTATTGCGGCTATCTTGTTCCGCAAGATTATGAGTTGGCTATATATTGTTTGGAACGTCGCAGCGATTTTTGGGCGGCGGATGAGCTTGTTAAAATTTATTCAGGGGAATATTTGCCAGAACATAAAGATGAAGCGAAGGCGAATTATTGGCGACCAATCTTCCAAAGCAGAAGGGCGGAATTTGTAAAGAAAGAGGAAGAAAAATTATCTAACCTTATTAAAGAGTATGAGGCAGACCCCGAATCATCATATAAATCTTTATTTATACTATATGGCACAAAGGTTTTTGATATGTCTTTAAAATTTGTTTTCGACCACGTGGAAATACGTAACGAACATTATAATTGGGAGAAAAGTTTGTATTACTTTGACTACATAGAGAAAAAAGAAAGTGAACAATTATATCGCATTGCAAATATGTTGAATGCTTATCGCATATATGGGCTTGGCAGATCTTGGGGTGAACCCAACTATAAAATTAAAGATAAAGATTTTTTAGTATTCCTTGAAGAAAAACAGATTCATTACAAAAAGCTTGCCGAAGAAAAAGACGCTCAGAAAAAGGGGGAAGATGCTCAAGTGAAAGATGTTCAAAAACAAGCCCTAGATTTTATTTGGCAAGAGCTTGTGAATAGTAGTTTTAAAACCGATATAGTGGAAAAATTCCACTTTTTAAAAAACGGTTTATTTCCCGCAGATGTAGATTCCGACATTTTTGCTGTTGAAAATTTTACGCATGACAAATTTGAAGATGCGCCAAATGACATAAATGCAATTAACAAACACATTGAACGTCGTCTGCCTGCGGAGGAGAAATTAAAGTATTATAAAGCGCCCTTAGAATATATGGAAAACATTGCCCAGAGCGATTGGCAAAGGGCGCTGGAACTTTCTATGTATTATCAAGGCTGGAAACCGAATACGATTTTTTACCGCTTCGATTTAGAGTTAGTGTACAATAGTTATTTTGAAATTCCCACAACAGACGATATGCGTTTTAAAGAGCGCAAAGTGCGTGATAAACAAAAGGCGCTTGAGTGGGCAGAGAAGTCTTTTGAATTAGGCAGTATTAGGTTTAAAGCTGCGCAAGATACCGCAGATTGGAAATTTTGGAAATATATGAATGTTCATATATTAAATTTACTTTATCGTTATGACGAGAGTGATTTGGCGGATAAAAAAGAAAAGATTTCCAAGCTTATAGAGTATATCAAGATAAATAAATTGTACACGCCTTTTAACGAGGAGCTTTATTTCTATGCAAGAAGTAAGGAGATACGTTTTGATGAAATAGTGGTGGACAATCCTTATGCCAGAAGATTTTCCGACCAATCTTGGCGCAACTATTATTGCGGTTTCTTTCGCCCTAAAAATAAGGCATTTGCACTACAAATCCTTAAAGCACGCCCTGAAAAATTTACAAAATACGCATATAAGGCTTACTTTTCTTTGTTGAAAATTTCCTCGGGATTTTACGATGAAGATGACTATGCGCCGATTGAGGCAAAAAATTACGCTGCAAAAACAAAAGAATTTAAAGCGGCCGCTATTAAGAAGGAACTTGATAATCTCAGTGCTAAGCCAAGTAATTTCTCTGATTATGTATTTCCGCTTACAAAATATTCTATAAGATATTTTAGGCAATGTTATTACTTTTTCCGCTACGAACTAATATTTGAAAATCCTTATTATGACAAGGCTAAGGCGCAGGAAGAACTAAAAAATATTCTAGCCGACTGTGATTCTGTGCTGAGCATTGACGCCATAAAACAATTCATACTGGAAGCGCCTGCATATGGCATAACAGAAGAAGATTATAATGAATTCATCTCAGAAATCAGAAAGAATAAGCGCTTTAAGGATAGATATTTAAATTCAGAAGAATCCGCCCGTGAATTATTCGGCGGACGGATTCCCAATCCCAAAGATTACGAATAATTATTCCAGCACTTCAACATCCTGATTTGGGATGTCTATGCGTATTTTTCTTTCATAAATTACCTTTGCTTTCATCTCTCTTTTTTTTCACTTCATCATAATATGAAAATAAAAGATACTTGAACTCAGTTGGCGTAACTAATATATTATAACTTATGAAAATTAGAGTGTCTGTGTTGCTGGGTATTTCTGTATTTGCGCTGGCGCATACATTGATGTTTGCCGCAGATGTGGATTCTGAGCTTGCGGCAAAGATAGAAAGGGCAAAGGCAAACCCTACGAGACTGCATTTAGGCGGGTTTGCGCTGTCTATGTATTATCAAGGGTTTTCTGATAAGGTTTTTGACTATGAAAAAAAACCTGCCAATCACCATCACGTTGGGCCTGATATTCCCAGCGATGAAGATTTGAAAACTAAAGTTAAAATCAGAGACGCCGCAAAAGCATTTGAGTATGCAAAAAAATATTATAGTGCACAGGAAACAATGACCTATGAAGTGGCGAATATGGCAAATATCTATCTGCAAGGCATAGGCACTGAAAAAAATATTCCAAAAACTTTGGAAATTCTGCGCACATTCATACCTGGGGATTTCAGGTGGTATGAGCCGCCGAATTTTAAATTTGACGGTTTCCGTTTTGCAACACCGCTAGTGGCGTATTTGTATCATCACGGCATAGGCGTTGAAAAAGATTTGCAAAAGAGGGATACAATTTTGGACGAGCACGCCCTTGAACTAGCGTGGCGTAATTTTTACTGCGGCTATCTTGTTCCGCAAGATTATGACTTGGCGATATACTGCTTGGAGCGTCGCAGCGATTTTTGGGCGGCGGATGAGCTTGTTAAAATTTATTCAGGGGAATATTTGCCAGAACATAAAGATGAAGCGAAGGCGAATTATTGGCGACCAATCTCCCAAAGCAGAAGGGCTGAATTTATAAAGAAAGAGGAAGAAAAATTATCTAATCTTATTAAAGAGTATGAGGCAGACCCCGAATCATCATACAAAACCTTATTTATACTATATGGCACAAAGGTTTTTGATATGTCTTTAAAATTTGTTTTCGACCACGTAGAAATACGTAATGAACATTATAATTGGGAGAAAAGCTTGTATTATCTTGACTACATGGAGAAACAAAAAAGTGAGGAATTGCATCGTGTGGCGGAAATACTGGAGGATTACCGCAAATATGGGCGTGGTAGATATAGCGATGAACCAAACTATAAAATTAAAGATAAAGATTTTTTAGCATTTCTTGAAGAAAAGCAGATTTATTACAAAAGACTTGCCGAAGAAAAAGACGCTCAAAAAAAAGTCAAAGAGGCGCAGATAAGAGAAGTGCAAAAACAAGCCCTCGCATTTATGTGGCGAGAGCTTATGAATAGCAGCTTTAAAACCGATATAGTGGAAAAATTCCACTCTTTAAAAAACGGTTTATTTCCCGCAGATGTAGATTCCGACATTTTTGCTGTTGAAAATTTTACGCATGACAAATTTGAAGATGCGCCAAATGACATAAATGCAATTAATAAACACATTGAAAGGCGTCTGCCTGCGGAGGAGAAATTAAAGTATTATAAAGCGCCCTTAGAATATATGGAAAACATTGCCCAGAGCGATTGGCAAAGGGCGCTGGAACTTTCTATGTATTATCAAGGCTGGAAGCCGAATACGATTTTTTACCGCTTTGATTTAGAGATGCGTCACAATAGTTATTTTGAAATTCCCACAACAGACGATATGCGTTTTAAAGAGCGCAAAGTGCGTGATAAACAAAAGGCGCTTGAGTGGGCAGAGAAGTCTTTTGAATTAGGCAATATTAGGTTTAAAGCTGCGCAAGATACCACAGATTGGAAATTTTGGAGATATATGGATGTTCATATATTAAATTTGCTTTATCGTTATGACGAGAGCGATTTGGCGGATAAAAAAGAAAAGATTTCCAAGCTTATGGAGTATATCTATGCCAATGGATTATACATACCTTTTAGCCGTGAGATTGATTACTATAGGAGCGGTAAGGGCGTGCGTTTTGACGAGGAAGGAATGATAAAACCTGGCGACAAACGGATATATACTTCTAATTGGCGTAATTATTATTGCGGTTTCTTCCGCCCTAAAAATAAGTCATACGCATTGCAAGTGCTGAATTCTTATTCCAAAGGTTCTGGCGTATATTCGAGTGAAAATGCGTATCAGAATTATTTTTCATTACTAAAAATTTCATCTGGGTTTTACGATGAAGATGACTATGCGCCGCTTGAGGCAAAAAAATACGCCGCAAAAGCAAGGGAATTTAAAGAGGCTACTATTAGGTGGGAGTTAGATAACCTTTCGGCGGAACCAAGCGTCTTTTCTTATTATGTATTTCCGTTTATGAAGTATTCTATAAAATATTTTAGACCCAACCATTTTTTTTTGCGCGACACAATGGTGTTTGAAAACCCCTATTACAATAAGGCTAAAGCCTTAGAAGAACTTAAAAATATTCTTTCCAGCTATAAGCCCGTGAGGCATTATGACGACATAAAACAATTCATAACTGAAGCGCCTATACGAGGTATAACGGAAGAAGATTATGATGAATTCATGTCGGAAATTAGAAAAAATAAATACCTGGTGGACGTATATAATAATTCGGAAGAATTCGCCCGTGAATTATTCGGCGGACGGATTCCCAATCCCAAAGATTACGAATAATTATTCCAGCACTTCAACATCCTGATTTGGGATATCTATGCGTATTTTTCTTTCATAAATTACTTTTGCTTTCATTTCTCCCTTTTTTTTCACTTCATCATAATTTGTGATTTTACCCTCTTTAGTTTTATCTCTTTGGTGAGACTCAAAGTAGTCTGTGCTATTGCGCTTACCTCCAGGCTGAGGGTCTTTGTCATATTCTCCCGGTTTCGTTTCTAATTCTTTTGAAGTTTTATCATCGGGTATAATGACTTTGATTTTTAATTCTAAGCTTTGTACCTCATCTCTTTGTCCATACATTTCGACAATTCCTGCTCTATTTAGATCCACTTCATTTTTTTCATTTGCGGTTTCTCTAAATAAAACGGCGCTATTTTCGGTATCATCCGAAGTATCCTTTTTGAACTCTGCCTCAATAATTATGGGCACCTCTTTGCCTTCAGTATATGATTCATCTTGGTCTTTTATGCCAATGCCAAGCCAAGTCCCGCCATCTCCAAATTTTACCAAGTCTTCCAGCTCGGATTTTTTTTCATCAGACTTTCTATCCTCTCCAACCCCGCTAATAGATGATGAATCACTTTTATATCCAGATTTGGCTGCATCTGAATTTTTTTGAGAATCATTACCTTCGCTTGTTTGATTTGTTGAATTATTATCACTGCCGTTTGCTTGATTTTCTTTTTTATCGCTACTCGTTGAACTGCTATTTTCTGAGCTGTCTTTGGGGGAGAATTGGCCGCCAGTACCGTCGGGGGAGCCGGCGGGGTGGTGGTTGGAGTTGTACGGTAATTCGCCATTTTCACCTTTGAGAGATTCTGATGGCGCAGCTTCGTCTTCAGATAATTTGTCTTCAGGTGTTTTAGAGGCATCTGATTCATTTTGGTTTTTATCCGTAAATAAATCTTCGGGCTTTACAATTTCGCAAATAAGAAGGGTGAGGTTGCGCAAAGCTTCGGCGCTATTGTAAGAGTTTTGTTCGGCATCGCTTCTTAAACCGTTTAGATGCGCTATCTCATGAATCAGTACGGCACTTCTGGCGTTCAAGCCTTTTTCGTCGCCTTCGGATTTTTTGAAGAATGAGTCGTAAATAATTACAAAATCTTTTTGCGTATCTGCGCCCGATAACACTTCGGGTTTTTCATTTCCTTCTTCGCTCACAAAGATTTTTTCCCTGCGTATTTTCAAACTTTTTTCCATGAATTTAATTATGCTTTCATAAGTTTGCAATAGGATGCTTATGCCATCTGCGTAATGCTCCCCATAAATCATGGATAAAAATTTTGCAGAATATTCAGTATTATTGTTTATCTGCAAAATTGCGTGTTTTGACATATTGTAGGCAATGGCGACAAAATTATCTACAGCCTTTGTTTCGCTGTTAATTAATCTGCCACTGTAACTATAGCTTAGACGTTTATCTCCAGTTTTTATTGTGCGTTTAGTTTCCATGTGGGCATCATATAAAAATTGAAACGCTGCCGCAAAATTACTTTTGGAATTTTTGATTAAACAGTAACTTTTGAAGTTTTGGCGTCTTACATAAAAACAAAAAAGCCTTGGAAATTTAAATTCCCAAGGCTTTTGAAAAATAATTTTTATATTAAGACTTAAGTGCAGCCTGTGCAGCAGCCAAACGTGCAACTGGTACACGAGAGGGCGAGCAGCTTACATAAGTCAAACCAACCCTGTGGAAGAAGTTGATTGAATCAGGATCGCCGCCATGTTCGCCACAAATGCCAAGCTTGAGGTTTGGCTTTGTTGCACGGCCCTTGTCTGCGCCAATCTTTACAAGCTGGCCGACGCCGGAAGCGTCTATGCTTGCAAAAGGATTCTGCGGCAGAATGTCCAAATCTTTATAGCGAGGCAGGAAAGAGCCAGAGTCATCACGGCTCATGCCCAAGCCAGTCTGCGTAAGGTCGTTAGTACCGAATGAGAAGAAGTCTGCATGTTTTGCAATCTCATCAGCCGTGAGTGCGCCACGTGGAACTTCTATCATAGTGCCAATCATGTAGTCTATCTTGACCTTCTTTTCTTTCATGACTTCATTGGCAACCTTGCGTATTACGCCAGCCTGAAACTCAAGCTCCTTTGCAAAGCCAACCAAAGGCACCATGATTTCAACCTTAACCTTGGTCTTCTTTTTTGAAGTCATGACATTTGCGGCGGCTTCAAAAATTGCCCTAGACTGCATCTCGGTAATTTCGGGATAGCTGTTGCCCAAACGGCAGCCACGATGGCCCAACATTGGGTTTTGTTCTTCCAAAGCCCTGCAACGCTCGGACACATGGTCTGCGGAGACGTTCATCTTTTCGGCAAGTGCGGCACGTGCTGCGCCGTCATGCGGGAGGAACTCATGCAAAGGTGGGTCAAGCAAACGCACTGTTACGGGCAAGCCTTCCATAGCTTGGAATATGCCTTCAAAGTCTTTGCGTTGATATGGCAAAAGCTTTTTGAGCGCCTTTTTGCGGTCGTCAGTTTCTGTTGCCAAAATCATTTCACGCACTGCGTCGATACGGTCGCCCTCAAAGAACATGTGTTCCGTGCGGCAAAGACCTATGCCTTCAGCGCCAAACTGTATCGCCATCTTTGCCTGAGAAGGGCTGTCCGAATTTGTGCGCACGCCCAATTTGCGGAAAGAGTCCGCCCATTTCATGACTGTGCTGAAAAGCTGGTATGTGTAGCTTTTCTTGGCGTCTAACTTGCCCGAGAGAACACGTATTACGTCGCTGTCCGTAGTCAAAATTTCGCCGGCGAAAATTTCACCGGTTGTGCCGTCGATGGAAATATCGTCGCCTTCTTTGATTACGATGTTGCCGACGCTCATAATGCGCTTTGCGTAATCTATATGGATGTCGGAAGCGCCGCAGATACAAACTTTACCCATCTGGCGGGCGACCAAAGCCGCATGGCTGCTAACGCCACCACGGGAAGTGAGGATGCCTTCAGAGGCTATCATGCCACGCAAGTCTTCAGGTGAAGTTTCTTCACGGCAGAGCACTACTTTTACGCCCTTTGTGTTATAAAGTTCCGCCTTTGAAGCTGTGAAAACAACTTTGCCTGTTGCGGCGCCTGGGCCTGCTGGCAAGCCTTTTGCAAGCACCTTTGCCTTTTTGAGCGCAGACGTATCAAACACTGGAACAAGCAGGCTGGAGATTGAATCTGCAGGTATCTTCTTGACCGCAGTTTTAACGTCCATGAGCTTTTCTTTGTTCATTTCAACAGCAATTCTGACTGCTGCCAAACCTGTGCGCTTGCCGTTTCTGGTCTGCAACATGAAGAGTTTGTTTTCTTCGATAGTGAACTCAAAGTCCTGCATATCACGGAAATGCTTTTCAAGCTTTTTGCGTATATCCATGAGTTGCTTGTGGGCTTTTGGCATATCTTTTGCAAGGTCTGCTATTGGGTTTGGAGTGCGCACCCCAGCCACAACGTCTTCACCTTGGGCGTTGATAAGATACTCGCCGTAGAAAACGTTTTCACCATTTGCAGGGTCTCGGGTGAAGGCAACGCCCGTTGCGGAAGTGTCGCCCTTGTTGCCGAACACCATAGCCTGTACGTTTACTGCCGTGCCCCATTCTGCGGGGATGCCGTACTTCTGGCGGTAGAGAATTGCTCTTTCATTCATCCATGAGCTGAACACTGCGCCAACTGCGCCCCAGAGCTGTTGATAAACATCTTGCGGGAAGTTCTTGCCTGCTTCACTTTTGATAAGCGCCTTGTAGCGTTTTACGAGCTCTTTCAAATCATCGATATTCAAGTCATTATCCATCTGTTTGCCGAGCTCTTTTTTGAGAGTGTCCATAACATGATGGAATGGATCAGGATCGTACTCCGTCTTTGATTGTACGCCCATTACAACGTCGCCATACATCTGTATAAAGCGGCGGTAGCAGTCATAAGCAAAGCGTGGGTTGCCTGTCTTTTTTGCGAGACCTTCAACGGTAACGTCATTCAAACCTAGGTTGAGAATAGTGTCCATCATGCCAGGCATAGACTCACGTGCGCCGGAACGAACAGAGAAAAGCAAGGGGTCGTTGGCGTCGCCAAACTTTTTGCCCATCTGTTTTTCTATCGCTGAAACGTCTGTTTTTACAGTGGCTTCAAGTGTTGTGGGGTACTTCTTGCCGTTTGCATAGTAGTATGTGCAAACTTCAGTTGTTATTGTAATGCCCGGAGGAACCGGCAGACCAATTCTTGCCATCTCGGCGAGGTTTGCACCTTTGCCGCCCAAGAGGTTGCGCATTGAAGCGTCCCCGTCGGTCTTAGCGCCGAACAGGTATGTATATTTTGTTTTTGCGGACTTATTTGCCTTTGGAGCCGCCGCTTTTTTTGTTATCTCTTTTTTTGCCATATAGCTTTTAGTTTATTATTACTTTATAGAAAATAAAACAGTCCTGCATTATTAATGCAGGGAATCATTTAATACTTAGTTTCTCCACAAATTTTACATCTGAGTCAACACTATTTGCCTGCAATTTACATCCGTATCGCCAAAGAAGAAAGGGGTCTTTTTGGCTCTTGCAATAAGAGGGGTTTTGTGCATACTCAAACTTGTTATGAAAAGAATTCTACACTTTACTCTAGCATTAAGCATTCTTACCCCGATGCTTTGTCAGGCATATAGCTTCAAAAGTCCAGAGGATGAAAATTCTGTCTGGAGTAAAACTAATTGGTTGGATTCTGGTACGGGTCAATCTATGAAAGGGCAAAAACCCGGTCCGGCAGACTCCGTGGAAGTCAATGGCGAGTTGGAGCTTGATTCTGACCTTAGCCTTAAAAAACTCATGCTTGGACCCACGCACAGCGTCTTGATTGCAACAGGCAAAAAAATCAAAGTCGGCGTTTTCGATATCAATATCGTAGATAGCGGCATAAAACTCAAAAACTCCTCTATGGAAGTTGCCAGAAGTTTGGATATTTCTAAGGGCGTTGGTACAGACACTATCATCGGTACAGATATCATTCTTGAAAATTCAAGCTTTAAAGCAAGCAATCTCATGGCGGCAATATCTCAGGCAAACCTGAATTTGCAATCCAACTCGGGCATAACCATAGATATGAAGGGCAACAGCCTTTTTGAACTTAAAAGCGAAATCATTTTGGATGACGTATTTAAAGGCCCGCCAAGCACCGTTTTCCTCAAATTTAAAATCACGGAAAGAGAAAGCCTGCTCCCCTATGTAAAAGTTGGCGACCCTGTCAACCTAAAGGGCGTAGTGATTGAAGTGCGCCTGCTCGGCAATATGAAAAAAGGCAAATATCCCATATTCCTATGCGGTAGCAGCTCTAAAACTCATGATTTTTCAAAAGCCATCATCAAGCTCAACGGCAAAACCTACAACCTCAAAGAAGAAATTGAAGTCGGCGACTTTAAAGCCAGCATGGAAGTTGCAAATCTTCCCAAATTCGGGAATGGGCTTATTCTTACCCTCAAATAGTTTTGGCAGACTTGTTTGGCGAATAGTTCCGTTTGCTTCGTGAATATGACTGGGAATGTACGTATGTACAATTCCCACCCATCTTCACTTCGCAAGCCTCACTCTTCATCCAAACCGTGCTGCCAAAACATTAAAGAGATGGGTCTTATTCCAACATGAACTTTAATCGGGTAAGTGAGGTTTATTAAAGCGTGAGGCATGCTTCCAAAATTAACTTTAATGACTAAAGTTGGGTTTATTAAAGAAGGGAGGCTCTTCCAAAATCAGCTTTAATTATTAAAGTAAGGTTTTTCTAAAGTTAGGGTGTGCTTCCAAAATTTTCTTTAATGGTTAAAGTGTGATTTTGTTAAAGAAATGTTGCGCTTTCAAAATGAACTTTAGTTTTAAAAGTAAGGTTTTTCTAAAGTTAAGATGTGCTTCCAAAATTTTCTTTAATTGGGTGAGTAAGGTTTTCCCAAAATAGGCTTTAAGCGTTAAAGTGGTTTTTTGATGCTATGTCGTTGGCGCAGACAGCTTAATGTACTGAAAAATTTTCAGCGAAATGTGGGATTTTACTATTGACCAGTTTTGTGAACTATATTATTACTGGGTGCATAATTGAAAAGGAAGAATATGAAACTATTTAAATTCACATTTCTTGCGCTTGCGGCATCTGTCTATGCGGCGTCTTATGCGGCAGATTATTACTGGAATGGCGGAACTTCTGGTTGGGCAACCAAAGCTAGTTGGAGTACTACTCAAGGCACAAATACTCCTCTGACTGGCGCACTCCCAGGGGAAAATGATACCATACATCTTTTTTACACTCTTAATAAGGTGGGTGATGTAAGTACTTATACGGGTTTGGGCACTGGCGGTACTGCGGGTAATGTAAGTATAGGCTCGGGGACGTATAATTATGATAAATTCATATACGACACTGTTGTTGCCCCCGGCGGCACTTATGTCTTGGACGAAACCGACCCTGAAAACCCCTCAAAAACTTATAATGGTGGCTTGGCTTGGCAGCTTTACAGTGCAAATACCACGATAAACTTAAATCTTATCAAGGTCGCCAACGACATCCCTTCCGACAACGGCAATACACTCCTTTTCAGAAAAACCGATACGGGCACGAAGTTTGATATCAATGTAAAAAAAATTGAGGCATACGGCGGCAATATTTATTTGGGAAATTCAAGCGGGTCTTCAGGCAAAGGGCAGCATCTTACAAGCGTTACTACCGGCGAGGATACTGTTGCGTCTAGAGCCTCTGTAACGATAGACATCAAGGGTACGGAAACTTCTTCAAGCACTTTCAGAGTGGTATCTAACAGTTATACTCACTATGGTAAGGTTGAAATTGAAAACGGTTCATTTTATTTTGCCAAGGGCGCAGGCACTTACGTTCCTCAGGCTTCTTTAGAAATGAATGAAGATATAACATTGCGCAGCAAAGGCTCTCTTGATTTTGGCGCTTCTTCCTCTGTTTTGTCTGCAACCGCAATAAGTTTGGGCAGAGTCATAGTTGCCGATAATGCAAAAAACGCCGCTTTGAATATTTATTCTTCGGCTTTATCAACTATGGACACTTTGCTTTTGGGCAACACTGCGGCAGACACTTGTTTCAGGATAGCCACTTCAAATCTCGCCAACGCCTTAACTATCGGCGAAGTTAAATTCAATGAAAGCAATATAAATACAACTTTAGCTTTTGGCTCTACCACAACAAATTTGAAGATTAATAAAATCGCTTTGGCTGGCGTAGATGCAGACCTTCCTGTTGTTCGCATCTTAAATTACGATACGGCATCGACTGCGGGTGTTCTGACTTTGGGAGAGGTTGGTTTATCTGGCGGGGCGTCTTTATTTGCAGGTAATTGGGATTATGTATCGCCAACTTCTCTTGCGAACAAATTTAATACCGTAAACCTCGGCAAACTGACTATAAGTGGCGCAAACACCATATTTAAGAGTTATGCACAAACCATTGTTTTGGATAATGTAGCCAACATAAGCGGCGGTGCTGTTGTGGCTTTTGGCGCTTGGGGCAGGCTCAATAGTGGCGAAGGTCCGGACTTCCAATACAGACTCGGGACTTTTACCGCCAATTCAAATATAACTGCGTCCGGCGCAAATACTGAGCTTAAGATGTGTACCGTATATCTGAATCTTGCCGAAAATAAATCTATAACCATCAAAGAAGGCGCTAAAGCAGAGCTCATGGTTGGCGATTCTAATGGCGGATTCAACATTGACGGGGCAGGGGCGTCTGGTACGATAAATGTAGAGAGTGGTTCAACCCTCATCATGCGTAGGTCTTCAGGTTCCCCTGTTTATAATGTTAAAAATCTAAACATTGTTGCGGATGATAAAACTACGACTATGCGTTTTGGAGAGTCTAGTTTCAGGGTGGGCGCTGTGAATATAGACGATCTCGTATTGTCTTATGTGCCGCCGACTGAAGGAGCTACTGTGGGGGCTTCAAGATTGGAAATTTATACTCTATCCGATACCGCCACAGTTACCGCAAAGATAAAGAACCTCACCGTTGGTGAATATGCTTCCGGTGAAATTATTGCGCCAACCAATCTTGAAATTGAGTCTTTAACTACTGAATCCAATTCAAGACTCACACTCAATGCTTCTATTGCAACGGTAACGGGCAGTGTTACAAATCTAAGCAGATACCTCACATTGGGAAATACCAAATTTACGGTTGACGGCAATTTCATAAACAACACCAATTATATGGACGGTACAACGCAGCTAAGTTTTAACATTTCCAGAACTTCGGCATCCACCTTTACGGTGGGCGGTGAGTTTAGGAATGATGGAAGAGTGAACCTTGGCTACTCTTCCGGCACAACCCCATGGGAATATTCTTTTGGCGGTATTACAAGTACTTCGACAGCAGATACCGCAAAGAGGATTTATGTAACATACACCGGTTGCGGGTCAAAAATTTCGCTGACGGGTTCCGGTACTTATGTGTACAATAACCGCATTCATGACTTTGGGGAAGATGGCGTATTTGATGAAACTTATACGGGAAAAATCTCCATATATAAAACAGGTTCTGGCAAGCAGTATTTGGCTGGTACAAACTATTATAGGGGAGATACCGTAATCAATGCCGGCGAATTGTATTTGAGGGCTGACGGCATGGACATTAAAGACGCCGCAAAGCGTCGTGGTGTTGCCGATATTTATCTCAACGGCGGCAAGTTCGGTGCAGTGGGTGCCGTTACCGCTTCAGACCTTAAAACGAACAGAATCGGCAAAGTGATGGCGGATAATTTTTACTTCAACAATACCGGTGTTTTGGTTTTTGATTTGGATTTATCCAGCCCCAATATCTCCGATAAGTTTGCGATTGCTGGCTTGTTTGTAAAAGGTGAGTTTTCTGCGGAAGGTAAATTCATGTTTGAATTTATTTGCGGAGGTCTTTTAACTCAAAATTCAGAGTATGAACTCATCAAGTTTGGCGATACGGACTTTACCATTTCAGACTTTGATTTTATCGCCACAGATGTAAACGGCAACACGGTAGATTTGAACGGCTTTTTCAGCTTTAAAGACAGTTCTTTGTACTTTACCGCAATACCAGAACCAAGTGTTTATGCGGCAGTCTTTGGCGTCTTGGCTTTGGCATTTGTGCTTCGGCGCAGGCGCAAGTAGATTTTTGAAATTCAATATTTTTAAATGGATTTTCTTGAAATGGAAAATCCGTTTTTCTTTTGTGATTTTACGGCATAAAAGCATATTTTTTACATGCGCCAAGTTGTGTTTAACTAATCAAATTAGTGTTTGACAAATTTGGCAAAGAGCAAAGGCTTTGAAGTTTTAATACGGCAATGGCTACAAAGAAAACCAAGACAAAATCTTACGAACGCTATCATATCCCCAATTTAAAAAGGGCCTTAGATATACTTGAAATCCTCGCAAAAAACACAAACGGGATGACTCTGGGTGAAATTGCCAAAGCCGCCAAATACACCAAAAACAGCGTGTTTAGAATCATCTGTACACTTCAAGATTGCGGTTATGTGCGCAAAGATTCTGATGAACGCACCATCAAAATTTCTCGCAAACTTGCGGCTTTGGGTTATTCGGCATTGGGCGAGGGTAGCTTGGTTGAACGCAGTTTGGATGTCATGCGCAGCGTCAGAGATTCTATCTGCGAAACCACCATGCTCGGTACGCTTTTGGAAGATGAATGTGTGCTGATTGAGCAAGTGCCCAGTCGCCATCCCTTTAAATTTTTGGGTGAAATTGGCATGCGATTCAATCTGCATGCGTCAGCTCCAGGCAAGGCGATAATCGCCTATCTGCCCAAAACAGAACAAGCCTCCGTCATCAAAAATATGACATTCAAAAAGTTTAACGAAAACACAATCTCCAACGCCACAGATTTCCTAAAAGAGCTTAAAACCGTTGAAGAAAATGGATACGCCCTAGACAGAAATGAAGAAATTTTAGGCGTACAATGCGTAGGCGCACCCATCTTCGACGCCCACTCCTACCCAATAGCCGCAATCTGGGTAACCGGCCCCAGCGAAAGATTAAGCTCCTCAAAACTTGCCGAAACAGGCAAATACATACGCACCCAAGCCGACATAATATCCAGCAGATTTGGATATGGCCTAATCCCCTAGGTTTTGGCAGACTTGTTTGGCGAATAGTTCCGTTTGCTTCGTGAATATGACTGAGAATGTAGCGCTGCTACTATTCTCACCCATTTTCACTTCGCAATACTCACTCTTCATCCAAACCGTACTGCCAAAACGTTAAAGTGTGTGGGGTGCTTCCAAAACTTACTTTAACAATTAAAGTAGGCTCATTAAAGTTGGGGGGAAAAATTAAAAGCATGCTTTTGAAATTAAAGTATGCATTTTTTTTGATGCTGTGCCGTAGGCTTTAGACAGCCTAGTGTCTTGTTGAAAAATGACTGCGTTGCTGCGGGCGCTTCGGCATTGGTCGTGCACATTTAGTACACTTCCACCGCCTCACACCCTTGCGCCTTGTTCCTTCATCCAAACCGTGCTGCCAAAACGTTAAAGTGTGTGGGGTGCTTCCAAAACTTACTTTAATAATTAAAGTAAGCTCATTAAAGTTGGGTTTATTAAAGAAGGGCGGTGCTTCCAAAAATTTCTTTAATGATTAAAGTTGGTTTTGTTGAAGTGAGAGTCTGTCTCCAAAACCTACTTCAATATCGAAAGAAGGTTTTGTTAAAGAGATGATGTTCTTCCAAAACTTACTTTAACAATTAAAGTAGGCTCATTAAAGCTGGGTTTATTAAAGAAGGGCGGTGCTTCCAAAAATTTCTTTAATGATTAAAGTTGGGTTTATTGAAGTGAGAGTCTGTCTCCAAAACCTACTTCAATATCGAAAGAAGGTTTTCTTAAAGAGATGATGTTCTTCCAAAACTTACTTTAATAATTAAAGTAAGCTCATTAAAGTTGGGTGAAAAAAATTTAAGCGCACACTTTAATTTCTAAAGCGTACGCTTAAATTTGATGCTGTGCCGCAGGCTTTAGACAGCCTAGTGTCTTTTTCTTTTTCTAACTGCCCAAAGTAGGGCGCTTATGCCAAATATTGTCGCATAAAAACTGGGTTCGGGAATCTGTGCAAATTTTGCCCATAGTTCACCGTTGGTGTAATCTAAAGTAAAAGAAACGTCGTAGCCGCTAAGATAACCTTCAAAATCACTTTCGGAAAAATCGGTGCCTTCAAAGGTTAAAATCTTATACTCATTCTCAGAAAGTGCACTAATTGCATTGAAATTGAAGGTGTGCTTAATTCCTGTATTCCCATTGTTTAGAGTGCCTAAAACTTCAATCAAGTCTGAAGTTGCGCCGGAAATATCAACTTCAATAATACCGGCAGACCATGTCATATCTTTTGTGATTACAAGCCCTATTTTGTTTACGGTTTCTATGGTGTCTCCAGCCCCGACAGCGCTAAACACACCGCCGTTTAAAACAATATTTGATACTCCAAGGCGATTGGTCGTATTGTTGCCGTCCGCACGCAAATGCAGTGTGCCGCTATTCACGGTTATAGAGCCCCTCAAATAGATTTGCCCAGTCAGATATTGTTCAAAGCCTTCGCCCCCGGTTATATTCAAGTTAATCTTACCGCCCAAAATCTCATCAGCTTCCGTTTGGGTGGAAGAATATGACATATCATGTATTCTGGATGTATAGATGTTTTTGTTTGTGCCATTCAAATTTATTGTAAAGTTGCCATTTTCTACGGTCTTACTTTGTGCGGCATCCGTTGTTGAAATGCGTATGCCATGTGTCCCATTGCCGCCGCTTATGCCGCCTGCCGTTATTGAATAATCTCCCAAATTGTTTCCCGAATAATAATCGTCGGAGAGTATTACGCCGTTATTGACTATTGCGCCTTTGATTTTGAAGTCTGCGCTCACACCACGGAATGTAACTTGTTTAGCGCTGCTTATTATAAAATCGCCCTCAATCGTATAACCGGTTTTAAGATGCGCCATAACCATTCTGGCATCGCCGTAATTTATTGTATGATTGCCTTTGTTGGTAATCACGCAGGAGTCAACGCTTGCTTTGGGTGTAAAATACATGCCGTCCTGCGTAAAGCTTGTCATTTCAACTTTTTTCACGCCGTCGCCAATGATGAAATCTACGGATTTCGCCAATGTGAAAGCGCCCAGCTCGTAATTTGTTTTCGTGGAACCTGTGGTGGTATTTAAGGTTAAGGTTATAGAACCGCCCGTACCCTGCGTCTTCGTATTTGTAACCTTGATCGTATTGTTGGCTGCCAGAGTGAAAGAATGTTCAACAGTCAGGTTTGTTATTGAGGAACTGACTTCAGAAGAGAATATGGAGCTGGATGCGCTTGTGGCGGTGTCGGTAAGCTTTACTGTAAAATCAGTAATGTTCAAATCTCTGACTGTATTGGTATTGGAGGACCCAAAATTGGTGATAGCCCCGCTTTTACTTACCAAAAATTTGTTTATTTCAACGTCTAAAGGAGTGTTTGTGGCTCTTCTTATGTTGATTTTGCCGGCGGACTTATTTTCAAAAGTGCCCGTTATTTTGAATAATGAACCTGTTATTTCTCCGCTAAAAGTGTCGCTGCTGGAGCAAATTTCCCAGACGGCAGAGCCCGAGGATGTGTAATCCACCGTAAAATTGTTGTACTGGGCAATATAGCGGCCGCTCGCATCTATTGGCAACGCACCTTTGTCTTTGCGTTTTGGGTCTTCAGTAGTGCCCGTATTGTCATTCATCAAAAGGAATTGACTGCTAGCGCTTAGGGTTTGCCCTGTGTAAAAGACGTTATCGTTAATCCCAGGCACTTGTGTGGCCTTAGTTCTGACTTTTTCTTCATCTTCAAGCTCCCAATAAACATTGCCTGCGGCGGAAATTTTAATCACGCCCGCCTTTGGCTGTGTTGTGCCCCCAACATTTACAAGATAGTAATCTGTGGCTGAAAGCAAGTTTGCAAAAGCAAAAGCGGTAAGTATATAAAATGTTTTCATGTAATCCCCTTTAATTTGGTTATATCATTCTAATAAAGAAAAAAATGGAAAAGAGTCAAATATTTTTAGACAAAAATAGGATTTTTTCTAAAAAATGAATCATACCTTTGATTTGCGCAAACCTTGTGTCAGTGATATTCATGCGCTTTTATTGGGTAAATAAAACATCTGCAAATCTCAAAAAATCTTCTGAAAATAAAATTGAAAAAAAAGTTTTTTTTTGAGAACCTATTGAACGATGAATTTTAGAAAAACCAAAGAAGAGGGCCTCGAAATTGCCGCAAAACGCAGGCAAGAACATATAGACGCCTTGAAAGAGCAAAACGCAAAAGTTTTAGAAAACGCAAAGGCGCAAGGCTTAGATACACCCAGCCTTACGCTTGAAATCGGCTGCGGTAAAGGGCACTATCTTAGCGCCTACGCCGCAAATTTCCCGCAAGAAATCTGCATAGGCATAGACCTAATCACCGAACGCATAAAAGATGGAGAGCGCAGGGCAAAGAATCTAAACGCCCGCAATGCCTTTTTCATAAAGGCGGAAGCCAGCGAGTATCTTGAATCCCTCCCTAAAAACGTAAAGTTAGCAAAAATCTTCATAATGTTTTCAGACCCTTGGCCAAAAAAAAGACACTTTAAACGCCGACTAATCCAACCCGAATTTTTAGATTTGCTAGCAAAATTCTCCCAACCAAACGCAACCCTACACTTTCGTACCGACCACAAAGAATACTTCGATTGGACCCAAGACCTAATAACTCAAAATCCCCACTGGACACTCCAAGAAAACTCCACACTACCTTTTGAAACCATCTCTCAATTTCAAAGAATACTACCAGATTTCAATACCCTTATTGCTCAACTTGGGGCATCGTGAAATTACGCTTGATGCTCCGTTTTGAAAAAATCTGCACTGGGCACGTACGCATGTACGCTTCCACCGCAGATTTTTTCAAATACTCGCCTGAAGCGCAATTTGACGATGCCAATAGCGGCACATGCTGCGCTTGTGCGATGTGATTTTAGAAGGGCATCTGG
>JAVBLZ010000003.1:0-45161 GCA_031553045.1 Opitutales bacterium | reverse complement strand
ACACGACCAGTGCCGAAGCGCCCGCAGCAACGCAGTTATTGTAGCTTTAACAAAACCCAACTTTCTTTAACCCTTAAAGAAAATTTTGGAAACCCACCTTTACTTTAACGTTTTGGCAGTACGGTTTGGATGAAGAGTGAGGCTTGCTAAGTGAACCTGGGTGGGAATTGTACTTATGTACATTCCCAGTCAGGTTCACGAAGTAAACGGAACTATTCGCCAAACAAGTCTGCCAAAACCTATTGTTTAGGGGTTGGGGCAAGACTCGCTTCCATACGTTTGTAATTTTCCCAACGAGTATTTATCATTTCTTGGGCGTACTTTGAGAGTTTCTCCGCTCTTGCAGGGTCTGCAAGCTGGAGCATCTTAAAGCGGCCTTCGTTGTTCATATACTCGGCAACGGGAAGTTTTGGATCCGTGGAGTCAAGCTTGAATGGGTTTTCGCCCTTTTCAATCTTACGTGGGTCGTATCTAAAGAGTGGCCAGTATCCGCTTGCGACCGCCTTTGTCTGTTGCGATGGGCCGTTGACAAGGTTGTAGCCGTGGTTGATACAATGGCTGTACGCAATCACCAAAGATGGACCGTTGTAGCTATTGGCTTCTGTGAGCGCTTGGATAGTTTGAATATCTTTTGCACCCATTGCAACTTCAGCCACATAGACATTGCCGTAGCCTATCGCCAGCAGCCCCAGATTTTTCTTTGGAGTTGCCTTACCTTCAGAGGCGAATTTTGCCACAGCGCCTATTGGTGTAGATTTGCTCATCTGACCGCCAGTGTTGGAATAAACTTCAGTATCCATGACAAGGATATTGACGTTTTTGCCGCTTGCCAAAACGTGGTCTAAGCCGCCGTAGCCTATGTCATAAGCCCAGCCGTCGCCGCCGACAATCCACACTGTTTTCTTTACCAAGTCATCGGCAAGTGCGCCCAAAGATTTGCCTTCCAAAGATGTGTCGGAAGCTATCTTAGATTTGAGCGCCACCACCCTTTCACGCTGGGCAAGAATATCCGCCTCAGTTTCTTGAGTTGCGTTCAGGATTGAAGACACCAAGTCATCGCCGACTTTTGGCGCAAGCTTTTGCAAAAGTTCTTTTGCCATTTTTTCCTTCATATCCAAACTGAGCCTGAAGCCGTAGCCGAACTCCGCATTGTCTTCAAAGAGTGAGTTTGCCCATGCAGGACCCCTGCCGTTTTTATCGACAGCATAAGGCGTCGTAGGCAAGTTGCCGCCGTAAATTGAGGAACAACCCGTTGCGTTTGCGATCAAGAGCCTGTCGCCATAAAGTTGGGTAAGCATCTTGATGTATGGTGTTTCGCCACAACCGCCGCAAGCGCCGGAGAACTCCATAAGAGGTCTGCGGAACTGAACTTCCTTGATTGTGTAACCAAGCTTGAGCCTGTCTGGATCAGGGATATTGAGGAAGAACTCAAAGTTGTCAACTTCCTGACAGCGTATAGGTTCTTGCTCAACCATCATGAGCGCTTTCTGATTTGGATCAGTTTTGCTCTTTCCTGGACAGACCGCCGCACATACGCCGCAACCGGTGCAATCTTCAGGCGCAATTTGTATTGTGAAAGAGCAACCCGGATTCTCACGAGATTTGAATGTCGTATGTTTGAAGCTCTTGGGGGCTTTTTCAAGCTCCGCATCCGGATAGAACTTTGCACGCACCGCCGCATGAGGGCAGATTGTGGCGCACTTTGTACACTGTATGCAAAGCTCGTTATTCCAAGATGGGATTTCTATTGCGATATTGCGTTTTTCCCACTGTGTTGTAGCGGTTGGCCAAGTGCCGTCAACGGGCAACGCCGATACTGGCAATTTGTCGCCCTCATCACGCATCATTACAGAGGTAACTTTCTTGACAAACTCAGGGGCTTTTTCAGAAACAGGGTCCGGCATGCCGTATTCTGCGGTTACAGAAGCGGGCACTTTTACTTCAAATAGGTTTGCTATTGAAGCGTCAACTGCGTCAAAGTTTTTCTGAACAACCTGCGGGCCTTTTTTGCCGTAGGTTTTTTCAATAGCGCCTTTGATTTTTGCAATGGCTTCATCTTTTGGCAACACGCCTGAAATTGCGAAGTAACAGGTTTGCATTATGGTATTGATTCTGCCGCCCATGCCCATTTTCTTTGCCACGTCGTAAGCGTCAACAACGTAGAATTTAAGCTGCTTTTCAATGATTTGACGCTGAACGTCCGCATTGAGATAATTCCAGACTGTGTCTGCGGAATGTGTTGAATTAAGCAAGAATGTAGCACCCTTTGTGGCACGAGAAAGCACGTCGTACTTTTCCATGAAAGAGAACTGATGGCAGGCGACAAACTGGGCGTTGTCTATAAGGTATGGCGCTTTGATTTCATTAGGACCGAAACGCAAATGAGAGGTTGTTATACCGCCGCTTTTCTTGGAGTCATAAACAAAATATGCCTGAGCGTAATTCGGCGTTTCAGAGCCGATAATTTTGATGGTGTTTTTGTTTGCGCCCACAGTGCCGTCCGCACCAAGACCAAAAAATACCGCACGCAAAACTTTGTCGTCAGAAATATCGAAAGACTTGTCATAATCCAAAGAAAGATTTGTAACGTCGTCAACAATGCCAACGGTAAAGTGATTCTTGGCGTCGGGCTTTGACATATTGTCAAATATAGCCTTTGCCATTGCGGGAGTGAACTCTTTAGAACCCAAGCCGTATCTGCCGCAAAGCAATTTTGGATCAAAAGATTTTTCTATAAGAGCTGTACCCCTGCCCTCGCTGATTGCGCTTGCAATGTCTAAATAAAGAGGCTCTCCAAGGCTACCAGGTTCTTTAGTTCTGTCTAAAACGGTGATAGTCTTTACGGTTTTCGGCAAGACGCTCACAAAGTGTTTCAAGCTAAAAGGCCTAAACAAACGCACCTTCAGTACGCCAACTTTTTCACCCTTTGAAAGCAAATGCTTCACCGTTTCTTCAACAGTTTCCGCACCAGAGCCCATCAAGATTATCACCTTTTCGGCGTCTGCTGCGCCCACGTAGTCAAACAACTTGTATTCACGCCCCGTGAGCTTTGCAAATTTTTGCATTTCAGCTTCAACAATGGCGGGCAACTTGTCGTAGAAAGAGTTGCGCGCTTCCCATGCTTGGAAGAATACGTCAGGATTCTGCGCTGTGCCACGGATTACAGGAGCATCTGGCGTAAGAGCCCTGCTGCGATGCGCCAAAACCTTGTCATAATCTATCATGGAAGCAACTTCCGCATCTGTAAGACGGGTGTAAGTGTTGACTTCATGAGATGTTCTGAAACCGTCGAAAAAATGCAAGAAAGGTATGCGTGAAGCAAGCGTTGCCGCATGGGAAATCATAGCCAAGTCATGCGCTTCTTGAACGCTGTTTGAGCAAAGCATTGCAAAACCAGTCTGGCGGCAGCTCATTACGTCTGAATGGTCGCCAAAGATTGAAAGACCATGACTCGCCAAAGCACGTGCGGAAACATGCAAACAAATTGGGTTAAGCTCACCCGCAATTTTGTACATGTTGGGTATCATCAGAAGCAAGCCCTGAGAAGCCGTAAATGTTGTTACCAAAGTACCTGTCTGCAAAGCCCCGTGTACAGAACCCGCAACGCCCGCTTCACTCTCAAGCTGGGAGATATCCGGCGTTGTGCCCCAAATATTTTTCTGTCCCTTTACCGCCCATTCTTCGCAGAATTCCGCCATTGGCGACGAGGGGGTAATTGGGTATATGGCGATAGTTTCGCTCACTCTAAATGCCACCGAAGCTACTGCTTCATTAGCATCCGTAATCACAGTATTTTTATTTTTCATATTGTTTAGTTATCTTTATAAATGTAGAAAAACAAGCCCACGCATAGACAAAGCTTGTGCGTGATTCGATTTCAAATTAACCTTAAACTCTATTTATAACACAGCTTACGTCAAATAAAATCGCCTATTTTCTGCTGATTTTAAGCCCTTTGAGGCAAAATTATCTAAGAAAAAACAACTTAATCCAATATTTTTCTCAATCGTATGAGGTTTTGCGATATTTTTTCTTTTTCCAGACTTTTTTTACTAGGTCTGTTTCTATTTGTTTTTCCAATTTTTTTAAAGGCTCATTTTCTGATAGCGCAAAAAAATCAGAAGACATTTTTACAACATGTATGAATACGCCCTCGCCCAATATTTTGTTTGCCTATCAGTGTAAAGTTGGAATATGATTTTAGCCTTTACTTACTTGCTTACGATATTTTTTATAGCAACCCAGTATGGAATGGATTTACACAAAGTATGACAAAAAACTTGCAAACGACCTGAGTTCTTACTTGGGCACAAGCCCCATACTTTCAGCTCTAATTTCGCAACTTGGCTTTACAGACCCCATACACGCAAGAATGTTTCTCAACCCAAAGCTTGCCGATTTGGACAGCCCTTTCCGCCTAAAAAATCTGCGCGACGCCGTGCTCAGGATAATCTCCGCCATAGACAAGGGGCAAAGTATATTGGTTTTTGGAGACTATGATGTTGACGGCATTACCTCTACGGCACTGCTTGTAGAAGTGCTCACAAAGCTTGGGGCAAAACCCTCATATTTTGTGCCAAGACGCATGAATGAAGGCTACGGGCTAAGCAGCGCAGCCCTTGAGAGGGCGCTTGCAAACGGCAAGCCAGACTTGCTTATAGCCTTGGACTGCGGTACAAACGCCCTTGAGGCGATAGAATTTTTGAAGTCTAAAAATATAGACTTGATTGTTATAGACCACCACCAACCCAAAGACGCATTAATTTCTACGAGAGACTATATACTCGTAAACCCGCATGTTTATGAGGTAATATCTACGCCTTGGCGCCAGCTTTGCACGGCGGGGCTCGTGTTCAAGCTGGCGCACGGTCTGCGTAATGAGCTCAGAACGCTTAATGACGAAAGGTATTCTTTGATAGACCTCAAAGATTATCTTGAGCTTGTTGCGCTGGGCACGGTTGTGGATTTAGTTCCCCTCACCGAGGAAAACAGAATACTTGCCCGACACGGCATAAGGCGGCTTAAAACCTCCAAACGCAAGGGCATACAGGCGCTGATACAGGCAAGCGGCATTGCCATCGGCGAAGACATAACGCCCATAGACATCTCATTCAAACTAGGGCCTAGGATAAATGCAAGCGGCAGGCTTGCAGACGCATCTTTGCCTCTGGATATGCTTTTGGGTGAAGACTTCACGGTTTGTTTCCGTGCCGCTTGCGAACTCAACGACATAAACAAAGAGCGTCAGGATATTGAGCGTGGCGTCTTTGAGGAAGCCATGAAGCAAATTAAGGACGAAAATTTGGAAAGCCGCACTTGTATAATTGTGAACTCAGCATCTTGGCATCCCGGCGTTGTGGGCATTATAGCGGGCAAGCTTTCAAGAGAATTTCACAAGCCCGTCATAGTCTTTGGTGAGGTTGATGAAAGCGGCTACACAAAGGGTTCAGGCAGAAGCGTTGTTGGCTTGGACATGGTTGAATGTTTGATGGAATGTTCGGATTTTCTGGGTTCTTGGGGCGGGCATCCAATGGCGGTGGGCGTATCGGTGGAACTTGGCAGGATAAAAGAATTTAGAGACAAATTAGATTCCGTAATCATCTCAAAAATGAGCAGTGCTGAAATCTTTTCTCCAAAAATTAATATCTCTATGGAGATAGACCCATCCGACATTGGGCTGCATCTTTTGGACGAGCTTGAAATGTTGCATCCCTTTGGCGAAGGTAATAGAGAGCCAACTTTCACAATCAAAAGCGTTCTCTTGCAAAGAGCGCCTGAAATTTTTGGCAACGGGCAAAATTTCAGATTTCAAATTCCGCTTGCCGACGGCTCTTGGCTGGGGGCGGTGGCGTGGAAAATGGCGGACAATATTCCGCCCCAAAACAAACCCATAGACCTTGCGGTTAAGCTCGCTTGGAACAGATGGAATAAGCGCAAAATTCCACAGGCTACACTTGTGGACTGGCGTTTTTCAAAATAGTTTTTGATGTCGGAAGCAAATAAAAGTTCGGAATTTTCAAGGCAGCCAAACCTCTTTATATTGGGGTTTATGGCGACAGGCAAGACCGTGCTCGGACGCAGGGTGGCAAAGCAAATGGGCTTTGAGTTTATAGACATTGACGCAAAAATTGAAGAATCTACACAGATGAAAATTCCGGAAATTTTTGAAAAATTCGGAGAGGCGCATTTCAGAAAGTTGGAAAGAGAATTTGTGGAAAATATTAAACCAAATTCAAGTTTAGTCATATCGGGCGGCGGCGGTATCTGCTGCGTTGAAGGCATGCCGGAGCTCATAAAATCAAAAGGCATCAGCGTGGTTTTATTTGCGTCTGAAGATGAGATTTTGGAAAGAGCCTCCCTCAACAAATCAAGACCCCTGCTCAATGTTGAAAACCCGCAGGAAAAAATCAAAGAGCTCTTAAAATCCAGACTCAAATTTTACACCAAAAGCGGTGTCTCTATGATGACGTCAAAAAAAATAGAAGAATCTGAAGCCCGTATCCTAAAAATTTACGACGATATAAGGCGCATAAAGAAAAAATCTTTCAAGAAAGACGCATAGCAAATGCCCAGCCAAATAACATATTCAAAGTTGGCGCTAAAAAAGATTCATGAAGTTTTTGAAAGCGGTTTAAACTGCGCCGTTGCGTGCTCTGGCGGTAGCGATTCGGTATATTTGCTCACAAGTTTTGCAGCCCTTTTTAAAGGTCATAAAAAGAATATCGTGGTGTTGCATTTTAATCACGGCGTGCGTGAAAACGCCGATATTGATGAGCGTTTTACAGCAAAGCTTTCAAAAGATTTGGGGTTAAAATTTTACTCTCAAAAATCCACTCTTAAACCAAAAAAAATTTCCGAAGAAAATCTGCGCAATATGCGTTTGAATTTCTACAAAGAGTCTTGCACAAAATTTAATCTGGGGGCAATTTTGCAGGCGCACCATCTTGGGGACGTTGCAGAAACCATGCTCATGCGCCTCATGAGAGGCTCGGGAACGGAAGGCTTGTCTGCGCCCAAAGAAGTTTCACACGCATTTGGCCTTTGTTTTGTGCGCCCGCTTTTGCATGTAAAAAAAATAGACATTCAAAATGCGCTCAAAGAAAACAATATCTCTTGGCGGGAGGATGAATCTAATTTTGAGAGTTTCTTCATGCGTAACAAACTGCGCAATATGATAATTCCGCAACTTGAAAAAATTTCCAATTCAGATTTTCAATGCGCACTTTTTCGCAGCCGCAATTTGCTTGAAGAAGATGCTTGCGCCCTATCTTGCACGCTTGAAAAAGAACTCTCTTTGCGCCCCGTAAAAAGTTCGCATTCTCTTTTGCTTACAGAATTCGTGGCAAAAAATAAGGCGCTGGCAAGGCGGGCTATTTTCAAACTTTTAGAGAAAAGTTCTTCAAGTGCGCTTTCACGCTCCGACTACCTAGACAAGCTTGCCGAAGCAATGGAAAAATCTCAAAACATAAAGCTCAGCCTCGGTAAAGATTTTATCAATTACGACGCAAAAAATTTGGAACTTTTTATAAGCAAACCCCAGACAAATTTTAAGCCAATAAAGCTTAAAGAAGGCAAAAATACTCTCGCCTGCGGCGCTCAAATTTTGCTGGAGAATTTAAAAATTGATGAAAGAATTTTCAAAGAAATTTCTTCAAAAAAAATTCCCCACAAAGACTGCGTTTATTTAAGCCTGCCAAAAAATGCGGCGCTCACATTGCGTTTGCCAAAAAATTCAGATTCTTACACGCCATTGGGTTCTGAAAAACCGCTTAAACTTTCAAAGGTTTTTTCCGATAAAAAAATCTCTGCAATGAAGCGTTCGGGGGTTTGGCTTGTTGTGTACAAAAATGAAATTGCATGGCCCGTTCAATGCCCGCCCAATGAGGCGTTCAAAGTGCAGCCTGATTCCAAGAACGTATTTAGGTTGACGTATTTGCCATAATACTGATACTTAGCCCCTCTTTTTAAATTTTATTATGAGTAATAACGTAAAAAAACCTAATTTTCCCCAGCCAGACAAGTCTCAATTCAAGACTCTCTTAGTCTGGGCGGGTATAATTTTGCTAATATTGGGGCTGGTCTCAATATCGTCGCAAAGCAAGTCGCAGACACAAACTTTCGATATTAAGCAGTTGGTTACCGCAGCCAATGAAGATCAAATCTTAGAGCTCACAATACAGGGCGATTCAAAGGCCGGCGAAAATTGGTATTTGGTTGAGGGCATAATCAAAAACCCGGCATTTAAAGCCTCAAGCAAAGACGCCGACAAAACCCCTAGGGAACTAAAATTCGCATTCAACGGCAGAATCTCTGAAGATGTCTATTCAAAATTGACCAATGAAAAATCTCCTTGGAAAATTACCGAACGCCCTTCCCATACAGATTGGGCGGATATTTTTATTACAATTTTGCCAATCATAATTCTGATTGCTGCGGCATACTTTTTCATAATGCGCCCCATGCGCATGACAGGCAAAAACTCTTTCAACTACGGCAAAAGCAAGGCAAAGCTTCTTACTCCAGATAAAGATAGAACTACTTTTGACGACGTTGCCGGTTGCGACGAATCTAAAGAAGAAGTCGCAGAAATTGTGGACTTCTTGAAAGACCCCGCAAGATTCACTGAAATTGGCGCAAAAATCCCCAAAGGTCTTCTGATGGTGGGTCCTCCCGGAACTGGTAAGACTCTGCTTTCCCGTGCAATAGCGGGTGAGGCAAACGTGCCATTTTATTCAATAAGCGGGTCGGATTTTGTGGAGCTGTTTGTCGGCGTTGGCGCAGCCCGTGTAAGAGACATGTTTGAGCAGGCAAAAAAGACTGCACCTTGCATAATTTTTATTGATGAAATTGATGCCGTGGGCAGGCAAAGAGGCGCAGGCTTGGGCGGTGGCAACGATGAAAGAGAGCAGACTTTAAACTCTTTGCTTGTAGAAATGGACGGCTTTGAGGGACATGAAGGCATAATAGTAATTGCCGCCACAAACAGGCCCGATGTTCTCGACAGCGCACTCCTGCGCCCAGGCAGGTTTGATAGACAAGTAATGATAGACCTTCCAGACTTAATCGGCAGAGAAGCCATCTTAAAAGTCCACGCAAGGAAAATTAAAATTGAGCCTGAAGTTAATTTGGAAACTCTTGCAAAGCTCACGCCGGGTTGTTCCGGCGCAGACCTTGAAAATCTGCTCAATGAGGCGGCAATCACCGCAACCAGAAATTCCAGAAAGCAAGTTACAATGGCGGATATTGACGAAGCCAGAGACAAAGTTTTCTACGGTCGTGAACGCAGAAAATTGATGGAGCCTGCCGAGAAAAAACTCACCGCATACCATGAAGGCGGACACGCATTGATACAGGCTTTGATAGATAGCGGCAATATGCCCGTACACAAAGTTACAATCATACCTCGTGGTCGCAGTCTTGGTTCTACAATGTTTGCGCCGCAAAAAGATATTTTTTCAGAAAAACAGACAAACTTAGTAAACAGAATTTGCGCAACCTTGGGCGGCAGAGTTGCCGAAGAAATTGTCTTTGGCGACATCACAACGGGGGCGTCTGAAGATATAAAAATGGTAACTGGCATTGCCCGCAAGATGGTCTGCGACTGGGGCATGAGCCCTCTTGGTCCAATATCATACGGCGGCAATCAAGACCACGTTTTCTTGGGCAAAGAGATAGCCCGTGAGCACCATTTGAGCGAACGTACCTCGCAATTAATTGATGAGGAAATCAAAAAAATTGTTGAAGCCCAGCTCTCTAGGGCAAGAGATATTTTGAACACCAACAGAAGCACTCTTGATAAGATTGCCGAAGCCCTTTTGGAGCATGAAACAATAGACGGCAAGCAGCTTAAAGAAATTATAGACTGCGGTAAAATTATCACATTCCCAGCGCCAAAAAAATCAGTTGAAGAAAGCGCTCAAGAAAATCCGCAGGATGAAAAAACAAGCAGAGCGCCTTCTGCAAATACCGAGCTTGCCACGGAAGCGACGATGTCTAAAGAATAATAGTTTTTTAAATTTAATTTCAAAAAAGCTCCGAAGTTTTCGGAGCTTTTTTTTGAAATCTTTTTACCGCAAATGACGATAATTTTCCGTCAGCCATCTTAAGAAAATTTGCTCTCAAAACGGTTTTAATAAAATGAATCCTAGAGCATATCCCAATTAAATGGCAATAGATTTGAATGAATTAGTCGCCCTTGCCTGTTGCCAGTGCGTCGCCGTCGTGAAACTTTAGGCGCAAATTTTTCCGAGGAGTGATGCTTTTTGCGCTTGTAAGCGCATTGTTTTCATCATCAAAAACTGCAACATAACCACGTTTTAATACGGATGTAAAATTCAACGAATTTAATTTATCAAGGTTTGAATCAACCTTTGCTTTTAGCAAATCCAAGCGGCCACTCACATTCAAATTTTGTAATAGCGCAAGGCTTGTCAAAAGATTTTCCCTGCGCTCTTTCAAAGTTAATGCCGCAAGGTTTTCCAACCTAGATGAAATTTCATCCAAAGTAATTTGGCAATTTTCAATCTTATATTGTGGCAAATGCAGACGCAAATTTTGTTCCGCAATCTTGACGGAATTTTCAAGCTTGTCCAAATATAGCCGCACAAATTCTTCCAAATCATCAAACGCTCTCTCGCATTCCGATGTAAAATCCAAAAAATTGCTGGATACAAATTCCGCAGCAGCACTGGGCGTTTCCGCACGCATATCGGATGCAAAATCTGCAAGGGTAAAATCTGTCTGATGCCCTACCGCCGATATTATGGGCTTGGCACAAGCGGCAATGGCGCGCACCAAAGTTTCGTCGTTAAAACACTCCAAATCTTCAAGACTGCCGCCGCCCCTCATTAAAACAATCAAATCAAAATCATCTTCTTTTTGTGCGTAATCTATCTGCTCAATCAGCTCAGCCACTGCCGATTCGCCCTGCACTTTTGAGGGCAAAATCACAAGCTCTCCAGCCCAACCCCTGCGCCTCATTATGCTTACAAAGTCTTTCACAACTGCGCCGCTTGGCGAAGTTACCAGCGCAATTTTACGAGGCAGATACGGAATTTCTTTTTTATTTTCCTCATCAAACAAACCTTCAGAAGCCAACTTTTGTTTTAGCGCCTCAAACTTTTTTGCAAGTTCCCCCAGCCCGTCTTCAAGTACCGCCTTGACGACAATCTGATAATTACCCCTTTGCTCATAAAGGCTGATTTCACCGAAGACAAGCACCTTCGCACCCTCAGCAAGTTTTGAAAGAAAACCCTTTGAATAACCTTTAAGCAAGACCGCAGAAATTGAAGCGTCTTCATCTTTGAGTGTAAAATAAGTGTGTCCGCTTGAATAGGTTTTTAAGTTGGAAATTTCACCCTTCAACCAAAGTTCAGGCAAAGAAGTTTTGATGAGCATTTTAAAGCGTCTGGAAAACTCTCCCACGCTCAAAATTTCATCGCTTCTGTTTAGAAAATTACCCACTAGCGTTTTTTAGAATTGTATCTTTTGTAAAAAATTCTCACCAGCAAAGAAATCACAATCAACAGGCTAATTGCGGTGATTGTACCGCTAACATTCCCGCCAAACATATTCTCGCCAAAGTAAATATAGACCCACAACGTGGGGTATTGTATGAGAAATGAAAATATGCAATACTTCACAAAATCTACACGCAGAAAACCCAAGAGATAATTTTGAACAGTCAAAGGGTTGCCCGGAATCAATCGGACAAGAGTGATAAGTTCCGTCTCGTTGTCTTTTGAAAAATTACGCACATCTATATTTTTTTTACGCAAGAGTTTGTCCACGTAATTTTCAAATTTCCCGCCTATAAAATATGACACAATTATGTTGAGCGTAAGCCCTATGCCGCAGGCAAGATACATCTCTAAAAAAGTGGCGTCGCCGTTGGCAATTTTTTGCCCTGCCAGAAAAAACACGGGCGTTACGGGCAAGAAAAATAAAGGCAGAAAAAACACCACTATCGGGTAGGCATAAACGGGCACTTTGCCGACAATCTGAGTGCTGTTTTTTAGATACACGCCAAAGTCGGCAATGATGACGGTGATTTCATTTTCCCACAGACAATAAGTCCAAAATATCAGGCCCGCCACAATAAAAAGCAGGCTGAATATAAATTTGCCGAGATGTTTCCTTATACGTCTTTTCATTTAAAAATATCTGAATGTGCGTTCAAAACTTTTCGCACCTTAATTATATTTTGAGGTATGTCGCATTCTGCGGAAAAGTCGCTCATAAATTTTAAAACTTTTATGGGCGTATTATTGATTTTTGCCGCAGCACAAAACCCCGCAGCCTCCATATCCACGACATCCGCAAGGCTTGCGTATTTTTTGCGTAAATCAAAATCTTTTACGGGCTCATAAGCAGTAAGCAAAGACGCCCGATTAAACTTCCCCTCAGTTTCAAGAGAAAAAACTTTTTTAAAATAGATGTCTAAAGAGCGCACGCTTTCAATCTCAAGAATCTCCCCAAGGCTGAAATCCTCTTTAAGAGAGCCCGCAGCGCCCACGTTCAAAGCCTCAAGAAAGGGGAATTTAGAAAGCGTATGCCAGAAACAATTTGCCGCATTTAATTGACCTATGCCGCTCAGAGCCAATATCACACCGTTGGAATTTCCATAAACCTTAAATGGCGCATCTTGTACAATCTCAAAGCCGAAGTTTTTTATGACTTCTTCCGCCTCTATGAGGTATGCAAAAAATATCGCTTTTTTGTAGGGCATTTTATTTTGAAAATTCTATGTATTTTAAAATTTCCGACAACACGCCCGAGCAGTCAAAAGAATAGTCGTTGACAAAAGAGTGTATGTGTTTTTTGAGCACATCCTCCTCAAGATATTGGGCGTAATCTCTTACTGTGGGCAGCGTCTTAGGCTCATTGTCAAACGCATATCGCAAAGATTTACGTATGAGTTCTTCAATTTCACTCTTAAATTCCAGACAATCTTTGCGTACGCAAATGCAGCCCAATGGGACGGGTAAAGACGTTTTCCATGTCCAATACTCTCCCAAATCTGTAACCAAATCTAAAGAGGAATCTTCATAGACAAACCTGCCCTCATGTATAACCACACCAAACTCAGCCTCTCCTTTTTTGATAAGCTCAATAATTTTCCTGAAATTTACGCTGCGTATTTGGGCGTTTTTCCCATTCAAGAAAAATTTTAAAAGCATAGTCGCCGTAGTGCGCAACCCCGGCACTAGAATTTTTGGCGGCAGTTCGGAATTTTTAAGTTTTTCAAAAAATGTTTTTTTATTTACGCCTATTAATACCGGGCCTGTACCAATCCCCAAAGCGGCGCCCGCCGACAAAATTTCATATTTATCTTTGTTGCGTAAATACGCCGGAAACGAAAGTTTTGTTACGGCAAATTTACCTTTGGCTGCGGCCCTATTCAAATCTTCAATATCCAAAAAAGAAAATTTGAATGGCGCAGATTCACCTCTGCTTTTGTCATTTTCCTTCATCCAATAGAAATATGAGAATATGTCATTGGGACAGGGTGTTATTGCAAAATCTAAAGTTTTCATACTAAATTATAAAAGTTATCTCTGAGATATGGAGTAAAGCCCGCAGCCGATATCGACCTTTCCATATCTGAAGCGCTTGCGGTGTTTTCGATACCAGCCGCCTTCACCACCATTTCATCCATCAATATTCCGCCGACGTCATTTGCGCCCATTTGCAAAGCTATCTGCGCAATTTTGAGCCCCTCCGTAAGCCAGCCGGACTGGATGTTTTTAATATTGTCCAAAAAGATTCTGGCAAGCGCCAGAGTTTTCAAAAATTCGACAGAGCCCGTGCGCTCTATATGCGCAAGCTCAGTATTTTCAGGCGCAAGCGGCCACGCTATAAAGGCGTCAAAGACCTTTGTTTCATCTTGAACATCCCTGACAACTTGCAGATGTTTGAGCCTGTCTTGCAGGGTTTCACCCATGCCAAATGTCATAGTTGCGCTGGAGCGCAAACCCAGATTCGCCAAAGAGCGCATGACTTCTTTCCACTCAGCAACCGTACATTTTCCTGCGCAATATTTTTCTCTGAATTCATCTATAAGCAAGTCTGCCGCCCCCGGCATAGAACTTAAGCCGGATTCTTTCAGAAGCCGCAAAGCCTCATAAATAGAGACACCTGCGCCATGCGCAAAATGCACAAGCTCCGAAGGAGAAAATGCGTGCAGCCCCAAAGACGGAAATTTTTTGCGTATTTTGGAAAGCAACCCGCTTGCCCAATCAAGCGTGAACATTGGGTCTAGACCGCCCTGCAACATTATTTGAAGTGCACCCATGCCCACGGATTCTTCAACGATTTTTAAGATACGCTCATCATCCAGTTTGAACGGCGCAACAGTACCCGCCTTGGCGTGATACGCACAAAATTTACATCTTGCAGAGCAGATATTTGAATAATTTATCATCCTGTTGACTATGTAGCCCGCAGATTTATCCAAACCAAAAAATTCCTTGCGCATCACAGCGCCTTTTGCAAGGGCGTAAAAGCCCTCATCATAAATTTTGAGAGCTTCCTCTTGGCTGATTCTTTGACCACTCTTAACTTTGTCCAAAAGCTCCATATTTTTTTGCAAGCTCCAAAGATTTTTTGAAAACTTCCGCATCAAGCTCAAAAATCAACGATTCAAAATATTCTCTAACGGCATCGGGAGACATAGATAAATCTTCAAAATCTTGCGTGCTCAAAGCGCAAAATTTTTCCTTATTTTCGGAAAAACTTTTGAGAGATTCTGAAAAAGTCTGCATGAGCGCATCCTTTACCGACGCAAAAATCTCCTTCTTAACCACCGCCACGGAATATACTATTGGCAGACCAAAATGCTCCTTCCAAAGCACCCCAAAATCATATTTGAATTTGTACTGCGCCCCGTTGAAAGCCAACGCCGGATTGCCTATCAAAAATACCGCCTCGGCTTCGGCAATATCTCTCACCCTGCAGTCTTCAGGATTGAAGCTGAACTTTTCAAGACAATATGCTTTGAAGGCGTCCACAGAAGACTTAGACTCTCCGGTAAGATAAATCTTTTTGCCCTTCAAATTTTCTATGGAGTAATTTGAGTAAAGCAAGACGCTCTTGACCGCACCGTCTGAGGCTATGCAAAAGTTGGGCAAAATTTCATAATTTTCTTTGATAGAGCCGTAACTCCAAAGAGAAATTAAACTGATGTCCAACTGCCCTTTTGCGCAAAGAGAATTTAGAAATTCAGGATACCCCTTGATGATTTCGCAATCAAAGGGAAAGTCTGCACAAAATAAGGGCAGGCTGTTTATGTAAGATACTCTTCCAATTTTATATCGCATAGTTTGAATTGGTTTTGACAGGCCTAAAGCCCGCCCTTGTTATTGTGTTTAGCAAATATTTTTCAGACCTGTCCTGAGGCACTGCGCCTGCGGCAACAGCAACTTCTTCCGACCAATGCGTACCGCCTATGTCATCTGCGCCAAAGTGCAGGAGGATTTCATCCATCCTATCTGAATAGTGGGTTATAGGCACTCTGATATGCTCAAAATTATCAAGCAAAATTCTGGAAATTGCGCAAATTTTCAAATCATAAACGCCGGAAGATTTTGAGCCAACCGCACTAGCCCCCTTGCGGAAAGGCAATGGCACAAAGGCTTTGAAGCCGCCAGTTTCATCTTGCAAATTACGCAACATCAATAGGTGATTCACAACGTCTTCATGGCTTTCTATGTGGCCGTACAACATTGTCGCATTTGTCTTAATGCCGCACTTATGCGCCTGCCGCATGGCGTCCAGCCACTCTTGAGCGCTGAGCTTGTTGGGAGAAATTTTTTGGCGTATAGATTCTTCAAAGATTTCCGCCCCGCCGCCAGGTATTGCGTTTAAGCCAGCCTCCAACAGAAGTTTGTACACATACTCCAAAGGCTTGCCCGAAACCCTAGACATCAATACGCATTCAGAAACGGTAAATGCCACGATATTTATTTTAGCATCCGCCCTGCGCATAGATTTTATAAGCTCAACATAATATTCCAACGGGAGCTTTGAATACATGCCGCCTATCATGTGAAGCTCTAATGCGCCTGATTCTGAAAATATCTTCGCCTTGTTGTAGGCTTCTTGCGGCGTGATAATATAGGCTTCTTGATGACCCTCTTTGCGGGCGAAAGAGCATATAGGGCAAAGCGCCTCGCAAGTGTTTGAGTATGTTATTGCGGCGTTAATGGTGTAATAGGCTTTGTCTGAATGCAAATGGTTGCGGGCTTTCAGGGCAAGCTCACCCACAGTCATACAAGAAGGCGACGCCAAAAGTTCAAGCGCCTCTTTTTTTGACATTCTAGATATTCCTAAATCTTTTTGCCTATTAAGCATTGAAAACATCTTGCCTAACACCAAGCTTTTGTCAACTTTTCTAATAAATTTAGTTGCACTAAAAACTTATATTAAAGACTATCCAAACAGAGTGATATTATTCAAAACAGCCCTCACCTATGCCGAAATGATTAAGCTTGGTCATACGCTTTTTGCGCTGCCCTTTGCGCTGAGTGCGGTCATACTTGCATATAGAGAAAATTACGGCATAAACGCCTTGCAGATTTTTTTTATCGTAGTGGCTTTTACCGCAGCACGCTCTGCGGCGATGGGCTTTAATAGAATAGTTGACGCAACATTCGACGCAAAAAATCCTCGCACAAAAAATAGACCCATAACTTCCGGCGAAATTTCAAAAAATGCCGCACTCATTTTTGTAATTTTATCTTCCGCAATATTTTTTGCGGCGGCTTATATGTTAAGCTTTTTGTGTTTCGTATTGGCGTTTCCCGCACTTGCTTGGATATTTTTCTACTCTTACACAAAGCGTTTTACCGCAAGCGCACATCTGGTTTTAGGGATGGCAATAGCGCTTGCGCCGTTGGGCGCATGGGTTGCAATCACGGGCGGCGTAAACATGGGAATAGTATTTTTAGCGCTGGCAAGCATGACGCAAATCTGCGCTTTCGACCTGTTTTATTCAATGCAGGATATTGACTTCGATAAAGAGCACAAACTCTTTTCAATCCCCTCAAAATTTGGTCTAAAATTTGCCTCAAGATTGGCGGCAATCTGTTTTTTATGCAGCGTAATTTTTCTTTTGGGTGTAAAAAAAGAATTTGATTTAGACTTAGTTTATACCGTATGCGTTGGGATAATCGCATTTCTTTATCTTTGCGGGCTTTGCGTGATGAAATTTTACGGTCTAAAAAAGATAGGCTTGGTTTTTTTCTATATGAATGTTTCAATATCCGCCTTGGTCTTGGTCGGAATTCTTGGAGACACTTTTATTTGACGATGAAAAAGAAAATTGTAGTGGGAATAAGCGGGGCATCGGGCGCAATTTACGGCGTAGAGTTGCTAAAACATTTGCTCCTTTTAGACTGTGAAGTTTTTTGCACGCTCACAGATTCCGCCAAGCTGATAATGAAAGATGAGCTTGGCTCTGATGACATCTTAAAGCTCTTGCCAAATTCAAATTTGCAGAATTTGAAACTGTTTTCAAATGACGATTTTTATGCGCCAATGGCAAGCGGCTCGTTCATTTTTGACGCTATGGCGGTTGCGCCCTGCTCAATGAAAACTTTGGGAAAGCTTGCAAACGGCATTGCTGACAATCTACTATGCAGGGCGGCGGAAGTTGCGCTAAAAGAAAGGCGCAAGCTTGTCATAGTCCCCCGTGAAACTCCGCTTGCGCTTACGCATATCAAAAACATGGCGTCTCTTGTGGAAGCAGGCGCAATCATGCTTCCGCCCACGCCCGCATTTTACCAAAACAAGACAAAAACACTGCAAGACATGCTAGACTTTATCAGCGCAAGAATCATATCGGCAATGGGCGTTAAAAATAATATTCTTGAAGAATGGGGTGCAAAGTGAAAAGCGGTTTGCAAAAATTTTTAGCCTCTCTTGAGGCGGCAAATGAAATCAAATTTATAGACACGCCCATAGATTCTGAAATTGAAATCAGCAAAATTACAGATGCGGAATCAAAATCTGAAGGCGGCGGGAAAGCTCTGGTTTTCAGGAATGTCAAGGCAAGCGCCTACCCCGTTGCGACAAATATTTTTGGCAGCGACAAGAGGATGGCTATGGCGCTGAATGTCGCAAATATAGCCTCTGCCGGCGACGAAATCGCCTCTTTGATGAAGACCGCCGCTCCAAAATCTTTTTCGGAATTTTTCAATCTGGCAAAGAAAATCCTGCCTCTGATAAAAATTGCGCCCTCTAAATACAAAGGCAAATGCGCCCCCTGCCAAGAGGTTGTGGAAATGGGAGACGCCGTTGACCTCACAAAAATCCCCGTGCTCAAATGCTGGCCCAAAGACGCCGGCAGGTTTGTTACATTGCCTTTGGTGTTCACAAAGCCACTGGAAGGCGGGCCTCAGAATCTGGGCATGTATAGGCTTCAAATTTTTGATAAAAACACAACGGGTATGCACTGGCATATTCATAAAGACGGCGCACATTTTTTTCATCAGTATAAAAAAGCAAAAATGCGCATGCCCGTAGCCGTTGCAATAGGCGCAGAGCCTGAGGTTATATACTCGGCAACCGCCCCTTTGCCAAGAGGCATAGATGAGCTTTTGTTGGCGGGTTTTTTTAAGAAATCCGGCATTAAAACCGTCAAATGCAAAACCATAGATTTGGAAGTCCCGGCTAATGCGGAATTTGTTTTAGAAGGCTATGTTGATCCGGACGAATTGCGATTGGAAGGCCCTTTTGGAGACCACACGGGCTATTATTCTTTGGCGGACATGTATCCTGTTTTTCATGTTACTTGCATTACCAGAAAGGCGTCGCCCATTTACTGCGCAACGCTTGTGGGCCCACCGCCCATGGAAGATTGTTTTCTGGCAAAGGCCACAGAGCGTATTTTTTTACCCATGCTGCAATCTGTAATGCCTGAAGTTAAAGATTATTTTCTGCCTTGGGAAGGCGTGTTTCACAACAACGCCATCGTATCAATTTTGAAAGAGTACCCTGCGCATTTTCAGAAGTTGGCAAGCGGATTATGGGGACAGGGGCAGATGAGTTTCTGCAAAAGCCTGATTGTTTTAGATGAAGACCAAAATCCTTCGGACTTGAAATCTGTGGCAAAACTCCTCAAAGAACGTTTGGATTTTTCAAGAGATATTATTTTTTCTACTGGCGTCTTGGATGTTTTGGACCACTCTGCGCCCCAGCCGCTTTACGGGTCAAAAATGGCAATAGATTTGACGCAAAAGCTGGACGGTGAGCCCGAGCGCAAAACGTACTCCTATACGGGTTTTGAGCCTGAAAAACTGCGTGCGGAAATTTCTGAAAACTTAGAGTTTGTAAGGGATGTTGAATTTTTTGACGGCGCTTTTTGCGCAATTTCATTATCCAAAAACTCCAGATGCGGGGCTGACATTTTACGTAAGCTGAGCCTGATTCAGAACCTCATAAATTCCTGCAAATTTATAGCCGTCTTTGACGACAATATAGATGTGAAAAACACCTCGCTTATGCTCTGGAAAATTTTCAACAATCTTGACTGCAAGAGGGATATATTGATTCTTGAAAAAAACATGCTCCTAGACGCCTGCAAAAAATGCCCCGCCGACGGGCACGATAGAGAATGGCCGGATGAGCTAAGCTTTGATTTATAACTTGAAGATTTTTTTTACATACCTATTATTTCAACCAACTTTTCAATATGAATTCATCATCTACCGCATCAAACGCAAAAATAGTTTACGCCAAGATACCTCAGGATACGGCAGTAGCAGCCCCGCAGGCTACGGAGGTTGCGCAAGCGGCCGAAGCAGCACCCGCAGCGCAGCCTGCGGTGGAACAAGCTTTGGCGCAAGTTCCCACACAAGCTTCAGGCGTTCAAAGCGCAGTAACGCCCATTCTTGAAACACCCCTAATACCGCCCCCTTCTGAAGGTTTAAACCCACATTTGGCGGAGCCATTGCTCTCTACGCCAGATTCCACACAGCATCTTTCCGGCGCAGAAAAGTGGGCGCAGCACGTTTCAGACTTCATGCAGATTGCCTATGAGTATTTTTTAGAGGCTATAAAATTTGTAAAAATTTTGGCAACACAACAGCACGCTCTGGAAATTTTCGGGGTTATCTTGCTGACATTGCTGGTCTTGTTTTTTGTGCGTAAAATTTATCTCAGATTTAAGCCCGTGCGCCTTTTTAACAATAGCGCAGGCGTTGTAGAAGTTTCAAGAGGCGCTCTGAATGACTTGGCGGAAAGCGTCTGTTACGGAATGGGCGCTATGAACAAGCCCAAAATACAAATCTATTTCCGCCGACGCAGGCTTTGTCTGAATGTAGAGCTTGCCCTTGAGGCGGGTCAAAGCCTTGCGGAACTTTCTTATAAACTGCAAAGTGCGCTTAGCATTGCCTTCAGAGAGCATTTGGGCGTTGAAAAACTGGGCAACATAAATGTAAAAGTCATATCTTTTAAGGGCTTGGTGCATAAGCCTATCTACAAGCAAATTTCCTCAAAAGACGTAATACCACCGTCAGTATCTATGCGTGTTGCGCAAGACTCGGCAGTGCATATTGACGACTATCAAGTTGACGACTCCCACAAATAATATGGGGAAAAATTCGGTCAGATTTTACGACGCAATTTTATACACCATCTTGGACACGGGGTATGTAGCCCCTGGCGATATGTTCGCAAAGTGCCGTGCGCTCATTGAAAGCGGCTCAAAGGTAATCCAGCTTAGGGCAAAAAAAGAGACCTCAAAAACAAGACGCCAAATGGCTCTTGAAATTCTGCCCCTTTTTGAAAGCCCAAATTCCCCAACCTTGATTATCAATGACGATATTGAACTTGCGGCAGAATTGCCAAATGTGGGCTTGCACATTGGTCAAGATGACATACCGCCTTGCAGGGCTAGGCAAATTATAGGTCCGGACAAACCGCTTGGGCTCTCAACACATTCTTTGATTGAGGCAAAATCTGCCGAAGCATTGAGGGACGTGCTGGATTATTTTGCTGTAGGTCCGGTTTATGCAACTCAAACAAAGCCCGGCAGAAAAGCCGTGGGGCTTGAACTTGTGCGCCTTGTTGCAGATTTTGCGCCAACCCTTCCTTGGTTTGCCATCGGGGGCGTGAATATGAAGACCCTCAAAGATGTTGCACTGACGGGTGCTGAAAGAATTGTCGCCGTCTCTGAAATTTTGCTCGCAAAAGACAGCGCAAATTTTGCCGCAAATATGCAAAAAGAATTTTTAAATTGTAAAAGATAAAATTAAAAAAAAGGAATATGTATGGATAGGAGAAATTTTGTAAAGACAACGGGCGTTTTGGGCGCTATGAGCGTTTTGCCAAGATATTCAATGGCGCAAGTCAAGGGTTCGGACAGAATCAAAATTGGGCTGATTGGCTGCGGACACAGAGGCACGGGCGCGCTCAGAGATTTATTTACCGCAGACAGCAATACGCAGCTTTTTGCCATGGCGGATATCTTTGAAGACAGAATCCCTGAGTCTCTCAAAAAGACAAATGATTTTTTAGACAAAACTTATCCTGAAAAAAAATCTGAAATGTTAAACATCCCGCAGGAGCGCATTTTCATGGGGTTTGACGGCTATAAAAAAGTTTTGGAATGCGGCGTTGACATAGTGATACTGGCAACCCCCGCAATATTCAGGTACGAACATATCAAAGCCGCCATTGAAGCAAAAGTGCACGTGTTTGCCGAAAAACCTTTCGCAACAGACATCATTACTTTGCGCAAAATGTATGAGCTTATAGACCTTGCCAACAAAGCAAAAATCAGCGTCGTAGCAGGCACTCAGCGCAGGTATCATGAGGGGTATATTGAGTCAATCAAGCGTGTGCAAGACGGTCAAATCGGCGAAATTTTATCCGCAGAAGCCGTATGGCTTTCAAACGGATATGCGGGCTACGCATACCATAAAGATGAAGGCGATCCCAATGATTTGCGCTACCAACTGCGCAACTTTTTCTGCTTCATCTGGAGTAGCGGAGACTGCATTGTTGACCAAGTAATACACAATGTAGATGTGTGTCGCTGGGCGATTGGCGACGATAAAAACCCCATAGAAGTTTGGGGTTATGGCGGCAGAAATATTGATCTGCCCTCTCCAAAATATGGCGACAGATATTCAAATTTCACCGTGCATTATACTTATGCAAACGGCGTAACGCTTACCGCCATGAGCAGGCAAGAACCCAAGAGCGCCTCTGTTATCATGGAAAAAATCGTAGGCACAAAGGGCATTCTTGAAATGGGCACATACCCAGACTACAATCGCATTATCGGTCAAAACGCTTGGGAATTTAAGTCTGAAAAACCCGTAAATTATCTGTCGGCGGAACACGCATTCTTGCTTTCCGCAGTGCGTGAAGGCAGGCATGTGAATAAAATTAAAGCTCTTTTAGACACAAACCTGATGATGATAGTCGGCCGCCAAGCCGCATACTCAGGTCAAAGATTCAAGTATGATTGGACGATGCAAAAATCTCAGGAAAAACTTGTGCCAGACGTCATAGACCTGAATGCAAAGCTGCCTGTGGGAAATATTCCAAACGCAACAAACTATAAGCTCGTTTAATTTACGTATTGCATAATCTCTCCTAAACTATACATTTTTTCCAATCACTTAAAAGGAAAGAATATATATGGATAGGAGAGATTTTGTTAAATCGGCAAGCATACTCGGGGCGGCGAGCGTGTTGCCAAAATATTCAATGGCGCAAGTGCGAGGCTCAGACAGGCTGAAAGTTGCGCTTATAGGTTGCGGCGGCAGGGGCAATGGCGCAGTAAGAGACCTCTTTGAGGCTGACTCTAACACCCAGTTAATCGCCATTGCAGACCTCTTTGAAGACAAGCTTGCCTTGGCGGAAAAACAGACTCTGGATTTTTTGGACAGAAAATTTAAAGACCAAAAATCCGACATGTACAAAGTTACCAATGAAACAAAATTCTTTGGTTTCGACGCCTATAAAAAAATCATGCAAACAGACGCCGATATCGTGATTTTGGCAACCCCCGCAATATTCCGTGCAGAACAAATGCGTGCGGCTATAATGGCAAAAAAACACGTATTTGCGGAAAAGCCATTTGCAACAGACATCATAACTTTACGCAAAATGTATGAGCTTATACCTCTTGCGGAAAGCATGAATGTCAGCGTAATTTCCGGCACTCAGCGCAGATATGATGAAGGTTATCAGGAATCTAAAAAGCGTGTTGAAGACGGTCAAATTGGCGACATAATTGCGATGGACTGCGCTTGGCTTTCCCCCTATTATGCGGGTGCGCCCGTCAGGGATGAACAGCTTGACATCGACGAAGTTGAGTATCAGCTACGCAATTTCCACTGTTTTATCTGGTCTAGCGGAGACTCCATTGTTGACCAAATGATACACAATGTTGACGTTTGTCGCTGGTTCTACGGCGAAGACAAAAAGCCTGAAAAAGTCATTGGTTACGGCGGCAGAAATATAAATTATCCTGTTGGCAAGTATGGCAATCGCTTCTCACACTTTACGGTGGATTATGACTACGCAAACGGCGTGCATCTCTGTGCAAAAGGCAGGCAAGAAGCAAACACCTCTTACGGAATTTATGAAAGAATTGTGGGCACAAAGGGCGTTCTTACAATGAGTTTGCACCCAAAATCAAACACAATAGTCGGCGAAAAGCCTTGGGCATTTGACCGCAAAAACGAAACCATGCGTTGCGAATCCAGAGAGCACCTTTTCTTGATTACAGCAATACGTGAAGGCAAATGTGTCAATACAATCAAAACTATGTTGGACTCAAACCTGATGATGATTACCGGCCGTCAAGCCGCATATTCAGGGAAAGAATTTAAGTATGATTGGACATTTGTGAAATCTCAGGAGCGCTTGGTTCCCGATGTTGTTGCATTCGGGAAAAAGCCGATAGACCCTGTCCCCAATGCCGAAAATTACCAGCTCATGTAATTTTGCGAAATTCATTTCTTTTAATTTTTCACAAAAGCGCTCTTACCAAAGCGCTTTTTTTTGTTCAGAATGCACTGCGCTTTCTTTTTGCCTTGCGTAAAAAAAAACAAAAAGCTTTATTGAACAACTATGAAAGAAAGAACATTGGTGATTTTAAAGCCGGACTGTCTGGAGAAAAAAATAGCGGGCAAAGTTCTGCAGCGTTTTCAAGATTCAGGGCTAGACATTGCCGCTTGCAAAATGGCAAAGCTGGATGAAAAAATTTTGGCAGAGCACTATCAGCATATTGTGGACAAGCCATTTTATCCTCCTCTTCTGGATTTCATGCGCAGGCGTTCCGTAATAATCATGATACTAGAAGGCGACAACGCCGTTGTAAGGGTGCGCAATCTGCTTGGCATTACAAACTCCATTGAAGCCGCCGCCGGTACGATACGTGCGGATTTTGGCTTGAACAACAGGGAAAATATAGCCCACGCTTCAGACTCCGCAGAATCCGCCTCAATAGAAATCAAACGCTTCTTTAAAGAGGGCGAGATATTTTAGCATGGGCGCATTTGACAGACTTCCAAGCCTAGACAAAATCAAGAAAGACAAACTTTCAGAATTTGCCGAGCTCTTGCGCAAAAAAAATGAGATTGTAAATTTAATCTCTCGCAAAGATATGGAAGATGTGGAGTACAGACACGTTGCATTCTGTGCGGCAATTTCCGAATTTTTTAAGCCTAATGCAAACGCTCAAATTGCCGATGTTGGCACGGGCGGCGGCTTGCCTGGTATTGCAATGGCGATAATTTATCCGCAGGCAAAAATCCACATGTTTGACGGCGTAGGCAGGAAAATCGCCGCAGTCCAAGACATGATTAAAGCCCTTGGTTTGAAAAACGCATTTGCCTACAACCAAAGATTGGAAGAACAAAAATTCAGATTCGATTACGCTGTTGGACGCTCTGTCTGCGCCCTTCCGCTTTTTTTCAGTTTCGTACACAAAAAATTGAACGAGGGCAAGTGCGGCAATTTGAGCAACGGCGTCATATATTTTAAGGGCGGCGCACTTGAGCCTGAATTTGAGCAAAAAGGTATTGTGCCAGACGCCAGCCTAGATTTGCAAAAGCTCTTTGGCGACGACCGCTTTTTAGATAAGCGCCTAATCCATTTTTCCTTGCCGCAGATTAAGGCGCTTTTGGCGTAAAAGAACACGCCGACGCTTACACAAAAAAATGGAATCAAGGCAAATGCCCCAATTCCATTTTATTAAATCTAAACGACTTTGTGATTAATTAAAACCTGAATAGTCGTTATGTCCGGTTTTTAACCTGTACTTTTTTTGTTCTTCCAAGTTTGATTTGGGCTTCTGAGATTCAGCCCCTTGGCCTTCAAGCTGTGCCGGAGAAACTGCAGCTTCCGAAGCATCGGCAGTTTGCAGCTCACCATTATCGCTGATGTCGGTGTTCAGCTTGATAGTATCGCAAGCGCTCAAAAACAGCGCCGGTGTCAAAAACAATATTTTCAAAAATATTTTCATAATCAATAATAAGGTTTAGGATCGAACTTATTTCTAGTACCTTTGAAAACGGTTATGCAAGTCAAATCTGTAACACCCTTCCAAAAATTATTGCCCAGATATTCAAATTTAATCCCCTTTGCCAAGGGTTTACCGCCGTCAAGATAGATTACAAATTCGCCGGGGTCTCTAAACTTTATTACGCAATGTTCAGCAAGATATGCGTCGTTGGTAATGATTTCAAAATAATCTACAGACACCGGAGAGAGGAATTTCTTGCTCAAACCCACAAAGCCCCAACCCTGACGCACAGGCACAAGCAAAATTAATTTGCCCTGCAAAGGTTTTGTGATTGTAAATTCCTCGCGAGTCCTGAGCACACCGCCCTTTTGTTCATGCCAATCAAACCAGATAAGCTCCCTCTCTGGCACGCTCCACTCCTCAGTAGTTGGACGCACCATAGAACTTGCAAACTTATAGTCATCAAGATCAACCCACGCCTTCTGAGGTATTACAGGGTCCGCATCTACTTGGTCTTTGGCGCTTGTCAAACTCATACCGGCTCTAAACTGCGGATTTTTATCCGGCACTTGCGAAAGATTGTGCATCATAACGGCAACTGCGCCGTTCTTAAGCGGCGCAATAACTCTGTAAGCATTTTTTGCGTTTGCTAGGGGCTTATCAAATATGCTTTCAGGCGTTGGCACTGCGGGCGCGAGCGGGCGCAAAAGCATACCGTCGTCAAAGCAAAGCGCCTTGGCAAGCTCATGATTAAAGTCATTAGGGTCATCTGAAAGATATACGGGGCCGCCTGAAATTGCTTTAGAAATCGCCATATCCATAGCCGCAGTTTTATCGCTGGAATGAAACATGTCATGATCCGGCCAGTAGATATTGCTAAGCCATATCGTATTGTGGTAAGACTGGTACAAATGAGACTTTGCCGTATTTGGTTTGCCCTTAAAATAATCCACAGATACACGCATTACCGAGCTGTTTTTTGCATTGAAAAATATCATGCCGTTTTGCGCCATGCAATTAATCAGCGCACCGCCGAACTTCGAGCCCGCAGCATTTTCCAATGCCTGAGAGCACCACACCGCCCTTTCGACAGCGTTTGGCGTATGCCTAATTTTGCCGACGTAGCCGCTTTGAACATCAACTTTTACAAAGTCAAAACCGTAATTTTTTGCAGACTGCATAAATGCGTCATAAAACAATTCCGCACCAAATTTTGATGCGCCAGGAATCAGCGTTTCATCATCAACTTTAATAAAATATTTATTTAATTCTCCAAAAGAATTGTCGTTATCAATGCCCTCCCAGAGGCCGTAGAAGCAATTCCAAAGACCAAACCACTTCACCCTGTAAGGGTCTCTCTTTGCCATGATTTTTTCCCAAGCGTTGGGGAATGTTACCAGATTTGGCTCAAAACTTTTAAGGCGCAAAGAATCTTGATTTTGAAAACCATCGTCAACCAACATCCAACGCACAGGCACGCCGCAACTGTTGAGTTTGTCTATGGTATCGACCAAGAGCTTGTTGTATAAATCTTTTTTGTACTGCTCCCAACTGCACCAACCAAGATAGCTGAACATTTCAGGATACGGTTTTTCTTCTATGAATCTGAATTTGCCCTCAATATCAGGATGCGATGCGGCTGTTTTCCAAGCTTTGCGCACTGCTTCATAAGGATTGTCGTCGGTCGCCCAGGCTATTACGGGCACTTCCCCAAGCATAAAGCTTGTGCCAAAATTTGCCACACGCACACTCATAACATTGTCTTTGCCTGCGTGCAACCAAGCGGTTGTCTTTGAACCCGTAAGCGGCAAAAGCGCAAGATAACCGTGCCCGTGCAGCTTGAGCAAAGCATACTGGCCATTTTTACCTGAGCCCACATAAACGGCGTCTTGCGCAGGCGTTTTTTCAAACTCGGCAGAAAAATCTTCCTCGGTAATCCACGGGTTCAGACGATTGGAGTTGTAAGGGTACTTGTCTGAATAGGTGGCGTCCGCCGCAGAAAAAGACATTTTCATAAAGCGGGGCAACTTCAAATTTACAGACAAGTCATAATCAGGATGCTTCACGTCTTGTCTGAAATTTTTGATAGACACATAACCTGAGCCCAGATTGCGCAAATCAATGCCTTCTGCGGTATAGACTGCGTTTGTCTTGTCGTTAGAGATAAACAGAGGCTCCAACGGAGATGGGACGCATATCTGTGCTGTTGCGGCAAAGCAAGATGCTAAGACGCATAGATATAAAGCAATAACTTTCTTAACCAAAGTATTTTCCATAATTTTTAAAACCTAGTTATTATTGTATTGAAGCTTAAAAATGCAACATCCTATTTTTATGAATTTTGTTCTTTTTTGTGTTTGTAAAAATTTTTTGAAAAAAAGCTTGGCAAGAGATTAAAATAATCTACATTCGCAATTTCATTTTTATTTGGCTACTGGTAGGGTATCCAAGTGGCTAAAGGGCGCGGACTGTAAATCCGTTCATCTACGATGTTCGTCGGTTCGAATCCGACCCCTACCACCATTTTAAAAGCTCAGGATCTTACAAAAGTTCCTGAGCTTCTTTTTTGATTCCCATCCCAAATCTTTGACGAAGAACGTTACTTTACACTGCTTTTAAATTCGGATATCGATTTGTTGGTCTTATTCTTGGGAACGGCAATAGTAGATATAAAATACATGGCGTAAAATTCCAGCACAAAACCCAGTATCGCATACACACCGTTTAAATTTGTCATCGCTGGAATATTTGTCATGAAGAAAAATATCATAGTGCTTATCACAAGAAAATAAAGCAGGTTATAGCCCATGTAATTTAAAAATTTGCACACAAAATCCGGCAGACACTTAAGCACATAGCCCGATACTACATACAAAATTATCGGAGACGCCATAGATTGAAGAACCACCAAAAACGATGTGGGCTTGCGGGTTATCAAATTAAAACGCGCCTCAGCCGGACTCATATAGTCATAAAGCCTTATCGAGTAAAACAGCACAAAAAATATAACCGCCGCCGCAACAAGTTTTTTATCAGGATTCAATATGTTATTCTTCGAAAAATACATCCCCATCAAATATACCGGCAAAAAGTGCGTTATAGGATAAAAATAACCCTGCGCTTGACCTGAATCGCCTATGATGAAGCCTATAATCGCAGCAGGGTTGTAATCATCCCAATTAACAATCAAATGCAAAAATGTCAGAGAAATAGAAATCATTAAAACGAAGAAAATCCTCTTGGCGGACCCCGAAGACCAGATTAAGAATTTTGGGAAAAACGCCACTATCAATGCAAAAATGCCATAAGGCATGATAAATGACGCATAAGGATGGGAGCTCTCAAAAAAAGCATAATTCGTCAACATCTCTTTGGAAAAAGCAGGGTCTGTCATAAGCGCAAAAACTGTTATGACAAAGTAAGAGGCAAAGCACTTATAAGAAGTATATAAAGCTTTAGAGGTATGGTTAGGCATCTTGTCTATATAAGCTTTTTGGCAAGCATAACCAAAACAGAATGCAAACGTAGGAAATGTCATCCAATGCGCAACGGCACTTACGGTATGCGTCATAATATCATTGCATTGCAACCGAGAATAGTGGGAAAACACCATTATTATGCATAAGAGCCCTTTGGTTATATCAATTTGAGAATTTCTTATCCCTGTTAAATTTTTCATCACTTTGTTAAAATATTAAAATATCCGAAATAACAAAGTAACTCTGCGCCGATAAGTAAAGCATAAAAAACCTTATGTACTATAAAGCCCTTACTTTGCGGGATGGAGGGATTTAGAATATGTTATTGAAAATTCTGAAAGAATTGCTCATATCCTATAAAAAATAGACTTTTGCTTTAGACATTTGGAAAGGTCTATTTCTTCACAGCACCTAACACTCATTGTCATGATACGTATTTTCATAAAACTTTCTGTATTTTTTTTAATGTCTATTGTACATCTTAGTTTTGCAAATTATAATTGGCAAAAGACCGATTCCGATATCGCCCTACTCAAAGACGATGCAATTCTTTGGAAATTCAATTTTGGCGCAAAATATCCCAAACCGTATTTCTACCCGTTGCGTACTCTTGAAGGGGCGGAAATTTTGGCAGAAGCACCCTCAGACCACATCTGGCATAACGGCCTATTTTTTCAATGGAAATATATTGATTTAGTTGACGACAAGAACCAAATATCCCGCAGCAATTTCTGGGAAATCGGCGAAAAACATAAGGGCAGAACCAAGACCTCGTTAAAAAGCGCCAAGCTTAATGAAGATTTTTCGACGACAATAATTTTGGACATAAATTATTATACGGAATCAAAACCAGACGACATAATGCTTGCCGAGATACGCACAATATCTGTAAGCCCGCCCGATAAAAATGGAATTTACCGCATAGATTGGCAAATGGATTTTACGTCTAAAAAAAACCTAACGCTTGAAAGACACCCGACTCAAAATGAAAAAGGCGGCAGGCGCTGGGGCGGATACGCAGGGCTCGCCGTACGTGCGAATCCGCTTATGCGCAACTTTGAATTTATAGACATCAATGGCAACACCTCAAAAGCCTATCCGGAAGCGCCGGAATTTGAAGCCGAGTTTGGGAAAATGTATCAAAAGCCCGCAGGCGCCGTTGCTTTAAACGGCACGGTGGAAGATAAAAAATGCGCCGTCGCACTCTTTAGCCATAAAGACAACCCCAAAGATGCCGACACCGTCTATTACATTCCAAAAGTTTTGAATGGAGATTTGAATTATCTGTTTTTATCTTACGCCTATTTGCTCAACAGCCCAAAAAGTATGAAAGCCAATGAGAGCCTGCGCTTAAATTACCGCATTATTGTGAGCCCTGCGCCCTTCACAAAAAACTCCCTTAATGCCGAGTTTGAAAAATACCAAAGCGAATAAATTTAGAAGGTAAAAATGTACTCGTTTAAGAACACAAGAAGTCCCCGAAAAGGATTTGAATTTGACGCCTTCTGCCGCCAATAAAAATGTTGCAATAAGAATAGACAAACTATTTGTTATCAGTTGTTTTTTGAACCAAGCATATATTAATCCTACTTAGGATATGAAGACATCTGATTATAAAACTTCCTATTTGATGAAAAATAACTTCGACTTGATAAGGCTATTTGCCGCATCTCAGGTTATTTTTTTTAATCATTATGCCAAGTATTTTAATATTTCCATTTTGCAAGATACCGTGCTGACAGCATTTGCGGGCGTGCCGATTTTCTTTTTTGTAAGCGGTTTTCTCATATCCTCATCTTTTGAGCGCAATAGCAATCTTTGGGACTATTCCCGCAATAGAGTTCTGAGGATATTTCCCGCATTATGGGTGTGCTCAACTATTGCGGTGGCATCTGTTTTCATTTCGGGTTACGATATTAAAGCTTCACTTCAAACATTGATTTGGTATATCACACAGCTTAGCTACCCGCTTTACACCCCTGGATTCATGCGTGATTACGGGGTTGGGGCATTGAACGGCTCACTTTGGACAATCCCAATCGAATTGGAATTTTACCTAATTTTACCGCTCTTATATCTCATTTTTAAACTCAAACAAAATAATCCCGTTTATCTGTTGCTTTTGGCAATTCTGTTTTACCTCGGCAATACTATTTTGTTGTACTGCCTTGGCGATACCGATTCCTTGTGGGAAAATTCTTTGATTTATAAAGTCTATATAACTTCCATATTCCCAAATTTATTTATGTTTCTGATTGGGATTTTTTTCCAACAGAATTTTACTTTTTTTCATAAATTGTTGCAAGGGCGTTTTATAATATGCGTGCTTGTATATCTGGCGTTTTTTACAATTTTAAAATACTCCGGTACGACACCTTCTCTTATAGAAGGCATTTGGCAACTGCCGCTATTCATTGTCTTGTCCATGACGATATTTTCTGCCGCCTACACAAAACCAAATTTGGCGGAAAAGATTTTGCGTAAAAATGACATATCTTACGGCGTTTACATTTACCACATGCCTGTGGCAAATTTCCTTCTTTACACATGCGGGGCATCAAACATAACTTTTGCCGCAGCGTTAATTGCAACTTATACACTTGCAATTCTTTCTTGGAAATTTGTTGAATACCCGGCAATGTTGCTTAAGCGTCATCAGTTTTTTCAACGCAAGTAAAAAAACTTTTGCTTTAATTTTTGCGGAAGCCGCAGTTATTCCAAACTGGCGGCTTTTTCAATGCGGCGGCGTTCATTGGCGCATAAAACACGTTTGCGAAGACGAATAAAGTGCGGCGTGGCCTCAACGAGTTCATCGCCGTCTATATACTCAAGAGAGCGCTCCAACGAAAATTTCAAAACCGGTGAAAGTTGCATTGTAGGGTCTTTGCCCGCCGAACGCATATTGTCCAGATGTTTTTCTTTGCAAGGATTTACGGGCATATCTTCGGGACGTGGGTTTTCCCCGATAATCTGCCCAGCATATACGTCTTCCTGCGGTGCGACAAAAAGCTTGCCCCTGTCTTCAAGAGCCAAAAGCGCATAGCGTGTTGAAACGCCCGTTTGCATAGACACAAGACGCCCCGTGCGACGTGCAAGAATGTCGCCCGCATACGGCGCATAGTGTCTGAAAAGGTGGGAGAATATTCCGTGTCCTGAAGTAAGGTTAACAAGCTCAAACTCAAAACCTATTATGCCTCTTGTGGGGATATAAGTTTGAAAATATGTGCGCCCTGAACCGTCTCGGCTTTCCATTGATTCTATGTGCGCTTTGCGTGTGTTTAAAATTTTCAGCACACCCGTTACGTATTCATCAGGAACTTCAACGTACATGGTTTCAAAAGGTTCTAAAAGCTGACCGTTTTCTTCATCCCGCCTCATAATAACTTTGGGTCTGGACACGCAAACTTCGTAATTTTCACGACGCATTGTCTCCACAAGCACGGCAATTTCCATAGCGCCTCTGGCGGACATCGCAAACACGCCAGATTTGTCGGTATCTTCAACTTTTATTGAAATATTTGTGCGCATTTCACGCAATAGGCGTTCACGCACAACCCTAGAGGTAACATTCTTGCCGTCTTTGCCTACAAGAGGGCTGTCGTTTATGGAAATTTCCATGGATATTGTGGGCGGATCTATTGCAATAAACGGCAGCGCTTCCATATCTTCACGTGCGCAAAGAGTTTCGCCAATATCTACATTGTCCAGACCGGAAATTCCGACGATATTGCCGGCAATGCCAACTGATGAATCTTTTGAACCGCTTGCGGAATATTCAAACATCTTTGTAACTTTGCCCTGATGCTTAGAGCCGTCGTTCTTATTCAGCCAAACCGTATCTCCCTTCCTTACAGACCCCGAACTTATGCGGCCTATCGCCACCCTACCAACGTAATCATCCCAACTTATGTTGGAAATGAGCATTTGGAAATCTGCATTTTTATCGGCATTGCGAGGGTGCGGAATGTGCCTTACAATATTTTCCAGCAATGCGGTACAGTCTGTTTTTTCATCGTTTAAATCTTCAACAAAATAACCGTCTCTTGCAGAGCCGTAAAGTATGGGCGCATCAAACTGATCGCTGTTTGCGCCCAGCTCCATAAAAAGTTCAAGAACTTTGTCTCTTACAACAAATGGTACGGCGTTGGGTCTGTCTATTTTGTTTATCACAACAATAGGCTTCAAATTTTCTTGCAGCGCTTTGCGCAGAACAAAACGTGTCTGCGCCTGCGGGCCATCCAAAGAATCTACCACGAGCAAAACACCGTCCACCATTTTCATCACACGTTCAACCTCGCCGCCAAAATCGGCGTGTCAGGGGGTGTCAACAATGTTTATTGTGTGTCCACGCCATTCTATTGACGTATTCTTTGCCTTAATTGTAATGCCCTTTTCACGCTCAAGATCCATTGAATCCATTGCACGTTCGGTAACGGCTTGGTTTTCTCTGTATGCGCCGCCGGCTTCCAGAAGTTTATCAACAAGCGTTGTCTTGCCGTGGTCCACATGCGCTATAATTGCCAGATTGCGAAACTTAGATGGTTCGTCCATAAGCCGCAAAAGCACATAGTATAGTTGCCGACAGTCAAGTTTTTTACATAAGAAATTCTTGATAGCCTAACGCACATTTTGAACTGCATGAATATTTCTTGATAATCCGCATCCAAGCCATACCCTGAGAATTATGAACGACAAAGACTATCTTGAAAAGGCGATTGTAATAGGGCTTGAGGGCGTTAAAAACCGCAAGGGCGGCCCTTTTGGCGCAGTCATAGTCAAAGACGGTAAAATTGTGGGGGAAGGCTGTAATTGCGTAACATCCGACAATGACCCCACTGCGCACGCAGAAATTGTCGCCATACGTTCCGCTTGCAAATTGCTTGCCAGCTTCAAGCTGGAAGGTTCAAAAATTTATGCCAGCACAAAGCCCTGCCCCATGTGTTTGGCGGCAATTTATTGGGCGGGTATCTCGGAAATCTTTTACTCCACCGATAGTTCGGATGTGGAAAAAATCGGCTTTGACGATAAATTCATCTATGATGAAATCGCCCTATCGGAAGATAAACGTAAAATCGGGTTTAAGCAAATACCGCTTTCATCCGCAAATGCCCTACTTAATATTTGGGCGGAAACCCCCGATAAAAAGCCATACTAAAGCTGCAATGATCGTAAAAATTCCTTCAGGAAAAACTGAAGAAAATCTGAAAATATTTTATATGGGCGTTTAGGCTTTTCTATAATCCAAGCCCTAAAAAAACCTTTTACAGATTTACTTATTAGTCTTTACAAAGAACATACGTAAAATAATATCCGACACCCATATAGATTCACTGCGGACTGATTGCGGGGTTCTATTTCGCCTAGATCAAAAAAATGAGCTTTAAAAAGGTAGTATTTTTAATTTTCGCCCATCTGCTTGTATTCATGATGGACGCCGCATTTGCCGAGGACGGCACGCATGCGTCTCAAAAAAATATCCTGATGGTTTCATCATTGAACCTTGAAACTGAATGGGGACGCTTGCTTCTCAAAGGTTTCAATTCCTCATTTGCCATAGACAAGTATTCTATTTCCTACGTTGGTCTATCAAACTGGGATAATCCGGATTCTGTTTCGGACGAACAAAATTTGGAAACTATTCTAAGAAAAGTCGGCAAAACACGCTATGAAATGCTGGTGGCTTTTGGCCCGCAGGCAATGGCACTGATAGCAAAGAATATTGATAAGTTTCCGAAAGACCTAAGCATGATGATGGCCGCCGCCATAGAGCCTCTCCCGCCCGAACTTGCGCAAAGGCCCGCAACGTACATATCAAAGATTTACATTCCCTATGAGGAAAATATTCTGCTTGCGCAAAGGATGTTCCCCGGCGTCAAGAAGATGGTAACCTTTTTTGACTCCAGCATAGAAGGCGCAATTTGCAAAGCGGATATGCTCGGCGTGATAGAGACAATGAAGCATTCCAAAAACGGCGAAAGAACCGCAAAGCAAAGCGATATTGACGACTTGGAATTTATATTCTTAGGCGGAAACGATTACTCCACAAAAGAGGCTCTGGAAAAGCTATCGGAAATATCAAAAGAGCCAATCTGCACTTTCGTGTACAGTTGGAGCAGCACCAAAGACAAGGCATCTGAATCTCCTGATTTGAACGACTTTATCGGGATGGTTTCAAAAATTGCGGACAAAAGTGTGTTCGTATTTTTTGACGACACTCCGGAATATGTGCTTGGCGGCTATATGATAGGCGGCATTCAATATGCGGCAAGCATCGGCGAAAAAGTGAAGCGTATTCTGGATGGCGAAGCCACAGACACTTCCGGCGACAAACGCGTGCCTACTCTTAAAATCAACTGGGAAATTTTTTCGCAAAAAGGCTTTCATATAGGCATGCTTCCGTCTGGCGTCGATTTTTACCACACACAGCCAGACTTCTTTGACAGGCTGAATTTCAAATACATATCTGCGGGTTTGGCAGTGATAGCCCTTTTGTCCGTTGTGCTTGTCATCATATCAATCAGGGCGTCCACTCTTTCAAAACGCCACTCCATACTGCTTAAAAATTTGCCGTCCGACATCTTTGTATTCTTCGAAAACGGCGATATTTGTTACTCATATTTAAGCGGCTCAACTTCAGAAAACATAAAATCAATATTTGAATTTGGAGAGGAATTTACACAAGCTTACAAAAGGAATCTTCCAAAAGTCAAAGCCGGCGACAATCTATCCATAGAATACACTTACGCAAAGCAAAGGCGTCGCTGTTCTATAGTAAAAATTTCCGAAAGAGTGTTTGGAGACAATGCCTTTCTCGCCACAACTGTCGATATTACGGAACTGCAAGGTGCGGCAATCAGGCTTAAAACAACTTTAAGTTCAATCGGGGATGCTGTAATTGCGGCGGATAAAAGCAACCTCATCACCTTTGCAAACCCCGTTGCATTGAGTTTGATGAATGTTTCTTTGGATGAAATTCTGAATAGAAACATCAATGATGTTTACAAAATTTTTTCCCAAATTGACGATTCCGTATTGCCCTCGCCCACTGAAAGAGTGTCGGGGTCGGAAGGCGCTCTGCCGCAGAACAGCCGCTATATGCCCCTCAAAAACGGCGGCCGCATACACATTTCAGACAGTGTTTCCCCCATCGTGATGGATGGCGATAGGCAGGGGATAATTTTGGTTTTTAGAGACGTCTCAAGGGAGTATCTGCACCGTGAACAAATCATGGCAAGCGTCAACAGCCAGAAGGTTATCAACGACTGTCTTAGCTTTGCGCTGCGCTCTGAAGACCATGAAGCCACAGTCGCAAAAATGCTGCAGCTTCTGGGAACAAATATGAAGTCCGACAGGGCGTTCATCTACAAATTCAACCCCGACAACGGCGATTTCTCCAGCCTGAACTACTGGAATGACCCTAAAATTAAAGATAAAGAATTTAAAATAGGCCAAGTGCCCCAAAACGAGGGCAACCTGATGATGGAAAAATTCGGCAGGGGCGAAGTTATAAAGTATTCCACAAAACCCGGCTTTGAAAACCCAGATTTTCCTGAACTTCTCAAGTTGCACATAGCCGACGAGATAAAAGTCAGCATGGTGGTTGGCGTCTTTGAAAATGGCAAAATTTGCGGTTTCATGGGGGCGGATTACGTAACGCAATATCACGACTATACAAAGTCTGACGAAGCTCTCCTGCGTGGCGTCGCAAAAATTGCAGAGCTGGACTTTGAAAGACACAGCCACATGGAAAAAGCCAAGGCGGCCGAAAACGAGCGCCGCATGATTTTGGAATCCATCCAAGTGCCCATCATGCTGTTCGACGGCAAAGCAAGCCTTGTGGCATCAAACAATGCTGCCGCAAAATTTGCGGACACTTCCGCCAAAGATGCGCAGAACTCCACGCTATTGTATCCTGTGGAACTCGCCATCAAAGAGAAGCGCACGGTGCAAATGGAGATGAATATTTCCTCAAGAGATTTGATTGCCGTTGCAACGCCCATCTTTGACGCAGAGGGCAAAATAGCAAACGTAATTGAAAACACCTCTGACGTTACAGAGCTTGTTGCCGCAAATAAAAAGCTTGAAAAAGCCATGCAAGCCGCACAGGAATCTGAAAAAGCAAAGTCTTACTTCCTTGCCACAATGAGCCATGAATTGCGCACGCCTCTCAACGCCGTCATAGGTTATTCCGAGCTTACGCAAAACCCCAAGATTAAACAAGATGAGCGTGTCGAAAATTTAAAGAGCATCAATTTTGCGGCAAACACCCTGCTGAATCTTATCAATGACATATTAGACCTTTCCAAGCTGGAAGCCGGCCAGATAGATATCCACAAAGCGCCGCTTAGTTTGCAGTCAATAGCAATGGAATTTGCAAACATATTCAAATTTGAAGCGCTCAAACGCGGCATTCAACTTGATGTGGATGTGCAAAACGACATACCCATGCTCATGATGGATTTGCTGCGCTTAAAGCAGGTCTTGATGAACGTAATTGGCAATGCGATAAAGTTTACAAGCAAAGGCAGCGTCAATGTAAAAATCTCTTTTGAAGAAAAAGATAAAAACTGCGGTGCGCTTACAATTTCCATCAAAGACTCCGGCATAGGAATATCCCCAAAACACCTTGAAAAAATATTCAATCCTTTTGAGCAAGACAACACTCAGCGCATACGCGGTCAAGGCGGGTTTGAAGGCACAGGATTGGGTCTTACAATAGTAAAACGCCTGCTTGAAAAAATGGACGGCGATGTGAAAGTTTCCAGCCAAGTGAATGTGGGCAGCACCTTTACGCTTTACTTTGCAAATGTAGAAATTTTCACGGGCACACTTGAAAGACACTCATCTTCAGGTTCTGCGGGCATACACGTAAGCATGGAAGATTCAACATTTGACGCCACAATACTTGTGGTAGATGACGTTGTGATGAATGTAAAAGTCTTGCGCAACATTCTGAAGAATTTTGGGATAAACGTGATTGAATGTCTATCAGCAGCAGAGGCGTTGGAGGCGCTAAATACCTCCACGCCCGACTTGATAATGACAGACCTTTGGATGCCGGAAATCAATGGTGAACAATTTGCCAAGATGGTGAAGGCGAACCCCGCCACTTCACACATTCGTGTCGTAGCCGTAACCGCCGACACGCAGATAGACGATGACGCCAAAGTTTTCAACGACTTGCTTTTCAAGCCAATCACAATGCGCGGCGTATTCTCCATCCTAGAAAAGCATCTCCCCCACAAACACAAAACCTGGAGCCGCCAAAAGCAGGAAGCTTAGAACTTTTTCGTTTTAATTTATCGCAGAATGGGTTTTACATACGGCGATAGGATTTATTGTGCCATGAAGACACGAAGTCGGAATAGAATCAGTGGGCATTAAAAATCCTACATCTTCCGCCCTGAATCCAATAAAAATGGCATTAGGCAAAATAAAAAAATTCATGAGAAAAAAAGCCGAACGCACTTTGGAATGAGTTAAAATACACTTGCGCAAACCCCACAAACACTCACCCCGGCAATTCAAATATGCGCATTATAATCTAATCGTTGCGCTTGGTTTCTTTTGATCCTTTTTTAAAAATATTGTCAGACGAAACTTTTATATTTTGGGGCGTCTTACTTGCTTTTGTTCCTTTTTTTATCAGCAAGGAATATGCGAATTTTGGGTTATTTTCGTCGCTACAGTACATTATATTACCTGAAATTATAACGTCTCTGATTGGCGGGTTTTCATCTTTTTGCCCCAAATCAACAAAAATAGCCCGTCCGCCGCCATTCCATATCCATGCCGAGTCTCCTTCACCCAACTGCGATATTATGTTGTTTGATATTATCGTAGAGCCGTCGTCGTTGGACGGCTTGCCTTTGGACGCCCCAAATGACGCCGCACCCGGCATAACGCCTATGGCCCAGAGATCGTTTTTAATAAACTGGTTGGATGATATTATTACACACCTTGAGCCGTGCATTGCCTTTAGCCCCATGAAAGAATTTTCTACTATATTTTGCGAAACTATAACGTTATCGGCGTGTATATCTATGCCTTGGGCGGCGTTGCGTATCCGGTTTGCGACAAGCTGAATACGGCTTGTTTTATATGGAGAAGTTACTAGAATTGCGGATCCTTGATGCCAGTTTGAAACCCATTTTTCATCCCAAGTTTTTTGCGATACCAACTCGCCTTTTGTCTGGTTCATTTTCACAAAATCCCCCAGCTTATATTTCTCCTTAACTTCACGAGTGGGTCTTAAGTCATACTCAACCACGCTGTTGTTTATTATCAGAACATCAATGCTTTCGCTCACAGTAATGCCGGTGCCGTCTATACAATTAAAGGCATAACCCCAATCCATACTTCCCGTCCTATCGTCTATACTTATGCACATATAATTTTCCACCCGACAGTTTGCAATACTCGCATCTATACAATTATTCAGCCTTATACCGGCACCGGATGACTTGTTGTCAAAAACTCTCACATTCTCCAAAGAAAGCCCTACACACCCTTGGGCTCTTATTCCATCAGCGTTTACGGGGATGTCTGATATTTTTCGCACAAGGGTTAAACCGCTTAGTTTGACATATTTTGCATTTGCAATGTCGATTATAGGCTCGTTCGGATTCTCTTGTATTATTTTTGCAAAACCGTTTAGCCCCGAACCGTTAGTTGTGAGTTTTAAGGCTGTAGAGATAGTGTAAGTCGCCGACGGCAGATTGATGACCTTCCCAGGATTTGCGTCTATCGCCGCCTGTATGGAGGAATATTTTGACAAATCAAGATTGTCAGAAAGCATACTTTCATTTTGAGGCTGCGCACACAAAGGTGTGTTAAAAAAAAGCACAACACACAGCAACATACTAAAAAACGCCATCACTATTTTCATAATAAATTTTGGGGCTGGCATAGATAAAATTCCAAAAAGTTTAGACATCCAGTGCCAATTTGATCCATTTCCTCAAAGTTTTCAACTGCAAATTGGCATTCCCATAATTGAATCTGAACTCACATTCTTTTAAGAATAAAGGAAACTTTTTTCGAGGTATTCCGTTGTAGTTTCATAGGTTGTTTTTAGCTTGGAATGCTTTATTTTCAATGGTTCCAACATAGTTATTGACTGAAATTTTGTCAATTATCTATACAAACCCCTTTTCTTTTTTATAGAAATCACGACTCTTAGTGCTATCTAATTTTACTCCTTTATTCTTTCCGATGAAGATGGAATTATAAACAAGCCCTGAATTTATCTTGCCTTCAGAAGCTGCGGGAAGGACTAATTTTTCACCGCCTAATGTCCAAACGCAGACCAAATCATTATTCTCTAAATATTCAAAAAATTCTTTTTCTTTTATTATTACAAAGGTTGCTGAATTAATTCGGGATTTGAAATTTTTAAATATAACATTATTGGAAATATCTCGAAATTCTCCAACATCATTGGGATTGATAGTTATAGACAGAGCCTCTCGTATTTTCAAATTTGGCAAGTACACATTAACCTTATGCTCTTTTTCTAAATCAACAATACGTCCGTCGTCGGAAAAGTTAAATACGGTATGCGTAATATCCAAACCATTTTCCTTGAATCCTAAATGACTATCGTCTGATATATCCTTAAATCCTCTCGCATATTCATATAACTTCCCCGTATATACACCTGAAGGCAGAAAGTCGCCGGAATCTTCCAGTCGAAGTTTTTTAATATGTGTGAGAAATTTTTGAAGATCTCTTTTCTTTAACACGTAAGAATTCGTCCTATTCCAAACTTCTCGGTTTCCATTGCAATTAATCCTACCCCTGCTCTTTATATTGAAATAAGAAAAAAGTACTAAAAATTTATCTTTGCCAAACTCAATCTGGATGTCTTCTTTTTTTTGATAAAAATCTAACTTTTCATCTTCAAGCCATTTTGTATTTTCCGAACCAGAGAGTGCCTTCAAATTTCTTTTTAATTTTAAGAATGGGACGGGTCTTTCTGATTCACAGTTCAAGCAATTTAATAAAATGGATGGATCTATATCTTCTAGACTACCCAAAACTTCCGGTTCGGTGTATTGTACAACTTGATTTTCTCCCACATTATTAAAATTATAAATCCAATACTTATCAGTCAATTTTGATAAAAAATCATAAAATGCCAACCACTGATATTTTTTACCTATACGCTCTCTAATCGGTCTATCCCGACTATAATCCACTCGGGAATTTTCATCATGCGGGAAATTTTTGCTATTAAACCCAAAGGAGTAAGCCTTATCCGTAATCCACTGTTTTGCGGCGGCAATATTGACTGAATCACGTCGGCATACACCCCCTACATTAAACAACTCTGGTTCTGCATATTTCTTGAAACTTCGCAATTCCTTATTTGAAAGCATCTTTTCAAAACCATTTTTTAGCACACTTAACTTCTTATTACTATTTAAGTTGATACGCATTTTACATTTCTTTATATCATAACTTACCGTTGATATAATGTTATGGTTATATGCTTTTGATAAACTTTCCAATTTTTCAAATTCCTTTTTCTTTTTATTAGACCATTTAATGAGAATGCTTGACTTAAAAAATTCCAGCATTTCTTCAGATGTTAGAGGTCTTGGCTTTGAAAGAAGGATGTTTGTTACAAATTTGCAGTGCCTTTCTATTTTATAACAAGCAAAGTCGCCCAAACTATTACAAGATAAATAGATGCCCACATCTCCAAATTTATTTTTATAATAATCAATCCCCCTTTCTTTTCTAGAAAGGCGTACTTTGTTTTTATATGGAGGTCTTACTTTCGCTAAATCAATCCCTTCGTCTAAAACATTAATCTTGACCCCGAGTTCTATAGTCTGCCTTGCGTAATCCCTCAATAACAAGTGAGATGGCGGAGCGCCGTGTTCAAATATAACTTTATAAATCGTAGAGCTCCATATCGAAATCGATTCCGGGTTCATTCCAATCAGGCTTGCGCCATAAACGGCACATATAATCCGTTCCATTACATACAAATCATCTATATCTTTAAAATTTTCGATATTGTGAATTGCGCAATCGGGATGATTTAGGTATATTTTAACTAAGGCTCTGGTAGATCTATCCCTCAATATCCTGTTTGGGCTCGTGAGCGCCCAGCATAGTATGATGGATGCAAGCTCAACGCTATCTTTGTTAATTTTTGAGACTTTGCAATTATCAATCCACTCAATAATTTCCTCAATCACACCAAGTTCTTCACCATAATGCTCTGATTCGTGGTCTGTCAAATATGGAGTATGAGTGGCGGACGGTTTAACTGGCACCACTAAGTATTTTAAATTTGAAGACCAAAGTTTATCTCTTTGAGAAATATTTTTTGATTTAAAAAATGCATTAAGAAAATATGCATTATAGGGATGTTTTTTTGAGAGCGATACTTTAATAAACATCTCTAATGTCCGACTATTTACTCCACCCAAGTGCTTATTTATACAGTCGAGCGTGTTGTGAGAAAAACATTTCTGATCGGTGGATCTAATTACGATACTTTCTTCAAATGAATCGTTCACAAGATATAGATAGCGAATATCGATGTTACTAGGCAAACAGTCATATATCTCGATCCCATCATATCGCTCGGGTATAAAAACAGACAAAGCTTTTATAAGATCTACGTGTTGATATTTAATTTTTCCATTATCTAGCAAGAAATCAAAATTTCCGTCTTTGAAAATATCGTTATAATCGCTGATATTTTTTAGTATAGAATCTACTATCAAATAAGATGTTATTGTTTGGTAGTAGAATGAGATAAACTCTGGTTCTCCAAATGATTTTAGTTTTGCTACTTTTTTATCTTTCCTGAAAACTCTCTCATCACAGAATATATCCGCCCAATGAATTGATTGGTTGCAAGGATTGGCAATGCCTCCAAATGCAGATGTAATAATATTTCTTGCATCAGTCACTGAGATTGATTCAACTCTATTTTTTGCCATGTAATCTGCTATACCGTATATAGAATATCTAATATAACTGGGCATTGTATTGAATTTGGTCGCTACATTATTCGCAATATTATCAACGTAGGTATTTAAAATATCTATCACACCAGCAGTACCTCCTATATTTGAAGAGTTTTCTGCAAGTAATTTCACAAATAACGGAATGCGAACGATTGGATGAGAAAAAGAATAAATTGGACGAGGTTTAAAATCTTCGTCAAAATACAATTTCATAGATTCTTCCCATGAGTTGTAAGAATTAAAACCCTTCGCCTCAATAATTTGACCTTCACTTTGCAAATCATTACGGATATAGAGATTCAGATAATCAGACCGACATGAAATAATTAGACTTATATTTCCATGTTGTTTAATTTTTTGGAATATACCTGGAAGTTCGTCGCAAATTTTTTTTACAGCCGATTCGTTTACCGCATCAACAATTATAGTTGCGTTTTCACCATAATAATTTGCGCTTACTGATAAAGTGCCAAAAAAATCCTCAAATGACATATGCCCACAAGAAACCGAATCTAAAATAGCTTTTTGAAGATTCGAATCTATACTTGAACCTAGTACGAAAATAGCAGGAGCTCCATTAATTATTTTGTCCCTCAAAATTTTACCGAGTAAATGAGACTTACCCATTCCTGGTTCACCTTTAATAATTATCAACTTTTTACCGTAATCTAGGTTTTCGTCCGAGCATAAAATTTTTTTAATTTCCTCAACATCACATTCGGTACGCTCAAACATCTGAGAAATTGCATAGTCTGATAATCCTAATGCTTTAGCTTTGCCATATAATAAACCTATATTGTGCGTAATAGTATTTAAGCACACATTTAATTGATCTATTTTCAAATAAAGGGATTTTTCTCTTTTTAGTCGTCCCAAAGTCACAGTTAATTCATGAAATTGCGCATCCATTTCATCGACACAAATTTTGACATATGCATCCCCATTGAAACTACTATTCCTAGGGTTATAATCTATTTCTCTTAATTGCTCAAGTTTATCAATTAATATTTTTTTAAAATAGGATGTTTGTAGTAGTAGATTTAGCCTGTGTTCTTCCGGTAAGCGTACGTGTTTTGATGGCATAAAGCGTTCTCCAAGATTTGCCAAAGCCGCCTCTCCCCTATCCTCAAACCATTTTTTTGAGAATATTTCTTTTTCAAAATAGAAAAATGAAAGCCCATGTAAATTTTTTATAGGTATGATACTTTCAATATCTTTTTGCGTGTAAACATTCACTAGAATGTTATTTGGTTCGGCAATTAGCCGTAATGTTTCTTTCAGTGAAGAAAAAGATCCATCCGATCCTTTTCTTGTTGCACGCTTTGATTTAGATTTAGGCACATCATTAAATTTGGTGATCCCATCTATAGAAAGGAAAATATCGTATTGCCTTAGATTAGGATAACTACTAATGGCTTTCTCAAGCGAATCCTTCACTTGTTTAATCTGCGAAGATTCTAATTTGTTGAACAATTTAGCCTGATAGGCCCAAATAGTATTATCAGAAAGCTCCCAATAGCATTCAGTACCACAGTCCCCTCCGTTGCCATTAAGATTTACGAAACCATTTGGTTTAGCGTTAGAAGGCTGTAAACAAAAAGCCAAATCACAAACGAAATTTTCAAACTTTCGTGTATTTCCATCAAACTTAGAAAAATCAAGAGTCATTGTAAGTTTTTAATTTTTGAGCCAGAGAGTAATTGTTTTTTTCACAATCATCAATATTAGTTTTTAAAGAATTTATTGCTCGGTGATGCGTCACAAAACAAGGTTTGTGCGGTGGGGAAATGGAGCTGCCGTTTTTGCAAATTGCGTGCTATGTAAACAAACAAAGCCGTATAGGGTTTTTCCTGTACGGCTCGGTATTTGTTTCAAAATATAGTTTTGTTTTTTTGGGGTATGTATGAGTATAATCTTTGTTGTACTTACTAAATAGGAGAGCCGTATAGGATGTTTCCTGTACGGCTCGGTATTTTGTTGTGATCTATAAATAGAAGATGACGACTTCTTACTTTTGTTTCGGAGTATAATTTTGTTTGTACTTACTAAATAGGAGAGGCCGTTTGTCTTGCGATAAACGGCCTCATTGTATTGGCAACAACCTATTGAACTCGTTCGCACGGCGGTGCTCAGCTCACCCTACGGGTAATTGCTTTGCAATTATTCCCAAACAAGCTATGCAAAGCATACTTGCGTGGGTTCGTGCAG
>JAVBLZ010000019.1:0-29201 GCA_031553045.1 Opitutales bacterium | reverse complement strand
AAGATCAGTGAAATAGAAAAAGTGTGTTTTGGTTCGGAATATTTTAAAAATGTTGGTCCACAGGTCTCCGTTCCAAGAATCATAGTAGTTCCCAATGACGGCAGGAAAATTGTAACAATAAACATGAAGCTCTTTGGGTTTACAGAAATCCAAAATTTCTACAAAGAACTCAAGCGCTCTGTAGAAGACTCAAATAAATGTGAAATTTCTAGGCACAGAAAGAAATCTTCTGAAAAATAGAGGTTACCAATTAAACTCCAAAACGGAAATCTGGGAAAGATGAAAAATAAAGGACAAAAAGATGGTGAAACAGCTTTATTTCGGACACAAAATGATATGGATGAATTTGTTAATGGAGAATTTGTTTTAAAAAAAATACTTCGTACATTATGTTTCGACATAAAATTTGTAGATAACTCCGAATTGTTTTCTAAGCACTTCGTGGTTAAAAATGAAAAGGTGTTAATTAAAATATTTTATTCTTTTATTGAATGGCATGTTGAGTTGGGATACTATGTCTTAAAAGATAATGGAGATAATATTTATATTCAAAATTGGGAAGATGCGATGTGCATAATAGAGGCTTTCTTGGATGAAGATATTAAAAAAATAACAGAGCCAAATAAAATTTTAAGAGAATTAGAAATAGCGGCTTATACGATTAAATATGTAACTCCAATTATCGAAAAAAACTGGAAAAAATATTTATGAAAAAAAGTTATACTTGGCGACGGCTCGGGCACTAGCGCCGTTACGTATTGACTATGGTTCTTTGATTTCTACATTTCTAATGTAGTGTTATAAGACCAAGAGTGCGCATTAAACGTTTGTCTCTGGAAACCCTTGCGCCTTTAGCCATTCTTTTTTTTACGGAATCCGGTGTCTTTGATTTTGCATCGCGGGAATCTGAAAATATCCTAACGCCCAAGTCTTTTAAAGATTGCGGCTTATTGTTTTTGTCCAATTCTACTATCGCCCATCCTATTGATGAAGCGCCCATATCCAAACCTAACTTGTAGTTCATAATAATTTATAATAATTTATAATTTAATTAAAAATTTAATATTTATTTAATTGACTTCAAGAATAACATTTTGCTTGCTGGTTTTGTTCTTAAAAGAACATGTAGAAATCAAAGAACGGTCATAGGGTTAGCCCTAGTGTGCAATGCACATATCCGTTAATAAGGATTTAATTCCACCAAATAAAGAGCCGGACTATGGTCCGGCTCTTCTTTTTATGTGAATTCAGAAGAAATTGCATCCTCGTTTCGGCTTGACTTGAGTAGGGGGACTGCATTATTCAAAATCTATGTTTAACAGGTTTGCCGTAAAAAAGTTTTTAATATGCTTTATTATATTATGTAGCTTTTGTGCTTTGTCTGCTGATGATAAGGAGTCGGCGGATGTTGCGGAGTCTAATTCTGAACCTCTTGAAAAGCCTGCGGGCGTGGAAGAAGTAAGTGCGCCGGATATTTTGCAAAATAGCGTTGTTACGATAGGCGGATTGTCGGGCTCTGGCACGGGCTTTATCGCAATGATAAAAGACAAGCCTTTTGTGGTTACAAATGTGCATGTGATAGGCGGTATAGAGTCTCCTGAGATACATTCTTTAAACGGAGAAGATATTCAATATTCCACCATGTTTATTGCTGAAGATAGAGACATTGCAATCATACCTATTGCAAAAATTCCCGAAGGCGTAACCCCACTTAAGATTGCCGATAGCATATCAAAATTCGTAAAAATTAAAGACCCAATGATAGTCTGCGGAAACAGCCTTGGGGCGGGTGTTTTACTTGCCAGCAAGGGTTATGTATTGGGGCTTGGTCCAAAATATGTCGAGACAAATTGTGCGATATACAGGGGCAATAGCGGGAGTCCCTTTTTGCATACAAATTCAAATGAGGTGATAGGCGTGGCAACCTTGGTGATTAGCGTAAATACCAAAGATAGCATCACCAAAAATACCCTTCAAAAGAGCAATTCAGGCGTGAAGGCGGCAACCAGATACATAGGCACTCGTTTAGACAATGTTTCAAATTGGACAAGCGTTACGCAACAGGTTCTTTATAAAAATATTTCCGCCATAAAAATGTATAGGGCAAGGCTGATTCTTTATTTCAATTTTCTTAACGCAAAAGAAGATAAAGATTTGCCTGCAAATTTAAGCGCTTCTCCGGAATTTGAAAGACTTTCTCAAAAATTTTTGAGAGATAAAATTAAGCGGGACGGCACCTCAAGCCATTCAAGATTTTTAAATGCAAAAAATGAGTATATAAGAAATCTTGAAATTTTGTTCAATAAAGAGCGTCTGAATTTGCTCAGCATAAAAGCGCCGGAATATTTGCGTTCAGAACAAAAAATGTATGCTGAGCTTTATGAAGAATTAATCGGCAGTATGAAAAGCTTTAGAGATTAGCGCATTTTTAATTGAAAGCAGTTCTCTGAATGCTTGACAGCGTACGCAAAAAAAATCATTCTCCGTCAAGAAAAGGATTTATATTATGAGAACACTTGCACACATTGGCATACCCACAAAAACCATGCCCGAAGGCGCAGTTTTGCTGCCCGATATTAAAGTTTATGTTACGGATGCGGACAAAAGCGCAAATAAAATTGAATGGCTGCACTTTTTAGAAGGCTCACCTTTGCCGGAGATTTTGCAGACATCTACGCACTTGGCATATTATGTTGACGATTTGGAAAAAGAAATGGCGGGGAAAACCGTCTTGATACCGCCTTTTTCTCCAATGCCAGGTGTGAATGCGGCATTTGTAATGGAAGAAAATCTGCCGATAGAATTTATGCAGAAGCTTTAAGCTTTGTAAGACCTCTTATCGACTGCGCTTTGCGTGAGCTTGTGGCTTGCGCAAAGCGCTTTGATTTATTTAAGAGCCTTTTGAATTTTAGAACATCCCTTTGTCAGGGTCAAATCCCGACCACTTGGCATAGGGGTAGTTTGATATATAAAGCATATCTTCCGTGCCAAGTTCAAAGTCAAAAATATCTGCATTTTGGGCGATGCGCTCAGGATTTACGCTTTTGGGAAGGGGCAAGAGGTTGCGCTGCAAATGCCAGCGCAGGCAAATCTGGGCGGCAGATTTTGAGTATTTTTCAACCAGAGTGTCAAAATAAGGATCATTAATTATTCTGCTTTGCGCAAGCGGACTCCAAGATTCCACAATGATTTGTTTGTCTTGGCAATATTCAACCAAATCTTTTTGGTTATACCCCGGGTGCAACTCTATTTGATTGATTACGGGGGCAATCTCACAAACTCTGTAAATATGCTCTATGTGATGGATATTAAAGTTGCTTAAACCTATTGAACGTATGAAACCCTTGCTGCAAAGTTCTTCCATCGCTTTCCAAGTTTCTGAAACGTTTACATACCAGTCGTTGTCGCGCCCCTTTGCAATGGGCCAGTGTATCAGATACAAATCAAGATACTCCAAATTCAGGCGTTTCATTGAGGCTTTGAAGGCGTCTATCGTACTGAGATAACCTTGGTCGGCATTCCAGAGCTTTGTTGTAACAAAAATTTCTTCACGGTTTATTTTTGAATCTTTGACCGCCTTGCCTACACTTTCTTCATTTTTGTATATTGCGGCTGTGTCTATGTGTCTATAACCCGTTTTCAACGCTTCAAGCGTTGCATTATAAGCTTCAATGCCGTTTCTTGCAAGATATGTTCCAAACCCCAAGCAGGGGATTTGCTGTCCATTATTCATCAGGTATTTGTCGTTCAAACTTCTCATGCTGATACTGTGCCAAAAACTTTCTTTCTTCGCAAATAAAAAATGGACGACAGACTGTGGCTTTGCCCCAACAATCTGTCGCCCATGACTATGTAGCAAAAAAAATTTAGAAAGAAAGCAGCTTTAACAGATAGTCAACATTGCGCCGCAAGTTGGTGTCATTTTCCATGGCGTCTGCAACAGTCTTGATTGCGTGCATGACCGTGCCATGGTCTCTGTTGCCGAAGCGTCTGCCTATCTCTTGAAGCGAGTAGGTGGTGTGTTTGCGGGCTATGTACATTGCAATCTGGCGTGCCAAGGCTATATTTGCGGTTCTGCGTTTGCTTGTAATTTCGGCAAGGTCTATCTTGTAGAACTCGGCAACTTTGCTTTGTATCAAGTCTATGCCTATATGTGTGTTCTCATCCTCATTGGCAAAAGTGTCGGAGAGGATTTTGCGGGCGGTATCAATATCTATTTCTTTTGCAAAACTCAGATACCCCGTAACCTTGTTTAGCGCACCTTCAAGCCTGCGCACATTTTTTGTTATGCGCTGGGCGATTAGGTCTAGAATGGCTGGGTCTATATTGACGCCCAGAGTCTGCGCTTTTTTTGTGAGAATGTTCAGTCTTGTCTCATAATCGGGCGGCTGAATATCCACGCTGATGCCCCATTCAAAACGTGTTACAAGGCGCTGTTCAAGCTTAGGAACTTCGCTTAAAGGCTTGTCGCAAGACAGGACTATCTGCTTTTGCTGGTTGAATAAATCATTAAAAGTATGAAAAAATTCATTCTGGCAGCTCTCCTTGCCCGAAAAGAACTGTATGTCGTCTATCAAAAGCACATCTACATTGCGGTAGCTTTGGCGGAATTTTGCAATTTCCTTGCTTGATAAAGCCGTCAGATACTCATTAACAAAGCGTTCACTGGAGATATAGACTATATTTTTAGTGGGGTCGTTTTTAAATATAAAATGAGCTATCGCATGCATCAAGTGCGTTTTGCCTGTACCACTTGCGCCGTAAATCAAAAGCGGATTGTAAGCTACCCCTGGGGCTTTTGCCACAGCAAACGACGCCTCATAGGGGAACTGGTTTGTTTCGCCAACGACAAAATTTTCAAAAGTGTTGCGTGGGTCTATGGCTGGGGCTTGGGCGGGAGGTTTTATATAGGTTGCGCCTTGCAAAACCTCAGTTTCTTCAAGAGAATCTTGCTTAGGACATTCAAGTTCAAGGGGGATTATCTTTACTTGTACGCTGCGACCTGTTGCCAAGCACAGATGCTTTCTGATAATGTCCAAATAATTATTATTTACCCACATGGCGGCAAATTCACCATCTGTACCCAGTGTGAAATTGTCATCTTTTGCGCCGACAAGTTCTATATTTGAAAACCAGTCGGAAAAAAGCGTGGCATCTACATTGCTTTTCAGCAAAGTTTTTGCCATTTCCCAGGTGTTATTTTCGTTCATTTTCAATAAAATTTCCATTGCTTAGGTTGCGGTTTGGTCTTATTTATTCACATTTTGAGGGGCTGAGATTTTAAGGTGTCTATTCAAGGCATTTTAGGGCTTTTAAGCGTCCTAAAGCGTTATAAAATCTATGTTTCTTGCCTTTCTCATGTTTTTTTGCTAATGTGAGTTTATTTTTATAACTTATTGTTTTTCAATATGTTATGTGTTTAGACTGTTGTAATTTTTAAAGTTCTATCAGGATTCCCGCATTTTCTAGTGGATAGTTCCCGAATTTTGATGCCACATAGTATTTGTGTAAAACAAAAAAGTTGCAAGAAGAAGTTTTAGACAACTTATTCACAATAGCCATGTGAGTAAGTTTTTAAGAAAATTACTTGCATTTTTTTTGTCAGGAATTTTTTGCCTTCTAAACAGCCATTTTTTGGGAATCTGAAAAAAAAGTTGATGATTTGAGCTTATGAATAGGAAAATTTACAAAACTTTTCCGTTCTAAGGGCTTTATTTAAGTCTTAAAAACTTAAAAATGTATTGTCATCAGCAGTAAAAAGGTTCATAAGAGAGAGGTTTTTTTATGAATAGTACTATTCGAGCAGGATTCGACGCCAAGAGCGAGCAGGGTTTCATATACTCTCGCTTGGACGACATAATAAACTGGGTCAGGGCAAATTCTATTTGGCCGCAACCCATGGGGCTTGCGTGCTGCGCCATTGAGCTTATGGCTGTGGGCGGTTCCCGCTTTGACATAGGCAGAATGGGCATGGAAGTTATGCGCTTTTCCCCAAGGCAGAGCGATTGCATGATAGTTTCAGGCACGGTAACTTACAAGATGGCGGGCGTAATCAAACGTGTCTATGACCAGATGGCGGCGCCAAGGTGGGTTATCGCAATGGGTGCTTGCGCCTCTACTGGCGGGATGTTCCGTTCATATTCCACCTTACAAGGCGTGGATAAAATCATACCTGTGGATGTTTATGTTGCAGGTTGTCCTACGAGGCCGGAAGCTTTGTTGGACGCCCTCATACGCCTTCAAGATAAAATCCGTACGGAGCAGTCAACCAAGGCGCTCTTTAAGGCTGGAAAATAAGATTATGGACAGACAAAAAATACTTTCGGCATTGCCATATTTGACATTCAGACCCGGTTCGGACGGCATACAGGCGTTTAATTGTCCGGCTGAAAAGCTTTTGGAGACGCTGAGTTTTTTAAAATCGGATTTTGCCTTTGAGTCTTTGAATGACATTGCTTCTTTGGATATGGGGCTTGATGCGGATTTAAGGTTTGGGGCGGTATATCATCTATTTTCACATACCAGAAAGATTTATCTGCGCTTGGTTGCAATGTGTGAAGACAATCTGCAGCCTTCTTTGGAAAGTGCGGTGGGCGTTTACGCTTCGGCGGACTGGCTTGAGAGGGAGGTCTTTGATTTAATGGGGATAAAGTTCATCAACCATCCTGATTTGCGCCGCATACTCATGTGGGATTCTTATACGCATCATCCGCTTCGCAAAGATTTCCCGCTTGCGGGTTTGGATGCGCCTTTGCCAGATTCTTTTGAAGACAATGAAGACGCCGCCACGGTATGCAAAACACCCATGGAGGGCGGTCCATTTGTGTCTGCCCAGGGCGATGCTTTTGCCGCAGACAGAGAACCCAGAAGCAAAGAATAACAAGGTTTGTTATGGCACATATTGATTCCGAAAATAATTTAGAGAGCCCAACTTTTGAGCAAATCGGCGAGACTATGACAATAAACATAGGCCCTAGCCATCCTTCCACGCACGGTGTTTTGCGTCTTAAGCTTGATTTGGACGGCGACATAATCACCAAGTGCACGCCCGTGATAGGTTATCTGCATAGGGGCAGTGAAAAAATCGCCGAAAACATGACCTACAACCAGTTTATCCCCTACACGGATAGGTTGGATTATCTTGCGCCCATCAGCAACAACATAGCTTTTGCGCAGTGTGCGGAAAAAATAGCGGGGTTGGAGATTACGCCCAGATGCAAGGTTATAAGGGTAATTTGCGCCGAACTCAGCCGCATATCCAGCCACTTGGTGGGCATGGCGGCGTACGCCATGGACGCAGGTTCAATAACGGGTTTCATGTTTTGTTTCACCCAGAGGGAGAAAATTTTGACTCTTTTTGAGGAGCTCACAGGGGCAAGGATGACATCTTCTTACGCCAGAATTGGCGGTTTGGCACGTGATTTGCCCGAAGGCTGGCTTGGCAATGTAAATTCTTTTTTGAACCAATTTCCGCCTGCCATTGATGAAATTGATTCTCTGATGACCCGCAACAGGATTTTTGTCGATAGGACAGAAGGCGTTGGCGTAATCAGCGCTCAGCAGGCGATGGAGTGGGGTTTGACAGGCCCAAATTTGCGTGCAAGCGGCATAGCCACTGATTTGCGCAAAGACGCCCCGTATCTGGGCTATGAAGACTATGATTTCGACATACCCATTGGCAGATATGGCGATTGTTATGACAGATGGCTGGTCAGAATTGAGGAAATGCGCCAAAGTGTGCGCATACTGCGCCAGGCAATAGACAAAATTCCTGACGGGCAAATAAATGTTGCGGACGGCAAAATATCTCTGCCGCCAAAAGACGGTGTGTTGCGCAATATGGAAGAGCTTATCCGCAACTTTATCATCACCACTCAGGGTCCCGATATTCCTGCCGGCGAAGCCTATTTTGAGGCGGACAACCCCAAGGGTGCTTTGGGTTTTTACATACTCAGCAAGGGCGGCGGCGTGCCGTACAGAATGAAAGTGCGCTCCCCAAGTTTTGTGTCTTTGAGCATTTTGCAGAAGCTTTTACCGGGGCATCATTACAGCGATATGACCATAGTTTTAGGCTCTCTAGACTTTGTCTTGGGCGAATGCGACAGATAGAAGATTTTAAATATTTTTAAGATGAATAATTTTGCACAGTTAGATAACCAAATAGAAGGCATCATAAGGCAGTATCCCAAAAAGAAATCTGCCGCAATGGTCTGTATGCACTTGATTCAGGAAACCAAAGGCTGTTTTGATGATGAAGCCATACGCTATGTGGCGGGCAAGCTGGAAGTTGAACCCATAGAAATTTACGGCATGTTGTCTTTCTACCCCATGTTTTCAGACAAACCCAGAGGCAGGGTGCACATCAAGGTTTGTCGTACTTTATCCTGCGCTTTGGCGGGGTCTATAAAATTGGGGCAGGAAATCGCCAAAGAAATATCTTGCCCTATGGGTACTACGGATTCGTCGGGCGTATATACGCTTGAATTTGTGGAATGTCTGGGCAACTGTTCTTGCGCTCCAAATGTGCAGGTCAACGACAAGCTTTTTGATAATCTCAAAGTTTCCGACGCCCGCAAATTTGTGGAGCAGATTAAAAAGGCGGACTCCGATGGCTCTTTGGCCGGCAAAAGCGCTTTTGCCTCACCTGCAGGGCAAGACTTTAACTCACCTGAATACAAGGGCTGATATGGCTGTCAAAGAAAACAGAATAATTTACAAACACATTGGCATAGACGGCTGGAAGGCTGATATTGACACCTATATCGCCGATGGCGGCTACAAGGCGCTTCAAAATGCGGTTTCAAAAAAACCTGAGGAACTTTGCTTGGAGGTTGAAAAATCCGGCATAAAGGGCAGGGGTGGCGCAGGATTCCCAATGGGCATGAAGTGGAAATTTTTGGACAGAAAAAGCGGCAAGCCAATCTATCTTATCTGCAACGCCGACGAGTCTGAACCCGGCACTTGCAAAGACAGGCTCATAATTTATCAAGACCCTCATCAACTTATAGAAGGCATTATGTGCGCTTCTTATGCGGTACAGGCAAAGCAAGCCTTCATATACATCAGGGGCGAATACATAAACGGATTCAGAATACTTTTAAATGCCATTGAAGAAGCCAGAACAAAAAAATTTGTAGGCGACAATATATGCGGCGGCGATTACTCTTGCGATATCACCGTTTGCAGGGGCGGCGGCTGTTATGTCTGTGGCGAAGAAACGGGTCTGATTTCATCCCTTGCTGGCGAAAGGGGCTACCCAAGAATCAAGCCGCCATATTTTCCAGCCGCTATGGGCTTGTATGATTGTCCAACTGTGGTGAACAATGTGGAATCTTTGTGTTGGGTTCCGCAGATATTTTTGAGAGGCGCTGAAGAAATTTCAAAAATGGGCGTTGCGCAAGACCCCGGCACGCACATCTGGGGCGTAAGCGGTCAGGTTCAAAAACCGGGCAGGTATGAAATCACAACGGGCTCTTGTACGCTCGGAGAATTTCTTTACGACATCTGCGGCGGACCTTTGCCGGGTAGGACTTTTAAGGCTATAATCCCAGGCGGCTCATCTATGAAGATTTTAAAATGGGGTGAGAAATTCCAGATTAAAAATCCTGACGGTTCTGTTACAGAGCGCAGGGTTGAGGATATCCCCATGGATGCGCCTTCTTTCAACGCTTGCGGCACTGCAATAGGTTCATGCGGCATGATAGTTATGGACAACACTGTTGACATGGCGGAAGCTCTCGCAAATTTAAACGCATTCTACGCCCATGAAAGCTGCGGGCAATGCACGCCTTGCAGAGAGGGGTCTTTGTGGATATCCAGAATCACAAAGCGCATCTGCGACGGCTGGGGCAAAAAGGAGGATGTCGATTTGCTCTTGGATATTGCCGACAACATCTGTTCAAAGACAATATGCGCCCACGGTGAATCTGTGGCTTGGCCCGTGCAAAGCAATGTCGGAAAATTCAAGGAAGAATATTTGGCAAAAATTGAAAAACAGGGCATGATGGGCGGACAAGCCAGACTGGACAACAACTCATATAGGTTAATATAAGATGGATTCTTTGGTAAACATAAACATCAACGGTAAAGACCATCAGGTTAAGGCTGGCTTAAATGTTATTGAAGCTTGCCGCTTGGTGGGTGTCGAAATTCCGCATTTTTGTTATCATGAATATCTGCCTGTGGCGGGTTCTTGCAGGTTGTGTCTGGTTACCACAGGCACTCCCGCCAGGGACAGGGCGAGTGGTGAATTGCTCAAAAATGCGGACGGCTCGCCAAAAATTGCGTGGGCGCCAAAGCCCGCAATCGCTTGCGGAACAAAGGTTTCTGAGGGTCTTCACGTGGTTACGGAAAATGCGGAAGTTGACAAATGTCGGCGTGGGGTGTTGGAATTCATATTGCTCAATCACCCTCTAGATTGCCCAATTTGCGACAAGGCGGGGGAATGCAGCCTTCAAGAATACGCAGCAAAATACGGCCAGAGCCAGTCTAGGTATTCTGAAAATAAAAATGTAAAACCCAAACATCAAGACTTGGGCGGCAAGATAGTTTTGGACAACGAGCGTTGCATACTTTGTTCTCGTTGCATACGCATAGGTAAAGAGCTTGCGGGCAAAGATGTCTTTGGCTTCACCAAGAGGGGCAGCAAGAATGAAATTGCCGTCTATAATAAAGAGGAGCTTGATTGCGACTACATCCTGAATGTCGTGGATAATTGCCCAGTGGGTGCTCTTACGGAGAAGGCTTTCAGGTTTAAAATGCGCCCTTGGTTTTTGAAGATGACTCCTTCAATATCGGCGGAAAGCAGTGCCGGCGTAAATACAAATATTTGGACAAGGGAAAACATAATTTACAGGATAACCCCCCGCAACAATGAAGCGGTGAACAAATGTTATTGTCATGATTCTGAGCGTTACAGCTTTGAAAAATTCTCCAACAAAAATAGGATTTTAAGGGCGTCTTTAAGCGGTTCCGATTGCGACACAAATTACGCAATGCGCCGTAGTGTAGAAATTTTAGGCTTGGGCAAAGTTGCAATAGTGTTCAACGCTTGGCAGAGTTTGGAAGAAATGTTTATTGTTTCAAAACTTGCCAAAAATTTGAATGCAAAGGTGTTCTTTTCCAGCCATCTTAGGGCGGATGATGACGGCATGTTGCTTTCTATAGATAAAACCCCAAATATGCGTGGCGCTTTTGTAACGGGTCTTTTAGACGCATATCCGCAGGGCGATTTTTCAGAGCTTGCCTCTTACGTGCGCTCGGGTGAAATCAAAACCGTGCTTTGTTTTAGGGAAGATTTGTTCTCCAAGGGTTTTGAAAATTCAGACTTGAAGTTGGCAAACATAATATATTGTGGCAGCCTTGAAAATTCTACAAGTAAGCTTGCGCAAATTGCAATTCCGCTTACCACAGAGTTTGAAAAAAGCGGTCTTTGGGTGAACAGGCAGTTTAGGATTCAGGAGTTTTCAAAAGCCTTAACCGCACCCGCCGATATTATTTTAGATTCCGACTTGCTCTTTGATTTGCAAAGAAGTTTTGAAAACAACAACTTTAAAACGCCAACTCTTGATGAGATTAGAACGCTTATGGGTAAAGAATTGCCAACGCTTCCCAAGCCCTTCAAAATGGTCAAAGAGGGGGTTCTTTTGGATGCGGGCGCATTTTCAGGCATCAAATTTCCGGAAACAAACGCATTAAACTTTACAAAAAATGCTTAGTCAAAATTTAACAATATTTGCGGAGCTTTCCCCATTTTGGGAATTGACTCTAAACATAGTCTTAAAAGTGATATACGCTTTGCTTGCCATAATTTTTGTTATGACATTTGCGGGCTTGAGCGTTGTTGCAGAGCGCAAAGTCTGCGCCTTCATACAGGGCAGGTGGGGCCCAAATAGAACCGCCATACCTTTTGTGGAAGCCATCCCATTTGCGGGACCCATGTTGAAAAAATTTGGGCTCATGCAGCTTGTCGCCGACGCTCTTAAGTTTCTGCTCAAAGAAGACCCTTTGCCAAAGCATGTGAATAAACTTTGGTTTTTGGCAGCGCCCATTTTGGCGCTTACGCCCGTGCTATTTACGGCTTGCGTCATACCTTTTGGCATAATTTTTACGGATGCTGGCGCAATACCAATGTCTGTTGCAAATCTGGATTTAAGCTTGCTCTTTGCGCTTGCCATAGGCTCATTGGGCGCATACGGCGCAGTTATTGCGGGTTGGGCTTCAAACAGCAAATTTCCATATCACGGCGGGATTAGGGCATCGGCGCAGGTTATAAGTTATGAGCTTGCTTTGGGGCTTAGCGCACTCGGCCTTGTGATATGGGTTGCCCCTCTGGTAGAAAATCCTTTGAGCTTGTTTGAAATTGCAAAAAGCCAGACAGGATTATGGTATTGTTTTGTTCAGCCCTTGGGCGCATTGATATTTTTAATAGCCATATTTGCCGAAACAAACCGCCTTCCGTTCGACATGGCGGAAAGTGAGACAGACCTTGTAAGCGGTTTCCATACGGAATACGGCAGCTTTAAGTTTGGTCTATTTTTTACTGGGGAATATGGTCACGTTGTCGTGGCTTCGGCGTTGTTTGTAACTTTATTTTTGGGGGGCTTTAATCCCTTCCCATTTTTGTCTTGGCCGGAATCTTGGGGTTGGATAAGCACGGTGTTTTCATTGCTGACATTTGTGGCAAAGGTTGCGGCAATGGTGATATTCTTTATCTGGGTGCGTTGGAGTGTTCCAAGATTCAGATACGACCAAGTTATGGACTTGGGTTGGTCTAAGCTTCTGCCTTTGGCGGTTGCAAACTTTATTTTCTATATGCTTTTGAGGGCGTTTATAAATTAAGAATTTTTATGGCATCAATAATAGTCGAAAGAAAAAAACTCAGCCTTCTTGAGCGCACATATTTGCCTCAGGTCATAGGCGGGCTCTACATTACTTTGCGGAATTTTTTCAAGCCCAAAATAACTTTGTGCTATCCTGACGAGCGCCCTGCGATACCACGCAATTACAGGGGTGCGCCTACGCTAATTAAAGATTCTTTTGGCAGGGAAAAATGCGTCTCTTGCCAGCTTTGCGAGTTTGTCTGCCCATCGAAGGCAATACGGATAACGCCAGGCGCAATAGATTCTGAAAGTCAGTACGCCCACATAGAAAAAGCGCCCAAAGAGTTTGAAATAGACATGTTGCGCTGCATATTCTGCGGAATGTGTCAGGAAGTTTGCCCTGAGAGGGCGATAATTTTGCAGAATGAATATTCTTTGACGGCTTTGTCCAGAACAGAGCTTGTCAGAAATAAAAAGAAGCTCTACGAGGTGGGCGGCACTTTGCCGGACAAAGTCATGAAGTGGTCCAGAATAAAACAAAATGCCGAGCTGGAAGGAGACAGCCACTAATATGGAAAATTCAATAATTTTAAATATTTTTTCAGCCATTGCAATAGGCGGCGCATTGGGGGTTTTGTTTGTGCGCTCCCATGTGAATGCGGCAATGAGCATGCTTTTAAGCGTGCTTGGCATGTCGGCTTTGCTGATACTCATGCAGGCGTATCTGTTGGGGCTTTTGATGGTATTGGTATATGGCGGCGCAATAATGGTGCTCTTTGTTTTTATAGCAATGCTTGTGGGAGATTCCAACGCAAAACAGACACGTTTTGAGCGTATCAAGCTGATGTTTTTATGGGTCTTGATGATGGCGCTTATCGTCTATCTTTCAAAATCTTCGCCGGAATTTTTCAGTGCGCCAAAGTCTGACGGCGTGCTTGCCAAGGCTGAAACTTACGGGTATTTGATGTTCACAAAGTACGTGTTATTTTTTGAAATTGCAGGGGCTATTTTGCTTGCCGCAATGGTAGGTGTCATAGTGATAGCCAAGGAAAAATTCCCGCTTAAAAAATTTAAAAGGAATATGCTTTAATATGGAAGAATCATTGGTCTTTAATCATTTTTTAATCCCCGCCTTCGCAATCTTTTTGACAGGGCTTTTGGGTGCTCTTTACAAGAAAAATGCCATAACGGTATTTATATGTATAGAGCTTATGCTTTGCGCTTCAATGCTAGTGTTTGTGGCGTTTTCAAGGGCATATTCAAATTTTGACGGCGCAGTATTTGCATTTTTTATTTTGGCAATAGCCGCCGCCGAAGTTGCCGTGGGGCTTGCCATAATAGTGCAGCTTTTCAAAATCACTCAAAATGTGGATGTCGATAAATACAACTCTTTGGGGGACTAACTTTTTATGATAAGCGAATTTTTATTTATCTTGTTTTTGCCGCTATTTTCGGCGGCGGCAATACTTTTATTTTTGCGGAAAAAAGGCGCATTGGCATCTCTTGTGAGCGTTGCAAGTTCCGTAATATGCTTTGGCGTGTTGGTGTATATACTCCTTGAAATGCACGCAAAATCTACGCTGGCAATCTCGGCATCCAGACCCATGTTTGAGCTTGGCTCATTCACATTCAATATGGGGCTGCTTTTCGACAAACTCTCCGCAAATATGATTTTTGTGGTGCTCTTTGTGGGTATGCTGATTCATATTTTTAGTTTGGGTTACATGAAGCATGACTCTGGCAAGGCAAGGTTTTTCGGCGGGTTGAGCTTCTTTATGTTCTCTATGACGGGCATTGTTTTTGCCGACAATCTTTTGATGATGTTCGTATTTTGGGAGTTTGTGGGCTTTAGCTCATACATGCTTATCGCCCATTATGCAGACACCCCTGAGGCGGCAAACGCCTCTAAAAAAGCCTTCATCGTAAACAGGGTTGGAGACTTTGGTTTTTTGCTTGGCATAATTTTTTGTTACCATTCTTTGGGCACGCTGAACTTTTCTCAAATAGCAAGCATACTTGCCGCAACTCCGGAAAAGGCGACAACCGCAATGGGTCTGCTTGTGATGTGCGGCTTTTTGGGCAAGAGCGCGCAGATGCCTTTGCAAGTCTGGCTTACGGACGCCATGGCGGGTCCCACGCCAGTTTCTGCGCTTATACACGCAGCAACCATGGTGGTTGCTGGGGTGTTCATGATGTGCAGGCTTGGCATGATAGGCTTTTTAACCCCCGATGTTTTGCAGACAGTGCTCTTACTCTGTTCTATGCTTTCAATGCTTGCGGGTTTTTGGGCACTGGGTCAAAGGGATGTAAAAAAGACTTTGGCATATTCAACTTTGGCGCATCTTGGGTTAATGGGTGTAGCGGTGGGTCTTGGCGCTTATGGTGTAGCCATGTTCCATTTGACAACGCACGCATTCTTTAAGGCTGCATTGTTTCTCGTGGCGGGTTCTGTGATATACGGCTGCCATCATGAGCAGGATATGTTTAAGATGGGTGGCCTTTATAAAAAGATGCCCGTTACAACTTTGGTGGCGTTGATAGCTGGGCTTTCTTTGATAGCAACTCCATTTTTTGCCGGTTATTACAGTAAAGACGCAATCTTGGCTTTGGCTTACGCAAACGCTTCTGAAGGCACGGGCGTGTTGGTTTGGCTGTGTTTGATATTTACTTTGATTGCCGCATTTATGACACCGCTTTATACTGGCAGATTATTCTTCAACGTATTTTTGGGTAAGCCTCAGGGCGAGAACGCCGCCCACGCTCGTGAAAGCGGTTTCTATATGACGCTACCTTTGGTGATGCTTGCAATTTTTTCTTTTGCGGCTGCAATGGGAGTGAAAACCCAGATGCTTTGGGGTGATGGTTTTATGAACGCACTTTTGCCTGTGTCTGTTACAAACTTTATATCTGTTTCTTATGCAAATTTGCACGGGCATCTAGAGAAAATTCCACACATGCACGCTTTTGAAATTGGGCTTGGCATTGCAACGTTGGTATTTTTGGCGCTCTCATATTTGATATACGGAAAGAACAGGGGCATAGACCCTGTCGAAAAGCGTTTTCCCATAATTTTTGGCGCATTGAAGGCGCACGGGTGGTTTGACAATGTTTATGATTACTATGTCGCAAAAGTTCAGCAGCGCTTTGCGTCGCTTGTAAATGTGTTGGATTTGCTTTTGATACATCAAGTGTTTGTGCGCGGTTCTGCAGCCTTGGCAATAAGTTTGAGTGAAGTTTTTAGACGCCTGCACTCTCGTTCAACCGCAACTTATGCAAAGTTCATGCTTTTGGGCATAGTTGTAATAGTTATAATTTTAATAAAGGGTCGTTAATATGGAAAATATAAACGGATGCATTTTGTTTTCTGCGGTACTTTTGCCTTTGCTTTCTGCGGGCGTTTTGGGGTGGTTTGGATTTGTAAAAAAGTTTTCAAAGATATTGCTTTTCACGTCAACGCTTTACCCTCTGCTCGTGGCGCTCTACTTGTGGTACTCATATTATACAAGCGGGTATTTTGAGCCCGGCTTTAAATTTTCTTCAGAAGAAATCTTTTGGATATTTCCATATTTGCCGACATTTGCCTTAAACGGAATATCTTTGCCTATGTTTATTTTGGCGGCTATTGTGGGCTTTGCCGCCTCTCTTTGGGCTATGATTTCAAAGATAGAAAATTCTCGAATGTATTATGTGTTGCTTCTTATAATGCAGGGCGGGCTTTTAGGCACATTCAGTTCTTTGAATGTCTTGTGGATTTATATGTTTCATGAATTTGCGCTTGTGCCCACATTCATTGCCATATGCGTCTGGGGCGGTGCGGGCAAACGCACGGCGGCCATAGAGATGGCGGTTTATCTGACATTGGGCGCACTGGTATCTTTGTTGGGTATAATTTATCTATATTTGTTGACGGGCAGTTTTGAAATAGACGATATGATTTCTGTTTCTGTGCACAGCGTAGTCCCTCAAAATATGCAGCATGTTGCGTATCCATTTTTGATGTTTGGTTTGGGCGTGTTGGTCTCTTTATTTCCGTTTCATTCTTGGGCGCCTCGCACATATTCTGCCGCACCCACATCTTTTGCCATGCTGCACGCAGGGGTTCTCAAAAAATTTGGGCTTTACCTTTTGATACAGGTTGCCGCAGTTGTCTTGCCAAGAGGCGCAAGCGAATATGCGCAAATACTCGCATATCTTGCCTTGGGCAACGTGGTGATAATGGGTCTTGTAACAATGGCGCAAAGAGACTTGAAGATGATGGTTTCATATTCAAGCGTATCGCACATGGGTATATGTTTTCTTGGCATAGCCTCAACAACGGTTCTCGGTTTTGGCGGTGCGGTGCTTATGATGTTTGGGCACGGCCTTAGTGTTGCGCTGACCTTTATGCTTTCCAACGCAATAGTAAAAAGGACAGGGCAGTGGAATATGTATTGGATGGGCGGCTTATATAAAACTGCACCCGTTTTGGCGGTTATGTTTGCGATAGCCACATTTGCCGGCTTGGGGCTTCCGGGGTTTGCAAATTTTTGGGGTGAGATATGCGTCTTGATGGGTCTTTGGGTAATGAGCCCAATACTCACCGCTATTGCGGCAACGGGCATAATAATTTCTGCGATCTACGGCTTGAGGGCGTTGGCAAGGGTGTTTTATGGAACTCCTGACAAACGCATGCTTGAAACTTCAAATATGTCTGACTTAAGTTTGAAAGAAAAATGCGCCGCCGCCGTTTTGATAGTGGCAATGTTTTTTGCGGGCTTTTTCCCATCTTCCATCACGGGCAGTTTGAATGTGGAGCTTACGGCAAAAAATACATTTTCTAAAATTTTAAAATAAAGAGTTTATACTATGTTGCAAAATTTAATACAATACATCCCCAAGCAGGCCGATTGGCTTTCAATACTTGTAGAGACAAGTTTGGTTGTTGCGGCGTCATTTTTGCTTTTATTGGCGGTCTTGATGCCCAAAGGTGCAAAATCTTTTTTGCCTGCGCTTTCGGTTGTCATGATGCTTGCCTGCATAGTGCTGGCGATATGGATTTCTCCTTCAGAGACTTCATTTTCAGGCATGCTTGGCGCAAATCTTTCCTTTCAGGTTTTTGTGATAACCTGCGGGGTTTTTTCATCGTTCATGGCATTCAGGTTTTTTGCAAAAGATGCAAGCTTGGCTAGGGTGGAATTTTTTGCCGTTTTGATGTTGGCGATGGCGGCGCTTTCAATATTTGTTCGCAGCGCAAATCTCATGCTTTCTTTTGTATCGTTGGAAGGCGCTACGATATGTTTTTACATACTCACTTCTTGGAATAGGAAAAAGGCGGCATCTCTTGAGGCGGGGGTGCGTTTCCTGATTATAAGCGGCATAAGCGGCACAATATTTTTGATGGGCATAGCCCTAGTTTATGGCGCAGGTTTAAAAAACGGTTTGGATTTTATCAGCTTCAAGAATTTTTCCTACGGTGTAGATTCCGCATTGTTTTGCTTGGGCATGGTTTTTGTTTTTTCGGCGCTGCTATTTAAAGTGGGCGCATTCCCGTTTCAATTTTGGATGAGCGACGTTTATCAAGGTGCACCCACACCAGTTACGGCTTTCTTTGCCGTGGCGTCAAAGGCTGCGGGTGTGATTGTAATGGCGACTATCGTAAGCAAGGTTTCTTTGCCTCTTGAAAATATTTCTTTGCCGATAAGCATAGTTGCAGCAGCTACGATTTTGGTGGGCAATATAGCCGCAATATCGCAGGCAAACGTCAAGAGGCTCATGGCGCTTTCTGGCATAGCAAATGCGGGGTATTTGTTGGTCTTACTTGCGTCAATAAGCGTATTTTCTTTCGACGAGTCTAGGATGGAGCTTTGCTTTGTTGCGCTCTATTTTTATCTGGTTGCCTACATGTTCGCCACTTACGGGGTATTCTACGTTTTGAATATGTTTGCAAATTCCGATGATTCTGCCCTAGACACTACCGACTATTGCGGTCTCTCAAAAATCTGCAGGGTTTCCGCAAATACTTTGGCAATCAACTTATCGTCATTGGCGGGCATACCGCCAACGGCTGGGTTCTTTGCAAAAGTTTTGGTATTGGTATTGGCTTGGTCGGCTGGTTTATACTGGCTTGTTGGGGTAATGATTTTGGGCTCGGCAATAAGCATCTATTATTATTTTGCGTGGATGCGCACGGTTTATGTAGATGAAAAAAGCGCTCAGACTCCTTATGAAAGTGCTCCGGCGCATCTTACAACTTTGGTTGCAATTTCTGCTGCAACACTTTGCTTTGGCATAATTTACATTGTGAACATAATCTAATTAAACAGATGCTCTTGAAGCTGTGCGGCAATATGATTACCAGATTATGAAGATATTGCCTGAGACATTTTCAAGTTCCCAATAAGTTCCTGTTGAATCAATAATTTTCTTTGAGGGCAGCCACGTCGCTTTTGTGTAGAGGCTGCCTTTTCTGAATTCGGGTTCAATATTTGGGTTTGGATTTGCGGAAGGGTACACTCTTATTTTAGCATTGTTTAAGCCCGTCAATTCAAGATGCCGTATCTTTTTAAACTCGCCAACGGCATGCTCTTTGAGGGTGATTTTGCCTTCGTTTTGTTCTACAAAAACCCTGCATTCCGCAAAGTAAGATTTTGGCATTCTGTAAGAGGCTGCGCCGTTTAAAAGATTGGTTTCATAACCTGTAAAAATTGGTGCGCCGAATGGGAATTTGAAAGATTCTTCAACCGTTTGGTCAGGTGTAAAGCCTGCAAAACAGAAGGCGTTATCGCTTTTAGATATGCAGTTTATGGGTGTCTTGTCGTTTATGTTTGGCTTGGAAAATATGATTTTAAAGCCCATCTCAGAAAGCGCCGCCCTAAGCAGTTCTGCAGGTGGGAATTTTTTATCTTGGTTTTCGGCAACAAAAATTGACCCGCCAAGCTTGGGGTAGTTTGTGCCCCTAAGATAGGTTATTACGCCTTTAGAATAATATGTAAGCACGGCTATATCTCTAAATTCACCAGTGGAGTTTTTTGCCCTTGCCAGCACTTTTTGTTTAGGTTTGTTGAGCGCAACAGAGTCTAGCCCGCCGCCTGAAAAAGCCGATTTATGCGTGAGTCTAAAAGATTTTTCACCTGAAAATTTGTCTATGGCTTCATAATCTGTAACTTCAAATTCTCCTTCCAAACCTTCCGCAAGTTTAATCCCTATCAAGTTGCAAAACTCTTTGCTTGCGTGCTTGAGAGTACCGTAAATTACGAGTTTCCCGCCTCTTTCCAGAAAACTCACAAGCTCTTTTTCAAATTCGGAATTTGCGATAGGCGCTGTTGTAACAATAATTGAAGAATCAAAAGTTTTATTTCCGTCTTTAAAAATTTTGCAGAGGTTTTTTACGGAGACGACAGAATTTATTGGCACGCCGTTATTGATTGCCTGCGCTATATACCAGTCTGCAAAAAATATTTCTTCAAGGCGGGAAGTGTCTGAGAATGCTATGTCATGATATTCGTCGAAGGGATACGCCCAAACTATCGGAGAGGGGCTGTCGGGGGCGTTGCGCCTTGCCTGCAAAATATGCGTGGAAACTTCAGAGGGAACCTGCATTGGCATATTGCCGTAAGAATCGTCTATGCTGAGAAAATTTAGATATGTGGGTATGTGTGCATTTGCATTTTCATCAAACCTTGCAACCGATAAGGGCATATAAATATCGTGGGCTTGTCTTGCATACCTATCCAGCCACGGGCTGTTTGCCCACCAAGGGTCGTGCGTGTAGTAGCGGTACATGTAGTCATTTTCAGGCAGCTCCGCAATTCTCGACATATATCCCGCAAGCTCCAAACCAAAGTCTCCGTTCAAGGCCGCCCAAGGAGAATTTGGCGGCGGCAGAAAATTAAGATTGGCTTTATACAAGCCCCGCAAATCCGTGCCGTCGCTTGCAATATCGGCGCTAGTAGAGATATTTGTGCCTCTGGTTTCAATCCTGAAATTAGGGCACTCGCTGCGGAAATCTTTCCAGAAATCCATTATCAGAGATTTTGTGCGGTTGATGTTTTCTCTTTTATATACGCCCTCTTTATCCATTATTGCGCCAGTGGTACGCCAAGTTTCCAGACCAAAGCCAAGACCGTTTGAAAACCAAAGATAATCAAAACCCAAATCTGAAAGAAAATGCTGAGCCTGTCTGCCAAAAAATTTCCCAAAACTTAAGCCCTTTTCAAAACCTTCGGGATAGCCCGCATAGCTTGATTTGTCGGCGTCGAGAGTTGCATAACAACAGACAAAACTTTTTTTGCCCATGGTGTTGCCCAGACAAATTTCAGGATGTTTTTTATACTTAAATTCAGACTTTGCAAATTCCGGCCCAGGGTCGAAAGTTGCGCCCACCCTGATGTCTTTGCCGGTTATGTCTATGCCAATTTTTTTGAGAGTGCTGACGATAAATTTTAAATCCGCATAGGTAAAAGAGGGCGGATTCTCCATATAGTGATATGCTCTTTGGTGCAGAGTCAGAGTTTTTGGCTCAGAATCTACGGGGTATTCCGTATTTGGGTTGCCTATGTATTTTGCCCACTCAAGGTTCTGATTCGGGTTGCCGGTGTAATCCAATATTTCAGAGCCGTCTGAAGTCCAAAGCATTATGCTTACGCCGTCGGAGTAATCTAAAAGGGTTTTCCAGCTATTGAAAATTTCTGTACATACTTTTTCTATGTATGCCTTATCATTTTTTTTGAAAGGCTTGAGCGAAACTTCAAGAGTGATATTTTTAAAATTTTTAATTTTTGCGTCTTTAAAGTCTGCATCCGACGCAATAGCCGCAGAAATTAAAAAAAACTGGAAGCAAAAAAATAAATACCTCAAAAAATTTTGCGCCATTTTTATTTTGAAAATTCCAATGTTCTGGAGGGGGTTTTGCCAAAACCTATAACTTCAATTTTATTTGGGTAAACTTCAAGTATTGCGTATGAGACAATGTCTTCATCTTCAATCAGGCCGCAGATTGTAAGGTAATGCACGCCTTTATCTACCGCATAATTGCCCAGATGGTTGTGGCCGTTTATGTAAGCTTTTACGCAAGAGTACTTTTGTGTAAGACCCACAATTTCAGAAGTGTTAAGCGCTACGTGCCCTTCGATAGGCAGTACGGGGTGATGTGCAAAAATTATCACATTTTTTTTATCCTCAAGCGATTGCTTTAAGAGGCCTTCAAGCCAAATCATTTGCGCATTATCCACACCGCCGTTCCAAGGCTTTGCGTAGCGGGCGTTTTGGGCTGTCAACTTTTCATACAAGGCGCTGTATTCGGCTTCAAATTTTTTTGAAGGCTTATAGTAAGTGCTGAGAGTATTTGTGTCCAAAACTATGAAGCGCCAATCATCGACATCAAATGAGTAGTGCGTACTTTTATCCAGATTCAAATCTTTTTTGATGAGCTCAACATTTGCATCCTTATCGGCATAGTCATGGTTGCCCATGAGATTGTAAGTCTTGAGGTTGAATTTTTTCAGCTCTGCAAGCGGGGCTGCAAGATTGGCGTGGAGTGCATCCACAGTGTCGCCCAAATTTATAAGAAATTCAAATTTTTTGTCGGCAGTTTGTGCACGGATTTTTTCAAGCTTTTGTATGGAGTTTCTGTAAAACCTTGTTTTATGCGTGTCTTTGTCTGCGTACTGAATATCGGCAATGGCAAGTATCTTAAAGCTGGGTTCAGCCGCCCACGCCAAAACGCAGACGAAAAATGTGAGAATAAAATATATGTATTTTTGCTTCATAAGGTTTGTTGTTTTGATAAAGGCTCAGTATTATTTTTCGGAGATTCAGTAGAGAGTATCTTTTTGAGATGCTTTGTAAAGCGCAAGGTGTCTTTTTCAGATTTTGGAGACGTTGCAAAGGCAAAAAAAGTATCTATTGCCCAGTTTCTTTCCGTATTAATACGGGCGAATGTTATGTTATAGCCCTCATCGGAAATCATTTTTGCAAGTTTGTATAAAAGCCCTTCGCTGTCATAGGCTTCAACCTCTATAACCGTTCTTGGCGCAGGGTCTGCAATCACGCTTATGCGCACTTGCGCCTCAGTTTTGAAAGGTATTGTGGTGTCTTTCCAGATTTGTTCTATGCGCTCATTCATCGAATCATGATTTTTCAGCGCCTCTAAAAACTCCTGTTCAAACTTTGCCCTTGCACGCTCGTTGCGTATAGGACCGCCGGCAGGACCCGTAAGAGAAAAAGTGTCTATGCTAATGCCGTCGGAACGTGAAAGCACTTTTGAACTTAAAATATTCAACCCTGAAAGCGTTATTGCGCCCGCCAGTTTATAGAACAAGCCCTCGCTATCCCGAGTAACCACAGAGAGCCTTGTCATAGATTTGTTAGGGTCTTCATGCCAGTCGAATATTGCGCCGCCAATAGAATTACCCCCCGACGCCTTTTGTGCTTCTTGCAGAGTATGTATCATGCGCAGATGCATGACCAAATCATCCCTGCCATGAAAGAGGAAATAATTTCTGGGCAGATTTTCAAAGTGAGACAAAACCTCCTCAGGATTGTCCGCAAATTCTTTCACGCTTAAAACTTCTGCGAGCACTTTGGCTTTTTTGCTTTGATATAAATCTCTTATTTGTGTTTCGTCGCTGCGCATTTTACGCAGAGCGCCTCTAAAAAGCATTGTATGCAAAGACTGTTTGTAAGAATTCCACAAATCTTCAGAAGTGCCTTTGGCGTCGCAAAATGTAAGCACGTAAAGATATTTCAGCTTTTCTTCATCGCCAACCATCTGCACAAAACGCTCAACGCTGGATTCGTCTTCAACGTCGTTTGTCTGCCAGAAGCGCGCCATCATAAGGTGGTTTTCTATGACAAAAAGCGCAGTGTCAAGCATGCTGGACGGAATTTCAAAACGCTTGAGCACACGCTCAGAAATTTCTGCGCTGATTTGCGCATGCCCCTTTACGCCGTCTGATTTGCCAATGTCGTGCAAAAGCAAAATAAGATACAAAAGCTGTGGCGATTGCGTGTTTGTGATTGCCGCATGATACACCCCGTAAGGAGCTGAATCTATATTTGAACTAAACACTTTATCTAGCTGCGCTATTGTGTTGAGCGTATGGATGTCGGCAGTATATCTATGGTAAAACTCATGCTGCACGAGGCACTGAAGCTCATCAAATTCTTTTATGAATGCGCCAAGTACGCCCCAAAAGTGCATTCTTTCAAGTATGGGTTTTACCTCGCCTTGGCGTATGAGGATTTTTTTGAAAGATGCGTTTGCTTCAGGATTTGCCCGCACTTTGTCGTCAATCAAATAGACGCTGTCTTTGATTAGCATCTCAAGCTTATCGCTCGGTATTACGCCATATTTCTGGCAATAGCGGAAAACTTTTATCAGCCTTATTGGGTCTTTTTTGAATACGGAACTGTTCTGTGGAGTTATTGAACCCTTGGATATCCAGAAGCCGTCCAACGAGATTCTATCGCTGTCGGAAAGGTCTATATTTTTTGGCGTGATAGACGCCAAGACGTCTTCAGGCAAAATGATTTTCATGCGCTTTCTTGCAGATTTAGAGATATTGTCTATATCTCTGAAACAGAAATAAACTTGCCGCATGAATTTTTCCGAGCGCAAAACTATGTCTCTTTGCGTAAAGCCCAAGTGCCTTGCGATTTTCGTCTGCGTATCCAAATCCAGAAGGTCGCTAGACCTGTTGAGCGTGTAGTGCATATCGTTGCGCACCTGCAACAGATAGTCGTAAGATTTTTGTATGGCCTTAAATTCCGATGTCGAAATTATTTTCAACTCGGCAAGCCTGCGCATTTTACCGCCGTATTTGAGCTGCGCCATCCAACATATTGTGTGGTAGTCTCTCAGACCGCCTATGCCGTTTTTAATATTTGGCTCCTGAAGATAGGGCGTCCAACCAAATTTTGTGTGCCTGTCTCTTTTAAGCCTGAAAAGCTCGTCGATATGGTTTGCTGAATTTACCGCACAATATTTTTTAAACTCTTTTTGCAATTTTGAAAAAAGCCTCTGACTGCCGCAGACTAAGCGCATGTCTAAAAGCGCTGTTTTTGAGAGGATGTCCGCCTTGGCTTCTTTTATGGTTTCCTCAATGTTTCTGCTGCAATGCCCGAGCTTAAGGCGGGTGTCCCAAAGCGGATACATCATTTCATCAATAGCCAAAGTTTTGATTTCGTCGGAAATTTTCTTTGAACTTTCGTCATAGAGGAACATCAAATCAACATCGCTCTTGGGGCTCATTTCGCTCCTGCCGTAGCCACCCAGTGCGACTATGCAGAACTTGTCTTTAAAGACATTCACTTTTTTGTCCGCCCTGCGCTTTATGAAATTTGCGTAAAGCCCCATTAAAATTTCATCCACAAGAAAACTTATGGCGGTGCAAACCGCAAGGCCGCCAAGCTTTGCCTTGTGCGCCTGCTCAATTATATCTGAAGATTCCAAAAAATATTCCCTGACGAGTTTGGAATTTGTCTGAACATCGTCTGAAAATATTTTTCCGGAATTATTCTTTAGCGTAGATAATAGTTTCTGCGTTTTTAATGTTGCCATTTTTGCTTGGGAAGAAAATCAACTTTATTCCATCTAAGAGAATGAGCAACACAAAGACGGTTAAAACGCTTGCCATTGTGGCTATGATATAATTTGGGTTTGCGCTCACAAAAAACTCATTGTATGAGCGTATTAGAAGCTCAGTCAGAGAGCTTATGGCGATAAACACCATTGGTATTGCTACATACAAAGCCCTCTTGCCCTTAGCGCGTTGCCAAAGAAAAATAACAAGCAAACTGATTGTTGCAAGTAACTGGTTCATCGCTCCAAAAAGCGGCCAGATTGCCTTCCAAGCAGGGATTATATTGCCTGCGGCGTCTTTGATTTCATTGAACAAAAGTATGCTGGGTATCACAAGAGAAAGCAGCGTCATACCCCATCTCAATTTGGATTTTTCCAGCCCGAAAATTTCCTGCAATGTGTAACGTGCAAGTCTGGTACAAGCGTCCAGCGTTGTCATTAGAAAACATGAGAGGCTTATGAGAGCAAATTCGCCCGCAAGCTGCGGAGATATCCCCATGGTCATCATGAGCTTGCCAAAGCCTGCCGAAAATACCGCAACAGGGCTTGCGCCTTGTGCGCCGCCAGAAACTATTATCACGCTGCAAACCGCAAGCACCGCAAGTATGCCTTCAATAATCATTGAAAGGTAAGATACGCTGCGCACGTGCGCTTCGCTGGAAATTTGCTTTGATGTTGTGCCGCTTGCAACCGTAGCATGAAACCCGCTTACAGCACCGCAGGCAACCGTTACAAAAAGGGCTGGGAATATGAAGCCCAAGTCGCTATTCCAATCTTTAAAGAAGGGATAATTGATTTCTGTAGTACCGGCGAAAGGGCTGAAGAGAAGGCCGCCTATGCCGCCCAATAGACAAGCGTAAAGCAAAAAGCTTGTAAGGAAATCTCTGGGCTGCAGAAGCCACGAGACAGGCAATACGGATGCAAAAAGACAGTAAACTATGATACCCGCATACACCCAGTATCTTGGCGCCATGTCAAAGAAAAATGCTGGCAAAAAGCTTTGGTCTAACGGCCAAACATTGCCTATGTAAATTGAAAAGAAAACCAAAAATACGGAGACAGGTATGAGTATTATGGGCTTAATCAAGCCGGAACGTTTTATTATCCCGTATATGATGCTGTACACCATTATAAAAATTGTTGAAGTTGCTGCAACACCGCCGTTTCTTGAGTTTAGGGCTATGTCTTCCGTGCTTGCAACCCTGTTTGCTATTGGCGCAAAGCTTGCAACGGTAAGGTCTGTGAAAACAAGTATAACGTAGCAAAGTGTCGCCCACACAAATATGAGGAAAAATTTATATGAAACAGGATTCATATAGTTGCGGCATATAGCGCCGATTGAGTTGCCCTTATGCCTCAAACTTGCCATTGTTACGGCGTAATCGTGCACGCCGCCGATGAATATAGCGCCTATCAATATCCATAAAATAGCTGGCCCCCAGCCAAACGCAATCGCCGCAATAGTAGGGCCTATGATAGGACCTGAGCCCGCTATTGCGCTAAAATGATGACCAAATATCGTAAATTTATCGGTAGGGGAATAGTCTATACCGTCATCGTATGCGATAGAAGGCGGCACTATGCGCTTGTCTGCGCCCATCCATTTTTCAATGAAGGGAGAGTAAAATTTATAACCTAAAAGCAGTATTACCGCACAAGTGATTCCTAAAATTGTAAGCATTATTTAACGTCTTTCTAAAATGGTTTGATGTAATAATATCGTAATAATTTTTGCAAATTAAAAATGACTCTCAACGCATTAAAGATGCTCAAATGAAAGTTGACAAAATATCACGATAGATTAGCTTGCTAAACTTTCATAATCAAAGAGGAAAATTTATGTTCGATATGTCCACTATTGAGGCGCTTTGCAAACGCAGAGGTTTTATATTCCGTTCGTCAGAAATTTATGGCGGTTTTAACGGCTTTTTTGACTACGGCCCTTTGGGCGTTGAGCTTAAGAACAACATCAAGGCGGCATGGTGGAAAGACTTTGTGCACGGCAGAGACGATATGGTGGGCTTGGACGCATCTATTATAATGCACCCAGATATTTGGAAAGCTTCCGGCCATGTCGAAGGTTTTTCAGACCCAATGGTTGATTGCAAAGAATCAAAATTGCGTTACAGGGCGGACCAATTATTTTTTGCAAAAGTTTCAGTGGATGGCGAAGTTATCGGTTATGTCAGCGTTTTGGAAGACCCAAATATGCAATCGCTTGCTGAAGAAAAGGCCGCCGATTTGAAGCGCAAATTGGCGCGTCAAGGCGCTTTAGACAAAATTGTTCTGTTGGATTATATGCAGGCAAACCCTGAAGAATATGCGCTCATACCGTCTCCTGCAACGGGCAAAGCGGGCAGCCTTACGCCTCCCAGAGATTTTAATTTGATGTTCCAAACCTATGTCGGCGCATTGCGTGATGAGACGGCGGTTGCGTATCTGCGCCCTGAAACGGCGCAGGGCATATTTGCCGATTTTAAAAACGTGGTTGACACAACCCGTGTAAAACTGCCCTTTGGCATTGCTCAGATTGGCAAGGCTTTCAGAAATGAAATTACGCCGCGCAATTTCATATTCCGCAGTCGTGAGTTTGAACAGGCTGAAATTGAATACTTCATCAGCCCGCACGATGACTGGAAAACCCTGCACCGTGAATGGATAGACGCTTGCAAAAACTGGTTTGTATCCATAGGTATTCCTGCTGAAAGTCTGGCGGAAGACGTGCATCCTGACGCAAAACTTGCCCACTACGCAAAGGCTTGCACGGATATAACATTCCAATTCCCACACGGTTTGCAAGAGCTTCAGGGTATCGCCGTGAGGGGCAACTTTGATTTGACTCAGCACCAAAACGCCTCGGGTAAAAATCTGGAATACTTTGACGAAGGCCGCAAAGAAAAATATTTGCCGCACGTTATTGAACCTTCTTTGGGCGTGGATAGAACATTTCTTGCAGTCATGACCGCCGCATATCATGAGGATGAAATCCCCAACGAAAAGGGCGAGCCTGAAAAACGCATAGTCTTAAAATTTAGCCCCAGAGTTGCTCCATACAAGGCGGCGGTATTTCCGCTTCTAAAAAATAAACCCGAAATAGTCGCAAAGGCGGAGGCGCTTTACAAAAAACTTAAACGCCGTTGGAATGTGTTCTACGACGCAAGCGGCGCAATAGGCCGTCGCTATCGCCGCCAAGACGAAATCGGAACTCCCTTCGGCATTACCATAGACTTCGACACTATCGAAAAAGACGGATCCGTAACCCTCCGAGACCGAGACACAACCCAACAAGTCCGTATGTCGGAAGATGAGCTCCTCGCCTATCTCTCCTCCAAAATAGACTAGGGCGTGTGAAATCACGCCTGTTTTGGCAGACTTGTTTGGCGAATAACTGCGTTGCTGCGGGCGCTTCGGCACTGGTCGTGTACGTTCAGTACACTCCCACCGCCTCACACCCTTGCGCCTTGTTCTTCATCCAAACCGCCCTGCCAAAACATTAAAGTGTGGGGTATGCTTCCAAAACTTTCGTTAAGTGTTAAAGTTGGATTTGTTTTTGATGCTGTGTTTTTGGCTTTAGTCAACCTAGTGTCTTGTGGAAAAATAACTGCGTTGCTGCAAAAAATTGCGACTCTTGCGTACATTTAGTACGCTACGACCCGCAATTTTTTTTGCGCCTTGTTCCTTCATTCAAACCGTGCTGCCAAGTTTTGGCAGATTTGTTTGGCGAATAGTTCCGTGTGAGTGGTTAATCTTAATTAGAATTTAGAGCTGCTAATATTAACACCCAAATTCACTTAGGCAAACAAACTAATCAAAAAAACCAT
>JAVBLZ010000009.1:0-96179 GCA_031553045.1 Opitutales bacterium | reverse complement strand
GCTTCGGGTTTCAGGCTTCTGTCATGTACATCTTTGTACACTCCTTCGCCTTCTCCTCTCGCATCGTCGCTTGACGCCTCAGCCTGACAACTTTTTATTCACCAAGGCCGCTTATGAAAAAGGCGGTTTTTTTTGCGCCATTTTTTAAATTGCCTTATTCATAAAACAGAAATCCATCCGTTGACTTTAGCGTTATCCGTATTATAAAAATATAAATCTTATGAAATTACAGATTATTAAACTTTTACTTTTAGGCACTATTCTACATTCCTCACTCTATGCCGAAGAAATTACCGAGTGGCGTGAAATGACATTTAGCGCACCCTCCATTGATATCGGATTCAAATTGAATGCGTGTCCGCTCGGAACAACGCTCAAAACTGGTTATGTATGGAATGGCGATATTAACCCGTATTACAGCGTGATAGAAGGAAAAAATACTTTTGAAAAATGGTATTGGGGCAACTGTTCCATTGAAACATTAAAATATGCGTATAAGCTTACAGACAAAATTAAAAGTTCTAAAGTAAAGAATGAAGATTGGGAAGCGCCCGCAGAAAATATTGCCACTAAAAAATCTCATAAATATATATTTACTGTCAGTAATGACCTTAAAAACATCCATAATAAATCATACGAAGGTTATCTCACAGAAGAAGAATTTATCACCCTTGCAAATATGCTTCTGGAAGATGTGCGCTCTATCAAAACTAAGCGTGGAGGTGTTGTCAATACCGCCCAAGTTGAGGGCGTTATTGAATACTTCACAAAAAAACTCGACGAACTTTCCAAATTAAAAAAATCTGCAAAACCAAACTAGGCTTACGCAGAAAAGCTAAAATCTGCTTATTGACTTTCGAATATCATATATTATAAAAATAGTAATATATGAAATTTTATGTAATAATAATATTTACCACACTATCCATACTTTATGGTGTTTCAATAATTTATGCCCAAATGAGCACCAAGAACTTTCTCAAACCACCACTTTGCATATATAAACGGTAAATATTGCGATCTTTCTTATGGCACAGAATCCACTGATGACAGGGACTTTATGTTGAGCGGTTATCAAAAGCTCGTAACAATGCCTTTATCTGAAGCGATTTTTGACATGGATTTCAATGGGAATAATACAAAAACCGACATTGTGAAAATGCCATGCGTATTGTACAAAAAACATCAAAAGAATTGGGCGCCTTATGTGTATCAGAATTATTAAAATTTTAACTTTACCATTTCTTTTCATGCTTACACTTAACGCCGAAGAAATTACCGAGTGGCGTAAAATAATATTTTCTGCGCCTGCAAGCGATTTTTCTTTTGAAATAAGCACTTGTGGATTATCACAGCCCATCCCGCCAAAGAAAGATATTGCTTGGAGTGGGAAAATTGAACCATGCTATAATTTAATTACAAACGATCAATGGCTTTGGGGGGAGTGTTCCATTACAACTCTCAAATATGCATATAGCCTAACGCATCATACAAAAAGTAAGGAAGTAGAATTTTCGGATTGCAGAGTATCTCCCCAATGCAAAGATAAAAAAATATATCCAAAATATATATTTTCCGCATATACGAACATAAATTTACTTTCCAAACACTCCTATCAGGGTTATCTCACGGAAGAAGAATTTATCACCCTTGCAAATATGCTTTTGGAAGATGTGCGCTCTATCAAAACTAAGCGTGGAGGCGTTGTCAACACTGCCCAAGTTGAGGGTTTTATTGAATATTTCACAAAAAAACTCGACGAACTTTCCAAATTGAAAAAATCTGCAAAGCCAAACCAGGCTTACGCCGAAAAGCTAAAATCTGTTCATTGACTTTCAAATATCATATATAATAATATTGCGATCCTTCTTATGGCACGGAATCCCCTGACGACAGGGGTTTTATGGCAAGCGGATACCAAAAACTATCATTGGAATGGATCTCCGAAGCCGATTTCAATATCGATTTTAACGGTAATAATGTAAAAACAGACATTGTACAAATGCCGTGCGTATTGTACAAAAAGCATCAAAAAAACTGGACGCCTTATGAGATTACAGATGATTAAATTTTTACTTTTAGGGATGATTCTACATTGCCCACTCTATGCCGAAGAAATTACCGAGTGGCGTCAGATGACATTCAGCGTACCGACTATCCATTTCGCATTCCAAATAACTACCTGCGCTACTCGTAATATTGCAGGAAAAAACACTGTTTGGAGTGGAAATATTGACCCATATTATAGCGTGATAGAAGGAAAAAATACTTTTGAAAAATGGTATTGGGGCAACTGCTCCATTGAGACTTTAAAATATGCACATAAGCTTACAGACAAAACTAAAAGCGCTAAAGTAGAAAGTGAGTACTGGCAGCCCGATCAAGAGAAAATTGATACAAATGTCCCTCCTAAATACATGTTCATCGTTTGTAATGATGTTAATAAAGGTTATGGTAAATCATACGAAGGTTATCTCACGGAAGAAGAATTTATTACCCTTGCAAATATGCTTCTGGAAGATGTGCGCTCTGCCAAAACTAAGCGTGGAGGCGTTGTCAACACCGCCCAAGTTGAGGGCTTTATTGAATATTTCACAAAAAAACTCGACGAACTTTCCAAATTAAAAAAATCTGCAAATTAAAAATTTTGGTCTGATATAGATTAAGTACCAAAAAATTTAATAACGCCTAAAGATATTTTTCTTGCATCTTCGTGGGAAATTTTGAGGCGTTTTTATTCAGCTTTCGCACTAAGCTGGGGAATAAATTTTAGGACAAATTGCAAACTCAATCCCAATCTTCGTAATTCAAAAGGCTTTGTGCGTAGTCGTAAGTTGACATATTTTTCTGTGCTGCTGCGGCTTCCAAAGCTTCATAATTGGGGAACGTTGTAGCCTTAATTACAACTTTTGAAAATGGCTTGGGCAACATAAAATCATCCCAAGACTTTTTAAATTTCCAATGAGCGCCAATTTTGCCTCTCATGAACAATATTGAAGCGTTGGTCTTTTGACATATACTCAAAATACCCTTCTTCATCTCATACTTTGGGCCCCTAGGGCCGTCGGGCGTAACGCAGATATCAAAACCTGAACGCAACCTGCGTATGAGCGCCACTGCAGCCTTTGCGCCGCCATCGTTGTCTGAACCTCTGTCGCAATTTATATCAAAATTTTTGAAAAAATATTCCAAAATAGAGCCGTCTTTACTTTTGCTTATCATGGCGTAAATTTTGAATTTTTTCCTAAACGTTGTCTTGATATAAGGCGTTATTGCAATTCTATTATGCCAGATTATCAGGGCGGCAGGCGGCTTAACGCTCAAATTTTTTTTATCCTCTGCGCTGACCTCAAAACGTATTGTCAAATAAATCAAACGCAAGAAGACCGCCCCTATGAAAAATAAAGGGCGGCACACGTATGGTACGTTTTTGCCGTCTTTGCCCGTACCCCATTTTAGAAGAGCTTTTTTCATCTAATTTAAGGTCATAAATGCAAAATATTTTATTCAGTGCAAACAAATTATGCCATTTAAAAGTAATAAGACTACTTGGCGCTTGAGTAGTATTTGTAAAGAGCCTTTACAATATTCCTTCCAAAAATCCTTAGATTGACCGAGGAAAGCTCTATATTATCCGCCATACAGTATGGTATCTCAAAACCTATGCTTGAAGCCAAATCGGGCTTGGCATTTGAAATATCCAGGCTTTCAAGCATTTTTATATTGCCCTCAACCTTTGGTTTTAGGGAAGAATCCACAATGCGCAGCGCAAAGTTGAAACTGTCCTGAAGTTTAAATTTTATTTCTGAAGCTTGGGAAATATTTTCCAGATGTTTTAAAAGTTTATAAGACTCTTTTGTGGCTTCGCCAAGAGTTCTGAATGCGTGAGTATAGAGGTCTTTGCGTTTAAGCGTGGGGTTGTGCAAATCTAAGGCAAAGCCCGCAGAATCTTTTTCCCAAATTGCAAGGCAGTCTCTTATTGCCCTTGTTTCGGGATATATGCTCTGGTTTTTATAGTCGGCGTCATGATCGTGCGGGATTCGATTTTTACCTTGGTCGCCATTCTCCACGCCGTCTTTATCCACAAACGGGAAAATGAGAAATTTTACATTACGGCGCAGCCACTCTGATTCCGCAGATTCATCCAAAAGTCCGGCGATAATTCCCTCAAGAACAAAGCTCGCCATAGATTCGCAAGCGTGATGCCTTGCCGTTATAAGACACCTAAATTTTACATTTTTTTGCGCAGAGACCTCAAGCCTTTCGACGTACCTACCGCCCTTGCTTTTTGTTATATGATCAAGCTTTACGGCAGGATTATTCTTGTATTTTTCTATAAAAAAATCCCAATCCGCCTGCACATAGCGCATTGTGCTTGAGAAATAAACCTCGCCCTCATTATCGCCGAATTTGTAAGAGAAACTTTTATTTGTGAACCCCCCTTTTGATTTTAGCCAAGCCCAAGTCTTGCCGCCATCTATGCTGTATGCAGGCCCTAAAGGTCCTACGCAATTACTTTTTGTAAAATCAAATTTCAGCGTTTTTGTTTCCGCATGGCGCACTCTGAAACACCAGTAAAACCAATCGCCCTTGGTGTCCCGTAAATCTTGATGAATCCTAAAAAAGCCGGCATCTTGAGATTCCACCACGATGTTTCCGCCTGCAAAATCTGCGTCAATTTTTACGGATTTGCGCTCTTGTGCCAAAAGAGATAAACCCAAATTCAACATCAGAAAAAATGTTGCGGATACTTTTAAGAGTCGCATAAATCATGCCTTATAGACCATGCGCCCGCATTGCTCGCAATAGACAGGCTTAGTAGCCGTTTCAGCCTCAGAAACTAAAACTTTAGACAAACTCAAATGGCAGCCGTCGCACTTTTCATTTTGTATTGCGACCAAGACGGGCATACGCTTTCCAGTGGTTTTAAGGCGTTTATATGTTTCAAGATAATTTTCATCTATATTTTGTGAAGCCTTATCCACGTCATTTTTTGCCGCCTCCAAAGAAGATGACATCATAGAATTTTCATTGTTTTTAAGATCAATTTGCGCCTCGTAAAGCGCCTTTGCCTTTTCAAAATCTTGAAGCTTTTGGGCGACTGTTTTAACCTGCTCGTCAATTTGATAAAGCAGCTCTATCTCTTTTTCTTCTATGGCGGAAATTTCAGCTTTGCAGCCCTCAATCTGCGAAAGCATAGCTTGGTATTCCTCATTCTTTTTCACATTCAAAAGCTGAGTTTTGTACTTTACAATTTTCTCATCCAAAGCCAGACGCTCTGTACGCATTGCCAAGCGTTTTGCCTCCATATCTTTTTGAGATTTCTGGGCGTCTTCATAAGGTTTTTTCTCGGCGGCAATTTTATCTTTTATAACCGCTATTTCCAAGGGTATATCTTTCAATCTGGCTTTGATTTTGTTATACGCCAAATCGCAATTTTGAAGTTTTAATAGTTTGTCTATTTGAGAATTCACTACTTCAATATTTATAAAAATTTTGTCGCTTGCAATTATATTTTTAATTTCAGATAAAGATTTCGGGTATGAGAATTTTGGGTTTAGATTACGGACACAAACGAATAGGTTTAGCTTATGCGGACGAGCTTAAAATTGCATTGCCCGTCAAAGCCGCCACCCAACCCTCTCAAGAAGACAGACTGGAATATATTGCGTCTATAATAAAAGAGCGCAGGGTTCAGAAAATCGTAGTGGGCTATCCATATAATATGGACGGCTCTATTGGCGCAAAGGCAAAAGAAGTTGATGAATTTATCACGCTGATTGCGGCAAAATTCAGCCTGCCTGTCGATAAAACGGATGAGCGTTTGAGCTCTTTTCAGGCGGAGTGCAATCTTTCAATGATTACGAAGAAACACGCAAAATCTGTGGCGGCACGCAGAAAACATAGGCAAAGCGGTCAGATAGATTCCAGCGCTTGCGCCCTTTTCTTACAGGAGTATATAGACCATGCCTAGGTTTAAATGCGTATGCGCCTATGACGGCACAAGTTTCAAGGGTTGGCAAAGCCAAGTTGGCGGCAACACTGTACAAGATTTTATTGAAAGACGTCTGGAAAAAATACTGGGCATAAAAACCAGAATACACGCAAGCGGGAGAACAGACGCCGGTGTCCATGCCTACGCACAGGTGTTTCATTTTGACGCAGACTGGAAGCATTCCTCAAACGACATGCTTAAAGCCCTGCGGGTTGGTTTTCCAAATTCCATACAAATTTCAAGCGTCAAGAAAGCTCCTGAAAAATTTCACGCAAGATATTCCGCCAGAAAAAAAATTTACGAATACAATATCTTTGAGGGTTTTGCGCCGCCGCACATTGTGCGCTTCAGATACTCTTTGGGCAGGCGCAAGCCGGACATCAAAAAAATGCGCCAAGCTGCAAAACTCCTTTTGGGAGAGCATGACTTTACCGCATTCAGCGCAAACAAAGGGCTCTCAAACGATAAAGAAAATCCTGTAAAAACCCTATACTCACTGTCTGTTGCAAAATCCGGAAATGAGATTTTGATACGTGCAAACGCAAGCGGGTTCATGTACAAGATGATGCGTCTGATATGCGGAGCACTTTTAGATGTCGGTCTTGGAAAGCTTCCGCCGGAAAAACTAAAAGAAATTCTGGACGCAAAAAAACGTGTGAATTTATTTCCAGCCGCACCCGCAACGGGTCTATTTTTAAAAAAAGTATTTTACTAATTTATGAAAACCATACAAAAAATCATCATTCTTGGGCTAATGCTCTTTTCCGCATTTGGCTTATCTTCCTGCAAGAAATGTTGCACTCAGGCAAGTCCGAAAGTCTATGACATCGCAATTTATGGGGCGACGCCCTCGGGCATAATTGCTGCAGTTGCCGCAAAACAAGACGGCGCATCGGTACTCATCATAAGCCCTGAAAAATACATCGGCGGCATGGTTACAGGCGGACTGGGCAGAACCGATATCGGCGAAAAGCGAGCCTCCGGCGGCCTTACTGCCGAGTTTTTTAATCAGGTGTCGGCAAAGACTCCAAAAGAAAATCAGACCCCAGGTAGACCTTGGGATTTAGAGGGCAAAATAGCGCTTCAAGTTTTTAACGATTGGGTTGCCGCAAACAATTTGGAAATCGTAAAAGAGGTAAATATAATCTCTTTGGAAATGGTCGGCAAACGCATAGAAAAAATCACGCTTTCCGACAACTCCGTGGTAGTTGCCAAAACTTTTATAGACGCTTCTTATGAGGGAGACTTAATGGCAAAGGCAAAAATTTCTTATAAGGTTGGCAGAGAATCTCGGGAAGTTTATAATGAAAGCGGCGCAGGTTTCCAATATGGACAAGCGAAAATTTACACTGCTGAAGATTATACTCAAACTTGCACCTGCCTTGGCGGAACAAGCAAGGTTCACTATCTGCACCATTCTCAATTCGGGGCGGATATTCCAGCAAAAGATTCCAACGGCAAAGTGTATTGGGGCATACGTCAAAATGTGGACACAACTATTGGCAAGGGCGACAACAACACACAAGCTTACAATTTTAGAGTTACCGCCACAAACAAAGCAGACTTGCTTGTGCCTTGGCCAAAGCCAAAAAATTATTATCCCGAAAGGTATGAACTTTTGCTAAAATATATACAGGCGCACTCAGGCATCTCATTTTACAAGCTCGCCCATTTTGGCAGGCTGCCGAACGGCAAATTTGACATCAATGCCAGTGGCGTATTTACGACAGACTACGTTGGCGGCAATACAGACTATCCCGACGCCGATTATGAAAAGCGCAAAGAAATTTGGCAAGACCATGAAGACTACGTGAAAGGATTTTTCTACTTTCTTGCCAATGATAAAAACGTGCCGGAAAAAATCAGAAACGAAGTCAATTTGTGGGGACTATGCAAAGATGAATTTCTTGAAAACGGTCATTGGCCCACACAGCTTTATGTGCGTGAAGCCCGCCGCATGATTGGCGAATATGTAATGACACAAAAAGACATTGTCGAAGAAAATAAAAAACCTTCAAGTGTTGCAATGGGGTCATTTTCCGCCGATTCCCACCCCATCCAAAGATTTATAGATGAGAAGGGTTTTGTGCGTGAAGAAGGCCATTTATTGATACCCACCAAGCCTTACGAAATCCCCTTTGGCAGCATAGTGCCAAAAAAATCTGAATGTGAAAATCTGCTTGTTACAGTATGTATGTCTGCAAGCCACGTTGCATATTGCTCTATAAGAATGGAGCCTGTATATATGTGCCTTGGGCAAGCTGCGGGCACTGCGGCGGCAATGCAGGCAAGAGCCGAAAAACTTATCGCCATTCAAGATTTGGACATTGAACTTTTGCGCATAAAACTGGCGGCAAAAAATCAGGTTATGAATTGGGCAGCCCCGTCAAAAAAGTAAGCTTTAAAATGTGCCTTAAGGGCACATTTTTTTTGCAAGATTGCTAGAGAATTTTTCGGAAAACCTGTAATCTAACGGAATACAAAGCAGGCTTTCAGAAAGCGCTTTGCAAGGCATTGAAGCTGCGTCTAAAATACTCCAATATATTGGCGGCTCTGCGCCTAAATCTTTGAGTTTTTGCCGATACAAATTTCTGGATTTCAAATCTTCAAACATCAAAACAGGGTAAAAGATATCTCTTGCGGAATATGGAAATTCAAGAGTCTTTTGGTTGAATATCTTAAATGGCAGGCATTCAAATTTTGCACACATCTCTGCAAATGCTTTAAAGTTTTTAAAGCGCATTTCTGCGGCCAAATCTGCACGGAAGTTTTTGGCAAGGCTCAAAGAAAACTCGCTGATTCTAAGTCTGGGCGGCTTAGAGCTTAAAATTTCCTCCGCCCTTTCAAAACTTTGAAATATTTTTTTTGCGTCAAAATTTGCAGATTCTAAAAAGAATTTTTTTTCAACAAGGCTTGCCAAAGCCACGGATTCAAAATCATCCAAAGTTTTTGAACCCTGCCTAAAAAGTTTACGCAAACGCCTTTTGTTTGTTTTTAAATATGCGCCGGAAGGCAGGGGTAAAACTTTGCGCAAAGAGGCAAAAGAGTATTGAGCCTTAGAATTTAAAGCAGCCTCTGAAAATGGCGCATGGCTATGGTCTTCAATCAATATTGCCTTGGGATTTTGTTTTGAAAAATTCTCCCAACTTTTTTTATCAAAAAGCCCGAAGTAATTTACCGCCAAAACATATTCTTCTTCCGAAATTTTAATCTCGGGCATAGACGCCAAATCCAAATTCACGGCATATTTTTTGAGCGTAAAATATTTCTCCAAAAAATCAAAAAGCGCAGGGCAGAAAAATTCGGGAATATGCAATGTGGGAAGTTTTTTTTGAGGGCTGGTTCTTTGAAAATCTAAAGCTATTGAAAGCAAAATCGCCCTTGCGCTTGAATAAAATTCAAGGTCTTTGTTTTGAAAAAAATACGGGTTTTCGCCAAGCATATCGGCATTTGGCAAAGACATATAAGCGGACAAATTGGCATAACTATCCGCCATAATTTACCCTAACAAAACCCTGTCAACACGCTTGGGTATTGCCACCATAGTTTCCCAAGGTATGCGGCTTGTCCACTCACTGTAATCGCAAAGGTTTATGGATTCCTCACCCTGTTCACCGATAAAGACAACTTCGTCTCCCACATTTACATTTGCGGAAGATTCAAGCATTGCATAGCATTCATCCAAGCTGACAGCGCCAACTATCGCCGCCCTTTTACCGCCAATTAAAACGTACGCCCTTCTAGTAAAACCCGACGGCACTCCGTCAGCATAACCCGCACTTATAGAGACAAGTTTACCAAGCTTATTTTCCGAAATACCGGCAACTTTTGCCTTGAAACTTAAAACCTGCCTCACGGGGATTTTGCCTTTGAGAGAATAACCCACAGGGTTTATGCCGTACTGCAAAAGCCCCACTCTTACGGCGTTAAAAGGCGGCGCAATGGGCATACAATCCAAAGCCGCACTGTTGTGCATGTGTATCAGCATTTTTGAAGTGTCAAAATTTGATACCACATTTTTAAAAATATCCAATTGGTTTTGCGTGTAATTTTTGTCCGTATCTGCGCTTGAAAAGTGAGAGAATATCCCCGCAACCCTTATATTTTCAAGCTTCATAATGTCTTCAATAAATTTAACCGCCGCATTATGCCACACGCCCACACGCCCCATTCCCGTATCAATCTTTACATGGACATCCAAAACTTTGCCGACATTTTTAGACAGCTCGTCAAAATGCAAAGCTTCTTCCAACGTTGAAATAGAGGGAGTCGCCCCGTAGTCAAAGACCAAATACCTTTCCTCATACAAAATTGGACTGAGTATCAAAACAGGTTTGTCGCTGACAATTTCTCTCACGCGTGAAAGCTCGTACAAACTGGCAACCGCAAATATGTCCGCCCCGCCCCTCAAAAACCTGACAAGAGATTGCGGCATGCAATGCCCGTAGGCGTCTGCTTTTACCACGCAAATATATTTGACGGAATCCGGCAGCCACGCCTTGATTGCAGATACATTTTCCTCAAGTCGCCTTAGGTCTATCTCTATCCAAGAGCGCATGGGCGGTCTATTCATGGAAACCTCCGTTTATATCCCGCAAACAACTATTGCCGATTTTTATCACGCCTATATTTTTTTCTGTAGTGATACGGTGTCAAATTTAAAATTGTTCTAAAATCTCTATTCATGCTGCTTTGGTCGTAAAACCCGCAGTTTTCCGCAATTTGCGCTATGGAATTTTCGGTCAGACGCAATTCCCTGCAAGCGGCGTTGAGCCTGATTTTTTTGATGTACTTAATCGGCGTTGTCTTGAAAATCTGCTTAAACAGACGCTCTACGGAGCTCACCGACATATCGATTTTTTTCGCAACATCAATAATGCTAATTTTTTTCATGTAGTTTTGCTTGATGTAGTCTATGGCAATGCCAAGCTCTGAATGCCCCAAATATATTGGGTCGTTAGACTTCAACATTCTGGTCAGCCCCGCCAAACCTATGACGCTGCCATCTTTGCCGAAAATTGGTATTTTTGTGGTCAAACGCCAATCGGGGATAAGCTCATCACTTGGCGCAAGCTCAAGCTTTTCTATGATAGGCTTGCCGCTTGCAATTAGCGCCTTATCGTCTTTCACATAGATATCCGCAAGGAAACTTGGCGTGTAGTCATAGTCTGTCCTGCCGATTAGTTCTTCGGGGTTCTGACAGTCCAAAGACTTCATAAGATTGTTGTTGAAGGCGACAAATTCCCCTCTGATATTTTTTATAAAAAAATGCAGATTCGGGGTTGCATTAAAAAGTGTTTCAAGAAATTGACACGGCCTCATTGCCTCGCCAAATTCTTTGACAAAATTCTCAGAAGTATTTAGATTTTCCATTCTTAAAATTGAAATCTTGTTACAAAACGGTTGGGAAAAACGGAAATCTTTACAAAAATCCCAAATGAATCAAACATATTATAAAAAATTCAATGAAATTTTCTCAATTTGTATCTAAAATCGCATCTTTTCTTGGACTAAACAGACAATCCGACAAGAAAACTCTGGGGATTTTATCTGAAAAAGAAGCCGCAAAATATTTGAGTAAAAATTGCGGCCTAAAAATTCTGGCAAGAAATTATAAACACAAACACAAAGAAATTGATATTGTCGCCTTTGATAAAATTGCCGACTGCTTGGTGTTTGTTGAAGTAAAATCCAGATTGGAAAACGCACAAGTTTCCGGTTATCATGCGGCAATGTCTTTAAAAAAACGTAAGAATATTTTGGCGGCGGCGAAACAATATATGCGTGAAATCAAGTCGGAAAAATCTCACAACTACCGCTATGATGTTGTAAATGTCGTCCACAATAAGGATGGTGAAGTTTTGGAAATTTCACACTTTCCAAATGTCGGATTTAAAAGTCTCCGACGCTAAAATCAGTTTAAAGCCAATTTAAACAAGCATCTTATCATGTGCGTACATCTGTCTAAAATACGTTCTCAAACTTCAAATTAACTTACTTTGCGTGGCGTTTTTTTTAAATGTTTTCAATTATTTTTAGATAAAACAGATTCAAAAATATCAAAAGTTCTTGTTTAATCAAAAGTACTCAAAGTAAATTTTTCATAAGGCGCATATTGGTATATATTTTGCGGCATGAACGCAAAATCCATCTCTACAAACTTGAATACGCTCATATCTAGAGCGCATTTCAACCCAATAAAAAACCTGCGTCCGGAAAACTTGTCAAGCGCACTGGACGCATTTGAAGAAGGCAGGCTCTCGACAGCCGTCAGAATTTTTGAGGCAATACTCAAAAGAGACGACATAATATCCGGACTGAATCTCAAAAGAAAAAAATCCATCTCCAGATTGGAGGCGGAAATTGTGCAACTGGAAAATTCTCCGAGGGCAAGATTGCATAGGGAAGTTTTGAAAAAATTCTATGACAATCTGGAAGCACACAATATCGCCGACGGCAATGAAAGAGGTGGACTGAAACTTTTAATATCGCAAATGATGGAGGCGGTGCCGATGAAATACGCCGTCCATAAAATCGAATTTTTTGAACGCAATGGCGAAATCAAAGGCAGGTTTATAAAATATCCGCTTTGGCTTTTTGAAAATACGTCAAACAAATTGCGCCTGCTCTCCAGAGAGGGCGATACAAACCCCGGCAAAGATTTGGATGACGATGAGTGGCTCACCACCTGTTCTGATGGCATTATGTTTGCCTCGTCAATAGCATATCTCTTTAAGCAGTTACCACTCAAAGATTGGCTGATTTATTGCGAACGCAACGGAATGCCCGGCATTAAGGCAATCACAGACGCCTACCCGGGCTCTGAACAGTGGGACGCTGTCTGCAAGGCGGTCAGCGATTTTGGCGCAGAATTTCATGCGGTGATTTCACAAGGCACACAGTTGGATGCCGTGGATATATCAACCCGAGGTCAACTACCCTACCCCGCAATCATAGAGCGCATAGACCGTCTGCTTTGTTCACTTTGGATGGGCGGGGATTTAAGCACTCTTAGTGCAAAAAGTTACGGATCAACCCTGCAAGGCTACGAGTCTTCAATAATAGAAGAACAAGATGCGGAAAATATCAACGACACCTTAAATAGACAAGTTGACAGGCAGATAATTAAAATCGCTTTCGGCGAAAATGAAGAACCCTTGGCAAAATTCAAGCTGCGTTTGCCAGATTATGAAATGCACAAATTTGAACTTGAGATTATTGAACGCCTCAGCCTTCTAGGCTTAAAGGCAGACCCCTTAGAATTGGCAAAGCGTTTTGCCTTTCCTTTGGAAAGCGAGGTTTCTGAAGATGAAGCCTAAAAAAATTTTACTACAAACATTGTCGCCATTTGGCGAGTGGCAACATCCAAAGGGTCTTCAAATAGTGGATGCAAAGTGCGGATTAAGGCTTCAGAAAAATTTTAATTCGCTCTTTGGACACTTCAAAAAAATCAAATGCCCAATTTTTATAGGACACCCTGACGAAAACCCGACTAAGGCGCTTTTGCCTGTCGGAGAAGTTAAGGCGATAGAAATTCTTGAAGATTCAATAGCCGTTCTCTGTGCTTATGATGACGATATTTATGAGAAAATTTTGAAAAAAGAAATTCAAAATATGTCGGCAAGATGGGAAATGAAAAAAATTAAAAACGGAGTATTCACCCCAATAAGACTCATTTCAATAGGGCTTACAAACAACCCAAACATAGCGGGAAGCGGAAAAATCCTCAACGTGCCAACAGAGCAAAATTTGGAAAATCTAAATTTAAAAGCGGATGAATTTTCAAATTCCATACTGAGTATTTCAGAAGGGCTAAATTCATGCCTTACAAAAATTGAAAAATTGGAATCTGTAAGGATAAAAAAAATTCCTGATTCAGGAAAATTGCCCACCGTCCAAATTCTGCCCAAACAATCTGTGGCAAAATTCAATTTGGCGGAACTTGCAAAAGAACGAATGAAAGATTCATCGCTCACCTACACTGCAGCGTTTGCACAAGTGAAGAAGGAGTTTCTTGCATAATTTTAAGCGTGAACACCTCACGCACAAACAACAAAAAAATATGAATATGAATAAAATAAAAATCACACTGGGGAAAATATTTTCCCAGCTAAAATATGGACAATCGGAAATCTTCTGCAATATAGCGGAAGGCACTCATGCGGGCAACATCACTATGATTGCCGACGATTTGATTGCGGCAAAAAATCTGATTGTAACGCAAACATCGGCGTCTGGAATTAGGATTGCAAATGTTGGCGACAAACCCATGGGCGTATGCACAGATTCCGGCGCATCTGGCGACGCTGTAAACGTAACGCTGGCAGGCTCTACATCAAGCACCGTGCTCTATGTTGCTTCAACAAACATAGTAGCAGGTCAAAGCCTCTACACTGCCGAAAACGGCAAGGTTAGCCCTACGCCAAGTTTAGGATCTTATAAGGTTGGCGTTGCGCTTACAAATGCCGAAGCAAACGCAAGCCTTGAAGCGGACACACAGTGCTTTGGCGGCAGCGCATTTGCAATAGGCGCTTCAGGCACACACACTTGGAGTAAAGACTCAGCCACTGTCGATACTTTGACAGTTTCAGGCATGAAGTTGGGCGATACTATTTTGGCGACTTTGCAAGTTGCAGGAGGCTCTGTAAAGAGCGTATCCGCAAGCGCCGGCGCAAACACCATCTCATTCACTCTGGATGTGGCAGGCGTTAAAAACACAACAAAAATTGCATGGATTGCAGTAAAATCAATATAATAAAAAAAGGTTAATAATATGAGTTCAACACAAAACATAACACTTGCCAACGAGAGCAGATTTAATGCGGCAACATTTTCAGAGGCACTCACAATTTTCTCCTCCGGCTGGAAAGACCCAAGCAATATAGAGGCAATTTTAGATTTTATTGCGCCAGGCGTGCCTGTAGGCAGAAGGTTTGAATTTAAACGCAGCGACAACGCCGAAGCCTTCTATTCAGAAAGCGATGATATAAGGGCAATAGGTGCGGAATTTAAAAGGGTTCAATATCAGGGCGAAACTGTAAACGAAAAGACCTTCAATAAAGGCCTTACAATACGCATAGACCACGATGAAGTCGTCGGCGAAGACTGGCAGGAAAGATATACACAAATGCTTTTGCAGCGTCTTTTACGCAATGAATTAAGGCGTGCCATTGCTGCGCTTGATTCAATAGCAATGCCGCATGAAACGTCAAACTGGTCGGGCAATGCAAATCCGGATTCCGACATCAGGATTGCTCTGAATTTGGCGGCAAATGAAAGCGGTGTGCGCCCCAACAAAATCTTGTTCGGAGAAAGCGCATGGAACAAACGTATGACTTGTCTTGAAGAACAGCAAACCGCCGTGGCGTTTAAATCCGGCGCAATGCTCAAAGACGAGCTCGCCGCCAAATTCCTCTTGGAAGGTTGCGAAGTTCTCTCAAGCAGATACCAGCAAAATGCTTCAACCAAGAAAGAAATTTTGGGTGATACGGTCTTTGCATTCTATTCTTCAGGCGTGATTTCCAAAGATGAGCCTTCAAACCTAAAGCGTTTTTATACGCCTATGGAAAACGGCAGTCCGTTTAGAGTGTATTGCGAAGAACACGCAAAATATACGGATATCACCGTAGAGCACTATTCGACAATAGCCGCAACAAGCAATCTTGGCGTGGCAAAATTGACAATAGCATAATAACCCGAAGGCGCAGGCTAAAACCCTGCGCCTTCACAAAAAAAATTTTATGAACTGGATTACAATAACGAGTTATGACTTGGAATGCGCCCTGAACAAGCCGCAAATTGAAATACTAAAATCTGCAAGGCTTAAAACAAAAGAACGCTCCATTGAAGACGAGATACTCTCAAATATCACCGCAGAAATTCGTGCGGAAATTGCGGCAAGCGATCTAAATTTTTTAGACGCAAACCATTCAAAAATACCGCCTGAACTTAAAGAGTGCGCACTGCGCCTTGCTGTGGAAAGATTGATTTTACGCATGCCCAATATGGAAATAAGCGCATTGCAAGAAAAGCACGCCGATATTGCACGGCAAACTTTAAGGCGCATTGCATTGTCTGAATTGCCAATATCTCGCCCTGCAAACGGCGTGAGAACAGGAGATTCAAAAAAGAGCGCAAACGTGCTGCACAAAAGAGAACGCAAAATAAACTCTGAAAATTTGGGAGGGCTATAATATGAAAGGCGCTTTGGATAAATTGGAAGATGAAATTCTTTTTCATCTGCAAAGTTTGGCGGAATTTAAAAACGCCTCAATAAGGCTTGAAAGCGGGCGTGTTGACAAGAATCTAAATTTTTCCGACAAGCCCACACGCATAACATTAAAAATTCCAACCCCATTGGAAGCCTCGAAATATACGGCAGGCCCGACATTTTCAAAAGTTGCCATAAATATAATTGTAGAATGCGATTTGTCCACAAACAGATTTGACGAATCAATAAACTCCGTTGCGGAGAATCTGGCAAAGCATCTGCATAACTGGAAGACGCCCATTTCTTGCGGCTACTCAAAGTTGACGTTAGATGCGCAAGCCCCATGGCAAAAGCTTGAACCTTGCGGAAATACCTTGGCGGTAGCCTTAAACTTTAGCGCAAGCGCTGTTTTGGAATAAAACTTATGAATGTAAAATTTTCAGACATTACAATTTGCGACGCAAAAATTTTGCCGATGAAAGTTGAGCTTTCCATCAGAAGAAAAATACAGACGGAAAATTTAATAGGCGCAAAAAAAGCAAAGATTTTCGACAGGCAAAATGCTTCTTATAGCCTATCTTTGGATGTTGAACGCACGCATAAAAATGAACGCCAAGCGCAAATATTTTTGCATGAGCACGCATTTTTGCTAGACTCCAAAGGTGCATCTTTGCTGATTTTGGAAAGTGAATCTAACCCTTTTGAAGCATCTAAAAGTTTGACGCTTCAAAACACGATTATGACAAAATTAGACGCCTCTTTGGACGGCATTAAAACCTTACATCGCTACGAATTTACTTCAGACAACCCAATCTTATGAAATCTCAAGAAGAACTACTCTCGGCGTTAGTCGATTTGGAAAATAAAATTTGCGACCTTGCAAACCTCATAGAGGAGCTTGAAAAACGCATTGAAGATTACTCTCAAAATATGCAAAACCTGCGCATGGATATATGAAAAATTCATACTACATAAAAATTGCGGATAAAATTATCAGCTTTGAAAGCGCCGGTATTTCACGCGCAAAAATAACAAAAAAAAGCCTCGCCTCAGATGAATTTTCTTTTGATGTGAATTTAGAAAATGCGTGCTTAGATTTGTTAAATTCAAACTCATTCAAAGTTTTAAAAAATGGCGATGCCATCTTTGAAGGCTCTATTTGCAGCTCTGCAAAAAATGCAAACGCTTTGTCGCAATCAAAAAGTTTTATTGCAAAAAATCCATGGCTGCACTTGGAGCAGATAGTCTATCAGCAAATCTGGAAGTCTAGTTTGGGTGTTAATAATTTTGGCGATGTACACAAAAGTAAAATAATATTTGGTCAAGACCGCAATGGCGTTAAGACCAATATAGATGCGCAAATTTTAGACATTCTTGAGCATGCAATTAGCTGCGGCGCAGAACTTAGGGTGGGAGAAATTTCTCTCAACACCCCAATGCTTTTTGACGAAGTAAGAGACCTCTCTTGCGCCGAAGCCCTCCGCAGGTGCTTAAACTGGGCGCCAGATGCGATAGCATATTTTACTTATGAAACCAACAAGCTGCCAAGCCTCAATATCAAAAAGCGTTCAGACCTGAATATAGAGCATTTAGATATCTTACAAGATGAGATTATCTCTTGCAAAATTTCGCCCAGAGACGACCTTATAATACCCTGCGTTTGCATTAAGTATGAAAAAACACACTCCGACGATTCAGGCGAATGGCATACGGTTGAAGAAGACATTTATCCACCAAATGCAAATCCATTTTCCCGACGCACTCTTGTTATGACGGTAGATTTGGAGGGAGAAAAAGTTGCATCTCAAAAATCAAAAATAGAATCTGAATTTATCAAAATTACAGACAAGAATTGGTGGCTGGAAAAATTCCCCGCCTATAAATCTGAAGACATCACAGACTTTGTGCTGAAAAATTCTAAGAGAGCCGGTAATCTGGCTTATGAACTGAAAAAAGGCGGCGTGTACGACTGGATGGGCGCTAGTTTGGAATACGATAACGCCACCGCAATTTTCACCTATACCCGCAAAGGTAAGAAGATGGAAAAAAAAGTGTCGCTAAATATCTTGGCGACAAATTTAAGTAGCGGGACATATTCAACTTCTTTCCAAGAAGCCACGGAGGAAAGTACGCCCGTAGGTCTTGCCAAAGCAATTTATGAAGCCTGCGAAAATCTGCAATATGAAGGTGAAATTATACTGCCGCCAAACTCAAACTCAGTTTTAGACATTGCCAAACGCATCAGCATTGCAAACGTTCCGCAGCAGAACGCTCCAATAATAGCCTGTGTTACAAGTTCTGTCGAAGACCTTACAACTGAAATTAAGACACTTTTTTTGGGCCCGCCAAAATATCTATACCCTACCGACATCACCGAACTTTTCAGAATCAACAGGTCTAGAAAAGTGCCAAAGAGCGCCTCGGCAAAAGTGAATGCCAGAAAATTAAATCTAATTGATTTAAGCAGCTCCTCTTCATCCGGCATCAATACTTTTATTTATGAGGATGATTTTGACAGCTTGCAGATAGGCGACAGTGAAGGCGAAAAACCTATAATTGATTTGGACCCGGCTCTCATGAAACCAAACTGTCTCATGCAGCCGAGAGAAATTTTAATCTGTCATAATGGGCGCCCTGCAAAATGTTTCGTGCTTATGACCGAACCCAACGAAAACTTTTACGACGATTAAAAATGAATGACTTTACATTCATAAATCCATTTCCATTCAATCCAAAATATGTGGAAAATACAGAGCGATTGACGTTTACATCTTTTGTGGGTCCATTCAATTTGGCGGAAGCAATGCACATTTTCTGGAAAATGAAAGAAGCCAAAATATCCGTAACTTGGAGCTATTATTGGCGTAATCCAAATAGAACGCCCTCCGAATTATCCGCTTCAGGAAAATATGATTATCATATTTTGGAAGATTGCTACGCATATTCTCCTCCGTATCTACGAGGATATACGCCGGATATTTTTGAAAAATGCGTCCTGCACATGAAAGAAGATACGGTCAATTCCAGATTCGAAATACTGCTGCCCGTATATCTCGAAGACTATGCACCCTATGTGCCCATGCAAATGCGGGAATATTTCTACCCGATTGAATTTGGATTTGCGCCTCTAGCGCATATGCCGCATGAATACTATATGCAAGCGGGCAAACTAAAGCCTATTGACGAAAACGACACACGCATTTTAGACACTGTCTTTAACTTGAATTTGCTCGGCAAACCTTTTCAAATACACTCTTATCATTGGCCATATAGCGAGCCTTCAACGTCATATTTGAATATAGATTTTGAATTTGAGTTGGATTATTACTGAGCGTTTTTTATTTAATCAAAATAAATATCTCTGGGTTTGGAAGACCCATTATCAGGGCCGACCAAGCCTCTTTCCTCAAGCTCATCTATTATGCGTGCCGCCTTGTTGTAGCCTATGCCAAGCTTGCGCTGCAAGTTTGATATACTCGCTTTTTTTGTCTTGCGTATAACGTCCATTGCGCGTTTTACAAAGTCTTCCTCAGAGCCTTCGCCGCCCTCAGAAGAATCTGAAGACGAATCCGCATTTTCGTCTTCAAGACTTGCGTCTATTTGGTTTTGTATGTCTTCTTCATACTCCGGCTCGCCATTGCATTTAAGAAAATCCACAATTTTGCCAATCTCAGAATCGTCGAGAAATGCGCCCTGCGCACGCACAGGCTCCGCAGAACCTGGGGGGATAAACAACATATCACCCCAACCTATCAAAGCTTCTGCGCCCTTAGAATCTAAAATTGTCCTACTGTCCGTTACAGACTTTACCTTAAAGGCTATGCGTGTTGGTAAATTTGCCTTGATTATCCCTGTTATCACATCGACGCTGGGTCTTTGCGTTGCAACAAGCAGATGTATGCCAGCAGCTCTGGCAAGGGCGGTTAGACGCATTATCGCAAGCTCAACTTCTTTGCCCGCAACAAGCATGATATCGGCAAGCTCGTCAATAATACAGACTATGTAGGGAAGCTTTTTCTGTGGGACTTCAACCGTTTCAAGCTTCAATGTTTCTTGCGCTTGGCGCACTGCCGCCGATTCTTCGGCAGTCATGTCTTCAGCCAATTCCTCAGCCAATTCCTGCTCTTCTTTATCTTTCAGAATTTTGGCGTTGAAACCCGCTATATTCTTGACGTTTGTCTGCGCAAAAATTTCATAACGACGCTGCATCTCGGCAATAAGCCACTTTAACGCCGCAGGCACCTTGCGTATTTCAGTTACGACCGGAATCAACATGTGCGGCAAAGAATTGTAAATTTGCAATTCAACAACCTTTGGATCAACCATTATAAAGCGCAAATCTTCCGGCGTTTTTTTGTATAGCAAAGAACCTATTATTGCATTCATGCAGACAGATTTACCGCTACCAGTAGAGCCTGCAATCAAGGCGTGAGGCATCTTTGCCAAATCTAAAACTTTTGGCACACCCGTTACGTCTTTGCCGAGCACAATAGGTATTTCCGCTTTTGAATCCGACCAGGCTTTTGATTGAATAATGTCTCTCATCAAGACGTTTTCCCTTTTGCGATTTGGTACTTCTACGCCTATCGTACCCCTACCCGCAACCGGTGCTACAATTCTAACTTTGTGTTCTTTAAGCCCCAATGCAACGTCATCTTCCAAGCCCAAAACTTTACTGATTTTTACACCTGGCGCCAACTTCACCTCATAGCGAGTAATAACCGGACCAGGATAGACGCCCTCTCTGGTAACAGTAACCTTAAACTGCGCAAAAGTTTCTATGATTTCCTGCATTCTCAATTCATAATCTTCATCGTCGGCATCTGAAGATGGCTTTGGTTCAGTAAGCAAAGATAAAGGCGGAAATTTATACTCATTGCGCTCTTTAGGCAACTCAATATCGCTTACGTCTATGATTTCTTTTTCAATACGCTCCACCTTCAAAACCTCTGGTTCAGGGGCTGGCGACGGCGCAATAGCCGCAGGAGAAATTACGGGTATTTGCACATACGGCGTGGGTTGAAGCTTATTAACTTCAGGCTGCTCTGCCTCAACTATTGTTTCTTCTTTTTGAAAATCTTCTGAAAAATCTTCCGCTTTTTCTTCATTGTCTGTTACTGAATCTTGAGAATCTTCAGACGGCAGTGCCTCCTCAAAAACTTCTGGTTGAGATAACGATTCTTCTTGCGGAGCCTCCACTAGTGCTGGTTCGTCTTGAATGGAAGTATCGTTATCTTCATGGGTAATTTCGGATTCCGTTTCAGATTCAAACGCAGGTGTTTCAAAAGTATCTAAAGGTTCTTCAGCAACCTCTTTTGCAAAAACGCCAAAAGCTGTGCTTCTTATAGGCGTTATATAAGGGTCTTCAGAAGGCTCTTGAAGATTTTGTTCTTCAGATGAAGATAGAGATTCATCCTGATTTGCGGCAGGTTCAGAAACTTCCAATCGTTGAATATTATCAGACAAAACCTCCTGCGTTTCTGCAACATCTTCCTTGCTTTGCAAATCAGAATTCAAAGAAGCATTATCCGCATCAAAAAATTTCGTGAAAGCTTCATGCTCATACCGCACATCTTGAGATGTTTCAGGCGGAGTCAACTGGGCATCAGAAGTTTCGGCAAGTTCCCGTAAAGAGGGGGCTGGCTGCACGCCTGCTGCCAAAATTTTATCGCCATTTTCAGACTCAATAGTTTTCTTTTTTCTATTGAAAATAAGTTTATAAATTAAGATGAAAATTTGTTTTGGAATATATGAAACGCCAAACCACAGTCTGCCAAAAAATGTCGGCAAGATCGCTGGCGCTTTTTTGACAGAGTCTTTAACTTCATAAGCAACCACGATAGGGTTTTCCACAAAGATAATTATAAGGCAAACCAGATATACGCTCGCCATTATTGCGCCTGAGCCAAAGACATCTACAGTGGGTCTTAAAACATAATCAAATAAAGACGCCCCAAGCTTGCCGCCCCAACCGCTCAAAAAATATGCCGTTGCCCCTTGCGCATCAAACACAGACTGAAATATTGAACCAAGACAGGCAAGCGCCACAATGCTGATTGCCATCGCAAAACCCGTAGGCAAATCTAAAACTTTAGACCTGCGCCTTAAGCACATTATGCCTATCCAAATTAAGTAAGGCGGAATAAGCCAAGTTCCAATGCCTATCAAAAGCAAAGACAGTGCGCAAAAAGTAGCCCCCAACGACCCCAAAGGGTTGCCGCCCGCAGACACTGTCGAGGGAAGGAACTGCGCCATAAAGCCGTCCCTTAAAAACATATCTTGCCCAGTCTGAAATAACGGAACCGCCACTGAAAATAAAATACCTATCAACAGCAAGACGCCGCCAAGCATAAAACGCCTGCGCCCAACCATTTCCCCAAGCTTTTCGCTTTTTTTTGATAAAACTTTTTCGTCCTTATTTGCCATCTAAATTATTTGCCCTATATATTTTGTGTATTTTTTTGACTTAAAAAACAAGTCATTTGTTCAAAAGTTTTTTTGCATGCGCCAAAGCGGAATCCGAATTTCTGTCGCCCAACATCCTTGCAAGTTCAGAAACCCTCTCGACACTTTTTGCAGACAAAGAGCGTATGAAAATTTCCGTTGAATCATCGTCTTGATTTTTTTCAACAAGAAGATGATTGGCGGCAGATGCTGCAACCTGCGGCAAATGCGTAACACACAAGACCTGATGAGATTCCGCAAGTGCCTTGAGTTCCTCTCCCACTTTTGCGCCTATTTCTCCGCCCACATTTGCGTCAACTTCGTCAAAGACCAGAAGCGCCGTGCCGTCAACCGCCGCCAAAGTTGCCTTCAGCGCAAGCATGACCCTTGCAAGCTCTCCGCTTGAAGCAATTTTCGCCAAAGGCAAAGGCGCCTGCCCCGCATTTGCCGAAAAAATAAATTCACACGCACTGCCGCAATTTGGAGATAATTGGATACTGCGCTTTATCTCTATTGCAAATTTTGCCTTTTTAAAACCCAAAGACAAAAGCAATTTCTCCACCTTCTTAGAGAGATTTTCTGCGGCAATAAGACGTAGTTGGAAAATTTTTTCCGCTATTGGTTCGATTTCTTTTTCAATTTTTTTACAGGCGCTTTCCAAATCGGCTATGGTCTTTTTTACATCGCTTTGCGAATCAAGTTTGAACGCCATCTGCGAACGTGCATTTAAAACCATTTCTAAAGTTTTTCCATACTTGCGTTTTATATCCATCCAAGCTTCCATACGCAGGCGCAAATTAGCAATTTCCTCCTCTGAGAAAGAAGATGTCTTGCTTGAGAGAGCGTCAAACTCAGCAGCAATATCGGCAATTTCTATAGATACGCCCTCAAGCCTGCCTCGCAAAGATTCAGCCTCTGAAGACATATCGGAGATTTCTTGCACCAAGCGCAATGCCTGATTTATAGACAACCCTGCGCCCTCATCACCGTTTAAAATTTCTGAAATTGCGTTTGATTTTTCCGTGAGTTCCGCAGCGCATTCGGCAAGTTTGAAATTTTCCTCCAAACTTGCAATGGCGTTTTCTTCAGGGTTTACGGAATCTATTTTGCGGATTTGTTCACGCAAAAATTCAGCCTCATCGGCGTTTAAGCTTCTGGCGTTTGAAAGCTCCTCAATTTTATTTTTGGCGTCTTTATATTCTTTAAATAGCTTTTCATATTCCGATTTTTTCCCGCCAAGACCTGCAAAATCATCAAGCATATTCATCTGATTTATTGGGCTGAATAATTTTTGAGGCTCTCCAGGGCCATGAAAGTCTATCCAGAATTCACCAAGTTGCGCCAATGTGGATATTGTTGTCAGAGCACCGTTTATAAGGCACTTGCCGCCTCTGCTTCTTTCTAGAGTTCTTGAAAGTATCAACGCACCGTCTTCGCAAATTGGCAACTCATTTGCCTCCAAAAATTCGTCGAGTTTTTTTGTGTCGGAGAAATTCAAAGATGCTTCAACCTTACAGACATCTGCGCCTTGCTTTATGATTTCTTTCCCGCTACGAGCTCCTGAAAGCAGGGCAAGCGCACCCAAAAGCACGCTTTTGCCCGCACCCGTTTCTCCTGTTACTGCGGTAAATCCGCCGCAGAATTCTATGCTTGCCGCATCCAGCAGCGCAAGGTTGGAAATTTTAAGAAACTCTATCATTTCAAAATGCCGTTTTAAATAAATGCAGAAGCTTACATTCGAAAAATATGCTTGCAAGTTTTTTAGAAATATAATTCTATCCGAAACTTATTTTAACAGTGCGGGGGTATAGCTCAGTTGGTTAGAGCACTTGCATGACACGCAAGGGGTCCGCAGTTCGAGTCTGCGTACTCCCACCATTTAAAAAACCGCCTTTGGGCGGTTTTTTTTGCTTCATTTTCAGTTTTTTCCAATATTCAGATTCAGAACTTACTATCTGGCATACTGTTAAAATATCCATAAATAAAATACCCACAAAATAGCTCTTAAACCCTCATTTTATGCCTAACAAATAGGAAATAAGCTAGATGTGTTTTTATTAAAATTAATGTAAAAAAAATCCATAAAACCCTTGCAAGACCGCACACCTTCTTATACGCTGAAACAAGTTCAATACATTAAGGAGGAATAAATATGAAAAGGTTCACATCAGCTTTTTGTTACGGCTTTGCCGTTTTTATTAGCGCTTTCGTCTCGGCGGAGAATTACTATTTTTGGTGTCAGGCGCCTCCGGGAAATCGTGTTTTTAATACGGGCGAATATTGGTACGATTCTACATATACTACGCCTTTTTCAGGGAGCATATCCTTCACTTCTTCGGATAATATAATACGTGAAAAAAGTTTGACCGGCAGTTATCAATTTAGCATTGGGGCAGAATTTAATCTGAATTCTTTTACGCACACTGGCACGGGATTGGGAAGCGATTTGGTTATTTATAATTCGACGTCAAATACTGTTTCGATAATAAATACTGTAACTCAGAGCGCCGACAGGGCTCTGATTTTGCGTAAAAGAGCCGCCTCGGCAACACATGAGCTTACTGTGAAAAACTCAATCGTTACGAGTGGAAATCTTTTTTATGGTAGCGGCGATAGCGGATCATACCTAACGAATTTGAAGCTTACGGAAAGCGTAAATATTTCAGGCGGGGGCGCTTTGCAAATCTACGCCCTTTCGGCAACTATCGATGCAGCTCTTGCCATAGATAGCGCCAATCTTATTTTGGGAATAGGCACTTATACGGGCAACGCAGGCAGCGTTACTTTCAATGAGACAATAACTGCGGCCAAAAGCACAACGGGTGCTGCACCCGTAATTCGTTTCGGTCAAAAATCCGGCGATGTCCTTGATTACATGAATACGCTCAACCTGAAGAAAGAATTGTCCATCACCGACGGCAGTCTTTCATTCAACGCAAACAGCGTCAATGCAGATTTAATCACCGCCACAAACACCGCATTGGCATTTGGGATGGGTAGAGACGTATCGGAAGGCGCACTCACAAATGTTAAAGTAAAAAAGTTGGATTTTTCAGGCTCTACCGGAACGCACCTTCTTACAATGGGAAGCGGGTCTCTTATTACTGGCGTATATACACCCATAGATTTATTAAGCAATTTTACTACAGGTGATTTTGATTTTGAGCACAGCTATAATTCATCAGCATCTCCGTTGTGGAACTTGAAAGAATTTAAAGTCAAAGCTAATGCTTTTACAGGTGCGACAGGCACATTCAACTACAAAACGGGCAATACCAGATACAGCATACACCTCTTTGCAAATACGGTAGATATAGACAATTTTAATATAGGCAAAGATGCCTCAGGCTCGGCGTCAAACATAATTTACCTCGTACGTTCTGCGACAGATATTTCCGGCAGCAGTTTAAAAATTGGGAATTTTACGGGGAACGAAATGTCTCGACTGAGGGTGGGCACATTATACCAAGCTTCAATTTGGTACTATAACAATGCCTACGACACCATAGACATAGGCAGCATAAACACTCACGGCGAAGAAGTTTATCTATTTGCAAACACAATTAATGTGGGTAGCTTAGAAGCAAAAGCCTCCGCAAGCTATCCATTGATTATGAATTTTGGAGACGCCAAATTTGCGGCAACGGAAATTACCATTGGTAAAGATAATCAGAGTATTTCCTCGATAGATGGCGTAAATGCGGCGACCAAGCTTAATCTGCGCTCAAATTCAATCACGTTAAAGGGCACGATGACAGTCAAAGACGGCGCACATCTATTTGTGGATAGTTCTGAAACCACAAACTTTACAGCACATAATTTAGTGTTGGAATCTCCCAACGCATCGTCTGCGCTTTTTAGCAATAGCAATAACAATGCTTCAAATACTCCAACGCAGTTTAATAAGTTGGATGTAGATTCCATAACATTGCAAAATATAAGCGCAAGCAATACGCAATATCTGAACCTTAGCGCCACTCTTGGAAGTACGGTTGGGGCTCTCACAATTAAGTCGGACAGTGCAAGCGGTAGCGGGGTTGCAATTAACGCCTACAAAACCGTGAATATAACAAACCTTAATGTTGAAAACGGTGTTAACAATAATATAAACCTTTACGGTTCCTCTCTGACACTTGAAAATCTGAATGTATCGGAAGAAAAAAAAGTGAGGTTTAGTTTGGATGAAAATTCAAGCTATACAGGAGACAGCATAACCTTAGGTTATAAGTCATCCGCCACTTTCTTTGGAAACAGTGGGACAATAAAAGTGGTAGAAGTGGATACGGTAATCATGAACAGCCCCCAAGGAGAATATACTTCCGGCAATACATATTTTAATTTTGACTACTTTGTTAAACTTAAAGTGAAGGGGGACTTTATAAATAAGAACACCGCAGGCTATGGTGGATTCCTCTTTGCGGGCGGTCTGGAAGTTGAGGGAGTGCTTGAAAATAACAATGCCGGAAATTTTGTTACCGGTATATCCACAAGTGGAGAATTCCAAACTTTTGAATATAGCATTGGCGCACTTAAAGGGGCGAGCACGGGCAAAATAGGCACTTCCCCAAATTATTCAAACGGCGCATTCAACCTGACTTTTACAGGCACTAGCGCTCTGAATGAAAACGCAATACACAGAGGAGAAGTCTCCGATGTCAATAATGGAGACTCTCAAAGCATCATAGACGGCTATGGTCTTACACGTCAGGTAAGCCTTATTATAAATAGCTCAGACGGCACATTAGTGCAATATTTGGTGGGCAAAAATTCTATCAGGGGCGATACGGAAGTCAGAAGTGGAACCTTGATTGCCACTACCCAAAATAATACTCAAGCTGCGGGTCTGGGCTTCAGTAAAGTTATATTAAGCGGCGGGAAACTTGGCGCTTGCGGTGTGAATGAGACCGTTGCTGTTGGAGAAATAAAGATGAAGAGTTTAGAATGGTCTCAAGGTCAAATTCTCATTGATTTAGATGGCAGAAATGCCGACAAATTTTTAATCGAGAATAATTTTTCCAAAGGCGTAGGGGTTATGGATAAACTTGAATTTTTATTTATGGGAGTTGTGGAGGAAGGTTATGAATACAATATAATTTCTTTTGATGGAACGGATTTTTCCGAAGAAGATTTTAAAGGTGCTTTGGAAGGTTATAATGCCGACTTCACGCTTGATTACGCTAACGGAATGCTATGGGTCAGTTTTACAGCAATCCCCGAGCCGGAAACTTATGCGTTAATGCTTGGGCTTATTAGCCTACTTTTCATCAAATATAGACGCAAAAAATAGACAGATAAATACCGTCAGAAATTTTAAAAGCCTAATGTTTCTCACAAGACACTAGGCTGACTGTGCCCACGGCACAGCATCAAAAATAAAATCAACTTTAACCATTAAAGAAAATTTTGGAAGCAAATCACCGCTTTAACAAAACCCAACTTTAATCATTAAAGAAAGTTTTGGAAGCATACCCCACACTTTAACGTTTTGGCAGCACGGTTTGGATGAAGAGTGAGTATTGCTAAATGTGTGCGGGTGGGAGCGTACTTACGTACGTGACCAGTCGCATACATTTCGCAAACGGAACTATTCGCCAAACGAGTCTGCCAAAACTGCTGATTTGATGGTAATGGGCCCTTCTAGTCCCGACGCAACGGGTTCTTCCGTGCCGTCGAAGCATTTCCAGATTGCCCAGGTTTTGCGCTGTCTTTTTGCGGTTAGTTCTTTGTTGTCGTACCAGCTTGGAAATTCTTTTAGGCGGCCGGCGATGAATGAAGCGCCAGTCGTGTCGTATTTTGTATCTTGAGGCAATTTTTCATCGGCTATCATGCGATTTACCCATGAATTTGTGATGTAAATTTCCAAAATATTTTTGCCTGATTTAATGGCTTTTGAGGCGTCAAACTCATAAGGGTATGTCCAAGCTACGCCGAGATCAGTAGAGTTCAATTTGACTCTGGCGATTTCATACACTTTGCCCAAATCTATGACGCATTTTACGGCGTCTTTTATTGAATCTTCTGAAAGTTCAAATTCGCATCTATATAAAGCCGTACCTGAGAAATATTTTACGGCGGCGTCTTGAGACTTATTCCAAAGCTCAAGTTTATTGAAGCTTCTCTCAAAGCGTTCACGGAATGGGGACGTGAAATTTACCTGCCAAGATTTGGGATTCAAGACCTGAATGTCGGGCTTACCGTGCAGAGTAAAATCTGAAACGCCCTTGGCGGACTTTGAGCGCATACCTTCTTTGAAAGCTATTACGCCTTTGCCCGAAACATATTCATACGTATCTGACGATGCGCCGAGCGTTTTGTCGTTTTCATCGCATATATGCTGAGGTTTTTTTGCATCCAAAGCGCCTTCTTTAAACACTACAAAAACAGAACCAAGTGCGGGCAAATTCATATCCACATAAGTAAATTCTTTGTCTGAATAAGCGGCAAGGATATCTGTAACTTCGCCGGTTACGCTGTTCCAAAGCTGAGGCGTTTTGCCCGTTACTTTAAATTTTGCTTCAAAAGTTTCCGCATGAGCGTTCAGATTTGCCACAAAATAGATGTCGTTAAAGCCAAACTTTCTGTGGATAGCTCTGATCGCAAAATCAAGAGGATTTTTAATTTCCTTATTCAATGCCGCAAATTCAAAATCTTTTTTGACTTTAGATTTTGCAAGCGTTGCTTCAATTTCCGCCGCAGAAGGATAAATTTCTTTATTTTTCCAAATTAAATTTTTGTATGCCTGCCATTCGGAATAATTATCCACGGCGTCCGCCATATTGTTTGGACCTGCCGGAGGCGTGCCAAGTATCAGCACCCCTGCCTCCGCCATTGTCTTGATTTTTTTGAGCAACACCAAATCAGCCTCCCAATATTTTGGCGTCATAAATGCCGAGAATGTGTAACCCAAATTTGGAATTACAATTTTGCCTGCGCTCACAACAGAGTTTTTAATCATGTCGGAATTTGCACATTCAAAATCATAACCCAAAGGCAGCTCAGGCGCTTCAAATTTCTTTACGCTCTCAACATCGTCGGAACGCAGATAAAGAATATCCGCATAAGGCTTGCCGCTTTGCAGCATGAACTGCGTGCGAGACATATAATCCATCCAGATTTTTGCCTCATGCCACCAAGTGTTTGCCCTGCCAAAATGCGTGCCGTATCTGCCAAGAGAAAAACCCGGTTTCAAGTCGTTAGGCTGATGTGCGCTTGTGTGGAAGATAGCCCTGTTGAGCCCCCTTACAAAAGCCAAGTCGCCAGAATCTTTAATGCCTATGGGCGTTTTAGACCATCGTGCGGCAAGCTCTCTTGCGGTAAAAGATTCCGCCCCAGTGATTGTTCTGCCTGTCATGTGGGATGTTGAAGAAGTCTTTTTTATGCCGGGATATTTGAAGCCTTCACGCAGGTCTCCTTCCAGACCCACCCAAAATTCAGACATTATAACGTCAACATTTTGCCCTGCCTGCATTTCATTAAAGCAGTCTCCGGCGTAGGGTTCGGCATACATAATAAGGCCGTTGTCGTTTGCGAATTTTCTGGCGGTTGCGTAATATTTAGTTGCAATATTTGTAGAAATTGTGCGCCTAAAATCCATAAGGAACACGTTGCTGATTACCTGAGAATCTACAACCCTGCCTGTCAATACGGGCAAATAGCGCTTCATATCGTAACCGTTTAAGTCTCTGAAATCTTGTTGGATTGACTCAGTCCAGTTTTGCTCACCCGCCTCCCAACTGTCAAAGAGAATGCCTTTGAATGTAGCGCCTATGTACTGACGGGATTCCTGTATTGTTCTTGCGAGAGAATTTTCAAGATGCCTGAGAACCGCTTTAGAGTTCATTTTATCAACCTCAAGCCCGTGGCCTTCTTTTTGCGCAGGATGATTTGTTGAGCCCGTAGTTGTGTAGCCAAGCCTTATTATAGTCCACTTGCCTTTGGGCAAAGTTGCCTTGATATTGCCCTCTACATCCAACTTGCTTGTGAGGAATATCAAATCATTTTCCCTAATCGCATTTTGGGTTTGAGCTTCCAAAGAAACGCCGTCGTAAAGAGAATCATTAAGAGATTTTGAGGACATGGTCTTGGAAGTTATTGACGACAACATGGCGTCGTTGGTGAGAGAGAACTTTTTAGTATCCAAAAAGTCTTTGCTAATTGAATCTAAAGAAAGCTCTACCTTAAAGTGTTTCGCTTTTGTCTGTTTGAAAGGCTGATTTACAGCCATATTGCGCAGATAACCTTCCAGCAAAAAGTCTCCGATTTTTCTAAAATCTTTGCCGTCGTCGGAAGCGTAAAGCACTCCAGAGACTTTGCTCTTACCGCTTTGTTTTGTAAAACCAAAGCTGAAAAGTTTTTTGTCGAGAGGCTCAAAATAATCAAAGGATATAGTGAATGAATCATCTTTTTTTGATACGGAAATTTTGCAGTTGTCATTTTCCTTGGTATAAGCAGGCACTGCAAAGACCTCTATATCTCTATAAAAATCGTGTTTGATGCCGCTTGGTTTTGGCAAAGGTATAAATATTTCCGACCCGCCCACGACATCCGTTTCAGACCACACAAATTTTTTCATGGATGTCTCGGGAGTATTCCAAGGGCCGCCTGCGGTTGCCCATCCATCGCAATTCATTATTGTAAATTCAAGACCGTATTTGTTTGCCTTCTCTATGGCGTACTTGATGTAGTCAAACCAATCTTGACTGTGAAAACGCAGATGCCCCGCAGGCACATACATATTTGCGTTGAGTAGTTGCACGCCCGCAATGCCCGCTTCTTTGAAAGACTTGAAATCTTTTTCTATGCCCTCTTTGCTGACGGAGCCGTTTATCCAATGCCACCATGTAAGGGGTTTGGCCTCTTGCGGCGGATTGTCAAAACCCTGCTTGAGAGAATCCGATGTGAGAGTGCGCATATCGGCAAGCGCAACACAAGTAACCACAACAAAAAGACTTATTAAAGCAAAATACTTTTTCATTTCCATATATAGATATTTTTTTAACTTATTTTTCAATTCTTATTTGCAAGGGACCCAACAAACCCGCTTTAACGGGGTTTTCAGTGCCATTGAAAGATTTCCAGATAGCCCAAGTTTTGCGGACTCTCTTAGATTCAAGCTCTTTATCGCCATACCAATCGGGAAATTTTGCAAGTTTCCCGCTATCAAAGACCGTTTTTGTTTCTTTATATTCTGTGTCTTGCGGTAGTTTTTCATCGCCTATCATGCGGTTCACCCAAGTATTTGTAACAAAAACTTCCAGTTTGTTTTTGCCTGATTTCACCAACTTTGTAATATCAACTTCATAAGGGCTGCACCAAGCCAAACCTGCGTCTGCGCCGTTGATTTTCACCCTTGCTAGTTCATACACTTCGCCAAGTTCCAGCACGATTTTTTTTGCGCCCAAAATCTGTTTTGAATCTACATTGATATCCGCAGAGTACCTTGTTGTTCCGGAAAAATATTTTATCCTGCTATCCTCAGACTCACCCCATAAATAGAGTTTCCCAGAGTCCACGGAAAATTTTTCATCAAAGGGCGAAACAAAATCCATCTTCCAATTTTTCACATCCACATTAGATTTTGAAAAACTTGTTTCAGGAATATTTACTTGCGTCTTTGCGCCATTAATGTCGTCAAAAAGCAGCACAAATACAGAGGCGTTTGCGGCAAGCTCCAGCTCTACATTCATGTAGTCGCCCTCGTGCCCATATTTTTTTGCGGGAAGAATCTCTCCGTTTACATGATTCCAAATTTCAACCCTCTTTGCGGAATTTCTAAACTTTGCGTTGAACTTTTCCGCATGCTCGTTGAAGTTTGCGACAAAGTAAATGTCGGTAGAGCCAAGCCTTCTATGTATGGCTTTTATGGAAAAATCTAAACCCGTTCTGTTTTGCAGGCTTTCAAAATAGAAATCTTTTTTTATACCCGCCGATTTAAGAGCAGCTTCAATTTTTGCGCTGCTTATACTTTTTTCTCTTTGGCTGTTACCCCAAATTTCTTTCACCAAAGCCTTCCACTTGGGGAGATTTTTATTGAGGTCTGAAAGCCCAAGGGGCATATTTGGCGGATTGCCAATAACAAGCACGCCCGCCCTTTTTGCCTCGGCGATTTTTTCAAGCGTGAATGTATCTATATCCCAAAATGTGTCTGTGAGTATTGCGCTGAAGGCAATGCCGTTTATCACGATTTTACCATTTTCAATTTTTGCATCTTTAAAGTTTTGAGGTATGGCGTTTTCAAAGTCGAAACCTTCAGGGAGGTCTGGCGGCATGCCCCTGTCTATGATGCCAATTTCACCCGCCCTGACATAAAGAATATCTGAACACGGCAAGCCCTGCTGCAGCAAAAATTGCGCCCTTGAAAGATAGTCTGTCCAAGCTTTTGCCTCATGCCACCAAGTGTTTGCCCTGCCGAAATGCGTGCCGTATCTGCCGAGCGAAAACCCCGGCTTCAAGTCGTTGGGCTGGTGTGCGCTTGTGTGAAATACGCATCTATTTACGCCCCTAACAAAAGCGATGTCCGCCGTAGATTTAAGCCCCGACGGAGATTTTGACCACCTTGCATTTTCGCTGTGCGCCGTAAAAGCCTCGGCACCCGTAATGCGCTTGCCCGATATATGCGATATTGAAGCAATCTTTTTTGAATGCCTTTGCTTAAAGCCTTCGCGCAAATCTCCCTCATAACCCACCCAAAATTCCGTCATGACAACATCCAACTGCATACCCGCTTCAACCTCGTTAAAGCAGGCGCCGCCGTAAGGCTCGCCATACAGCATAAGGCCGTTTTCATTTGCGAATTTTTTAATTTCGCCAAAGTATTTTGTGGAAGTGTTGTTTGAAATTGTGCGCCTAAAATCCGTTAAAAATGCGTTCGTTTCAAGATGAGAGCTTATCACAAAACCCGCAAGGGCTGGCATATATTTTGCCATGCTATACCCGCAGAGTTTTTCAAAATCTTGCGGGAAATCTTCCGTCCAATTTTGCGAGCCCACTTCCCAACTGTCCAAGAGTATTCCTTTGAAAGCCTTGCCAAGCTGCGCCTTTGACTCTTTCAGCGTGCGTGATAAAGACTGCTCTATATGAAACCTTGTGTGTTTTGCCGACATTTTATCAACCTCCAAGCCCTTGCCTTCCGGCTGGACGGGATGATTTTTTATACCTGTTGAAGTATATGCAAACCTGATTAGCGTCCAAACGCCCTTGGGCAAATCGACTTCGACCATGTCGTTTTCGTCAATTTTTCCAGCATCTAAAATAATGACATCTTTGGGGCTTATTGCATCTTCTTTGGAATCGCTGTAAGATACGCCGTCGTCAATTTCAAGATGCATAGTGCTTCTCAATACCTTACCTGTTGAAAGTGCGACTTTGTTTTCATTGCTGAGCACATATTTTTTCGGGTTAAAATTTTTAATTTTAGCAACCCTATCTTCAATAGCTATGCGAAAAAATTGCGCCTTTGTTTTTGGGAAGGCAAACTCAACTTCTTTAAAATCCAAACTGCCGCCAAAATTTATGTCGGAAATTTTCCTGAAAATTTTGCCGTCGTCAGACACCTGAACTTGCCCGAGTATCGTAGCCGGACCATCCGCATTTATGGTAAGTTTAAAAAGCCGGCGTTCAACAGGTTTTGGGAAGCTGAAATCTATATTGAAAAATTTGTTTGCGTTGCCTGTGGAAATTTCCGGCACTATTGCGTCATCGACAAAAGCGGGCACGGCGTACAGAGCTATATCTTGATAAAGCCCTTCTTTTATGCCGCCCGCCTTTGGCACTTTTACGGAGATTTTTGAACCGCCCTCAACATTTGTGAGAGTCCACAGAATTTTTTTCATGGACATCTGAGGCGTAATCCAAGGCCCGCCGCTATTTGCCCAGCCGTCGGCGTTCATGATGTCAAATTCCAGACCGTATTCTGCGGCTTTGTCTATGGAATATTTTACATAGTCAAACCAGTCTTCGGAATGAAATCTAAGATGGCCGTCGGGCACATACATATTTGCGTTGAGCAGTTGCACGCCCACAATGCCGGCTTCTTTGAAAGACTTAAAATCTTTATCTATGCCCTCCTTGCTGACAGAGCCATTTATCCAATGCCACCATGTGAGGGGTCTTGCCTCTTGCGGCGGATTTTCAAAGCCCTTGCGCAAATCGGCAGTGCTTGTAGAAAGTTGAAGTTCATTGAATGCGGCACAAAATAAAGACGCCTGCAATGCGAAGATTAATATCGTTATTTTTTTCATTTCTTAAATTCCTTTTCCACATCTTCTTTGCTTGCTTTTATAGAGCCCAAGCCTTCTTCCTGCCAGACTTTCACATAGTCAACATCCATAGAAGTGCCGTCAACCTTGTCAGTAACCGCCCCAGCCCATTCTATTATGCCAGCACTGAGCATTACAGGGCCGTAGCTATAAATAAATTTATTTTCAAAGCGGCGCAACTCTTTGCCGTCAAAATAAAAGACCAGCTCTTTATCGTTCCATTCCAAGGCGTAGAGATGGAAGTCGTCGCTCAAATTCACATCGGGAGCGTCTTCTTTGACGTCTATCCACGTATGCCATTTGCCCGAAGAAAAATATTCTATTTTATAGTCGGCAATAAAGCCCTGATAGACGCCCTTGTTTTTCCAGCCGCTTAGAAACTGCACACAGGCTATGCTTTTTTCAGCGCCAAAATCCAACTCTATGGATTTTACCCCGCTTGAATTAGTCTGCCAAGAGGTTGACAAATCGCCGTCTATTGCGCGCCTTTCGTCCTTAACTACGGATTTGTAATAAAACCCGCTAACCTTGATATCTGCGTTTTTTGCAAAATTTTCCAGACCGTTAAATTCTTTCTGTGCGGCAATGGGCACATCGGGCTTGGGATACTTTCCGCTTTTAGATTCTGAATATGCCATGACTTCTTGAAGATTAAAAAAAGTTTTGTGATCTGAAGTAATCCGGATTTTGCTTATGGGTAGCGGCACATCCAGATTGTGGGAAACCGCCGCCGAGCCTTGCACTTTGCCCATCTTAAAAGCCCCGCCCCAGCCCCTGTGGCGGTTGCGCCCTGCGGCGTCTTTCCAAGTGTCGCTCCAATTATGGACATTTGTGGAGATTTCGTCGGGGTAATGCCCCTCATTGATGTCTATTTCAAAGCGCTGTTGATCCGGCGCTATGGGCGTATCGTAAGTTGCAACCCAGAAAGCGTTGTTCACGCCCGTGCTTTTGGCGTAACGCATACGCACTTCATAGTAGCCGTATTTGAAACGCTTTTTTGTCCAGAGGCTCGCACTTGTCCAATCTTGCCCCGCCCTATGCTCTTTCTTGTTTTGCAGATGCAAGATGCCGTCTTTAATCACCGCATTCTCGGGCCATCTGCCGCAGAGCATTTTAAATTCGTTTCTATTCATCAAGACCCACTCTTTGGGAAGGTCGGCGGTGGGATAGTTGAAGTTGTCTTCAAACACCAGCTTCCAATTTTTCCCGCTTGGAGGCTCTGCAAAAATTGCGGATATAAAAATGAAGCTCAAAATTAGACACAGGAGATTTTTCATAGGCACTATTCTGGAACAGAATATAAATGCTATGTAAAACACAGATTCTTTTCAACACAAAAGACTCTCAATCAGTCTAAAGAATACTCTGAAAGTTTCCTATGCAATGTGCGGCGGCTTATGCCCAGAAGTTCGGCAGCTTTTGTCTTATTGCCGCTTGCGCTTGCCAAAGCCTTCTTGATAAGTTCAAGCTCATTTTCCTTTTTGGAAAATGTTTCAAGCTTTGGTTCTTTGGCAAGATGCAATGAATTCTGTTTTGACTGAGCGTTTACGGCTGTTGCAAAAAATTTTTTGTCAAGCCCCTCAGCCTCTAAGACACCGCCCTGAGAAGTAACAACAAGATTTTCACAAAAATTGCGCAGCTCTCTAATATTGCCAGCCCAAGAATAATTCTGCAAAATCTTCAAAGCCTCTTCAGAAATTTTTACAGGTTTAAACGCGTTTTCTGTCGCAAAATGGTTTATATAGAATTTGAGCATGGGCGCAATATCTTCACGCCTTTCCCGAAGCGGCGGGATGTTGATTTCAACAACATTCAAGCGGTAGTACAAGTCTTCCCTAAATTCGCCATTTTGCGCCATCTCTTTAAGATTGCGGTTTGTTGCGCAAATTAGACGTATGTCAACTTGCGTGTTTTCAGTGTTGCCAAGGCGCTCAAAACTTTTGGTCTCAAGAAAACGCAAAAGTTTTACCTGAGTTGGAGAATCAATCTCACCAATTTCATCCAAGAATAATGTGCCTTTGTCGGCGGCTTCAAAGCGGCCTATCCTGCGGGCGACTGCGCCCGTAAATGCGCCCTTTTCATGGCCAAAAAGCTCACTCTCAAGCAAATTTGCGGGTATAGCCGCACAGTGCACGGGAATAAAAGGCTTTGCAGCTCTTGGAGAAGATTTGTGTATAAATAAAGACACAAGCTCTTTACCCGTGCCAGTTTCGCCACTTATCATCACTGTAGCTTTTGAGGCTGCAACTTGTTTTGCCTTTTCAAGCACTTGCGCCATAGCCTTGCTCTCATATATGATTTGAGCGTCGCTTGGCTTGTAGCCGAATTTGTCCACACTGACGCTTGGCGCATCTTTGGTTTTCTGACTGCGCTTCTGCAGGGCGTTTTTTATAGAAACTTCCAGCCGAGAAATGTCTATGGGTTTTGAGATAAAATCTGTTGCGCCACGCTTCATTGCCTCTACCGCAGTCTCAACATTGCCGAAAGCCGTCATCATAATACAAGCGGGCCTATACGGCATTGAAATTGCCTTGTCTATTACAGACATCCCCGACTTGCCCGCCATGCGCAAATCTGTAAGCACAACGTCAAAATGTTCGGCATCCATTATGCGCAAAGCTTCGTCGGCGTTGCCGGCGGCAAAGACATCATAGGCATCCTCCAAAGCTAGCGTAAGCGCTTCTCTGGCGTTTTTTTCATCATCGACAATCAATATACTTGCAGGCATTTTTAGTCTAAAGAGATTAGCACAGGCGTATCGTCATTTGCAATATCGAAAAGTTCGGCAACGTCTTTGCGGCTAAGCAGGACGCATCCGTGGCTGTTGGGCGTACCGAGTTTGTCTTCCTGATTTGTGCCGTGGATATAGACGTATCTATTAAAAGTGTCGCAAGTTCCGCCGCAGTTGAGCCCTTCTTCAAGCCCACGCAGGCGCAATATGCGGCTGGTGATAAGATTGTCTTTAAGCTTGGCCTCAGGCTGGTCTTTAATCAGCCCCACATTTTTTCTGCCCACAAAGACTGTGTCGAGGTCTTCCCCGCCGCCGATTTTACCGTCTATTTTATGCAGCCCCAAAGGCGTGCCCAAAGAATTTTCTATGCAGCTTGGCTTGGCTCTTGAAGTTGAAACCCTATACTCTTTTACAAGTTTGCCGATGGAAAAAAGATAAAGTTTTTGCTCGCAAATGGAAACATATATGCAATGCTCCCTTGTCGAAAATTTTTCCAAGAATTTTTCAAATCGTTTATCCATGAATAAGAAATATAAAGTAGGTATTGTTGGCGCAACCGGTGCGGTTGGTCAAGAACTCATTAAGCTTTTTCATTCGAGAAATTTCCCGATTGATGAGCTTGTGCTGCTTGCTTCGGCTCGTTCGGCAGGCAAGAAAGTTGAGTATGAGGGAAAGACATATACCATACAAGAGGCAACTCCGGATTGTTTCAGCAAGCTTGATATGGCGGTATTCAGCGCAGGCGGCGGCGTATCAAAAGCCCTTGTGCCCGAGTGCGCAAAAAGGGGCTGCATTGCAATAGACAATAGCTCGGCATTCCGCATGGATTCTTCAGTGCCTTTGATTGTGCCCGAAGTTAACGCCGACGCCGTATGGGCGCATAAAAATATTATAGCAAATCCTAATTGCACCACGGCAATATCTTTGATGGCGCTCTGCCCTTTGCATAAAAAATTTGGTTTAAAAAGATTTTTTGCGGCAACTTATCAGGCGGTATCGGGCACGGGTGTTGCCGCAATGCAAGAGTTGGAAGGCCAGATAAAGGCGATTGCCGCAGGCAAAGATACGGAAGTGAATGTATATCCCTATCAGATTGCCTACAATGTGATTCCGCAGGTTGATTCTTTTGACGCAAACGGCTACACAAAAGAAGAGCTTAAAATGCTCAATGAAACCCGCAAAATCATGAATTTGCCAAACGTTTTAAACTCTACAACCTGTGTAAGAGTACCCGTAATGCGTGCGCACAGCGTTGCAATAAATGCGGAATTTGAAAAACCCGTGAGCGTTGAAGAAGCGCGCAAGGCGGTCGCAGAATTTGCGGGGGCGGAACTTTTTGACGATGTAGAAAATAAAAAGTACCCAATGCCGCTTTTCTATCAAAACAAAGTAAAGTGCGGCGTAGGCAGAATACGCAAAGACTTGGGCTTTGAAAACGGCCTTAGCTTCTGGGTTGTAGGCGACCAGCTTTGGAAGGGTGCCGCCCTCAACGCAGTACAAATTGCAGAACTTCTGGCAAGCAAATAGTTCGCCAAATTTAAACCAAAAAAAGAGCCGATTCAACATTCGGCTCTTTTATTTTCTATGAAAAATGCGGCGGCGCTTTTTACTTTTTACGCCTGCGATAAAATACAAGCAAAAGTGAAAGTGCGCCAAAAATTGCGGCGTAAGTTGAAGGCTCTGGAATTAGGGCAAAATCAACCCATAATGAATTGCCATCTATGCGGAATGTCGCCTTATAATCTGTGTCTTTGAGCATTGCCTCAAAGTCTGCGGCTATAAAGTCTGTGCCGCCCTCCCATACCACAATTTCATAGCTTTTATCATCCAAATCTGCGCCATCTTCCCAGTCGAAGCCAAATTTGTGCATATCGCCATATTTCATAAAATTGCCGGATAGAATGATTTTATCGTTGGCGGTTTCAGACAAATCTATCAGAATATTGCCGCCAGCCCAGCTCAAGTTTGTACCCCTGAGTTCTCCGATTTTCACGATACCGTTCGAGTAAGTGCCGCAGACGCCCAGCGCCCCGCCCGCAACAGATATTTCCCCAAAATACCAAGGGCTCCCATCGTCCTTAGCCTTGTTGCTCGACAAAACCAAAGTGCCGTTTTTAACCGTGGTAATCCCCCTGATATAATTTTGCCCCGCAAAATATTGGGTGGTATTTGCGGCGTCCATAGTTATGGAAAGCTCTCCGGTAATAACTTTGTCTATATCGGTGGTATTGCCGCTCATATCGTGCAACCTGCCAGTGTATATAAAGACTTCCCCATTATGCTCAGTGCCCTTTATGATAATTTCCACCGCCTTGGTTTTAGCGCCGTCGCCCGTGCTATAATTTGTTGTAACACGGTTGGAAGTGCCTGCGGAGTCCGTCCCGCCCTGTATGCCGCCAAGTTCATAAACCGTATTGCCTTCCGCCAGCGTGCCAGCAAGAGTAATACTTGAAACTGCCCCCGTTCCTTTTTGAAGAACGCCCTTAATATACATTTCTCCGGAGCGCGCAATCAAACTGCGGCTATGGTTTCCGGCGCTGTTGGCGCTTGTTGCATCCAAATCTTCAGCAATGGTCATTATTGCATTGCTGTTAACATCAAGCGTTGAAAGTGCGCCCAATGTAAGAGAGCCATCCACCTTGACGGTGTATTTGTTAGTGTCCCCCGCTTCTATTTTCAAACTTGAAGATTCACCAACTTTCAAATTTTTAGTGATTGAAACATTGCCCCTATCAAAAAAGTAATTTGCCGTTCCGTTGTCGGCAATAGTTAAAGAGTTCATTTTATTTGAAGCGCTACGGGTGTATAAATTTCCCGAAGATATTGAAACATCCGCCAAAGTTATTGAGTTAAACCACCCAACATCGCTATCTTCACCCAGAACTATGCCAAAGTTTTTGTCTATTGAAACATCGCCCACAGTCAAATGCGACTTGCCACCCGCAGAACCGCTTGAATAAACATTAAATCTGCCAAAAATGCCTGAATTTTCAGCAACTTTTATGGAATTTATCGAGAACCCGTCGTTTTCCGCCAAGCCCTCGTAATTGCTGATAAACCTTATTTGTCCAACTTCTATGCGGTCTGTGTGTGCGGAATCTGCCGATAAGCCCACAACAACATCACCCACGTTATTTTTAGTTTTGTCTGCCTTGGTGTACATTTCAAACCTCATATAAGAGCCGCCCGTGTTTGGGACGGTGGCATTATTTCTGGTCAGGGTTACATCGCCCAAAGAAAAGCCTTGTTCGACATACGCCCTCAACATAGAAGCGTTGCTTATTGAAGATTTCCAAGACCCCAAATTTAAGCTCGTAATATAAGAGTAAACCGAACTTGAGTAGGTGTAAAAATACACATTGGTAGAGCCCGTAACATCAAAGCCCTTTGTGAAGTCGTAAGTTGCACCGGAAGTGGTGTACGCAAAACGCATTTCCGTAGCGCCCGTACTTTTTATTGAATCAAACGTACCTTTGATAGCCCCCGTGCTAAATGTTGTCCCATCGGAAAGCGTGGTTGCCCCCGTAACGTTTACGCTGTTAAAAATATATGCAGTAGAGCTTTGATATAGACTTAAAGAACCCTTCTTTACATCAATAGAACCAATTTCAAAATTTGCATAAGTGCCAGAACTGGATTTCCGAACCCTTAAATCAGTTGCGGCATTTTGAGTTATATTGCCTATTACCGTTTTGGCGTCCGCACTAGAGTTGCCCGCAATGGCAAAGTCAAAAGTTGTGCTAGTGGAACTGGCAGTAATAAACTCCGTAAGAGTAGATTCATTTTTTACTGCGGCAATTTCACTTAGATACGAGGCGGCAAATTGATAATACGTATTTGCTATGTTGCTTATGGCAAAAGTATCGCCCGAAGATAACAGCAAAGAATCTGGATTGCTGTACGTATCCTTATTTATACTGAAATTTACCGCAGTATTGCTGTTTCTGCCGCTTGTGCCTGTTGACGCCCAATAGAGCGTATTCGCAGCATTCATAGACACCGTAAAGACGCCAAAAACCACCATGTATAGCACTTTTTTTAACATATTACCTCCTATTTCTCTTATTTATTACCGTGCAAACTAAACTTTCAGAACTGTCGCCATTAAAACAAGCGTTTGCAATGTAGTCAACGCCTTTTTTTTCGGGCAATTTTTGTTTTTTCTTTTGAGGGGTTGCGGCTTTATAGCCTCAAAAATGTTTTGCTTTTAAAAGCGCTTATGTTTTAATAGGGCGTTTATGAAAAATTTATTTCTCAAATTTATAGTGGGTCTGATTTTTATATCCGCCTGCACTGCGTCTTACGCACAGACAACTACCGCCGATTTGATTAAGCAAAATGAAGAACTCAAAAAACAAGTTCAAGAGCTTACGGAAAAACTTAAAAAGCTTGAGGAAACTTACATTTCTCAAACCAAAGAAGAAATCTCAAGATACTCCAAACTGCGCGAGGAAAATAGAGCCTTGCGTGCGGAATTAAAAGCCTTCAAAGCCACCTCTAAAAATACGCCCAAAGCACCTGTTGTTGAGACAACCGCCGCACCTGCTCAAAAGGCTCAGGCGGGTATGATCCAAGAAGGCAGCAAGGAAGACGTCATGTTAAGGCGTATCAACACCCCAAAACCCGCACCCGTAAAAAAGGTTGAAGAACAGCCTTCAGCACAACCTGTTGTTGAAGACCAAAAAGAGACTCCGCAAACCGAAACAAAAAAGAGCTCGTCATTTTGGGATAACGCATTTCCGTTCTGATTTTAGAAAGACATTTTAAGATGGCACAAGACTTTAAAGATTCATTGAACCTGCCAAAGACCAGCTTCCCCATGAGGGGCGACTTGGTAAAGCGTGAGCCCCTGCGCATCAAGCACTGGCAAGAAAACAAGCTTTATGAGCGCATACAAAAAAACCGTGCGGGCAAACCAAAATTTATTTTGCATGACGGGCCTCCTTTCACAAATGGCGATGTGCATATAGGAACTGCGCTCAATAAAATTCTGAAAGATGTCATACTGCGCTACAAGACGCTAAGGGGCTTTGCCACGCCGTATATCCCCGGTTGGGACACTCACGGATTGCCTATTGAGCACAAAGTTTCAAAACTCCTGCGTGAGCAAAAGCGTGAACTTTCTTTGGGAGATTTGCGCGACGAATGCGCCGCATTTGCCATGAGTTTTAAGGAAACGCAGACAAGGCAGTTTAAGCGTCTCGGCGTCTTGGCAGACTGGGAGCATGAGTACAAAACTCTTGCGCCGGATTATGAAGCGGTAATTTTGCGTACATTTTCTTCCTTCGTAGAAAGAGGCTTAGTTTACAGAAGCAAAAAACCCGTCTATTGGTCTATCCCTTGCGAGACCGCCCTTGCAGAGGCCGAAATTGAATATAAGGAACATACCAGCCCTTCAATATGGGTGGCATTCAAACTGAACGCTTTAGACTCTGAAAAACTTGGCTTGGGCAAAAATGCCGAAATTGTAATTTGGACAACGACTCCTTGGACATTGCCAGCAAACCTTGCCGTGGCAGTGCACCCCGATTATGAATACGTCTGCGTAGATTCAGGAGAGCGCAAGTTCATTGTGGCAAAAGAACTTTCCGGCGGTTTCATAAGCGCAATAGGCATTGAAAAAGCGGAGATTACCGCCATAGGCAAAGGCTCGTTACTTAACGGTCTTGCGGCGCAGCATCCTTTCTGCAAGCGTGAAAGCAAAATCATCAACGCTCGTTACGTAACTTTAGATTCCGGCACAGGCTGCGTACACATCGCCCCCGGGCACGGTCTTGAAGACTACCAAACCGGTCTTGAATACGGGTTGGAAGTGTACTGCCCCATAGACGACGCAGGCAGATACATAAATGACGGCAAAGTGCCTGAGGAACTTGTCGGCATAACGGTCTTGGAAGAAAAGGGTAAAAACCCCGCAAATATTAAAGTGCTTTCCATAATTGAGGGCAATGGTGCGCTTCTTAAAATGCAGAAGCTCACCCACCAATATCCGCATTGCTGGCGTTCTAAAACGCCTGTGGTTTTCAGGGCTATGGATCAATGGTTTGTATCTTTAGACAAAGACAACTTGCGCAAAGACGCGCTTGAAGCAATAGGCAAAGTAAAATGGCTGCCCGCAAATGGCGAAAACAGAATCAGGGGTGCGGTTGAAGCAAGACCCGACTGGTGCATATCTCGCCAGCGTGCGTGGGGCCTGCCAATACCAGCCTTTTATGACGCTTCTGGTACGGCGCACATAGACAGCAATGTCATTAAAAAAATTGCCGACAAGGTTGAAAAACTCGGTAGCGGTTTTTGGTTTAAGGCTACGGAATCTGAAATTTTAGACGGCATAGACGTGCCTGAATCTTGGGGCAAAAAGTCTGAACTAAAAAAAGGTCTGGATACTTTGGATGTCTGGATAGATTCCGGCTCCAGCCACATGGCGGTTCTGGCAAACAATCCGGAGCTCAGCCACCCTGCCGACCTTTATTTTGAAGGCAGCGACCAACATAGAGGCTGGTTTCAAAGCTCTCTTTGGACATCAATTTGCGCCCTCAGGAAAGCTCCATATAAGACGGTGATTACCCACGGTTTCATAGTGGATGAACAACGTCGCAAAATTTCAAAGTCTGACGGCAAACCGCAGACTGCGGATATGTATGTCAACTCTTACGGCGCAGACATCATACGCCTTTGGATATCTTCTGAAGACTATCAGAATGACATCCCGATTTCAGACGGCATACTTTCCCACGTTGCAAATACATACAGGAGCATACGCAACACAATAATGTATCAGCTCGGCAATTTGAGTGATTTTGACCCTTCAAAAGACTCCGTCGCATACGCCGATTTGGACGCCATAGACAAATGGGCGCTGCATAAGGCGGCACTATTCGTCCAAGAAACAATGGCGGCTTACGATGCTTACGAATTTCATAAAGTGTACAGATTAGTTGACATATTCTGCGGCGTTACGCTTTCCAGAATATATCATGACATTCTCAAAGACAGGCTTTATACCTTTGCCGCAAATTCACCTCTGCGTCGTTCTTCGCAAACTGCAATAAGTTTGATAAACGATATGCTCTTGAAGGTTATATCTCCAATCTTGACATTTACGGCAGATGAAGCATATTCTGTTAAAGCTGGAAGCGAGTATTCGGATGAATCCATACATCTGCAAGACTGGCCTGAAACCAAGCCTGAATGGCTTAATGAGACAGTCTTTAACTCTATGGAGCGCATACTGCAAATTCGTGAAAGCGTCAATGAGGAGCTTGAAAAACTCAGGCAAGAAAAAATCATAGGCAAAGGTCTGGAAGCGGAAATAGACGTGATGGTATCAAAATCAAAAGAAGATGCTCAAATTCTTAAAGCTTATGCCGATAAGCTTGCCGAGATTTTTATAGTTTCTTCTGTGAATTTGGTGGAAGGCAACTTTGAAACTCTGGAAATTGAAGCACGCAAAGCCGACGGGCAAAAATGCACTCGTTGTTGGAGGATGTTGCACGACATCAATGAAAACGGCATCTGCCCTCGCTGCCACGAAGCACTAAACACTTAAAAGGATTTTATATGAGCTCAAAAAAGAAATCTAAGCCAATACAAAAAAAGACGGTCAAAATATCAAAGACCGTAAAAGCCAAGACCGTAAAAATGCCGGTCAAGGTTGCCCCCAAAGCAAGTTCCTCGAAAAAAGCGCCCGCAAAGGCACAGTCTAGGAATGAGAAAAGCACTCCCGCCCTCAAAAGTTCGGGACAAAAAGTTTTAACCCCCTTCCTCAGCCCATCAAAGGCCGCAAAAAGCAATTCAAGCAAGACCATACGTCCCTATCTGGAAAAAAAGACACAGGAAATTCTGGATATAGAGACAATCTCTAAGCCTTTAGCAACAAGACAATCGGCAAGCGTATATTTTTCTTGGGCAGAGCTTGAAGACTTCTTGAGCAAGCGCAAGGGAGGCGTAAAAGAAAAATCTGACACACTCTTGCCAAGCCCTGCAAGCAAGGTTGCCGCACCTGTTAAAAAGACCGTGCCGCAAAAATTGCCCAGCGCACCCAAGAAATCTTTCGGGGCTGCAAATATTTTGGACATACTTGGCTTCAATCCCACCCAACAAACTCGTGAAAAATATGAGGAAAAAGATGTTCCAAAAAAATGGAAGCAGTACTACAAGCTTCTGATGGAAATAAGGGCAAAATATTCAAAAGGCATATCTGAACTTTCTGAAGACGTGCTCAAGCGCAACGATGATTCTACCAGCGATATGAGCGCACACGGCCAACACCTTGGAGACGCCGGCAGCGAAAGCTTTGAAAGAGATTTGGCTTTCACAATCTTATCCGACGAAAAGGAAACTTTGGCGGAAATTGACGCTGCCGTTGAACGCATGAAGCAAGGTTCTTACGGAATATGCGAAATCACAAAAAAGCCTATCCCTGAGCAACGTTTGCTTGCAATCCCATTCACCCGTTACTCTAAGGAGGGGCAAGAATTGATGGAGGCTGAAAAGCGCAAGCAAAAGCTGGCGGCACGTACGGCTATGGCCGAAGCTTCCAATGCAGACCTTTCAATGCAGCCCGCCGAAGAAGAAGAGCGCATTATGGATAGATAGTAATTTTGCTATATATATTTTGAAATCCAAACCCAAACATTCCAAAAAAACAGGCAAAGGCTACATAACTCCTTTGCTTGTTTTATTTTTTTTAACGCTTGTAATATTTCTAGACCAGGCAAGCAAGCATTTGGTAGTAAAGCACATATACTGGGCAAAAGATGAGCCAACTTACTTTTTTGGCTCGGCGCATGAGCCAATACCCGTGATAAACGGTTATTTTTATTTGGTGCACATTGCAAATGAGGGGGCTGCTTGGGGTATGCTTTCAGGGCAAACATATTTCCTTACAAGTATCGCAGTCATAGCCCTTGCAGGAATGTGGCTGTTCAGGAAACACTTAGGCGCAGACCACCGCATAGTTCAAATAGCAATGGGCGTATTTGCAGGCGGTGTGATTGGCAATCTGATAGACAGGGTTTATTATGGCCATGTCATAGATTTTTTAGATGTACACATACCCGTGGTAAATTATCGCTGGCCGGCATTCAATATTGCAGACTCCGCAATATTCATAGGGGTTTCGCTATATATCATATTTAGTTTATTTCTCGACGTCAAAAAGAGCAAATAAAGTACCCCATTTAATGTAAGAATAATGGGGATTATTCTTTTTCTTCGCCGATAAGTTTGGCGCAATCATATCGACGCATATTGTATTTGCACCAAAACCATACTAAAGCTATGCTTGAAGCCACAAATGCGCCAAAAATCATCATGGTTGCCCTAGTCGAAAACCCCGATTTTATCAATATAGCATACATCGCCAACATTACAAGTATGCCTATATTTTCATTGAAATTCTGAACCGCTATGGATTGCCCCGCAGTGAGCCTAACATGGCCTCTGTGTTGCAAAAGCGCATTCATCGGAACGACAAAAAAACCGGCAAGCGTACCCAAAACAACTAAAAATGAACAAGCGGCAAGCAGATAAAGCTTGATGCCAAAAATGTCAATTTCCGGAAACATATCTTTGCTGTACAAGGCAAGCCCCATGACTGCGACACCCATTACAATACCGACCCAAAGAATGCTCAAACTTTTCTTTAGCGGAACAAACGCCCCAGCACATATCGCCCCCAAAGTTATACCTAGCGCAAAAACAACTTGCAAGCCGCTTGCTTCAGACAAATTCAACCCCAAAACATGACCCGTCCATTTTAATACGAGAAACTGCAATGTCGCCCCGGCACCCCAAAAAAGCGTAGTTACGGCAAGCGTTATCTGCCCGAGCTTATCACGCCACAAGACGTCCACATTTTTGCCGAAAGAGCAAAGAATGTCCCAAGGATGCCAGCTTGATTTTGGATAATGCACACCAGTTGAAGGGATAGCAATATTACAGACCGCCGCCGCAATATAAAATATAAGTATGGGCCAGAGTGCCGTCTGCGCTGGAGTTTCGGAAAACGGCAAATACATGCTTGTAAGTACGCCTTCCATATATGGAGACACAAAAAATCCACCCATCCCAACCCCAAGTATTATGGAAATGACAGTAGTACCCTCTATCCAGCCATTGGCGGCGACCAATTTTTCCGCAGGCAACAGCTCAGTAAGTATGCCATATTTTGCGGGCGAATACGCAGCAGCGCCAAAGCCCACAACCGCATAAGCAAGCAGAGGATGCACCCAAAATATCATCAAAAAGAGGCCTGAAATTTTTATCAGATTTGTAGCAAGCATTACACGCCCTTTTGGGTGGGAATCTGCAAACGCAGCCACAAATGCCGCAAACACCACATAAGAAATCGCAAATACGAATTTCAGCAAGGGAGTTGCCCAAGCTGGGGCGGAAATTTCCACAAGCAATTTTATCGCCACAATGAGTAAGGCGTTATCAGCCATAGAGCTGAAAAACTGCGCAGAAATTATCCAATAAAAACCCTTTTTCATATATGAAGTGAGGGATGATTTCATAAATAAAAGTCATGTCAATCCTTTAGGCAGAATGAATATCTAGAGCTGTCTTTAAAATTCAGACATTTAAACTAGTAAAACTGCGCCGCTAAGAATGGGCACTGGATTCAAAATTTCCGACTACGGATGCGGTGTATTTTCCCAAAGGCATGTGATTAATTCTGAACGCATGAGATTTTTTAGAAACATCTTGGCATTTTTCAAAGGCGTCAGAATATATGACAATGGGTCTAAAATCTTGACTGACGCTTTGAAAAGCCTAGCCTACAGGTTCTGAATAAATAGTTTATTCACTTTAAATCTATCCTTTTATTTATTGGTTTCATGCTGGAAACAATTAAAATGTATATTAGTGTCGCAATAATGGTGGGCGGTATAATCGGGTTTTTAACGCCGTTGAAATACGACCCCAGGGCGGATTCTGTATTCGTTGCATGTTTCGGATTTAGACCAAACTTCAAATACGCTTATTACAATAAATCTACAGCCATTAAATCATATTCACTCGTATGGGGGTTAATTTTGTTGGCTATAATATCTTGGGCGTTCCTAGAACTTCCCGCCAAATATAGCGATGTATATATGGTATCATCTTTATATTCCGCAAATTTACTTGGGATACTGGGTTCTTGGATAATATACAAAAATGAAGTCGCAAAAAAAGGAAATGAGCGCCCCATTCCTCCAAGCAAAATAAGTTTCAAAAGGTTTTATCTGCGATTAACGGCGTTTTGCTTTGTTATTGTTTTAATCTATGCCGCCATTTTTTATAGTTCGGGGCGGTATTACAGATTGTTGGGCGTTGAAGCTGCATCTAAATCCGACGATAAAATGGCGATAAGCTATCTTAATATCGCAAAAGAAAAAGGTGATAAAAAAGCCATAGAATTGCTTAGGGCGTATAGGTGATTGCAGCATTCACTTCTCGTCAATATGCGCCTATGACGAACAATTTGAAATATTGCCAATCATCGCAACATATATCGCCAAGTTGTGTTTGTTGGTGTAAAAAATTAAACCCAACAAAAGTATTGACTGACAGATTGAAAAGTTTAGCTTCACGGGCTTTAAACAAATCGTTTATCAAATTAGGAGAGGTGCCGGAGTTGGCCGAACGGGTACGACTGGAAATCGTATGTGCTCCAAAAGGGTACCGAGGGTTCGAATCCCTCCCTCTCCGTAATTTTTCAGTTTTAAAACGTTTATTTTTAGTAAGTTGCGAATCTGCAAAAACTTCTAAAAATAAACGTTTTTTTGTAAAACCGCATGAATACAGGGTTTTCAGAGACACGATATACATAGTGCCGCAAAATAGCATAAACTTTGTCTTGGACATTTAGGACTCAGGACAGGTTTGTTAGGCTCATCAAAAACACAATAAAAGCCTCGAAAAATATGATTTCCGAGGCTTTGTTGTTTTATGGAAATTGATTAATTGCGATATTTTGCTTCAACCCGTGGAACTTTTAAAAAGTTTATTTTGACGGATATATGTTGAAATATTTTTCGGCGTTTTCTTGGGTGGCTATGCCTCTGTAGTGGTCGAAGAGGATGTTTGTATGTCTGTGGCTCATGATTAGGGCAGTGTTTTGGAAGTCGCGTTTCCATGCGACGTGGTATGAAGCGAAGCTGTGGCGCATCGCGTTGTGGGGCGGGAATTTAACCTGTACCCTTACGCCCTTCTTGGCGAGATGTTTTGCATCGGTTGCGGAAACAAGAAGTCCAGCTCTACGAAATGCGGACTCTTTGCGCTTTTTGAATTTTCTATCGCGCCAACCGAAGGCTTTTTTAGGAGTTTGCTCTAGCCATGCCCATAAGTTATCCGGTAATTTTTCGATGTAATCACGGCGGGATTTTTTTGTTTTTGAAGCGGGTGTCAATATGCCGCGTGTCTGGAAATTTATCTCGTCAAATTCTACTCTCGGAATCGCAGAACTTCTCATGCCTGCGAACAAACCTAAAGCCAAGAGTCCGCAAATTTCCCTATCAGCTTTTTCGTTCGCCCTAAATAGCTGTTCGACTTCGGCGACGCTTAAAATTCCAATTTCTTCACGAACAATTTTTGGGCATTTAAGGGCAATTGCCACGTTCTTTTCTATCCAATCGCTACGTTCAAAAAATGTCCATGCGGCACGTATTGTGGAGCGATAATTCTTTTTGGTCACGGGGCTGTATGGCAATTGTGAAAGCCAATATTCCAAGGTTTCACGCCTGATTTCTTCAATCAGAGTATCGCCCAAGCTTTCGCAAAGTTTTTCCATAATATTCCTTGCGTGATTGATGTAGCCTTTATCCAAATCTTGCTGTTTTAGAGTTCGAATATAGACGTCTGCGGCTTGCCACAGAGTCAAGACTTCACGTGCTTTGTGGTGTTTCTCATAAAACTTCCACATCTCCATGAATGAGACTTCTCCGCGCTTTCGATTTATTGAAATTATGTCGCCAATAGCCGATGTATCGAGCTTCAAGATTTCTATTTTGTCATTGTCGAAATAAGGAGACATCTGCGACGCAAATTCCTCCTGATCCGCTTCGGTTTTAAAAAAACGCGAATACTGTTTTGCGTCTATCCTCCAAGAAACTTGGAATGGAGAACTGCGTTTTGGATTATACAATTTCCTTACTTTAGGTGTTCTGCTCATAGGTCTTAATTCTATAAAAATTTGTCAAAATATTCAAGATTATTATGGATATATTTTGATATTTAATACTTTTTGGAATTGTCATTCTTTAGGACATTCTTTATCATACATTACGAAAGGAGGCTCGTGAAAGCGTGATAATAAGCGAATTTCACGGTGAGTATTTTTGACAAGGCTCGTGTTTTATGAACGAAAATACGGTTTTGAGAAAAATAGAAAGCATTGAAGAAGAGATAAAATCCCTTGTGGGTGCCGTGCGTTTAAGCGGCGAAGTTTTACGGAATGTGTCGGATAAATTGGACGACAAAATTTCACGGCAAGTTTTCAAGATGGATGATTTGGCCTTGCGCTGGAATTGCTCATCGGTTCACGCAAGAGAGATTGTTTCACATTACAATATACCTCTTGTGTTGTCAAAAAACCATCGCCCGCGCAGACCTCACTGCGTAATGCTTTCGGAAATTTTAAAGTTTGAACGTTCGCAATGTAGTAGACCTAAGCATCCAGTAATTCTTGCTCCGCCAATAGGAAAAAGCGCACGTGGATTTTTGCCGTTTAAAAGAGTAAACAACAACTTGCGGTCAGTCGTAAGACGCCTTGGCGATTTGGAAAATCAAAAAGGAGTCTTGCCATGACAGATAGAGACAGGGCTTTGCGGCTTTTATCGTCACTGCAGTCATACCGCGCGGATGATTATGATACGTGGCTGAAAGTCGGTATGGCATTGCATTCTGCGGGGGCGGATTGGCGGGATTGGGATGAGTGGAGCAAAAAATCTGCAAAGTATAAGCCTGGTGTTTGCGAGGCAAAATGGAAGTCTTTTAGCAATTTTTCGGGCAATCCAATTAGCATAGGTTCACTTGTGCAGTTTGCGAAGGAAGACGGCTATGTGCCGACAAAAAATGCTTCTTCCCAAGCGGTAAAACCTCAAGAAAAATCCCCAAATCTTGAACTTCTTGAATACCTGAAGGCTCTCTACAAATCAGGCGACAGAATCAATTTCGTAAGCGAATCTGTCTTTAGAAACGGCAAGCATATCCCTATCGGCAAAGGTGTTTGTAAAAGTTTTGAGGAGATGACAACTGCGCTGCAGGCGGGAGAAATTTCACGCGCCATAGTCACATACAAAAAGGATGCAGGAGCTTGGATACGCTTAAATCCTGTCTCTGGAGATGGCTGTAAAGATTCCGATGTTGTGGAATTTCGGCATTGCCTGATTGAGGCGGACATCCTGCCCAAGCATGAGCAGCTTGAGAAAATCAAGGAATTGAAACTGCCCTACGTGGCACTTGTGGATTCGGGCGGTAAGTCGATTCACGCGATAATCAAAATCGATGCCGGCAAGGATGAAAACGCCTTCCGTCGCAAAGTTGCCGAGCTGCATAAATTTCTGGAATCACGCGGCTTTCCTGTAGACAGAGCTTGCAAAAATCCAAGCAGACTTTCGCGTATGCCTGGCGCGTTTCGTGGCAATGCAAAACAGTCATTGTTGGCAGTAAATCCCGACGCCCCATCTTGGGACAAGTGGCTCGATGAGCGTGAAAATCTCGCCCTCGATATTATGGGGATTGACGACATCATAAGCGCAGACGCCAACGATATGTCGGACTCTCTCGTCGGCAAAAGATTTCTGTGTAGGGACGGCTCTTGGCTGATTGTTGCGCAGTCTGGAATTGGCAAAAGTGTTTTCGCAATGCAGGTTGCGCTGCACTTTGCAACGGGCAGAGCAATCTTTGAACTTGCCCCGCATATCCCGCGCAAAGTCATACTGATTCAGGCGGAAAATAACAGGCTAGATTTGCTTGAGCCTTCAAAATCCATCCTAAATGTGATGGATATTTCGCAAGATGAATTGGAGCTACTGCGGAAGAATTTGTTTATAATTTCCGAAAACAAATCCAGCGGAACTTTGTTTATCAAAATTCTGGAAAAGATTTGTGCGCGCTATGCTCCCGACATCGTAATCATAGACCCGCTTCTTTCCTACATCGGGGACGACATCAGCCTTCAGTCTGTATGCTCAAGCTTTCTGCGTAATCAGCTGAACCCTGTAATTCAGAAATTCAACATGGGGCTGATTATCATGCACCACACGGGCAAGCCGCCCAAAGACAAGCCCGTGAAAAATGTCGCCGACCTTTCGTACCTTGGCATCGGTTCGTCTGAGCTTACAAATTGGGCGCGCGCCGTTTCCGTATTGGTTCAGAATAGCGATGATAACAACGTCTTTGAGCTTACTCACGCAAAACGCGGCCGCAGGTCTGGTGTGGCGGGGCGGACTTTCCTCACGCACGCACAAGACGGGAAAATTTATTGGCAGACTACGACACAGCCGCAGAAAGATGATTCTGAGGGCGAACGCCGCTCCAAGTATGATTGCCTGAATCTTCAACACATGCCGCCCTTGCCGCATGACAAGGAATATTCGAAGAGCAAACTTTTTGAATACATTTGCGCTAAGTTGCGGGAGCTCGGGAAGCCGGCTTCTTTCAATGAGGCCTGCAAGGTCTTTGATGCAACCCGCCGCAGAGAGGCGAACATCCTGGTTTACGACAAGGATGCAAAACTTTGGCGGGGTGCGCTCTACGGGCAGAAAGGCGGCGGCGCGTGAGAGAAAATTTCACCAATACTCTCTGCTGTGAAGTGAAAAACTTATATATTTTCACAGCTTCACATGAATGGATTTTCCGAAACAACAGCTGGCACTCCAGTGAGAATATTCCCTATCTCTCCCCTTTAAGGGGAGAGAAGGATATTTCACGGGAGTACGCTTTGTTTGGGTCGGGGCTTTTGTTTTTTCACACAAAAAACGAAAGGCAAAAGTCATGAACAATAAATATCAAACGGAATACAAAAAATGGTTTGAAAGTCTGTCCGCAAAAGAAAAATCCAAGCTCAAGATGCAGGGTTTGGACAAACCCTTAGACGATAATAATAAAATCTTCACTCCCAATTACGAAGCCGCTTTCGCAAGTATAGGCGAAGATTTTGATTACGACAAATTCGACAAAAAAGAAAACTTGGATGATTCGGATGTTGCGGAAAAAGCAAAGGCGTATGGCTCACTTCTTTTGTGCTGGGTTTTCCAGCGTCTGCAAAGTCATAAAAAAATGAAGGATGCGCTTGTCGATAGAGACGCTCTTTTGTTTGCGCTTGGGATGGATAATCTTCTTGCGATAAAAACGCAAACGGAGTTGGCAAAACATTACGGCGTAACAAGGGCGGCGATTTCGTTCAGAGTAAAAGAATGGCAAAAACTTCTGGGAATAAAGCCCTCAAGCCTCATGAAGTCCGAATTTGCCTGCAAAGCGTACAAAAAAGCGAGGCTCGTAAATTTGACGCAAGCGCAGTCTCTAGGTTCGTCATTAACCAAAGCTTGGGAGAATTCTAGCGAGAAGAAGTCCTCAAAATTCAGGTCTTAATTTTGACAGAAAGAGACTTGTTATGAGCGAAAAAACTTCTCTTACGACTAAATCTTTCAGCGTCGCAATATCTCCAAAAATTATTTCCAAGATCAACGAGCTTCATGACAAGGCGGAAAGCATTGCAAGCGAAGCAAAAGACAGAGCCCAAGAAGCCATTGCATACGACTTGGAATGTGGCGCACTTTTGACCGATGCTAAGAAAAATCTTGGACACGGTAATTGGGAAAATTGGATAGCGAAAGAATGTAATTTTGATTCCGTAACCGCTTGGCGATACATGAAGCTTTCGCGCAAGGTAAATGAAAGTTTGGCTAATTCAAATCTTTCACATGTGAAAGATTTGGAGCAAAGCTCCCCTAAAACTTTGAGGCAGGCATATATCGCAACAGGCATTTTCCCAAACACTCCAAAGCCTGAAAAATCAGAAAAAATTACGCCCCTTGTTGTCCACGTTTCGCACATAGACGCCATTGTTTTATGGTATCGCAAAACCATAGCGCACAAACCTGCCAGCGATTGGAACTTCATTGAGCGCGAAGCCCTCATCAACGACCTCACACCACTCATGGAAATCTACAATGAACTCATAGAACTGCAAGAAAACTCAAAATAATGTTATTTACGCAGAGTAGTTTAACGGCAAAACACCCGACGCATACTCAGGAAACTGGCGGTTCAAATCCGCCCTCTGCATAAAAAATTATTATTTTAAAGAACGCAATTTCGCAACGAATCGAGATGCTTTTCTTAACGATTCAAAATCACTGTGACTAAGCCCATCTGGGTCAAAATGCATTACATCATTTCGTATATTTCGTATTTCATCTAAAACATTTTTAACTTTTGATCTATCGGCCATTATAGATAGTTTTTTCCAATTAGATTCATTTTCAATAATTCTTATATAATCTCCAAATGTTAAATCGTCTATGGTACTATAAGAAAAATCTGGAAACATACGGGCTAGATCCTCTTTTAAAAAAATACCATCTAATAAAAGGCGTAAATTTTTTTCAATTTCTTCTAGCAACATAAAAGGCTCTGTTATATATCCCAGAACGTAGGATATATCCGCAACAGTTACAATTCCGCATATAACATTGTCGCTTCCTTTAACCAAAACAAATCCATGCTCATTGATGACTTTCATTGAATCCAAAAGGGGCTTATCTAATGGAAGAATATTGATATCTTTCTCCATGCAGTCGCTAACTTTTGTAATTGTTTTTTTAGAAAGATATGCTTTTGCGATAGTTTCCCAAGAAATAAATCCCCGAGCGTCTCTATCGTTAGTAGCAACAGGGAGTTGAGAATAATCATTGTGCAACATTAATGTTATTGCTTTTTGAAGGTCGGCATCTGGATTTATTGACGTAGGCTTTATGTTTGCCGCTTTTAATATTTGCAAACGTTTTATGGGGTCAAACTCGGTCCTCGTTGTAGCTTTTTCTTTGTGACGTAAGATAATAGAAGCATCTACCCAGATATCGAGATAGCTTGGAACGGTCTCAATCCGATGTTCATTTAAAAAGTCATCTATTTCTGCGGTGTTATTTTTTGTTCTTCGTTCACATCCAAGCGCGTTAATGAGTTGGCGTGGAGTTATTTCAAATGTTTTGGAGCTGTCATTTTTTATCACAGCTATCTTATTATCAAGATCATCTTTCGTCATGTTTATGAATTAAACATGGTCTTTTGAAATATTCAATTCAAAATCGAAAGGAATCTTTTCACTCGCCGACAGACGGCAGGGATGGCGCACATACCCCTTTCTCCTTGCGAATGGTATTTTTGAAATGTTACACTTTTTACGCGATTTTCACCACGAATCCTTTATAAATGCTAAGATTTTAAGGTGTAACACCTGTGTATCACAAGTGTAACATGTTACATTTTTTGACAAAAAGCCTATTGGCATGGACAATCACATAGTAAAAAAGGTCTTAGACAAAGACCTTGAAAATATCGTCAGAAAAGTCGCCGAAGGAAAAACGCTCACAAGTACCGAACGCACTCGAATTGCAACAGAATCTACAGACTTGGAATCTGGGCAGCGTTTCGCCGACAACCTCACCGAACTGGCTGAAATCCTCGGTGTAAGCCGCATGACCATAGACAGGTGGAAAAAGAAAAAAGGTTCGCCCAAGCCAACCCTGAACGGGAAGCACAATATTCAAAAATGGCGTGAATTTACCCGCAAGAACGGACTAAAAACCGAACTTGATAGCGACGAGGAAACCGCGTTAAAGGTACGCAAGCTTCTTGCAGAAGTAAAACAGGCGGAGCTCAAATTGAGCGTGATGGAAGGTAATTACATTTCCATCGAAAAAGTCCGTGAGGTTTGGATGTCGCACATAGGGCAAGTTCGCAGCATTCTTGAAAGCAGATTTTTAAATGAGCTTCCGCCAATCCTTACAGCGCTTGATGCCATTCAAATCCGCGAAAAACTGCGCGATGTTTTGGACGAAGCTTACAGCGCAATCAGTTCCGCAAGCGACTCCATAAAAGAGCCCGACGCAAGTGTTGTTTAGTATTCATGCGGAAAAAGCACTGTCGTAACGCTTCTATCCCACTCCGTTATTATCCAGATTTTCTCTCCGTCGGGGAGTCTGTAAATACTCATCAAGCGCATTCCATGTTCAAGCGCACCCGCATTTACTTCTTTGTCCTCATCGCAAATTTCGCCCCAGTCGCCAGTCGCGTGGCGTGCGATGTATGGGAATAAAATTCCTGCGTCGTCCTTTACGTGTTCCATGACTCCGCGCGTTGCAACTATCGTGCCTAGTTTAAATTTTGTGCCTACAATTGTTCGTTTCATCTTCTCTCCTTTTGATGTTTGGGTTCATCATTTCATAATACCAAAAGGCGATGAAATTCGCAATGGTTTTCTCAATCATTATTCGCCTTCAAACCCTTTGTTTATCGGAGTTAGAACGATAAAAAGACAAAGAAAACCATTGCAGATTTTATCGAAGTCTGGTAGAGTGTTTGATAGAACACGAACCTCATCAAAAAGGAAAAATATGAAAGAAATAACGATAAATGAAAAAATACAGTTAAAGCTAAATCTCCCCGCAAAAGCACTTGGAAATTGGAAAGTTGTAGGCACAACTGCGGATACGATTTTACTTCACAGAATAAATAAAGACGGAAGTCTCGGAAGCAACAGAGCTCATAATTTTTACAAAATCACCACCGATATTTTCGAGAAAATCACACCGCCAGAAAAGAAAGTTGAAACGCCAAAATCGCCAGCTCCAGCGGAGCTACCAGCCCTTGGCGTAAGAAAATCGCGCTGGATAGAAAAGCTTATTTCAAAAATGGATTCAGACCCATTCTTGCAAAATCTTCTTAACGCAAAAGGCAAAGATGCAATACGCTTGCAAATCCTTGATGACACTAAGCCCGAGCGTGTCGGCGGTAAAGCGTATAGTTCAATTTCAACAGGCTTAAAAGTCTGGATGGGCAGGCTTAGAAAGGGTGCGTGATATGCCGACCGATCATTTGTATCACATACTTTGCACGAATGGGGGCAAGGTTGTTTACGAGGGGCGTTTCCAATGTCGAACGCGCGGAGAAGCTCTAGCTCTCTTGCGCGAAAAAGTCGGCAGGCGCAATTTGACAGGGCTTGTTTACACGGTGACAGGCTTCCCCATCGAAGTTCTAAAAGAAGTGATGTTAGCCATATCGCAAAACAAAAAAATCCCCGAGGGCGACATCGTTCCTTTCGACAAAAACAAGCTTCTTGACCAAACCGAAAAACCATACGCGAGCGTCGCAAGCAATAAACTTAACCCTTATAAGCCACAAGGCATTGGCGGAGTAAAACGCAGATTAGGAGACCCATGATATACCTTTTAGATTTAAACCAAACTCTCGTTGATAAAAATAAAGACGACCCGCGCATAAGCCCCTTTGAGGCTCAAATAGAGCGCGAAAAATACCGCTTAGAGCTTGTCGAAGAATTGCAGGCGTACCGTGTGATTCTGCTTACAGCGCGTCCCGAAAAATACAAGGCGCAAACTTTGGCGCACATTGAAGCCCTCACAAATTGGCAACCCGAAGAAACGTACTTTGCAGAAATCAGCGCACAGCCCCACATCATAAAAGAACATCTTTTGTATAAATACGTTCTGCCTAAACACGGCAGAGATGCGCGAAAATATTTTGGAATCGAATCAAATCCCAAGACCCGCGCCATGTACGCAAAATACGGAATTAGCTCCATGCCCTACGATGAATTTTTGAAACCCATATTTTGACATCCATACTTTGACATGGACAAAGCAAGAATTCTAGCAGACGGGATAGAAGTTTGGTGCGCATATGACAAGCTCGCAAAAGTTGATGAGCTTGTTTGCAATCCGAAAAACCCGAACACGCATCCGCAAGCGCAGATAAAACTTTTGGCGCAAAACATACGTTATCACGGCTGGCGTCACCCGATTACAATTTCAAAATTGTCTGGCTTTATCGTCGCAGGACACGGCAGACTTGAAGCTGCAAAAGAACTCGGGGTATCCATTGTTCCTGTTGAATATCAGGATTTCGCATCCGAAGATAACGAGCTTGCAGTCCTTGTCGGCGACAATCGTTTGGCGGAGCTCTCCGTATTGGATGCAAATTCACTTTCGGATATTGTCGAGCAATTCAAAGACAGCGGTTTTGATTCAGTCCTTGCTGGCTTTGAGTCTGCGGATTTAGACGCCATCTTAAACGGCAGTCAGAATCAAGATTTTGAAAGCGAAGAAGAAGCAGAATTATCGCAATCAGAAGTCATGATACAAATTGCAAACTATCGTTTCCGTATGAGCCAAGAAGAATTCGGCGCATGGATAGATGGGCTCAAGCAGGCAGTCGGCTTCGACAAAGAAAGCGTTCTTGCTGAAATCAAACGAAGGCTTTGCATATGATAAAAATTGAGCCAATAGATTCTGTTAATCCATCAACTTACAATCCGCGCACGGCCGACCCCAAGCGTTTGGATTTGATAGAGCTTTCGCTACGCAAACTCGGCTTCATCGCCCCGATTTACGCAGACGAAAACGGAGAAATTCTTTCTGGGCATCAACGCCATTTTGTGGCCTCACGCATGGGTGCAAAAGAAATTCCAATCTATCGAATTCATGCAATGGATTTAGAAAAGCGCAAGGCGTTAAACATCGTGTTTAACCGCGCCACGAACGACTTTGATATTTGTAAAACTCCCGAACGCGCAAAGCGCATACTCGAAACAATAGACCTGCTTAGCCTAGCAAAAAATATTACCGACAAAGACGTCGGCAATAGAGAATTTTTTAGATGCGCTTCACCTTTCAGAGAGTCGGTCAAAAAACTTTGCACAATAAATTCAGGTCATTGGATTCAATACGCCCGCAACATAGCGCGCACTCTCCGCAAAGCGGGAATCATAATGCCAATAATCTGCACGCCCGACGGCAAAGTTGTAAATGGCATCGGACGCTTGGAAATGCTCGCCGAGCTCAAATCTGAATTTTGCGATGTCGTATATATTTCGGATGACGAAGCAAAATTTGCAGACGCTATGATGAATCTGCTCACAATGGAATTCGACATCCACACGCGCTATGCAGACTTGCTCCGCTACAATTCTTTCCGCCGCGCCCGCCGTGTACGCGACGAGCTTGGTAACGGTTTCACATTCCAAGTGCACGCAGGCAAGCCCTGCCATAGCTTCGATATTTTTAACAAAACCCAACAAACCCTGTGGCGCAAAGAACATGGAAACACTATTTTAGATTTTGGAGCGGGGCATCTAACAGAAACAAAGATTCTAAACTCCGCAGGCTTTGACTGCACCCCTTTTGAGCCTTACCACATCACAGGTTCTGAAATAGACAAAGGCAAATCCATTGAAATTTGCAAAAAATTTTTGGATATAGTTGCCAGCGGTAAAGAATTTACAAGCATCTTCATAAGCTCTGTTTTAAATTCCGTACCATTTGAAAAGGACCGTGAACACATAGTCGCAATTTGCGCGTCTCTATGCAAACCTTTCACAAAACTCTACGCTTGCGCCTCAAGCACAGCGGAAACTGGATACAGGCAAGTCAACGGCAAAGCCTTTCATAACGAGAGCAATTCGGGCAACATCGCATTTCGTTTAGAATACGAAAGCGGAGTCCGCATAGGAGATTTTCAAGACAGACCCAAAGTTCAAAAGTATCATACGAAAAAGGAATTCTACGATTTGTTCAGTAAATTTTTCCGCAAAGTAGAAATCCACGAACGCATGGGCAATGTTACCGCCAAATGCGAAAACGCAAAACGCATCCCATGGGAACGCTTGGAAGAAGCCCTCAATTTTGAATTCAATCTCCCATATCCAAATGGCTCAAAAATGGGACTTTTCAATGATGCCGCAAACTCTTTTAAGGCGTGCCATAATATCTCTTGACAAACGTACGCTTTTACGTACGGTATGAGTTATAAAAGATAAAATATCATGACTGCAATAACATCAACATCCGCAAGAGATAAACTTTACACACTTATAGACCAAGTAAGCAAAACTTCAGAACCTATTGTAATCACGGGCAAGCGCAGCAATGCTGTTATGATTTCTGAATCCGACTGGAATGCGATACAGGAAACTTTGTACCTTACATCAATAAAAGGCATGGCGGAGTCCATCAAAAAAGGGATGAAAACTCCTGTATTAAAATGTTCAAAAAAGTTGGATTGGTAATATGGCTTACGAAATTGTCTATACTTCGCACGCTCGCAAAGATGCAAAAAAAATTGCGTCCAGCGGGTTGAAAGACAAAGCTTTAGAATTGCTCACACTTTTGGAGAAAAATCCGTTTAAAAACCCTCCGCCCTACGAGGCTCTTGTAGGTGATTTGTCGGGTGCATTTTCCCGAAGAATAAATATTCAACATCGCTTGGTTTATCAGGTTTTGAAAGATGAAAAGATAGTCAAAGTCCTGCGTATGTGGACTCATTATGAGTAAACTTTTTTGACATCCCGCTATCTGTATGAATTTAGAAACAGATAGCAAAATTTTCTCCGCGCAAAGCGGATGGGTGTTTGATAAAAGCGTTGCTGAAAATTTCGACGAGCACGTCAGAAAAAGCGTTCCTTGTTACATACAGGTGCAGACGCTTGCAGAAAAGTTTTCAGATTGGTTTACGTATCCACATTGCACAGTTTTAGACTTCGGCGCATCCACAGGCGAAACATTGCGCCGTATAAAATGGCGGCATAAAAAAGCTTTGAACCTCATCGGCTATGACAATTCAGAAGCTATGGTTGCGCAGGCAAAGCTTAAAGGAATTGATGTAACGCTTGCAAACCTTGAAAAACCTTTCGAACCTCCGGCACATTCTTACGCTATCGCGCTTTACACTTTGCAATTTTTTCGTCCAGAAGCCCGATATGAATTTTTGTGCCGTGTGTGGCGTAAGCTGGAAAAATCAGGGGCGATGTTTGTTGTCGAAAAAGTGCTTGGAAGCACGCCTTTTATGCAAGATATTTTGCAACAACTCTATTGGGAAACAAAATCGAACAATGGGCTTAGCGCCGAGCAAATTTTAAACAAGGCAAAAGCTCTGCGCGGATGTATGTTCCCAAAAACGATAGACGAAAATGAGCGTGAATTTCACGATGCCGGCTTCAATTCTGAAATCGTTTTCAAAGATTCTCAATTCTGCGGATGGCTGTTGACGAAATAATGAATGAAGCTTTTGCGCGATATTTTGAAGGACGCTTGGACTCCCGCAGACAGGCGTCCGCCTTGGCAATGGTGTGAGGAACACATAAAAAGTATATCGTTTTCGCCCATGCCGGGGCCGTTTCGCTCCGATAATTCGCCTTGGATACGCCCTGTGATGGAGGCGATAGTAGATCCAAAAATCCGCCTAGTTTCAATTATCGCCGCAGTTCAAAGTTCAAAAACTACTGCGCCCGAACTTACGCTTTGCTACATAATCGCAAATCTCCCCGGACCTTGTTTATGGCTAGACCAAACAGACGAGGACGCAAAAGATGAATCTGAAAGTCGCATCCAAAAGCTCTTTGAATCTTGCGAACCTGTTAAAAAACTTTTTCCGAAAAACAAAAATAAACAGCGCAACACAACCGTTCATTTTTCAAATGGAATGACGCTTTGGCTTCTCGGCGCTTACAATAAAACGAATCTGCAAAGGCGTTCTATCAGATGGCTTTTCGGGGATGAAACTTGGCGATGGCCCGTTGGTCACATGGCAGAAGCGGAGGCAAGAACAACGGCTTTTGGTTGGCTTGGCAAATGCGTTTTCATGTCGCAAGGCGGAGAAGAAAATGACGACACTCATCGCAAATTTGAAACTACCGATATGCGCGAATGGCATTATAAATGCCCGAAGTGCAATGAATATATCGCATACTCTTGGGAAAACATTGAATGGGATGACGAGTGCAAAGATGAAAATGGAGAATATGATTTTTCAAAAATCAATTCTTGCACAGCTTTAAAATGCAAATCTTGCGGAGAATATTTTGAAGATTCCGACAGGCAAAGGCGCATACTAAATCGCGATGGGAAATTTATTCCGCTAAACCCAAACGCCTCAAAAGAAAATATTGGTTTCCATTGGAATGCGCTTGCAAGCATGAGCTGGGGCAAACTTGCGGAACTTTATTTACGCGCAAAAATCGCAGCACGCAAAGGAGATTCTTCCCTGCTTCAACAATTTTATCAAAAACGCCTTGCACTTCCTTGGAAAGAATTTGCTGAAGATTACCGCCTTGAAATTGCATCCTCTGGATATGCTTCGGGCGATATTTGGGCAGAAGAAGGCGGCTTCAACAAAAAAGGACAAATTATTACTCCGCCTTTCGGCGAAAATGAAAGTATTGCGCCTTTGCGAATAATGTCAGTCGATGTGCAGATGGACTGTTTTTATCTGGTTGTCCGCGCTTGGAGCACAGATGGTTCAAGCAGACTTCTTTGGCATGAACGCGCCCTTACTTGGGAAGATATAGAGGAGATTCAACGTAAATTTGGAATACTCGATAACCTTGTGTTTATAGACGCAGGATACAATTCTTATGAAGTTTATAAGCAATGCGGAAAGTGTCATTGGATTGCACTTATGGGCGATAATCGAAGCAATTTTCATCACAGACTATCCGACGGCAAAACGGTTCTGCGTTTTTATTCGCCTGTTAAAAACGTGTTTATTTCAAAACAGACAAAATGCCGTATGCACTTTTGGAGCAATCTGAATGTAAAAGATACGCTCGCCAGAATCCGCCGAAATCAAAATCCTGCAGACGGCGCAACATGGGAAGTCCCAAGCGATATTTCCGAAGATTATCTCAAACAAATGGAATCCGAACACCGCATCAAAAAGGGAAACTCTTGGATCTGGGAACAAATCGGCTCTCGCCCCAACCACTACCTAGACTGCGAAGCCATGAACTGCGCCGGCGCGCTAATGTTGAAAATTATTGGGAATGATGCTGGATAGGAGAGTCGTATATATTTTTCAGTTGAGAGGAATAGCGTATGTCTTTTGAAATTTTTGAGCCAACGATTTTTTGAAAATTTAGTAGATCTTTTAGAAATTCACGCCTGTGCGGGTCAGAATTTTTCATATATTGATCATATAAGGAATTTATTTCATCTTTGATCGCTTTGTATTTGGGATTAGCATATCTCAAAAAAGAACCTGTCTGCGCCGTGTTAACCAGATAAGATTCATACTCCTTAAATGAATCCAGCTCTTTTTTACAATCAGCATATTTCGCAAATGAATCATATACCTCATCTATGGATTTTCTGATTTCTGAATCGCTACAATAAAGATCCAATTTTGCTGTTATCATGAAAATTTGTTTCCCAATCGAGTTTATCTTTTGTATGTGATCAACAAGTTCGGGAAATGCAGGAGAACTACATCCTATATTGTCCAAAGGAATCCTATCTATTAAACGAAATTCCATATATGCTATATATAAATCTATGAGCAATTGATCTTCCACGCTCAAATGGTTAATTGCATAATTTATGGATTGTTGAGTAAGTTCAATTTTCGATGTAATTTCTTCAATATCCTGCTTTGTCGCTAAATTTTTTGTCTTTTCGATAAAATACGACGATGAAAGGGTTAATGTCGTTGTTATAACGGAAGTAAAGATGGCAAGTAAAATATTGCTTCTAAATTTTGAAGTGGCTTCGCTCATAGATGAATTTGATGTTTATCAGATTTTTCTATATTTCAATAGTAAATAGCAATTTCGTATTTTGACATTCGCCGTATTGCATGGCGAATTACAATTACACGCGCGGATATACGGTTAAGGAACTTGAGATGCTTTTAGTTCAAGTAAAGGCGGAGCGCGAAAAGTATCTGCAATCGGCGTCGGATAGCGGGAGTAGCTATTCACGTATAGCTTTGGCGGAAGTTGAAAAGAAGTTTAATGGCATAATGGATGCTTTGGAATTTCTTGACCCCGTTCATTACAAGCCGCAAAGGCGGGTTATTTATAGCGGGGTACGCGGAGGCGTTATTCAATGACGTTTCGCGCGAAAATCGCCAATATGTTTTATGGTTTGGGCAATGCGTTTGAGGCATCGCGCACTACGCCGAGCCGTGGCAACCCTAATAGTGGACAGCCGACAGATGCAAAGTTCGAGCTTACGTCATACACGCGTTCGGAACTTGTACGCAAAAGCCGCTATCTTGAAAAAAACTCGGGGCACATTCGTGGAATTTTGCGCGATTTGAAAGTATATGGCATTGGCAAAGGTATATTTCCAAACGCCAAAACAGAAAATCAGGATTGGAATAAAAAGGCGGAGGATTGGTTTTTTAGATGGTCGAGGCATTGTGAAATTTCCAACAGGTTTTCTTGGAAGGAATGTCAGTCTATGATACTCCGAGCACTCATTGTTGACGGAGAAATTTTCGTCATAAAAGTTTTCGATGCCTTTGGGTGTCCGAAAATTCAGATTATAGAATCTCATCGCCTAATGTCACCCGATAGAGAGATGAATCCCAATATAGTTGACGGCATAGAATTTGACGCTAATGGGCGCGTTCTCAATTACTACTTTTTGATGGGGGATAAGGGCGAAACAACGAAAGTTCCCGCAAATGCGGTGTTACATATTTTTGATGCAGAACGTCCAAGCCAGGCGCGGGCGTATCCGCAAATTCAGCATTCTGTAAATGACGTTATTGACCGCAAAGAAATCCTCGCCCTAGAAAAGAAAAAGGTGAAGGCGATTTCCGATATAGTCCACGTCATAAAAGGCGGAAATATGCCAACTGACGGAGATTACAAAGTGGATGTCGGCAGTAAAAATTCCGATGGCACAAGTCCTGAAACCATGAGCCGCATACTTGGCGGGAAGAACATTAAAATCGAATCCGATGAAAGTCTGGATGTGCACGAGAGTAATATTCCATCGCCCACATTTTCGGGCTTTGTAAGTACGCTTGATCGCGATGGAAGCCTTGGCGTGCTTCCTTATGAATTTTCAATAGACCCTACAAAAATTGGTGGTGCGACAACACGCCTTATCGCCTCTAAAACACAGCGTTATGTGGATGACATGACGCAGATTATAGACGAGCGCTTCAATGCCGCCGTTTGATTTTTTGCCATAGGCTGGGCGATAGACAAAGGCGAACTGGATGCAGAACCTTGGTGGTGGTATTGCACTTGGACGCACCCGCGCAAACTCACTGTTGATGCGGGGCGCGAGGAGCAACAAAACCGCGCCAATGTCGAAGTGGGGCTTAAAACTTTGGAGGAATCTTTCTCTGAATGTGGTCTTGATTTTGAAGATGAAATGCGTACGCGTGCGAGTAACGCTCGCTTCATAATGTCGCTCGCGGGCATCCCAGAAAGCGAGCCTATTCCGCTCTGGATGCTATATAAAGTGGCAGGCGCACAGCCTGAGACACAGCAGGACGGAAAGAAAAAAGACGATGAATAATATATTTCTAAACGGCATATCCCGCCCTTGGAACATACACGCTGGAAGCTTTGTCGCCCTGGCCTTGCGGACGCTTGGTAATGCAAATAGTACGGCGACTTCGCTTGCCAGTTGGCGCGAAAGGTTTTCGCAATTCATTCCGCAGCGTCCTGATATATCCATAGATTCAAACGGCATAGCTCATATTTCCGTGCATGGAGCATTGTTCAATAAGGAAGCGCCATACTTTGTGGCAGGCTATGGAGGTACTGATTATTCAGAAATTTTGGATGACATCCTAACAGCCTCAAAAGAGGCTCGGGGCATATTTCTTTTGATAGACAGTCCTGGCGGGCATGCCTGCGGGAACAACTATGTTTCAGAAATTGTATCATCTGCAAAAAAGCCTGTATTTGCATACACTGACGTGATGTGCTGTTCGGCTGCTTATGCAATAGCTGCGGGATGTGCATATATTTGCGCTTCTCCGGACGCCACAGTCGGAAGCATTGGAACTATTCTTCCATTGCTTGATGTTTCGGGGCTTTGGGAGGCTCTTGGCATCAAGCCCGACTACATCACAAACAAGGAAGGCGACCTCAAAACCGCAGGCTATCCGCCAAGCCAAAGTGATGCGGAGCGTGCCTGCCTGCAGGAGGAAACTCAAAGCCATTTTGAGCTTTTCAAAAATCATGTTTTGGCGCATCGCGATATTTCAAAGGACGCCATGCGTGGGCAGGCTTTTATCGGGCAATCCGCATTGGAAAACAATCTTGTCGATGAAATTTGCGACAAAAATTCCGCGTATGCAAAGCTTGCGAATTTGACACGTCAATAATGGCATGGACAAAGACACCAACAAGCAGAATACTCTCGCGGAGGCGCTTTCAAAAATCGAAACGCTTTCTGCAGACAACGGAAAACTTAAGGCCAATCTCGAAAATGCAAATGCGCGAATATCTGAATTGGAAGCGGAGCTTTTTACAGAAAAAACGGCGCACGCCTCGGCGAAAAAATCCTTAGCTTCGCTTGAAAATAAGCACAGGGATATTGACGCGGAAGTTGCTAGCAAGGTCGCGAAAATTGCCGCCGAAAGTGGCGTAGAGCCCATCAAGGCAAATCATGGAGAAGAACAGGAATCCATAGAAGAGCTTGCAAAACGCATCGACGCGGCGCAGGGAATCGAGAAGGCGAAACTCATTGAGGCAAATGCCGACAGAATCTCCGCCCACTTGAAAGGAGGTGTGAAGTGAATACAATTGATTCCGCATTGAGACGTTCGCTGATTTTGAGGTCTTCAATGGAGGCTTTCAAACATCGTCTCATATCTCTTGGAGTGTTTTCGACTGCACTCCACAATGTGCCTCTTGAGGGCAATGACGAAATTGATGTTCCGTATTTCCCGCTTGCGACCTCTGTTTCAAAGGATTTCAAGGGAACGTACAAATTCGACAAAGGCGATTTGGAAAGCCGTAAAATCAAGGTGGACAGGCGCAAATATCAGCCACTTTCTTACACTTCAGAAGAAAAAGCGCGCCAGCCATATTTTGACCCCGTGACACTCGGAAGGCTCAAGGGCAACAAGCTTGCAGAGGACGTGCTTTTAGACATTCTGAGCGTAATCACGCAGGCAAATTTCGGAGACGCAATTCTTACCCGCAATGCAGATGATTTCGATGGCGATGACATAATCGACCTTGAAACAAAAATTGATGAGCTCGAATGGCCAGACGCTCCGCGCGGTTTGATTTTGAAGTCGTCCTACATCGGCAATGTAAAAAAGGATATAAAATCTGACGGTGGCATCAGCAATGTCGGATTTTCTCCTTTTGGCGTGCTGCCAAATCTCTTGGGATTCAATTTTTCAAAGTTCAACCGCCTGCCAAACAACGGGGAAAAACTGCAGGGCTTTGTAGTGTATCCATCGGCAATCATGGTTGCATTTGCGCCTATTACGCCGACGCCCAATGTCATGAAACAGCTTTCAACATACACAACTTACACAGACCCGACTACAGGTCTTTCGCTCGAATATCGCGCTTGGGGCGATGCCGATACAGATACTTCAAAAGAAGTAATAGAGTGTAATTACGGCTTCGGCGTTGGCGAAAAAGCCGCACTCAAACGCATAGTATCGGAATAATTATGAACTTATACGTCACAGTAGGATACGCGCAAGACGGCAAACCCAAGCTGCTTGCAGGCCCTGAACTTTCATACGAGGAGCACAAGAAAATACTTCGTAGTATGGACGGCAAAGGCTACACAAGATGCGAACTTTGGAGCCGTTCAAGCGGTAAAATCAAACAGTGCAGACCCAAACCAAAGCCCGACAAAAAGGCAAAAGCGAAACCAGAAAACACCGAAAACAAGGAGATTGAAAACAATGAGAAATAACGACATTTTGACGATACGCCACGAACATACACATTCAGGCGGTTTGCAAATTTGCGACGACGGCGCAGACAGTACAGTCCAAAAACTCGGCTTCTTCGGCGCCGAACCCACACCTCAAAGGGCAAACGCCGACCAAGCGAGACTTCCTGAAAACGCAACCCTCACACAAGTTGTAAAGCTTTTAAATGAGCTCCGCGATGCGCTTGTAGAGAAAGGTATTATCAAAGGTGGTTTGTAAATAATTTATATGATCCCCTTTTTATATCTAGCCTCTAATGCTTCTATAGTTTTTATTTCTGCCTGACCATCTAAATTTAGAGGTCTTAAATCTTTAATTCCTATCATGCCGATTATATCATCATGATCTTTCTCGAAATAAATTCCGTTGCGGGCAAAAATTTTTTCTCTTATTTCAGGAGAGGATAAATCAAAGTCATAATATGCTTCAAAAATGTTAAAATAATATATGGGCTTATTACCCCTGTTTTGGCTTTTAGCTTTTGCAAGATGAGAAATTTTAGGAATATAAGGATCATTGTCCACTTTAGGAACTTCTCTCCAAAATATATTCAGTATACTGAAAGTTTCATTGTAAGAAACGGGAAATGGAGAAAATGATAATAGAATACTCTTTTTGTCTTTTCTTGCGCCATGTTCTTTCGCCAATCGATTTATGAGCATAACATTTTTATTTTTATCCGTAATTACAAAGCTTAGTTGGATAATCACCTTGTTTAATTTGGTTTCATTATCGAGTATAGAGCATTTTATATCTGAACTTGATATTATTTCCGATACATTGATCGCAGATTTGCCATCTTCAAAAGACTCATGAATTTTTTCTGCCAACTCGCTACGGGCATTACAGTACATTTTCATATCTTTTGTATTAGGCTCGCGTGCTAGCGATATATATACTAAGATGCATAGCACCAAAAAGAATATCGCTAGAGTCAAAATCAAACCTGTTTCAATACTAAAAAATGACCTGTCGACGATCCAAAAGATGATAGTTACTAATATGCCGGCTATAGCCAGTACTATTCCGGCCCAATTTATATATACGGGATCTAATGATGATATATTACTTCTTAATAATGATAATAGTTTATTCATGGTATTCTGTGTTTATATCATTTATTAATATTTGACAAGTCAATCATGATATGAGTTTTTCTGATGAAATTAAATCTGCATTAAGCGAGATATTCGGCGAGTTTGGGCAAGCTGTAAAATGGCGTGACAAAGAGTTTAACTGCATTGTTGTCGAAGGGCAGCAGGCGGTGGAATTAGAGTCTGGTGGGTTTGTTCCTGACGAAACTTTTACTATAAAATTTCTCGAAAAGGAACTCGACGGCAAATATCCAGCCATAGGTGAAATCATAGAAGTCAACGGAAGGAATTTTCGTATTCAATGGGTAAGTTCTCGTGTAAATCGCGGACAAGTTCAAGTTTCACTCTCTCCAAAAGATAAATGAGCATTAAATTTGAAGTTGAACTTAAGGGTTTTGAAAATGCGCTTGTAGGCTATAAGCTAGCTTGTCAGAAGGATTGGCAATTTGTTATAAAACAGCAAGGGCGACTTGTCGGTGAAAAGCTTATAAAATTTACTCCGCCCAAATCTGTCTCGTCAGGGAAGAAAAATGTAGCGTCTGACATAGGGAAAGTATTTACCGATTTGGGCAACACAAAATGGGAAGATAAATCCCTGAATAAAATGTGGCGGGCTGGAAATTTTGACGGAATAAAAAAGGCTCTGGAAAATCATCCTGATAAAGAGTCTATGCCTATATTTCGCTATGAGCGCATATTTCAGAAGCCGATCAGGAACATTCATAAAAAGGCTATTGGCAAGCGTGGGAGAGTTCCGAAAAATTGGAATACTCGTTATGCAGTTGCGGGCAAAGGCGAGCTAAAAAAGTATGTTAAAACTTTTCAAGACCATGTGGGCATAGCACGTTCAGGCTGGCTTTCAGGCGTACAAAAGCTTGGTGGCAAAGCTCCGACATGGGTGTCGAAACATGGTACACGTTTTGGAGATTTTATAGACAGAAATTACGGAGACAGCCCCTTTATTGAAATTATAAATCGTGTTCGGACTTTCCCGCAAGGCACTATGCCAATGAAGATTATGACACGCGCTTTACGCGCTCAGCGCATGGCAATGGAAAGCAATATTAAACGCCTTTTAGCGCAGAAAAAATTATGAAACTTCAACTTGAAAAAGAAATTTTCAGACATCTGAACGAAACTTTAGACGATAAATTTAAAGCAATGCTTGTCATGGGACATTCCACTGACGACAGACCTAAGCCATACATTGCGGTGGATTGCGAAGATGAAAAACCGTTCAACGATTTACCACCTGATGCTGGAGTTTTTGAAATCCAAGTAAACATTTCCATAGCAGATTCCGCACATGATATTGACTACGACACACAGCAAGAACGCATTGACGCTATATACGAAGCTCTGGAAAATTTTGAATCTCAAGACTCTACAATGCAGATATATTCTTTTGAGTTTTCCGAAAACTCCGACGCTCGAGATGAGAACAATATTGGCAATGTTCTTTCATACATAGCGATAGTTCAGTTTTTGTAATTTGACTCGCCTTTGCATTCGCAAAGCGTCTCGCCCTTCGGGTCTTTTTGCTTCGCAAAAATCTCATTCGCGCTTTGCTTGAATTTTGACACGCCATTGTTGTATATGGCAACTGTTGTAAAATTACGTGGAACAAAACAGCCTCTAAGCTTTGGAGTTCAAAGGATAGAGGGTTATATCGTGGACGCCCAAGAAGAAACTATCGAGGGTGAAGAACTTGAAGTTGAAGATGAAATTGGCGATGTCGTCGCACATTTCTCGGGCTTCGGGATACGTTATAAGCGTACGTTAAAAGTTATCCCGCTAAAAAATGCGGAAGACCTGCCTTTACCTGGAGACGAGTTAAAAGTTGGTGATGATTTTTCGCTTATCGTGAAGTCTGTCAAGAAAGCACGCGCTCGCAAAGACGTTGAACGTTGGGATGTAGAAGGTACTTGGTATCCAAATGTTCCGATGGAAGTCCTTGAAGAAATCCAGTAATGAAAGATTTTTACGAAGCTTTCATAAATATTGAGCACAAGGTTTTAGGAAAAAAACTAAAACCTTTTTCTTTGACGCATTGCATTTATCTTGAAGCGATAGAGTCGCCTTTCATGAAAATTCTAAACGGCGGTGAAGTTAATATCACACGCAAAGATTTGGAACTTGCCGTTCTAATTTGCTCGTCTGACAAGCCGATGCAAGAAATTTCCCGAGCATATAATTTGAAAAATCTCGGAATGAAATGTCATTCTTTTAAACGTGGATGTACACGTTTTTTAAGCTATCTGACGGACTTTGTGACTGTCCCAGAACTCTGGGATAAAAGCGAAAGCGAGAACGCCCTCAACGCCCCGTGGATATTGTCTAAGGCGACATTACTTTTAACAAAAACCCACATGAGCCTTTCAGAAATTTGGCATATGCCATTGGGTGAATTACTGTGGTATTGCGCTTGTATTGCGGAACACGCAGGAGTTGCTGAAATTCAGTCAGAAGCGGATAAAGCCGCCATAGACGAAGCTTTGAAAGGACGCGATGAGCATAAGCAGTAGCATAATTGCAAAAGTCGGTCTCGACGGCGCAGGTTTTAAAACTGGTCTTGCGTCGCTTAAAGCACAGGCGCAGTCATTTAGAACTGGCGTAATGGGAATGTTCCGCGGCATAGGCGGACAAATTTTTGGAGCCTTGGGATTGGGTGCAGGCATTGCTGGAATTTCCATGCTCACACGAAATACCATAGCAGCAGGAAGCAAAATTTCAGACCTTGCAACACAGCTACGTATTGGCACAACAGAGCTTCAAGCCCTACAAGCGGCGGCGTGTGATGCTGGCGTTGAGGAAAGCAAACTTGAAAATATTCTTAACAACGTAAATCAAAGAACAGCCGATGCCATAGATGGAAACAAAGGCTATCAGGAAGCCTTTAAACGTCTCGGTATAGACTTACATAATTTCGTGAGCTTGCCCTTGGAAGGAAAATTACAAGCGCTCGGGAAGGCTTACAAAGAATCTGGAGCATCTTTAGAATCCCTAAATGACGTTTCAGAAATACTCGGAGTTAAGACTGGTCCTAAGATGTTGGAAGTCCTCGAACGTTTGGCGACAGAAGGCATGGACGCTCTCACGCAAGCGGCAATTGAATCGGGTCAAGTTATGGATGAAGAAACTATCGCCGCACTCGACAGAGCTGGAGATGAAATCGGACGCTGGCAAAATAAAATCATAGTCGCTTTTGGTGGATTCCTTGCGGATATGGGGAGTTCCATAGGTCGCCAAAAATGGGGACTTATGATAGGTCAAAAACTTGCAGAAGCTGGGCAGTTCATTGAAGAAACTATGCGTAATCTCGCGAATTATGTTATCGCAGTTTACATGAGTATATTCCGCTTTATCAATGGGCAGTTTGCAGATTTTATCATTCCTATACGCAATTTGTTTTTCGACTTCATTTCTGTTGTCGGCGGTGCGCTCTCAAAATTTGTAAGCCTTTTTAGCGACTCTTGGGCACAGGCTATTGACAATTCTATTGTAGCTCTTGGCAAACTTAAAGACGAAGCAAACAACCTTGCAAAGCAGGATAAAAACAAATCTTTCGGCGAAATTTTCGGAGACGAAATCGGCAATGCGTATGTAAAAAATGCTACACGTAAAAAAGATGACCTTTGGACTTCATCGTCCGTTGACTGGTACAAAAACCAATTGAAAGACGTTGAAAAAGCGCGTGATGCAGAAAAAGAAGTTGCCCGCGAAGCCGAGCGTGTACGCAAAGCCCGTATTGCCGAAGCCGACTCAAAACTCAAAGTCAAAGACCCCGAAGACGAAAAGAAAAAAGACAAAAGTAAAAACAAAAAAGATGACGCTAACGATTCCTACCTCGCCCGTATTGGCGGTGGCGGACTAACCGCCGCACGCTTCGATATGCCCGAGAAGCAACTGGCAGAAGCGCAAAAGCAGACAAAGTGTCTGGAAAAAATCGTTGAGAATACCGAGTCCACCCAGAACAACGGCGAAATCCTTATGCGATAAGCCCTATGCGTGCAGAGTCTCAAGAATTGCTTTTGGGTGTTTTTTTGCTACCTTGATAAGGGTTATCGCCGCCCCTGTCGGATTACGATGTCCCTGTTCCCAGTTTCGCAAAGTCGATACGCTTATCCCAAAAGCCGTTGCAAACTGCGTTTGAGTCAGTTTCAGCTTCTGGCGGACTTTTGTAACTTCGTTTAATGAAAGCTTTGTAGTGCGAACAGGTTTTCTTTTTCCGGCGCGAATTTCATTCATTTCTTTTACTCCAGAAAGTAGTTCGTTGAAAAGTTTGTCGTCCATGATTTTGTCCTTTCTATATTAAATCGGCTAACTGTTTGAGTTGTTGAGGGGTAAGGTTTTCCTGCTTGTTTTTTGCATACGCAACAAGCAGAAATATCAGCTCTTCATCTTTTATCCAATAGTATATCACTCTTATTCCGCCTCGTTTCCCTCTGCCACTTCCAGCCCATCTGACTTTTCGCAAGCCTTTTCCCTTTGGAATCAGATCGCCCTGCGCTGGGTTTAGTAAAAGAGATTTTTGGAGTTCCAAGAGTTCATCTTCATTCAAAATGCCTTCTTTTGTTTTAATGAATGAAGTTGTTTCTATAAATTCCATGATTCGGCATACTCAGTCATTGACGTAGTTTTGTCAATACTTTTTTGACAATGCCGCCTATGTGTGAAGACAAGAACACAAGGTGGTGAAATTTGCATACTTCAGAATTCGGGAGAGCGTATTGTTTCTGTCGATGCTGTAACTACTTGTTCCGCCGTGTTCTTTGTATGGCCATGGGCGGCGGCTGGTAATTATCTTCCTGCAATTGGCAAATCTCCGCACCCGATATGGTCTGATTTATACTGTAAATCCACTGGGTTGAAGCGTGAAAAAGGCGGTGCGATAATTACCGCGTCTTACGAAGGTTCTGAGATGAACTGGAATTCGGGAGATGATGCGAATGACAGAATGATTGAAGTTTCGTGCACTATGCGCGAAGAAGCCATTGAAACTCACCCTAATTTTAAGGAGTGGGCAGGTACGCCCAAAGCACCTATTGGCGCTATTTTTGACGATGACGGGCGTTTCACAGGCTGGAATGTAAATGCAGAAATCGGCGACGAAATGAAGGGCGTGAAAAGCTATCTTGTACCAAGCTACGCAGGAACTATCAGCTATGTTTCAAGGGGCAAACCAAGCCTTAACGGCATCGGAAAAATTGGCGGGGGCGGCGGGCTTCCGTCTGTCGGCGGGAAGCGGCAATGGATGAATATTGGAATTTCTTATCAATCAATAGCCGATGGAAAATTCAGGGTGACTGAAAACTATCTCCTCTCTGGCCCTGGAGGCTGGAATAAAAAGGTGTACGCATGATAAAAGATTTTGGAAATTCCAAGTTGCCGCGCTTCAAGGCTGGGCAAGCGCTTTTAGACCAAGTGACTGCCGACAGGCTCAATGACATCTGTTCAATGATAGAAGCAAGCAGGCTTCAAAACGGTGTCGGCTATATGTTAAACAGAAGCGCGAATGGCACGACATTTACGGTTTTAGAAAACGAATACAACCGCCCGCCAAAGCTTTGGAAAGTTGGGTTAGACGATGTTGACTTAGACCCTGCGACAATAATTTCAAAAGTGATAAATGCGGTCATGGACGAAATCATAAACGCAATTTCAGACCCTTCACAATTTACAAATATTTTTTACGGATTTCTGGCACAAATAATAGACGCCATAACTAGCGGCAGTGTTGGAAGCGCAAGCGGTGTAAAAAATTTGATAGAAAGTTTGATGCAACCAATCTATCAAATTATCGACATGGTTGACGCCAAGGTTGAAGAAATTTTTGGCAAAGTTGACCCCATACGCTCAACTCTGGAAAATTATTTTGCTTCACGCGGGAAACGCCCGAGGAGCGGGGACTATATTTACAGAGACGAACTCGGCATCTGCTATACAATTTTCAAAGAAGTTTCCGATGACGGCGGAACGTATCCTACGCCTAATTTGATATTCCGCGTTCCGTTTTCTGTCGGCAAAAATGCCGAAGGCGAAGGCGGGACACAGTTTTATGCGCTCACAACTTTTCCATTTCCAGATATTGCTGAATGTGTGAAAACAATTTTGAAGGCTATTGTGAAATTCATATCATCCTTGCTCGGCTCCGCATTCGAAGGTGTTGTACAGGCTATTATGAATGCCGTCGCACAAGCATTGTACGCACTTTATCAGCTTTTGTGGGAAATTATCGAAATGATTTTGGAGATGGTAGAACAAATCTTTGCAATCATAAATGCTATATGGGAGGCTATCGCCGAATTACTTGAAGAATTTGCCAATCTTGAAGAAATGTTTGGAGATTTAAATAGTATGATTGAGGACATCCTTTCTCAAATTGAAGGATTGCATGAGGAAGATTCATTGCTTTCTGATTTAATAGATGAACTTTGGGATTACATTTTGAATGCGCCGATTATCGAAGTCATAAATTCCGATGGGCGCGCGCATTTTATTCAGGTCTTTGATGAGATTGAAAGTATTGATTTACGCTCAAAGATTACTTGGATAGATTCCGATAATGGCATGGGGCATAGAGCTAAAACACTGCTCTGGGAAGAAGCATATCCAAATGTTCTAAACGTGGATTGGCGCGATTTGGAATATGTCGGCGCTGACGGAAATTCTTATAAAGATAAATTCCTAATGCGCTTGGATGCGAACTCCACGCCCACAAATAAAGTTAAGCCTACTATAGTTCAGGTTTGTGAAAATGGAAGTACTCAAACTAAGAATTTTCTTGAAAAAAAATAGTGCAATTTTGACACGCACATTCTTTGTATGAAAATTTTGAGTTATGATGAAATGTTGTCTTTGCCCGAAGCGCAGGGCTTTGCGAAGCGCGATAATTCAAGACTTCTTGCGGATTATCTTGTGAGGCGGCTTTGCAATAAAAAACTTTCTGACTTTAGCATATCGGAAAATTTCAAAATTGAAGCACCTATTGCAACTTTGATTGTAGATGAAAACGGTGCGAAGCTTGAATCAAAACATAAATCCACTGAAAATTTGCTAAGACTATTCTCAAAAATAAATGCTACACAAGATAAGCTTAAGCAGTTGTCTAATAAATTGAAAAATGCAAATTCTCCAAGTGCTATAAACGCCGCAAAAAGTCTTACAACTTCCACAATAGAACTTGCGAAAGACGGATTAAAGCTAACGGATGAAGCCACATACAATGAGCGTTTAGAGACTTGTAAAATCTGCGAAAACTGGAACGACAAATTAAATTTCGGCAGATGCAAAGTAGGGAATTTAAATTCTGCTAGACTCAGAATTCTTCGCACAAAATGTCCTCTGGGAAAGTGGTAAACTGTGATTACAATTTCCAAAGATTGCTGCCCTTGCAACTGTACTCCTAGAATTATAGCGCAGTTCACGACGAATAGAAATAATCCTGTTTGGAATTTGATGCCGTATCAAGGTACGGGAGTCGGCACGCCCTGCGGATATTGGAGAGTCCATGAAAGAAGTGGTAGTGCCACTTATAGCTCTGGTGAAATTGATAAGTATGGGCGTCTAGTTGGGCTTCCGAATGAATTTAGATCTAACTATTATTACGACGGCTACATGGAATTGCAACAGGGATGTTGCCCTTCTGATGATCCTTGTTGTCGCACTTGGAATGTTGTCTGGCCGTAAAATTTTATGTTTAAATTTAACAAAGAAATAAAATCTCACATGCCGTTTGTAACACACAGCGAAGCTCCAAACTTCGAGCCGAAAGAATTTGCCTGCATAATGATAAATGAGAAATGGAAACTACATCACTTTGAAAATGGAGCTTGGAAAAGAATTTTTACATGGCTTCCTGACGATGCCACAGAATGCGCTCCCTGTGCAGAGTTCGAGCCTGAAAGCGGAAAGTGGAACCTCTCATTTATTGCGGGAGGTTTTGAAAATGGACGTGAATTTTATCTCTACAAAATTGATGACTTAGATAATCCCAAGCCTGAAAAACTTTCTCGTGCTGATGTCGGTTTTGTTTGGAAGAATACAATTGTCTATGCAAAGCGCAATGGTCCTATAAATATTTGCGATGGAGAAAAAACACTCTCATTAAAACTCACAGACGTTGAATATCTATATCGCATCTCGTATAACCCAAATAATCCGAACGAGCTGTTGATTTCAGGGCAGAGCAAAGATGGCACTTTGTTTTCTTGGATATGCAATCCGTATGCAAAGACGCTTCGTGAAGTTTTCGCAAACGATGAAGTCGCTTACAAAATGGCTTTATTTAACGGACAATGTTTTTATGCAAAACGTAATTCAGATGATGCCGAAGATAGAAGCATTATTGAAGCGCAGACATTTTCGGAAGAAGTTTTGGACTACAATTTTCACATTTCAGAGATACTCGGGGTTGAAACTCCAACAACTTTTCAGATGGCAAAAAATCTTGCATCATCCGCTGTAAGGTGGGCGCAATCAGGTTTTGCGCTGGCGGATACAGAAACTTTAGAAAATCGAAAAACTATATGCAACGCCTGCGAACACTGGGAATCAGAAGCCAATCTCGGCTTAGGTAAATGCCAGAAATGCGGATGTACCAGCGTAAAACTCCGCCTTGCAAGCGAGACATGTCCTATCGATAAATGGAGCAGTTTTGACACGGAGCAAAAGGTATGAGGTTATTCGTTGATATAGAAAATAAGAAGCTCGTTCAGAGTTTGAATTCAGACAGGATTTCATCGTCTCCTAATTTTATGCAGGGCGACAATGAACCTTTGGAAATTCATCTGCTTTCAAGCGGAACATCCAGTTTGTATGAGGATAAAATTCTTAACCCCAAGCATGATTTCCTGCGTGTCGGCATTGCTCGATTCAAGGGCGAGCCAAAACTTTTGAGCATCACAAGCGGCTACACTCCGCTTGAAAATGGTGGATGCATAATTACGCTTCCGCTTAACACGATTGAAATTGAAAAAGCTCTCGGTAACAACGCGAGCCTCGACGCATTTTTAGAAATCGAATACTCCACACCTGAAGGACGTATAGTCACCATCTTGCAAACAAATTGCAAGGTGAAGAACGACCTTATTGAGGATGTTCCGTCTATTGAAATTCGGGAACAGTTTTATACAAAGGCTGAAGCGGATAAGAAGTTTGTTGCTGAATCAAATGCTATTAAACCTGCTCAAATTGCAGAGCTTATAGTATACGCAAATCTTCCTAAATATACGGATTGGGAGGCGAGTCCTAAAATCCAAGACCGTCTCTTTGATTTACAATATTTCGAATTGCCTGTCTCAATTTTTATAGACATCACAACTTTTAAAAATGATATACGCATTTATTCTGGAAGCGGTAGTAGTCATTTTTCAATTACGATTCGCGATGACTTTTTAACACTCTATGTTGGTGGTTCAAACAATATAAATAAGAGCGTATTTTCTTTTGCGGGAAAGCTCACGCCAAAGGGCGGAAAAATTGTAATTTCAATAGGTGATACTTCGGGAAATATTGAAGTTTGGATTGACGCCATGCCTCTGGGAAAAACAAGCTTTGCCACACAATTAAATTCGACAAGTTTTGTGTCTAGCGGTTTGAGTTTATCGGCTTCTGAGAGCGTTATTAAAAGACTGATTTTTGCTCATCAAAAAACGGAGTTTGAAAACTCACATTTCAGCGTTTTAGATTTCCAAAATTCTAAACTTTATCCCTGTGGAATCGTGGCTGAATCTGCGCGCAATTCAAAACTTGGTGCAGATATTTTAGATGGCTGGAGTCTTGAGAATTCAAGTACTGGCGGCGTACGCGGATCTTGGTATGTAGAATATCCAAATTATGGAGAAGGCAAAATATTCTGCAAAAATTCCAATGCCTTACCTGTCGGCATAAACTACGGAATTGATTTAGGATTTTCATATTTTGACCACTCAAATAATTGGGAATTTTATGGCGGATTTTATCCGCGACTAACAGCATACGGCGCGAACAATTACGGCTTGGGCTACGGTGGATACAAAGTTAAAATCAAAACGAAAATCAAGTATTTACAACTTGGTAAAATTATCTGGGGCGCTGGGCAACGTTATATACGGCACATACAGGAAATCACGCAAGAAGACATCGCCAAAGGCTGGCATGATGAAGAGTTTGAGTTCATTGATAATTCTGATCCAGGCGATATTTCATACATTTTTTCGATAACGCCTATGGCAATTGACGGCGCAATTGGTGCTGTGATTTCGCTTGCAGATTTTTCATACGATGTCGAAGGAATGTACTTTGAATATTCCGATGAATCACTTGTAAATACCATGCAGATAATTTCTCCTCTCGGGATTCTTGGATTATTTTATAACTCTTACCAATACGGTTCAGCTGATACAAAAAAAATATTTAGTAAGCATGCGTATCTTTACTGGAGCGCCCAAGACAGGGCATCTATAGACCTTTCGTTAAAGTTCCAAAACGTCAATATGCCGACATCTTCAAGCATAGTTGAGCTTTGGATACTTGCTTCAAACTCGCTAAATCAGACCAATACTTTTGACATTGGTACAAGTGATAACCCGAAGTGTTACGGCAATTCTATAACGCTTACGAGCGCCCAAAAGACTTATCAGAAAGTTGCGGAATTTTGTGTCGCAAGCCCCGCAAACATTTTAATCAAACCGACAACAATACTCGGAACATCAATACAAATCAGCTACATCTTAATCGGAAAATAATATGGAAAAAATCAAAATCAATCCCGACTTACAAATTCAGATCACATCAGTAATAGTCGAAGCCTTTGCATTTGACGGCGACGGCAGACGTCTCGCAGGCAAACGCATAATTACTCTCACTCCCGAAGATTTGCAAAACGTTGGCGCGGAACTAATCCAAGCTTGCGCCAACAATTATTCCAAAAACACGAAACCTGAAAATACCAATGACTGAAATCTTCGACCCAAGCAGCGCCATAGGCAGCGCAGGCGCAGGCTTTGTAGCTACACTTATCGCCTCAATCATAAAAGCAAAAATGGATAGAGACACGCAACTTTTAGATTTAATAAAACAGCGTACAGAACTCACAGATAACTCATCCGATAAAGCCTCAGCACGCGACGGAGAGGCAGGCAAATGGATACGCCGCATGATATACTTCGGTTGTGCATTTTCGATAATAGTAGCTCCATTCATATTCGCATTCTTCTCATGGATTCCTGTGGAAGTAGAACAACGAGAAATCCTCGGTGGCTGGCTCTTCGGACTCGTTCCCGAATGGACAAACACCACCTTTCATCAGGTGCAAGGCTTCTACCTGCCCGACAGCATACAAAAGGCTTTCATCAGCTACCTAATTCCATTCTACTTAGGCAGAGGTGTGGCCAAATGAGCGAAAACATTTTCAAAAAAAATATGAATACCGACCCAATCTCAACAGAATTATCCCACTTGAGCCGCCGCTTAGAAAATCTCGAACATACCCTCTACGGCAATGGCCGTAAAGGTCTCAAAGAAGAGTTAATTGAACTCAAAACCGAAATCCAAACCTTCCGCAAAATAGCCGTCTGGCAGATTGGGATTGGCATCGTGATACTTTTGGGAGTTATGAAAAGCTTTGTGATTTAATGTATCAGTGCATTTCATTTAGAATTTGTTCGGCGAGGCTTGTGATTTGTTCGTTGGCTAATGTGGACATTGGATATATGTTTTTTGCGTCCATGAATTTTAATAAGGCTACCCACTTTTCTCCCTTTGACAGGGCTTCTTCGGCCGACGATATTGTTGAAGCAAGTGTTGAAGCCTTCAAAGTAAAGTCGCTGCGCAGGCGGCTTAGTTCGGCGTCTTCGGGGTATTGGCGATAGACTTTTTCCAGCAACTCCCACGCTGCAAAATTGTTTTTTAACTTTGAAAGTTCATTTGCTTGTGCCATTGAAGTTTCTATAGTTTCCATGCGTTTCATGATTTCGAGAAATTCTTTATTGCGCATATTGTCTTGCGCTAAAGCCGCAGCAAAGCGGAATCTGTCGTTGAAGATTGCGCGGTAGTCGTTTTGTTTTATGAGCCTATCGAAGTCTGACGTTGCGGCATCTTTCAAATCTACTTTGCCTAACATTGTGGAAAGAAATTCTTGGATTTTTGGATTCGTAGGCCAGAACTCCACGGCTTCTTGCAGTGAAGATTCAATTCCAGCTTGGCTAGAGGTTTGTGCGGCTACCAATGCTTTTTGAAGCGCCAGGTTGCTAAGCTGTTTTGAGGTTTGTATAAAGGCTTCAATCTGGCCTGAATCAAAGTCTTTTACATAGCCTTCAATGTCGTGTAAAATTGTTTCGGCACGCTCCACATGTTTGACTTTTATTGCGTTTGCGAGCTTATCAATATCTCGCATATAGCGCAGGATTTCACGCTTTGAATCCATCGGAAAGGTCTTGATTGGGGCCAAATTTTCGCCGACAAAAAATGCCTCCAAAAGCCTGAGGCTTGCGGAATGTAACTCGCCTTTTGAAATCAAGTATTCAACTGCTTTGACAGCTTTGTTGGTGTCGTTGATCGCTTCCTTGCAAAGCGCATCCACGCTGGAAGTTGTAAGTTTGATGTCAAGCCCGCCGAACATCTGGCCTTTGAGTGCATCTACGCCTTCAAGCTTTCCGTCCTCTGCGGCAAAAATGTACCTATAAAAATCATTTGCAATCATTGCGTGGTAGTAGCGTCGCTGTATAAAAAATTGCACAATCAAGCTTTGAAAATCTAACTTCTGATTCATGCGTGAAGTGCCCTCGTATGCCTTATTTTCGACGATTTTTGCATCGGCTTCATCTATGCGTTTTTTTATCGGGTCCGTTTCATATTCACGAGTGGGCGGTGGCGCAACGTCTTTGGTTCCGCGCATAACATCTATAAATTCCTGACGCTCTTTCGACTGTATGGAGCGCATTGAACTTTCTTTTAAAAGCTTATCTTTTTCAAGAGCTTCGTTTTGCTCTTTTAGACGGGCGATTTTTTTTGTGGTCTGCCAAAAATTTATAACTTTGTCGCCGATAGTACGGCATAGCTGGTCGTCCATCGGATACGCTTCCGCCTTGAAGAGCATGCGCCAAGCGTCGAAAGTGCGCTCATCATCCGTACCACCGCCTTTACCTGCTAGGCGTTGGTTTATGTCTATAAGCAGTTGATTATATTCTAAATCTTCAACACTCGTGGCTGGTGGAGAATTTAGATACTTTTCAAAGCGTGCACGGATGATTTTTGTTTGGGCATCGTCCACCTTATTTCCCAAAATATCTGACAAATTCCCTGAGCCGCCCAATGAAGAAAATATTGCATTTGCGTCGAGATTGCCGCCTCCAAAATTAGACGGCATCATCTTTGTAAAATCGACCCCTCCTGCGGGTGAGGCTGACTTTTCTTGCGACGCAGATTGAATGGGAGTTGCCTGCGTTGGTGCTTGTGTTGGGGCTGTAGGGGAAGCACTAACAGGAACTTCTTGTGCAAAGATTGGCGTTAATGCAGTAAAAATTAAAATAGAAGAATAAATATTTTTCATGTTTAGAGCTTTCTAAATTTTGAAACTATGAGCTTACCGTCGCCGTCAACTTTTACCGAAAATTTGTATCTTTGCCCAGTGTGCGGACTAAAATTTTCGATAGCGGCAGGAACCAGTATTGGCAGGAAATTTTCGCCATCGAGTTTCACACGAAATATACGTGCGACATTTTCTTTATATGCAAGCTGCGTATCAATGCCAGCGACAATATCGTAAGTGTTACCGGCAAAAGATTTGGGGCTTTGCGTATATTTTTCAAGCGGTAATGTAGAACCAGACGAATCATTTGAGTTGTTGCTTATAAAGAAGAATACGGCAAAAACTGCAAGAGCCGCCAACCCAAAAAATATCAATGTGAACTTTGCTTTCATAATTAAATCTTCTTAACGATTATCGTTTTATTGCTATTAATAATATATACTAAACAAATTGAAATTAAAATAAAAATATCACGCAATATGATTATAAAATAACCACCAGTATCTGCAGAACCGAAACATCCGCAAGTAATGTCTAAGCCTCTAAACCAAGCGCTTATAATTGCCATTATGAATATGCAAGTCAGCCCAAAAAGCAGCGTCAACGATGCTGATAAAAAGGATTTACTAAAAATACAAATCGCCAAAATAATTTCAAACGTCGGTAAAAAATACGCTGCAAAATATGAAATTAAATCGGGCGTGATCAAATACGCTTGGATGTCCTTATAGAAAATATCCGGATGTAAAAACTTTAAAACACCCGCATATAAAAATATGGCAGACAAACCAAATCTCAAAATCCAAGAAATAATTAATTTCATTTTTTCCATTTCCGCCAATCCCCCTTTATGACAAAGATATTTTTTATTCCGCAGTCATTCCGTAATCTTTCTGCAATAGCCCTACTTGAACCGCAACTTTCAGAACTGCAATAAACATATACTTTAAAATCGGTGTTCCACTTGTCCAAAAATTTCCCGAGTTGCGTGTCAAATTTTTCCTCACTCAAATTCATAGCACCCTCGAGATGCCCTTTACTAAAAGCCTCATCAGAACGCGCATCAACGAGAATATGCGATTCATTGATATTCGCATACATTTCAAAACTTATTTCATCAGCCGCCAAGCCAAGTATGGGTTTGTTAGGATTCGCAAGAAAATTAGCAAAACCCAAAATGCAACTAAGCATAATAACTATCAAAATATTTTTAGTCATCACCATCGTTTTCTTTTGGTAAATATTGTAGCCAATTTGGAATATAATCCGCACTGCCAGAAATGATTTTTAACGGTAGAGCGCATTCTGCCGATAATTTTTGCCACTTACTTTTAATACGCCAATCTGAAAATTCTCCAAGACTTATATTGTAAGGTTTCTTAATTTCATAATTCTCACATTTTAAATCTTCTGGGATGTCGGTGTTGAGAAACAATACGGAATTGTAGTTAATTTTTTTCAGCATCTTAAAAGATTCTTGTGAACTAACAATAAGCGCATCGTGTGAGCCTTTGGGAATTTTATCCATGCAGATAATTGCGAAAGCATAATTCTTCTTGCAAAAACTTGCCAAATATTTGGGATATAGAAAACCGAGAATTTTCTCGTCTGGATATGGAATAAGAATGCTTTTTTTACCAGTGCCTATAACAATCTTGTCTTTTGAAAATTGCAAATGATAATCTCTTGGAATTATAGATGACAATACGCAAAGTGTGACTAGTAGAAACAATGTCACTGAAAATACGCATACTCCGTAATTCAATTTCCGAAACCTCATTCTGTTTATCCACATTGCAGCAACTAAAAATGGAAAGCTGATTGCCCATACAGACCAGTAGCGCAATATATGGCTGAATATAGCCGAGACAAAAAGGCATATCAAAATGCCCAAGCTGACATAAAGAAATGTGTTTTTCTTTCTGGAAAAAATAATAAAAAATGCCGATACCCACAAGAATATGTACCAAAAACGTCCAAATAGACCTGACGCTGATAAAATCTGTAAATGCGAATTTATTAGCGAAAGAAAATTTGTTGGAATTAAATCTGATTGATAATATTGCGCGTATGCCTGCTGAGGGCTTAACCATTCGGGCAGACCATTAGGAGCGTCCATAATCATTTTGATTCCAGAAATATAAATATGTTCTCTTACCGCGATATCTGCGGAGCTATCGGAACCCAACTCGGAGATTCTTTCTGAAAACCCTATTTCGTACCCATAAATGGAAAGCGCCAGGGCAATAAATGCCAACGCTGTAATTCTTAATTTTGATAACTGTATTCCACCCCAAATTATCACGGGAATAACTCCTAGTGTAAAAGCGATTAAAGCTCCGCGCGATTGCGTCTGAAGCATAAGAAACAAAAAGAAAGAACATGATGATAGGGCAATCCAAAATCCCCAAGGTTTTTTCAAGGAACAAAACGCTATGGAGCCAAGTGCTGCCAAAGCTAAAAAAGCGCCCGTGGCATTCGCCCCCGCAATTTCTCCGCTATAAAAATTTAAACGCTCCATGTTATTTCATGATATTTCCCCAAGCTTTTGCAAGGGGTTCTGTCGGCAAGGCCACCATAAATTTTTTGGGCACCTTTGTTTTTGCTTCTTCAAATGGGAAAGCTATTTGATTTACATAATCTCCTATGTATATCGGGTTGCGCATAAGGTAGAACTTATCTACGGGCGGCGCTTTCCAATCCTTATTTAGAGGATCTGGAAGGAAAGTTATCAAATATGTAAAAAAGGCTTCCGAAAGTGCATAAACATGAGCGTTTGTGGTGTGTCCTAAATTTTCTTCCGCCTTGAAAATTGCGCAGTAACCTAAATCTATCATCTTATTATAGAATCTCTCTGCAGCAGGGTAGCCTGCTTCCAATTCGCCTGTGGAAACGCACCAGAGTATATTTGCGGCACTTTTGGTAGGTTCATCATAAGACGAATTCACGTGGATAAAAACTCCTGAAAAATACTTTGATTTGCGCATTGCAAGTCTGTGCAATATCTGTGCGCCTCCGCTTAAACCATACCCCATAATTCCATTGTCGGGAAGATTATAATGATTGAGTATTTTTTTGATACCTTTTTCCCAATCTTCGCTTCGAGCCTCAAAACGCGAGTTAAGAGAGTCTCTATTTTTTTTATCCAGTTCGTGGGTACTGGCCGCTGAAGTGTATGCTCCAAAGTTTGTCCATGCAACAATCGCCAAATTATTAGCGTCCGCAAAATCTAGCAAATGAATATACGCACCTGGCCTACGTGCGATTTCATAGAGTATTGCGTTGGAATCGCTCTTTTCCGAACACAGCGCAATCACGCCGCGTACGGACGGCAATCTTTTGTCTTTCAAAGCTTTATCACGTTCAAGATTCCAAGTTTGGGGCATTCGCAAAATGAATATGATTTCCGTCAGCTGGCTATTGTAGGAAGGCTTATTAGTTCCCACCGCTGCAAGGGCTGAGCCTTTTGCATTTTGTGTGACAATAAAGGTTCGCTCCTGCTCACTTAACGGGACAAAAGTGTCTTGAGCAAAAACAGAAAGTAGCGGAATTATATAGAAAATTAAGATGACTTTTTTCATATTACCTCTCTATTGTTCATGGATTTTTTTCCATGTTTCATAAAGTTTTTTTGTTCTAAAAACATTTGTGAGCGCGGGTTGCTCGGTAAGGGTTAAATCAGGAATTTCATCTTTGGTTGAAATATCCGCAATAATGTCAACGTGCGGCTCATGGATTTCATTTCTGTAAATAAGCAATTCGAAGTCAAAGAATTCTCTAATGAAATTTTCGAGCTTGGCGCTTCTGTTGTGCCCCGTGTTTGAATTGCTAACCCAAATCCATGGACGCCCATCTTGACGTCCCTTATAGAAAAATGCAAAACTTGGTTGCCATCTATATCCGTCGGCATCGCCGCAGGCAACGATTCCGCGAGCCTTTGTTTTCCCGCCCATATATGAGTAATCCCAAAACTGCGCCGAATATGCGCACCATGCGATTATTCTATCGGGTGTCCATTCTATGAATCTTCCAGCAAACTGTGCGCCTGCCGAAAATCCGTATATGACAATTTTAAAATCCTTGCCATAAACCCTCTTTATTTCGTCTAAAAGCGCCTGCCCAGAACCTTGGTCGGGCCAATAATAACCTTTCTTTTCTTCCCCATAGATATCGTCCTCATCGGATTTATAATTGATGGCGATTATTCCGAGCTTGTTTCGCTTTGCAAATTCAAGCCAAGGTTCTTCTTTGAGGAAATATGAGCCATCGTCATTTAAACCAGGCGCAAGCACCAAAACCGCCTCTTCGTCTCCATGCAGAGGAGCATTAGAAAATTTGAAGCTATCTTCCGCATAAAGGGTAAGCGATGATAAGAGTAGAAGTGATATAAAGAGTTTTTTCATTTTATTATAGCATGGACGAAGAATGTTTTAGCCTGCCCGTCCGCGCTTTCAGCGTTAATTTTTATTATGGCGCGGCTTTCATTTTCTGTGGAGATGGGCGTAACTTTGATTTTATATCCCTTCGCTTCTTGCACCGATTCAATTTTGAATGTCTCTAGGTCGCAGAGAATCGAAGTAATCTTCACCCCGTCCGTCACATAAGGCAGAGCGCTTATTTCTTTCATCGATACATCTTCCCCCTTGCGCCAGAATAGTAGGCTCGGCTTTATGCTCATTATGTTTACAATCTCTATCTCCAAGGAGAGCTTTATCGTACTTTGGGCTAGATTGTCAGTTGTAAGAATTATGTCTTTGCCTTGCAGTCCTGTTCTGCCTTCAATATTGAAAACTCCACTGACCTTGCCTGTATCTTCTGGCTGATAAACGGTCTTATCAAGGCTTGCCACAGTACAACCACAAGTGGTTTTAATGTCCGTAATTTCAATTGGGGTTTTTCCACTGTTTTTGAATTTGAATTCAAAAGTATAACTTGCCGTCCCATTAACTATTTTGTCATCAATTTTGCTAGCTTCAAAAATTAAATTTGCGTACAACTGCCCGAAAGAAAAGAAAATAAATATCAATAGAAAATTCTTACACATGATGTGTTATATACATAAAAAATAATAATTTAGTCAATATAAATATAAATATAAATAGGTCTTGACATAATTTAAAATATCATAATTATTATGCGTAAAGAAGGAGATAATTAATATGCAATCAATATATAAAACAATGTTAGTGGTATTTGCATTCTTTTGCGGTGCTTTGGCTTATGCGGATTGTGATGGGTGCGAATCTGGCGGGTCAACTCCATGTCCTCCAGACGACAACGGCGAGTATATGAGTTCCGAATTGGGCGAATAACGTTTATGAAATTAATTTCAACAAAAAATCAGTAATGTTTTAGTCTTAAAAAAATAATAGATAGATATCAAAAATTAAACATGAGTAAAGAAACGAAATTATGAAAAATATTCATCATGCATTTATATGGGCTATTATGGTCTCATTTGTTTCAAGTTTATCATATTCGTTAATTGCCGCTAGTTATGTCTGTAATGGTAATTATATAAATATCACAGATACGCAATGTAGCATTCAATATTATAAAACTTTCCCGGACGGAAATCCTTACAATGAAGTCCGTGTGGATCATATGGGAACATGCGAAAGCGGATTTGCAAATTATAAAATTACACCTTTGATTAAAAGGTTTTATGTAAAGACTTTTACAGATATAGAATATATCCCATCAGTCCCAGGTTGTGTTTGTCCTGCCCCAGATAGAAATAAGTGCGCGTACGAAATCCAAATAGGAGACGACATTAAGGGAGAAATGTATCAAAAGTTAAGTTGCGTACCCAAGTCCTAAAAATCTAAATATGCAAACGCTTAAACATATATTAATTGGGCTATTTCTTTTTATTTGTCTGTCTGGTGCTCAAGATTTTTCTTATTTTATCGAGCATTCTAAACCCGAAATGTCGGATGCGGATTTGGGACTGCTTAAAACGCTGCTCAGTGTGGATGGGGTCAAATATTATGAGTCTATAGTCAGCGTATCTAGCGATTCTAAGCTAAGTATTATTAAAGAACAATTTTGGCTTGAAGAAGGAATTTTGCTGTTAAGCAATTCGCAAGGAGAGCTAGGCAATTATAAATCCGAAAAGGACGTTCTTGAACCGCCCGAGTCTACTATGCGTATGCTATACATGCCGACGGGAATTTTTGAACCGCTACAAACCTTGGAAGGCGTAGTAGACGATACTTTCAATAGGGCCTTCTCAAAAACTCCAAAATTCCCTGAGGGGATTTTTAGGAACCTAAACCTTGCAACATCTGCGCCTCTGATGCACATGTTGATAAGAACTAGGCAGATTCATGCAAGCGAGCTTTCAAAGGAAGATTATATCAGTGCCGCAAGAACCAAAGAAATAATAGAGAAATTAGAGGCGCTCTTAAAATTAAAACCTGAAGATAAAGTTGTAGAACTTGGCGACTATAAACTCTCGATAAAATTTTCTCCCGATGGACTTCCTCTTGAGATATATCTAACGAGCGAAAAAGAAAATTTCTTCATGCTAGCAAAAAATGTTTTTAAGAAAGCAGACTATCCAAAGCTAAACGCAAAAATATCAGATCCATTATTTCAAAATATTCCCGAAGCATATGATAAGCTAGACTACGGTTTTCATCCCGTTTTCAAAAATGGGAATTTTAGTTTAGAATATGACATCGATGGCTTATCAAAAAAACTTTATGAAAATTCAATAATGTCTATTTTTTTTAGATGTCCAATTCTTGAAATAAATGGTGCAAAACCCCAAAGTCTTGAATCTATCTGCAAAATGATGCGAGATTGTGGGCGTTTGGAAGTAAAAATTAAAACCGAAGCTGGCGCTGAGAAAAGTTTTACATTTAGAAAGCTCGGAACAAAAGACCGATACATAGTAAGGTTTTCCGCTTCACTAGGTATAGATGCCGCCAACTATTTTAAATCGAAATCGCAATAGATCTGATGATTCCCGAAAACGTCATCTTCATAAAATATACGTAAAACGCCGCCAAATCAAATTTATCTTGAATACTAATACATAGAGGAAGATGATAACAGTTGTGCGGGTGGCCTTAGGAACTATAAATTTTGTATCACGCTTCTTTCCGACAAATGGATATGAATGTTTAAACCAATAAAAACATATATGTACATAAATAAATATTGACATTGTACTAAGTATTGTGTTAAATTTACCTCAAAAATAGGATATATTATTATGCAAACGGTGTTTAAAAAGTTCTTAATTGTGCTTGTGTTTTTTTGCGGTTTCTTGGCTTATGCGGATAATCCTTGTGATGGGTGCGAATCTGGCGGGTCAACTCCATGTCCTCCGGACGACAACGGCGAGTATATGAGTTCTGAATTGGGCGAATAACATTTATGAAATTAATTGCGCATATTTTTATGATGTGCGCGCAGGGTGTACGTGCGCAGTTGCGTACGTATATTTTTTTTGTTTGTGTTACGCTTAGTATTTGTTTGTCGTCACCGATTGCATATGGGCAGTTACATACGTCTAGCCCCAATATTGTTGGAAATGCCGATAACGACGGGTTTGTGCGTATAGATCGAAATATTTACTCCCTTGATTTAGGCAATGGCGCCCGAGCTGAGCTATATTTGATGTTCCATACAAATCCTGAGCGCGAGGCGTCTTATTTGGGTGCATATTGGAGTTTGCCCTTTTTTGACACGCGTCTGATTCAGCGTAGCGAAACCCAATGGTTTTGGGAGCCTCCAAACAAGGGCGGCTACATTTTTGTGCGCGACTTTGACAATGCGCCTATTCGCGGTTGGGACGAGCGTTGGGTCTTGCGCGGAAGCAAGAGTTGGATACTTCTGTTAAAGAAAAGCGGCGAAGCGCAAATACAGTCTGCAAGTAATCCCAAAGTACATTACGATTTTAAAGACGGCAGATTAATAGGTTTCTGTGCGAATGATGGCGGAGATACCTTCAAACTGCGCTACAATAGCAAGGGCTATCCGCAAGACTTGCTCAATTTAACAAAGCGTATGACAATTTTGGATTTCGAATACGATGGAAATTTACTGAAAAAAATCCGTATAAATAAAGATAGCGCAATATCCGTAGATTACGCCCTGAGCGAAGCAATGAGCATAGACGGCAAACGCAAGAATAAAGATATACGTTTGAGTTCTATAAAACGCATTAGCTACCTTGATGGCAAAGTTGAGGAGTACGAATGCCTTTATGCCGGGCCTAAAGAGCGCGGTTTGATGAATCTTGACAGAAAGTTTTTGAAGACCCCCGTTCTACCGATTAACCGCCTCAACTTCAAGAGCGCATCAGGAACCGAAAGCTGGCTTGAGTGGTGCGCACAGACAGGCTTAATCACTTCCGACGGCGGCGGCGAATACTTTACGCGCAATCCATATTATGATAAATATAATATCGAAGAACTCGAGCGCAAAACCATCGAATTGGAACGCAAACGCAACCGAGGATCCTCAAACCGCAGCGTAGTCTATAAGCGTAATGACAAGCCCTACCCCGAAGAATACAGCTACAATAGACGTACCGTTACGCTTCTGATGCAAGACCCAAACACAGGCAAACTAACCCGCACATATTACATCGGCGCCCCTGGAGCAAGCTACATGAAAGCTCGCCGCGAAGAAACAAAACTCCCCAAAGAGAAAGACTGGAAAAATACTTTCACTAGATTCTTCGACGACAAAGGAAAACTTATAAGAGAAATAGACTCAACAGGCAAAATGCTGGAATACGTATATACTGGCGATAAAAACAACGGTTCAGTTAAGACAATTATAGATGGCGTTGAAACAAATTTCAAAGAGTTTGAAAACGGAGTAACAGTAAGAGAAAAGCGCCTGATCGGCACTGATTTATACGAATCTTTTTTAGATAAAAAATCAAACAAAACAACAGTAACAAAAAATGGAGAGAAAGTCGCTCTATATTGAAATCTGTCAAAAAAGAACCCAAAAGAAAATGGTAACCAAAGGATATAAATCTGGAGTTTTACACAATAAAAATTCTATTTGTTTTTATCTTAGAAATCAAAACTACTTTTAAAATAACTATTAAAACATATAAAAAATCAAAAAATGAAATACATAATTATACTAACATTATCATTTATTTTATTAATATCATATACTATAGCACAGGATTGTGAGAAAAACTACGATGCAGGGAATATAGGGGCTCAATGCGGAACGCTTCCAAATAGAATTTTTCTTGAATACGAAGACGTAGTCGTAGATGATAGCACATGTAAGAGTGGACTTAGGAAATATAAAAACTCATATCACGTGACATATTCAATGGCAAAATTTAATATTTACGTTACATATACTCCTCCAACGACAAATTGTCCATGCCCGCCAAATGGATATGAATGTGTGTATGAGAAAAAAATGAAAAAAATTTCAAGCGTGTTTCAGGGAAGAACTAAAGGAGATTGCGCAAACTAATGAAAATATATATTTACCCATTACTGCCATTGATGATTTTTACATCTTTTGCTTTCGCACAAGATTATGGGAAGTATCTTTCAGCATCAATACCCAGACCATCCATGGAAGCGGTGGCCTTAACTAAAACCCTTTTGGCAAACGGTATTGCATATATTGATTCAGTGGAAATAACTATAACGGAAAGTACCGTATTGGTAAGTAAAAAATCATACTGGCTTAACTCGGGAATAACGCTATTCAGAGAAAAACTCGGATTAGTGAATGATTACTCCCCGAAAACAGACGATATCAGTCCAGCAAAATCCGAGAACGCATCACTCTTTTACCCCGATGCTGTTTACGGGGAAATCGATATCGACGGAGTCAGAGTATTCCACCCTTCTTTTATGTTGCCTGAAGAAGGTTGGATGGATATCTCAACAGTTTTGCTTCAAAGCAAACTCGATCAACTGAAGTTTTTAAGAGTTGGAATCGAGACAGATATCGTCAATGCGACCACTCAAAACAAACCCATAGACCGAGCTATAGGAGAAGATGCACTTAAGCGAATAAATGAATACATGACATCAACAAAGACGCTTGAAGACATCAATTTATCAGGATACAAGTTGCATGTAAAGCGGAGTGAATTAGGAACAATAGAAGAAATAAGGATCTCTAATGAAGTTAAGGGCTTTTTATATATATTAAGAAATAAATTTTATAAAACCGGCTATCCTGTAGCGAACTTCAAAACGAAGTCTCTAAAAGAACTTGTTGGAGATGATATGTCAATCTTTGGCATAACTGCAAAAGAATTACAAGGGAAGATATTTCTTGAAGCCGATACCGATTGTAGCAGATATCTGTATGGTAATGTGAAGATGAGAGATTTCTTTTTGAATGAAATAATTTCTGTAAACGGCTCTAAAGATTTTACGGCAGACTCAATCAATCAAATTCTAAAAAAAGAAAATGAGATAGAAATTGAGGTTAAAGATAGATTTGATGCCACCAAGAAATTCAAATTTAAAAAACCTTCATGCGAAGAAGCCATAATAATTTCAAATGCCGATGCTTTCAAATATCCTTCCGAAAACTTTTTTGAATAAAACTTACATTTTAAACTGTGATAGAGGCCTAGAACCAAGACCTCGACACAGGAAAACTATTCGTGCGTATTACATCGGCGCCCCTGTAGCAAGCTACATGAAAGCCCGCCGCGAGGAAACAAAACTCCCCAAAGAGAAAGACTGGAAAAATACTTTCACTAGATTCTTCGACGACAAAGGTAAACTAATAAGAGAAATAGACTCCGCAGGCAAAATGCTGGAATTTGTATATACTGGCGATAAAAACAACGGCTCGATTAAGACCGTTACGGATGGTGTTGAAACAAATTTCAAAGAGTTCGAGAACGGAGTAATCGTAAGAGAAAAACGCCTGATCGGTACAGATTTATACGAATCTTTTTTAGATAAAAAATTAAACAAAACAACAGTAACAAAAAATGGAGAGAAAGTCACAAGTTATGAAAAATAGTGTAAAATGTATTTTAATTATATTTATGGGATTAATGACATCAATCATTCTATACGCTACAAACAAATGTGACCAAATAATGACGAATATCACAAATGAAAGATGTAGCTATAAACAAGAATCCATTCCTTATGGGAATCCGTATTTAATATATGAAGAGGTAAGTAAAACCGTTTGCAAAAGCGGATATAAGAAAATCCAAATACAAGATTATTATACCTATCAGTTTGAATGGACGTATGCCGATATAGAGTATATCCCTTTAATACCTGGATGTGTTTGTCCAGCACCGGATCAGAGAAAGTGTGTTAATAAAATTCAAATAGGAGAACCTGTACTTAATAATTTTTGGCAGAGTTTGGGTTGCTTATAATAAAACATTACCAACATAAAAAAATGAATATATCGGAAAAAATTAAGCAATTTTTTTTGCTTTGTACGTTTTCTTACGTATTTTGTCCCAATCTTTTGGGACAAGACTTTTCGGCTTTCTATAAGCTTTTAGAAGTACATATGTTACCTCAAGATAGTACAATTTTTGATAAATTGCTTAGTGATGGTTATGTCTATTATGAATCTGTCGCAACTTCCGCAGATGGAGAAGTTGCGAATATTTATAGTACTAAGTTTTGGTTGAAGGATGGGGTTTTGATAGCAAAAAATATCAGTGGGAAATTTAGTGACTATGATCCAGCAAAGGACTTTTTTAAGGGATCGGATTTTTCGGAATATTCAACCCTTTACAGACGCGACGGATCATTTTCTCCCATGCGGACCAATGAAGGCGTATCTCGTGATGTTTATGACAGAAATTACGTTAAAAACTCCGAATATCCCAAGGGTGTTTTTAGGAATTTAAATTTTTCAACATCTGCTCCTGTTCAGTTTTTGTTAGTGCGGCTACGAGAAATGGAAGCTAATGCTGCAAAGTCTAAGCAGCATATTGACGCTGTGCGTGCTACTGAAATGCTGGAAGAACTTAACAGGTTTTTATTGTCGTTAAAAAATGGCGAAAACAGTTTGGTCATAGACGAATGTAGGCTAAATATAACCGTTAAATCAGGAATCCCACATCAGATACACTTGATTGATGAAAAAGGTTCATTCTTTATCCATGTAAAAAATCGTTTGGAGAAAACAGAATATCCGCAAAATGATATTAAAACCAAGGATCTTTTGAGCATAAAAATTTCAGAAATTATACAAGAATCTGATTATGGCTTTCTTGTTTCTAAAACTTCAGATGGAAAATTCAAATTGGAGTTTGGCAGCGATAAAATAGTGAAAAAGTTATATGATAATTCTGCGATGTCTATTTTTTTCTCCAGCACAATTGAGTCAATTAACGGGGAAATCCCGAGGGATTTGGAAAGCATTTATGAGTTGATGGCCAAATCTGAAACATTGAAAATAGTAATAATTGATGAAGAATTAAACAAAAAAACTTTTGAATTTAGAAAGATGACAGAAAGAGATAGAATAATTATCCGCTTTTCAGATCTTATGAAAATAGATACAAGCTTATATTTTCCTAATGTGAAATGATTAAACAAGAACGTGTGAGGTTGAGTATATCTATAGCGGAGACTCTCACAACGGTACATACAAGGAATTTCTTGACGGGCTTGAGAACAAATATAAGGAGTTTGAAGACGGTAAGCTTGTCAGAGAACGCCGTCAGACTGGTAAAGACATTTATGAAATGACTTTAGACAAAGCTGGGAAGTATGTAGTCTCAAAAAATGGATAAAAAATTGCAGAATATTAAACAAATTAAAAAAACAATAAAAAATAGGATTAGAATATGAAATATATAATCATACCAATAGCTAGATTCTAAGTTCTAGTGCAATTTTTTGTAAAAAGGGTTAGGCAGAAAGTCTAAACTCTGTTAATAGATGTTTTAATCACAAAATGTCTATGGAACAAAGAAAATACCATCGCCTAACTTGGCATGATAGAAGAATAATTATGAACTTATGTAAAGCAGGAAAATCACAAAAGGACATCGCTCTC
>JAVBLZ010000011.1:0-179111 GCA_031553045.1 Opitutales bacterium | reverse complement strand
AGATTTACTAAAATTTAGCAATTTAAGAGGTCTGCGCTTTTACAAGACGCACATTGCAAAATTTGCCCCGAAAGAGATTTGGAAGTATATCTGGTATAATAGATGTACATTTTCCGAAAATTTGTTTTTAAATACTTATCCTGATAATCTAATTAATGGATATTATGGAAGTGAAGTCCTGATTCAGACGCATATTCAGTGTTCGTTTCCATCGTCTAAATTAAATACACTTTCCGTATATTTAGATCCTCATAAAATTAGATAACATTTGTGTAAAAATCTACGCATGGTAAACATAGCTGGTTTAGGAGAATATGAGCATTCCCCTTACGGAGATATCATGAAAATGTCTGAAAACCTAGCCGAACAAAATCCATTGCGTTATTCATCCTGCTATTACGACGATACACGAAACACCTCCACTACTACGCCTGCCGTCAATGCCCCACGGAAAAACTCTTACGAGCCAATGAAAAAAAATCGACCCTGAAATTTGCCTCAACGCCTCCATGATAAACAATTTGTAAGCAGCCTATTGCAAAGTTAACAGATGTATTTTGCCAAGGCCTAAAACCTTTTGCATTTCATCGCTTGTAGCCCAATACTCTATGAATTCCCACTGGTGCAATTTTATTTTAAGCAGGTACTCTTTGCTTTTTTTGTTATAGCCTACTATAAAAGCACCTTCTCCCATGTCCCCGCCAACTTTTTGGACATCTCTTGGGAGAGGAGATTTTTTTAAGATCGCAATCCAATCATCAATATTTGCCGTTTCCTTACGCAGAGCACTTCTTTGCGTTAAAGCCTCGGTGAAAAATTTACTTATGCTTTCTGTTGATATTGGAACAGGCATTCCTTCATCTATACAATCCATAATTGCTCTGTCTGGGATTCTTTTAGCAATTAAAGTTTCGGTTTTTACCCGTTTAAAACCCATGCGCTTAAAGTATTCGCGAAGTCCAAGAAACCATGGTTGTATCCAAGACTTTTTTTCCAGCCCTTCAATATAGGATTTCGCATCCATTTCTGGGTCTAAATAAAGAAGATACATAAATATAGCTTCCCAAACCCCAGTTCCATTACGATTTATACTATTAAATAAATCTTCACAAAATTTGGAGGGCTTCATTTCTAAGCAGACATCGCCATTTTCATATTTTACAAGATTCCTTTTGAGGCGCGCCAAAAGCTCCTCAGGGCGCTCCCTCTTTGGGGCATTATCTTGCCCGCACAGCGTAGAAAACGATATTATTAAAAGTAGTATAGTTCTGCAGATGTATTTCATGTCGTAGAGAGGCGGATTAGATTTTGAAGAAAAGAAACCTGATTTCTATTTGTATATACATTTATTACAATGTATGTCAAGTATGCTTTTGTGGTTTGATTTTTACTGCGTAAATACGCATATATGAAACCTAAGCTTAATTCTAATATTATTCTGCGAATTGATGATGACATGAAGAAACAATTAAGTCTGATTCAGAAAAAAACGGGTTGTTCGATTTCCGAATTTGTCCGCCAATGCCTGCAAGATCTCATTGTTTATTACAATAAAAACGGCTTTATAATCTTGCCAATGTCCGTCATTCCTGAAGCAGAATTACAGACATATAAAACCATGAAAAATTCTGCAAAAGCAAAAACCACACCCAAAACACGCACGGTTTAAATTTTCTCAAATTAACAAAATACGGTAAGAAGGTTAAGGGCAAAGATATTGAATCACTTTGCGAGAACCTTGAATTTGAAAAGTTTACAAAAAATCACCACCTCCCTTACAATAAGAAATGAGCGACGAATTATATCTACTTGCAAGTGGCTGAAGTTGAATATTTGAAAGTTATAAAGTTATATCAGCGTTGTAAGAATACGGATCACATTTTGGTGAAGGAAAAACTTGAACTTCTTCAAGCTCTGAGAAAAAAACTTCCCAATATAGAGCTCGATAGAATCATAATCTAGGGTTCATGCACACAAATAAGGGTATCGAAGATAATAGCGAGGTGGAAAGCGACCTTAAAGTCCGCAAGCTTCTTGCCGAAGTGAAACAGGCGGAACTCAAATTAAGTGTGATGGAAGGCAATTACATTTCCATCGAAAAAGTCCGTAAAGTTTGGCGAACATAAGGCAAGTTTACAGCATCCTTGAAAGCAGATTTTTTAATGAGCTTCCGACAATTTTTACAGCTCTTGATAGCATTCAAATCTACAAAAAACTCTGCGATGTTTTAGACGAGGCAAACAGCTCTGCCTGCGACTCCATAAAAGAGTCGGACGGCACAGAATGAAAGGGCTATTTTCTGTAGCCTTCGTAATAATAAGACTGTTCAATACCCTTGAATATAACTTCTCTATCTTCGATTAAATCGGTCAGATTATTTTGTAACAAAACGCGCAACTCCAAATCGTTTATCGGGCTTCTCTCCATCGCCTGCAAATATAAATCTTTTCCGACAAACTGCCAGTTCACCATTTTTTTTAGATTCTTTTTCAGAATCATATCCAGCCAAATTCTCATGGAGCGTCCATTGCCTTCAAAAAACGGATGCGCAATATTCATCTCGACATATTTTGCTATAATTTCCTCAAAACTTGTTTCGGGCATTTTTTCTATTTTTGCGAGGGCGTCTTTCAGATAAAGAGAATTTGCAAATCTAAAGCTTCCCTTTGAAATATTTTTAGTGCGAATTTCGCCCGCAAAATCATACAAGCCATCGAACAAATATTTATGAATTTGCTGCAAGCCATTTGTAGTGCCGACTTCACACTTTGCAATGTTGCCCGACGAAAATAGTTTTCGGGCTTGTTGCAAGCTTCTTTCATCAATATTATTCATCGCATAATACCCATTATTTTGATAACTTATAATGTTACGCTATTTGAAATTTCTTTCAAGATTATTAGTATTCGTGCGGAAATAAAACTCTCATAACTATAGAGCCCCCATTTAAGTCAGGCTGAAATGAGGGAGAGGTTTCCGGAGCTTTGCTGATTGTTTAATTTGTTATTTTCTGATATTTTATGCGTTTCTTCGTATTGATTCGGTGTTTGATATTTAATTGATGAATGTGGATAATCTTCATTGTAACGCTTTATCCAATCGCCCCCCCCTTCCAATTAGGCAAAGGGTTCAAATTCGTTTATTCAAATCATATCTTCGTTTAGAATCCATCTCAAAAGTCCTGATAGGTTTGAAGATATTTGAAATTGTTTAAATCTTAATCGTATAAACATTATGCAAATAGCTGAATAGTCTAAAACTCAAAATAAAAGAGAGCTTGAAAGACATTGCGGGCGATGGAAATCAGAGCGGTTTTTTGCATGGATACAAAACTATCGCAGACTGGTTATTAGGCATGAGTTCAAGGCCGTAAAGCATCTTGAATTCGTCTTGCAGCCTCACTTCACATCGTGATGAAATTTTTAAAGGACTTTTGAGATGGTAGTTTCCTAAAAATTTTTCATCGTCATTCTTCGGCAAGTTTTTTGAAGCCATAGCGCAAGCGGAGTGAATTTAAGTACCCACGCAACGCCTTCCGCCAAAAACGCTTTAAACTCTCCTTCGGTGAAAGATACAGAACCTCAGTGAAGGAGTAAGCCCCTCGCTAACAGAGTAAGACCCTCACTGAAAGAAAAAGACCTTTGCTAAAAGAGACATACCCACAGTGGGGGAGCAAGACCTTCGCTGAGGGCGCAATTCCCTCGGTGAAGGAGAAACCCCTTCGGTGAGGGGGGTAAATCCCTCGGCGAAAGAACAAGATAAAAAAACGGTGCTTGACAATTTTTATATATTGGTATTTAAGTACCAATATACTTTTAATTATGATTAAATTCTCGGAAGCAACGGCAATAGCGCTACACGCAGTTTTCTTTATCGCCAAAGAAAAAGGCAGGCTCATACCATTAACGGAAATTTCAAAAACTTTTGACGTTTCAGGCAATCACCTTTCAAAAGTGCTGCAGCGATTGGTCAAGTGCGGCATTTTGTCTTCCGTGAAAGGCCCTTTGGGCGGCTTTAAAATGGCAAAAAAAGGCAAACTCACTTACCTAGACATCTACAAATGCATAGAAGGCGATTCATTACCCACTCATTGCCTCTTTGCAAAAAAGAAATTTGCCTGCAAAAATTGCATAATGGGCGGCGTATTGCACAAAATGCAAAAGGATTTTTTCTCTCACATGAGTAAAACTAGAATCCAATAACTAAGGTTAAGCTATGAATACATCAAACATGTTCTGTTTCCAGTGCGAACAAACCTCACAGGGGAAAGCCTGCACAACGGCGGGCGTCTGCGGCAAAAAGGCGGACACATCAAACCTGCAAGACGCCCTCACAAGCAAGTTAATTGAACTTGCCAACGTCTGCCAAAATAGGTCGGACGACGTAATAGAAGTCATAATTGACGGGCTTTTTACAACCATCACAAATGTAAATTTTGACAATAAAAGTATTGAAATATTTCTGCGAAAAATTGAACTGCTCATACCAAAGCCCTCCGCTTTCGACATTGCAAGCGTCTGGAATTGCAATGAAGATTTGCGCAGTTTGAAAAGTCTCATACTTTTTGGGCTAAAAGGGATTGCCGCCTACGCACAGCATGCTTGGGTTTTGGGCTACAAAGATAATGATGTGAACAATTTTTTCTTTGAAGCTTTACAGGCAATTTCTCAAGATTTAAGTGCGGATGCGCTTTTGGCAAAAGTCCTAAAAACAGGAGAAATAAATTTGAAGTGCATGGCGTTATTGGATAAAGCCAATACCGAAACCTACGGCAAGCCCACGCCTACGGAGGTTTCCACAAACATTGAGTCTGGCGCATTTATCGTGGTGTCGGGCCATGACTTGCGAGACTTGCATTTGCTCTTGGAGCAAAGCAAAGATAAGGGCATTAACATCTACACTCACGGCGAAATGCTGCCCACGCATGCGTATCCAAAGCTCAAGGCTTATAAGCATCTAAAGGGCAACTTTGGCACGGCTTGGCAGAATCAGCAGAAAGAATTTGCCGACGTGCCCGCCGCATTTTTATTCACTACAAATTGCATAATGCCCGTCAAAGATTCCTACAAAGACAGGGTATTTACAACTTCTGTCGTACAACATCCAGACATTTGCCACATTGGGGAAGATAAAGATTTTTCACCCGTAATCAAAAAGGCTCTGGAACTGGGTGGCTATCCTGAAGGCAGAAAAATGACAGGGATAAACGGCGGCGACTCGCTGACCGTGGGCTTTGGACATCACACGGTTTTGTCTCTTGCCGACACCGTTATAAACGGCGTGAAGGAAGGTAAAATCAAGCACTTCTTTTTGGTTGGCGGTTGCGACGGCGCAAAAGTTGGCAGAAATTATTATACGGATTTTGTCAGCCAAACCCCGCAAGACACAATCATCCTCACTCTTGCCTGCGGGAAATATCGCTTTAATGATTTAAACTTGGGCAATATAGATGGAATTCCCAGAATTTTAGACATGGGTCAATGTAACGACGCCTACTCGGCAATACAAGTTGCCCTTGCGCTCTCTAAGGCATTTGATTGTTCCGTAAATGAGCTGCCGCTTTCTTTAGTCTTATCTTGGTATGAGCAGAAGGCGGTTTGCATTTTACTTACGCTGCTTTATCTGGGGTTGAAGAATATCAGGCTTGGTCCAAGCTTGCCTGCCTTCGTATCTCCCAATGTCCTAAATATTTTGGTTGAAAAATTCAAGCTGATGCCAATCACCACTCCCGATGCCGATTTAAAGGCAATATTGGGATAAATAAGCCGCATTTTATAGACAGTTTAAGATACGTTTATAACGCTCTTTAGAAGTAAAAACGCCATAGTTTTTTTTATAGCTATGGCGTTATAATTTGTTGACTTTTTGGCACTTTTTGACGATAAATTCATCAAACTATTAGGATAATTGCCCCAAGAAAGAGAGTTAATATTATGAAATTTATGGCAAAAATATTCTTGTTTGCAACAAGTGTTGCGGCAATAAGCCTTGCAAGTGCGCAAACCTACACACCGCCTACCCAAAATGTATATTACTGGGAGGGTGCTGCAAATAATACCACTATTAACAACGACTGCAAATGGTATTTATACGACGGTACGGATTACGTCTTAAAGACTTGGGCTGAGGTTAATACCGCCATGACAAATGGCTCCGCCAAGTTTGATAGGTTGCCAGGCGATACCGCCACTGGTCAATACAATTTAAATAGCCTAAATTTGAGCGTTGACACACTCTACAACTATAACGCCGCAACATGGCACTGGTACTTTAACAGCACCACAGGGCAAACTTTCACGGCAAAATTTGTTGACCAAAATTCTGACGGCATACTGCGCTTTAGGACTTCGGGGTCTGCCAAAGACGCTGTTTTCAAGGTAACAGACACTATTAAAATACAAAAGGGAACGTTTCAAATAGGCACACAGGTTAACGGCAACCAAACAGATAATTTTGCCGTAAGAGACGCTGAGTTTAATATAATAGAAATCAGCAAGGGTACATATTCAACCTTGGCTTTATCCAAACTTTTCACCGCCAAAACAATAAATGTGGGCGCTACGGACTCAAAGAGCACTGTTACAAGGCTTTATGTCATAAATGGCACTGAAACTAACACTACATATTCCGACGCTCTTGAAGCCAAAGTGGATGTAATGAATATTGAGCAAAATGGCGGTTTTGCAGCATATTTTGGTCTTACCTCAAAAGCGCTCCAAACTGTTATTATCAAAGAAATCAACGTAAAAACCTCAGAGGCAAAGGGCGATAATTGCGGGATAAACATATACTCCAAAGATTTTGTGGCAGGCACAATAGACCCTGAGGATCCTTACAAGGGCGCTCAAGGCGCAAAGATTGGCGCAATAAATTTGACGGAGTCCGGCGCATTAGATCTCGTCTTTGGCGGAACAATGACCACCGCCTTGGTAGGCAATGTTACGATAAACTCTACGAATCCTCTGGCGGTTACGCCTTACCTTGGTTTTGCAGGAGGCAACATTTCAACCTACAAAATTGAAAAGTTAGACTTTAAAAGCGCCACTTCTGGCACAGTAAATTTGGCTTTCAAGAACTCTGCCGATGCCGTCATTGACGCCATGAAAATTTACAGCACCACCACTGCGGATTCCACACTCAGGCTGACGGCATCTACGAGCAAAAATGTTGAAATTACGAATATAACAAATGAGGCGGGCTCTAAAGGCGGGCTTACGCTGAATGGCGACACAAATGCAACTTCGCTCTCATCCAAAAATATCACCATAATCGGCGATACGGTCAACGCTGCGAACACCGTATTCAATGTAAAGGTTGCCACGGCAGTATCAGACTTGTCTTCTTTGACGGTTACCGAAAAATTTTCCCTGACAGGCAAGGCCACTTCCACTATGGGCAACGGCACTGGTGTAAGGCTTAAAAATGTAAGCTTTAAAGATGCGGAAATTTCGGACGGTTCTATCAGCACAATTTTTACCGCAGGCATGTCTCAGACGGGCACGGTTACGGTTAAGGGCGCAGGTTCTCAAGCAGTTTGGTATGTGGGCGCAAATTCCGACGCCATTACACATGGCTCTTTTGGCACAATAAATGTGTCTGACCAAGGGTTATGGTACCTGAGGCGCTCAATGAACAATCCAAACTATACCATAAATACTTTGAATATAAGCTCCACTGCGGCAGAATACACCAACTCTAGGGTTTATATTGGCGCAAGCGTGGGTTATGAATCAGGTTCTGTTTCAATAACGAATTTGAACATACTAGCGTCTTCGGCAACCCCCACAGTTAACGATTTGGGTTCTGCGTCTATGGCATTCTACTTGGTTAACGGTGCGGTAGGTTCTGAAACAGCCAAGATTACCACCCTTACCTCAAGCGCATATTCAAACGGTTATCTGGACTTTCGTTGCAACGCCTCAATAGGCAGCATAACAACCAATGAAGCCTCCAACCTGACAATCATGACAGGCTTAAGCCCAACAGCCTATAAAGCTACCGTTACGGGCGATTTTAACAGCAATTCAAACTCCATAAACCTCTCAAAAGAGTCAAATTTGCACGTTAAGGGAGACTTCTATAACAGCAGAATGTACAACTCTAACCTAAATGGCCTTGCCTTGAATTTGAATGCTGCGGAAGGCAAAGGCGTAGGTAGTTTTACTGTAGATGGAACTTTCTACAACAACGGCATATTCTTTATAAACGGCGGCAGTGGCGCTTCAGACGTATCAATATCCGTGGGTGGATTTACAAATACCATAAGCAATGCAGGATATCGCATTACATCTTCCGGCGACTATACCGGCGGTCAAGCTACGGCGGTTTTGACTGGCACGGGAAACTACATTTTCTCCGAAAGAATACATGACTATAAACAGACAGAATCGGATGTTTCCACCCTTACGGGTAAGGTTGCCATAACAAAAAATGGCACGGGCAAGCAGTTCTTCACGGGCAATAATTATTACAGAGGCGCTACCACAATCAATGCGGGTGAACTTTATATGCGCGCCGACGGCACGGCCAACAATTTGGGTCGAGGCATAGGCGCTATTATTTTGAAAGGCGGCAAATTTGGGGCAGTGGGTTCGGCAAATTCGACTACGTTTAAAGCGTTGTCTGCCGGCAAAGTAATTGCGGATTCTATGTCATGGTCAAACCTTGCCGAAGTCGTGGTATTTGTGGACGCTACTTCAAACTCGCTTTTGGACATAACAGGGGCGCTCGCTAAAGGCGCCGGCGATACTCTAGGCAGAAAATACAACTTCTCTTTTGAATTTCTGAATGATTTGGCAACTCCCGAAAGTGAATATAAAATCATGACCGTTGCAGATTTTGGGGATTTCTCAGAAGAAGACTTTTCTTACACTTCAAACGTATCCATGCTTGGCTATGAATTCCAAATCAGAGGCAACGATCTTTATTTGGCAATCCCTGAGCCTTCAACTTATGCGGCGATATTCGGACTAGTCGCCCTCTTGTTTGCAATTCGCAGAAGGAAAAATAAATAAACTTATTTCTTTTAAACTAAAAAATCGGCAAGATTCAAATTGCCGATTTTTTTTGCGTGAAGATGGAAAATTAATTTGGATGCGATTTAAAACTCATCGTTTTGCTTCAGATATTTTTCCGCCTCTTTAAGATTGTGCCTGACTATTATGCTGCGCTTCATGTAGATTACGTCTTCGGCAATATTGGTGCACAAATCCGCAATGCGCTCCAAAGAACGGCAAGCCATGAGATAATTTATATACGACATTGCGTTGTTGCTGTCAGACTTAATTAAGATTCCCAAATTGACATAGCATTTTTTATTTTCTTCATCAACCAAGTCGTCGTCGTTGCATACGCCCAACGCCAAAATTTCATCCGAGCTTATAAAGGCGTCCAAACTACTTTTCAGCATATAGACGGTGCGTGTAGCCATAGCCTCCAAATTGAAGGGTATTGTAACCTTGTTTTCACATTTTAAATACACCACCCGTTTGGCGATATTTGCCGCCATATCTCCTATATGCTCAAGTTCATTGTTGATTTTGAGCACCGTAATCACAAAGCGCAAATCGCTGGCGACCGGCTGGTGGAGCGCCAATATTTTCAAACATTCCTCCTCTATGGCGACTTCAGATTCGTCAATGAGCTTGTCGTTTTTTATGACATCGTCGGCAAGCGGCATGGAAAGTTCTCGCAATGCTTTTACGGCTTTCCTAACATTTTCCTCAACCCTGCCCGCCAAAGAAAGCATCTGTACCTTCAGCTTGTCCATATCTTTTTTTAAATGCATGTTCATATCAACCAAACCTTCCCGTTATATAGTCATTTGTTTCAGACTTCTGAGGATTGGTGAACAACTGCTTGGTTGCGCCAAACTCCACCAGTCTGCCCTCATAAAAAAACGCCGTGTAATCAGAAACTCTACCCGCTTGCTGCATATTGTGGGTTACAATGGCTATGGTATATTCTCCTGAAAGTTCCGCTATCAAATTTTCTATGTGCGATGTAGATTTGGGATCTAAAGCGCTGCAAGGCTCGTCCATAAGCAAGACCTCCGGCTTTATAGCAAGCGCCCTTGCAATACAAAGACGTTGCTGCTGACCGCCCGAAAGCCCCATGGCACTGCTATTGAGCCTGTCTTTGACTTCATTCCAAAGCGCCGCACGCTTTAAGGAAGACTCCACAACCTCATCCAGTTTGCCTTTCTGCAGAGCGCCTGTGAGCCTTGGTCCGTAAGCCACATTGTCGTATATGGATTTGGGGAAAGGGTTTGGCCTTTGAAAGACCATTCCCACGCGCTTTCTAAGCTCCACAACATCCAAATGCGGGTGATAAATATCTATGCCGTCCAGCGAGAGCAAACCTGTGGTTCTGCAAGAATCTACAAGATCATTCATTCTGTTTATGCAGCGCAAAAATGTGCTTTTACCGCATCCACTTGGACCGATAATGGCGGTAACTTCGCCTCTAGGTAAAGACAGGTTCACATTTTTTACCGCCTGAAAATTTCCATAATAGACGGAAAAATCCTCCGCTTTTATTACAGAATCTTGGGTAGGTTTTTCAACTTCCATATACTTAGTTTTAGTTTCAATTTTTTCCGACAACGCATTCATAATTATGTTTTCAGTTTCTTTTGCATTTTTGCGCGTACGAGTATAGCCGCAAGATTCAGCACTAGCACAATGCCCACAAGCGTAAACACCATACCGTATTGGACGTGTGCAACTTTTTCCGCAAGTTCATGCTCGCTACAAATATTGTAAATGCTCCAAGAGAGGGCGGGAGTGGGCTGGGTAAAAACTTCCCATATAGCCAAGGCGGCGCCCGTGCTTGTCGCTGCGGTAAAAATTATAGGGGCGGTTTCTCCTGCGGCTCTGCCCATAGAAATAATAATGCCTGTAAGCATACCCGGTAAGGCCGCAGGCAAAAGCACGCTTGTTATACACTTCCATTTGCTAGCACCCAATCCTAAAGAGGCTTCTCTGTAAGAATTTGGGACATTCTTGAGCGCTTCTTCCGATGAACGCATTATCGTTGGCAGAATTAAAAGCGCCAAAGTTACCGAGCCTGCCAACACGCTTTTGGTCTCAGAAATCTTCAAAGTGTTTATCAAAAACGCCAGCCCGAATAATCCAAAAACGATAGAGGGCACACCCGCCAAAGTGCCAACGCATACTCTTAAAATAGAGATTAGGAAATTTTTTTTGGCATATTCCGAAAAGTATATTGCCGCTACGACGCCCAGTGGCGCTGCGATAATCATTGCTCCAAAAGTCAGGTAAAATGTGCCCAAAACCATTGGGAATATGCCGCCGAATATATTGGAATCAACGGGGTTGTCAAAAAAGAACCCCGCATAAAATGTCCAATGCGGTTGCAGCATTGCGGAAAAACTCCCGTTTATATACAGAATTATTTTTTCTACATTTGTGCCCTTGAAATATTCCATGGCGTTCACCCTTTTGAATATTTCTACGCCATCTTTATCGACAGTTTTTATGCTGAGCGTGTGTATGGAATTTTCCAAAATATCTCTGGCGTAATCCAAACGTCCCTGCCCGTATTTTTGCCTCATCAAATTTGATTTTTCCTTTTCAATTTGATTTGCAGGGCCCAGTAATTCCGCAATGCCTTTTTTTAGCGCCAGATATGCCGAATTTGCAGACTCCAATTCAGAAGCGCATCCATCTATGGCGTCGTTGCAGATTGCCGACAAATTTCTGCGTAAAAAACTTTTTTGCGCCACAGTCATCGCCTTCTTTTCATTCAAAGATTCTATAAACTTTTTCACGCTCTCCAGACATCTTTCCTTTTCTTCCGAAAGTATATTTTGCAAAGCAAAAGAAGTGCCGGACTTCAATGAAGTCTCTTTTAATTTCAAGAGTAAATCCGTATATGGTTTGAAAATTTCTTCGCCCAATTTACGCATTTTGCTTTGTTTGTCGGCGGCGGATAAATGTAAAATTTTTTGTATGGCGGCGTAATTGAAAACCATTGCAGATTGGCTCTGGCTGCGGGCTTTATCCAGAGATTGTAAAATGTCTTTGGCTTTTTTAGGATTCTCAAATTCCCCCATCATCTCGTAAAGAGGGGCTCTTGCGGCATTAGATTTTTCCAAAAGTTTTTCATACCCCGCAGTATTTCTGCCAAGAATTTCTTTCTGAAATTTGTCATGCTCAATCGTTGCCTGAAAGACGCAAGCACCCATGCCTTTGACGATGATGGGCAATAAAAAAGCGCCCAATGAAAGACACATCAAGCCCAGTGAAGCGTATGCGACAACACCGAAAGATTTGTCTAATATTTTTCTTGTTCTGATTTGCATTATTTTCCCCTCTTCATTCCAACCCCGACCCACTGGCTAAGCGTGTTCATCAGCATACCCGTAAGCAATAAGCACAAGCTCATCACAAACAAAACATGGTATCTGGCAGAGCCCGTGCTTTGGTCAGCCTCTCCCATTTCTCCGGCGATAGTTGCCGTAAGAGTGCGCACGGGCTCTAAAAAATTATAAAACGGCTCGGGTATTTTCAAAGAGTTTCCGCTAGCCATCCAAACAACCATAGTTTCACCTATCACCCGCATAAGCCCCAAAATTACGGCAACGGCTATGCCGCTTTTTGCCGAGGGTAAAACAACTTTAAAAATAGTTTCAAACTTTGTCGCACCCAAAGCAAGAGAGCCCTCACGCAAATCTCTGCCCACGGCGCTTAGCGCATCTTGCGATATGCTTACTATTGTGGGCAGCGCCATTATCGCCAAAATTATAGATACGTTTAATGCGTTTGCGCCGCTATTGATTTTTATATCTGAAACTTTTACGGCAATGAAGATAAAAAGCGCCATAAAAACTACAAATATCAATGCTGCCAAATACGTATTTTGCTTTGAAGTTTTTTTACATATCAAGCGTCCAAAAAATTCAGAAATAACCAATGCTGCAATGAATGAAAGAAATATTCCCGCAATCAGAACCATTGCGCTTATGCCCGCCCCGCCGTAATTTTGCAAGACCGGCGCAAAAACCACCAAGGCAAAAAATCCGTATGCCACAGACGGAATCGCCGCCAATAGCTCTACAAAAGGTTTAAAAATTTGAGCAAGCTTGTATGATACAATTTCAGTCAGACACACGGAAACCATTATGCCCAAAGGCACGGCAATCAAGGATGAGCCGACGGTAACCATCAATGTTCCATAAAATATTGATAATGCGCCAAAACTCGGATCTGCGGGTTTTGAGGGCGTCCAGGTTGTACTTGTAAAAAATTCTTTTACATGCGCTAAATTGTAAAAAAAAGGAACACTCTCTTTAATTATAAAAAACACTATAAAGACAACGGCTATGGTTGGAATTGCCGTTATTAGCAAGAGGATTGAGCGTCCTAATTTACCGAGCATGTGTTGAAGCAAACTGCCCTGCCTGCTCATAATCAGCCCCTTAGCCTTGTCTATATAGTGTTGATTTTTCATATTCCAACTATTCGCAAACAGGTATGAACCCCAATTCTTTTATGATTTCCCTGCCCTCTTTGCTCAGATGCATAACTACAAAATTATACACATCCGACCCCATTTTGGGATAGCCGTTTGTGAACATAAAAAGCGGTCTAGATATTGCATATTTGCCGCTTGCGACACTTGCGGATGTAGGCAACACGCCGTTTATCGACAAGGGTTTTACGCTATCGTCAATGAAGCCCAAGCCCACATAAGCTATTGCGTTTTTTGTCGTGCCGACTCTGGTTTTTGCCTGCCCATTAGAGCCTACATATTCTGCGCCTGAGACAACTTCTTTCTTTTTCAGAACCAGTTCGCCAAAGGTTTCATAAGTTCCGCTATTTGTGTCTCTGGAAACCACAACAATTTTGGCGTCTTCGCCGCCAAGCTCTTTCCAGTTTGTTATCTTGCCGCTATAAATTCCTTCAATTTGCTCCAAGCTAAGCGTAGATATTTTGTTTTGCGGATTGATTATCACGGCAAGCCCGTCAAATGCCACGACATGCGCTACAGGCAACACACCATTCTCCACGCAAGATTTAAACTCTGAGTCCTTCATGAATCTGGAGAGATTTGCTATATCGCAAGCCTTATTGGTAAGGCTCTTTACGCCGTTGCCGCTACCGGATTCGCTGATTGTTATATTCACATTTGGTTTAATTTCCTTATAATATTCTGCGAATGCTTTGGATATTGGGCCTACTGTTGTAGAGCCGTCTATCACAATTTTATCTTGCGCCGAGAGTTTTGCGGCGGCCGCAATCAACGTTGCGGCGGCAATTAATTTTACGACTTTTGTTATTTTTGTTTTCATATTTTTTTAGGATGAAAGTTTCTATTAGAACAATACTTGAATTTGCATTCTCATTGCGTGTGCGTCTGTTACGCCCTGATAGCTCAAAGTTGCGACTTTTCCGCTATACTGCGCCCATTCGTAGCCGGCTTGGAATTTTAAATTGTTTCCCATGATGTACCAGTTTGCGCCTATAAATAAACTTTGGGCTCCGTTAAAATCTCCCGCATTTGGAGCGCCCGACATACCGTCGCCAATGCGTGTGCCCCTACCGTCGGTATCGAGCCATGCGTAACGTATGGATGGCCCTATCTTGCCAAGAGTATCCATTTCAAAAAGATATTCCGCACCGACATTCAGCCCCAATGGAGTGGCTCTTGTGCCGTTTGCCCTGCCCTTTTCAACACTTGCCAAAAGGAAATCGCTCCAAACGCTCAAGCCAAGCCAGTTGATTTGCAAATATGGATTTACGCCCAAGATGTCTCCGTAATTATTTGTCGCCACGATATTGGCGGATGGCCCCCAGCCGCCGTTTACGCCTACTTTAAACGATACGTCGTCAATCTTTCCCGCATAAGATATATTTGCCCAAGCATTAAGATTGTTGTCGGCAGTGCCGGCAGCCCCTGTTGTAGCTGGTTTTATTGTGTAGTTCTGGGAATTTGTTACAGCCAAGCCGTATTCAAGACCCTCAACTTCCGCAATCTTGCCCTGCCAAAATGCGCCCGCATAGCGTGAGCCAAAACCAAGATTTCTGCCCGTACCAGACTTTTGTGATTCCACAAAATAGCGTGTTGCCATAGAGCGTTCTATTGTAAGCAGTTTGCTTGAAGATGTATTTTCTTCATATCCAAATTGCACTTTTTTATATCCAAAATCCGCCGTGCCTTTCAAGTGGTCCAAATCTAATTTTTTGCTTATGAAAGCTTCGGCGAGATAATCTGCGCCGTTAGTGCCCGTCTTGGAAAAATCGGCGGTGAGAGTTCCGGAAAAACCGCTGCCCAAGTCGGCGGAAACCCCAAAATATAATCTTCTCATCTGGAAACCCATTTGCGAGCTTGGATGAGGGGCGTTAGCGGGCTCTGTGCTTATCCATTGAAATTGTTCTTGTATGCGTCCGGAAAATGTCAGCTTTTTAACGTCTTTTTCTTTGGACGTAACGACAAGCGCCGCATTTTTGCCGACTTTGTCCGCCTCTGCTTGGCTGATTATTCCTTTGCTTACAAGCAAGTTTAATGTTTCCTTGTCTTGTGCGTTCAAACTTATAAATGCGCTTCCTGCACAAATTAGTGCCGTTAGCATGTGTGATATTTTTTTCTTCATATTTGTTTTTGGTTTAGTTCGGCGCAAAGATTACTTTGCTGAATCTGTCCGCATATTCTCATAAAAAAACTAGAATTGTGTTTTGCCTTTGTTAGAAATTTGTTAGAACATAAATCTGCGTTGACATTCTTCTAAGTGCGGAAAATATTGCGGAAAATAACGTCATGAACTTAAAAAAATCATTCTCTCATATTTTCTTTAGAATATTCATTTCTGTTACAGGGGTTACCCTGACAGTGATAACCGCACTTGGCGTAGGCACTTTTTTTCTGTCTGAGGCTCTTTACAAAAGGGGTTTGGAAAAATCCTTGCATGACTCCGCTTCTTTGATTGTAGCAGCTATAGAGACGGACGATAGTTTTGCATCCGTATCTAAAATTTGTAAAAATTTTGCGGTAGAATCCGGAATCAGGGCAACCATAGTAAGCGTTGACGGAAAAATTATTTTCGATTCCGACGCCGCAATAGAAAATATGACAAACCACCTGAATAGACCTGAAATAGTAAAAACTTTTTCAGGGGCGCAAACTTTGGTTTCAAGGTTTTCAAACACCTTAAATATGCGCATGCTCTATCTTGCAACCCCCGCAGGCAAACGCTCTGACGGCAGATATGCTTACTGCGTTCGTCTGGCAATTCCTGAACATAATTTGGATGTTACAAAAAATATTCTCGCCAAAGAGATTGGCTCTCTTGCAATTTTATCAATTTTATTTTCCACGATAATTTCTTTTCTTGTCGCAAGACAAATCAGCAACCCTATAATTTCCCTGCGAAAGCTCGCCCATGATTTTGCGGCGGGAAACCTTGATTCTCACGCCAAAAGCTGCTCTATAACAGAAGTGTCTCAGCTCGGCAAATCTATGGAATCAATGGCGCATGAGCTTAAAAAGAAGCTCCACTCTCTGCATAAAAGAAATTGCGAACTTGATGAAATTTTCTCCCACATGTCTGAATGTGTGTTTATATGCACAGATGAAAAACTGCTCTTGAAGGCAAACGCTGCGGCAAAAAAAATTTTGGACATATCGTTTGCAAACAACCCCAGACCCGACATTTATGCCGCAATAAAAAATAGAAGCGTGCTTGAAGCCATAGAAAAAACTTTTGCGCTGAACAAGGGGTTTGCCTGCAACATAAAAATTTCAGAAGATACGGAAATGTCTTTGGAAAGCGTGCCGCTTCCTTATGAATCGCGGACTAGGCGTTCACTCTTTGTCCTGCATGATATAAGCCTTGCAAGACGTACCGAGACTCAACGACGAGAGTTTGTCGCTGCGGCGTCCCATGAACTCAAGACCCCTATGACTGGCGTAATGACGGCGGCGGAAATTCTTTCTGAAGACCTGGAAAATGGCGACACAAAAAAACTGGTTGATACAATTTTGGAAAATTCAAAACGCATGGCAGAACTCATAGAGCAGATGCTTTTGCTTTCCAAAATTGAATCTGCGGAATATAATCCTCTTTCAAATTTTTCATCTCAAAATGTGCTGGGTATCATTGAGAGGGCTTGCGCCTTTCATCAAGAAAACGCAAAAAAGCATTCCTCAACAATAGAAATAATTTGCCCCAAAGACATTACAATCAACGCAGATTCTGTCTTGCTTGAGCTTGCCGTAAGCAACTTATTATCAAATGCAATAAAATATTCCGGAGAAAACTCAAAGATTGTCATTTGCGCAAAAATGAATCTGGGAAATATTGAAATATCCGTAGAAGACAACGGTAACGGCATAGACCCAATGCATTGTGAACGTGTCTTTGAGCGTTTTTATAGGATAGAAAAAGGCAGAGGACGCAACGCAGGCGGTTCCGGCATAGGGCTTGCAATAGTCAAGCATGTAGCGGCAATGCATGGCGGAAAAGCGCTTGTGGAGAGCAAAGTCGGTACTGGCACCAAATTCACACTAATCTTAAAATCCGAATAATTTTATGTCTGAAAAAAAAATCTTGATAGTGGAAGACGAAGCAAGCATTGCGGAAATGATAGAAATCTATCTCGGCAAATATGGCTTTGCTGCAAAAAAGGTCGTCTCCGCCGAAAGCGCTCTTGCCCTGCTTGAACGCCAAAGCTTTGACCTAATACTCTTAGACCTCATGCTGCCCGGAATGGACGGTATGGATTTTTGCAAAAAATATCGCAGCGACGCAAAGTTCAAGCAATGCCCAATCATAATGCTTACCGCACGCAGCGAAGACGCCGATATAGTAAGCGGGCTGGAATACGGCGCAGACGATTACATCACCAAGCCTTTTAGCCTGCGCATACTCCTTGCAAGAATTAAAGCCCGATTGAGAGAAGACAATGCGCCCCTAAAAGCCGTTTCCTTCAAGGGCATACACTTAAACCCGGATACTTTTGAAGCCAGCCTTGCTGAAAAACCCTTGATTTTAACTGCCAATGAATTTTCCATCCTGCATCTTTTTTTGACAAATCCAGGCAGGGTTTTTTCCAGAGACGATATTATCAAACATCTGCATGGTCCGGGTTATGCCGTAACAGACAGGGCTATAGATGTTCAACTTGTGGGGCTGAGAAAAAAAATTGAACCGCTTTCTCATCTGATTGAAACGGTCAGGGGCGTGGGCTATAAATTCTGCAAATAAAAAAAGGGCGGTAAAAACCGCCCTTAATTTTAACGCAGATTGCATTATTTTTTCTTGCTTACTTTCAGACCTAAGGCTTTGGCGACGCCCTCACCATAGGCTTTGTCGGCGGCGTAACAATTATCTATGTGACGTTGCTTTACAAAATCCGGAGCATCGCCAAGCGCCCTTGCGGTGTTGCCAAAGAGCCGCTTCTTTTGTTCCGCATTCATTGCACGGAAGCGCTTGCCCGGTTGCGAATAATAATCATCGTCATCTTCACGGAAATTCCATTCGTCGCCGTCGCCTTCAACGGGCGTCTGAGGAGATTTAAAGTTGGGTTGCTCCTGCCATGCGCCAAAGCTATTTGGCTCATAACCAATCTTGCCGCCATGATTGCCGTCAACACGCATTTGACCATCTCTGGAATATCCCGTAACAGGACAACGAGGGGCGTTCACCGGTATCTGATAATGATTAACACCCAATCTGTAACGCTGGGCGTCGCCGTAGGCAAATAGCCTAGCCTGAAGCATTTTGTCCGGAGAAAATCCTATGCCAGGCACAACGTTTGCAGGATTAAACGCCGCCTGCTCAACATCCGAAAAATAATTTTCAGGATTGCGATTAAGCTCCATAACCCCAACTTCAATCAGTGGGAATTCATCCTGATACCATTCTTTTGTGAGGTCAAAGGGGTTGTAGGGCATCTTCTTTGCCTCATCTTCCGTCATCACCTGAATATACATTTTCCATCTGGGGAAATCTTTTTGGGCTATGTGCTCAAACAAATCTCTCTGATGGCTTTCCCTGTCTTTGGCGATAATTTCAGCAGCCTGAGTATCTGTGAGGAATTTAATTTCCTGCTGGCAGACCAGATGAAACTTCACCCAAACCCTGCGCCCGGAGTCATTATACATACTGAAAGTATGGCTTCCAAAACCGTGCATATTGCGGTAAGAAGCGGGTATTCCGTCGTCGCTCATAGTTATTGTTACTTGATGCAGAGCCTCAGGCAGGCTTGTCCAAAAATCCCAATTATTGCAAGCGCTGCGCAAGTTTGTACGAGGGTCTCTTTTGACAGCGTGGTTTAAGTCTGGGAATTTTTTGCCATCCCTTAAAAAGAAAACTGGCGTATTATTTCCAACTAAATCCCAATTACCCTCTTCGGTATAAAACTTCATGGCAAAGCCCCTGATGTCTCTTTCTGCATCGGCTGCGCCACGCTCACCCGCCACAGTTGAAAAGCGCACAAACACTTCCGTCTTTTTGCCTATTTTAGAAAATATTTTTGCCTTGCTGTATTTGCTGATGTCTTTGGTAACCGTAAATGTCCCAAACGCTCCCGAACCTTTGGCGTGCATTCTGCGTTCGGGTATAACTTCACGATTAAAATTTGCCAATTTTTCCATAAACCAAGTATCCTCTATCAGCATAGGACCCCTATGTCCTGCCGTGCGAGAATTCTGGTTGTCAACAACGGGCGCTCCAAAATTAGAAGTAAGTTTATCTTTTTTTACAGCCCCTTTTGAATTTGATTTTTTTTCATGCGATTTTTTCATACATTATCATTTCCATTTCTGCACATGGATATATTGCCGACCTGAAAATTTGGCAAGATAATAAGCATTTAATTATATCTGCAAAAAGCATTTTGTCGCAAAAAAAAGGCCTAAAAATATTACTTGTCCTTGCTATTTATAGGCTTATACTCGCACATTACTTCACTTTTTTATGAAAAAATTTTTACTCTTTTTAGCGCTCTGTAACTTTGCGAATTTCTCTTTTTCGGCAGTTATAGACGCAAATAAATTTGGTTTTTTGCCAAGCAATGATGCTTCTCAAAATGCTCAAGCCCTCCAAAAAATCTTGGACTCGGGCGGTGATATCGAAGTCAGACAGGCGGGAATCTACGATGTGGATAGGGCTGTAAAAATTTCTTCCAACACAAATTTAAAATTCTTTGGCGGCGTAAAACTGCGCAAAGACGCAAATGCCACGCCCTTTACTTACGTACTTATAAATTCAGGCGCATATACAAAAATTTGGGATGAAAATATCAAGGTGTCGGGGCTTGAAATTATCGTCAACGGCGTTGACACAAAGAGCGAAATTTACGGTCTGCGTGGCCACTTGAGTTTTTCTTATGCACGCAATATTGTGGTGGAAAATTTTAAGTGCCTAGATTTGGGCGAATTTCAATTTTGCATTCAAGTATGCACTTTTGAAAATCTTGTTATAGACAATGTGGAAATCAGGGGCAAGAAAGACGGCGTGCATCTTGGCAGGGGTAAAAACTTCAAAATTTCCAACTCAATTTTTGAAACTTTCGACGATGCAATAGCGCTCAACGGTCATGATTACGCCACTTCAAACCCGCAGTTGGGGTGGATAGAAAACGGCCTCATTGAAAATATAAGAGATTTAGATTCCGAAAAAACCACAGGCTTCTTCTGCAGAATCTTGGCGGGCGGATGGCTGAATTGGTCTGAAAATATGAGCGTGCAACACTCCGACACTGTCATCAGCCAAGGACGACTTTACAGAGTGCAAATGCATACCGACGGCAAAAAATATATTTCAAAAACCAGACCCACGCACACAAGCGGCGCAAAGGTGTATGACGGCATAAACTGGGGCGTTGCCCAAGACGATGAAACAGCCACCGCAGGGGTGCGCAATGTGAAATTTAAAAACATATCTTTGGAAAAGCCCCGCATTTCTTTCGCCGTGCAGTTCGACAACAGCAAATACAGCCGTTCATATTATCCTGATGCGCCAATCCCCGTGCAAGGCCCGCTATTTTTTGAAGAGATAAAAATTAAGAATGAAAAAATTAAGAGTTTTCTCTACGTTGCAACGCCAGTTAATTACATAGATTTCTCAAATTCTTCTTTCAAAGCAAACGCAATACTTTTTGTGGAAAAAACAAAAATAAGCGATTATGGGCATACGCAAATTAATATGCAAAATTGCAGCTTTAATTGGGATGGAGATTTTGTTTTCTTCAAGAATGGCGCAGCGCAAAGAAAGATAGATTTTTACTCCTCAAAAAGCGTTCTTGAAGGCAAAAATCAAAGCGCCAAGACCGAAGGCTTGGGCGCTGAATCGTTGATAATTTCAGACTTTCTTGTCAGGGGCGAAAAGTAGGCAGTTTCATCAAGGCACTATTGCGGAAAACTTTTCCAAAACGCCTTTGAAGTCTGCAAAATTTAGATTGGACAATTTTTCGCCATTGAGCGCAGACATTGCCGCCGCCGCCCCTGCCGCCTGCCCCATCGCCATACAACAAGCCTGCACACGCAGTGCCGAATTTGCAAGCCTATCGCTGCTTATGCTTCTGCCGGCAACCAAAAAGTTTTCCGACCCATCGGGAATTAGTGCGCTAAAAGGCATTGTGGGCACTAGCCCCTGTTGCAAACGCTCAGGTTTTACACCTGTTTCGGTGTGCAAATCTACGGGATAAAATGCGTAGGCAAAAGCGTCGTCGAACTTTTTTGCAGACACATAATCTTGCACGGAAACAACGGTTTTACCCGCAATCCTGTACGTTTCACGCACGGCGGTATCGGTTTGCATGTACGCAATTTTGATGTTCTCCAAACCCTTCTGCTTCTTAAAAAATCTCAGCAAACGCAGCAAAGATGCGCGGCCGGCGATGTTTGTTTTTGTCTGCGCGAAAGACGTGGAATTATCGGCATTCATAACATGCTCTTGATTGTGCCCGCCCCTTCTCAGAAAGCTGTATATGCCCGAATAACAATCCGCCTTTAACAATTCTCCGGTTTTTTTTGCCGCCTCATAATTTGCCTCCAAAACGGATCTATCAACATCTTCAATATTGTAATTTGTAAAACTGAATATCAGCGTGCCCGGCTGAACTTCAGCCTCCCTAAGCCGCTTAAAACCTGCAAGCGCCGCAGCCGAAGCATTGCCGCTTGCGTCAATTATCTGCTTTGCGAGTACGGTAAACGGCTCGTCTTTTGACGCAACTGCAACTTCCCACATTCCATTTTTTGCAGATATTTTCTGGGGTATTGCGCAGTACAAAATCTCCGCCTTGCTTTTAACAATTTCTTCTTCCGCAATGCAGGCATACAAACTTCCATTCAAGTCAATCTGATGCAAATAATGTGCTTTGGGTGGAGTCGAAAAATCTGGCAAAGTTTCTCCGCCAAGATTAACGGTTTTTTGCACAAGCTCCCAACCTATGCCGGCAATAACCTGCTTGCCCCAAGCGTGAAATATGCCCGGCTTTTTAACTCCCCCCAAAGTTATAGTGCCGCCCGCAATACCCGAAGCTTCAAGAAGCAAAGTCTTTGCGCCTAGACGTGCAGATTGTATCGCCGCCACACAACCCGCAGTGCCTGCACCTATTATGAGAACATCATAAATTTGAGATGCTGCGTTTTCAGCTTCCGCCGATTTTAAAACTGTGGGCGTTGCGCTTGCGCCCAACACAAGGCTGGATAAAAAATGTCTGCGTTTCATTTTTAAAATTTACCCTCACCCGCCCGCCTAATCAAGCCAATTTTAGGTAAAAAAAGGCATATCTTTATTTTGACAAATTTCGTTTCACCTCGGCAAAAAATTGCTCCGCCCCGACAACTTTCACGGCAGGGTTAAGTCTTGCTACAAGCTTATGGACGTCTTCCTGAGTGATGCTCCAAGCGTGTACGCACATTATCGTATAGCTATTCTCATCTTTAGGATTGCGAGAGGCTTGGTTCAGATATTTGACAATATCATCCTCGCTTGAAGCAATAAGTTTTGAAGATTGCGGAAGTTTTAAATCTTTCCAAAAGCTGATTTTTGCAGAGATTACAGGCTTTGAATTAACCCAACGTATTTTTCCGTCGTATTTGTGATATGGGTAATAGTCAAAATATATCAGCCCTTGAATTTGCTCATGTTTTAAAAACTCTCCCATAATTTTGTCATTCTTAAAGGAGTCTTTATCTATAAACTGCAATATTTTTAAATCCGCCTTAGACATAGCTTGAGCGGTCTTATTTGCGTAATCCGATAAAGATTTTTTCAACATTGAAGGGAATATATAACCCAAACCACCTTGGCAAATAAAGTTGTCTTTAAATTCTTCAGAAGATTTGTAAATTGCTTTTAACACTGTGGGTGCAAGCTCAGAAAGCGATGAATTTAAAGGCCAAGTTGTCGGGAAATCATTGCGGAATTTAGAGCCTAGCCATCTTTCAGAAGCAAACATATCGGAAATATTCCAAGAAAGATTGTCGCCGTCCGTCCAGACAATGCAGAGCAAATGGCGCTTTTCTTTAGGCGGCAAATCTACAAATTTTCTATCCTGCGTAATTGCCGAATCAGTTTGAAAGGCGCTTAAAACAGACAAATTGCTGCAATGGTCCAAGGGCAAACAGTATGACTCATTATTTGCATAATTGGCAATGAAGCCGTCTTCATTTACAGCCTCGTAATTGCCATAACCTAAAATTGCCGTCGTTGTCTTATGGCCTTTGCGATTCAAAGATTTGTAGATTTTTGTGGAATAAAAAATTGGGTATTTTGCAAAATACAAATACTCTCTTAACGCCCAAAGACTGGCGGGGTTGAGCTCGGAAAAATTTTCCAAATTCAAAGCGTTAAGATTGTTTTTTATAAAGTTTTCCTCATCTAATTTTGCGGGCAAATCCAGCTTTTTCCAGCCGTATTTTTCCGCAAAGGGTTTTGAAAAATCATCTTCCAAGAGCACCGCATCATTTAAAGCAGCATACATGAAAAGAGTATTTATATGCGCCAAATCGTCCTTTTTATAAGGGACATAGGCTGTTATGTTTTTTGAAAATTTTTCAAATATCGCATTTGTATTTAAAGAGCTGTCTATCTTAACGCCAAAATTTTTTTCTATTTCTGAGAGCCAATTTAAGTATGCCGAGTGTTGCGTAAAATATAGCTGGCTTGCGCTGCCCTGCCTTGCAAGCAGACCCTGTAAACTCAGGAGCGCCACGAGTTTTTCTTTACTTACGCCCTCATTAGTTTGAAAGCAAAGCAGTAATTCTTTGGGCGCATTCTGCTGATACGCAAGCCCCGTAATCGGAAGCCTTGATAGATTTTGGGCGCACAAACTCTGCGCAAATAATATTAAAAAAATCAGACCTAAAATTTTTAGCATACAAAAAATTTCTAATTTTGTTTGCCTATTTCAGAAGCTTTCCAGAGTTCTAAAAATTGTTTTGTGCGTCTATTATTTTCGGGAAGTTTAATTTCTTTCACGTCCCTCAAATCTTTTATCTTTACACCTTGAGGAACTTGTATTTTGCCGTCCTTGCCTAAACCCTCATTTAGGGGGTAGAGCTGGTAATCAAAGTCGTCCCTGTCATCTAAAGCGTCAAAAGCCAACGCCTCAATGAAGGCGTAATCATCGGCGTCTTCAGGAGAATTTATAACAACATCGTCGGTATCGATTTCAAAAATTGGCATATCAAAGCCGCTAATTCCATCATTGGCTACGTGAAAGACACTGAGCATGATTCTGTCTCCGGCACGAGGCGTCATGCAGATTAAAAATTTCCTTCCAAAAATTTTACGCAACATTGAATAGTTTTCAAAGAAAACAAACTTCAATTCGGAAGGAAAGGTTTTTAGTTTTTTCCAACTCTTGCCGCCTTCGTTATGAAACGCAACCCACTCTCCTGCGGCAAATGACGCTTTGGGATTGCTCATAAACACAATCTTCCCCGTGGTTCCACCAAGATCTGCGCCAAGAACTTGCACTTTGTCTGATGTGGGGCAGCTAATCCCTTTTTGTTTCAAAAAATCTCTGAAATTTTCGGCGGGGATTTTCTGAATTATGTTATGAGTTTTTGAAAACATTTTTTCAAATAGGTCTTTATCCGTACCCTCAGGTTCAATCTCTTTATACTCATGCTCCACAATTTGGGAATTTACAATTTTATAAGAGACCAATGAGCCTGTCTTTGAACTGTGCTTAAAATAAGTTATGATGCGCTTATCTTTGTCGTCAACCTCAGAAGCGTCTTGAGCGCCCTTCCCAGCAAAGGCGAGCAAGCGCACATCCAACACGGGCAGTGTGTCAAAAGCTATGTAGCTTGCGCCAACTTTTCTATAAACGTGGAAATATTTTCCGTTCCCGCCGTTGTAACTTTTGTTGTGGGCAATCCAAAGTTCGTTCACTCCGTCCTTTTCCAAATCTGTTTCAAAGAAGTAAAAGTAGTCAGGGTTTTTTGCGAAAGATATCAGCTCTAGATGGGTGAAAAGCTCATTGATATCGTATGCGTAAGACGCAGTTAAAACAGCGCCAAATGCCATAAAGATTTTAAATAGTTTTTTCATAAAGATTTTAATTTTTTATTCCGCCTGGAAATCATTTTCATAAATGCACAAATGAGAAAGGCAAAAATAAGATATAGATAAAACTCGGGCTCGTCCATTGTGCGCCTATTGTCGGTCTTGAAATCCAAAGCGCTGTGAGAATTTTTTGATTTTATGTCCGCCAAATACAGCAGCTTTTCATGGGAGGACATCTCCAAAATTATCGCCGAAGTTGACGGCGCAAGAACCTTCAAGTATTCACTCAAATTCACAATATTTTTAAAATTGATTTCCCCAAATGCGGGATTGCGTTTTGACAATATAGATTTTGCCCTTAAATTCGCCGCCAATGCCCAGCCTGAATTTTTTGCAGAGCGTGCGTCAATTTGTTTTGCTGCATAAGACGCATCAAAAACCGCCACGTCAGCCGCATCAACTTTTTCAGAAATTACAAATTCTTTCACGGCGTCAAAACTATTTTCAGGCACAAGTTTTACGGGGCGCATTTCAGAGGCGATTTTGAATAGAGAAATTTTAGGGTTGTTTGCAAAAGGCGGCTTGCGCAAATCCAAGGGCTTTTCCGATACGGTTTGCACACCGTCTTTGCCGACAACAATAGCATAGGAAAAATCAAGCTCTGGCAGAAATTCTTTGAATGCGTCTGTGGGTGCATATCCGTTTATATTGTCGCTAAAAAATACAGTAATGGGGAATTCTTCTTTGCCGTAAGCGCCCTCTTTAAACGCAGTCTTTGCGTAATGAGACATCATAAATAAATGCGAAATTGTGGCATTAAATCCGCCCCTAGATTCGTGATACTCCAAAGCGGTTTTAAGCGTATCAAGCTGCCATTTTGAATCTTTAAAAGAAACTTCTAGTGCGTATGAAAAATTCAAATCTGAAAAATAGATTCTGGCTTTGACAATGTCGGAAGATATTTTTGAGAGCTCCGCAAATTTCTTTTCCAAATCTTCAAATGTTGAGCGCTTGGATAAATCCAAAATTATAGACCAGTATGGACGGCGTTCATAAGAATAAAATTTGCCCGTATTTTTTATGAGAAGATATGAAGCTTCTTCGCCACAAGCAATGAGACAATCCGCATCTGCGGGCTTCCCCAAAGAAGTTGTCTCTTGATTTTTTACGGAGTCTTCAAGCAAAATTTTGTAAGTGGAAAATTCCGGCGGATAAAGAAAATTCAGCGTTATACACTTTTTTTCGCCATTTCTAAGAGGCGCTACACGCAAGCGCATATCGCTCAAATTTTCGTAATAAATTATGGAAGGGTCTATGTTCTGCCTCGTTACGTTTTCATAGACCCAGTATGCTGCTTTGCGCTCTGCAAAAGTTGCGGATTTTTCCTCTCCATTTACAGACATGCTCATGCCCGCCACAAACACACCGTCTGAGAGTTTTACTTTGCAGCTTGCCTCATTGCGCCTTGATTCGCCCTTAAATTTTTTTTCAAGCTCTATTTTGCATACGTCTAGCGATGCGCCTTCCTGAGGCGAAAATTTGCATGATTGTACGACGCCCGAAGATGGAATTATTGGCGCATCATCTTTAAACCTGCTTGTTTCATCCGCCAAAGATTCCCCAGCATTTTCCGCAAACAGGCTCTCAATTTTATTGAGCGTGCGCGCACGCAAAACCATTCCGTTTGAAAAAATGTAGCTGCGCAACTCTCCTATATAAGGCAAGTTCAAAGAGTTTTTCTTGAAAGATTCTACAAGCTTGCAAGTGCGCAACACGCCCCACTGCGACCCGCTAAAATATCGCTCTTTGGAAGTATCCGGACATTCGACATAATTTAAGGCTTCAGAAATTGCAATGCGCAAGCAATAAGGCTCAATACATATATAAGCGGGCAGCGCAAAAAAGCCCAATATCACAGCAATATTGCGCAATGATTTTGAGCGCACACTCTTATAAACATCCACAAATCCAAATAGGCAATAAACGAAAGAGTAAAGCAAGCCCAGCACCCAAAAGCCAGCAATGGCAAAAACCATTCCGGAAATAAAGGGAAATGTCGGCAAGAATAAATATGCCACAAAAGCTATCACGCTAAATGACATTGCGTTGAGAAATAAAAATAACGCCCTGATTTTATCGTCATTAAATTTTTTATAAAATAAAAGTACCAATACGTTCAGCAAAGCCGCAAAAATGAAGAACCCCAAATCTTCAAACAATTTTAAGATTTCCCCAGTGTTCTTATACATGAGTACAAAAAAGCAAATCATGGGCAAAATGACGCAGATAATAGCGTATATTGTAATATTCATCACAGGACTACCCCTGCTAAACGCCCTGATTAAAACCAAGAAGGTGCGTCCCAATACAAAGTCGAAAAAAATTATTACCGCAATGTAGAAAAAGAACATCCCTACAAACTCCGCTATGTCCAGACAAAAGGCAATGCCAAGGGCCAGTAGAACTGCAACGCCAAGTACGATGAAAATATTTTTCATCTCTTTTTTTAGAGTGCTCAATTCTTCCCCGCATATCCTGAAGCCGCAATATACGCCCGTAAATATTATTGCCGTAAAGGCAAAGTGCAAATCTGTGAAAGTAATGCCAAAGCGTGGAGTATCGAAGAATTGCGCATTTGTTACGTATGCAAAAAAGTAAATTATAAATGCGCCCAAACTTAAAAACGCCATTGTAACATTGAATTTAAAAAAGCGTGATAATGACGCCAAAGCCACACCAACAACTACCATTACCGCTTCAAGACCAATGAGGCAGTAAGCCTTTTGAATAATATACTGACTGGCGTCTCCACTATTAATCCAAAAGTAATAAAGCGTGTGCATAAGCAGCAGAACCTGCGGCAAAACCCAAACAAACCACAGCGATTTGAGAGAATAGAAAAAATCTGGCAACAGGCGTTTTAAAGGCTTAGATTCAATTTCAGAAGTATTTTGAAGTTGCGGATTTTCTGTCATGACATCTCTTTCTTTAAAATGCTAATTTTTATTAAGCTAATAAATGCAAGCAAAGATATGCCAAAAATTACAGACCCCACCGCCATGTGTATCAACGCAAAATATCTGCCCTGCACATAGCCTGAAAATATTTCTGCTAAAATTGAAAATAGCACAAAGCGCATTGAATTTACAAAAACCGCAAAAAGATATGCCGGAAAAATTGATAAGGTATATTTAAAAATCAGGTCTGAAAAAGTGCGGCTATTTGCAGAGATTGTAAAGAATGTCAGCGCATAAACAATGGAGCAAAATATGACTGCGCTGCATCTGGACACAATCTCATAAGAATTTGAAAATAAAACCACGCAATAGCCGTTTTCAGAAGGCACAGGATTTGCGGCGGAAGCAAATATCGTTGACAAATACGCCGCAGGATAGGCAAAAAATTCAAGCCTCACGACATCGGGAATCAGCCTAAACAAGAGCATAGGCGATACGGCAAGCAATATGCGCATTATCTGCAAGCTATTTGATGTGCCCTTCAATTTCATTATAAACAACCTTGTGAACGTAGTCGTGATTGTTGATTTTAAAACGCCATCTAGAACCCTTGGCGGCGTTCTCGTCGAACTCCCAACAAGAGCGATAATAGGTGTATGTACCAAAAGGCGTCTTTAATTTGCGGACTACGGCGGCGCCATTATACATCTGAATTACTGCGGCATCCAGCGCCGCAAGTTTGCTAACGCAACCCTGCGGGGTATAGACCGTAGGCGGCTCCTCCCACTTATCGGGGAATGTGCGCTTTACGGCGTTGAAATACGCAAGCGCCTCTTTCTTTGCCTTATCCATGAGCTTCAACCCTGAAAGCACATTTGCCTGCCAGTTGTAAACTTCTTCCGTAGAAATTTCCGAACCCCTGCTTGAATCCAACTGCATTATCCCCCAACCGTCGGGAGCGCCATAGTTTGGCGTGCCAAATATTTTTTCCTGAGTGTTAAATTGGTTGAACAAATTAAAGTGCTGCCTGCTCTCATGCTGGGCTATTGCCCAAGCGTACCAATGGTCTTTACAATTTGCCTTGATGAAATTTTTAACATCTTCATCGCTGGGGTTTTTGCCCCTAATCAAGAAAGTTGTAGCGTGGTCGCCAATGCTAGATTTAATATAAACTTTTCCGCCGAATATTTTTTTTTGCAACTGAGAATTTATGTCCCACTGCTGGGCGGATGAGATTTTTGCACCGGAATCTTTTGTGGATAAACGCACATCATCTATGCCAGAACGCTTGTGATTTTCGGCGGAAGATGTCAGCACAAATTCGGCGTCCGGCCTCTGCGAGAGGAATGGGGCGTGCACCTGTAAAGGCGGCATGATAGGAGCACCCAGCTCGCCCTTTGGTTCAATATAAAAAGTGGTCTCCGAAGCATAGCCTGATGCAATGGCAAAAACGGACGCAAAAACTGATATTCTTAAATTCATTAAAATTTTTCAAATTGAGTCTGCAAAGAGCCTTAAATATCTACTCTACATTTATGTTAAAGGCAACCTCTTTGATTGGCTTTACATCCTTTTCCCACTGTCGGGAATATATCAGTTTGAGCCCCGTCTTACCGCTTGCCTTTGCCAAAAATTTAAGCTCCGTAACGCCGCCAGTCCCCACCCTGCCAGTATTCGTAGGGGTATGTTTCACATCCACAAGCTCAATTATGTTCTTGTCATAATCTGTCGCCGACCACTCATAGCCTGTTGTCGGATTTGAATCTAGGTTTACCGCAAAAAATTTGCCCACTTTAAAAAACGAATTGGCGCTTGATAGACGCATAACTTCGGAATCATTTGCCGAGTCTTTTTGCCCGCTTGCACAAGATGCGCAAAATAGCGCTGTAAATAAAATTATCGTAAGAATTTTCATACTTTGAAAAAATTAAATTTACACGTTTAAGTCAACACATAAACCCCAATATTGAAGCTTGAAAAAATGCGTAAACTCGGCATACTTTACGTTTACACAAAACAAACTTTGCCTATGAGAACCATACTCTGCATACTCGCACTTACGCTTTGCATTATGTCAAGCGCTTATGCCCAACAAAAAAAGCCAAACCTCGTATTTATGATTAGCGACCAATGGCGCGCTCAGGCGGTGAGCTTTGCAAAACAAGACCCCGTGCAGACACCCACTACCGATAAACTTGCCTCGGGCGGTGTGTTTTTTAGAAACGCAATATGCAATACTCCCATTTGCGGTCCAAACAGGGCAAGCACTTTTAGCGGCATGTATGTGCACTCTCACAAGCAAAACCACAACGACAAAACCTTAGACCCCAAAACCGCCCTTATTTTTGATTCTCTAAAATCGGCGGGCTACAAAATTGCCTACATAGGTAAATGGCACATGGACGGCGAAAAAGCGAAAGGCAGAAATAGCGATGTCCCCAAAGAACGCAGACATGGCATAGACTATTTTTTGGATTCCGCAAGCGGACACAAACATTTTGAAAGAGAATATCGCCTCAATGACGAAGAAATTGTGAATCACGGCGACGGCTGGCAGCCTCCATTTGAAGTTGAAAAAGGAATGGAATGGATGAAAGCAAATAAAGACGCCCCCTTTGCCCTTTTTATAAGTTTTGGTCCACCCCATACGGGTAGCGGTAAAGGTTACGAAGGCAAACGCAAAGCCTATACGGAAATCAGGGTAAAAAGCGGTTACGGCTATGCCGCACCAAAAGAATACGAGGCTCTCTACACTCCGCCAGAAAAATTTATCAATAGAAAAAACGCTTCTTTTGAAAATGAAGACCCTAAAAAAGCTTCTTTAAGAGGTTCTGTTCCGGGTTACTTTGGCGCAATCACCTCTATAGACCACGAAATGGGAAGGGTCGTAGATTGGCTTAAACAAAATAATCTTTTTGAAGACACAATAATAGTTGTTACCAGCGACCACGGCGAGATGATGGGTTCTCACAATAAAATGACCAAAGGCATTTGGTTTGAAGAAGCCATGCGCATCCCCGCAGTATTCCACTGGGAAGGCAAGTTGAAAATTCAAGATGCCCCAAATGCGATATCCAGTATAGATTTTATGCCAACAATCTTAGACCTAATGGGAATTGAAATTCCAAATAGCGTACAAGGCGTAAGCTTTGCGCCCCTCATGTTGGGCAAAGAGCAAAAAAATCTTCCCGAGGCTCGCTTCTTTGAATTTTATGGTGCGGCAGATTCTCCCAGAGATTTTAGAGGAGTACGCACAAATGAATATACCTACGTATTGGCGCAGCATCTGCCCATTTATTTCAAATTCAACCCCGACCAAAAAAACCCTTACGGCATACTTTATGACAACGCCAAAGACCCGTTCCAGCTCAAGGCAATTTACTTTGGAGAAACCCCCGACTACGACAAAGTAATCAAAGATCTTCATGAAAAACTTGAAAAACATCTTGCAGGAATCAACGACGAATTTATCGCAAAAGATTGGAAGAATGACGCCCTCGCAAAAAAAGTGCGTGAACGCCTCAAAAAAGAACGTGAAGAAAAACTAAGCGGCAAAAAAGTAAAACGCTCAAAAGCCGACGACAGCGATGATTAACACCCGCCTCAATTCAACAAGCAAAATTTACATGATTCAAAATTCTAAATATCTTCTTTTAACCGTCCTTTGCCTGCTGTTTGCGGGGTGTTCATCCTACAACGTTGCAATAGATGCCATTGGGCAAAAGAAGGGTCTGTACTATGTGATAAAACCTCTCAAAGAAGATGCGTCCAGCTTGGTTTTTGAAGAATTTTGCACATACTTCGATAAAGGTCTTTTGGCGGCAGGTTTTGTGAAAGCGCAAAATGAAGACAATGCCGATATTGTCATATTTGCAGACTATCACGTGGGCGATGGCAAAGTTGTAACCTCAAGCTATGAAAGCCCCGTCTATGGGACTTTGGGCGGCGGTTATGTTTCGACTTCCGACGGCGGTGTCGTATATTCTCCAATCTATGGGGTTGTGGGTTACAGCAACACAATCAGAAGCGACATAATTTACGTGAACATGCTCTCTTTAAGCGCCGTCAATAAAAAGATTTTTGTAGAAACAAAGCAAAAAAAAGAAGAATGGGCGATAAAAATCACCTGCACTACTTACAACAACGACCTGCGCAAACTCATGCCCACATTGGTCTATGCGGCTTTCCCATATTTCGGCAAAAACACAGGCGGCATTTTAGATTTAAGCCTTTCAGAAGATTCAGAAAAAACAAGATCTCTGCTCATGGGGAAGCCTTAATACAACGCTCATTACAGGCATTATGATATTTTTTATCACCAAAAATCTATCTATGCAAAAATACGGCGTAAGCGCATTTGACGACAAGAAGATAAGTATCTTTTCGTACAGCTATTTTAATTTTTCATCTGTCCAAAATACGCTGATATTCACAACGCATATTTTGATACTTTTTATTATGACACTTGTCCATGCTAATGGGCGGGAGAATGCAGGGAAGATGGAAACGCCGGAAGAAGTTAAGGCTCGCCTGAGGGCAAATGTAATGCGGGAAAAGAACGGCGATATCTATATGGAGTTTGAACCTTACGAGTTTTATGGAGAGCCTCTTAAAAAAATAAACAACAAGTCAACGCAGGTAGGATATGATGAATTTGCCTATCTGCTTTATTTAGATCCAAAAATGGATGCTAAATCTTTCATTGAAGGCTTGCCCAAAATTGAAAGATTTTCATCATGGGACACATCTAGACCCATCTGGATTCAAGGGTTGGAGAGTTATTTTAAAGACATAGGTTTTAAGAATGTAAGATTTGGATGGCGCGACTATTTTAAAGAGAAAATCCCCATTGAAGATTTTCAACAAAGCATAAAAGATGGCGTTCCGATTTACGCAAAAACATATAGGCTGACCGACTCCCTCATCGCCACGTTAAAGCAAAGGCAAATTGAGCGTGAAAAATATCAAAATATAAATGATTGGATTTTAGCTCGTAAGAGCTTGCCCATTTACAAAAAAGCGGAGGAATCCAAAGAGCTGCAATATCTGGCGAATTTATGTATAGTTGGCTATAATGTGAAAAGTCAGGAATTTCTTGTGGTAATGAGAAAAGTCGAGGCCATGGGCTCAAGAGAGCGCAGGCTTTCGCTCGAAGAACAGCACGAGTCCTCAAAATTCTGGCTCAATCACAGCGAACTGCAGGAACTATGTCCGTGGGCTGTGGGGTTTCCCATCTTTGAAGAATATGAAAATTTTAAGGCAAATATTATTAAGGAAGAAAACGGAGATGTGCGCATTGACGTTAAAGCGTGCGAATATTATAACAAAGAACTTGAAGGTGTTGACCTCAAGAAGCTTGGAGATTGGGGTAATACACTGGCATACCTTTTTTACTTTAACCCCAGTTTTGATCTTAAAAATTTTAATAGGCGCCACGTAGGACCAAATGGATATACTACATTCATACTGGCTTCATTATTAAATTCTGAAACACCCCAAAGTGTAAAATTCTACGATATTACATATAATAATTTAAACGAATTCTCAGACGAAAAGATATACAATAGCATAGATGAAGGCTTCCCAATTTATATTACCATGTTTAAAGGCAGCAAATCTTTTTATCTCGATTTGGAAAAACGCTTGGCGTTGCGCAAGGAAAGTAAAAATATAAATGACTGGGTGGGCGCACTTGAAAATTTGGAGCTCCCCCAAAGAGCCACTCATGTATATAAGACGGTGTACGTGGTAGGCTATAACAAGCAAAGCAAAGAATTTCTTGTAAAATTTGATACAATAAAAGCGAATGCCCAAGAGCTTTGGTTGACAAATAAAGAGCTGCGAGAGGCCATAGACGCCTGCTTTATGGATGAAGAATATCTGGTGGGATACCTCGTAGGCGGCGTATTGAGGGATGGTAATACATTGCGCCAAATCGACCCGCATGTAGCGCTCATTCCTATTCCTACGCAATTCCAAAACGCAAGGTTGAAAAAAACGGAGACTCCTTCCGAATTCAAGGCTCGCCTTAAATCAAATGTTATGAAAGACGCCGACGACAATGTGCGTATCGAAATAAAATCCAGTACACTAAGAGATTATGCAAGGGCCTATCCCTACTGTTTTGTATTACCATATCTTCAATACCTAAATCCCAATATGGATGGCATATCTTTTACCAAAGACCTCCCTTTGGGGATCGATTTCTATTGGATTCGCAGCTTGGGCATACATTTAAAACGCCTCGGTTTTAAGGGTGTAAAAATTGAAGAAATATTCACCAACCCTGATAAAATCTCAGACGATGCCATACAAGAGAGCATAGATGAGGGAATTCCTGTTTGCGCATACCTAAAGCGCTTAGGATGTGTATATATCACAGGATACAATAAACAGAGGCGGGAATTTCTTATTTTAAAAAATAATTCGGGCGGGGGTATGATATTGCGGTGGAAGTCGCCATGGAATCGTTCTGTCCTTAAAGAAGTCTGGATTAGTAGTGATGAAGTAAAACAGCTTGATACCGAAATAAGCATAATTTCATTTTCCGAACATGACGACCCTAAGGTTACGGAAACTCCCGCCGAATTTAAGATGCGTCTTAAGTCGAATGTAATTAAAGGAGAAAATGGCGATGTACGCATGGAGATGAGACCTTGTTCGCAGGCTGATTATGCCAGAACAAGTCCTTATGGAAGCTTCACGCTAATCTACTTTCGCTATTTGGACCCAAACAATTTCGATGCCGTGCCTCTTGTTAGCAGCACAACAAGCCGGACAGGCTGGTTTAACGATCAACTTGTCGCATACTTGAAAGATGTCGGATTTAAGGGCGTCAAAGTTGACATGATAGATTTGAATGACAGAAAAAAGAGTTTTGATTCTGCAGATATTCAGCGCATTCATCAAAGTATAGATGAAGGTGTTCCGGTTTTTGCATATGTATCCAAAATAAATGATACCATAATTGGCGATATGGAAAAAAGACAACAGGTACGCACAGAAAGCAAAGATATCCATACATGGATTACGACTTGTAAAAGCTTAGGCGTTACCTCGAAAAGCAAAAAAAATGAAACCTATCAAACAGAAGCTTACGTTGCAGGTTATAATAAGCAGAGCGGAGAAATTCTCATCGTAATAAGAGTGGCCAACGCCGAAGGGCAATTTCTTACAAGCAAGGAAGTTTGGCTTACGCACGACGAACTGTCAGAATATATGCAGCGCTTCAATATCATTTTATTTTCCGAGTAGGACGAACCCTCTTCTACCGACAATGGCATTTATATTAACCAATAAGATTTATTTTGTTTAATAGTTATTTATATCTAATTCTAACCATAGCGGTTCATATTTTTGAAATAGATAAATTTTATATACGGAATAATAATCATCCATAGTGAATTGCCATCAAAATCTCTTTGAAGCTCTCGTTCATTTATTCTCACATTTACCCAATAAAAATATCCGCTAAAAGAAATGGTTTTAACGATAAATATTGAGGTACTTCAAAGATTGCCGAAGATTTTGATAATTTTACTTTTTCAATTTCAAGTTTTGGATTTTATTTTCCAATAATGACTTGGTTTTCAATGCCTTTTCGGACGCTTTACCGTTCGGGTTTTTCATCTTTGAATTTTGTTCAGAAATATCTTTTAAAATCATATTCACAAGATTGATAAATTCCTCTTTTGTGATGGCTACTTCGTAAGAGGGCTCTTTTGGATTCATTGTGTTTTCAAAAATGCCGACTCTGAATATTAAATTCGTACACTTTTCAGGAGAAAGATACTCTTGAATATCCTCTTTTGGAAGAATTGATGCCCGTTTTTTGTCAGTTATTGAAAATGCATACAGATATGTTTCCTGAGAACAGTTTATAATTATAGGGAAAAAATCATCCAAGTCAGATTTAACATCCAAATGCATAATGAATCGAGGCGTCAATTTGCCATTCCATTTGGAGATTTCATCATTACCCTCAGGGCTTAGCCGTCCAGCATCAATCGCAAATCTACATTCTATAGATGGCGCATTGAATTTCATTTCACGCCACGTGTTTACTTCCTCCGCCCACGATAATGCTATTGAAATAATAAAAAAAACAATAATAATAATAACTCGCATGGGTTTCGCTTTCTGTATAAATTCTTACCTACAAATCGATATTCTTTCAAGCGTAAATCCGTGGACTTTCAGACAGTCTAGGAAAACCCTTGTCCATGCGCCGCATTGGCCGTCTTTGTCTTTTAGCAAGGTGTCGGTAGTGGTGTTTTGTATTCGTGGTTTAGATAATAGTGAAGTTTGTTATCGGTATTACCCTTGTTTTTTCTTTCCACATCCAATCCTATAAACTTTTTCCAAATTGCGGTGTTGATTTCGGCATAGCTTGTGCTTATCGGTTTTCCTTGTACGGCGGTGCAAGCAATGCGGTATGTGGTTTCATGTTCTAATTTTTATTTTTCTTGGTTGATTGCTTTTTCAGGTATTCTTCGTATTCTTGTTCTGTAAGGGGCTGTATTGGTGGGGGTGGCGGAGGTGCGGGAGGAAGTGGAACTGCCACGGGGGGCAGTATGAACAAAATCGGTTCTGAATTTACAGGCGATGTGATATGTGATTTTATATTTTGCTCCTCTTTTTGTTTTTGTTTGGCGTAATATTCTCTTATGTATTTTTCGTGATCCCAAACTGGAGGCTCATATGGCGGCGGAGGTGGTGGGGCTGGAGGAAGTGGAACTGCTACGGGGGACAGTATGAATAAAATCGGTTCTGAATTTAATTCGCTCAGGGCATAAATTTCTTTGATGATGTTATGTTCTTCGTCAGGTGTATTTTCTTTTTTAAAATTCGATTTTTTATTCAAAGTAGCTTCTTTATTCAAGTTACTATCTTTGTCCAAGCCTGATTCTTTATTCGAGTTACCTTCTTTATTAGCCTTGCCTTCTTTATTTGAGTTGTCCGCTTTATCTAAGCCTCCATTTTTGCTTAAAAATGCTTTGTTTGAGTCGCCCTCTTTGTTCAAATTATCGTCTTTGAGTAGGCTTGATTCTTTGCTTAAATTACCTTTCTCATCTAAGTTTTCATCTTTGCCTGAGCCTGTTTTATTAGCATCAACGAGTTTGTCCAAAGTGCCCACGTTGCCTAAGTTTGATTCTTTATTTAGGCTCACTTCTTTGGCGGCGTTGAGGGTTGTGGATGGCTCTAAGATTTTATTTTCTAAATTAAAATTGATTTTACTATTTTTATAAATCTCTTCTAAGCTCTTGTGTTCTGGGTTTAGCCAGACGGCGCAGATGAGTTCGTTTTGGGCGTTAAACATTTCTATTTGTAGAATTTCAGTGCCTGCAAAGGCAAAATGTTCTACATTGCCTTCCAGCTTTATGATTTTATAGGCGAATTGTGTCGGGGTTGGGATGTTCAATTCCGTTTCTAGATTTGGCAGTTTTACATTTTGATATTTTTTCTTGAAGGCTTCTAAAGCTAGCGTTTTAGCCTTTTCCAGAGTGTTCATATAATTTGGAAATGTGGACGGGATTTCTATTTTGCGTGCGGGAATTTTCTTTATTGCAATTTTGTTTTTAAGAATTTGTTCGGAATTTTTCTCATCTTTTTTTGCAAATAAATCTAAAAGATAGTTCCAAAACGCCGTATTTATACTTTCGCCTTCCAAATCTAAATCGCTCAATTTATTGTCTTCATCGGCGTTCTGGCGGAACTTAACACCTATATATTCAGCATCTGTACTTAAATTATCAAATGAGTATTTTATATAGTTTGTAATATTTTTAGTATTTGTTTCGATATCCACAATCATTCCAAACCTTTTATTATCCGTAAGCTTACGATAATTAATTATATTACCTATTATTACTATTTTATCACCACCATAAGAAACCTCCGCACGTGTCTTTTGAAAGCCCCGTATTATCTTGTAAATATGGGTTTTCATGGGCTGGTAATCTTCTTTGAATCTTTCCTCAAGCCCACCAATTCTTTCAACATCTTCAAAAAACATTTCGGTTATTTGTGCGCATTGATCTAACTCTAAATAACCGTTATGTTTGCCTTGAAACAAGGTCTTTGCAGATTCCATTGTGCTAACACTAAAAAAAGCCACTGGTACGTAACCTTCTAGTTCGTATAAGTTACGGGCATCTCTTTCCGGTGAGGCGTCCATGATGGCGGAGATATATCTAAACATTTCTGCCGAACAATTACCAAATATACGAAACCCCACATTTGCATTTTTTTCAAAAGGTCGCGCAATTTCAAACCTTGGTTCGATACCGCCGTCCCAATTAAGGGTTTTATCAGCAGACATGCGTAGGGGCTGCATATCAATACTTATTCCATAACGGTTTATAAGATGTATGCTTAAAGAACGCCAACCTCCTTCTGCAGAAAATAATGTATATGATAGAAGTGCCAGTAAGATAAATAAAAAAATTTTAAAATGCTTTGCTTTCATAATATGACAAAAATTTAGTAAGTTTCATAACTTTCTTTTAACCAATTTACCTCATGCTTTTTAAAAAGACAAACCGTATATATAGAATAATGATCATCAATAGTGCCGTTGCCATCAAAATCTCTTTGAAGCTCTCGTTCGTTCATTCTCACATTTACCCAATAAAAATATCCGCTAAATCCAAAATTAGAATCTGTAGGTGAATGTTTCCCGTAAGATGGATCTGTGAAAGTCCTAAAATCGGTCTGTTCTTCATCATTAGGCTTGTCGGCATCCGAGGGTGGTGGTGGTTGTTTTTCATTAATATCAACCTTTGCAAACTGATGATTATAGAACGATTTTGGGGTAGTCGAATTATTTTGCCCAGGCATAGTATCTTTTGGTTCAACTTCTTTATAATACCAATAATGTTTTTCAGGACGCCATTGGGGGCTTCCGCTAATATCACTATTTGGAACATTCACATTGTAAATTGGTTCTATTGGAGTCGCATAGACATCCTGTATATTTAATGATGTTGGGCCTTGCGGAAAATCCCATTTGGAAACGAGCACACCTCCTCCATTAAATTTCTTTATGTTTCTGACCGTAACATAATTCTCACTTTCTTTAAAGCCGTGGACCTTCAGGCAGTCTAGAAAGAATTTTGTCCATGCACTGCATTGGCCGTCTTTGTCTCTAAGCAAGGTGTCGGTAGTGGTGTTTCGTATTTCGTGATTTTGATAATAATGAAGTTTATCTCCATTTTTTCTGGCAACTTCCAGTTCAACGAATTTTTGCCAAATTGCGGTGTTAATTTTAAGGTAGTCTGTTTCTATAGACATCCCTTGTACGGCGGTACAGGCGATGTGGTATGTGGTTTCATGTTTTAATTTTGTTATGCCAGGGGTATTATATCGGCTACTTTTTGGTTCGTCTTTGCACATATATACGCCAATGTCAGTATATGAGGATATGTAATTTGAATGTTCAATGCCGGAGGCATTGGCGGAATTGTGTACTATTGAAAAATCTATGTAATACTCAATCTTATCATGGTAACCAAGCGCTTTTAATTGGTTCGATGAATATTGATTGAAGGTGTTTATTTTGTGTTCGCTGCCTCCGTTGGTGGTGGAATAACCGTCTATAGAATACGCAACAAAATAATCATCTGAATCGATATTTACCTCAATATCAAAACTGCCTTTCACGGTCAAATAATCTGGAATCTCTATACCCAAATCCAAAACCAACTCATCGACTTTTAGCGCAGAAGACGGCGTCAGTGCAATGGGCATTGTCTTGGCTTTTCCGCTTAGCGGTTCAAGAGAATAATGATTTCCATTCATAGGCAAAGAAGTATCGTCGTCTAGTATAGGGTTTGTGCCTTTGAAGCGGAAGCTTATGACTTTTGGCTTCATGACGTATAGCGTCATGGGTTCTGGGATGCTGTAGCCGAAAGCGCTGTAAACATTTGGATTCAGGGTGTTTTGATTTGCGAAAAATGCGCCGCCAGCATCAGTCCAGACATCCGCATACGCAGTCTCGCCCTCGATTTGCGTTATCGACAGATTTACACTCTTGCCGCGAGGCAAATTAATTTGGGTAAATTTTACTTGGTACGGCTCATTCACATAAACGTTATTGCCCACGTACAGAACGTATTTGTCGTCATGCACGCCCTCCATATCCATGCCTACTCCAATGTTAAATTCCACCAAATTTTCAGAATTTTCCTCCGCATCGGTCGAGAGGGTCGTTGCCGTATGCAACCTCACGGGCGTCTGTGCGGCCGTCGCCGTCGGTGTCGGAATTGAATGGATCGCTGCCGCAAGTAAACTCCTCAAAATTTGTGAGGCCGTCGGCATCGTCGTCCAAATCGCCGTCGGGCAGATATATATTCAGACCAAAGCCCAACTCCCACTGATCTGGTATGCCGTCGCCGTCGGTGTCGGTAAAGTCTGAGATGTCGAACCTAAGCGGATTCCCGTCAACACCGTCGTAAATATTGTCGCCGTCGCTATCCGGATTATTCGGGTTTGTGCCCGACAAAAATTCTTCCAAATTGCTCAAGCCGTCGAGATCAAAATCTTCATTTTCCTCATTGAGATTTAAGAGCCTGCCGAAAAATTTAATTTCCCAATCGTCGTCTATTGCGTTGTTGTTTGAGTCTTTAACTGCCGGCAAATTCGCAGTATTTATGCTCCAAGCAAATAAATATTTTAGCTGGCCAATATTTGCGGATAGATAATTTTGCGCCAGACTTTCCGCATAATCAGGAGATTCCACAGATGGCATTGGGTTCCACGGATAAGGATGCAAATCAGCCGCATTCGCATCAAGAGCCATTCCCGCAGGCCACATCACAGATTCCGGAAAAGCCGCATTTACTTCATGAAGCCTGTCATAAAACAACTTTGCCACAGCCTTGAGCTGACCCAAATTTAGGATATCATAATTGCTTTGCGGATTGTAGCCAACTTCATTGCTGCTGTAAGTTTTGAAAGAGTCAATGAGGGCACTTACGCTTTCGCCCGCCCCTCCGACATTTGCGAGCTTCTCATCAAGCTCTTCCGCCGCCCTCTTTGCGATATGCTTTAACTGCCCAACATTCGCCACTTCATAATTTTGGGCTACAATTTGCGGAGTAATTTCGCCCTCATAACCCCCACCAACCCCTCTCTCCCCCCACCACACCGGCGGCGAAGCGGTAAGATTATGCGCCGCCACTGCACACATCAAAAGAATCTTAGCAATCAATTTAACTTTCATTGTGTATTTAAGCATCAATCTATTTAGATTCTTAATATGATTTACAGTATTAATAAATGTTTTAATACGACATTAATTATGGAATTTTCTATTGTCAACAATAGAACAATTACGGCAAGTTTTGACATGACGCCACCAAGCTTTTACGACTGTAACTAAAAGCGTTTGCGTTAACCGCCCCACTTAAAATGAATCTTTCCAGACTTATTTGCGCTGCAATAAAAATGTGCCACAACCGTCGGAAAAGGCGGTGGGCAGACGGGTTGCGCCGCAGAGAAGTTTGAAGTCTGGTGCATCTTTCAGAAAATTTTCTATGACGCTTTCATTTTCCTCAGGGTCTATGGAGCAAGTTGAATAGACGAGGCGTCCGCCTTGTTTCAGATACTTCTTTGCCTCTTTAAGCAAGGATAGTTGGAGGGCGGCACACGCCGTTATATCCTCCTCTTTAAGCCTGTATCTTGCGTCGGGGCGACGGCCAAGCACGCCACTGTTTGAACAGGGAGCGTCTAGCAATATTGCATCGAAACTTTCGGGCAGATTTTTTTCTGCAAGTTTTTGAGAAAGATTTTCTTTAAGCAAATTGCAGTCTAAAACTTCACACCTGATAGAGTTTTCCAAATACAAATTCTCTTTGAGCTTTACCAAGCGCTTTGCGCCCGTATCTACGGAAACCAACAAGGTATCTTTGAGTTTTTCCGAAGTATCTGAAGATTTTTTCAGTAAATCTAAAATAAATCTGCTTTTGCCGCCAGGGGCTGCGCACAAATCCAAAATTTTCTGCCCAGCTTGTGGGTTTAGAAGATTTGGCGCATAGGCGGTGGACGGGTCTTGTATATAGGCAAGATTGTTTTCCATCAACGCAGAAGCGCTCTCCCAAGAGCCGCTTTTCATTTTATAGAAGTCTGAAAACATATCCGCAGGCAAAAATTCTGCGCAAGCATCTTTTGAGTTGTCAGAATTTTGCGTGTCCAAAATTTCAAAATATTCGGCAAGAGCTTTAAACTTTTCCAAAGCCGCTTGGGTAGGCGACAATCTGAAATACACACCGCTTGGTTCTTGATTTAGGCGCATGATTCTTATGGCCTCATCTTTGCCGAAAAACGTTTCCCAGCGTTTTGCAAGCCAAAGCGGATGGCTCAAAAATTCTGAAATTTCCTCAAATGTTTTGGCATTTTCTTTGGCTTCCAGCAAAAATGTAAAAATTTTTCTGAGCAAGGCGTTGCAAAAATTTGCCTCAGACTTACTAAAAATGCGCTTGGCTTCTTCCACCCAAAAATGTATAATTTTTGGGGAGGCATCTTCCTTACAATCAATAAGTTCTGCGCTTGCGCACTCAAGCAGGCTAAAAAGCTGCGGTCTGGGTTTTTTGTTCGCAAAGCTGTTTATTGCTTTGTCGATAAGGCTTTTATTTCTTAAAACCGCCAAAAAGATAAATTGACAAGTGCGCAAAGATTGTCTTGTCTGACCAGTATATAAGTGTCGATTCAGAACAATCTCATCGGCTTTTGCTGGAGTGCGGTTGTATTGGTCCACTAGGCTCACGACCAAGGAAGTTTTTGAAAGTGCCTCTTTTTTAGATGTTGCTTTTTCCATATTTCTTTGGCCCGACATTGGGCAATTTTTAAATAAACTCAAACAAAATATGACTCCTGAAGCAATAGACATCCTAATTAAAAAGAATCCACGTCTGGCATCCAAACGTGCGAAGCTTGAAGCATTGCAAATCGGCGCTTACTGTATGCATGGCACTTGGGGATTGGGCCAAATAAAAGAATACAGAGCCGCAGACAACAGGCTTATCATAGATTTTGCCCAATTTAAGGACGAAAACGGCAGCCCAAAGCTGGGTCATGCCATGGACCCCGCATTTTGCATAGACAAACTTGAAGTGCTTGAAACCGACAATGTGTTGGTGCGCAATCAGGTGGATTCTTCAAATCTTGAAGACCAAATGAAGTCTAGCCCTGCTGATTTTGTTGCAAGCGTGCTTGAAAAAAAGTCGGACAAAGCCGCAACATCCACAGAGTTGGAGAATCTTTTTAAGCGTCTTTTTGCTTCTGAAAAACAATTCCGCTCTTGGTGGAATAAGACCAAGAAAATTTTGATGAGAGACCCTCGTATTGCTGTTCCAAAGCGCAAGGGGGACTCTTATATTCTCCGCGACAAAGAAGACGAACTTAAGCCCGAGCAAGAAATTTTGCAGGAATACTTCCTCAATAGAGAGCCCAAGAAAAAGATTCTTTTGGCTGAAAAACTCTACGAATTTTCTGAAAGTGTTGACGAAATCAAGAATGACCTTCCAAAAATTAAAGACGAACTTACTGCGGCAATACGCACCGCCCGTTCGTTGAATCAGGCGGATAGATTGCACGGTATCTGGGTGAGAAACAACCTTGTGCGCTACCTCTACCCCGGCGAAGAAGACGAAGTTGAAAAGATTACCCCACGCAGTAAAGACATTATCGCAGAAGCTATTGAAAAAGACCCTAAAAACGGTCTCAGCGATTTGGCTAGAAATCTGCCAAGCTCTTATTATGAGCGCTTCTTAGACTTGCTAACACGCATATATCCGGACGATTGGCGTCCTATGATTATCGGCTTGCTCAAAGATTCCACGGGCAGATTCACAAATGAATGCGTAAACTTTTTAATAGATAGAGACTCTCTTAAAGAATCTAAGGTTGTAAAGGGCTTGAAGCTTGAGGCTTCTGAAGGCCAAAAATCTTGCAAAGACATAGTTAAAGAACATCTCTACAAATGGCTTGAAGACCAGACTTTGCATGGCCCCGTAATCTTGTGGGTGTTGAAAAATAGGAACGCCACAAAGGTCAAGGAAATGCTTTCGGGCCTTATTGGGCCTAGGCTTCTTAGCGCAACTTTAAGCGCTATTGATGACGAAGCTCTCCTTAGCGACTCCAACCGCCGTATCCCGCTTGCAGAATTTATGTCTGAAGACAAAAAGCTAATCTCTGATATGCTTAAAGCTTCAAACGTTGAAACCGCACGTGATTTGGCGCAAAGGCTCATCTTGAGCCAAGGCTTTGAAGACCTTTCCAAGAAATCCATTTTGGCAAGATTCATCCACCTCTACCCGCAAGTTCAAGAGCTTATTTCCGACAAGTCCGACTCTCGTGAGGAGCGCATCTTTGTATCTGCGGAAAGCCTTAAACTGCGCAAGACAGAGCTTGAAGACATCATCAAAAACAAAATGCCCGCAAGCAAAAAAGCTATCGAGGCTGCGCGTGAACTTGGCGACCTTCGTGAAAATGCCGAATACAAAATGGCGCGTGAACATGATGAGCTTCTTAGCGCACAGCGTATGCAGCTTGAGCGTGAAATTTCTCTTTCTGAAATCTTCGACTTTTCTTCCGCAAACACGGCTGAAGTCGGCATAGGCTCTGTTGTTACCTTGGACACCGCAAATGGCGAAATGGTTTACACCATACTCGGCGCTTGGGATGGCAATTCAGACAAAAACATATATTCTTACAAAACCCCGCTTAGTATTGCTTTGATGAAGAAAAAAGTCGGCGATACGGTTGAGACAAACATAGACGGGCACAAGAATACTTGGACTGTCAAAAAACTTGCCCGTTGGGTTGATTCAAAATAACCATTCGCAATCTTCAGGGCCGCAACGTTATTGTGGCTCTAACTTTTTCTTATGAAACCAGCATTCATATTCGACTTTGATGGAACTATCGCCGAGACACTTCCCCTTGTAATGGAAGCGTTTAAATTTGCCTACACAAAATGTGGGGTACCGGTGCCTGCCGTTGAAGATTTTTACATGAATTTTGGACCTACGGAACAGGGCACGTTGTATAGGCTTAATCCTGATCATGCAGACAAAATTTTTTCAGAGTACCTAAGCTACTATGAAGAATTACACCACAAATACGCCCCAAAACCTTACGATGGCATGATGGATATTCTTTTGCGCATAAAGGCTTCGGGGTGCAAACTGGGTTTGGTGACGGGTAAGAATAAAGAAACGGCAAACATATCTTTGGATTTTTACGGAATGCGCAATTTATTTTCCCCCATCAAGACAGGCGCACACTATGGTTCGGCAAAGACCTTGAACATTTTGGAAATCCTCTCCACTTGGAATGCCAACGGTTCAGACTCTTTTTACTTTGGCGACAGCGTGCAGGATATGCCCGATGCAAGGGCGGCGGGCGTAAACGCCGTGGCTGTGGCATGGGCCGCAATGGCAGACAGAGAAAAACTCATGTACCAAGCCCCCCTCATGCTTTTTGACACCCCTGCACTTTTGAGCGACTGGCTTAAAGAAAAATTCGGCATATAGTTCTGATTATATGCCGCAATATTGATGCGCATAGCGCCATAAAAATAGCCTTTTAACACTATTGCCGCAAAGCAAAAACCGTTTTAGATGTTATTTCATCTTCACGAAACCACAGTGGCGAGCCACATTCCGATAAACGCCGCCGACACACAAAGCAATACGCTTAAAAATAGATATAAAAACGCCTGTATATATTGCGTATGGGTTATCATGTTAAGAAGCTCCATACTGAATGTGGAAAAGGTTGTGATACCGCCGCAAAAGCCCACGGTCAGCGCAAGTTGAATGCTCTGCGGCATATGGTTTTTTTGCAAAAACAAGTTGAAACAAAAGCCTAAAATAAGCGTGCCAAAAAAATTCACGCTTAACGTTGCGCTCAATAAGGGCAAGCCTGTTTTTGAGGCAAAAAACAAATTTACAAGATGTCTCAACAAAGCGCCCACGCCGCCGCCGACAAACACTGCCAAAAAATTTATCATGCGCACAAACTATTATCTTCACACAAACCTGCAAGATATTTTGCGTATCACAAAGCCTTTTTATTGCATCTGAAGGATAAAGTTTTTGCATAAATTTTACAAATTATTGTTGCTAAACATCCCTCAAACGTTTAAGGTTTTGCAATTATTTATTGAATTATGGCGACTCAAACTGGGAAAAAAAGTTCGTGGCTCTTAAAGTACGAACCTAAACGTGAGAATTTGGTACCTGCATTGCAAGATGCGCAAGAGATTGACGGTTATATATCTGAAAATACCGTCGCAACACTGGCTGAGTATTTTTCGCTCTCAAGAAGCGATATATATTCCGTTGTGAGTTTCTATGCGCAATTCAAGTTCACAAAGCCTGGCAAACACACAATAAAGGTGTGTCAGGGCACGGCGTGCCACGTAAGGGGCTCTGGCAATCTGCTTTTGGCTCTCAAACAACGCTTGGGCATTGAGGACGGTCAAACAACGCCGGACGGCTTAATCAGTTTGGAGCGTGTTGCTTGTCTTGGCGCTTGCGCTTTAGCGCCCGCAATAGTTGTCGATGATAAAGTCCACGGGCGCTTGACGCTTCCGGAACTTGAGAAAATTTTAAAGGAGCTTAAATAAAATGGCAATCCTACAAGAATTTAGAAAAAACGCCGATAAAGTATGGTCAGAATTTTCCTCACCCAGTAAGGCAAGAATCATGGTTGGCGCAGGCACTTGCGGCAGGGCTGCGGGCGCAGATGTGCTCTTTCCGGAAATTGAAAGAGTGCTCAAAGAAAACTCCCTTGCAGACAAAGTTGAAGTCATAGAAACCGCCTGTCTGGGCCTTTGTTATGCAGAGCCTCTTGTAGAAATACGCCGTGAGAATGAGCCTTCAATACTCTATTCTTCGGTAAAAGTTAAAGATATTGAAAACCTCATCAAAAGCCATCTTCTTGAGGGCAAGCCTGTAAGCGCAAAAGCCATTGCCACAATGAGCGATGATGAATTTGCAGGCATCAAACCTTTTAAAGAGCACCCAATGGTCGCCCTGCAAAAGAGGGTTGTGCTGCGTAACACGGGCGTAATAAATCCGGATAGTTTTGAGCACTACCTTGCAAGGGGCGGCTATACAGGTTTTGAACGCTGCCTTGATATGACACCTGAAGCCGTCATAGAAGAAATGAAGCAAAGCGGTTTAAGAGGCAGGGGCGGCGCAGGCTTTCCTACGGGGGCAAAATGGGGCTTTGCAAGGACGTCGCAAAATGACGTAAAGTATGTAATCTGCAATGCCGACGAGGGCGACCCCGGCGCATTTATGGACAGGTCTCTTTTAGAGGGAGACCCGCATGCAATAATTGAAGGCTTGATGATTGCGGGCTACGCAATAGGCGCAAAATACGGCTATATATACGTCAGGAGTGAATATCCGCTTGCAATCTCTAGATTGCAAAATGCCATTGAGCAGGCGCAAAAAGCCGGATTGCTCAACACACAAATTGGCGATTTTTATTTTGAAATTAAAATCAAGAAAGGTGCGGGCGCATTCGTCTGCGGTGAGGAAACATCTCTCATGGCAAGCATTGAGGGCGTGCGCGCAATGCCCAGAAGCAAACCGCCCTTCCCCGCAAATAGCGGACTATTCAAAAAACCGACAAATATAAACAATGTAGAAACTCTGGCGGCGGTAAGCTCTATCATGAGAGAAGGCGGCGCATTCTATGCGGCGCTGGGTACGGAAAAAAGCAAGGGCACAAAAACTTTCTCGTTGGCGGGCAAGATTGAACGCACGGGTTTGATTGAAGTTGAAATGGGCATCAGGCTTGGCGACATTATTGAGAAAATCGGCGGCGGATGTGCGGATGGCAAAGAATTTAAGGCGGTGCAATCCGGCGGGCCTTCGGGCGGCTGCCTCACAAAAGAGCATCTTGAAGTCTTGGTGGATTATGAAAACTTGGCGGCACAGGGCGCAATAATGGGCTCTGGCGGCATGGTGGTCATGAATGAAGACTCCTGCATGGTAGAAGTCGCAAAATACTTCCTCTCTTTTACAAGCAATGAATCTTGCGGTAAATGCGTGCCTTGCAGAATGGGCACGCAGCATGCGCTCAATATTCTCACAAGAATCTGCAATGGCGAGGGTGAGCTTGAAGACATTTTGCGGTTGCAAAAGATTTGCGCAACAATGCGCACATCGTCTTTATGCGGCTTGGGTCAGACAGCGCCCAACCCCATACTCACCACACTCAAATATTTTGAAGACGAATATTTGGCGCACATAAATGATAAAACTTGCCCCGCAAAATCTTGCGCAGGGCTGGTAACCTTTACCATAGACGAAGTAAAGTGCAAATCTTGCGCCGCCTGCGCCAAGGCTTGTCCAACGGGTGCGGCGCATGGCGAACGCAAAAAGCCCTACGTGATAGAGCAAGATTTGTGCATATCTTGTTCCGCCTGTTATCAGGCGTGCAGATTCGGTGCGGTAATAAGACAATAAATTTTCAGGAAAATGAATACTTTTAAACTAACAATAGACGGCATAGTGGTAGAGGCTAAAGAAGGTATGACAGTCCTTCAAGCGGCGAGGGCTTCAGGGATATTCATCCCATCTTTATGCGCACACAAAGACCTTTCACCTTACGGCGCTTGCAGGCTCTGCATAGTTGAAATTGACGGTCTGAGAGGTACGCCCACATCCTGCACCACGCCTGCGGCGGCGGGCATGGTTGTGCGCACAAACTCCGCCTCCCTTTCTGAGCAAAGACAGCGCACGTTGGAACTCATGCTAAGCGGCCACCCCGCCCCCTGCCTTACTTGCGACAGCCGTGAAGATTGCGAAAATACCAAGAAGACACCCGCAAAATCCGGCACAACCACAAGGTGCGGCACTTGCTCTAACAGGCCCGATTGCGGCCTGCGCACGGCGGCTCTGGGCAACTTCACACGTGAAATGAAGTTACCCGTCATCTATTCCGCCTCTAAAATAGAAAAGTCGGGGCCCTTCATTGACAGAGACCACAACTTGTGCGTGCTCTGCGGAATCTGTTACAGGGTCTGCGAAAAGGTGCACGGTCGTGGCGCAATAAATATCATCAGGCGCGGTAAAGACGCCAAAATAGCCTCCGCCTTCGATAAGGAATGGAGCATGGAAGAATGCACTTTTTGCGGCGCTTGCGTTGATGAGTGCCCAACGGCAACCCTCTCTGACAGATGGTCTAAGTGGTACGGCGCAGAAGACAAGATTGAAGAAAGCACCTGCCCCATCTGCCCAAAACATTGCAGAATTGGCTTGCGCATAAAAGACGGCAAACTAATCGGCACGCAGAAAATGTCTCTCGACAAGCAAGACGCCCTCTGTGCGATAGGTCGCTTTGCATATCCGCAAATACTGAATGCCAAGACAAGGCTTGTGCGCCCCTACGCAAAAATCGGGGCTGAAATCGTGCCGACAAGCTGGGCGGAAACTGTTGAAGCCTGCGCAAATATTCTGGAAGATTTGAAAGATAAAAAGGCGCTCATAATTTCAAGCGAGATGCTCTCTCAAGAAACAAGAGCTGCTGTTACAGACCTTGTCAAAGCCCTGAATGCCGACTTTGTAGAGATGCCTGTGGAATCATGTGCAGAAAATCTGCCCAGATACATAGCCTCAAAAATTGAAGCTAAGGCGTATCATGGCGCTTTGGTATTCGGCAATTTTATCACCGCAGATTTGGCAAAAAATATTAACAGGCTAATTATCGCCGACTTTGTAAAAACACCTGCGCAAAAATTTGCGGAAGTTGTAATGTCTATAGGCGTACTTTGCGAAACAAGCGGAACAATAATCAAGCCAAATGATGAAAAAATCTACGCTTCAGCCGTAATCAAACCCAGCTTAATGCAGCGCCCTCTGGCGGGCATTTTGGCTGAAGTTTTAGGCAAAATAAAGGCTTTGCACACTTCACCCTCGGCAACAAAGCTTGTAAAATTTACAAAAGACCCAATCAATAAAAAGTCTGACTTGCCGCACTCTTACTTTGGCCACCTGCTTGCAGACTTTGCGCCAGACTTAGAGGCTTTTGGTCTGCCTTCCACGCCTCCGGAAGAATCGGGCAAAATGCCAAAAGAAGGTTATGAAATTATAGAAAAGCGCCTGCTTGCGCCAAACTTCCACCTGATAAAAGTGCGCGCCCCAGAAATGGCAAAGTACGTAAAGCCTGGGCAATTTGCAATACTCATGGCGACAATGCATAGCGAGCGCTCGCCTTTCACGCTTGCAGACTGGAATGCGGAAGAAGGCTGGGTTGAATTTGTCGTTGAAGAAGTCGGCCGTTCAAGCTCTGAATTAGGTGCGCTAAAAACAGGCGATAAAATTGCAAATTTAAGCGGGCCTCTTGGTTCGGCGTTAAATCTTGCAGATTTTGACGGCAAAAAGAATGTGCTTTTGCTCGGCGGCTGTTACGGTATTGCGGCAATATATCCGCTTGCAAAGGCTCTTAAATCAAAGGGTTTGAATGTTACCTGTGCGATAGAAGCCTCCAGCGAATATATGCTCTTTTATGAGAAGGAGCTCAAGGCAATTTCAGATAAATTTGTAATTTTAACCAGAGACGGCACAAAAGGCTTAAAGGGCGGTGCGGCAGATTATTTCCGCAAAAACTCCGCCGATTATGACTGCGCAATTTCCATAGGTTGCGTATTCATGATGAAACAATGCCAAGTACCTGCAAAAGAAAATGCCGAAAAAATCATGTCTTTATGTGCACTCAACCCCATCATGGTTGACGGTACGGGAATGTGCGGCGCTTGCAGGGTAAGCGTTGCCAACGAAACAAAATTTGCCTGCGTTGACGGTCCATTCTTCAAACTGGACAAAGTTGATTTTGATGAGCTGGCAAAACGCAGAACCGCTTATACAATTTTGGAAGTTGACGCACTGCCCCGCCACAAGGGCGGCAAATGCCATTCATAAAGGATTTCACAATGTCAGAAAATACAGAAAGAAAATTGAAAGCTTCAGGATTGCCACGCAATCCCATGCCGGAACAAAGCCCAAGAAAACGTGCGGCAAACTTTGACGAAGTTCCCTACGGATACTCTCTTGAGATTGCGATGGATGAAGCAAGCCGTTGTTTGCAGTGCAAAAAACCAAGATGCGTTGCAGCCTGCCCCGTGAATATCAATATTCCGGACTTTATAGCCGAAGTTGCCGCAGGCAACCCAACACTTGCCGCCGAAAAATTAAAGCTTCAGACGGCGCTTCCCGCAGTCTGCGGCAGGGTCTGTCCGCAAGAGACTCAGTGCGAAGGCAGTTGCGTGTTGGGCATAAAAGGCAAACCAGTTGCAATAGGCTATCTTGAAAGGTTTTCTGCAGACTATGTGCGCATAAACAATCTTGAAAAAACGCCCCTTATGGCAAGCCCAACGGGCAAAAGAGTCGCCGTGATAGGCTGCGGTCCGGCGGGCATTACAGCCGCCAGCGAACTTGCTTTGGCTGGTCATGAAGTTGAAGTTTTTGAAGGCTTGCATTACCCAGGCGGCGTTCTTATGTATGGCATCCCCCAGTTCAGATTGCCAAAAGAAATTGTGAATTATGAGGTTGAGGCTCTCAAAAAGTTGGGCGTAAAAATTCATCTCAATTATCTTGTTGGTCAAATGCAGCCTGTGGACGAACTTTTGAACGGAAAGTTTGACGCTGTCTTTGTAGGCTCTGGCGCAGGCTTGCCAATATTTTTGGGAATAGAGGGCGAAAACAGCGTCGGCGTATTTTCGGCAAATGAGTTTTTGACCCGCTACAACCTCATGAAAGCTTATGACTTCCCCAACTTTGCGACCACGCCGATAAAGGCAAAACATGTTGTTACAATAGGCGGCGGCAATGTTGCGATGGACTCGTCCAGAACCGCACTCAGAACGGGCGCACGCTCAACGCTTGTTTATAGGCGCGCCCGTGAACAAATGCCCGCAAGGGCGGAAGAAATCCACCATGCCGAAGAAGAAGGCGTGGAATTATCTTTGCTTACAGCGCCCTTAAAAGTAATCGCCGACGAATGCGGCAGGGTTAAGGCGCTGCGCTGTATGCGTATGGAACTTGGTGAGCCTGACGCCTCTGGCAGACGCTCTCCTGTGGAAATTCCAAATAGCGAGTTTGATATTGAGTGCGATGCGGTGGTTGTATCTATCGGCAATAGGCCAAACCCACTTATCCCCATGACAAGCAAAAACCTCAAGACCACCCGCAAAGGAACCTTGGAGGTTGATCCAGACACGCTGCAAACTTCAATGCAGGGCGTATTTGCAGGCGGAGACGTTGTAAGCGGCGCAGCCACGGTAATCAGCGCAATGGGTCAGGCAAAAAAAGCTGCGGCAAGTATAAACAGGTATTTGCGCGGAGAGCCCCTCAAGCCCGAAACCTCAGATACCGCCACCCCGCAAAAACCTTAAAATAACGTCGTAAAAAATTCGGCACAAAGTGCCATTCCCAATGAAATACTTTGATAAAATCCTATTCGTTTTACTTTGCATTCTATATTTTACATACTATGGAATTTTGAATGTTGCCCTTTATTTAGGATTACCCAATTCTGAGATTTCGGGCGGTATGAGATTGTTCATAATAAGCGGTGCAGCTCTGCTTCTCCTAAGAGACTTTTTCGTACGCAAAGACTTTCCAAGACTGACAATACACTCTTGGTGTTTCTTTATATTCTTTACGGTTTTCTTTGTGAAGATTTTAATGGAAAACCCCATAGTGCTTTATTTGTATAATCAAAGCATTCCCTTGTTCTTATATGTAACATACATTTGCTATTTTGGGGCATTTTTTCTATATTTTGCAGGCAGAGAGCGTTTTTTCTATATACTCAACTCGCCCAAAATTATATATTGGGGAGGCGTGTTGGGTTGCGCTTTAATATTATATACGAATCGTGACGCCCTCAGTTCTTTTCGGCTTACAGACTCCGATAATGAGGTGAATAGATGCTTGGTCAAATATCCCATGGCAATGCTTTATATCATATCGTTATATTTTCTCATTTTTACACCGCCGATTTTTAATAAGATTCTTGGGGTTATTGGCGTTGCCATAAGTGGCTCAAACTTGCTTATGAGCGATTCAAAATCATCAATCATATCTTTTGCATTTATCTTATTTTCCTACATGTTGCTTTCTTTAAAGCGTATAAAAATTTTCATAACGGCACTCATTGTATCTCTATCTTTCTTAGTAATTTCCACACCCTATTTGCTTTCCTCAACCGCATGGGAACGCCTTGCGGCGCTGCAAGACTATGAAACGATGGATTTGCAAGGAGACGCCGAACTCAGCAGATATTATTTGCTATTAAGGGGCTGGGATTTGTTTTTAGAATCCCCAGTATATGGCGGATCCATATTTGATGTGGAAATCCACAGTTCCCACTTTCTTCCTGTAGAAATTTTGAGGCATGAGGGGGTTATAGGCGCAATTCTCATAATTATAGCTTTTTGGGGCATGTTTAAGGGTGGCATTTATATATTTAAGTCTGACCCAAAATATTTTTGGGTATTTGGAATATTGGCGTGGGATATTTCCCAACAGATCTTTCACGGATATTCATATACCTTACCCTCTGTTTCTGCGGCAATATTCTTAATGGCGGCAAACTTGGCGGCGGAAGATAAACGGCGAGGGTTTTTACCCAGACGATAAATTTTATGCGGCGCATCCTGATTTGTAACGACGACGGCGCAACATCGCCATTTCTCGAAATTTTTACAAGAGAATTTTGTAAGATAGCCAAGGTTACGGTGGTCGTACCCGCAAGCGAACAAAGTTGGATTGGCAGGGCTTACAGCAGGCATAAAACTTTAGAGCTTAAAGAAATTTCTCCCATAGATTCCGCAAAATGTTTCACCCTAAGCGGGACGCCCGCAGACTGTGTGAATATAGCGCTTTCAGAGGCGATGAATCTGGATATTGACGTTGTTGTTTCGGGCATAAATATAGGGCAGAATGTCGCCCTTCCCCTGCTTTGGAGTAGTGGTACATTTGCCGCCGCCGTTGAAGGCGCAAGTAAGGGCCTGCCCGCCTTTGCATTTTCTCAGCAGATAGACAAGACATTCTACGACCTTTGCAGGATACGCCACGAGCCCGCCCCCGCAGCGCTTGCCAAGCGTGTAAAAGAAGCCTCAAAAAATGCGGCGAATTTTGTTTTAGAAAAACTGCAATCCGGCTTTGGGGTTGGAGAGGTGTATAATGTCAACTACCCGTCTTTGTATGCCAAGGGCGTGCCCATGCGTGTTACCGAGCCTGCCTGCCTCAAGACAAACACCCTTTTTGAAAAAAACGCCGACGGAACTTTTGATTTCAAATACGCACTCGGTGAAGAGCTTGAGTGCACGGAAAAACTCACCGATGTTTTATGCCTTAAAAATGAGGAAGCGTCGGCAACTTTGCTAAACATTTTCTCCGCAAAACGTTGTTAAATCGGCTTCACAAAATTCTTCTGGATTTCATTTTCCCAAGAGAATGTCTTGCTTGTGGGGCGCAGAATCCCGAAGGCGATTTTAATTATTTATGCAAGCATTGCGCTGAGAAAATTTTTTATCTAAACGGCGGTGTTTGCAACAAATGCGGAGAAGTTGTGGCAATCAATTCTACATTGCGCATAAATGAATGCGCAAACTGTATAGACAATGAGCCGCATTTTGAAAAAATCTTGAGCATCGCCCTCTTTGGCGAAGGCACAAGAGAGCTTTTGCACGCTCTCAAATATGAAAAAGGTTTTTACGTCATCAAAGATTTGATGAAGATTTTGGAAAATTTTGAGCCCTCAAAAAATTACTTGAAAGACGCTATTTTAGTGCCTGTGCCCCTTCACAAAAAGCGCATTAAAAAGCGTAAATTTAATCAGAGCCTACTGTTGGCAAAAGCAATCGTAAAAATCTTTCCTGAAAACAATTTGAAGGTTGCGGAGATTTTGCGCCGCAGCAAAGACACGCAGTCTCAGACAACGCTCGGCAAACCTGAGCGCAGAAGAAATGTGGAAAACGCTTTCAAGATTTTGGAAACAAATTACGACATCCCCAAAAGCTCTAAAATAATTTTGCTGGACGACGTTGCAACCACGGGCGCAACCCTTAGCGAATGCGCCAAGGTGCTCAAGAAGTCCGGCTTTAAAAATGTTTACGCCTTTGCCCTTTTTAAACGTCTTTAAGGCTTGATGAAATTTTTAAACTTTGTTTATATTCTTGTACAGATTAATTATTAAGACCGCCAAACCATGTCAGCCGCAGACGAAATTATAGTTAAAGCATTCTTTGAAACACTGGGCTTTCTTACGCATCAGACAAGCAAATATCAGGTGCAAAGCCGCAAAAAGCGCGCAGAAGAAGAAATTGATTTTTTCATCTTTAACCCAAATGCGCCCGAAAATACGGAGCAAGGCTTTGTGTTAGACGCTGCGGGTCTTAAACAAATCAAATACGCCGTAGTGTCTGTAAAGGCGTGGCACACCTCGCAATTTACGCCCTCTTTGATTGCAAACACCAAGGGCATTTTTAGCTTTCTTAAAAAGCCCACCTCAAAAAAGGCGGAAGAATTTTTCCCTAAAGCCAATCCGCAAGACATCAAAAAAATCATGATAATTCCAGCCTTTGCAAATACTGCAAAACTCAAGCAGGAAACAATTTTTTTGCTGAAGAATGCGGGCGTCTCAGGCGCAATCACATATCCGCAAATGCTGCAACATCTTGTAGATTCTGTCGAAATCAACAACAACTACTCCAAGAGCGACTTATTGCAGGTGCTGCGCATACTCAAAAACTGCGGCATGATAAAATCTACACAGTTGGAGCTTTTCAAAAAGTAAAAGCGTACTTATATTTTCTCCAAACTGCGCTAGACCAAGTGCGGTTTAAATGGCAACAGATTTAAAACTAACTCTTTGCCAATTTTGAAATTGCCGCCAAATCCAATTTACCACTGGGTAATAGAGGTATTTTTTCAGTTCTTACTATATATTTTGGATGCCAAAGATTGCTTATGCCAGCGTCTCTGAGTGCGTCTTTGACTTGATGCAGACTTAGCTCTGTTGCTGTAATTAAAACAAGAGCCTCGCCCTTAGATTCGTCTAAACGTGAAGAAACCGCAAGTTGCGGAGTGTCAGCGTTGGCAAAACCAAGCTCTTTATTCAAAGCGTTTTCCACCGTGGTATGCGGAACCATCTCGCCGCCGATTTTTGAAAAGCGTGAAACCCTGCCGTCTATATATAAAAACCCGTCCGCATCTATTCTTGCCAAATCTCCGGTAACAAGCCATTCGCCACGCATCGTCTTTTGCGTTGCCTCCGGATTATTGAGGTATCCGCCAAAGACATTGGGCCCTTTCAAGCTAAGCAAGCCCTGCTCTCCAAACCCTAAATCTTCCAGGGTTGCGGGGTTTAATATGCGCGCTTGCATCCCCGGGAAAAGCTTGCCTATAGAGCCTTTGCGACTGCCTGTGGTAAAATATCCAAAGTCCGACTCATTCAAATTTACGCCTACAACGGGCGTGGTCTCGGTAAGACCGTAGCCTTCTTTGTATGAATCTTCATTGAAGGTTGTATTCCAAAGTTCATGAAAACCCTCGGGCGTTTTTTCCGCACCGGCTATGGCTTTTTTAAGCGTTCGCAAGTCTTCCTTTGTGGCGTGTTTTAGATACGCCCTCAAAAAAGTTGGGCTGCCTATGATGACGGTTGCGCCATTTTCTCTGATTGCCCTGACGTTGTTTTTTATGTCTAGCGGGCTGATTAAAGAAATTGTGTATTGAGAGGCTATCGCCAAATACCAAATTTCAAACAATGCGCCGAAACTGTGGAATATTGGCAGGTTTGCAAGCAGTATGTCTGAGGAGTCAAAGACTTTTGAAATACGCACCTGCTCGCAATTTGCTATGATGTTTTTTTGGGTGAGTATTGCCGCCTTTGGCGCACCCTCGCTGCCACTGGTGAAAACCAGCGTACCCTCGGCGGAATCTGCCGAAAGTTTTTCTATGTTAAAAGCCTTGCAGACTTCTTCCACCCCTGCGTCCAAAAGCTTTTGAATGGCGGCAGAATCCGCCTTTTCAATTTTTGCGGCGAGGTCTTCCAGATTTTCCACATTTTTTGTCCAAGGGAATTTGGGGTTTGCCGCAGCAATTTTATCACGCACTTTTGAGGAGCTAACAATCAGGTCTATATCGGAAGTTTCTATGCAGCTCTGCGCCGCAATGGGGCCCATTGTAAAATTCAAATTAACGGGTATTTTGCCCGCAAAGACGGCGGCGTAGTTGCAGACTAAAGCGGCAAAGCTAGGCGGAATCACAAGCCCTATTCTTTTTTTTGAAGACAATTTTTTTAAATCCTTAGAAAGCGCCAAGGACGTTGCCAGAATATCTCTTGCCGTATAAATTTTGGCGTCGTCAGAAAAATCGCAAAGGAGCGCCTTGTTTAAATCCGTAAAAAGCCCAGAAATTATGGCGTAAGAAAGACTCCAAGAAAGTTTTTCATTCTTGGCAAATTCCTCAAAGCCCATGTCGTAAAGATATTCTTTCATTGGGGGTTAAAACTAAGAAACATCGTCTTTTTGTCAAGCAGGCAGGTATAGCAATAATCTTTACAACGGCGCTTAACACATACATCATATGCCGATATTTTCTATTGGATGAAACTGACTTTTTTAGGCACGGGCACATCTCAGGGTGTGCCAACCATAGCCAACGATTTTACCGAACTTGATTTGGCAAATCGCAAGAATTGGCGTACACGCTCCAGCGCATATATAGACATGGGCGGCCTCAAAATCTTGGTTGACGCCGCACCCGAACTGCGCATGCAATGTCTGGATAATGATATACGCTCTCTCGATATTTTTTTGCTCACACACGGCCACGCCGACCACATAGCCGGAATGGACGACCTGCGCAGATTCTGCGATATGCGTGAAGACAACACTCTGCCCGTGTATTCAAACGCATACGGCACAGAAAGAATCAGGGCGATGTTCCCCTATGCCTTGGGCGACAAACCCAAAGAGCGCGGCTACCCCTGTTTTAGGCTCAAAGAAATGCCAAATATTTTGGAGCTGTCAAATGGCGGGCGCATTTATTCTACGCCCTTAAAACACGGCCCTGTGGAAACTTTAGGGTTGGTCTTTGAGTTCGGCAAAAAGCGCATTGCCTACTTTACAGACTGTAAAAAACTCAGCAAAGAGGCAAAGGCGCTTGCAAAAAATGCGGATGTCGTGGTGCTAGACGCACTCAAACTTAAGGAACACCCCAGCCACATGTCTATTTACGAGGCGATAGAAGCCGCCCAAAACCTGCACGCAAAACAAACCTTTTTTACACACATGACGGGCCACATAGACTACGGCGTGTGGTCGCAGAAATTGCCGCCAAATATGTATCTTGCGTATGATACTTTGTGCGTAGAAATTTGAAGCTGAAATTTTGTTGCCCAAATTAAAAAAAATAAAACTATAAGAATCATGAAAAAAGTTGCCTTGGTATTGTCGGGCTGCGGCGTGTTTGACGGCGCAGAAATCCATGAGAGCGTCATCCTCTTGCTTGCCGCCGAAAAATGCGGCGCTTCAGTCAGTTTTTTTGCCCCAGACATTCACCAAGCCCATACGATAGACCACTCAAAGGGCGTGGAATCTAAAGGCGAGGTCAGAGGCGTACTTGCGGAAAGCGCAAGAATTGCAAGAGGCAATATATTGCCGCTATCTGAATATGACGCCAAAGATTTTGACGCACTTTTATTTGCCGGCGGATTTGGTGCGGCAAAAAATTTATGCTCTTTTGCTTTCGACGGCGCAGACTGTGTCGTGGATACAGACGTAAAGTCTGCCATAGAAAACACATTCGCCCTTAAAAAATCTATGGGCTTTGCCTGTATTTCTCCTATAATTGCGGCAAAAGTTTTGGGGCAAAAGGCTCCAATCCTAACAATAGGCAAAGATGCGCAAACAGCCGCCGCTATCGAAAAAATGGGCGCAAAACACAAAATTTGCGACGCAACCTCTTTTGTTAAAGATGAGAATTTGAACATTTATTCCACCCCCGCTTACATGCTTGCAAAAAACACTGTGGAGCTTGAAATGGGCATTTCCGCAATGGTGGAAGCTATCTTAAAATAGATGAGAATTTTTTTTACAGCAACGCTTTTACTTGGCTTGGCAAATTTTGCGGCGGCGCAATCCGATATGCGAATGCTCCCGGGTGTCATTGAAAACTTTGAATTGCCAAACTTTGACGAGACAAGCGGCTACAAGGATTGGGAACTTTTTGGAGAAACAGCGCAGTATATTTCCCATGAAAAAATAGACATCACGCAGCTTAAACTGGATGTCTATGACGGTAAAGAAACTCAGGTGAAAAAACTCACCTTCACAAGCCCCAAAGCCTCTGTTTCTGCAAAAAGCAGCGAGGCAAAAAGTACCGACACCCTCAAAATTTTTGCCGACGGCTTTATGTTGGACGGCAAAGACTGGCACTGGTATGCAAAAACTTCAAAGCTGGACATCGCCCAAGACGTGTTCGTAAATTTTGAAAAAGCGCCTGCCCCCAAGATGACAATCAAAAGCCAAAGCGCCACCTTCACGCACGTTGGCGACAACAACACATTCCTCTTTAAGGGCGGCGTCATTATTGAACGCTTAGACATGAAAACCTCTTGCGATGAGTTAAGCGCCGTAGCCTCAAAATCCGGTGGCGCTTCAAGCAAAGACGGCATTAAAGAAGTTGTTGCAAAGGGCCATGTAAATTTTATTCAGGGCGCAAAATCCGCAACGGGCGGCATTGCCCTAATTTCGCCATCCGAAGAAACCGTAACGCTGCTTGAAAGGCCGGAACTTAAAGACGCCGACAGCAAGTCGTCCCTAACCGGCGCAAAAATTTTTCTCGATAAACAGCAGCAGTCCATAAGCTCATTTTCCGACGACAAAATTAGGGCGTGTGCGGTAATCATAGATGAAAGAAGGAAAAGTTCCGACATCATGGTTGTAAGTTCGGATAAAATTGTGCTTTCTCAAAAACCCGCAGAAAAACGCAGCTATTTTGATTTCATGGGGAGAGTTGAGGTTATATCCTCGCAGTTCAATGCGCATTGCGACACGCTCAGGGCAAGCAGCCTTACAGGCAAAAACGGCTCAAATGAAATTGATAAAATTGACGGCAACGGCAATGTTAAGCTCTTGAAAGACGGCAAAGTCGCTGCCGCCGAAAGTCTGGAAATTTTCCCCGAGAAGTCTGAAACGTGGTTGCAAAAAAACGCCAGTTTGGAAGACGAATCTAAGGGAATTAGGCTGGATGCCGACACCATAATTTTACTGCAAGAACAAAACTCCGCACTGGCAATAGCGGACAAACAAGATGCCTCAAAAAAGGTTGTAACCACGATAAATCAGGGTGCGTCTCGGGCTTTTGAGGGTGCTCAAAAACCTTCGGGGAAAACCGTAATAAACTCGGGCCTTTTGCATACCAAAAAATATGAAAAAGGCACTGTTTTAAACTTCTCAAGCGGCGTGGAAATTATTTCCGACGATGCCAAGGCGACCTGTAAAAAGATGGACGTTTATGCAGACAATATCGGCAACGACGGCGAAAAAGTTTCCATCAAACAAATTGTCGCCTCTGAAGATGTTGTTATAACCCAAGAAAATTATGTTGCGGAAGCGGAACTTGCGCACATATTCCCAAAAGTTGAAGATGAAAAAACCTCCGAAAAACCTTCTGAAAAACCCGCAGCGCATAGATTTGTAGAGCTTCTTATTTCTGAAAAAAACCCCGCCAAACGCCCCCTCATAAAATTGCCCGAGCTTGAAAATACGGGTCTTGAAGATTCAAAAAAAACCGCAAATAAGGATGCGAAAATTTCTCATACAATCATAAGCAGCGACAAGCAAACCCTTGTAAATACGCCATCGGCAGACAGATACTTTTTTGAGGGCAATGTAAAAATTAGCGGCAGGCAAATGCAAGGCTCTTGCGAGAAAATTGAGGTGATAATGCGCAAAAAACCCGAGCCCGTGGTGATTAGTAAAGACGTAAAACCTCTCGAAAAAAGCAAAGTTTTAGACAAAATAATAATGTCGGGCAATGTGCAAATTGCGCAAGGGCTAAAGCAGGCAAGCTGCGGCAAGGCGGAAATTTATCCGCTAAAAGAAACCATAGTGCTCACCCAGAATCCGCTTGTTATAAATAAAGAGGACAATACCAGAGCCGTGGGGGCGCGCATTATCTACGTCAACGGGCAAAAAGGCGTGAGCATTGAAAGCGGGCTGGAAGACGAGGATGATGAAGGCAAGCCCATACTCAAAAGACCAACAATCATACTCCCCTCTTGGGACAAGAAGTAATTTCTCCGCCCAAAAAGACATAAAATCTGCATGAATTCTTAATTATGTGATTGCAGTTTATGCGTTAAGGTTTAGCCTCTTGGGTTCACCATTAAAATTTTATGAACAACAAAAAAGTATTCTTGGCTATAGACTTGGGCGCAGGCAGCGGCAGGCTAATTGCGGCGGTATTCGACGGCAAAACATTAAATCTTGAGGAAATCTCACGCTGGGTGTCGGAGCCTACGGCAATAGGCGCATCTATGCATTGGGACGTATTTCAGATGTTCGCCGAAATTAAGAAAGCCATAGGGCATGCTTACGCAAAATACGGCAAGGCGATAGTCTCTTTGGCGGTGGATACTTGGGGGGTTGACTACGGCCTTTTAGACAAATCTGACGCTCTAATAAACCTGCCATATATTTATAGAGACGCACGCACAAACGGCGCAATGGATGAACTTTTTAAGAAAGTTTCCAAAGAGCATATCTATGCGCAAACGGGCATACAGTTCATGTTTTTCAACACAATTTTCCAACTCTTTGCAGAGCAAAAAGGCAACGCCCTAGACAAGGCCGAAAACTTCTTGATGATGCCAGACCTTGTCAACTGGATGCTCTCCGGCGTCAAAGCCAATGAGCGCACAAACGCCTCTACAACCCAGCTTTACAGCCCGATAAGCAAAGACTGGTCTTGGGATTTGATTGGCAAAATGGGACTGCCTGAACGCATTTTCAAACAGCCTTTTGCCCCGGCAGGCAGCATTCTTGGAGAGCTTAAAAAAGGCATCAAAGAAGAATTGGGCATAGAAAATTTGGCGATAGTTTCAACCTCCAGCCACGATACCGCAAGCGCAATAGCGGGCGTGCCCGCAAAGTCTTCGCCCTGCTCATATATCAACAGCGGCACATGGTCTTTGACCGGGATGGAACTTAAACAACCCATCATTAACGACGCCTCTTTTGCCGAAAATTATACGAACGAAGTGGGCGTTGAAGACACCATACGCTTTCTTAAGAATATTACGGGCATGTGGCTTTTTCAAAAATCTAGAGAATCTTGGAAGAAAAGCGGCCTAAATCACAGCTTTGCTGAAGTCGATAAAATGGCGATGGAAGCCAAGGGCATGCAGGCGCATTTCAACCCAGACCATGCGGATTTTGTCATGCCTGAAGACATGGTTGCCGCAATACAAACCCACTGCCAAAAGCGCAATAGATTTGTGCCAAACAGTGTCGGCGAAATTGCCAGAAGCATACAGGAAAGCATTGCGCTTAAATACGCAAACGTCTTTAAGACTCTGGAAAAATTGACGGGTATTTCAAACGATGTTCTCAACATCATGGGCGGCGGCTCCAAAGATGCCGAGCTCAACCAAATGACCGCGGACGCCACAGGCAAAGCCGTTGCGGCCGGCCCTACGGAATCTACAACTTTCGGCAATGTAATCATGCAGCTGAAGGCAAACAAGGATATATCGTCGCTTGCGGAAGGCCGTGAAATTATCATCAACAGCGTTTCCCCAAAGATTTTTGAGCCGCGCAAAGACGAGGCGAAAAAATGGCAAGACGCTCTTGAAAATTTTGAAAAAAATATATTGTCTGAAAAGTTCTAAAACGAACTTTCAAACTTTTTTAAAGTTTCATTTTACTCATTTATGCTTACGCCCCCTTTAGACAGAATTAAAGGCACAAAGGTGAATTTTATGCTCACCTGCCTTTGCGACGCCATATTTGACGACGCCGCAATTTGCGCCGTTGAACTTTTAAAAACTTTTGGCGCCACGATCATTTTCCCCGAAGCGCAAACCTGCTGCGGACAACCCGCCTTCAATAGCGGAGACTTTGAAAGCGCACGCAAAGTAATCAGGCACACGATGAAAGTTTTTTCAGAGAACAACTACCCCATAGTTGTGCCCAGCGCCTCTTGTGCGGCAATGCTTTTTGGCTCTATCAATACCGCATTTGCAGATTGTTCTGAGGCTGAGCGCAAGGCGGCAGAAGATTTTTCAAAACGCATTTGGGAGTTTTGCGACTATCTTAAAAATGTCTTGAATGCAGATTTATTCAATGCCTCTTTAAGCGTAAAAATTGTGATGCACAACTCTTGCCACAGCCGCAATACGCCGACGCCCGAAGCGGCGAGCGCCCTGCTTAAATCTGTAAAAGGGCTTGAAATAAAAGACTTCGACGGCGCACAAGACTGCTGCGGATTCGGCGGGACATTCTCTGTGGTATTCCCGCAGTTGTCTTCTGAACTTGGCGTTGCAAAAGTCAACGCCATCGCCAAACTTGCGCCGGATTTTATTGTCGCCGCAGACACTTCATGCCTCTTGCATCAAAAGGGAATTGCGGAAAAACTCGGCATAACTTACAATGTTAAGCACATTGCGCAAATTCTGCATTTGGCTCTTAAAACTGGAGGGCGCACAAATGGCTAAACAGGCTGTTGACAACTTTTCAAAAAACTTAAACCCCGTCATAAAACACGCTATCGGAGACGCCTCCAAGGCAATGACGGAAACTAGGCTTAAAACATTTTCCACCGCATATCCTGAAGAGGGCAAGTTGGAAAATTTGCGCAATCTTGCCAACAAAATCAAGTCTGGCTCTATTGCCGACAGGCTTGAAAAGGCCGTGGAAAGGCTTGAAGCAAATGGCGTAAAAGTGCTCTTTGCAAAAGACGCCGATGAGGCAAACAGATTGGCGCTGGACATCATCCAAAAAAAGAACGCAAAAAAAGTGGTCAAAGCAAAAAGTATGACCACCGAGGAGACGGAGCTTAATCACTATCTTGAAAAAAACGGTATAGAAATTGTAGAGACAGACCTTGGCGAATTTATAATTCAGCTCAACAATGAAAAGCCTTCGCACATTGTTAAACCGGCAATGCACTTGCGCAGGCAAGAAATTGCAAAAACTTTTGAAAGCTTTAAAGTCTCCGCCTATAACGACGACCCCAAGGCGATAACCTTAAGCGCCAGAAAATTTTTAAGAGATAAATACATTAAGGCGGATGTCGCAATAACCGGCGCAAACTTTGTTTTGGCGGAAGAAGGCGCAATAGTGATTGCCACAAATGAAGGTAATTCTCGCTTTTCAATGGCGGGCGCAAAAACGCACATCGCCATTGCCGGCATTGAAAAAGTAATACCCTCCGCAAGAGAATTGGCGGTATTCATCAACCTGCTTGCACGCTCTGCAACTGGGCAGCACAGCACGATATATACTGAATTTGTAAGCGGCGCAGGTTCTGCAAAAAACTCCCCCGAAGAAATGTTTTTAATTTTTTTGGACAACGGCAGAAGCCAAATTGCGGGCGGAGAGTTTGCTGAAATCTTAAAGTGCATACGCTGCGGCGCTTGCATGAACAGATGCCCCGTATTCAGGCTTATCGGCGGACACGGATACAGGGCAACATACCCTGGGCCTTTGGGCATAGTGCTATCCCCGCTTTTTGCAAGGGCTGCGGATAATTTCCAAGCCTATGCGGATTTGCCCAAGGCATGCTCTTTGTGTGGCGCTTGCGCTGAAGAATGCCCATCTAAAATTCCTCTGCCAGACCTCATTGTGAAAATGAGAAACCTTGCAAAGAAAGAGAAGTTGCACGTACCAAACGATGTGAACCTCAAACCTTGGGCGTGGTTTGCAACAAGCCCAAAGCTCTGGAAATTTTCTTTGCCGTTTTCAAAACTGGGCAATTTAATGCCGCTTGGCTTGATAAAATTTGGCCCTCTTTGGCGTTGGACAAAAACAAGAACCCTCCCAAAATTTAAGGGCGGCAATTTTAGAAAGTGGTCTAAAAATGGATAAGGTAGATTTCTTTAAACGCTTGAGAGCGTCTGAAACAAAGCCTGAAACTGCGGGCGTTGTAGATTTTTCCAGCGTGCAGTTGGTATCCAACCCCCGCAACATTGGCACGCCGCTTGAGGCATTTGTGCGTAATTTTACCGCAAACGGCGGCATAGTCTTAAAAAGCAAAGACGCCCTCTTGAAATTCCTTAAAGAAAATAATTGCAAGTGCGGCTATATTGACGAAAAACTCGGCGATACTTTTTATCTGCAAGACGAGTTTAAAATCACAAACCGTATAGACAGGGCAAATATCGACGAATGTGATTTTGCCATCACGGCATCCTCGGGCGCAGTAGGCGAGGGCGGAATGATAATTCTAAAAGATAAAGACACTTCAGACAGGCTTGCAACTATAGCCCCATGGATACACATTGCGCTGATAGACCCTTCTGAAATAAAGCAAACCATTGCACAAGCCTTTGAAAACATTGTGGACAACCCCTATACGATTCTCATTGCGGGCCCTTCAAAAACCGCCGATGTTGAGGGTATTCTTATTGAAGGTGTGCACGGACCGGGCTTGCAAGTGGCTTTATTATTGGGCGTAGATTGATGCCTTAAACGGCTCAATGCTCTCTAGAGCACGTCCCAAACAAACTGCGTAACTTGTGATGCTCTCTAAACATACGCTTTAAATGGGCGCAAAAAAAAACTCCGGAGTTTTCCGGAGTTTTTGTTTAATATTTTTTAAATGTATGGGACTATTTTTCCCTTATCAAGGTCTCATTGCCGCTTTGATTTGCGTTGTTTTCCGCAACAATGTTTGCGCAGTTTTCAAAAGCAAAGGCGGAAGCGTTTATCCTAAATTTATCGCTTAAGGGCGGCGTAGGGGCGCAGATTTTATTGTTCTTAATTACGACATCTTTTGTATCCCGCAGATAAATTGCCCTGCCCCTCCAAGATAGAAATTCATTATTTTCTATCAGTAAATCGCAATTTAGATAGAATGGCGTTTTAGATTTTGCGCCAGCCGCCAAAGACGTTATTGCGCCGCCGGGCCAGCCGCCCTTTAACTCATAATGCTCCTCAAAGCCGTTGTCTTTAAATTTGTTGCCCCGTATCACAATGCGGCGTGAAAACAAGCCTTCTGGCCATCCAGGTTCATTGTGCAGGGTGATTGCGGAAGATGACAAGCCCTCAAAATAATTATTTTCTATCAATACGTCTGTTGCCTTGATAAAGAGCCCAAAGCGTTTTGAATTTTTAAATACGCTATTTATTATCACGTTGCCCTTGGAGTTTGAGGCGTTGTAAATTGTTGTGCATTTTGATTTTTCGAGACCCAAATCTATATTTTCCAAAGCCTTGTCAAACTTTACTAAACCCGTGGCATAATCAACGCTTACAACACGTGCGCTGTCAAAAATAACATTTGTTTTGCTTCTAAAAAAGAACACTTCATCGCCGACAAAAAACTCCCCACGTTCAAGAGGTTTGTCATTTTTTGAACCTTTAGGCACTATACGCAAAGTGTCCAAAGCCGGCTGCTCAACGGCAAATGTCGGCACAAGATAAATATTCACGCAGTCGTCGGCAATGCCTTCTATTTGGCAGTTTTCTATCCATACGCCTTGCCTATTGTTGGGAATGTGAAATGCGTCGGCATTGGTTGATTTCCACCTGCCTTCTTTAATTTTATTTGTGCAATTTATGAAGTTGACAAGCTCTGAACGCCCGACGGTGAAAGCGCCTGCGGGGGACGCATATATGTCAATATTTTTAAAAGTAACCTGCCTTAAAAACCCTCCGCCAAATGCGGCGGCAGAGCGCTTGCAAGTGCGTGTATATACGTCGCCCGTTTCCAGAAAGTCTATTTCCTTTAGCTCTTTAAAAAAAACCTTGAAGCTTTCCAAACCCTCGGCAGTTTTGCCCAGATACTCTAACTTACTTAAAGAATAGCCGTTTGCCATGCCCGTCTTTGGTCTGCCGGCAATCTTGGAATCCATGAAAAAACCCGTGCCCGAAGTTTGGAGATTTTCGGCGTCCAAGCGTGGGTGGTCTTTAAAAACCTCCGCATTTATTGAGAGATTTTTTTTATCTATGCTTGTTATGCGTGCGCTGGTATGCGGCAGTATTTTGTAATCTAAAATGATATTTTCTATCAATACGTTTTCAGATTCATAAACCGTAAAAAGCCCTAAGAATGGCGCAGAAATCAGGAATGTGGAGCCTTGGGCGTCTATATGAACATTCTTTGCTTGCTCAATATAAAACGCACGCTCTTTGCCTTTGGGGGAAAAACTTATGTCATAGACGCCCTTTTCTATGACGAGTTTTGCATTTTGATTTTTTGTAAGCTCATCCAAAGCGTTTTGCAAAGCGGACGCATCGCACTTGCCGTCGTCGGGGATTGCGCCAAAGTCTTTTGCGTAGATAACTTTTTTACATTCAAGCTCTCTCAAGGGCAAAGCCCTAGGGTATTTGCCCTGCCAATAAGTTTCGGCAAAGCAGGCGGCGGCGGAAAGAATAAGCGTTCCAAGAAAAAGTTTTTTAGTCATAAAAATTCAAAGGTGTGCTGAAAATAAAATTAAGTATTCCGCCGCTTGGCAAGAGATTTGTCTGACACCTAATAAACTTTGACATTTTTTCTTGCATGGCTTTTTATGTTGTCGTGAAGAAAATCATTTGCACATTTCTTGGTTTTGTTGCGCTTGCGCTCTTTGCGGAAGAAGTAAAAAACACACCGCCGCTTGGCTCAAGAGAAAACCCAATGCCGCTTCAAGTGCCCAAAGGCGGAATCGCCCCCATGAACGAAAAATCCGGCGTCAAGACTATGGTTTTTTCTCCGACAGACTTAAAGTTCGACGCCTCCACAGACGCATCTATACAGACTTCTTATATAGGCATGATGGCGTCTTTAGATTCAACTTTGCAAGGAGTTTTTGAAAAGTCGTACCTTGCGTTGATATATCATTTTGGCTCAAAAAAAGACGAGGGGCTAAGAGAGTTCAAGGCTCTCTTGCAAGATAAAACCGCCGTGGAAATTATGCAGCTTGCCAGACCCTACTTAAAAAATCTTCCGCAAGATTCAAAATTGGACGCATCCAGCGAAAGGGCTTTCCAGGAGAGCCTTGCCTTTGCCATGCTGGGCCTTAGCACCGATGAAAAAAAGGAAGTTGCGGGCGCAGTTGCAAAAGTGATTATGCGTGGCGCAAAAAAAGGTTTGGACACTGAAGCGTCAATTAAAGTCTTGCACAAACTCACCTGCAAAGAAGTCATAACCTACGCAAAAAACATCACCGAAGTTGAACTCCCCCAAGAGCTTTGAGCGCCTTTTGCGCTCTGATTTTTGCGAAAGCTTTGGGGCTTGACAAGGGAGCGGCTTATATACATATATATAGGCAATAATAGTAAAACTCTCAGAAAGGGTGGGCTAATGCCCGCTTTTTTTGTCTATTCATTCAACGAAAAACGGAAAAATTATGAGCAACAGCAGTGAAATTCTTGCAATTCTCGAGTACATGGAGAAAGAGAAACAAATTAAGCGTGAAGACATGATTGAATCTATTGCGGGAGCTATCCGCAATGCGGCTTCAAAGGGTGCACAGGCGGGCTACAACCTCAAGATAGAGATAAACCCAAAAAACGGCGCACTTAAATCTTGGTCTTTGCTTGAAGTTACCGACAGCGTTGCAGACCCTGCCACCCAAATCCACGTTGACAAGGCAAAAATCTACCTTGAAAACCCGAAGGTTGGCGATGTCGTTGAAAGGGAAATTGACTTAAGCAACCTTGGCCGCATTGCCGCCAAGAACGTTTATCAGAGCATAATCCAAAAGGTCAGACAGTTTGAAAAAGAGAGAATTTTTGACGACTATAAAGACGTCGTTGGCGACATAGTTACCGGTACGGTGCGCCGCCGCGAAAAGGGTGCGCTGATTGTAGATTTGGGCAAGGCGGAAGCACTTTTGCCAAAGCGTGAAAGCATCCCCAGTGAAGATTACGCACCGGGTGAGCGCATACGCTGCCTGCTTCTGGAGATAGACAATTCCCCCAGGGGCCCTGAAATTATTTTAAGCCGCGCCAGCTACAAATTCGTACAAAGACTGTTCCAGTTGGAAGTTACGGAAATGGCGGAAAATATCGTAAAGATAGACGCCATGGCTCGTGAGCCCGGTTACCGCACAAAGATTGCGGTCAGCTCTACAGACCCGCATATAGACCCCGTCGGCGCTTGCGTCGGCGCAGGCGGCTCTAGGGTTAAAGGCATTGTGCGTGAACTTGGCGGCGAAAAAATTGACGTTATCAAATACTTTGCAGACCCTAAAGAGCTTTTGATTGAATGTATCAAGCCTGCCGTGGCAAAGAATATTCAGGTAGATTATCAAGAAAAGAAAATGTACTTTGAAGTTGCCGAAGAAGACTTGTCTGTGGTCATAGGCAAGAGGGGCTCCAACGCAAAATTAACCTCACGCCTATTGGGCTGGAAGCTTGATATTGCAAAGGAAACCGTCGAAGAAGTAAACCTTTCCGCCCGTGTGCAAAATGCGGCAAGCGGCCTTGCAAACATATTGCCAAGCCTCACTGAAAATCAGGCGGTAATACTTGCAAACAACGGCATCAACAGTGCCGAAGCTTTTGAAGGCGTAGAAGATTCAGACCTTATTGAAATGGGCTTTACGGAATCTGAAGCTCAAGAAATTCTGGAAAAAATCCGCAGCATATAATTTTTTTCTGCAACAAAACCAATCCGCAAAAACGAATACATAGCAAATGAGTATAAGAATTCACGCACTGGCAAAAGATTTAGATATGCCAAGTAAAGACCTGATTGAGTTTATCAACCAGCGTCATAATGTTTATGGGTTGGATATTAAAACCTCCTCAAACGCCATCGCAGACCTCTATGCCGAGGCAATCACTAAAGACGTTAAAGAGTTTCTCGCTCAGAAAACGCAAACCGCCAGTGAGCCTGAGATAAAAGATGATGAGCCTAAAAAACCCGTCAAAATAGTTAAGTCTCAGGAAGATGTTGAGGAAGAAAAAAAGGCTATAGAGGAAGCAAAAGCCTCTGAAAAATCCGCCCCCGCAGCCATTGCGGCAGAACCAGTAGCGCCGCAAGCGCCACTTGAAGAAGCCAAAAAGTCTGCGCCGGCGACACCGCCAATTCCCGTTGCAAAAAAGCCCGCTTTGGCAGTTCCGCCAAGGCTTGTGCCGCCCAGCGCAAAGCCTCAGCCCGCGGCCTTCACGCCTCTAAAAACGCCTGAAATCGTAAAGTCTGAGCCAAGCATAGAAAAAACTGCCGAGCCTTCTGTTGACATCCGTGTTAGCAAGCCTGCGCCGGCAATTCCGCCTAGGAATACGCCTCCGCCAATTTCTTTTGCCAGAACCCCGGCAACACCCGCCACAAAGGTTGAAGATATTGACGATGCAAAAGACAAGGGTCTTAAAACTTTGCAAATCAAGCCGCCAATCATTTTGAGGGACTTTGCAAAACTAATAGACATAAAGCCTTTCAAGCTGATTTCTGAACTTATGGACATGGGCATCTTTGCCTCTATGAACTTGAGTTTGGAAGAATCTATCGCATTAAAAATTGCTGAAAGACACGGCTTTACGCTGGATATCAAACATAGGGGCGAACAGCAGCAACAGCAAATTGCCGCAGCAGAAGCCAAAAAGAAGGCGGCATCTTTGATAGAAGACCCAAAAAATCTTGAGCAAAGACCGCCTATTGTTGTTATCTTGGGCCATGTTGACCACGGCAAGACAACGCTCATGGATTCCATCAGAAACGCAAATGTTGTTGCCGGCGAAGCGGGTGGCATAACCCAGCATACTGCGGCGTATCAGGTTGATAGAAACGGCAAAAAACTCACTTTCCTTGACACTCCCGGCCATGCGGCGTTCTCAAAAATGCGTGAAAGAGGCGCAAATGTTACAGACATTGCAATTCTTGTTGTTGCCGCAGATGACGGCTTTATGCCGCAGACAGACGAGGCGCTTGCATTTGCCCAGAAAGCGGGCGTGCCCGTGGTTGTGGCAATCAACAAGATGGATGCCAAGGGCGCAAATATAGACAGGGTTAAGCAACAAATGCAAAAGCGCAACATTGCCCCTGAAGACTGGGGTGGCGAAACTCTTTGCTGTGCGGTATCGGCTCTTAAAAAGACAAATATAGACCAACTTTTAGACCTCGTACTTTTGCAGGCTGAAATTATGGAGCTTAAGGCAAACCCCAAGCGCAATGTAGAGGGCGACATCATAGAAAGCCAGCTTGAGCCGGGCAGGGGTGCAACAACCACCGCAATCATCAGGACGGGTACACTCAAACAGGGCGATGTGCTTGTATGCGGTGAAAATTGGTGTAAAGTGCGCGCCATCTTGGACGACAAGGGCGGCAAGCTTGATAAAGCCTTGCCAAGTACGCCCGTTGTAATCATGGGTTGGTCCGGCGCACCGGACGCCGGCGAAAAATTTGAAAAGGTTGAAAATGACAGAGCCGCAAGAAAGCTCACCGATGAGCGTATTCTTGAAAACAAAAAGAAGTCTCTTGCGGAAAATGTCGCAAAGCCCGCAAGCATTGAAGACTTGATGGCGGCTATTGCAAGCAAAGACCAGAAGGTCTTTAAGTGCGTTGTAAAGTCTGACGTGTCCGGCACGGTTGAAGCCTTGGCGGCTTGCCTTTTAGATATAAAAAGCGACAAGGTGAAGCTTGAAGTCATAGACCAAAGTGTCGGGCTCATAACCAAAAACGACATTGATTTTGCGGCAACCGCAGGCGCATCAATAGTCGCCTTCAACGTAAAGCAGGAAAATGGCGTTGCGGGTCAGGCAAAGCACAAAAATGTCGATATACTCACCCATAATATTATTTACGAATTGATTAATCAGGTGCGTGAAGCCATGAAGGGTCTCTTAGACCCAGAGCTTAAAGAAAATAAGCTTGGTCAGGCTGAAGTGCGTGCGGTCTTTGCCGTTTCTAAGGGCGGCAAAGTTGCGGGTTGTATGGTTACGGAAGGCATCATTAAGCGGGATAAACTCGCAAGGGTGTTCCGCAAAGACAAAGAAATTGCCAAGGGCAGAGTTGGCGATCTTAAACGCTTTAAAGACGACGCCTCCGAAGTGCGCGCCGGTTATGAATGCGGCATGAACGTAACAGGCTTTTCCGACTATCAAGTCGGCGATATAATTGAGTGTTTTGAAATTCTTGAAATCCGCCCAGACCTTTAAAAAATGAGCCAACGCAAAATCAGAGTCGGTCAGCTTATGCGCCAATGCCTGAGCGACTGTCTGCACAGCAGATGGCGCTCGGAGTCCGTCAATATAACCCTCACAGATGTTGACGTCTCTCCGGACTTGCGCAACGCAAGCGTTTACTTTTCCGTCTTGGGCTCTCGGGAAGATTCTGCAAAGGCGCTTAAATTCTTGCTTTCAATACGCAACGAACTGCGCTTTTTAATGGGTAAAGAGGTCATTTTAAAATACACTCCTGCGCTCAATTTTATTTTAGATAATTCTATTTCCAGAGGCATGCGGGTTATGGATTTGCTTGACGAGCTTGATGAAACATCCCCACTTGCCGACGAGGATGATGACAATCCCGACCAAAACGAAGACTAATTGATGAAGTTTTTGCCTCAGTTTTCAGAAATTTTTCAAGAACTTCTAAAATCTTTGGAAGGCAAAAAAATTGCGGTTATTGGCCATCTTAGGCCTGATGGCGATTGCATAAGCTCTCAATTTGCGCTTGCCGATGCGCTCTCTGAAACCGGCAAGTTTGCAGACGTTATTTGCTTAAACAACAACACCCTGCCCTATCTTTATGAGAACTTTGCCCACGGCAGAACGCTGCTTGACGCAAAGACTTTTACAGACACTTCTTACGAAATAATAACCGTAGATTGCGCCGATTATCTGCGCACCGGAGAAGAATTTTCAAAGCGCTTCCCGCTTCCTCTGGCTTGCATAGACCACCACATTTCAAATGCGCCCTATGCGAAAGTAAATATTTTAGACACCACCGCAAGCGCCACCGCCGAAATGATTGCGGGGCTTCTTTTGGATGCGGGGCTTGGGATTTCAAAAATCAACGCAGACCGCCTTTTTATGGGTCTTGCCACAGATACAAGGCAATTTACAACCGCCTCTACAACCCTTAAATCTTTTAAGATTGCGGCAAAACTTGTTGAGCTTGGCGCAGACCCCGCTTTGGTAGCCAAAGAGCTTTATCAGCGTGAACGCTTCGGCAAACTGAAGCTCTTGGCATATTATCTGCAAAATTTGGAAATGCGCTTTGACGGCAGGGTCTGCATGGGCGTATTGCCTTTAGATATCTTTGAAAGAACCGGCTCTACCAAAGAAGACACCGACGGCTTGGTTGACTATGCACGCAGCATAGACGGCGTAGAAATTGCCATAATTATTGAGCTGCTTGAAGACGGCCTTAAAGGCTCTTTGCGCGCCAAAGACCAAAGTCTTTGCGTCAATGAAATTGCCGGCATTTTCGGCGGCGGCGGACATAAGGCGGCGGCGGGCTTCAGCGTAAAAAACACAAATCTTACAGAATTTCTGCCAAAGCTGCTTGGCGCTATTGAAAAAAAATTATATAAAAAAATTTAGTATGGAATTTGAAGGAATACTCCTAATAGACAAGCATCAGGGCTGCACATCGCACGATGTTGTGGATATGGTGCGCAGAAAACTTAAAATGAAGGCTGTCGGCCACGCCGGAACGCTAGACCCTCTTGCCACGGGGCTGTTGGTGATTCTTGTGGGCAGGGCAACAAAGGTCTCCCAATATATTATGAGTTTGGACAAAGTCTATGAGGGCACTTTTACTCTCGGCAAAACCACAGATTCTCAGGATTCCGATGGCGAAATTACCTCGGAAGCGCCTGTGCCAGACCTTTCTGAGGAAGACCTGCGCAAGCTTATGACATCTTTTTTGGGCGACCAGTACCAGACACCGCCCATGTTCAGCGCAAAAAAAATTAAAGGCGTGCCTCTTTATAAACTCGCCAGAAAGGGTCAGGACGTTCCAAGAGAACCTCGCTTTATCAACGTTTCAAAATTTGAACTTCTGGGTTGGAATACGCCTGAAGCCTCATTCTGCCTGCATTGCAGCAAGGGCACTTACGTGCGCACAATTTGCCATGACTTGGGGCAAAAAATCGGTTGCGGCGCATATATGACATCTTTACGACGCACTGCCAGCAACAAATTCAACGTGGCAGACGCAATAACAATAGAGCAGCTAAACGATCTTGGCTTGTCGGCAATAAAATCACGCCTAATTCCCGTTGCAAGCGCAGTGCCTAGCTTTGCGCTCTGATACAAATTTTTTGTTTGGAAAACAAAGCGCCTTTTATATTTGTCCTCAACTAAATTGAATCCTGCCCAATGAAAAATTCAAAAAAACATCTCGGCATAAAAGCCTCTGAATTTTTTGACAGAAGCGCTTTGGTCTTGGCATTGGGGGTATTTGACGGCGTGCATAAGGGGCATATTGCGGTATTGAAAAAAACTTTGAGTTTGGCAAAAAAATTTGGCGCAAAATCGGCGGTGCTCACATTTTTCCCACACCCCTCAAAAATAACCAAGACTAGGGTTGTGCGCCTCGTATCCACACTTGAGCAGCGCATTGAAAAAATTAAATCTCAAAAGATAAACAAGGTTTTTGTAAAAAATTTCGACAAAGAATTTTCCAAAAAATCACCTGAGGAATTTTTAATTTTTTTGAAAGAATCATTCCCAAATTTAAAAGCTTTGGTAAGTGGAGAAAATTTTCACTTTGGTTCAAACGCAAGTGGCGGTGCAGAATGGCTTAAAAATAATTCAAAAAATTTTGGCATTCAATATTGCGCTGTAAAAGGCGTGTATTTTGAAGGCTCAAGGGTGAGTTCTTCTAGGCTGCGCAGCCTTATTGAAGATGGTAAGGTTGATTATATTAAGGATATGAATTTTAATCCTTATTCTGCTTTTGGTAAAGTAATAGCAGGGAAAAAACTGGGGAAAAAACTGGGCTTTCCAACTTTGAATATAAAATTCAATCCTGATTGCAAACCGCCATATGGTGTCTATTTAACGAAGGTAAAATATTTAGGTAAAAAGAAATTTTCATCTTACGCTGTTTCAAATTATGGGTTAAACCCAACGGTAGAAAAAATTTCAGAACCAATTTTAGAATCAAATTTATTTAAGACTCCAAATTTTTCTACGGGCGCAAAAATAGAAGTGGAATTTTTAAAATTCTTAAGAGCGGAAAAAAAGTTCCCATCTTTAGAGGCTCTCAAAAAACAAATTTTTATAGACAAGGCAGAGGCTTTTAAAATTTTAAGCAGTAATTTTTAATTAAATTTTAGCTCGTTTTTTTCATTGTTAATATCTTGTTAATAAGCCTAAGAACAATCTGAATATAACCTTTTCATAGATTGTCAATTTGTTGAAAACATAAAATTATTCATATTTTTTTATAGACCTACTACCAATAATTCAATCATTTATATAATTAATAATAGGCAACTTAAAAATCTAGTTCACATATTCACAGCCTATATTAATAAGAATATATTTATAAATTAAATATATATAACATATTATATTCCTTTGCTTAGCTTGCTTTAAATTTTGTCAAAAACGTATTTACATATAAATCCCCTTACACTCTAAAAAGCTCAATAAAGCCTCTTAAACAGCTTTTTCTTGCCCAAATGCACAAAGATATTAAATCCCCCCTAAAACCAGAAAAAAATCCTTTTAAAAATATTGAGCAAGCTAGTGTTTTATTTTGCAAAGTAACAAAATAAAAAAGCGTCTCAAAATTTTTTCTGAAACGCTTTTTTGTTTAATGCCAAAACTTTTGATGAAACAATTTATTTACTTAGCGTTTTTTATCCAAAAAAACTATCAGAATATTTTTTTACTATATCAGATTTTTCGGCCAATTCTTTATTGAGCGTAGTAAATTTTTCGGAATCTTTTTCTTTAAGCAAAGGCAACATTAAAGCCAAAATTTCAGATTCATCTAATTTTAATTTGGTCAAAGATGGGTAATAATTTTTAATTAAAAAATCTGCATAGAAAACATAGCGCCTATTGCCAAAAATTTCGGGATGATGCTCGGGCCTATTGTCAACAGCCACATTCTTTTTATCAAGTATTGATGCTTTTAAATCTTTAAAATCTTTTGATTTCGCAAAAACTATCGTGTAAGCGCCGCCGATTTGTGTTATGCTGTGCGCATCGGAATCTGAAATTATTGAATAGTCCGCACCTTTCAGCAAAAGCTCCATAACGTGCGACAAAATAAGATCTGTGGCGGAAGGATTTACTAGGCTGTTGACAACTTCTATTGAATCAAAATTTTTCCTGTTAAAAACTTCTTCACGCACAGTCTTGCTGACATGCATACATTCATCACCCCTATACCAATAAGGATGATTGAACTGCGCAATGCCCCCAAAACTTCTTATTAAATCAAAAGCGGCTTCAGTTTCCGCAATATCTCTGGCATCAACACTATCTAAATTTTTTGGCAGAGTACTTAATATTTTTTCGACACTTTTTGAAAATGTCTCCTTATTTTCATTCACCCAGTTTGTAATGCTTCTATCTGAACCTATGCTATGGACATGCACTGCGCTTACATGCACTTCTTCCGCATTCAGTATTTTTAAAGAAGTATTGAGATCTTTAAAAGCCTCCATCAAATGTTGAGAACCCTCATATTTATTGTGGTCTGAAAGTGCTTGAAAATCCATGCCAAGTTGCAGGCACTTATGCCCCATTTCTTCGGGAGTATTTTTCCCGTCTGAAAAAATTGAATGCATGTGCATATCGCCTTTAAAGGGGCGCATATCAAATAAATCTTCTTTTACGGCAAAAACATGCTCTTTAAAAATTGGTTTTTTCATGGAATCTTTTTTGAAAAGTTCCATAACGTACAAATCTTCATTTGCAAAATTGACGTCAATTAAAAGGCGGTCTTCTTCAATTTCAAAATCTACAAGGGCGTTTTCATAATTCATCTTGTCAATTTTTTCCGACCGTCTCCAAAGCGGGAAGTCTATATACAAACGTTTCTTTGCGCTCATCGCATACCTGTCGGAACTAAGGCAGACAAGCTTGAAGCCTTGAGGATTTTGAAGCACATCTTTCTTAAATTTTTCGGGAATTTGGATGCGTAATTTTGAGGGAGTATTTACTTTAAAAACTCTCTGACAAAAAGAAACGTCTTTGGGAAGTTTTTGGCTTGAAAATTTCTGCTCGGTTTCAGCGCATAGCCTTGGCAAAATGGCGGACGCAAGAGATGTGAAAAATCCGGTTTTTAAAAAAGTTTTTCTGTCCATAAGATTTTTGAAGATTCGCAGCTTTAATTATCTTTTTTTGCCTGAAACTTCACAAGCAAAAAAGTTTGACATATTCAGCTAAAACGATTTAGTGGAAAAACATGAATAGACGAGAATATTTTAAAAATATGACAACTGCCCTTGCGGGTTTGGGTACGGCGGCTATTAGTTCGTCGGCGCTTGCCGCAGAAAATGCCGAGGGAAAAGAAATTTCATTTTCACAAAAAATACCCGTAAAATATGAAGTTGATGTGTTTGTGGCGGGCGGCGGCCCTGCGGGCATTTCTTCCGCCGTAACTGCGGCAAATTCAGGGGCAAAAGTTTTTTTGGCGGAAGCGGTATCTTCTTTTGGCGGAATGGGAACGGGCGGCAGGGTTCCCGTATTTACGCAGATGACCGACGCTTTTAGCCCTCGCACGGAGGCCCGTAAAATTTACAATGACACAATTTGGACAGAGCCCAAAGATGGCACGCACTTTTTGTGCGGAGGCTTTGGCAGAAAACTTGTGGACACCCTTGCCAAAGAGCGCAGATATGCGGGGCCTTGCATAGATGTTGAAGCCCTCAAGAGGGTCTATGATGGCTTTGCTCAGGAATCTGGAATAGGCTTTTCATTTTATACCAGATTGATTGCCGCAGATGCCAAAGGCGGCAAAATAAATTATGTTGTGTGCGCTGCGCCAAGTGGAATATTTGCCGTGAAAGCAAAAGTGTATATAGACGCCACAGGCAACGGCGATTTGGCGGCAATGGCAAATGCAAAGTTTGAAAAAGGCGACGCTTCAGGCAAGCTCATGCCAGGCTCTTTAATGAGTCTTTGGACAGACATAAATTGGGATGAGTGGGACAAAGTGCGCCCCGATATTGCGCACCACACGCAAGCGTATAAGCTCAAAGAAGCTTTTGAAAGCGGCATATTTACCGTTAAAGACCCGCACATGACGGGCATACACAGGCTTGGAAAGACTTATGGCGTGGGCAATATAGGGCACACATTTAATCTCGACGCAACGGATGAAGTTTCAATTACCAAAGCGCTTTTAAGTGCGCGCAAAAGTATGCCGGAGTTTGAAAATTACTACAACACCTACATAAAAGGTTTTGAAAATGCAAAGGTGATAGACACCGCAAACCTGCTTGGTATAAGGGAGACACGTCGAATAATCGGCGAATATGTTTTGAATATTGAAGACTACAAAAAGCGTGCGGTGTTCGACGACGAGATTGGGCGCTACTGTTATCCCATAGATATACACCCTTCCGATACCGACGCAAAATCTTTGGCGCAGCACCGCAAAGAATTTGACCAGGTGTACAAATATAAAGACGGAGAAAGTTACGGCATACCGTACAGAATTTTAACACCGCAAGGCTTTGACAACCTGCTTATTGCCGGACGCTGTGTGAGCGCCGACCAGCTTGTGCACGGCTCAATCAGGGTGATGCCGGCTTGCTTTATAACGGGTCAGGCGGCGGGTTACGCTGCGGCAATGTCTGCCGATGAAAATAAATCTGTGCGTAAAATAAACGTAAAAGTTTTACAGAAAAAAATCATATCAGACGGCGGATATATTTTGGCAAAAATATAAAACGTATAATAATTTATCATGCAAAAAAAACCTCTCAATCTGAGAGGTTTTTTGTTTTTGCATTACCTAAAATTTATTTTACAAAGGATTCTTTAAGCGTAACCGTGCGGTTAAAAACAAGCGCATCGGAAGATTTTGAATCTAAGGTGAAATAGGCGTTGCGCTCGAACTGCAAAGGCTCTTGAGGCTTGGCTTCTTTTAAAGAAGGCTCAAGCAGCGCTTCAGTTTCCGTCAAAGAATTTGGATTAAGGTAATCCTTAAAATTCTCATCGTCGCCCAGATTGCTTAAATCTTCCTTCGTAAAGAGGTTGTCAAAGAGGCGCACTTTGGCTTTGAGGGCGTGGTCTTTACTTACAAAGTGTATTGTGCCCTTAATCTTGCGGCCGTCCGGAGCGTTGCCGCCACGACTTTCAGTGTCTATGGTACAAAGCAGTTTTTCCACAGAGCCGTCCGCATTTTTTACAACATCAACACACTTCAAGATATATGCGTAACGCAGGCGCACTTCTGTGCCTGGAGAAAGCCTAAAATACTTTTTGGGAGGGTTCTCCATAAAGTCCGACTTTTCTATGTATATGTGTTTTGAGAACGGCACTTTGCGTGTTCCCGCAGATTCATCTTCAGGGTTGTTGATTGCGTCAAGCCAGTCAACCAAGCCATCTTCCCAATTTGTAATTTCTACAAGCAATGGGTCAAAAACCGCCATTCGGCGCAGGGCTACTTTATTCAAGTCTGCCCTCAGACAATGCTCTAAAAGCGCAATCTGCGTAAGGCTGTTGAATTTTGTAATGCCAATTTCTTCGCAAAAATTTTTTATCGCCTGCGGAGTGTAACCTCTGCGGCGCATACCAGATAATGTGGGCATGCGGGGGTCGTCCCAATCTTCCACAATTTTTTCCTCCACAAGCTGCTGGAGCTTGCGCTTGCTCATCATTGTGTGCGACAAATTCAGGCGCGCAAATTCATTCTGCCTTGGCTGAACTTTGAGCGTTTTTATGATGCTGGTGTTTTCTATAAACCAGTCGTAAAGGGGTCTGTGCACTTCAAACTCAAGCGTGCAAAGAGAATGTGTTATGCCTTCAATGGCGTCTGAAAGGCAGTGCGCAAAGTCATACATGGGGTATATGCACCAAGATTTGCCCGTGCGTATATGTTCGGCGTGTTTGATTCTGTAAATGGCAGGGTCTCTCAAATGCAGATTGGGGTTTGCCATATCTATCTTGGCGCGCAAGACGTATGCGCCTTCGGCAAATTCGCCGTTTCGCATGCGCTTAAAAATATCCAGACTTTCTGCCATTGGCCTGTTGCGATGGGGGCTATCTTTGCCCGGTCTGCCAGGGATGCCTCTGTATTCCTTAAATTCTTCGGGGGAAAGCGTGCAAATGTATGCCTTGTTATTTTCAATCAGTTCCAAGGCGTAGTTGTATAGCTTTTCAAAATAGTCTGAAGCGTAGAACTCCCGATTTTCCCAGTCGAAACCCATCCAGCGTATGTCTTCTTTGATTGCCTCAACAAAGCGGTTGTCCTCTTTAGTTGGGTTTGTATCATCAAAGCGCAGATTGCATTTGCCGCCGTATTCAAGCGCCATGCCAAAGTCCAAACAAAAAGCCTTTGCGTGGCCTATATGCAGGCAGCCGTTGGGCTCAGGAGGAAAGCGGGTGCGTATGTCTTCACGCTGAAGACCTTTTGATAAATCTTCTTCTATAATTTGTCTGACAAAGTGTTTTGACTTATTTTGATTTTCAGGTTCAGATGTCATTTACGTTTAGATTTTGCGAGTTCCTGCACTATTGCAAAGCGCAGTACGGCTTCAAGCCTTTCGATTTCTTCTGGTGAGGCGTTAGATTTGTTTTTGTGCGATTCCGCCAATGCGGCTATTGCGGCTTCTTTAGAGGCTTTGATTTTGGCGTCGTCCAAATCTTCAAATTTGATTGCGGCTTCCGTGAGCACGGATACGGTGTCCGCCATACATCTTGCAAAGCCAATATCCACCGCCAGAAATTCCGTTTTGCCATTGAGCATTTCCACCCGCAAATCGCCGGCGTTTAGCTTTGTAATAAGCGGGATATGCCCCGCCAGAATGCCCATTTCGCCGTCGATAGTTGGCAGCACAACGCTTTTTACATCGTCCGACCAAACGATACCTTCAGGGGTTACTATCTCAAGCCTAAGAGCCATTATTTTGAGTCTTTAGATTTTGTTTTTTCATGGGCTTCCAAAACTTCTTCAATTTTGCCCTTCAAGAAAAAGTCATTTTCATTAACGTGGTCAAGCTCTCCATTGAGGATCATTTTGAAGCCCCTGATAGTGTCTGCCGTTGAAACATAAACGCCGGGCACGCCGTTGAAAATCTCGGACACGTGGAAGGGGTGGGAAAGATATTTCTGGATTTTTCTTGCCCTAAAGACCGCCATTTTGTCGTCATCGGAAAGCTCATCAACGCCTAAGATTGCAATGATGTCTTGCAGGTCTTTATATTTTTGCAGTATTGCCTGCACGCCTCTGGCGACGTCAAAATGCTCCTGCCCGACTATCGTCGGAGTGAGTGCGTTTGAGGTTGAGGCAAGCGGATCTATTGCGGGGTAGATGCCCAAAGAGGCTATCGCCCTATCCAAAACTATTGTTGAATCTAAGTGCGAAAATGTGTTTGCGGGGGCGGGGTCTGTAAGGTCATCGGCTGGCACATAAACCGCCTGGAAAGAAGTTATAGAGCCTTTTTTGGTTGAAGTGATGCGCTCTTGCAGCTGCCCCATTTCTTGGGCGAGCGTTGGCTGATAACCCACTGCCGACGGCGAACGCCCCAGCAATGCGCTAACCTCGCTGCCTGCTTGCGAAAAGCGGAAGATGTTGTCTATAAAAAGCAAAACGTCTTGCCCTTGCACATCTCGGAAATATTCAGTCATGGTAAGCGCAGACAATGCAACTCTCATACGTGCGCCGGGGGGTTCATTCATCTGACCGTACACCAGCGCCACTTTTGATTTTTCAGGCTCTTTCTCATTGATGACGCCGGAGCTTACCATCTCATGATAAAGGTCGTTGCCCTCTCTGGAACGTTCGCCGACGCCTGCAAATACGGAGTATCCGCCGTGCGCCTTTGCGATGTTGTTTATAAGCTCCATAATAACAACGGTTTTGCCCACGCCCGCACCGCCAAATGCGCCAACCTTTCCGCCCTTTACGAATGGGCAGATTAGGTCTATGGGTTTAATGCCCGTTTCCAAAATTTCAGCGTGCGTGCTTTGGTCAACCAAAGGGGGCGCTTGCCTGTGAATAGGCAAACGCTCTTTAACTTCAAGTGCAACTTTATTGTCAACAGTGTCTCCTGTAACGTTGAAAATTCTGCCCAACACTTGATTGCCCACGGGCACCATAATGGGCTTGCCGGTGTCCAAAACGCTTGCGCCCCTGCTCAGCCCGTCTGTGGCGTTCATAGATACCGTGCGCACAACGCAGTCTTCAAGATGCTGTTGAACTTCCAAAACTATCTTTTTTTCAACGCCGCCGACATTGATTGTTGTATTCAGTGCATTGTAAATGTCGGGAATTTTTCCTTCCGAAAATACCACGTCAACAACTGCGCCTATTACTTGCGTTACCTTGCCTGTGTTTATTGATTCACTCATGATAAAATTATTGGTTTGAAGCAAAAAGCTCTATGATTTCTGTTGTGATTGCGCTTTGGCGCGCCTTGTTAAATTCTAAAGAAAGTTTTGCAATTAGGTTGTCTGCGTTTTCGCTGGCGTTTTTCATGGCGACCATTCTGGACGATTGTTCAGATGCCTTTGCGTCTAGCGCCATGCGGAACATTGCGTTGTTTAGATAGAAATTAAGCAGCCTATTTAAGACCTCTTTGCTTTGCTCCTCACCCTTGACGGCAGGTATGAAAGAGAACTCTCTGGATTCTTCAAGCGGCTTTGCTATATCCATTTTAAATGAGCTGCGCAGATGCTCAATACAGCCGGAAAGTTCGGAGGCGGGGGCTAGTTTTACAAGCATGGGTTCTTGCTTGAGAGTGTTGACATATTCTGAATACAAAACTTCAATAGTGTCGCACTCTCCGCTTAAAAAGCGTTTCATTGCGGCTTCCGCTATGGGCTTAATTTCCGAGAAACTCACGCTGTCGGAAATTTTGAAAGGGTCAACAACGTTCCTATGCAGCCTTGTGAGGAACTTTGTAGCCTTGTCGCCGACTGTTATAAAGTCGCAATCTCTGGGCAGCTCCAGAAGATGTTTAAAGAGGTTTGTGTTGAGAGGGCCTGCCAAGCCTTTATCTGTCGAAAAAACTATTATCAGGCGTTTTTTAGCCTCTCTTGTTACATCAAAAAGCGGATGGCGAGAAAATTGCCCGCCCGCTTTTTCAATGGTGTTTAAGAGGTCTAAAAGCAGCAGCGTGTACGCCCTGCCCTTTTCCGCCGCCTGCTGCGCCCTTTTCATTTTTGAGGCGGCAACAAGCTGCATGGCATGGGTAATTTTGCCCGTGCTTCCAACAGCCTTGATGCGGTTTTTTATTTCTCTTAGACCTTTCATCTTTTAAGCAAAAGATTTCCTCCATTCAGTGGCGGCAGATTTTAACTTGGCGCTCAAATCTTCATCCAAAGTTTTCTTGGCTACTATTTCTTTGAGCAAGTCTGCAAATCTGTTGGCAAAATAATCCCTGAAGCTTTTTGAAGCTTCGACAATGCGTTTGACTTCAACGTCGGCAAAAAATCCGTTTTGGTTTGCCCAAAGCAAGGCGATTTGCGCCTCAACAGAAAGCGGAGAGTTATTGGTCTGCTTGAGAATTTCTACCAATCTATCGCCGTTGTCTATGATGGACTTTGTGCGCGCGTCCAAATCTGAGCCAAATTGGGCAAAGGCGGCAAGCTCCTTATACTGGGCGTATTCGCCCTTGATTTTGCCAGCAACTTGCTTAAACGCCTTAATCTGTGCGGCGGAACCAACACGAGACACCGATATGCCGATAGATATTGCGGGGCGCACGCCTTGGTTAAACAAGTCCGTCTCCAAGAAAATCTGACCGTCTGTGATTGAAATTACGTTTGTGGGAATGTATGCGCTGACGTCTCCAGCCTGCGTTTCAATGATGGGCAATGCCGTCAAAGACCCGTTGCCATTTTCTTCGTTGAGGCGTGCGGAACGCTCAAGCAGACGGCTGTGCAGATAAAAAACGTCTCCAGGGTAAGCCTCACGTCCGGCAGGGCGCTTTAGCACCAAGGAAACTTGCCTGTAAGCGGCGGCGTGTTTTGAAAGGTCGTCATAGACAATCAAGGCGTCCATGCCATTTTCCATAAACCACTCACCCATTGCGCAACCCGAGTATGGCGCAATATATAAATTTGCGGCGTTTTCTGATGCACTTGCAGCAACAATCACCGTAAACTCCATTGCGTTTTGCTCCTCAAGAAGCTGGATTGTGCGGGCTATATTTGCGTTCTTTTGACCAACTGCAACATAGATAGAATACACTGGTCTAAAATTTTTATCTCCGCTTGCAATGCCCTCTTTATTGAGCCTTGCCTGATTTATAATGGTGTCGAGCGCAATGGACGTTTTACCCGTAGAACGGTCTCCTATTATAAGTTCACGCTGACCCCTGCCAATGGGTATCATGGCGTCGATAGTAAGTATGCCTGTTTGCAAAGGCTGATCCACGCTCTTTCTGGGGATGATGCCAGGTGCGATTTTTTCAACAGGGTAAGAGGCTTCCGCCTTGATTTCGCCCTTGCCGTCTATGGGCCTGCCCAAGACATCCACAACTCTGCCCAAAAGCGCCTTGCCTGCGGGTACGCTTAAAAGCCTGCCCGTAGTCTTGCCCTCTGCGCCCTCTTTGATTGAGGAAGTGTCGCCCAAAAGCACACAGCCCACCTCGTCGGCGTTTAGGTTGAGCGCCATGCCGAATATACCGCCCTCAAACTCAATCATTTCATTGTACATGACTTCGCTCAAGCCAGATAGGCGTGCAACGCCGTCCGATGTGGCGATGATTTTGCCGACGTTGCTCTTGCGGTTTTCATTTTCAAGGCGTTCAATGCCTTCTTCTATTTGCTTTAGTATGTCGCTTTGCATGATGTTTTACTTGAGCGTGTTTTCTAAATTTTCTATTTGTAAGCGGATGGAATTTTCCCAGACGTTGTCTGCGGCGAACATTTTTACGCCGCCCAAAAGCGCCTGATTTTCGATAATATCGACATTGACATTTAAACCAATCTTGCCTTGCAAAAATGTCTTTAAGCCGTCCAAATTTTCCTGAGACAGTGCGCCGCAGTACTCAATGTGCGCCTTCTGCGCATTGGCAATATTTGAGATTTTCTTTTTATAAATCTGCATTATGCGCAATTTTTGCAAATGTTCAAAATGCTTTTCAATATAGGCAAGCGCCGCTTCAACCCTTTGGGCATCCAAGATGCCCTGCTCATTCAAAGAGCAGTTTGCCAAGTAGAGCGCCTGAGCCTTCAGATTCACTTAGAGACCTCTTTAATTGTTTGCGCAGCCTTGTCGGCAAGCGTGGATTTTTGTTTTTCATCCAAAATATCGCCGACTAATTTTGTAGTGGTTTTGATGACCAATGCGGCAACTTCAAGCTTGAGGGAGTCTTGCATTTTTTGCCTATCCAAAGCAATTTGCTCCGCAGATTGTTTTTGAATTTCGGCGGCTTTTTTGAGGCTGTCCGCCTTGGCATCCTCAATAAGTTTTTCGGCATCGAGTCTGGTCTTTGCGATAAGCTCCGTTGCTTCAAGTGCGGCGGCTTTTATTTTTTCCTGCGCTTGAGCATCGGCATTTTGCAGAGATTTTGCCGCATCTTGGGCGTCTTTAAGGCCCTTTTCAATCTGACGCTGCCGTTCGTCCGCAGTTTTGATTACGGGCTTGAATACAAAGTACCAAAGCGCCGCAAACATCAGCAGAATACTGAGCATCTGCCCAAAGAAAAAGCCCCACTCAACACCCAGAGTGGTCAGGAAGCTGAGTGCTTCCGAATTGGCAAGGATAATAGTCATTGTAAAAATCTCTTATGCAAAATTACTTTGCAAGGAAGATTACATAAAATGCGATAGCCTCTGCCAACGCCATGCCCAAAATGCTCTGGATTAAAACCTTGCCGCTTGCGCCAGGGTTGCGACCCACTGCGTCAACAGCTTTTGCGCCTACCATGCCCACGCCCAATGCAGCCGCCATACAGCCCAATGCTATATGCAAATTGCCCGATAATCCATTAACTGCGCTTGTTGCTTCTGCGAATATTTCTATCATGTTGTGTTCCTTTTTATTTGTTAAAAATTAGTGTTCAGAGTGCTGAGAGTCTTCATGATTTGTAATAAGACCAATGTAAACCGCCGTCAGCAAAGTAAAAATGAGCGCTTGCACCAACCCCACAAGAAGTTCTAGAAGGCAAAACGGCACAGGCAAAAGATACGGAGCTATTCCGTACATGCTCTCGAGCAAAACCTCACCGCCAAAGACGTTGCCAAAGAGTCGGCAAGAGAGGGAAATTGGGCGAATCAAAGCGGATATGACTTCAATAAGCCCCACCGCAAAAAATATTGGAAAGAGCGCAAAATATATGAGCTTGGGCGTATCAGACTTATCCGCCTTGTTTGCAAACCAGTCTTTCGCCAATGCCGTTGGGCCGGCGTATCTCATCACAAAATAAAACCAAGCCACAAAAGAGATTAGCGCCAATGCTAGCGCCGTATTGTAGTCGCTGGTTGCGGGGCGTATGAATGGCGTAAATTTTGAAGCCTCAAAAATCGTCTTGCCATTTGCGGAAACGCCGCTTGAAACATGAAAGCCCGCATCTTTGTATGCTTGCACTTGCTCGGCAGAAATTGAGGCGTGCTCATCTTGCCCGATAGAGCCCACACCGGGCAAAAGCCCAGTCCAATTCATGGCCAAAACAAAGAAAAATATGCCCAATAGTATCGGGAATGCGCCTTTGAATGCCGCCTTGCCCATCACCGGCTCAAGCATGGATTTGAGCATAGACAAAATGTCTTCAATAAACATCTGCCCCTTGCTTGGTATGATTTTTGCGCCGCCCCTTAACAATATAAAACGTAAAAATATAATGAGTAAAATTGCAAAAATCCAAGCTGTGAGCATGGTGTTTGTTATCGGCAAACCCGCAATTTCAAAGAGTATGGCAGGCTTGACGCTTTCAGAAGCTTGCGCCTGCGTTGCAAATGCGCCACACGCTGCGACGCAAAATGTCAAAAATTTTACTGTTTTAAGGCGTAAAAACATTAAATCTAGATTCTTCTAGGAGTTTTCAAAATCGCTATAATGCAATCTCAGCGCGCATTGTGAGTCAACAAGAAAATCCCCAAAGATTGATATTAAGTTCTTAAAAAATTTCTAAAGTAATGAGGTTTTATTATTATAAATCTGCGCCTACTTTAAGACGGCCGTGCGAAGGTGATTCACAGAAAATTCCTAAAGGTATATATGCTGGCAAAGAGGCACATCAGGCTAGTTATGACAAAAAAGCTATAAATCATTATCTGCTCTTTGTACCATTTTTTATATGCGCTTCTGCTGTGTTTTTTTGAGAGGTGTTTGCGTGCAAATATAATTTCACTTTCTCCGCCAAACACAAACAGCAACAGCTTTACCGACGAAAGTACCGTCAGTAACAGGAAAAAGGCCACAATTAAAAGCGATGCATGCATTCCAAATCAACAATGATGGAAATGTAGGTTACAAAAACATATATTCATATCAATAAAAAACTTCAAAAAACTTCTAAGACGCTTAACCCTATCATCTTGGATAATAATCGTTTCTCAAAAATATTAAAAATTAAGATTTTATACTTGTTTTATTAATGAATATTGTTAATCAAAGTGTATGGAAAATTTAAAAACACCAAAAACAATATGGAAAATAGCCTCAAGATGGAGTGATTATGGCATTAGCGATTCCTCAATTTTGGACATATTCATAAAGCACAATGTCGTATTTGTATATGATGGGCACGCCGAAATGGAGGCTATTGAGCCAGATGACATAATTGCAATCTCAGACGGATACAGCATAGTTGCTCTGGCAAAGAGAATGTCAGATGAATTGACCGAGTTTTCAGAACTCAAGTTAAGTGAAATTGATAAAGCAAGAATTCCAGACGGGCATGAAAAGATTTCTTGCATGAAGGTTTCCATAAAAACCCTATCCAAAGATGATATATTGCGCTATGAAACAAGAAGAGGGCGTATTCATAAAATATGGAATATTCATACGGTATCTGAAATCAAAGATCGGGTGAATAAATATTTTTTCGGCAAAGAAAAATTCGATTTAGCCGCATCCGACTATAATGCGGTGAGGCTCTTTAAAGAAATTAAATTGTTCATTGTTCCTATTTATCAACGACCTTACTCATGGGGGGAGGCGGAAGTTGAGAGACTGATGAATGACGCAATGAATTCGTTTATGAGCAAAGAACCAATGTTTATTGGTACAATGCAACATTCATGGGATATTTCAATTTCTCCGGCAAGAGGGATTGTCTGCAGGGAGATTGTAGATGGCCAACAAAGACTGATTACGATGGTTTTAATATTTAAGGCACTATCGCTTTTTTGTAATACAGAAACGATGTTTGATTTTGATAATTTCTCTTTATTTGAAACAAGGGTGAATGGTGGCGAACAGCAAAAAAAGTTTTCTCAGGCGTTAAAAATAAAAAATATTTCAGAATTGTCCGCTTTTCCAAATAATCAATTTGCGAAAAATTTGGAGAGAATACATGAGATTTTTAATGAATCGATAAACAAGGTTGCGGGCGATATAGGGCAAAGTTTTGATATAAACAAATTTCAAAAATATTTAAAAAATGATGTAAAATTTGTTATAATCAAAACAAGAGCTAACCTTTCAACAACCATAAAAATTTTTAACACGATAAACACGTCGGGTTTAGATTTGAATACGGGGGATTTGTTTAAGATAAGGTGCTTTGACTATCTTACAGTTTTAGGCGGCAGGACGAAGGATTGTTTTTCAGAAATAAGCGCCCTTTATGAGGAGATTGAGCGTGAAAATGGCAATAAATATATTACATCTATGGAGGAGATATTGACCCTATATCAAATGTTTATTATTGCCAAGTTTGATCTGCCCGTAGATTTGATTAGGGACTATGTAGGTACATTTTATGAGCGTTTATTTGATACCGCCATGGGTATAAAATCTTGGGATCATTTTTCCAAGATTAAGGGGGCGGAAAATCTGATAGATTTAGAGCGTATCAAAAAACTCATAAAATTGCGCTTTGAGTTTCAGAAAGAGCTCATGGGCAAAGCCCTTGATAAAGAAGCAAAGTTTGCTTATTATTTGTGTGAAATAAGTCGTTATTGGAGATATCGTATGGTTCATCTTATTTATTCATTAGAGCATGAAAATAAGGAAGATAGAAATAAGCTGATGATTTTATTGACTAAGCTCTTTACTGTATATTCCGTCATTTATGCAAAGAGCGTTTATGAAATGCATGGGTTTGTTGCAAACCTGATTAAGCAATTTTTATCGGGCGTTGAAATGGATGTTCTGGAAAAAAGCATTGCGGAAAAACTTTCAACGCAGAATCAGAAACTCTTCGGGCAGCGCATGAATGAGTCTATTGCATACAGCCCGAGGGCAAAGGGCTTAATTTGCAGAATGTTGGAATATCTTTCTGACGATAAAGTGGATATTGATTATCTATTTGACGATATATTTGATGTGGAGCACATACAGTCTTATAATGATGAAGATATTAAAAAGCGGGAGCACATTCTTGAGTCTTGGGGAGAGGAGATAAACGGTATAGGCAATTTGATGTTGCTGGAATTTTCTATAAATAGGGCTATACAAAATAAGGCTTTTGTTTCAAAGAAAGAAAGGTATGTGGATAGTAAACTAAGTATTCCCAAAGACATTGCGGAAAGCAAATTGCCAGTTTGGACCAAAGATGCCGCAAAAGAAAAGGCTGATAAGGATATTGAACGCTTGGATGCTTATCTATTTGACAGGGGCTAGCGCAAGTGCGGTCTAAGGCGCAAAATAGATGTAAGCCGTTTCTTCTTCTCGCCCTACTTTTCTCGATTGCGCAGGTGGGTGCGGACGGCTATTGCCAAGACGTTTATATCTGCGGGGGAAACTCCGGAAATTCTGGAGGCTTGACCCAAAGTTGAGGGGCGCAGTTTTGCCAGTTTTTGCGCCGCCTCCAGGCGCAGTCCGGAAACTTCCGTAAAACCCAAAGATGAGGGTATTTGCATGCTCTCAAGCTCACCCATTTTGTCTATTTGCCTGAGCTCTCTTTCAAGGTAGCCTTTGTAAATCACGCTGTATAAAACTTCAGATTTAATGCCCTCATTAAGCCTTGTAAAATCTTTTGGAAGGTATGCGGCAAGGTCTAGCGATTCCTCTTGTTTACGTAGTGTCGCGGCTATATTGCAAGATTCAAAGCGATAAATCCATTCGTCAATTTGGGCGTTTTTTTCTTCTATATTTTGAATGCGGGATGCCTCAAGCAGACCATAAGTTTTGGAATATTTGGAGAGCCTGCGCTCTGCGCTTGAATGGTTTAAGAGTAGTCTGAATTCTGCACGGCTGGTGAACATTCTGTAAGGCTCATTAGTGCCCTTGGTGGCAAGGTCGTCTATCAATACGCCAATGTAGCTTTCATGTCTGGGCAAAATAAGCGGCGGCAAATTGAGAATTTTTGAGGCGGCGTTTACGCCCGCAATAAGCCCCTGCCCTGCGGCCTCTTCGTAACCGCTTGTGCCGTTGATTTGCCCTGCGCAAAAGAGCCCTTCCACAATTTTAGATTCCAAAGAATTGTGCAGTTGCGTGGGCGGTGCAAAATCATATTCTACGGCGTAGGCAGGTCTGGTCATCTGGGCGTTTTCCAGCCCGATTACAGATGCAATAATGTCTCTTTGCACGTCTATGGGCATAGAGGTTGAAAGACCATTTATATACCACTCCAGCGTATCCCTGCCTTCCGGTTCAAGAAAGAGCCTGTGGGTTTCTTTCTCGGCAAAGCGCACAATTTTATCTTCAATGCTGGGGCAGTATCTTGGGCCTATCCCCGTGATTGTGCCGCCATACATTGCCGATTTTTCCAGATTTTTTCTGATGATTTCTGCCGTTTGCGGCGTGGTATGCGTCTCATAACACTCAAGCTGATTTATGCCAAAACCCTCAAAATTAGAGAATGAGAGGCTCTTTTGTATTGCAGAAATTGGCTCAGCATAAGAATCGTTTTTTGCGCAATCGCCCTTCCGGCTAGATTCATTTGCGTCGGAGGTTTCTTTGAAGCTGCCTTGCGGATAAGTTTCGTAAAAGGCAAAAAGTTGAGGGTTTTTATCGCCCTCTTGCGCCTCGCACTTTTCAAAATCTATGCTGGAAGCAAGGATTCTGGCTGGCGTGCCCGTCTTTAGCCTATCCAACTTTATTCCTGCTTTTTCCAGACTTGCGGAAAATAGTTTTGAGCTAAAGTCGCCCATGCGTCCGCCTTCGGTCTGGTTTTTGCCGACATGCATTAGCCCTCTTAAAAAAGTGCCCGTGGTGAGTATTATGGCGTCTGCGTAAAAATCTATGCCAAGGTTGGTTTTAAGAGCTCTCGCCCTTCCATTTTCTATAAGCAGCTCTGTTGCTTTTGCCTGAAAAATTGTAAGGTTTTTTTGACGTTCAAGCGCTAGCTTCATTCTGAATTGATACGCTTTTTTGTCGCACTGGGTTCTGGGCGATTGCACCGCCGGACCTTTTGAAGCATTTAAAAGCCTGAAGTGTATGCCCGTTGCGTCGGCATTTACCGCCATTTCGCCGCCAAGGGCGTCTATTTCTCTGACAATTTGCCCCTTTGCCAATCCGCCTATTGCCGGGTTGCAGCTCATTTGGGCGATGGTGTCCAGATTTGCCGTAAGCAGCAGCGTATCCAAGCCCATGCGTGCTGCAACAAGTGCGGCTTCGCAGCCAGCGTGTCCTGCGCCGCAGACTATTATTTGATATGGATGTAGGCTTCCTGCTTTAAGCATATTGCGCAAATTCAGTTTAATTTAAGGCGTTTGGCAAATAAAATTTGCTTATAATTTTGAGTGCGTAAAAATAGGAAATTTAAAAAGTAAAATATTATTAGGCCAAGTGCGGTTTAATTGAGGACATTATGCAAACGCCTTTGAGTTCTGGCTAAGGTGCTTTTTTTTCACCCACTCGCTTATTTCAATACGTTTCTGCCCGAAAAATAAGAGGTTTCTGCGCCAGATTCTCAAAAGCGTTGTGTCTAATTAAGCGGCCTATGTTTTTCAAAGCTTCTTTTTGCCGTTTCCAATTAAACCACACTTGGTCTAGGGCAAATTTCGTTTACATGCGGATATTTGGCAGCGCATTTGGGCTATGGCTTTGGCGTTTTTATTTTACCGCCAGTTGTATATTTCAATAAGCAACTGTCCATAAAAAAGATTTCTGCGCCATTGCTTCAAATCCATTGCGTCATATGAAGCTTGCTGAATCATCCATTCATTAATCCCATTTTTTTTGTCCGCACTTAAATGAAATCCGCCCTAGGGGTAAAATTTTTGCATTGTTCCACGTGGAACAGTTTTTAAAAAATCTAATCTTTGTGGAAAATTTTTTATGAAATATGAAAATCTAAGGATTTTTAGAAAAATTTTAGATGCGTCCATTTTTTTAGAACTGCAAAAATGCGAAAAAATCAAAAATCGCATTAAACGCCCAAAAATGCCCCTAAAAGCGATTTTACCCCCAAACCGATACCAAGCATCCAGATTTTGCTCAAAAAATCATCGTTTTTTTTGCCACTTTTTTTGCTCTGTAAAAATGCGAGGTTTTTTTAAATTAAGCTGCTTAAAATTTTTTTAGATTCAAATTTTTTTGGCGAGTATGCTTTTAACTTTTTATGTGTAGTTTTTTTAATACTTTTTTTCAGTTCGGTGAAAACAGGACGGCTTTCTTTTATGAATGTTTTTTTATAAGTGTTGCGAGAAATGTTCCATGTGGAACATTTTATTTTTTAGTCTGAAAATTACATCTCGGGTTATTGTATCTCGGGTTTTTGTTTTTTTATTATTACTTGCAAAATGCTTTGCTGTGTTTTTTAATTAAGGTACTTTAAAAAAGTTGCGGCATTGTTTAAATGCAGGCTCAAAATTAAGGAATTATATGAAAACGCTAAAATATTTTTTGCTAATGTTGGTTTTGGGGTTCGTTTGTCCCGCATACTCCGCCGAAGTTGTGGATAAAAAAGAGGAGGGCGCAAAGGCAACACCTGTGTCGGAAGAATCCGTCTGGACGGACGATTATGATTCGGCCCTTAAAAAGGCAAGGGCGGAAAAAAAGAATCTCCTGCTTTTATTCACGGGCTCTACCTGGTGTCCGCCTTGCAAGATGTTGGAGAGAGAAGTTTTTTCCACCGCAGAATTTAAGAAGTTTGCCAAAGAAAATATGGTTTGCGTCTTAATGGATTACGACAGGCAGAATGGTTGGAGTAGCAAAAAGTTTGCGCAAAAGCATGAGGAGCTTTCCAACACCTATAATTTACGGGGTTTCCCCACGGTGGTCTTAATTTCTTACAGCAATCTAAAGAAGGTAGATGTGTCTATCGGGCTTGAGTATAAGACGCCGGAAGCCTTTATCCAATGGGTTTCGGCGTTTAATAAATCTGCTATAAAGTAGGGCGGCGGGGCGATAGGGCGGGTTTCGTTTAAATACGGATATTTAGCAAGCGCATTTGGGTTCTGGCTTTGATGTTTTTATTTTACGACAAGTTGCGTATTTCAATACAAACCTACCAGCAAAAAAAGATTTCTGCGCCATTGCCTCAAGTCCATTGCACCAAATGAAACTTGCTGAATTATCCATTTATTAATCCCATTTTTGTCCGCCTTTAATCGGAATATGCTCTGGGGCTTTTCCGTATTAATTTGCCGCTTTTGGCAAATGCTTGGGCTCTGTTTTGAAAGCTTTTGGCTTTGCCCATTGTAATAAACTTTTCCGCTATAATACGAAAATTACCGCACAAAAAATGCAAGGCTTTGGGGGCGCTTGCATTTTTACATTTATATGAGCCTATTTGTTTTTAGGCTTTCAATATTGAATCGGCATTTATGCCAAAGGCGTCAAAGAGGAAGGGCGTGTCTGCCGAGAAACCAAAGGTGTCTGTGGTTATGAATTTCTTGGCGTATTTGTACCAAGGATTTCTGACGCCGGCTTCTATAACCACGACATTGTCGAAATCTTTGGGCAAAACTTCATTTTGATAGGCTTCAGGCTGGGCGTCAAAAATTTCCATACTGGGCATTGAAACTACACGCAAACCTGTGTCTTTTTCGGCAGCTTGCATTGCGTGCTGAAGTTCCGAACCCGTGGCTATCACAATTTTTGTTAGCTGTGCAGATTCCTGCTTTGCAATGTATGCGCCTTTTAAAACACCGTTTCTGCGGGTATCTGCGGGTATCTGATGAAGTTCAGGCAAATCTTGCCTAGAGAGGATTAACGCAGTCGGGCCGTCTTTGCGAGAGTACGCTAGGGCATACGCTGCCGCAGTTTCTTCGGCGTCGGCAGGGCGGATTACGTGCAGATTTGGTATGCACCTTAACTGGCTTACAAGTTCCACGGGTTGATGTGTTGGGCCGTCAAAACCTACGCCCACAGAGTCGTGCGTGAAGAAATATTGAACGGGCAATTTTGCCAATGCCGCCATGCGTACGGCGGGCATCATGTAGCCTGCGAAAGTCAAAAATGTTGCGCTGCTGCTTGCAAAAAGGCCATAGTAGGCAATGCCATTTGATATTGCGCCCATTGCGTGCTCCCTAATTCCGTACCAGATATTTTTGCCCAATGGGGTTTCTGCAGAAAAGTCTCCGCCGTCTTTTATATAATTTTTTGTAGAGCCAAAGAGGTCTGCCGCCCCGGTAATCACATTGGGGAGGAACTTTGCAAGGTCATTCAAAATTTTGCCGCCGGAAACTCTGGTTGCGGCTTTTGAAAGGTCTGTAAAATACGGGATTGTTTTGAGCAAATCTTCGGCGGAATTTTTACCACGCAAAGATTTTTCCAGACTTTCAGCCAAAGCGGGGTTGTTCTCTTGCCAAGATTTAAAGAGCTTTTCCCAAGTTTTGCGCATACGCATTTTCTTTTTTGCAAGCTTGCTAAAGAAGGCGTAAGTTTCATCGCTGACAAAGAATTTTTGCTCAGGCAGGCCCAGCGCCGCCTTAGATTTATCGCAGAATTTTGCGCCGCCTTCGCCGTGTCCTTTTGCGCAGGCTTCAACTTCAGGAATGCCTTTTGCAATGATGGTCTTAAATATTATGAGCTTTGGTTTACCGTTTTCTTTGCCTACTTTTTTGAAAACCTTTTCAACTTGCTCAAGATTGTGGCCGTCAACTTGGAAAACTTCAAAACCGTAAGATTCAAACCTCTTTTTAAAGTCTCCCGACTGGGTTTTGATTGCCATTTCATCCAAAGTAACGTCGTTGGAGTCAAACATCAAAATAAGATTATCCAACTTTAGATGCCCTGCAAGCGCACAAGCTTCGGCGCTTATGCCTTCTTGAAGGCAGCCGTCGCCCGCCAGACAATAAACTTTGTGCGTAAAAATTTTTTCAGAAGCCGTATTGTACTTTGCCGCCGCCATCTTTTGAGATATCGCCATGCCCACAGAGTTTGCAATGCCCTGGCCCAAGGGGCCGCTTGTAACCTCAACGCCCACAGTCTCGCCAAATTCAGGATGCCCTGGTGTCTTAGAGCCCTTTATGCGGAATTTTGAAATGTCTTCCAAAGAGAGGTCGTAACCTGCAATATGCAGCCAAGAATATAGGAACATACTGCCGTGGCCTGCGCTTAAAATAAAGCGGTCTCTGTTGAGCCAGCAAGGGTTTTTTGGGTCAAAATTCATGACCTGTGAAAAAAGCACAGAGCCTATTTCCGCACAGCCCAGAGGCAGCCCCAAGTGTCCTGATTGAACTGACGCAATGGCGTCTATTGCGAGGCCTCTGGCCTCATTTGCGGCTTTTTTAAGAGAGTCTAAAGTGTTGGCATTCATGATAAAAAACTTAATGAAAACTATGTGTCTTAAAAATTCTATTTCAACAAAAAAATACAATATGATTCAAAAGAAATTCTCCAAGGCCTATGTTGGGGCGCTTTAGTTTTGATTTGTCTTTTCATGCAAACGCTTTTAAGCTTTTTGAGTCATCCGCCTTTGCCTCTTTAAGAGCTGCGTTTTTAGTTATGTTTCTGTTCTCAATAAAGCGATTACGCCAAGAGGGCTCAGCGCACGCCTAAAACAGTATTGCTTGCGGTAAATTGAAGCGCTCGGGTTTTAAAAAACCTCTCAAGACTAAGCTTAAAAAATGTATGTATCTTTTTCATTATTCAAATATAAATGCCCAAGAAATGAAGAACTTTTCGGCTTTTATATCTGGGTTTATACAAATGAAAATCTAACAAAAAACTAATTTTTTTATAAAATTACTTGACAAAAAGAAAGAAAATCTGAGTATGTAATCAAAATTGTATTACTATGTCTGCTCTTTGAGTGGGTGTCGTGGTACAGTTTGCAAAACACAAAACATACATATATTATATAAAATATGAAAACAAAATTAATCGGTTTATTGGTTGCAGCTATCGCTTTGGGCGCTACTGCACAGGATAAAGCGCTCCTCGAAACACTCGTTAAGAAGGGCACATTGACGCAGCAGGAAGCTGCACAGATTGCAAAAGAATCTGTAGCGGTTACTCCCGGTGCTAAGGACACAAAGTCCATCAAGATATACGGCGGTGTAGCAGCTCAGTACGGCTGGTCACAGGCTGACGACAGAACAGCAGGTGTTATGCACCCACAGTCTAGCGGTTTTGAACTCCGTTACATCAAGTTGGGCGTTGCTGCAGAAGTTGGCGCTGGCTGGTCAGTTGACATTTGCACAGACTTCGGTACAGAAGGCAAAGACCGTAACTATCTCGATAAGGTAGTTCTCAGCAAGAAATTTGCTTATGACCACTTGGTAGGTCAGCTCGACATCGGTCTCCGCAAGGTAAACTTCGGTCAAGAACAGAATATGTGCGACTTCGGTCAGCTCGCAATAGACCGTTCTATTGCAACATACTTCTTCACACGTCCTGACTATCTCGACACTGATGCTGACACAGGTGTTCGCAAGAACATGGGCTCACGTAACGTTGGTATCTTCTGGGATGGCCAAGTTGCACAGGTTGAAGGTCTCTACTACGGCGTAGCAGTAGTTGGCGGCAACACCATGGAAGACGGCTGGGCATTTGGTAACTATAACGACGGCGACAATAACCTCTCTTTCTATGTAAACGGCGGTTACAAAAATGTTGCAACAATTAAAGACCATGCTATCGCTTATGACTTCGGTGTTAACTTCGCTTATGCTAGCGGCGGTTACTCATGGAAGGACGCTTCTCCAGACGGTTACGCAAACCGCGCAATGTGGGGTGTAAATCCTTATGCTTCTGTAAAGTGGCAGGGCCTCACAGTATTGGGTGAATTCTTCATGCAAGGCATTGAAGATGCAAGCGTCTACGGTTATTCACATCCAGTTGGTATCAATGCAACTGTTGCATACAAGTTCGAAGTTGGTGCTTATGGCGCTCTTGAACCTGTTCTCCGTTACAGCTGGTTGGAAGGCAATGGCGTTGGTTACTCACGTGGCGATCTCTACAGTGTATTCGACAATGCTAAGCAGATCTACGTTGGCGGCAACTGGTACGTTGTTCCTTCTGTTAAGGTATCTTTGGGCTACACATTCGAACAGCTCACAAACGATCCTGCTTCAATGGCACCACGTTGCACAAACAACAACGGTGTTAAAGCACAGCTCCAGATTATATTCTAATTTAGTAGCATAAAACTACAAACGCAGCTCTCGGGAAAATCTCTCGAGAGCTGTTTTGTTTTGGCAGACTTGTTTGGCGAATAACTGCGTTGCTGCAAAAAATTGCGATTCTTGCGTACATTCAGTACGCTGCGACCCGCAATTTTTTTTGCGCCTTGTTCTTCATCCAAACCATACTGCCAAAACGTTGAAGTGTGTGATGTGCTTCCAAAACTCACTTTAATGTTTAAGATTGGGTTTTGTTAAAGTAATGGGTTTTATTTCAACACAAACTTTAATTGGGGAAGCTGGGTTTTGTTAAAGAAGTGGCTCGTATTACGATACAAACTTTAATCGGGTAAGTGAGGTTAAAGCATGTGGGTATGCTTTCAAAACTTGCTTTAAGGGATATGGGTCTATTTTTGACGCTGCGCCGAAGGCGCATACAGCCTAGTGTCTTGTGGGAAAATAAGTGCGTTGCTGTAAAAAATTGCGACTCTTGCGTACATCTAGTACACTGCGACCCCTAATTCATCCAAACCGTGCTGCCAAAACGTTAAAGAGATGGGTCTTATTCCAACATGAAGTTTAATTGGGTAAGTGAGATTTATTAAAGCATGTGGGTATGCTTACAAAACGCACTTTTATATTTAAGCTTGGGTTTTGTTAAAATAGGGGTGTGCTTTCAAAACTTGCTTTAAGGGTTAAAGTTGAGTGTATTTTTTATGCTGTGCCTGCGGCACAGTCAGCCTAATGTCTTGTGGGTAGGATAACCACATTGCTGCGGGCGGTTCTTGATGTGAGATTTTATCGCATTTACTTGTCAAAATTGGCGGCATTATCTCTTTTTAGCTTCCTTAAAATCAAAACTGCGGAAAGTATAATCGTCGCCTTTTTTAATCTCGAAAGCATCTAGCTCAGCCTTCGTAATCCAGCAAGTATTTTTAAGATGCCTACCGATTGCAAAATAACACTGGTATTCTTTGCTTTGGGCGTTGTAACCCGTAATGAATACTTGGTTGGCACCGCCTCCTTTTTCTTTTGAAACCTTTGATAGAAGTTTTTTTGAAATGGCTTTGTCTTTATCGAGTTCTTCTCTCCATTTTTTTATGTCGGTAAATTCCGCACGTTTTTCCGTGCGGGTTTTGATGTACTCAGCAAATTCTTCAAAGGCAATTGGATTTACGTCTATAAAAAAAGTAATAGGAACGCCCTTCTCCAAATATGCAATCAAGTTTTTATCGCTAGGGGTGATGGTCTTAAGCTCAATATCTTTGCCCTTAAAGTACTTCCCAAAAAGCGACAAAGATTCACCCCAATTCAGAAGTGTGCCGGCAGATAGTCCTGAATATTCGGCAAAACGCTCACCATCAAAGTCTGCGTCAATATATGCATAAAATGCGGCAAATATCGGATATGTTACGGGGTTGGGGCTGCTATTTGAACGCTCATAAGGCTTGATAAATACATCTCCACTTTTCTCTTTGACGACATTAGCTTTGAGGCGGGCTATAATATCGGCCGTGGGCTCTCCATAAGACTTTTTACCTTCCTGTGCGAGGCTTGCGCAAATGAAGAAGTAGGCGGCAAAAACATTCAACGCCATTTTTGAAATAAGATGCATGTCAAACATATCAAATTTATTAGCCAAAGCGGAGCGCTTTATCAATGTAGATAGGTTTGAGTTTTTACGTTTTGGGCGTGAATAAAAACAGATACGCTCTATGCCTCAAAAGCATGGCGAATATATACCAATTTCACGGTAAATGTGAAAATAGCTGAAGCGTGTTTATAGCGGAATATGCTATTAAATCTTGAAATTCAAGATTTGCTCAGCAATTTGCGTGGTGGAGAGGTTGTAGCGCTCACGGATGCTGTTGACATCGCTGCCGTGGCAGAGGTAATCATCCGGCCAGCCGATTATTTTGAGAGAGCAGGGCAGGTTTGCGTCTGCCAAAACTTCAGCAACCGCCGAGCCAAAACCGCCTTGCTTAACGTGGTCTTCAAGCGTTACTATAAGCTTGTTGCCCGCCGCATGAGACAGCAAAAGTTCCGTATCCAAAGGTTTTGCAAACCTTGCGTTGACTATGCCAACTTTGCGTCCGCCTTCTTCCAAAATTTTTGCAACTTTTTGTGCTTCTTCAACCATATTGCCAAGCGCCCAAATGCAGATATCGCCCTCGGGCTTTTTAAGCTCAACAGCTTTGCCTATAGGCATTGTTTCGGGAGTGTTTTTAATTTTCACCCCAACGCCCTTGCCCCTTGGGTAACGGATAAAGAAGGGTTTGTTGCAATAGAGCGCCGTGTACAGCATATCGGTAAGCTCATCTTCATCGGCAGGTTGTGCGATTATTGCATTGGGCAGGCAGCGCAGATACGCAATATCAAATACCCCGTGATGCGTTGCGCCGTCTTGAGGGCTCAACCCCGCCCTGTCTAAGCAGAAGGTTACGGGCAAATCTTGCAGGCAGACATCGTGCATGGCGCAGTCGAAAGCACGTTGCATGAATGTGGAATAAATTGCAACTACGGGTTTAAAGCCTTTTGTTGCCATGCCTGCGGCAAAGACCACGGCGTGTTCTTCCGCAATGCCCACGTCAAAAAATTGGTTCGGCGATTCACGCCTTATGAAAGAAAGCCCCGTGCCAGAAGCCATTGCCGCAGTGATGCCAACAACCATAGGGTCTTTCTTTGCAAATTTTGCGAGCGCCTTGCCCATGACATCTTGATATGCCAAGACGGAATCTTTGGCGACATCAGCAGGCTCCCCGGTCTCAATCATATATGGGGATGCGCCGTGGAATTTTTCAGGATTGCTGACCGCAGCGCCAAAGCCCCTGCCTTTTTGCGTTACAACGTGCAAGAGCACAGGTTCGTCAGAAGATTTGCAGAAGTTTAAGTAATGCTCTAAAAGCAGCATATCATGGCCGTCTATTGGCCCAAGATAACGGAAGCCGAAATTTTCAAAAAGAGAGCAGGGCAGAAAGAAGTCTTTAATATTTCTGCCGGCTTTTTCCATAAATTTAAGCGTCTCTTTGCCGCCGGGCAACTTATATAAAAATGAATTAAACTCTTTATGAATCTTGTTGTGGAAAGGACTCGTAATGACGTCGTTGAGCTTCTGCGCAATCATGCCCACGTTTTTTGAAATAGACATTTCATTGTCGTTCAAAACCACTATCAAACGTTTTGTGGTTGTGGCAATGTTGTTGAAGGCTTCAAAAGTTACGCCGTTTGTAAGTGCGGCGTCGCCCATAATTGCTACGATATTTTCATCGCCGCCCAAGCGATCCCTTGCCGCCGCCATGCCCAAAGCCGCACTTGCGGCAGTCCCCGCATGGCCTGCGCCAAAGGCGTCATGTTCACTCTCATCACGATTGCAAAAGCCCGTAAGACCGTCTGAACAGCGCATACTGCGGAATTTGTCGCCCTGTCTGCCCGTGAGAATCTTGTGGGTGTAGCACTGGTGGGAGACGTCAAAAAGAAAATGATCTTTGGGCGTGTTGAAAACCCTATGTAAGGCTATTGAAAGCTCTACAATGCCTAAATTAGGGCTCACGTGGCCGCCGTTTTTTGAAGTAACGGCTATAATTTCTTCCCTGATTTCTTGGGCAAGCTTTGGTAATTGGTCTGCCGGCAGCTTTTTAACGTCGTCAGGAGAGTGAATGCTGTTTAAAATAGACATGTTCTTTTGTTATAAATCGACCTTTTCCAGACCGTTCTTATTGAGCTGACTTATCTTTATATTTGCGTCTTCAAGCAGTTTTCGACAATTCTCAAGATGCCCTTTTGCCAATGCGTATTTGTCTAACAAATCGGCAAGGGGAACTTGAGAGTTTTCCAAATCTGAAATCACAGCTAACGCAGCCTCAAGAGATTTCTCGAAGCTTTGCTTTTCGTCAGGTTTCTTGACCTTTGAAGTCATTATTGCTTGTAATGTAAAATTTATTTACCCCCTTTGCCAAGCAAATTTATTAAGATTTTTTCCAAAAACAAAAACAATTTCAGGCAGAGCTTTTTATATCTTTGTTTTTTAGGTTTTTTTTCTCGACAAATCCGAGAATTTTTGTTCCTATATTTGGGACGGCGCAGAATGTTTGGTGGTATATGAATCACTAAGCTGGTGAGGCATATAACAATGTGTCTCCAAATTATTGTGCGCCCCACAAAATAAAAAAAATACGGTTATGGCACTGATTAAAAAAACCGCAGGCAAAGTTATCATTAAACCTTCTTACGCATATCTTATCGAAAAGAAACGCGATGGGGAGGAATTCACAGAAGAAGAAGTACGCAATATTGTTGACTCTATTCTGGACGGAGAAATTCCGGATTATCAAATGGCCGCACTTATCATGGCAATATTCTTCAAAGATATGTCCGCCCAAGAGACGGCTCTCTTTGCCGAAGAAATGATACTCACCGGTGAAGTCCTTGATTTGGGCCGTATTACAAGGCCCAAAGTTGCCAAATATTCAACAGGCGGCGTTGGCGACAAATCTACAATGTTGCTCTCCGCAATAGGCGCTGCCTGCGGCGTTGTAATGCCCTGCATGATGAGCACCGATGAAGACTTTGTTTTAACCGTCAATGAAAAACTTTCAAGTATTCCGGGTTTTAAAACAAAGCTGGGTATGGATGTCTTTGCAAAGCAGCTTGGCACAGTGGGTGCGGCTATTGCTCAGCATGACAACAGCATTTCTCCGTCTGATGAAATCATTTACAAAATGCGCACTCAGACAGCCACAATCCCTAGCATTCCTCTCATAACGGCGTCCGTGCTCAGCAAAAAATTTGCTGCGGGCGCAGAAGGTCTGGTAGTGGATGTCAAGTGGGGCAACGGCTCTTTTATTAAAGATTTAGAGCAGGCAAAACAACTCGCCCGTACAATCACAAGGGTTGCAAGGGTGATGAAGCGCAAATGCGTAGCGTGGGTTACAGACATTAACCAGCCTCTCGGAGATTGTGTGGGCTTGGGGCTTGAAGTCCTTGAAGCCGTAAAATTTCTAAAGGGTGAAGTTGTGCATGAAGACACTAAAGAGCTAGTCCTCAAACTTGGCATGGAAGTGCTGAGGTTGGCTGGGGTTGCAGGCTCAACTCTCTCCGCCAAACAAGCTGTGGAGCGTGTCATAGATCAGGGCTTGGCTTACAAAAAATTCCTAGAAATGGTAAAAGCACAGGGCGGCGCCGCCCCATGGCTTGAAGATACTTCAAAATATCCAATGCCCAAGCACACTAAAAAACTTCCTGCGTTAAAGCGTGGTTATGTGCACAACATAAATGCCGGCATGATAGCCCGTGGCGTACAAATTCTCTCCAACAGCAAAAGCGGCAAGTTTGACCCTTATGTCGGCGTTACCGACATCAAAAAAGTCGGCACTCAAGTTAAGCAGGGCGAACCTCTCTTGATGATTCACTACAATGACGAATCAAGTCTGGACGCTGCCTTCGACTACCTACGCAACGCTTATCGCCTTGCGCCACGCCGCCCCAACCCACCGCTCCTCGCCGTCGAACGAGTTGCCTAGTTTTGGCAGACTTGTTTGGCGAATAGTTCCGTTTGCTTCGTGAATATGACTGGGAATGTACGTATGTACAATTCCCACCCATCTTCACTTAGCAATACTCACTCTTCATCCAAACCGTGCTGCCAAAACGGTAAAGTGTGTGGTGTGCTTCCAAAACTTTCTTTAATGGTTAAAGTGGGTTTTGGTAAAGTGTTAGGCGTATTTCCAAAATAAACTTTAAGAGCTAAAGCGAGTATTCTTTTTTGATGCTGTGCCTTTGGCACAGACAGCCTAGTGTCTTGTAGGAAAATATTTGTTTTAAAGCGTTTGTAAAAAATGCTTGTCAGTTTCTGTGCTTAGATATTTAGTAAGGCAGAATTGTATGAGTGAATATTTTAAGTCTCCTAAACTTAAGCGTATTGCTATTTTTGTTGTGATAGTGTGGGCTGTTTTACAACTTGCTCTGGCTGTGTATTTTTACGGCGCACAGCAACTTAGCGACCCAGGCCACTACATCAATATCGCCAATAGAACAATGTCTGTGAGCAACTGGTATCCAAACCAAAGTTCCGTATATACTTTCTATATCTGGAATCCGGGCATGATTAATTACCTCATTGCTCAAATAAATCTTTTAGGCTCTGTAAATTACAATTCTTTTTTCAATATAGCCATGAATCTTGGCTTGGTAGGCATGCTCTACTTCTTGGGCAAAACCTATTTTGATAAAAATGTTGGCTATGCGGCGGCGATATTGTATTGTATCACTTATTCAAACTTGTTTGTACCACTTTCTGCAGGTACAGAAGTTCCGTTTTTATTTTTGGCATTGGGTGCATTTTGTCTGGCGCATTTCAGGCGCTTAGACTTGGTCTTTCTAGCGGGTTTGGTCTTTGCTCTGGGGAATTGGGTAAGGCCCTTTGTGTTGATTTTCATAGCGCCTTTGATTATTTTATTCATCATTCAGAGGCGTTCCATACTCACTTATGTTTTGTTTTTTTCCGCCTATGCCGCCTTGACTTTTACGATAGGCAAAATTTCAGAAAAAGAGTGTGGCTATTTTGTTACGCAATCTACCACCACGGGCGCAAACCTAATTCAGACCGCAAACGACAAAGCCTACGGCGGCGTCGCCACAACAATTTTTAACGACAAGTCCAGCCCCGCCTATATAAAAGACAAATCGCATCTTACATTCAAAGAGCGTGACGCATTCCTCAAAAAGGAGGCAATTAAATGGATTAAAGAAAATCCTGAGCGTTACGCATTTTTATATTTCAAAAAAATATTCGGATTATTTTCTGAAGACTCTTGGGCGGACAGGCCGCTTTTGGGCGAGGACGCATTTATGGACATGTATTTTGTGCGTGAAGAAATCAGCACTTCCGAGTTTGCCGCAGAAGTCGGCACCAGGCTTTTAAAAAGCACTGTCTATTATGCAATTTGCATTCTGTTTTTTTACACCATAATAAAACGCTGGCGCAGCCTGATAAGCGCAAGGGCGCTATTGTTGTTGATATTGTTTTTGGGCGTCGGCATCACCTGTCTTTTCAGCGTTTCGCCGAGGTATCACTACCCATTCTTTTTTGTAATGGTGCTTTTTGCCGCACAATCCATCGTGCATTGGATTTCAAAATATTATTGGAAAAAAGCTCGAGAAATTCCTCAAAATCCGGAATTGCTTAAAGACTAAAAAAGCTTGTCAAGAAACCCCTCAGCGTGTTTATTCTGCCTTGGTTTATGAAAAATTTTTTAAAAATATTAGCAGTGTTTGTGTCGGGTCTATTTCTTTTTGCCTGCAATACCGAAACAACTGCGCCCAATGAAATTGACGCACCCCGTTCTCTTGAGGGCGTGTTTAAATACAACGGTCCTGTGTATGCGCCTCTGAGCACAAGCAAGCCAATCAACTACACTCTTTACAGCATCAACGGCGATTTCATCGCTTATGTTGACATCACCTCGGCGCTTATAACTAGGGTTGATCAGTATTTGGACAAGGTTGTTGTTGTGCGTGGCATTATCAAAAAAGATGATGGCAATGTGGTTTTAAAGGCAGATTCTATAAGGATTAAGCGTTAATATGGAAAAAATTATAGACGGCAATGCGGTGGCAAAATCCATACATTCGGAACTTGCCCAAGAACTCTTGAGCTTTAAAGACAAAAGGCAGCCATGCGTTGCATTTATAAGGGTTGGCGAAGATTCCGCTTCAGTTTCCTATGTCAAAAAAAAGCAGGCGGTGGCGGAAGAAATCGGCATAAAAAGTATTTTGAATATCTTGCCAGAAACCACAACGCAAGCGCAGCTCAACACATTGATAGACACTTTGAACGCTGACGACAGCGTTGACGCCATGCTGATTCAAGCCCCTTTGCCAAAGCAGTTGGATGAAAAAGCCGCCTTCAACAGGGTGCGCGAGGATAAAGATGTTGACGGTTTTAGCTCCGCAAATTTGGGGCTCTTGTGTCAAGAAGATAAGGCGGCGTTTGTTGCCTGCACGCCTGCAGGCATTGTTGAGCTTATCAAAAGAGCCGGCGTTAAAACTGTCGGCAAAAAAGTTGTTGTTGTCGGCAGAAGCATTATTGTCGGCAAGCCGCTTGCGCTCTTGCTTATGCAAAAGGGCTTGGATGCTACCGTAACTGTTGCGCATTCCAAAAGTGAAAATCTTGCCGAAATATGCCGCAGTGCAGACATCCTCATTGCAGCAGTGGGCCGTCCAAACACAATCACCGCAGACATGGTTAAAGAGGGAGCTTGCGTGATAGACGTCGGCATTAATAGGGTTTCCGCCCCTGAAAAAAAATCAGGATACAAACTTGTGGGCGATGTTGACTATGATGCGGCGTTTCAAAAATGCTCTAAAATCACCCCAGTCCCCGGCGGCGTAGGCCCTATGACTGTCGCTATTTTAATGCGCAACACCCTCAACGCCTACAAACGCCACATGGGTTTGTAGGGAATGCCTAAAACTTTTTGCATAAAATTGTAAAAAAAATAAAAAGTGCGCTTGACAAGAGAGGGCTATTAGCTTTTTATCTCAGGCTTTTCTTTAATTTTCAAAAGAATAGAGACAGAAATGAAAGTCGTATCATCCATAAAATCTTTGAAATCACGCCATCCAGACTGCAAAGTTGTTCGCAGAAACGGTAGCGTGTATGTCATCAACAAAACAAATCCACGCTTTAAAGCAAAGCAGGGCTAAGCAATAATAGGAGAATTTACAAATGAAAAAGGAACTTCATCCTACATACCACCCAGTCTGCTTTGTCGACGTTTCTTCAGGCGCACGCTTCATCACACAATCTACGATGAAAAGCCGCCAGGTTGAAAAAATTGACGGCGTTGACCACTTCATGGTAGTCCGCGATATCACCGCAGACTCACACCCAGCCTACACCGGTGAAAAACGCTTCGTCGATACCGCCGGCCGTGTCGAAAAATTCCAGAAAAAATTCGCACGCAAACGCGCATAAATTTTTCAGGAAGTAAAAAACTCCGCCTACACGACGGAGTTTTTTTTGTTTTGGCAGACTTGTTTGGCGAATAACTGCGTTGCTGTGGGCGTTTCGGCACTGGTCATGTACGTTCAGTACATTCCCACCGCCTCACACCCTTGCGCCTTGTTCTTCATCCAAACCGTGCTGCCAAAACGGTAAAGTAGGGGTATGCTTCCAAAACTTTCTTTAAGCACTAAAGTTGTGTTTATTTTTGATGCTGCGCCGAAGGCGCAGTCAGCCTAGTGTTTTGTGGGCGGGTGGAAGTTTAAACTTGTAAAAAATTGGTATTCAAAATAACATAAAAATATGAAAAAGTTTTTTTGTTTATTTTTACTGGGGCTATTGCCCATGTTTTGTCTGGCGCAAAAAGTTGAAAAAAGCTTTTTCGCAAAAACCGCCAAGGGCGAAGACGTATATTCTTACAAGGTTTCCATAGAAGGCGGTATAATTTTAAAAGCGCTATCTTTCGGCGGCATAATTACTGAATTGCACGTTAAAGACAAGTTCGGCAAATACGCCGATATCACCGCCGGTTATGAAAAACTTTCAGATTATGAAAGGCCGAACCCATACTTCGGTGCGCTTATCGGCAGATGTGGCAACAGAATTGCAAAAGGTAAATTTAGCCTCAACGGCAAAGACTATAATCTCGCCGTCAACAATGGTCCAAACGCCTTGCACGGCGGCATCAAAGGCTTTGACAAACATATCTGGAATGTGATTGAAGTTGTCGGTTCAGACTTCGCCGGCCTAATATTTACCAGAACCAGCCCCGACGGCGAAGAAGGCTTCCCAGGCAATCTGCAAGTTGAGGTAAAATACATAATCACAAAACAAAATGAATTGCAAATTGAGTATAGAGCCGTAACCGATAAGCCCACGCCCGTCAACCTCACCCAGCATATTTACTTCAACTTGGCGGCTTCCGGAGACATCTTGGGGCATGAGCTTACCCTAAATAGCAAGTATTTTACGCCTGTCGATGAAACCCTAATACCCACTGGCGAAATCTTGAAGGTTGCGGGCACGCCTTTTGACTTTTCTGCACCACATAAAATCGGCGAAAGAATCAACGATACTGCTAATCAACAAATAAAATTTGGCGGCGGTTATGACCATAATTTTATAATAGACAAGCCTCTGGGTAAGTTTGCTCTGGTTGGCACTTTTTATGAAGCCACATCCGGACGCCTGATGGAGGTATTTTCAACAGAACCCGCAGTGCAATTTTATAGCGGCAACTTTTTAGATTCCAAAGATATAGGCAAGGGCGGTGTCGCTTATAAATACAGGTCTTTCTTTGCTTTTGAAACTCAACATTACCCGGACAGCCCAAATCACGCCCACTTTCCGTCGATAATCTTAAAGCCATCTCAAGACTATTACTCAAAGACTGTATATAAATTCAGCGCAAAATAAAGAAACTTTATGAAAAATATAGCAAAAACACTATGTATAATCGCCTTGGGCATTGTCTCTATTGCAAATTCTCAAGCCAGAGAGCGCTGGTCGGAAGCCTATGTAAAAACTTGGTATGACGCCCAAGCTGTGATGGCAGGCTTTAATTATATGCCAGCCAACAGTATCAATCAGTTGGAAATGTGGCAGGAAGACACTTTTGACCCTAGCAGGATAGACTTGGAACTATCTTGGGCTCAAGAACTTGGCTTCAACGTTGCAAGAGTTTTTTTGCATGATTTGGCTTGGCAGCAAGACCCGTCGGGCTTCTTCAAGAGGGTGGATAAATTTTTACAAATAGCTGATAAACACAATATTAAAGTCATGTTTGTTTTCTTTGATGCCTGTTGGTATGCCACGGCAAAAGTTGGCAAACAGCCGGAGCCCAGACCGTTTAAACATAACTCAGGCTGGCTGCAGTCTCCAAATGCGGAAATACTTTTAAATGAAAATGAATGGGTGCGTCTGGAGGCGTATGTCAAGGCGGTTGTTGGCAGATATAAGGACGATAGCCGTATCGTTTTTTGGGATGTGTATAATGAACCGGGTAACAGCCGCAAAGAAGATATGGCTCACTTTGGTTCTAAAGAAAAGAAGAATGAAAAAGTGCTTGCGCTTCTGGAAAAAAGTTTTGAATGGGTATATTCTAAAAATCCTTCACAGCCAGTAACATCTGCGGTTTGGAATGGGGGCAAAGGCATATATAAAGACCCTACACCCATGGAAAAAGTTGCACTAGAAAAGTCCGATATCGTCAGTTTTCATGTATATTCAAGTCTAGATTCAACTAAAAAGGTCGTGGAAAGCCTTAAGCGTTTTAACAGACCTCTGGTATGTTCGGAGTATATGGCACGCACGGCAAAGAGCACCTTTAATCCCATATTGGGCTATTTTGTCGATGAGAAAATAGCTTCATTTTGCTGGGGTTTTGTCAATGGCAAGACGCAGACCATTTATCCTTGGGACTCAAATACCGGTAAAATCTATATCGCCCCGCCAGAGCCTTGGTTTCACGATGTCTTGAATACGGACGGCACGCCGTATAAGGCTGAGGAGGCTGACTATATCAAGAAAGTTTTAAAGGGCGAAGGTTGATTCTTTAGGAGTTTAAATTTGGTTTATGCTGGGGGGTATCATGTTAGGCGGACGTTTTAATAGAAGGTTTGTGGCGCAAATTCTTTGCGCAATGTTTTCTCTTACACTTTTTGCCTCTGCGCCCAAATTTTCTGCCGACAATGCAATAGGCGATGTTTGGGTGAAAAAAATGCCACAAGGGCGTAAATTAGTTGTGTCAACAGATGCTTCTATGAATTATTTTTATAATGCAGATGGCGTTAATGAGTATTCTATATATCTGCGGGCGAACCTTGTGGGCAAGTTTTCAGAAAATGCTGAGGAGGCTTTGATTTTCTCTCCCAAAGAGAGTTTTTCGTTAGTCATGCCAAGTTTAGGCAAGGATAAACTTATACATCAAAATATAAAATTTGGTGGAAACAAGATGTTTCTGCGTCCAGCAACATTTATGGATGTTGCCAAATATAGCAATTTAGCTATGAATCCTTATGACTGGCAAAAAGACCCTGCAAAGCCAGAGTTTTTTCCGCATGCAAGCGCATCCAGCGAGTGCAGGGGCGAGTATGTTTTTAGGGCGGCAAACGCAATTTCAGGAAACGTCAATAATAAAGGGCATGGCACGTTGGCTACACGTTCTTGGGGGCCTGAAGCGAGTGAGGGGCAGTGGCTAAAAATAGATTTTGGCAGGCTTGTTCGTTTAAATAAGGTGCGCATTTTGCTCAGGGCAGATTTCCCGCATGATTCATACTGGCAAAGCGCCAAATTAAAATTTTCTGACGGCACTGTTATAGATATTTCTCTTTCAAAAACTGCAGAATATCAAGAATTTAACTTTGAAGAAAAAGAGACCCAGACTCTGGAAATTTTAGATTTAAAAAAAGCTGACGAAGTTTCAAAATGGTGCGCTATTACAGATTTTCAGGCTTGGGGCAGGGCGGTTTTGCCCTTTGAAGCTTTCAAATCTTTGAATGACGACAAGCCTCAAGATTTTTATCTGGCATTGTCAAGTATGAGGCTCAAAAAAGGTATTTATAAAGATGTTCTTTGGCTTTATAAAATGTTATTTGAGGCATATCCCATAGAATCTAACTGGTTATATAGAGATTTTGCTATGAATATTTTGGATTTTGCTGCAAAAACTACAAAAGAAAAAATTGAAATTTTAAGAAAAATTCAGAAAGAGGATTTTCAGCGCTTAAATTCTAAGCCTGATTTTTCAAGTTATGAGACGTCCTTGCTTAAACTAACTGATGATGAAGATGTTTTGAGGCTTACCGCCAAGCTTTATGCGGAAACAAAATCTGCCTTGCGTAAGGAATTTTTGGCGCAACTTTCTACCCACGGGGTGAAAAACATTGCCTATGTTGAAAGTTATCCTTTAAGACCGTCATTTTATGGCTACACCGAGGGGCTTTCAGATGCTAGAGGGGAGTCTATATTTGCGCCGGATTCTGCGCTTTGTACTTTGGAAATCCTCCCAGATGGCAGTGTAAGGCGAGAAGTTTTGCTTAACGATAAAAATGGCGTTTTTAGAGACCCTGAAGTTTCTTATGATGCCGGCAAAATTCTTTATTCACATAAAAAATCTGCACTTTCTGACGACTATCATATTTATGAATTAGATTTAAACAATCGTACCCAGCGTCAGTTGACGAGTGGCAAATGTGCCGACATAGAGGCTAAGTATTTGAATAATAATGAAATAATCTTTAATTCTACCCGTTGTGAACAGTCTACAGACTGTTTTAATACGGAAGTTTCAAATCTATACATTATGAATACGCAGGGTAAATTTATGCGTAGAGTGGGTTTTGATCAGGTTCATACAACCTCGCCCAGCGTACTTGCAGACGGGCGTGTGGTTTATACCAGATGGGATTATAACGACAAAGGGCAGGTCTTCCCGCAGGGATTGTTTTTGATGTATCCGGATGGAACGTATCAGACGGAATATTATGGCAACAAAAGTTGGTATCCTACGTCTATACTCCATGCAAGGCAAGTGCCTGATAGTATGAAAGTTGTGGCTACATTTTCAGGGCATCATACGCATCCCAAGGGTAAGCTGGGGCTCATAGACCCAAGTCTTGGACGGCAAGAAAATTCGGGTACAACTTTGCTTGCGCCACGCCTAAAGGAGGATGCAATCCGCAAAGACGCCTATGGTCAGGATGGGGCGCAGTTTGCCTTTCCCTACCCGATTTCTGAAAATCTATTTTTGGTAACGCATACGCCTTTATCGGTGAATAGGGGCAGCCCATACCCCGCCGCCTACGGCTTATATTTGATAGATGCGGAGGGGTTTTCTGAACTCTTGGTTAATCATGCGTATCTAAATTGCAATCAACCGGTTCCGATTGTAAAGCGCCACTGCCCGCCTAAGATGGAGTCTCGGGTTGATTATTCAAAAAATACTGCCGAATGTTTTATCCGCAATATTTATTATGGCGAGGGCACAAAAGGGGTTTCAAAGGGCGACATCAAAAAGGTGAGGATTATAAAAATAACGCCCAGACGTGCGCCCATAGGATGGGTTTTCAGTACAAATGACGAGGGCGGCGTAAGAGTAAGCGGGCACTCAACAACACCTATTGCATTAGGAGAAGGCTCTTGGGATATCAAGGAGATTTTGGGAGAAGTTCCTGTTGAGGCAGATGGCAGTGTGTATTTTGAAATTCCCGCCAGAACGCCTGTCTATTTTCAGCCCATAGATAAAAATGGCAACGCAATTTCTACAATGCGCTCTTGGACAACTTTGCAGCCGAATGAGTTTTATTCTTGTCTCGGGTGCCACGGAGATAGAGACATCTCTAGACCGCAAGAAAGCAATTTAGATAAAAATCGTAAACCGCTTAAACTCAGTAAGTTTTATGATATTGAGGGCGGGTTTTCTTTCCGCAAGCATATACAGCCCATACTGAACAAACACTGTATAGACTGTCATAATGACAGGTCTGCAAAGCGCATAAGTTCTGCAGATGGCAAAGAGATGCTCAGCGTTGCAGACTTTGCCAAGGTGGAAAATGAGGAAATTTTAAGATTTATAGAACTCAATAAAGATGAACCCGTGAGGGCTTTTAGCCTTTTAGATGTCCCAATAAAAAATAACGCCGCCAAGAGAGAGTTTAATGACGCCTACTATAATTTGCTAACACCCAAGATGTTAGATAAAGAGCCTATGCACGCAAATTTCAAGGGAAAGTTGATAAATTGGGCGGGTATGCAAAGCGTGCCTACTATTTTGCCTCCATATTTTAGGGGCTCTGCAAAAAGTGAATTGATAGCAATGTTGCGTAGTGGACACGGCAACACGGCAATAAGTGTGCCGGAAATTGACAAGCTCTCCGCTTGGATAGATTTATATGTGCCTTATTGTGGAGATTATTATGAATCAAATACTTGGACTGAAAAAGAAGCTGAATTTTACAAATATTATGAAGATAAATTCAACGCCGCCAATGCGCAAGATGAGAAAAACATCTTAGAATATTTGCAAAATAAGAACTAATATATATTGTTTTTGCTATATAAAAATAAGAAATTTCCAACAAACTATAAATGACATTAAAAAATACACATAGAGAAAATGCTATGAAAAAAGTTATGTTAAAAATTTTGGGCATTTGCCTCCTGATTTCAATGGGAAATGTGGGCTTTGCCGACGATAAAAAGCCTCGTAAAGATTCCAGACCCAATGTCTTAATTTTCATCACAGACGATGAAAGTTGGCTGGAGCGTTCAATTTACGGTTGGAGCAATTTGCAAACGCCAAATTTTGACAAAATGGCAAAGTCTGGCGTGCTTTTTACCAGAGGCTATACGTCTGCGCCAAGTTGCGCACCCTCACGGGCTTCTTTGTTGACTGGTAAAAACTTTTGGGAGCTGGAACAGGGCGCTTATATCCAAGCGTGGCTGCCCGCAAAATTCAAAAGAATGCCGCAGCTTTTTGAGCAAGCTGGCTATCACACGGGCTATACCGGCAAATGTTGGGGTCCTGGTGTAAAAGAGCCCAATATGCCTGAAGTTAGCGCAGGCGGTACTGAGTATGCGTCTGTAAAGCGCAAAGACAATGAAGACGGCATGAGCGACAATGATTATGCTGGCAATCTTGAAGCTTTTTTAGACGCCAATAATGAAGACAAACCCTTCTTCTTTTGGATGGGAATTTTTGAGGCGCACTCCCCCTTGGGTGCCGACAATCACAAGAAATTGAAGGAGAAATATGGCATAGCTCTTGATAAAGTGAACATACCGGAATATCTTGAAGATTCTGAAGATTTGCGCAAAGAGCGTGCGGCAATTTGGTATGAACTTTGCAGGGTTGATGAAGATTTGGGCAGGGTTATTGAACTGCTCAAAAAGCGTGGAGAACTTGAAAACACAATAATTTTTATCACCGGCGACAACGGCACACAGACGCCGTTTTCAAAAGGTTCGCCCTATGATTGGGGCGTGCATGTGCCCTACGTTATTTCTTGGCAAAAGGGGGTAAAGGGCGGCAGAATTGTCGATGATTTTGTCAACTTTATAGACATCGCACCTACGGTTTTGGAGGCTGCAAACATAAAAATCCCCGAAGAAATGAGCGGGCGCAGCCTTATGAATATCCTCAAAAGTAATGAGTCTGGAAGGGTTGACCCCGAAAGGTCTTACATGGTTACGGGGCTTGAATGGCACGGCGTGCTTCCGCCAAACCGCAATACGTCGAGGACTATTAAAGATGAAAATTATGAATACATAGTAAATTATTTCAGGCGCACGCCCTCGTCATTGCGCCCAAATTGCATAGAGCTTAACAACTCTGGCAAAATTTGGGAGGAGCTTTACGACAGCAAAAATGATAAAGCCTACAAGCACAATCTTGCCTACGACCCCAAATACGCCGAAGTCAAAGAGCGCATGAAAAAACAACTTTTGGAATATCAGCTTAAAACCAAAGACCCGCGTGCAACAGGAGATTTGAAAATCTTTGACGAGACTTACGCCTTTGTGGCAAATCGCAAAAAGTCCGGCTACGCAAAGGGTACATCAACGCCCGAAGGCGCCGCCGAGTACGTCAAGAAGATGGAAGAAAAGAAAGCTGCCGACAGGGCTGCTGCAAAAAAGGCAAAAAGAGAGAGTAAAAAATAGAGCATATTTCGTTTAAGTGCGGATAAAAATTGGATTAATGAATGGATAATTCAGCAAGGTTCATTTTTGCTCTAAAGATAAAAAAACGGTTTAAACAAGATTGCTTAAACCGTTTTTTTTATTGGGAAATATAAAATGGCAGATCTTATTTTTGTAATCCTGCTTTAAAATCTACGGGTATTACCAAGTTGAAAGAGTGCCCTCTGTCGTAATCTGCGGCGCAAATTAGAGCGATTGGCAAGCCTTCCTCAAACACCAGTTGCGGCCTTTCAAGATGCGCAACTTTTTCAACCTTGCCGTCAGCCCACTTTATCTGAAGCGTGGAAACAAGCGGGTTTTTTGCCAACTGCCAATCAAAGCCATCGTGAGAATAAAATAAAACAAGCGCTTGCCCATGCGATGTAAATGCGCCCCTCATGTCTTTAACTATGGCGTAGTACGTGCCGTTCTGATTCCAGATATACGGGTCTTCGGCAGGGAAGGGCATGTTGGGGTTTATTGTTGATGTGAATATAGGTTTATTCTGTTTGATGAACGGGCCTTCGGGTTTGTCGGCAACTGCCGTAAGATGCACCACAGGGCCGTAAGCTGGCGGCTTATTCCTGCCTGCAATCGCCTTATAAACCATCAGGTATTTGCCGTTGTTCATTTTTGTTACGGAAGGGTTGGCAATACACTTGGCGTCGTGCGCATCAGGGTCTGAACCAATATCTATTACGGGTTTATCAAAACGCTTCCAAGGGCCGTTGGGGTTGTCTGCAACTGCAACGCCTATGCGCTGATTGTTGCGGTGTATCCAATTAAAGCCCATCACTTGATTGTCGCCCGTATTGCCCGTGTAGTACAAATAATATTTGTTGTCAAAACGCATGACAGTGGGGTTGTGAGTGGTTGTGGAATCCCAGAAATTCGCACTTCTTGGGGGTAGGGCAACGTCTTTAAATTGCCAAGGTCCAAAGATGGATTTGCTGACGGCGTGTGTGATTTCAGAACCCCTTACCCAGTCGCCGTGCTTGTTTGCCCTCGGCCAGCGAGAGTAATAGAGATTGTAGTTGCCGTCGTCGCCCTTGACCGCCGTGCCGCACCAGATGTAAAAATTATCGTTGATAAATTTGCTGCTAAGCGGGGCGGGCTTGAGCATTTTTGAAAAATCAATATCGCCCTTTTCAATTACGGAAAGTTCCGCATCGCTTAAGTTGCATTTTGCATTTTCCTTGGGGCAAGTGCCGCAGGCGGTAAAAAAAAGTGGAAAAACGAGAGAGAGAATTTTGATAAATTTAAACATAACGTTTACACTACTAGGGTATGATTTTTGTTCGGTCAAGTATTAAGCACGTAATGGGTTGACAATATCTTTTTAGTTAAGGCAAAATAAAGGAGTGAAAGTTGTCATTGCAGCAGATTCTTTTAAGGGCTCTTTAAGCTCAAAACAAGCGGCTCTAGCGATAGAAGCGGGGCTGAGAAAAATTTGTCCCAAAGCGATTGTGGAAAAAATCGCAATAGCCGACGGTGGCGAAGGCACGCTTGAAGCTCTGAAATTTAAGGGCGCAAAAAAAATATTTGTGAATGTGCAAAATCCGCTTGGTCAAAGACGCCGTGCCGCATACTTATTGTTGGATAAAAATACAGCGCTGGTGGAAATTGCGCAGTCTTCAGGGCTGATGCTTTTGGATAAGAGCAAGCTAGATATTATGCGTGCGGACACTTACGGCTTTGGGGAGACAATTTGCCATGCGCTTAAAAAAGGCGCTAAAAACATTTACGTGGCTCTGGGTGGCAGTGCCACAAACGATGCGGGTTTGGGATTCCTTGCCGCATTGGGCTACAAGTTTTTTGATTCAAAGAAAATTGAAATAAAAAATTTTGGAGGCGCAAATTTGTCTAAGATAAGACGCATAGATTCGTCTCAAAAAAATCCTATGTTGGAAGGCGTAAAATTCAAAGTTTTGTGCGATGTAAAAAATGTATTTTGCGGCAAAGAAGGCGCTGCAAAAATCTTTGCGCCGCAGAAGGGCGCAACAAAAGCACAGGTTGATGTTTTGGATAAAGGGCTGGAAAATTTTGCAAACGTAATAAAAAAAGAGACAAAAATTGATTTATGCAAAATAAGCGGATCAGGGGCTGCGGGCGGTGTAGGCGGGGCGTTTGCGGCATTGCTTAATGCTGAAATTTTAAGCGGCATAGACGGCGTTTTAGATGCCGTAAATTTTGATGAAAAAATTTGCGATGCAGATTTTGTAATCACGGCGGAGGGCAAAGTGGATGCGCAAAGTGCTTTTGGGAAGGCTGTTTGCGGCGTATCAATGCGGGCAAAAAAGCCCAAGGTGCCCGTGATAGTCTTGGCTGGCGGCGTAGAAAGCGGGGCGGAAAAACTCTACAAAAAACATGTGGCTGCAATTTTCCCCATAATCCAAACCCCCGCCTCACTTGAAGATTCCATGTATGAGAAAACAGCCAAAAAAAATCTGGAAAAAACTGCGGAAAATATTTTCAGACTAATCTGCGCCACAAAGCGCAAGCAATAGGCATTCATTCCTCCTTGCCCTTATTAAGTGAATCTAGAGCTTCATTGGCTAAGCAATGAAACATCCATTTCCTATTCAGCAAATGTGTTTAGCGATATTTCGCTTGGACGTTACTTTTGATCAAGCCTTCTTTTTTACAAAATATCAAAAGCCAAGATATGAAATTTTGCCGTCCCACTTTCAATCAGAGAGATGGAATGACATTTTTGATGTTTGGTGTGATTCAAAAACTATATCTTAGATTGGAGGAGATTCTCTTTGATAATCCAACCCAGATGCCACAAATTGGGGCGAATGTGCTTGACTCTAAAAGAAAACAAGAAAAGATTATCGCTTCAAAATTGACCGATGGTGTAATGGTAGCACAAAGGTTTCTGGCACCTTTTGTTGGGGTTCGAGTCCCTATCGGTCAACCACTTTAAAATCCGTGATATTCTCACGGTTTTTTTTGGTTTCATAGTTTTAGCAATTTTGCAATTACACTACCTTTCGCAAATCGCTGATTTGCAATGTTCTACTAAACGCATTTTATGCGAAACCAACCACTTCTTGCAACCATGCTGTTCGCCAAACACGCTTAGGACAGGTTTTGTAATTCAATCTGCGTCTATTTTTTTAGGATTTTGAAAGTAAAATTCCAGTTATTTAAAAACAAACCTTGGCAGACATATTGCTGACACATTTGCTCTAAAGCTCGGCTCGATTCAATCTTGCCTGCATTTTCAGTATCCCAATCAAATGTTTTGATTATTTCAGAAACTTCTTTTTTGGCGTCTTCATCATTGCCTGCGATAAGCACTGTTCCCTTTTCGGAAAAGTTCGGCTTATACATTATGCCAAAGCCTACATAATTCAAAGCTTTCACAACTTTTGTATCAGGCAAACTTCTTTGAAGAATTTCCCCCAAAGAGTCATTGGCAGGCGTGAAAAACTCGAATACTCCGTTCGAAGATTTGCTATAACGAAAGGGATTTGTTAAGTCCCATAGAATCTTGCCCGCAAACTTTTCTTTGCCGACAGACTCAATGAGTTCTCCAATATTGTCGCTTGTAATGGCTAAAGCAATGATGTCTGCCTTAGCAATTAAATCTTTCGTACATCCTACTTCTACACCCAAATTTTCAATGCGTAGCTTTGAGACATTTTCGCTTTCTATATTTCTTATGCCGACAGATACCTCATAGCCCTCCGCCTTTAAAGACCTCGCAAGAGTTCTGCCCACATTTCCTGAACCAATTATCAATATTTTCTTTTTCATATTATTCCTTTCTTTATTTAAGTGAATAACTTTACTTTGTATACTTACTTACTTTTGTAAAGTAAATATATTAAAATCTTGAAAAAATCTTAAATATCGCAAATATGGGAGCTAAATATGAAAAAGAATGTGAAAGTTCAAAAGGACTCCTACCAAGACTGCCCCATAAGAAATGTAATGAGTGGATTTTCTGACAAGTGGTCTATTTTAATACTTCTTTCCCTGAAATCAGGCACAGTAAGATTTAGAAAATTGCGCGAACTTGTCGGCGACGATATTTCAGACAAAATGCTTTCCATCTCGCTAAAGAATATGGAAAGAGATGGCCTCATAAAGCGACAAGTTTCCACGATGCCCCCTGTAAAAGTCGAATATTCTCTTACAAAACTTGGCGAAGAATTATTTGAGCACATCAATGTTCTTACAAAATGGACAAAAGCGAATATGTCCGCAATAAACAAGTCCCGCAAATCATACGACAATAAGATAAATTCTTAAATAATCATCATCAAGTTTTTTATCACAATATATCCACTATAATCTTGAAATTTTTAGTGCCTATTAAATAGGGCTTTTCATATTGACTTCAAAATGGGTTTGGTTAAATTGACTCAACCGGATTAATTTTGGGGAGTTTAAGAATAGTCCACATTCGGAAAATTATAAAATAGAAAGAGCTCAATATGAATAGAAGGGAATTTATTAGAAGGGGAACATTGGCGATCTCATCGCTGGGTTGTGCAAATGCGAGTTTTGCATTTTTGCCGGAAAATTATTACGAAAGCGAAAATGAAAACAAGGAAAGCCTACCCTTTCGCAAGGATAAAATTGCACGTGAAATAAAAGAAAATATTGAAGGGTTTTTGTGGCTGGATGCCGCCGATTTTTCCGATTATGGCGGTTGGGTTTTGGACACCCAATTTGCCGCTTTTATGGGCTCATCGTATTTGCTTGCGCCTTATGCGGGTGGGGCCGCCGCAGATGCTCAGACAAAAATAAAAATAAGCAATGGCGGCAAATATCGCCTCTGGGTTCGCTCTAAAAATTGGGTGCCCGAATATGCGCCAGGGATTTTCAAAATCAGGGTCGGTGAAGAATTTTCAAAAACGATTTTCGGCGCTCAAAAAAATAGCGGCTGGTCTTGGCAAGACGGCGGAGTTTTCGATCTGAAAAGCGGTGATGTAAATCTTTCTCTTTGCGATCAAACGGGATATTTTTCCAGATGTTCTTCAATAATTTTAACCCGCAATTTGGATTATCTGCCGCCCGCATCGCTTGAGGCTTTCAGGCGTGAAAGGGCGCATTTATGCGCAATGGATTTTGATGCCATGAAAAATTATGAAGCCGATGTTGTTGTTGTGGGTGCGGGCCCTGCGGGTTGTGCGGCGGCAATAGCGTCGGCACGGACGGGTGCAAAAACTCTGCTCGTCGGCGACAGACCCATAGTCGGCGGAAATGCCAGCGATGAAATAGGCGTGCTTACCGAGGGCGCTGCGCGTTACCACAAAGATAAATTTATGCGTGAAAGCGGAATCATCGAAGAAGCGGTGCGTTTGGGCAGGGCGAATGATTGGCTGCCGAATATGACACGAGCCTTTAAGGCGCTAATAGACGCGGAAAAAAATCTGACTTTCGTTTCAGACCTTCGCATTGTTGGGGTGGAAAAAACTGGAACTAAAATTTATGCGCTGAAAGGCATGAATACATTGAGCGGAGAAAACTCGCTCATCAGGGGCAAAACATTTATAGATTGCACGGGCGATGGCTGGGTTGGACACTATGCGGATGCCGAGTTTAGAATGGGGCGTGAGGCATCTTCAGAATTTGAAGAATCAATGGCGCCGCAAAAAGCCGACAATATAACGATGAGCGGAACTTTACGTGGCTCAAAAGAATTTTTCAAACGTGGCTTCACCTACAAAACAGCGCAGCATGAATCCCCCAAAGAATTTGTCCGCCCCGATTGGGTTTACACATTTTCCGACGAGTGGAAGCGTCGCAGAGGCGCTTGGAAGCAATTAACCGAGAGTATGACGAGAGGTTCTTGGTGGCTGGAAAACCGAGGCGAAATTGACGACATGTTTGATGCGGAAGCAGCACGTGACGAGCTTGTCCGTATCAATATAAGCTTCTGGAATTACCTGAAAAATGAGTGGAAGAATAAAACGCTTATTGCAAATTACGAACTTGTTTATCTGCCATTTATGATGGGCAAGCGTGAGTCTGGCAGGATTATGGGAGACTATATTTTAACGGAAAATGATTTGCGCAAACCCGCACACTTCGACGACGTTATAGGGCACACGGGGTGGTCGATAGACATTCATTCGCCTTTGGGGATTTTTGACCCTAAAAGCGCTTTTGACGGCGATATGGCTCATCAGGTTCTTAAAGAAATTGCGGAAATTCCATATAGATGTTTATACTCAAAGAATATTGATAATCTTTTCATGGCGGGTCGCAACGCAAGTGTCAGCCATATTGCGCTGGGTTCGGTGCGTGTGCAGGCGCAGTGTGCGGTGATGGGTCAGGCTGCGGGAACTGCGGCAGCCATGGCTCTCAAAATGTCGCTTTCCCCGCGTGAATTTGGAAAACTTAAAATCTCCGACCTTCAGCAGAGATTGCTGAAAGACGATCAATATTTGCCGAATATAAAAAATGAGGATACTTCAGATTTGGCAAGAAAGGCGGAAGTTTCTGCAAGCAGTTCCGAATCTGCCGAGCTTGCCGCCCAAAATGTGATTAATGGCGTTGCAAGACAAGTCGGCAACAATGCAAATATGTGGGAGAGCGCAAGGTCTCAAAGTTTGCCGCAACACGTAGAATTGGATTTCGATAATGTGCGGGAAATCAGCTCTGTGCATTGTGTTTTCAACACAAATCTTAAGCCGCCCTCCCATGCTTCAAATCAATTCCCCGAAGAATGCGTGAGCGATTATAAGCTGGAGGCTTTTGTTTCGGGCTCATGGAAAACTGTTTCCGAAGTTGTCGGAAATTTTCAACGCTTCAGGAAGAATGATTTTGAAAAAGTATCCGCAAAAAAAATCAGGCTTACTGTCCTGAAAACCCACGGCGCTAAAACTGCGCAGATATTTGAAATCAGGGCGTATGCTTAAAATCGAAAAATAAATTTACAATTCAACTATTTGAAAAGTATGCAAAATTACTTTCCGATTTCGGGGTTTTGCGGTTTTATTCTGCATTCTGTAAATACCCACGGCAGCTTTTAAAACTGCTGTATCCGTGGGCTATTTTATGACTACGGGGGTGAATGTTTTTGGGTCTATGTTCAAACCTTCGGGTAGCTCGCCATTTTCGAGGCGCTTCCACTTTTGCGTGCGGCCTATAAAAAGAATTTTCCCACGCACATTTAAGATGCCTTCTTTTTTATCGTACCAAATTACGCAGTTGTAAATCTTGCCCTTTGCGGGGTCCATAATTTCACCGTCCGCCCACTCGTCGCCGTCTTTTACCATGTTCCAAATAAAATCTAATCCGCAGGTTTTGGGTTTGCCTTTTACGTTTTCGGCAATGCGGTTTTGCGTCAGTAAAGTATCTATGATTTTGCCTGTTTCCAGACTATAAACGGCGATAATTCTTCCGTAGAGTTTCTTGTCTTTTTCATAAAGACAGACAATGCTCTTTGGCTTCTGAGTCTCATCATCAATGGTTTTCCAGAGGCCCAAAACATTTTCAGAACAGAATGCTTTAAAAAAAGAAAGCATCACAATAAGCATGAGTATAAACTTTTTCATCTCTTACACTAAACAGATTTAATTTCAAAAAACCAGATTTTTGTAAGAAGTAATTTGAAATTTTAAATCATCCATCCCAAACAAGAAAATTTGGAGATACCCTCAACTTATGCTTTGCAGATATTGTTTTGCGCAGAGGCTGTCTGTCATAGAATACGCCGTATTTATGGCGTTTGTTGAAATTTTCACAAGCTCGTCTTTGGGTAAGTTTCTGATTCTTGCAATGATGCGGCTTAAATCTTCTTCATCGCCCGCCCGACATAGAAAGCCGTTGTACCCATCCACAATAATGCCGTCAAAACCCTCATCTTTAGAGGCAATGGGTATGCAGCCTAGCGCCATTGCTTCAAGATATACAAGGCCGTAAACTTCAAATTTGCTTATCATAATAAGGCAGTCGCTATTTGCCATGAGAGACTTTATTTTTTGCCTTTCGATACGCCCAAGCATCTGCACTTTATCTACAATTTTTAAATCTTCAGAGAGCTTTTTTATGACAGATTCTTCCGCACCAGAGCCAACAAATTTGATGGAAAAATCTTTCCCACTCAAAACTTTATTTATCGCCGAAACCAGAAGCGACGGGTATTTGCGCTTAATCAAAGCCCCTACGAAAATAAAGTTTTTGACTTCATCGGAAAATTTATGCTCGCATGCGCCCTCTAAAAAAGAATCGGGAATGCCTGAAAGGCAGAGGTAAGTTTTGGCAATGTCTAAGCCCGTGGCTTTAATGAAACGCTCTTGTTGTCTATGATTCCTGAATCCAAGCTTATCCAGATGTGTGAGTTTTTGCGCAAAATCCGGAAAGAGATTCATGAATTCAACTTCGCCATCATGCAGGGTGAGGGCGGTTTTTGCATTCGGGAAAATCTGTTTAAGCTCGATAAGTAAATCAAATTGCGGATTCATCCAATGACCCACAATCACATCGGGCGTAAAATTGCGCTTTTTGCATTCTTTAACTATATTGTCAACCTGCGCCAAAATTTTCTTTTTGGGAAATCTTGAATGAGGCTTTATTTTTGAGATAGATTTTCTGACAACATCTACGCCCTCAAAATTATAGCTTATGTCTTTGGGTTTTTGCGTGGGAATAGCGAACCCAAAAAAACTGGTGAGGATTTTTGAAAATAATTTTGCGCCAAAATAAAAGATTTTTGGGAAGCTTGAAAATGAATTGAATACAAAAACTTCATGCCCCTGCAAGAGCCACTCTTTTGCGAAGTAATGCACCACGGGGGTGAAAGTTTTGGGCAAATCTTCTGCGGGATATATGGAGCTTAGTACGAGTATTTTCATCTCATCCAATTTTTATATAATCTATACCTTCATGCGGGACATCCGCAAAGACGTTTCTGCCGTCCAATAAAAGCAGTTTTTTGGTTCCCGCATTTTTGCGCAAAAGCTCCCAATCTGGGAAGCGAAATTCTTTCCACTCCGTAACATGAAAGATTGCTTCTGCGCCCATTGCACATTCATAAGGGTCTTGGGCGTACTTGATTTTGTCGCCAATTTTGCGTCTGCATTCTTCGATAGCGACAGGGTCATACGCCGTAACATCGCAGCCGGCTTCAAGGAGGCTTTCTATGAGCGTAAGCGACGGCGCTTCACGCATATCGTCTGTGCCGGGCTTGAATGAAAGCCCCCAAATTGCGACTTTTCTACCCTTAATCTCGCCATTGAAAAACTTTTTAAATTTGTTGAACAATATAAATTTTTGAGCGTCATTCACCGCCTCTGCGGCTTCGATAACACGCATTGAATAGCCTTTATCTTTGGCGGTTTTTATCAATGCCTTTACGTCTTTTGGAAAGCAAGACCCGCCGTAGCCGCAGCCCGCATAGAGGAATTTTGAGCCAATGCGGGAGTCTGAACCCATGCCCATTCTTACGGCGTTGACGTCTGCGCCGACAAGTTCGCAAAGGTTTGCAATATCATTCATGAAGGATATGCGTGCCGCCAACATAGAGTTTGCCGCATACTTGGTCATCTCGGCAGATTTTATGTCCATAAAAATAACCCTAAAATTATTCAGCAAAATAGGCTTGTATAAAATGGTCATCAGTTCTTTTGCTTTTTCAGAATCTACGCCCACAACCACCCTGTCCGGGCGCACAAAGTCTTCTATGGCGGAGCCTTCTTTCAGGAACTCGGGGTTTGAGGCAACGTCAAACTTCACATCCGCTTTGCGCAGAGAAATTTCATGCGCTATTGTTTGCCTGATTTTTTCAGAAGTGCCAACTGGCACGGTGCTCTTAGTAACAACCAAAATGTATTTATTCAGATTTTTGCCTATACATTTTGCGACATCTAATACGTGGCGCAAATCTGCGCTGCCATCTTCGTCGGGCGGAGTTCCCACCGCTAAAAATACGATGTCAACATCGTTCAAGACTTCAACTAAGTCTGTTGTAAAATGCAGGCGTTTGGCGTGTTGGTTTGTTGTAACAAGCGTGTCAAGATTAGGTTCGTAAATGGGAATGATGCCGTTTTTCAGATTTTCAATTTTAGATTTATCGACATCGACGCAGACGACGTCTATGCCCATTTCCGCAAAGCATGCGCCCGACACAAGCCCAACATATCCGGTTCCAACGATGGCTATTTTCATAATAAATTTTGTAATTGGTTGTTAAAAATAAAGCTGCGACGGTTTTATTTTAATTAACAAAATAAGTAAAGCCAATTCAAGTAAGGGAGTGTAAAATATCCGTGAAGCCATTATAAAAATAAGCCCAAGCGGAGTTTTATCTTTGCGCAAAAAAGAGCAAAATATGCGGATATTTCTTGACAGGCGCATATAAATGCTAAACCGTTTTAGTGAATCAATTTCTGTTATGAAAACGCAAAAAACAAAATCTAATACTGTGTACTTAATTGCAAGCGGGGATTTGCGCTTGTCGGCAAACCAGCAGTGCTGGCCGGAGCAAGAAATCATGGAAAAAAAGCTCTCTGTGGCGGCAAAAAAATTGGGATACCAAATTAAACGTGCGCATCCTGTGGATAAAAAACAAGGCCACGGTTTTGTCTCCAGCCAGCGTATGGGCATGGATGTTTTCAAAAATATTCCTGAAAACGCCCCCGTTATTGTTGCGGAATCTGTGTGGCAATACAGCCATCACGTATTGGCGGGTCTTTATGCGCACAAGGGCAAGATACTCTTGGTTGCAAATTGGTCCGGCACTTGGCCGGGGTTGGTGGGCATGATGAATTTGGCGGCTTCTTTAACCAAGGCAAAAGTTAAATACTCCTCTTTATGGAGCGAAAATTTTGACGACGAATTTTTTACCGCAAACTTTAAAAATTGGCTTGCGGGTAAGGATATCGTTCACCCAACTCCGCATGTAAAACCGTACAAGGCGCTTGCCGCAAAGATTCCCGCAGCTATTAAAACTTTGGGCAAAACTTTGGCGGAGAAAATCCTCAAAGAAAAACTTATAATGGGCGTCTTTGACGAAGGCTGTATGGGTATGCATAACGCAATTATTCCTGAGGAATTGCTTATGCCCATTGGCGTCTATAAAGAGAGGTTGTCGCAATCTGCGTTGTATTACAAGATGACCACAATTTCAGACAAGCAGGCAAAAGAAGTTTACGACTGGCTTGTGGCAAAAGGCATGAAGTTTGCCTATGGCAAAGACGTCAAGAAAGATTTGACCAAAGATCAGGTTTTAGAACAGTGTAAAATGTATGTTGCCGCCGCGCAAATCGGCGATGAATTCGGTTGCGACAGCATTGGCATTCAGTATCAGCAGGGGCTTAAAGATTTGTGCAGCGCCTCAGATTTGGTTGAGGGCATCTTGAACAATGCTGATAGACCCCCCGTTAAAAATGCGGCGGGCAAGCTTATCAAGGCCGGCAAACCATTCACCCATTTCAATGAGGTTGACGAGTGTGCGGGGCTTGACGGCATGTTCACAGAGCTTGTGCATAGCGCCCTCAAACAGCCTTCGGAAAACACTCTGCATGATTTGCGTTGGGGCGACTATGATAAATCTGGCTCTACCAAAGACTATCTGTGGGTGCTCTTGATTTCCGGCGGTGCGCCTGCGGCGCATCACATAGGCGGCTACAAGGGCACTACGGGTTACAGGCAGCCCGCCATGTTCTTCCCCAAAGGCGGCGCAACGTGCAGTGGTGTCGCAAAAAAGGGCGACATTGTGTGGTCTAGAATTTTCATTGAAGATGGAAAGCTAAAAATGGATATAGGCGTAGGTAATGTGCCTACGCTTCCAGAATCTGAAGTTCAAAGAAGGTTGAAAACAACCACCGAAGTTTGGCCAATTATGAACGCCGCCTTAAAGGGTATTGATAGAGACCTTATGATGGCTAAGCACAAGGGCAATCATATCCAAATTGCTTACGCCAAAAGCGCCAAGGATGCCCAAAATTGTATGTACGCCAAGGCTTCGTTGGCAAACGCCCTAGGGCTTGAAGTGAATTTCTGCGGCGTGTAATTACGGCAAAACATTTGCAACCTCAACAAGGCCTTCCGAGAAATCGGCAGGTCTTTTTAATTAAATATTTGACCTGTGATTTCTTGAAGATAACTTGAGTTTGTTCATGAAAACAAAAACTTTCGCCCTATTTAGCATAACTACAACTTTGCTTTGCGCAAATTTTGCCTTTGCCGAACCACCTAAAGACAAGGCTTGGCAGTTGGTCTTTGAAGACGATTTTAATTATCAGGATGCCCAGCTTGAAAAAACTTGGTGGATACAAAACAGCAAGTCTTTGCACATTTTGTCGAGCAGATGGCGAGAAAATGTGGAAGTTAAGGACGGATTTTTGTATCTTAAAAATAAAAAAGAGCTGCGGGAAGGGCAAGAGTGGACAAGCGCAAACCTGCGCACAAAAGAAAAATTCATGTACGGCTATTATGAAGCCAGATACAAATATGCGGCAAGTAGCGGCATCAACAACGCCTTCTGGCTTTGTTACAAAGATTTGGAAATAGACATCAATGAGGGACACTACCCAAATGAGATAAACACAAATACGCACGACAGAAGAAAGTTAGATTCTTCTCAAAAAAATATATCAAACCCAAAGTGTTTTGCGCTTGGGGAAACTTCTTCTCCTGAAATAAAAGTGCAGTTTAATCAGCCTATAACAACAGATAAAATAAGGATTTCCACGAATCATACGGGTCAGGTTCACATCAGAGATATAGGCATTTATCCTGAATTTGACGGCGCATATCCAAATCTTTTAGAGGCCAAGGGCAAGCTTGCAAGGGGTGTGGAAAATTTTGCAAAGTCCGCAAAACTTTCTGTAAGCGGCTTTGGAAAAAATGAGGGCTATGACGCCAAAAACGCTGTCGATGACGACACCCGCACTTCTTGGCTTAGTCAGGCAAAGGGTGAGAAATTTATAGAGTTGGATTTTGGCGGCGCAAAAAATATATCTTTAATAAAATTTGTTTCAGGCTGGCAGAAGGGCGGGTCTTGGAATCGATGCGTTAACAGTTATAAAATTGAATACAATAAAGATGGCGCATGGGTTGAAGCCGCTTCAAAAGAAGGCGGTAGCGGCGGCATTGATTTAAGCAAAGACTTTCATACATACGGCTTTGAGTGGTCTAAAGATGAGCTTGTTTTTTACTTTGACGGCAAAGAATTGCGCAGGCTAAAGAATGATATATTTCATGAAGGCATGTATTTATTTTTCAGTACGGCAATATTACTTTGGGCGGGCGACGGTGAAATTCCGCCCACTGTTGACGGCACAGAAATGGTCGTTGATTGGGTGCGGTTTTACGGGCAAAAAAATGATGCGCAATAAGTGTTTGAAAAATCCTATAATTTAATCAATAGTTTAAAAATGAATTTTATAAAAAGTAATTTTCCGCTTTTAGGGGTCTTGGTTTTTGCGCTGATTTTATCTGCCTGCGCAAACTACAAGCTGGCGGGTACTGCAAAGCCTCTGCCTTTTTCAACGCTTTATATCAAGCCTGTGCAAAACAAGTCTTATGCGCCGCAGTCTGCGGCGTTGGTTTCAAAACAGCTCGTCATAGACTTGTCTGAAAATGCAGATTTGGAAATCACTTTAGAGGGTGATTCTGAAGCCGTGCTTGAAGTCGTGCTTGAAAACTATTCCCGAGATTCCATTGCCACAAGGCCTGACGATACCGCCCTTGCTTCAAGCGTAAGTCAGGAACTTTCCGCAAGGTGTTCTCTTATAAATAAAAGGACGGGGGAGTATCTCTTTAAAGACAAGATTGTAAGTTATCAAAACGTAGTGCACATACCGCAAGACGGCAACCTTATTGGTTCTGAATATCAGAATATGCCGATACTCGCAAGGGGTTTGGCTCGCAAAATTGCCGACGAAGTTTTGGGGATATGGTAATGAAAAATTCTTTGGAACTAGCGCCCTCAATATTGGCGGCGGACCACGCAAATTTGCTCTCTGGGGCTGAAAAAATCGTGGCTGCCGGTTTGACATGGTTTCATGTGGACATCATGGACGGCCACTTTGTGCCCAATTTATCTTTCGGGCCTGAGGTCGTAAGGGCGCTGAAGGCGCATTATCCCGACGTTTTTTACGACGTGCATTTGATGTTGGATAATCCGCATTTGTATGTTGAGCCTTTTGCCAAGGCTGGCGCAAGCCAGATAACAATACATGTTGAGCCCGACTATCCCATAGATGGGACTTTGCAAGAAATTCATGCTCTGCACTGCAAAGCGGGCATTACTTTGAATCCCAAGACGCCTGTTGAATCTGTATTGCCCTATCTGAACAAGGTTGATATTGTGCTTGTCATGAGCGTGCAGCCTGGTTTTGGCGGTCAAAAATTCAATGAGATAGCCTTGGAAAAAATTTCCAAACTTTCCAAATGGCGTGAGGAGATGAAGCTGAATTACCGCATAGAAGTTGACGGCGGCATCACCGCCGAAAACGTCCATTTATGCGTTGAGCGTGGCGCAGACACCATAGTTGCCGGTACGGAATTTTTTAAAAACGGCAACGCCCTCATGAAAAATATGGGGCTATAAAAGTCTGCAAAATTTAGACGGGTTTTTTTAACCTTGAACTTGCTTATATTAAAATCTATAAATCGATTTATTATGAGCAAAAAGAATATGTTTAGAGTTTTATGTGGGGCGCTTTGCGCAATATTTTCACTGTCCGCTTGCGAAGGGATTGGCGACGGCAAAAATGAATATCAGGCGGATGTGGTGGTCTATGGCGGAACTGCGGGCGGCGTTGCGGCGGCGGTACAGGCAAGCAGGGAGGGCAAGAGCGTCATACTCGTATGTCCTGATAAACACTTGGGTGCAATGACAAGCTCCGGCTTGGGCTATACCGATGCGGGCAAATCCACAACAATAGGCGGTGTCTCAAAAGAATTTTACCACAGGGCTTGGAAAGAGTATCAAAAACCCTTTGCGTGGAACTTCCAAAAGAGAGAGGATTGGAAGGGTAAGGGTCAGCAAAATAGCGGCATAGATGACGAAAACCAACTGATGTGGGTTTTTGAGCCGCATGTCGCAGAAACCGTATTTGAAGACTGGCTTAAAGAAGAAGGTGTGAAGGTCTATAAAGATGAGTGGCTGAATCGTAACGGCGGCGTGGCTAAAGACGGCACAAAGATTGTTTCAATAAGGATGCTCTCAGGCAAAACATTCAAAGCTAAAGTTTTTATGGACTGTACTTTTGAGGGCGATTTGTTTGCCGCAGCAGGCTGCTCTTACCATGTGGGGCGTGAGGCAAACAGCGTCTATGGCGAAAAATATAACGGCGTGCAAACGGGCGTCTTGCACCACGACCACTTTTTTAGGAAAGACGTTTCCCCGTACAAAGTAGTGGGCGACAAATCTAGCGGCGCATTAAAATACATATCGACTGAAGACCCTGGCAAATTTGGCGAGGGCGACAATAAAGTTCAGGCGTATTGCTTCAGGATGTGCCTTACAAATGTAAAAGAAAACCAACTTCCCTTTACAAAACCCGCAAATTATAATGCGGAAGATTATGCGCTCTCTTTAAGATACATGCAGAGCGAAGGTAGGGTTGACTTCATGATTTTTTCCATGATGCCAAATTATAAGACGGATTGCAACAACAAGGGCGCATTCAGTACGGATTTTATAGGCATGAATTACAAATATCCGGAGGCGTCTTATGAGGAGCGTGCAAAGATAATACAGGCGCACAAAGACTACCAGATGGGCTGGTACTACTTTTTGGTAAATGATAAACGTGTGCCTGAGCCTATCCAAAACAGGATGTCTGAATGGGGGTTGGCAAAAGATGAATTTACGGATACGGGCTCTTGGCCTTTCAATTTGTACATCAGAGAGGCGCGCAGGCTCATAGGCGAATATGTCATGACGGAGAATGATTGCACCTCTAAAATTGACACGCCAAAATCTGTCGGCATGGGTTCTTACACTCTAGATTCCCATAATGTTCAGCGCTACATAAAGCCCGACGGCTTTGTACAGAATGAGGGCGATATTGGCGTGCACATCAAGTATCCTTACAAAATATCTTATGATTCTTTAACGCCAAAAAAATCTGAATGCACAAACTTGCTTGTGCCTGTATCGTGCTCATCGTCGCACATGGCTTTTGGGTCTATACGCATGGAGCCTGTATTCATGATTTTGGGGCACTCTGCTGCAACTGCTGCGGCAATGGCGATTGACGCAGGTATTGCTGTGCAAGATGTTGATTACGCAAAGCTAAAAACCAAGCTTTTGAAAGACGGTCAAATTTTAGAAATGTCCGGCGAGATGAAGGCGAAGTACGACGAAGGCGCTCTTAAAAGGGAAGAGTTTTATAAGCGCAAGGCGGAAGCTGAAGCAAAAAAGGCTGAAGCAGAGGCTAAGAAGGCGGCTTCTAAGAAGTAGCAGAATTCAAAGCGTTTTCTCGTCGGATAAAATTTAAAAATTTCTAATTTTATATTCAGAAAACGCTTTAAAAGCGCCTGTCTAAAGAGCGATAATTTATCGCCTCAAGCAGGTGCGGAGTTTCTATATTTTCTTTGCATTCCAAATCGGCTATGGTGCGTGAGACTTTCAAAATCCTATCCCACGCCCTTGCCGATAAATTCAGCTCCTCCATTGCGTGAGAGAGTAGGCTTTGCATATCGCTTGTGATGTGGCAAAACTTTTTGATGTCTTTGCTTTGCATTGCGGAATTGCTTTTGGCGGAGCTTTTAGAGCCTTTAAAACGCTCCAACTGTATCTGCCTGCAAACGGCAACACGTGTTTTAATTTCTGCGGAAGACTCCCCTCCAGACTTGTCTGCGAGCTTTTCCAAAGGCAGAGCGGAAACTTCAACATGGATGTCAATTCTATCCAAAAGCGGCCCTGAAATTCTGGATCTGTACCTGTGTATATTTGATATTGAGCAAGAACATTTTTTGCGCAAATCGCCCAAATATCCGCAAGGACAAGGGTTCATGGCGGCAATCAGCATGAATCTGCAAGGTATGGTAACTTTGCCGCCAGAGCGAGATATGCTGACAAAAGAATCTTCTAGCGGTTGACGCATTACTTCAAGCGCAGAGCGTCTAAATTCGGGCAGTTCATCCAAAAATAAAACGCCGTTGTGCGCCAAAGAAATCTCGCCGGGTTTGGGGTTTGCGCCGCCGCCTATCAGACCAATATCGCTGATTGTGTGATGCGGAGACCGGAATGGTCTGGCAAAAAATTTGTGGTCTGCGCTTTGAGAAAGTCCGCTTGCGGAATAGACGCCCAGAATTTCTAAAAATTCCTCCAAGCTTGGGTCTGGCATTATGGATGGCATGCGTTTTGCAATCATGCTTTTGCCTGCGCCCGGCGGGCCTATCATGAGCAAATTGTGGCCGCCTGCGGTGGCAATTTCCGCAGCTCTTATTATTTGCTCTTGGCCTTTTACGTCTGAAAAATCAGGATAAATATTTTCAGGAGTGCTCTTTCTAAAGCTAGATTCAGAGGGCGCAATTTTTTGGAGTGGCGTGTTATTTTTTATGTTGTGGCAAAGCTCTTTTAAATTGTCCGCAAAGCAGACTTCAACGCCCTCTACAAGCGCCGCTTCGTGGGCGGATTCTTTAGGCAGTATGACGCCTTTTTTGCCCATTTTTCTTGCCAAGAGCGCAAAAGATACGCCGCCGCAAATGGGCCGCAAATCGCCGGATAGGGCAAGCTCTCCGGCTATGATATAGTCTTCAAAAAATTGTCCGTTCAAGACGCCTAGGCTGGCAAGTATTCCCAAAGATATGGGCAGGTCATAAATTGCGCCCTCCTTTTTTATACCCGCCGGCGCAAGGTTGATTGTCATTTTTGTCTGCGGCATGGAATATCCGCTATTTGAAAGCGCCGCCGAGACCCTGTCTAAAGATTCCTTAACCGCCTGATCAGGCAGCCCAACAATGAATGTTCTGGGTTCGCCTTTTTGTCCTGAGTTAATTTCTATCTCAACGGGGAGCGCCTCAATGCCTATCAAAGAGCCTGAATTTATTTTAGACAGCATATCAAAGTTTAAGCAGATTGGTTTTTCTGTTTCTGATTCCGGAAAGCGCACTTTCTATCATCTCAAAAAAATCTTTCAAAGAGCCTTGGGCTATGTAAAGCGCCTTGCTGTCTGTGGATGAAACTATGATTGCAAACGCAATTTCCTGTCTTGGCACTATCGCCACAAAGCCGCTTGTGCCATACTCCTTAAACATTGCTATCATGCACTGCTCTTTGCATAGTTTTGGATCTGCAAACCCGAGGGAAAAGAAGTCTTGGTATCTGTCGCTGAGGGGCACCCACCTATACTCTACAAAATTTGCGTCGGCGATTTTTTTTGCATCTAAAACGCCCTTGCCAGATTCAATAACCATCCATTTGCTAATGTCGCTCACCGAAAGGGCGACGCCGTCGGCAGGCAAAAGCGCCCGTCTAAATGGAGAGTCTTTAAAGTCTGTATATTTTACAAAAGCTGGGTCATCCAGATATTTAAAGTCTGTAAAGCCCGCCTTTTCAAAAAGATATTTATTCATCAATTTTTTATACTCGTCCAAAAAAAGTATGTTTGATGCGCCTGCGCCTTCCTCGATAGTGCAAAGGTATGCGCCCGCCGCCAAAGACACTTTTGAGAATGCAAAAGGCTTTGTGGCAACGGGCATTCTGGGATATTGCCTGATTATGCTGAAGATTTCGTCGGCTGAGGCATCTTTGGGCAAGAGGATGTCTAGCTGTGGATGCAGCGCCGCACGCATGGCAATCAAGTCTTCAAGCGTGGGCATAAGTGCGCCGTCTTTCAGTTGGAATAATGATGATACGCTATCCGCTTTTCTGGAGAGCTTTATTTTGGATTCGCTCTCCATAGAGGCAAGCGCCAGCGTGAATAGCGGATAGCTTGCGTTTCCTATGGGTAAAGGCGTGTGCTCGTCAAAATTTTCAAAACTGTTGGGGTAAGATTTTGAAATAAGCTGCTTGCCGTATTGCGCTACGACTATTGCCACGGCGGGTTTTTTTTCGGCATCGGTTTTGTAGGCTTCCGCCTGCCTTTCCTCCAAATTTTTTACAAGCAAATTCAACCTTGCCGAGGTAATCTCAACCTTTTGCGCCGCAAGCGGCAAAGACGTAAGAAGTGCTGTGAGCAACAAAAATAATCTCATAATATTAGAGTTTAAAGCGTTTGACGATGTTTCTGCCGGTCTTGTTTGAGTACCATTCTTCAAGGCTTTCGGGCACTTTCATTTCTTCAAGTATTGTTTCAAAAGATGTGGACATGGTTTTTATGCGGCTTGCCAAACAGCCCATATCCAAGCTTAAATCAAAATTCTCGGGCAAGTCAAAAGGCTCAATAAATTCATTTTTATCAAGGCAAAAGTGGGCGCAAATCCTCTCGCCAATCTGAAACCTAGAGAGGGCGTCCATTCCGCAGAAGTGGTATATGCCGCTTAAAGATGGGCGTTCCAGAATCTCGCAAAGCACGTCGGCAAGGCGTTCTGCGCTGCAAGGCTTCCTGAAATCATTTGTGGCAAGCCTGATTTTTTCACCCTTTGCCCAAGTGTGGAAAAATTTTTCATGCAAAGAGCGCTTCTGCGTGAGACTGTTGCCGCTTACATGGGTAATGCGCAAAACAACACTTGAAGCCGCCATAATTTTCAAGACCTCTTTTTCCGCCATGAGCTTAAGTTGACCGTACAGATTCAAAGGCATGGGCATATCCGTATTTTTGTAGGGCGCATTTGTACCGTCAAAAACCATGTCTGTTGATATGTGTATGAACCTTGCGTTGACGTGGTTTGCAAGCTCCGCAACGGTACGTGTCAGTGCGACATTCATTTTTTCCGCCAAATTTGGATTTGCCTCAACATCAAGGGGGCTTGCCGTTGCCGCACAATGCACTATTGCGTCGGGAAAATTGTCCAACACCAGCCTTTGCAGTGCGCCAAAATCTTCAAGATTCATCTTAACTTGCGTAAGATTGTTCATCTTTGGAATCTCATTTTTATTGACAATGGCGATAACCTTGTGGTTGTTGCGCAAAGCCGCCTTTACGAAGTTGTAGCCCACAATTCCGCTTGCACCTGTACATAAAATCAACATATTTTTAATCTGGAAAAAATCTTCTAATCTTGCAAATCTTAATTTGTAAATAATAATGCTTAGTTTATGAATATTAAAGAACTCGTCAGACCAAACGTGCTCGTCCAGCCAAAGTATGAGGCGGGCAAACCCATTGAATATGTCGCCAGAGAATTCGGGCTGGATCCTGACGGCATTCTCAAAATGGCTTCTAATGAGAATCCGCTTGGTTCGTCGCCCAAGGCAATGGCGGCGGTTGCAAAAAATTTGGGAGCTCTCAATTATTATCCGGACGGCGGCTGTTACGATTTGTCTAACAAGCTTGCCGCAAAGTTGAATCTTAAGCCCGCCCAATTGGTCTTTGGCAATGGTTCAAATGAAATTTTAGAGCTTGTAGCCCACGCTCTTTTGTCGGAGGGCGATGAGGTTGTTACGGGCAGACATTCATTTATTGTCTATAAGCTTGCGGCGCTTTTGATGGGCGCTAAGTGCGTTGAAGTGCCCATGCCGAATCTGCGTTATGATTTGGATGTAATGCTTGCGGCAGTAACGCCCAAGACAAAGCTTGTCTTTATGGCAAACCCCAATAACCCCACCGGCACAACCTGCAAACAGGAGCAAATCTACGCATTTGTGCGCTCTTTGCCAAAGCATGTTACATTCTGCTATGATGAGGCTTACTGTGAATATGAAGACGATTCCGTGGATATGCGCCCCCTTATCGCCGAAGGTTATAAGGTTATTGCAACTCGCACGTTTTCCAAAATTTATGGGCTTGCGGGTCTGCGTTGCGGATACGCATTTTGCTCTGAAGAATTTGCCGATTATCTGAACAGGGTAAGAGAGCCTTTTAACGTGAACACCCTAGCCCAAGTTGCGGCAATAGCCGCTTTGGACGACGAAGAATTTTTGGAATCTTCACGCAAGTGCAACAAAGAAGGGCGCAAACAATTCAAAGAAGCCTTTGAAAAATGGGGCTTAGAGCACATAATTGAAGGCGGCAACTTTGTGATGGTGAAAGTGCCCGCCGCCCTTGAAAAATTTGCAAAGCTTCAGCAAGTCGGCGTGATAGTGCGCCCTAATGTCGGTTACGGGCTTCCTGATTGGCTGCGCATTACCATAGGCACTTCTGAACAAAATGAAAGGTGTATAGCCCAGCTTGCTAGGCTTCTTTAATAATTGATGGAACTACTGGTAAAGACAGTCATATTGGCGTTGATTTTTGCTCTTGCTTGCTTGGTGAGCTTCATCTGTGCGGCGATGAATTTTTCCATAGCAAACTACAAATTCAGGAAACTTTCCAGCAACTCAAAAGATACGCAGCCTTTAAAAAAATTGGGCAATTATTTTTTGCGTAATTCAAAGCGTGTTGCGCCCATAACTTTTATCGCCGCCAAGGCAAGCTCGGCAATATCCATAAGTGCGCTTTTCCTGATTATTTTTGCGGCTTTTGGAGATTCTATGGCTTGGTGGGCGGATATGCTTGTGGCGCTTTGCGTAGTAGCCGTAGTCTGTGTTTTTCAGTATATTTTTTGCGAATTGCCCGCCATGTCTTTGGCTGCAAAGAAACCGGAAACGCTGATAACAACGCTCTCTGGACCATTTAGCGCAATATACGCTCTGGTTTTGCCTCTGGAGTTTTTTGCGGGCAAAATTTCAAGCAAATTTTTTGGCAAAGACTTTATGTCCGGCGTTGGAGAGTTTGACTATACCCATGTTGAAGCCGCAATGCGCTCAGTGTCTGAAGATACGGATTGTCTGCCCCAATATTCGTACAAGATTATCAAAAACGCCACCATATTGCCTGAGCTTGACGCAAGCGACATAATGCTGCCACGCAACCGTGTGAAGTTTTTGGACGTATCTTTGGGTCTTGAGGAAAATTTAAAATTGGCAAGGGAAGGCGGACATTCCAGATACCCGCTTTGCAAAGACAATCTAGATAATTGTCTTGGCGTTGTGCATATCAAAGACATCTTCATAGGGGCTGAAAAAACCTTGGATTTAGATGCAATCAAGCACCCTGCAATACGCTTTAAAGAGTCGGAAGCGCTTGTGAATGTTTTGCCAAAACTTCTCAAGCAGGAACAGCACATGGCGTTTGTGGAAGACGAATTTGGCGGCATAATAGGCGTGCTTACTTTGGACGATATCCTCGAAGAAATTGTCGGGGAAATTAAGGACGAATTTGACGACGATGCGGACAAAATGATTTCTGAAATTTCCAAAGATATTTACAGGGTCTTGGGTCTTGCGCCTCTGCACAAGGTTGAAGAATACTTTGGGGTAGATTTTGAAACCGATGACGCTTCAACTTTCGGCGGTCTTATAACATCCGCCTTGGGGCGTTTCCCCAATGAAAAAGAGAGAATTTATTTTGAAAAGCAGCATTTGCGCGTAACCATAGAAAAGGTCGGCAAAAAGCGCATACATGAATGCACCGTAAAAATTGAAAATACTGAATAAAGACAACAAAATGAACAATCCGTTTGATACATTAAAAAAGTTCACAGGGAAGAAATCCGGCTTAAACGGCTATTATTACAGCCTTGCGGCATTGCAAGAAAGGGGCTTTGAGCTAAGCCGCCTGCCCGTCAGCATAAAGATAGTTTTGGAAAGCGTGCTCAGAAACTGCGATAATATTTTGGCTTCTGAAAAAGACGTTGAACGCCTTGCAAGATGGAGCGCAAAAGATATTGGCGATTATGAAGTGCCCTTTGTGGTTTCCAGAATTGTACTGCAAGATTTGACGGGCGTGCCGCTTTTGGTTGACCTTGCCGCAATGAGAGACGCCGCAAAAAAACAAGGCAAAGACCCTTCAAGTGTTGAGCCTTTAGTGCCGGTTGATTTGGTCGTTGACCACTCCGTACACATGGATTTTGCACGCTCTCAAGATTCTTACGACAAAAATTTAGAGCTGGAGTTTGCAAGAAATACGGAGAGGTATGAGTTCCTTAAATGGGGTCAGCAGGCGTTCAAAACTTTCAGCGTTGTGCCGCCTTCAACCGGTATAATACACCAGATAAATTTGGAGTATCTTGCAAGGGTTGTCTTTGAAAATAAGGTAGATGGCGAAAGCGTTTTCTATCCTGACACAATCGTGGGCACGGACTCTCACACCACAATGATAAACGGTCTTGGCGTAGTTGGCTGGGGCGTGGGCGGCATAGAGGCTGAAGCGGGCATGCTTGGCCAGCCGGTTTATTTTAAAGTGCCTGAAGTTGTGGGCGTAAATATCACGGGCAAACTTGCGGGCGATGTTACCGCAACAGATTTGGCGCTGTACGTAACGCAGATGCTGAGGGCGCAAAAAGTTGTCGGCAAGTTTGTGGAATTTTTTGGCGAGGGCGCAAGGGCGCTTTCTTTGGCGGACAGGGCTACTGTCGCAAACATGGCACCCGAATATGGCGCAACTATGGGTTACTTTCCGGTGGATGATAAAACTTTGGATTATCTACGCCTTACGGGTAGGGATGAGCAAAATGTGAAACTGGTTGAAGACTACTACAAAGAGCAGGGTTTATTTGGCATACCTCTTGCGGGTGAGAAAGACTATACGCAGGTTTTGAATTTGGATTTGTCAACGGTGCGCCCCTGCATATCCGGCCCCAAACGCCCGCAAGATATGATTGCTCTGCCAGACGTTAAAGACTCTTTTGCAAAAAATTTTGGCGCAAAGAAAAAGAGCGTCTCTACAAAATTCGGGGAAATTACAGACGCAAGCGTGCTGATTGCCTCTATTACAAGTTGCACAAACACATCCAACCCATCTGTGTTAATTGCGGCGGGGCTTCTGGCAAAAAACGCCTGCTCATTTGGGCTTAAGCCGCCCGCCTTTGTAAAAACCACGCTTGCGCCGGGGTCTAGGGTGGTTTCAGACTATCTTGAAAAGGCGGGTCTGCAAAAATATTTGGATGAAACAGGTTTTTATCTGGCGGGCTACGGCTGCGCAACTTGCATAGGCAATTCAGGCGCAATAGATGAAGAAATTTCAAAAGCGGTAAAAGACAACGATTTTGTCTGCGCCAGCGTGCTTTCAGGCAATAGGAATTTTGAGGCAAGGGTGCACGCAATCTTGAAGGCAAATTATCTTATGAGCCCTCCTCTTGTAATAGCCTTTGCGCTTGCAGGCAGGGTGGATATAGATTTTGAAAAAGAACCTTTAGGCAAATTTGAGGGCAAAGAAATTTATCTCAAAGATATCTGGCCAAGCAGGGAATCTGTGGAAGAACTTGTTGCGTCTTCTTTAAATTCGGGGATGTTTAAAATGCGTTATGCCGATATGAAAGGCCCGGATGCTTGGCAAAAAATCAAAGCTCCTTCAGGCGCTGTTTATGATTGGAATTTGAAAAGCACTTACATTCAAAATCCGCCGTTCTTTGAAGGGTTTTCTTCTGAAGTAGCCAAGCCCCAGTCTTTGTCGGGCTTGCGTGCTTTGGCAATATTTGGCGATTCCGTAACAACAGACCATATTTCTCCGGCGGGCTCTATACCTGTTGACAGCCCCGCAGGCAAGTACCTGATTGCAAACGGCGTGGATAAAAAAGATTTCAATTCTTATGGCGCTCGCAGGGGCAATGATAGGGTCATGAAGCGCGGCACTTTTGCAAATGTCAGAATCAAAAATAAAATGTCCAACCCCAAAGAAGGCGGCTATACAAAGCTTAACGGTGTGGGTGAAGACGTGTTTATCTTTGACGCTTGTGAAAAATACGCCCAAGAAAATACAGGGCTTATTGTTTTTGGCGGTAAAGATTATGGCATGGGAAGCTCTAGAGACTGGGCGGCAAAGGGAACTATGCTGCTTGGTGTCAGGGCGGTTGTGGTAAAGTCTTTTGAAAGAATACACCGCAGCAATCTTATCGGCATGGGCGTCTTGCCATTTGAATTTGCGGATGCGGCAACCGATGCGGAAAGCTTAAAACTTGACGGCACGGAAAAATTTAGCATTCTGGGCTTGGAAGACGGCGTCGCACCTTCAAAGCCCGCAAAGCTCAAAATTGCAAGGCAAGACGGTTCGATTGCCGAGGCGGATTTAGTCTTGCGCATAGACACCCCCGTAGAGGTTGAGTATTATTTGCGCAGGGGCATTTTGCCTTATGTCTTAAACAATATCTTGAAAAAATAATGTCGGAACAAGTGCAGTTTTTGGTGGATGTAAGGGCGGATACGGCATATCTGCTTGTGATAGGCCGTGCCGGTTACCTCAACTGCAAGAGCGTTTCAAAATTTTTTGACAAACTTTTTGCGGACGGAATTTGCAGAAATTTGTATGTGGATTTGAAAAATTGTACGGGCATGGACAGCACTTTTTTGGGCATACTCACGGGGGCTGCGCTCAAATTTAAGTCTGAAATACCGGCGGGCAACATGGTGCTTGCCGCCCCTGGAGAACGCAATAGAGAGCTCATAGAAAACATGGGTTTGGACAGAATACTCAAGATTGACGACCGCCCCGTTGTGGAAAATTTCGACGCTTTGCAAAGTGTCGATATAGGGCCCGTAAATTCGGAGCAAATGCTTAAAGCGCATGAAAATCTTGTGCAGGCCGACGGCGCAAACCTCAAAAAATTCGAAGACGTAATTACCTATCTGCGCCGTGAGAATGAAAAAAAGAAAGGCTGAAAATGGGTCTCGACATTTTGATAATTTTAATAGGAATTTTGTTTATAGTGTCGCCAATATTTATCCTCTTTAGGCGCACCCGCAGAGAACTTCTTGAAATGCGCCTCAGGGTGGATAATGCCGTAGAAGAAAAAGATGCGGTTTTGGATTTTATGCGCAAGCTCAGCGAAGATATGAGCAAAGGCGCAGGCAATGAGAGGCTTTATGAAAGCATAGTGCGCACAACCGCTTCAAGCTGCGGCGCACTGGCGTCGTGCTTTTATGAGCGCATGCCCGACGGCGTCTTGAAAGTGCGTGCCGTAGAAGGGCTTTTCCCGCCGCAAAGGACGATTCGTTTGGATGCCGAAAACAAAATCAGCCGTTCGGAATTTCTGGAAAAAGTTTTGGAAAATCAGGAGCTTGAGGCTAACGAAGGCTTGATTGGCTTGGTTGCCAATACCATGAAACCCCTCCTGATTGAAGACGCCGCAAAAGACCCAAGGGTTATAAAACACGCCGATGAATCTTTGCGGATAAACAGCATAATTGTAGTGCCCGTCGGATACGGCGATGATCTGCATGGCGTTCTTGCTGTTGTAAACCCAATAAGCGGCAAATTTTTTGACGAGACGGAGCTTTCTGTTGCAACATCTCTGGCGGGCTATTCGGCGCTTGCGCTAAAAAATAGCGAAACGCTTTTGCAGCTTGTCGAAAAAAACAAAATGGATTTAGACTTGGATGTCGCCAGCTCTGTGCAGAGTTATCTCTTGCCGTCTAAATTGATGGAAATTGGCGGGCTTGAAAGCGCAGTTTTGTACAAGCCCCACAGAAAAATAGGCGGAGACTTTTTTGATTTGTTTATTTTGCCCGATGGCAGGTACGGGCTGGTCATTGCCGATGTTTCGGGTAAGGGTGTAACGGCGGCAATTATAACGGCAATATGTCAGACAAAGTTTTCAAACATTGCGAAAAATTCTTCGGGTGTTTCTGAGGCTCTTATTTCATTAAATAAGGAAATTTTAAACATGATGCGCAAAGACATGTTTGTTACTATGACTTATGCCATAATTGAAAAGGACCTTTCAAAAATCACCTTCGCAAGGGCGGGGCATGAAAGACCCATGCACTACAATTCCGCAACAAACACAACAGAGGCGATAAAAAGTTCCGGTGCGGCAGTCGGCGTTATGGGTAGCGAAATTTTTGATTCCGCCATAGAAGAGCGTACAATAAATTTTGCTTCCGGAGACATCTTCATGCTTTATACCGACGGTATTACTGAAACCGTGAATTCCGACGGCGAAGAATTTTCCTCAAAGCGCCTTTTGGGTGCGCTCACAAATTTGCATGGCTTGCCCTGTAACGCCATTATAGAAAACGTGATGCAGGAAGTTCAAAAATTCGCCTACGTCAAAGACGATTTTGCCGACGACGTAACTTTATTGGTAATAAAAAAATCCTAGACCAAGTACGTTTTAAATCTGTTGCCATTTAAACTATACTTGGTCTGACAGACTGCGCAAAAGACAATCCTTTAGTTTTTTTGAGAATATTCCGATAGGATTTAAAAGACTTTTTATGCAGAAATCTGTCGCTTTGATTAGATTTTTATTAGATTTGATAAAAAAATCTTTAATTGTTTACAAAAGCAACTTGTCTGCTAAAGTCTTTTCCTATATTTATATTAAATCACTCTTATTATGGCGATGCTCGTAGAAAATAATTCGGCTTGGGAAAGTTTCAAAGCTGGTAAATGGCAAACACAGGTGGATGTTGCAGACTTCATTAAAAGCAATGTTACCTCTTACGAGGGGGACTCCTCATTTCTAGCGCCGGCAACAGACCGCACCAAGAAAATTTGGGACGACGTTCTTGAACTCATGAAAAAAGAGACCGCAAATGGCGGCCTTTTGGATGCCGATGTTGATACGCCCTCAGCCGTCGATTCTCATCAGGCTGGCTACATAAATAAGGATGAAGAAATTATTGTCGGCCTGCAGACAGACGCACCTTTAAAGCGTGCAATTATGCCTTACGGCGGGTACAGAATGGTGCAGTCTTCTTGCGAAGCTTATAATTTAAAAGAAAATGAAAGCTTGGGCGTTGTTTTCAGCAAGTACCGCAAAACCCATAACACGGGCGTTTATCAGGCTTACACGCCGGACATTTTGGCGGCGCGCAAAAGCGCAATAGTTACAGGTCTGCCGGATGCTTACGGCAGAGGCAGAATCATAGGCGATTACAGAAGGATTGCTCTTTACGGCATAGATGCGCTGATTAAAGATAAAAAAGCGCAAAAAGCCTCTACGGATAAGTCAGAAATGAATGAGGAAATTATCCGTGAGCGTGAGGAGCTTTCCGAACAACTTGAAGCTTTGCAGGCAATGAAAAAAATGGCGGGCTTTTACGGCTTTGACATTTCAAAACCCGCAACAACATTCAAAGAAGCCGTACAGTGGACATATTTCGGCTATCTTGCAGCCATTAAAGACCAAAACGGCGCAGCCATGTCTTTGGGTAGGGTGTCCAGCTTTTTAGACATCTATGCCGAGAGGGATTTTGCCTTGGGTCTGCTTACGGAGTCTGAAGCTCAGGAAATCATGGATGACTTTGTCATAAAGCTTCGCATGGTGCGTTTCTTGCGCACGCCGGAATATAACGATTTGTTTAGCGGAGACCCCGTTTGGGTTACGGAATCCATAGGCGGCATGATGGTTGACGGCCGTACCTTGGTTACAAAAAATTCTTTCAGAATGTTGCATACGCTCACAAATATCGGGCCTGCGCCAGAGCCCAATATGACGGTGCTTTGGTCTATCAATATGCCCGACGGTTTTAAGGATTATTGCTCAAAGATGTCCATAGAAACTTCCAGCATACAGTATGAAAACGACGATTTGATGAAGGCTTTCTTTGGCGACGATTACGGCATTGCCTGCTGTGTTTCGCCGATGATTATCGGCAAAGAAATGCAATTCTTTGGCGCAAGGGCAAATTTGGCAAAGGCGCTTTTGTACGCAATCAACGGCGGCGTTGATGAAGTTTCCTGCACAAAAGTTGTCGAAGGTTTTGAGCCAATAACCGGCGAATATCTTGACTATGACGAAGTCTGCAAGAAGTTCGACGCAATGATGACGTGGCTTGCCGAAACTTATGTCAGCGCACTAAACATCATACATTTCATGCACGACAAATATTACTATGAGAAAGCTCAGCTTGCTCTTATGGATAAAGATGTCGTAAGAAAACTGGGTTGCGGTATAGCGGGTTTTTCCATAGTTGCGGACTCTTTGTCGGCAATCAAATTTGCAAAAGTAAAACCCGTCAGGAATGAAAAGGGCGTGGCGGTAAATTTTGAAATTGAGGGCGACTTCCCAAAATACGGAAACAATGACGACAGGGTTGATTCAATAGCAACGGCTCTGGTAAAGCAGTTCATGGATAAGATTAGAAAGCTTTACATGTATCGTAACGCCGTGCCTACGCAGTCTGTGCTCACCATAACTTCAAACGTTGTCTATGGCAAAAAGACTGGCGAAACGCCGGACGGCCGCAAGGCGGGCGTGCCTTTTGCCCCAGGCGCAAACCCATTCCACGGCAGAGACGAATGCGGCGCATTGGCAAGTTTGTGCTCTGTTGCAAAACTTCCCTTTGAACACGCCAAAGACGGTATTTCAAACACATTCTCAATATTGCCAAATTCATTGGGCAAGACTGAGGAAATCCAGATCGCAAATTTGCGTGCGATGATTGACGGATATATAACCAAGAAGGGTCAGCATCTGAATGTCAACGTGCTCAAGCGTGAAGTTCTGAAAGACGCCATGGAGCATCCTGAAAATTACCCTCAGCTTACGATAAGGGTTTCGGGGTACGCCGTCAACTTTGTCAAGCTGACAAAAGCGCAGCAGATGGACGTTATATCCAGAACGTTCCACGAAAAACTCTAGAAATTTTAAGGGCGTAAATAATTTTTGCGCTCTTATTTTTTGTCTGTTATGGAGAGAGCGCACATTCATTCTGTCGAAACCGGAAGTGCCGTTGACGGCCCGGGGATACGTTATGTATTGTTTTTGCAGGGCTGCCCTTTTCGTTGTAAATTTTGCCACAATCCTGATACTTGGATTTTGACGGACAGCACGCTGCGCAGCGTAAGCGATGTCATGAAAGACATAGAAAAATATGAAAACTTTTTTAAGTTTTCCGGCGGCGGCGTTACGGCAAGCGGCGGCGAACCTCTATTGCAAGCGCATTTCTTGGCTGAACTTTTTAAAAGGTTGAAAGAACACGGCGTGCACACGGCGGTTGATACCTGCGGATATGTAGATGTAAATTCTTACGTTGACGAAGTTTTAAAATATACAGATTTGGTTTTGCTGGACATCAAGCATCTGGATGAAAAAAAACATATAGAGCTTACGGGGAAACCAAACGGCAAGGTCTTGAAATTTCTTGATGAACTGCAAAGCAGAAACATAAAGACTTGGATACGTGTAGTTGTTGTGCCAACCTTCAGCGACGACTTGGAGTATGCGCAGTCTTTGGCGAAATTTTTAAAGGCTTACAGCGTGATAGAAAAGGTGGAAATTTTGCCCTATCACGTAATGGGCGTGCACAAGTGGGAGCGCTTGGGTTATGATTATGCGTTAAAAAAAATCTCACCTCCTTCTTTTGACATAATCAACAAAATTTCTTCCGTATTTCAGGCGGAGGGTTTGCGCACTTCATAGATAGTTGTTGATTAAAAAAAAACTTTATTCATAGTTGCGTTACAATAAATATTGCCATGAGTAAACTTATTCTTGTAAGACACGGTCAGAGTGAATGGAATTTGAAAAATCTTTTCACGGGTTGGACGGATGTAGATTTGACAGAACAGGGCGTTGCCGAAGCCAGAGCCGCAGGGGTTGCCATCAAAGAGGCGGGGCTTAAGTTTGATGTGGCTTTTACATCCGTGCTCAAGCGTGCCGTAAAAACCCTGCATTATATTCAGGATGAGACAAACTTATATTGGGTTGATGTGCATAAAACTTGGCGTCTTAATGAACGTCATTACGGCGCATTGCAGGGCTTGAACAAAAATCAAACTGCCCAACAATATGGGGAGTCTCAGGTGCAACTTTGGCGCAGAAGCTTTGATGTTATGCCGCCGCTTTTAAAGCCCACCGACGAAAGAGCCGCCGCAAGAGAATACAAATATCTTAAGTATGACTTAAACACCTTTCCGCTTGGCGAATCTTTAAAACAAAGCATTGAAAGAGTGATGCCATATTGGCAAGACTGTATAGCCCCAAAATTGGTGCAAAAACAAGATGTAATAATTGTCGCACACGGCAACAGTCTGCGTGGGCTTGTAAAAGTGCTTTTAAACATTTCCGATTCCGCAATAGTCAATCTTGAAATCCCAACGGGCACGCCCCAAGTGTTTGAGCTGGATAATGAGCTTAAGGTTTCAAAAAATTACTATCTTAAGTAAGAGGATTGAAAGTAGGCAAAATTTTTGCCTAAAAAAATCTCAAAAATTCAATTAGGTGTTGACCAATTTTTTGGGAGTTACAAAGTCTAAAGTTACGAGTTGAGGTTTTGTTGTCGCAGCAAAAAAATGGCGGCAATAAATTACAGGGAATTAGGTGAGAATCCTAAGCAGGCCCGCTGCTGTAAGCTCTAAAAAACTTTGCGCAAAAGCCACTTAACGGGAAGGCGCACAAAGAGAGCAAGCCAGAAGACCTACCTTAACTATATCACAGTTAAACCTTTCGCGGATAAAAGTTTATAACATGATGAAGAATTTTAGGCAGAAATATTTTTTTGAAGGCCCTTGGGTCTGTGCTGTTTTTGCGTCTATTCTCATCGCCAAGACAGCATTGAAATGAATCAAAATAAGATAAATATAATTAAAAGAGACGGCAAAACAGAGGCGTTTTCTCTCGAAAAAATCTCCAGAGCCATAGAAAAAGCTTACAGCGCAGGCGGCGTTCAGGACGAAGGCAAGGAGATTGCAAAAATTTCCGCCAAAGTGCTAAAGGCTATAGACAGCCCCAGTATCACCGTTGAAGAAATTCAAGATTTGGTTGAGCGTGAGCTCATGCTTGCAAACCCGTATATAGCAAAAAAATACATCCTGTACAGAGATTGGCGCAATACGGAAAGAGACAAGCGCACTTCTATGAAACAGGTTATGGACGGCATTGTGGGCATAGAAAAAAACGACGTCAATTTGAGCAACGCCAATATGTCCAGCCACACTCCCGCAGGCCAGATGATGACCTTTGCTTCGGAAGTTACAAAAGACTATGCGTACAAATATTTAATCTCTTTAAAGTACGCAAGGGCGCATCGCAATGGCGACATCCACATACATGATTTAGACTATTACCCAACCAAGACCACAACTTGCATTCAGTATGATTTGGACGATTTGTTTGAGAGGGGCTTCCGTACAAAAAACGGCAGCATACGCACCCCGCAGTCCATACAAAGCTACGCAACACTTGCCACAATAGTTTTTCAGACGAATCAGAACGAACAACACGGTGGACAGTCTATTCCCGCTTTTGATTTTTTCATGGCAAAGGGTGTTTTAAAGTCTTTCATAAAGCATCTTTTGAATAGCCTTAAGTTTTTGGTTTCTCTTGAAGACACCAATGAAGTTCCGTCAGATTTTAATTTGTTGAAAAAATTTCTCAAAGAAAACGTCTTGACGATAGATTATTCTGAAGATGTTGCAAAAAAGATTTTGGAGCACTTTAAATCGCAGTCCATAACTGTTAGTACTGCAAAGTTTAAAAAGCTTTGGGCTCATGCGTATGAATCTACACGCAAAGACACGCATCAGGCCATGGAGGGCTTTATACACAACCTAAACACAATGCACTCCAGAGGCGGCAATCAGGTTGTTTTCAGCTCCGTTAATTACGGCACGGACACTTCTGCGGAAGGCAGAATGGTTGTAAGAGAGCTTCTTCTTGCAACTGCAAACGGTCTGGGTAAGGATGAAGTGCCGGTATTCCCAATCCAAATTTTTAAAGTTAAAGACGGCGTATCTTTTAATGAGGAAGACTATTCTCTTGCCATAAAAAACTTTGATGCGGCAATGAAGGGCGACATAAAATTTTCAGCCCCAAATTTCGACCTGCTCTTGCTAGCTTGCAAGACAACCTCGACATCGCTATTCCCCAACTTTTTATTTTTAGACACTCCCTACAACAAGCATGAAAAGTGGAGCGCTTCAGATCCAAAAAGATATATGTATGAAGTTGCCTCTATGGGTTGTCGCACCAGAGTTTTTGAAAATATGTGCGGCGAAAAAACTTCTGTCGGCAGGGGCAACTTGTCTTTTACTTCAATGAATTTGCCCAGGCTTGCAATAGAGGCAAAAAGAGACGCCGAAGAAATGTGGCCAAACGCCGACAAACATGTTGTGCATGAAGAAGCTAAAAGTATTTTTCTGGATTCAGTGCGTTCAATGTCAAAGCTCATAGCTCAACAGCTCTATGAAAGATATTTGTATCAGCGCACGGCTTGCGCTTGTCAGTTTCCTTTTATGTACGGCAACGCAATCTGGAAGGGTGCGGAAAAATTGACTCCGTCGGACGAAGTTGGCGACACCATAAATTCAGGCACTTTGGGCATAGGCTTTATTGGGGCGCATAATGCGCTAATGGCAATATACGGCGAAGGCCACGCCCGCAGCAAAGAGGCTTGGAATACTCTTTATGAGGTGCTTGAAGTCATGAACGACATCGTCAAAGAATTTAAGAAAAAATACGGCTTAAACTTCTCCGTATTGGCGACGCCGGCAGAGGGTTTGTCGGGAAGATTTACGCGCATGGATAAGCGCAAGTACGGCTTAATACCGGGGGTTACGGACAGAGACTATTATGTGAACTCTTTTCACATAGACGTTAAAGAGCCCGTTTCCATTGCGGAAAAAATCAAGCTTGAAGCGCCATTTCATGCGATGACGCCCGCAGGCCACATAACTTATGTGGAGCTTGATGCAGAGGCAAAAAAGAATGTTTCAAGCATACTCAAAATTGTGAAGGTCATGAAGGATGAGAATATAGGTTACGGCTCTATAAATCATCCCGTCGATACTTGCAACGCCTGCAATTATAGAGGGGTTGTTTATGCGTCTTGTCCTGTTTGCGGTTCAGAAGATATTTTGCGTATGCGCCGCATAACGGGGTATCTTACGGGCAGTCTTGAAACTTGGAATTTTGCAAAACAGTCTGAAGAAAAAGACAGGGTAAAGCATCTGTAAAGTGGCAAGGTTGCGCATAGTCAACGTATATCCCGAGACAATATCCGACGGTTATGGAATCAGATATTCCATTTATTTTGCGGGCTGCATACATCGCTGCAACGGCTGCCACAACCCGCAAACTTGGGACTATAACGCCGGCGTGGAGCTTGACGAAAGCCTTGTTGAAAACATCATTGCGGAAATCAATAAAAATCCGCTTTTAGACGGCATTACGCTCACTGGCGGAGACCCTCTTTTATTTGCGCAAGAAATGCTTTGCTTTATAAAGATTCTGAAAGAGCGTACGGGTATGAATATTTGGTGCTACACTGGCTATGTTTATGAAGACATAATAAAAAATGCGCACTTTCGTGCGCAGTGTCTTAAATATATAGACGTGCTTGTTGATGGCAGGTTTCTTAAAGAATTTTCAGACCCAAACTTGCATTTCAGGGGCAGTTCAAACCAGCGCATTTTGTTTCTCAAAGACGCCGTTGCCTACGCAGAATCTCAAGACGGGCTTGCTTTAGAGTATTATGCAAACAAGTGCGACCAGTCTTCCTGAGGCTTTGGCGCATAAGTTTTAAGCCCAAAAGTTTCCGCCATTTTGCAGTTGGCAAGGGCGTCATCTATTAGCATTGAACGCTTTGGGTCTATGCCGCTATCCGACAAAACGTGCTCCATAATTTTGGGGTCGGGCTTGGAAATATGCAGTTGGTAAGACAGATAAAATTTTTCAAAATAGTCTTCGGGCGTCCTATTTTTGTAGGAGAAATGAGCGTCTTTGACGTGTTCCCAAATCATGTCGTTTATGTTGCTTAACAAAAACATTCTATAATGTTTCTTGAGCTCAAAAAGCAAATCCAACTTATAACGGGGCACGTCTAGTATGACGCTTGTCCAGGCGGATATGATTTCTTTATCGCTGAGATTTTTATTTTTGCAGATATTGCGGATTTCTTCGCAAAATTCTTTTGCACATTTTTTACCGCTATCGGCGTCTCCAAAAACGCCTTTTTGCGAGTGAGAGCTCAGGCACTCTCTCACATTTGCAAAGCCCATGCTCTCAAAAGGTTTTACGCAGGCAAAAATATCAAGATCGCAAATTACCACGCCAAAATCTATGATAAGGTTATCTATCCCATCCAATTTTTTTATGTCGAGTTTTTCCATTGTTTCGTCAAGATATATGCTATAATTATTTTGTCAAATAATGAAGAATGTGGGTTTAGTTTTGGAAGGCGGCGGCATGCGGGGCGTTTTTACTGCAGGCGTGTTGGATTATTTTTTAGACGCACAAATTTATTTTCCGTACATAATTGGAGTTTCTGCCGGCGCATCAAATGGGCTTTCCTACGCTTCCAGACAGCGTGGCAGGGCAAAAATATTGAACATAGACTATCTTGAAAAATATTCTTACATTGGCTTAAAAAGTTTTTTGAAGTGCGGTTGCATTATGGATTATGACCTCTTGTTTCATGATTTCCCTCAACGCATATTTCCTTTCGATTTTAAAGGCTACATAGAAAACCAGCCCCGCTACGTCATCACGGCAACAAACTGTTTGGACGGCAAGCCCCGCTACTTTGAAAAAATAGACGATTACGCGCGCACAATACAAATCTGTAAGGCTTCATGCAGCATGCCTTTTGTATGCAAAAAAGTTTGGATAGATTCAGAGCCTTATTTGGACGGCGGCATCTCAGACGCTCTCCCAATACGCAAGTCTATAAGCGATGGATTTGTAAAAAACGTGGTGGTGCTAACCAGAAATTTGGGTTACAGAAAATCTGACTTGAAATTTAAGCTGCCCTTTTTTGTCTATCCAAAATATCCCAATCTTAGAAGCACCATGCAAAGCAAGGCAAAAACTTACAATCAAGATTTGGAGTATATAGAAGCTTTGGAGAAGTCTGGAGACGCCCTTGTAATCAGACCATTGGCTGATATGAAAATTTCCCGTACGGAAAAAAATATAGGCAAACTGAATGCGTTTTATCAACACGGTTACGAATGTGCGAAACAGGCTGTGCAAACAAAGCTCAAAAATTTTTTAGATAGCGCAGGAATATAGTACTGCGAAAAAATGGAATATTGTGCCCGCCAATACAAACAAATGCCAGATTGCATGAGTGTAGGGTTTGCTTTTCCAGACGTAAAAAATTACGCCCAAAGTGTAGGCAAGCCCGCCCAAAGCCAGGAATACAAGTGCGTTTGTGGGCATGACAACTATAAGCTTTCCAATCACGGCAATTATCAGCCAGCCCATACCTACATACATGCCGACAGACCAAAGTTTTGCCCCGTTTGTTTTAAGGCAAAGTTTTAAGATTGTGCCTGTAATTGCCAGCGTCCAGATTATGCCAAATATAACCCAAGCCGTTGGAGAGCGCATTGCCACAAGCAAAAACGGCGTATAGCTGCCGGCAATCAGGTAGTAGATCGCAATGTGGTCCATCTTTTTTAAGAAGGGCTTAATGTGCTCATTGGTTATTGCGTGGTAAAGAGTGCTGGCAAGATACATCACAATTATTGAAACCCCAAAAATAGCAGTGCCAGTGATTGCCCAAGCGTCTTTATACATACTTGAAAACACCACAAGCACCACCAGACCCACAATGCCCAAAACGACGCCTACGCCGTGCACCACGCTGGATAATACTTCTTCAGATTTTGAATATGCTCTTAAAGTTTTTGTCATTGCTATGTGAGTAGGGGGGTTGTGATTACTTCAATCAAAACAGGACCTTTGATAGATAAGGCCTTCGCCAAAGATTCGTTGATTTTTTCAGGGTCTGAGATTTTGACCGCCGCCGAACCGCAAAGTTCCGCAAATTTTGAGAAATCGGGGTTTTTAAGCCCTGTCTCCCAGACGTTCTTTTTTGCGTTCTTTTGTTCTATGGAAATTTTTGCAAGCTCATTGTTGTTTAAAACAACGCACTTGATATTCATTCCATATTTCACAACCGTTGACCATTCCGCAAGATATTGTCCAATGCCTCCGTCGCCGACTATCGCAAATATGGGCAGGGTTTTAAGTTCATCATCTTCTTGATATGCGCACCATGCGCCCATTGCTGCGGGCAATCCAACGCCTATAGACCCCAAATACCAAGACAGTAAAAAACGCTGGTTCTTTGCCTCAAAATATCTGCCAAACGAATAGGCAACATTGCCAACATCTATTGAAATTGCCGTTTTGTCGGGGATATAATTGCTGAGCATTGTGCAGATTTGTGCGGCGCTTATGGCATTTACTCTGCTTTCTTTTGAGCGCCTTTCTTTTTCTGCTTTCCAAGATTTTTTCAGTTCCTCAATCTTTTGGCGGGGGTCTGCAAATTCAGGATTTGACGCTTCAAGAGAAGGCGTGATTGCAAGGAGCGCTTCGGCAAGGTCTGCGCATATTCCGCAGTCTATGTTGTGCAGCCTGCCCAAGGCTTCAGGATTTATGTCTATCTGGATTGCGCACTTTTCTTTGGGTATTGAAGTGTGGATGCTGAAGTTTGCCGCCAGACTTATTATGCAGTCGGATTCCTCCACAAAGTGGGCGGAGACGGGCGTGCCGCTACGGCCGACTATGCCGCAAGAATATTCATAAGCGTCTTCAATAATCCCGCGTGCTTTGTAAGTGGAAATTATTGGGAGGTTAAATTTTTCCGCAAAAACTTTAATGTGTTCCGCATATCCGTATGAGCCCGCCCCTACGAGCAAAAGCGGTTTTTTGCTTTCGGAAATTATTTTTACCGCCAAATCAACTTGAGATTTTTCGGGCTTGATCTTTTGCAATACGCCCCTTGGGAAAACCCGTTTAACAACCTCCGATTTTGCGGTGGCAAGCCCCTGAGTGTCGTCTGGCAGGGTGATTTGCACAACGCCTTGTTTTAAGACTGCGTTTTCATAAATATCTTTGCCAAGCCGAGTGAAGTTGTGGGTGTCTAAAAGCGTATATTGCGCAGATGCAAGAGGGGCAAAAATTTTTTCCAAATCAAGCTCTTGAAAAGCATGAGCCCCCAGCATTTTAGAGGGCACTTGCCCTGTAAGCGCAATCGCCGGCGCTTTGTCTAACTTTGCGTCAAAAAGCCCAGTCATTAAGTTTGTAGCCCCTGGGCCCGCTATGGTTAGGCAGGCGGCGGGCTTCTTTGTGAGTTTGCCGTATGCGCTTATGGCAAATGCGCCCGCACCCTCGTGGCGTATGCCTATGAATTTTAATTCATTTTTTAAAACTTTGCGCCTTACGGCGTCGGCACAGGAAAGATTTGAGTGCCCCACCATGCCAAAGACCCACTTTAAACCACAACCGCAAAGACTGTCTATGAGTGCATTTGAAGCCGTGTAAGTATCTGCGGCAACTTCCTCAATTTGCGTAAGATTTATTTCTTCGCCTAGGGCTTCAAAAAAATCTTTTGTTGCGCCGCAAATCGGGCAAGTCCATGAGTCTGGCAGTGCTGAAAAAGGTTTTTTTTCAACAACCTCATCATATTCGTAGGCGCAAAGTTTGCATTTATATGTCATAAAAACTTTTGAAATGCGGAAGTGTTTAGTCTAGCAGCTCTCCGACAATCATTATATTTGCGGGGTAAAAATTGCGTGCTGCAAAATCTTTTGGACGTTTGTCGAAAGCTGCAAAATCTCTTTTTTCTAAAATTTTACGCTTGTCGAAATCCTCATCCAATACGCTTATTTTTACGGTGTGCGGTTTGTCTTCAAGGTTGTCGGCAATTTTTGCCATATTCATTCTGTAATTTGAAGCAAAGTCATCAAAGCGCAAGACCTTGTATTTTTTGCCGTCAATATCCACTTCAATGTATCCGCACTTGGGCCCCATGATGTCGAAAATATTCAGCTTTGTACCTTTGAATTTGAATTCTATTGTGCCGCCAGTTTCAACTTCAAATATGCTGTCTAAACGGCCTTTTGCAAACATCATCTCTTTGGATAAGTCTAAGCAACGACCTTTTGTGATTTTGATTCTTGGGTCCGAAAGCTGTATGGATTTTGTGTTTTCCCAGCAGTCTGGAAGTAGTTTTGGCGGCAGGGGTGCTTGGGCGGTTTTTACTTTTTCTATTTCAGGAAACGCCCTTGCCAACGCCTGCATATAGACCAAGTGTCCTGTGTTTGGGAAGGGATGCACACCGTCTTTTGAAAAAGGTATTTTGCCGTCAGGAGTTTTTTCTATGTCTGAGGCTGCATCTAACACGCTGCCTGCAACATTTTGCATTGGGCTAAAATCCATACGCATTACAAGCTTGCCGTCGTGTTCAAGCTTGGCAACTTCATAGCCCATATTGATGGAGGGCAGCTTGTAATAATCGGCAATGTCTTCCATGACAGCCACAGTGTTTGGCACTTTATTTTCTTTAAAATAAATATCAACGTTGCTGAAAGTTATCGTATAGACCAGACAGATATCGCAGTCGGGAATCTCACGCTTGATGTGTCTGATTATGCCTTCGATAGATTTCCAAAGTTCTCTTGGGGCAGCCCCGCTATCATTGACGGCAAATTCTATAAAAACCAAATCAGGCTTTTTATCCAAGACATCTCTTTGAAGCCTGAATGCGCCAAGTTCAGAGCCCGTGCCGCCTATCGCAGCCTGAATTTCAGAAACATTTGCCTTTGGGAATTTTTCCTGAAAATATTTTAAGCTGTGCACCCTCCACCCTGGTTGAGAGGTGATGCTGCCGCCAAAATATGCAATGCGCACATCTTTATTGGCGTGGAGCTTTTTGTAGAAGTTTGGTAAGCCGCTACGCACGGTGTAATCTACGGGTTTGCGCACGGGTCTGGCGTCTGGGTCTATTGCGGCAAATGCCGAAAATATAGAGAGCCAAAATACAATCACAGAATATAATAATTTTTTCATAAGACAAATAATTTGATGCCCCACAGACTAAACCCTAAAGAAGATTTCTGTCAAGCACTGGCGCAAAAAGCTTTGTCATGCAATATATGGCTTGACCTCGGGCGATAATAGGGGCAAAAGAAAACAATTATCCCAAAATGGAAACTATCATAGTTGCATCTGCACCGGAAAAATGGGCGTTGAATATACCTAATACAAGGGTCATATCCGCACGCAAATATATAACAGACGCCGAATTTGCACGGCTCGGAGAATTCAGGGTTCTCAACTTGTGCAACGCCTTCAAATATCAGAATATGGGCTACTACGTATCTTTGCTTGCCAGAGCCAGAGGGCATAGGCCTGAACCTGCCGTGCGCACCATCATAGACTTTGGTTCTCGCAAAATAATCAAACACATGTCTGGAGAAATTGAAGACATCTCTCACAAAATTTTGGGAGACTTAAAGCAAGATGTATTTGAGTTGGAAATTTACTTTGGCAGGTGTATTGAAAAAAAATATGAAAGGCTGGCGCGCTCTTTATTTACGCTGTTTCCGGCGCCCATGTTCAAGGCTTATTTTAAGCGCAAAAAAAGCGGCGTGTGGGAGGTCTTTGATTTGGAGCCCATAACTTCAAAACACATCAGCGCCGAAAATCTGGAGACAATAAGCAAAATAGCCAACGAGTACCTTTTGCGCCGTCAAAGGCTCTACAATGAAATGGGGGACTCACGCTACGGCTTGGCAATACTCATAGATAAAAACGAAGGCTGCTTTGCGCCCTCAAACGGAAAGGCTTTGGCAAAGTTTGCAAGGGCGGCGTCCGCCGCCGGCTTTGAGTGTGAATTCATCACCAAGCACGATTTGGACAGGCTCAGTGAGTTTGACGCTTTGTTCATCCGCACAACAACAAATGCAAATAATTATACTTACACTTTTGCCCGTCAGGCGGAGGCAAACGGCATGGTTGTAATTGACGACACAAATTCAATAATTCGTTGCGCAAACAAAGTTTTTCAAGCTCAGCTTGCGCAGTCTCGCAAAGTGCCCATACCGCAGACAATAATTGTGCACAAGCAAAACGCCAAAGATATTTCAAAACATCTGCCGTTTCCAATAATCATAAAACAGCCCGACAGCCAATTTTCTCAAGGCGTGTTCAAGGCTTCAAATGAGGCGGAATTGAGCACAATCTTAACCGCGCTTCTGAAAAATTCCGACCTTCTGATTGCTCAGGAATTTGTGCCCACATTGTTTGATTGGCGCATTTCCATATTCGATAAAAAACCTCTTTTTGCCTGCAAATATTTTATGGCGTCAAAACATTGGCAGGTTGTAAACAGCAGTGGCAAAGGCAGAAATAGAGAGGGCGCTTCAGAAACTCTCGCCGTAGAAGACGTGCCCAAAAAAGTTTTGGACGTGGCCCTGAAAATGGCAAACATGATGGGCGACGGGCTCTACGGTGTTGATATAAAAGAAACTCAAGACGACAGAGTGCTTCTGATAGAAGTCAACGACAACCCAAATATAGACGCCGGCATAGAAGATAAGATACTTAAAGGCGAACTTTATAAACGCATTATGGAGGGCTTTATGCACCGTGTTGAAGAAATGAAGCTTGGCGAAAAACTAAAGAGGAAAAATATATGAGCAAAATAGTCTTCAGGAATTTCCTCAAAGAGTCCGACTTAAAAAGCATAGAAGAAATCACAAAATCTTCAGGTTTTTTTGAGAGCGTTCCCACAGAAATCGCAACCGCCGTGAGCGATGCAAAAAGCGTTCTGGATAGCGGTGCGGAAGCGGCGGGTAGCGAGTATGTTTTCTTGGAGTTGGACGGCGAAGTTGTGGGCTTTACCTCTTTTGGGGCAATACCGCTTTGCGACAACTCATATTATCTGTACTGGATAGCGATGCATGAAAAGTGTCGCAACAAGGGGCTCGGCAAGCATCTGATTTATGAGGCTTTGCGTAAGATGTTTTCAAACGGGGGCAGAAAAGTTTTTCTCCAGACATCTTCCAGACCCGACTATCTGCCCACGAGAGAATTTTATTTGAAGATGGGCTTTGTCTTGGAGGCGGAGCTTAAAGACTACTACAAAGAGGGCGAAGGCACTTCATTTTTTTCAATCAAAAAAATCGGCTTTGAGGCATTAACAAAAAAGTTGGGGAAATCATTATGAAGATTGTTGCGATAAACGGCAGCCCTCGCAAGGGCGGAAACACCAGTCAGGCGTTGGGGATAATAAAAGATGTTTTTGAAAAAAGCGGCATAGAATTTGAAGAAATAAATATTGGCGCAAAATTGATACATGGCTGCATAGCCTGCAATTACTGCGCAACTTCAACGGACGGCTGTGTTTTTAAAGAAGACGAAGTAAATTCCATAGCCCAAAAAATTGCGGCTGCCGACGGTTTTATTCTGGCAAGCCCCACTTATTACGGGGGCATTGCCGGCACTATGAAATCTTTTTTGGACAGGCTGTTTTATTCGGCGTCGGATTTGTTCAGGCATAAGGCGGCGGCAAGTGTCGCCATAGTCAGGCGCAGTGGCGGTGAAGACGTCTTTCACCAGTTAAGCAACTATCTTCATCTTGCGGAAGTTTTGACGCCTCCCACCCAATATTGGGCTGTTGTGCACGGCAGAAAAAAGGCCGAGATGGACGGAGACTTGGAGGGTGTGCAGACTCTCCGCCGCCTTGCGGAAGGCATGGTGTGGGTGCTGCGCCTTTTGGAGGCGGGTAAAGACAAAGTCCCCCCGCCGCCGACAGAAGAACGCATATTCACAAGCTTTATCAGATAGGTGTTGGCGCTTAACGTCTTATGCGCAAGTATATGGTAGTAACATTATTTGGACTGAATCCTAATGTTATTACTTTATCTTAGCATTATTCCTCTCGCTTTTTTCAAAATCATTGCAAGCACTTTACGTAAGGACGCCTGCCTGCTTTTACCGTCACTTAGCGAGTTATGAAATTGACAGTAAGGTTAAATAAAGTTTATGTAATTAAATTTTTATGCTTAAACGCTTATATCGATTTTTAATACTTATTTCATTTTCGCCATACTAGTGGATTACAACAAAACAAGCCTGCCGATAATGTCGTACGAGTATGCGTATGACGATTTAAGCCGCATATCGGCCATAAAGAAGTTTCCTGCGCTGGTGCACAAGCGTCCGCCGTCATTCACAGCGCAGTATAATGCGGATAACACGCTGTCTTCATACGCCACCGCCACTTCAAATATCCTGATAGATTACGATGCCGACGGCAACTTGCTTAAAGGCCCAAGCGTGATTGGCACGCAAAGTCTTTCAGATTTAGACCTTTCGCCGGAGACGTCTGCGGAAGAGGCACAACGCTTGTTGGATGAAGCCAATTCCATAACTTACGATGCCAGGGGGAATCTGCAAAAGCCTATGGGGTCAAAGCAGACCTATGCCCGCACCATGTTCCCCTCCCCCACATCAACTCGCCTTGGAGTTGCTCCCAGAATTACCTACTCTTACGACGCCGAGAATGTGCGCATAACAATGGTGGAGAAATTGGAAACAGCCGCCATGCCATTGCCCTATGCGTCCACTACGGAAAAGATTACAAAGTTCACTTACAATAGGTCTGGCGAGTTGCCGCAGGTATTGATAAAGGAGTCTCAGTACGGGCCTGAATTTGTATACTATGCAAGCAAAGACTACACTTACTACGTTTACGGTCCCGAGGGTTTGAGCTACGAAGTTTCATACAATGCCACTTCAACAAAAGAGCTCGATGTAAAATACTACCACAGCGACCACCTTGGTTCAACAATAGCTCTGTCCGACACAACAGGCACGGTAACCGACAGATACTCCTACGACGTCTCAGGTTTGAGCAACCACATCAAGGGCAATAGCAGCACTCCGTTTTTATACGTCGGCGCCTACGGAGTGCAGACCGACCCCAACGGCCTGATAAATATGCGGGCACGTTACTACGACCCCCACACTCAACGCTTCCTCACCGCCGACCCAAGCGGCTTCTCCGGCGGCCTCAACTGGTACCTTTACGCCAACGGCAACCCACTGATGTATGTGGATATAGATGGAGAGGATGCTCAAATGATTGTTCGAGTAAGACCGTTTGATAGCGATTACGCCCCCAATATTAATGTACATACATCAACATTAATACTAATAAATAAGTATGACTATTATAATAAATTAAATCCTAACTACAGAGATGTTTTTGTTCATATGAAAGCAAATGACATGTATCGTGCCCATGTAAGTGCTTTTGCTGTAAAAACCACCTCGGGTGACAACCGTCTTATAGCCCGATTCAATGATCCTAGCGATAATGTTGATAGAACAAATCACCTCTCTTTTGTAACCTATAATGGTAGTACAAGAATCCCTATGGATAAGCTGAACGAATACTTGCATTCGGTAAATGCCTATATTTCACAACCAAGGGAAAATACTTCAATTTATAGTATCAATCCTAGAATGACTTCGGTCGTAGATGCTAACTGTAATTCATTTACAGCGACTGCTGCAATATATAATGGACTTCAGATTAGTGATTGGTCAACTTTTACAATCGGCAATAACACTCTTATCCCTCAACATCTTTTCTTCTCTCAAATGCCGATGGGAAGTTTATTTTCAGGAAAATGCAAAAGAAGTTACTAATATATTTCATTTTCATATTCATAGCGACCTCACTCCTACTTTTTAAGAGTGCGGGTATATTTCTTGCGGATACGGAGGATGTATATTGGGGTGAGATTAACTTCTTTGGGATGTCAAAAGATGATGTTATTCAAGCATTGATATCAAGGGAAGATGGAAAGATAAATAGTGATAATTCCGAGTACAATCTTATTACTATTTATAAAGATGCGTGCGATATTCAAAAAAGATTTTCGAGTTTGGATGAAGTAAAAAAAGATTATGAGATATATAATTCTTCATATTGGGACTTGAATTTCAAATCCACAACATCAGGAGTTTATTTTCAAAGAATATATTTCGAGAATAATAAAGTTTTTAAACAGGATACATTCAAAAGAGGAGATCTTTTGTATTTTGAAAGTTTAAAAAGCAAATATAATTAAAAATATTCCTATATAATATGAAAACATCTAAATATTTTTTAATTACATTGGCAGGCGTGATAACGGCGACTTTGCTATTCTTGATTGTGAAATTGGTAATTTTTATCAACGCTTATTTATTCTTGCATCCAAATGAAATTAATTTCTTGGGGTTAAATAAGGCAGAAATTTTAGATGTTTATTTGTTAAAAAAGAATCCTGTTGTAGATTTTTATTATTATCCTGATTTTTTCATCAAGACCGATGGAGAGGGCAGAAAATTCGCATCAAAGGATGAGGCGATCCATGATAAAAGAGTCGAAGAATCGACCACTTGGGAACTTAATATTCAAGCCAAGTCTCTTTTCGGTTTCTGGCAAAAAATTCACTTTAAAAATGGAATAGTTGTCAAACAAGATGTCCATAGAGATGGAATTTTGTTTTTCCAATCTGACACGACCCTAAAAAGTCAATTTGATAAATAAGAATTACCTAATATCCATGAGTACATATAATTAAATTGAACTCTTACACTCATAATCCTAATCATGACCGCACAATGTTCCCCTCACCTACATCAACTCGCCTTGGCGTGGCTCTCCAAATTATCTACGCTTACGATGCTGAGAATGTGCGTACAACAATAGTCAAGAAAATGGAAACAGCCGCCACTCTATCGCCCTATGCGTCAACTACGGAAAAGACCACAAAGTTCACTTACAATAGGTCTGGAGAGTTGCCGCAGGTATTGATAAGGGAATCTCAATACGGGCCTGAATTTGCATACTACACAAGCAAAGAGCACACCTACTACGTTTACGGCCCTGAGGGTTTGAGCTACGAAGTTTCATACAATGCCACTTCAACAAAAGAGATAGAACGCTCTGCGCATCTTTTTTAAAAGGCTTAAGAGCGCACATAGCAAAGCGATTCGCAGCATATTCATTTCTGAAGATATTTCGCTAGCCCAAATACGGTTTAATTGGGGACAACGAAAATGAAAAATCGGGAAGAAGGAATTTTGCTAATTAGGTGTAATGGCTTTGAGAATTCGGTGCACATTTCCTCTTGATGCTTAAATTTGAAATCCAACCATGCGAATTGCTAGGCAAATTTTTCAGGGATTTGAGCGTCGGATTTTTCCCTACGTCTCGCCAAGTACAACAGTATCGACCATCCTCAAATATTTTTTGAAATGACAAGGTGTCCTCACAGTATATTTACATGCGTAATGAACAGAGTATTGTAGAGCCAGGAATGCTTCAGTATTCTCTTGTGCACAATATTTTTTATGATATCTATAATCGTAACTTTATTAACGAAATCATCCTTGATGTAGCACCGATAATAACCCAAGAGCCAACATAATCATGCCAGACTATTTTTTTGAAAACATAAGCGCAAATGATTTGGCTCAATGGAGTCTGCGCCCCGTCAGCTATTTGGTAATCGGAGAGATAATCCGAGACCTTATTTATGAGACGACGCAAGGCGCTACGGATCTTTTGTCAAGAGTCAGATTTCAAGGTTCAGATGATGTCAACACGCCCGGTTTTGACGGTTATACGGATTTGCCGGACGGCTCCACAAGCGCCTTTCCGTCCGGCCCATGCGTGTGGGAGCTGAGCATGCGCGGCGATATCAAGGCAAAGGCTAATGAAGATTTTAAGAAACGCACTTTTGGAGAATCATGTTTGCCGCCGGAAGAAATGTCCAACACGACATATATCCAGCTTACTTTTCATATATGGCCGGAAAAGGAAAAGGCAGCCTGGATCACAGAAAAGAATGCGCTGGGCAAATGGAAGGCGGTTAGATTTTACGACGGTGCGGACTTGCTGCCTTTAATCAACCGGACGGTCGCAAGTAAGGCGCACTTAATGGCAAGCATGAATAAGCACATTCCCGGAGTGAGCTTTTTGGATGAATATTGGGACGCTTATTGTAGCAAAATTTCAAACTATGATTGCCCTGAAGAGCTTTATCTTTTGGAGCGTAAAGAGGCTGTAGAGCGCCTTAAAGGCAAGATAATAAATGAAGCCCCGCGCCTTGTAAAAGTTTTAAATTTTTTTGCACAGGAAGAAGCACTGCGTTTTTTGGCGGCATTTTTCAGGCTGAATAAATTCGGAATGCCAGTATTGATAGTAGATAAAGTCGAAGCCCTGCATACGCTTAAAAATCTGAATTTTAGCGGCATCATAATTCTGAATAATATAGATACCAGCCAGGACAATATCCAGTTCATTAAAAGCATGCGCTCTATAAACATACTTGCAGTGTTTGATTCCCACAGAGGAGCTGAGGAAAGCATAGTAGTAAAACCTGTCCGGGTGCATCAGCTTGAGGACTTTTTTAAGGAAAAGATGCCGTCTATGCGCTTGACGAATGCTGAAATAGAACAATCTTATGGCGTCATAGAATGCCTCAGGTGTTATCTCATCTATAAGCATGACGGTTTGAATTCTCCGCGGCGCTGTGCGGTAAATCAGGGAGACATGCTGGCGTATTTTATTGCGGATTCCTGGGACGGTGCGCATGAATGCGACATTCTTTTTTTGCAGGGCATTTGCGGAAAAACAAAAGAACAGATTGCTTCCGACATTTCAAAATTGAAAGGAGAGAACTTCCCTTTTGTCCGTGGCGTAGGGGTGAAAGTTTTGGGTCTTAATAAGATAGAAGCTTGGCATTACTCTGCGCCCGCTATTGATGAGGATAACATAAAATCCATATTTACTCATATCAAAGGAGTCTTTAAGGAAAGTGATCCAAAGTGGAGTTTGGAAGCCGACAAACGCTTTGCAGCCGAAATTTACGATGCAAAAGCGAAATACTCGCACACCCTCAAAGAAGGAATAGTTCGAAGCCTTTTGTTCATGTTCAAGCATGCACATATCTGCTCAATTCCCGATTTGCTAAAGGATCGCATAAGCTACTGCATCAAGGAAATTTTTGCAGGGATAAATTCCTGGCAGGAATGGGCGAGCATAGATCCTTTTCTTCCAACGCTTGCTGAAACTGCCCCTGAAGAGTTTTTGGATTGGCTTGAAGACTCCGCCCTTAAGCGACGCACGTCCTTGGAGGCTTTATTTTCCGATGAACAGACCTCAAATTTTTTAACAAGTGGCGGCTGCAAGTATTGCGGCCTGCTTTGGGGGCTTGAACGTCTGATGTGGATTAAAGATTATGCAGTAAGGAGTATGTTTGCTTTGGCTGATTTAAGCGCCCTACCCATAGGGAAGGCGTACAGCAACAGCCCTCTGGATTCCCTTTCAAGCGCTTTTATTTTTTGGATGCCGCAATGCGTTCTGAGCTATCAAGAACGCCTCAGCGTCATCAAAAAGATTACGCAAAAGAATCCTGACATAGGACGTAAGCTTGTAAATAAAGCGTTACACGCATTATCTTCTGCGCATATACAAGCTCCTGCCTATGAAATTGCAGAACCTTATAAAGACAGCGCTGAAGAAGAGACTGCGTATTATAAGGAACTTGTAGCCTTGCTTTTGTTGTCCGCCAAATCGGATCCGAAGGCGCTGCTTGAAATCTATAAAAAATCTGGCAATGATTTGCACACAAAATATAAAATCTTACAACTCTTGGAACCTTTCGAATGGGATAGAGAACTCGCATTGAAGCTGTGGGAGCGCTTGCGTACAGATCTTTATTATGCAAAAAGGCGCGCAGAAAAAAGAATAGAATCTTTGCCGAAAGAATATGTAAAAACACTTGAGGCCGCTTATGAAAAATTTACCCCCGCCGATGAAGCCGATAAGATAGCGTGGGTTTTTAAATGCATGCCAAAATTTCCCTACGAAGTTTCCCCCAAGAAGTACAGGGATGAAAGGCCCGAAGTCGGCGTCCGGATTGAGATGCTTGAAGAATATCTGGATGCGGAGGGTTTGGATGCTCTTCCCAAATTGCTAGGTAAGATTGAGTTTATGCATGAAATTGCCGAAGCCGCCTGCAAGGGCTCCTTTTGTATGCGTATAGATTCCCTAATGGCGTCATATAGTATGTCTTCAGATGAAAGCCTCAAAAAATTTGCCAAAAATTATCTGGCCAACATATATTACCATCGCCGTAAAGACTTTATCTCTTTATATGAAAAAGCGGGCTTTGAAGAGCGCAAACGCTTCCTTTGTTCTTTGCCCTATGATGATTTTGTGAGGGACGCCTTGGTGCAATCTGAAGAATATAATACTTTTTACTGGCAAAACTGCTATGGTTCTGTTGATGAAAATACTCCTTATTCTGACGAATATATAGATGGATTCATTTCGGCAGACCGCATTGAAAAGGCTTTAAATGGCATTTATTTCCTTAAAAAGAAAGTCAAAACTTCAACGCTTTTCCAATTGCTCTCAAAATGTACCCAGGAGAAATTCCACAAAATTTCAGCGCATGAATCCCATGAAATTTTAGGATTATTTGAAGAGATTTACCGCAGGGCAGAGAACGGCGAAATAATTGACGGCGTGCTCTGCGCCAATCTTGAGCGTGTCTTCCTTGTTTTCTTTGACCATCTCTATACTGATCTGCATCCGCGCTATTTGTATATGATCCTGTTAGATAACCCGTCGGTCTATATGGAAATTGTGCGCATAGTATATCTGAATGATAAAAAGGAGGCGGCTGAACGAACTGAAGGGTCCAATGCAATGCCGCCGGAAATTGCATATAGAATTTTAGAGTCATTGCGCACGGTTCCAGGTTTGGATGCCTCCACTGATAAATTTGATTCCGATACATATAAAAAGTGGGTTTGCGTCGTCCTCAAGCTTGCGGCTGAACAGGGTTATATCATTGGAGCCAAGATCAGTCTTGCGCATACATTGCAATTTACCCCTGCGGGTTCAGACGGCATCTGGCCGCATGAGGCGCTCAGGGACTTGCTTGAAGACGAGCTTAAGTATGATTTCATAGACACCTTTGTAATGGAAAAGATGAATTCCCGTGGAGTCACAACCAGAAGCATAGGCGAAGGCGGCAAACAGGAACATGATTTGGCGTCAAAATATAACGATGAGGCGGCAAAACTCAATGTAGAATATCCTCACACGGCAAAACTGCTCTCATCCATTGCCGTACGTTACACTTCGCACGGGAATTACAACGACAGCCGTCTGGATTAGCGCTGGGGCGCCTGTAAAATTTGTTGCCGTATTGTCCTCTTCCGTTTCTCGCCATGGAGTAGATGTCGCCGAGAGGACTATTGAAAATTTTTGCATCGGCGTCGTACCGGTAGTCGTCGTGTTTTGAGAGCTTTGCGGTGGATGTAATAGCGCCTACTGTGTTCCATGGTGTAATGCCGATGCAAATTCATTTGGGTAATTTGATTTTAAATATGCCATTCTGTAGGCTATTAATGCGTATGCTACGGCGTGAGATTTGCTAAATGCGTAGGGGGCGTATTTTTCCAATTCGGCAAAGATTTTTTCGGCGTTAATTTTTTCTATTTCGTTTGTTAATTTTGCGCCAGCAACAAAAACTTCTCTCGAATTTGCAATTTCTAAGGGCTTTTTTTTGCCCAATGTGCGGCGCAAAATATCAGCCTCTCCAAGAGTACAGCCGGAAATTATTTTAGCCGCCATCATTATTTGCTCCTGATAAATAAGGACTCCATAAGTTTCTTCGACAAGTTCTTTGAGCAAAGGATGGAGAATTTGAAATGTGGATTTGTCTTTTTTAGCATTAATAAATTGTGGGACAAATTGCATAGCACCCGTACGATTCAAGGCAATCAATGCGGCAATTTCTTCAAAAGTATCTAGGCTGATTTGACGGCACAAATTCTGGGAAGTTTCATCTTCAAATTGAAATATATCTGAAGTCAGACCGCTTTTAAATAGGCTTAGTGTTGCATTGTCGCAGAGTGAAATTTTTTCTATATTAAAATTTGAATCACTAGACTTACGTCTGATATTTTCTTGCGCATCTGAAATTATGCTTAGTGGGTTAAGCCCCGAAAAATTCATATTTGAGACCCATTTTTCACCATAATTTTTGCGCACATATTCTATGACTTCATTGAGTCTGCGTGGGCAAAAATCTGCGCAAAATTTGGGGTGGGAAATACGTTCTCTTGACAAAATGCGCTCAAAAAGAAGACCGAAATGTACTGGGTCTATATCGGTTATTTTAAGTATGTAGGCCAGTAAGGAGCCCGCAATGACGCCCGTTCCCGGGCCTGTGGCTATTCCATTTTTTCGCGCCCAAGCGGTGAAATCTGCGGCAACTAAAAAATCATCTATAAAGCCGGCTTCAGTTATAATTGAAAGTTCATAATCTAACTTTTCTTTTAGCTTGAAAGCAAAATCGGATTGCTCATTTTCTTGAGGTTGATAGGCGTCAGGATTATCATAATTTACGCCGTATCTTTCAAGCAGGCCGCATTTGCAGAGTTCAAAAATAGCAAGTTTGTTTTTCATAAAAATTTTAAGCATGAAGATTTAATGGAATCAATATTATCAGATTTGTGGAGTAATGTAATGGCGCATTTTGGGGACAAATTGCAAAGTTTTAAATTAGCAAATAATCTGATTTAATAATGTATATGAAAGTTTTGATACATAGGGGCAATAAAGAGATAGGCGCTAGTTGTATAGAGATTCAGAGCAATCTTGGCGTGCGCATTCTGATTGATGTTGGTTCTGAATTGGACGGGGCTAGGGCAGTTTTGCCAAAGGCCATAAATAAAATTGACGCAATTTTTATATCGCACGCCCATCCTGATCATTTTGGGCTGCTTGGCGAAGTTCCGCAGAAAATCCCCTGTTACTGCGGTGCAATCACCGAATGTGTCTTGGAGACAATGATAGCGTTCAATTATAAATTTAAGAAAGTGGATCGCAAATTTACGCATTTAAAAGACGGACAAAAAATACTCATTAAAGATATTTCTATCACGCCTTTCATCACAGACCACAGCGTTCCCGATTCCTACGCATTTCTAATAGAATCTTGCGGCAAGACGCTTTTATATTCGGGAGATTTCCGCACAACGGGGCGTAAGCCAAATTCTGCGGCTCGGATTACCCGCAGTATAAAAAATTTGGATGCGCTCATAATTGAAGGCACTTGCATAGACGGCAGAGCCTCTGCAATAAAGACGGAAATTGAGGTGCAAAATGAAGTTTCAAAAGTTTTGCAAAATTCCTCCGTGGCAACATTTTTAATTACGTCGGCGATAAATATAGACAGAATTGTGAGTGTGTTTAAGGCTGCACGCACAAATAAAAAAATATTCGTATGCGATATTTATACGGCACTCATACTGTGGCAGATGGGAAAACACGGCGCAAGAGTTCCGCAGATGACGTGGGAACATCTAAAAGTTTTGTCCCGCAATGACATTTCAAAAAGCCAAAGAATAGCGCTCGAAAAACATCTCGAAGAATTGGATGCGAGAGAATTTAGAGAAAAGGTTTACAACAAAGACTCCTCTCTAACTCTTGAAAATATCGCTAAAGAGCCAAGCAAATATGTGATAAAGCATTCTCAAATAGAAACTATTATGAGTGTTTGTAAAATCGAAAATGCAAATGTGATATACTCAATGTGGAGTGGCTATATGTCGCCCAGCTTTGATTTGCAAGGGCGTTATGAAACATTGCAAAAAAATGAGAAAATAAGTTTTAAACAAATACATACAAGCGGGCACGCAACGAAAGAATCTCTTTTTGATTTTATAGAAAAACTTTCACCGAAAATTTTAATTCCATTTCACACAAATTCGCCTGAAAAATTCTTGGAAAAATATCCGAATGTATTGATGGATAGCAGTAAATTTACGATATAGAAAATAAGCGTTGGTTTTGAGCCCCCGTGTGTCCTAGTGAAGGATTATTTTTTTTGCCAGCTTCAAATTTATTTTCGAAGCTTGATTTATTAGCTTGGGCAGGTTTGATTCAAAGACGAAAATATTAATATCAAGTTCGGCAATCAAAGTGCGTAAATTGGGGCAATTTTCCAAGTTCAGGGCAAGTTCTCCCGCCTTTGTGCCATCAAACACGGCGACAATTTTTTTAATATCAAAGCCTTCCGCACCTCCATATATTTTTGCAAAACTTTTGCGAAAACTTTTGATATTCAATAATTGATAATATGTAGCAATTTCCAATATCCCGCGTAGCAGGCCTTCGGCATTTTCGTCGCTTTTTAGCTCTATTAAATTGATAGATTTTTCAGCCTCATTAACTGTAATTAGGTCAATATTTTTGTGAATTTTTTTAATCAATGGAATTTCATATTCAACAACTTTACCCAAGCCATCAATTTCAGAACTATTTGCATAAAGCCAACGAGCGATATTTGGTTCTCTGCGTTTTTGTTTTATATTAAACTCAATATTTTGAGGTTTGTGTGATTCACAGAAATACCCGTCAGCTCTTAAATCATTTTCTTTTATAAAACTTATCTCATTTAGGATTTTTTTATGGATGCCTTTAGCCAAAATTTCTTCGGCATAAATTTCTGAATAGCTCCTGCCTTTTCGAGGGCCAGTTCTTTTTATGAAGGGGATGTCGTATAAGATTTCGGCAGCTATAAATTCTAAATTAATGTCTGGCTTAGGCTTATTCATGAGTATTTCCTTAAATATTCCATATATACCGATAGCGAATTTGGAGACTAAAAAACCCCTGAGAGGGTACTCCGAGAGGGGTTGCGGGAAGTTTGAAATTGGTGGGCCGGGTGGGGATTGAACCCACGACCAAACGATTATGAGTCGTCTGCTCTGACCGCTGAGCTACCAGCCCATTTTCAAAGTTTGGCTATCTTGCATTACTTTCGGGTAAGTGCAAGATTTTTTTTGCTAAATAAAAAATTCAGGCTGCTTGGGCGCTAAAAAATGAGTTTCAAGCCTTATGCGCATGGCGTCCAAAAATTCACTGTCAAAGTATTTCGCCTTTACGGGGCAGACCTTAACGCAGGCGTGGCAGAGTATGCATTTATTGGCGTCGGCGTTTTTTGGATTGCCGGAACTTATTGCGCCAACGGGGCAGCCTTTTACGCAAAGCTGACAATTATAGCAAGTATCCGTGGTCTTAGGCGCCAAAGAGGGTTTGGGTTTGCGCTCCACATAAGGGGAATTGCCATTCACAAATATCGGCGCAAATGGATTTTTTGACAGAACTTTTTTCGCCACCTTGTCCGCAAAATCTTTCGCCAAAAGTAGATCGGAAGGGTTGGGTCTGCCGGCAGCAAGCTTTTCATTCATGGAGTGTTTGCCCAGAAAAGCCGCCCCTGCCCACACATTAAAGCGCCTTGATTCAAGAATGTTTTTCATTTCAAGAAGCGCATCGTCGTAAGCCCTATTGCCGTAGAGCGCAATTATGACGGCGGGCGTTTCTGCGCCTTCAAGATTGTTCAGGAAGTCTTCAACGACCAAGGGAATCCTCCCTCCATATACGGGAAGGGCAAGTACGAGCAAGTCGGAATCTGAAAAAGTCAGAACCTGCTTCCTGTTTTGTTGGGAAGTTATGTTAAGTGGGTTTGTCTTGACATTCAGATTTGTTGCGAGTTTTGCAGAAAACTCTAAAGCCACTTTTGACGTACTAAATGTAGGACTAAAAAATATGGGGCGTATTTTTTTGATATTCATAACTGCTATTTTGTTTCAGAAATAATTTTTATTTCTTTTATATCTACGGTATTAGGTTGGTTTTCCGGCATGATAAAGCCTGCCCAATCTATATTTTTTAGCGTAGCACATTCATAAATTTCATCATTTGCAAGCAAAAGCTTGTTTTTCTGAAATATTTTGTAGCCCCAAGTATTAGACGCAAGTTTACCTGTGCCAACCCTGACTTCGACATCAAGCCATTCATTCAAGGGTAAGTTTCGCAAACCTTCTTTGGTTTCTACACTGCCGCTTCTAAATGAAAGCGTGGGCGTTTTTGACTCTATGCCGTCGCCCCTTAGTATGAAAGAAGTCTGACTTTCTGCGTTGAGCCTGAGCTTGAATTTTGCAAGGGCAACCCCAGATATTATTCTGGGCTTAAGTACAATTGCGGGCTTGTAAGATTGTTCATAATGAGAATTGCGCATCAGCAAATATTTTTCCTTATCTTTTGCGTCTTCGGCAATAATGACGTCTCTCTTGCCATAATCATTCATAACAAGGCTCAGTTGCGGCATTGCGCCGACTTTTTCTACAGCAAAATCTGAAATCGCATGGATATTGTGCGGAGATTCCTCAGGATCATTCCAGCGCAATGGGAATATGTAATTCTTTAAAATGGCAGCTTCTCTCAGCTTCATTTTGCCTTTCACGCCAGCCTTGTTGAGTGGAAAGGGGATGAAACCAATCTTTTTAAAATTAGGGTTTTGAGGCGTATAATTTTTGAGATTTGGGTTTATTATCAGAGAATCAACATCTTGACCTCTTGCTTGCCAGGCTTCAAAATTAAGACCCGAAAAGTCATACTTATCTGATTTATCAAAATAGATATTTTTATTAAATTTGGCGTGCTTTGCCTGAAGCTTTGCGCCGTGTCTGAAAAGACCTGTTTTTGCGCCGTCATATATGACGATGTTTCTTTCAAAGCTGAAGGAATCATCATAGGTTTTGCCCAGTCCAAACATTGTGGTTTCGGCATTTTCAAATATGTTGTTTTGCACCAGAATATTTTTGCCATAGTGCATGAAGTATCCGCAGTCTTGATTGTCGTGCACGTAGTTGTTTTCTATTGTAAATAAGGCGCTGCCTTCATCATTATAGATACCCCAGCCGCCGTATCTGTGTCTGGAGACGTTGAAGATTTCATTGCCTGAAATTTTAGAATCTTCGGCAATCCCCAGCGTGTAGATGCCGCCCATATCGGAAATTCTGCCCTGACCTATATTGAAAATTTTGTTGCCGATTATGTTGTTCTTTTGCGTGTGGTTTTTTGAGTCTCCCCAAGTCCACCCGACGGAAATGCCCGTATAGAAGCCGTCAAACACGGTATTGTCTTCTATGCTAATCTGACCGCAGTCTTGAATCAATATGCCTACGCCCGCCTGATTAAACCTTCCGTAAGAATAAATGATATTATTTTTTACACTTATGTTCCAAGTGAGGTCTGGATCTGTCTCTGAGGCGGGGAATATTTTGCTTTTTTTGCGGCCTATCCTGATACCGCCACTGCCGCTATCGTAAATCTCGCAATTTTCAATGCGGCTGTTGATTACGCCGTCTTCAAACCCTATTGCGTAGGCGTCGCAATTTGAAATTTTGCAATTTATAATATTTACATTTTCAGCCAGATTGAATGTTAAAAAGCTTTCCGCCTCATTTGAGGCTTGCCCCATGAATTGCAGTGTCTGGGGCGTGTCTAACACCGTCTGAGAGCCGTTCTTAAAGCGGATGTTTTCAAAAGTGATATTCCTGATTCTTCTGTCTATATTTGCGCCAGACGCATATAAAGCCACGTTTAATAGCGGCGCATAAGCGTCAATATTTTCAAGCGTTTCGCCTTGTCTGGGCTTGTAATAGAGGGTTTTGCTTGCAGAGTTGTAGCAAAATTCACCTTCTTCATCTATTGCGGATTTGGCATTTAAGATTTGAAAGCGGGGCGCTTTATCCCACCTGAACATATTGTACGCCTTGGATGTTAAAATATGCAAAAGCGCAGTTTCGGCGTCGGGATTTTTTTTAAGAGAGATTAGGGAGTATTTTATGTTATTCCATGCTACATAAAAATCAAAATACACGTCTTTGAGTTCGGCTTCCGAAAGTCCGTTTAAAATTTCCAAATCTTTTGAAAAAACATTGATGCAAGCGCCAAAATTATTGTCTGAAAAATCCTTGGAAACATCGGAAGGCGCAGGACTATGTAAAAAATTTGCGCTGTTATTTGGGTGTCTTGCCAAAGTTGCTCGTTTGCCGTTTACGTAGATAGAAAATATCTTTCTATCTGTATTAAGCTTTGCCTTAAAAAGGCCGCCTTCCTGTTGCCATCCCGTAATTTTAACGCCGGCATTGACAGTCGCACCCGAACGGCTTTCAACATAAATGCCGCTATGTTTTTCAGTAAGCTTTATGGGTTCAGTGATAAAATATTCGCCCTCTAAAACTACCGTTTTATTTGAGCCAGAGGCGGCGGAATCTAAGATGTCCTGCAGATTCCCTTGAGCAAATGCCACTTTGACCGCAAGCAGAACTAAGAAAAAATAAAAAAGTTTCATACGCTGTTATAAATTGCACTTGGATAATAAAGCGGCGAGGGCGCATTTGTCCAGTCTTGATAATAAAAAAAGGGCGTTGAAAAACGCCCCAAAATTTAAAACTAAAAATTTATAAAATTATATGTCTTTAATGGCTTCTTCGGCGAGCATTGCCCAGATTCCGGCATTTTTGTCTTTAACCAAAGTTTCAAGCATTGTTTTTGCAGTTTCTTTGTTGCCGCCATTAAGCTCTGAAACGGCAAGCGTGTAAGACGCCTCAGAACGGAAAGAATAATCAATGGTATTGTCCTGAGAAATATCAGTAAGGAGCTTTTTTGCCTCAGAGGCATTGCCCGTATTGAAAAGACTCATGGCTTCGCCAATTTTTGCCCTGCCTGAGAGTATGGATGTACCCAAGCTTTTTACGGCATCCGTATATAATGCGGCAGATTTCTCATACTGTTTTGCGGCGTAAGCTTCATCGGCATTTTGGAGAAGGGCGATACCCGCTATTACAGAGCCTGAATTTTCCAAAGCAAAGGCGGCTCTAGATTCTGCATTTGTTGTAGATTCATACGCACTTGCAAGCGCGTCAAACTTTTGCGCCTTGTAGTACTTCCAGCCTTGTATCCCGACAATAAGTGCCAAGGTTATAACAAAAAGCATTATAATAAAGTTTTTATTTTTACCCCAGTAGTACCAAACTTTGTCTTCAAATTCAGCACCGGAGACATCGTCATTAAGGGCGACCGTCTTGCGTTCGTCGGCGGCGGATATGCTCTCGCCGGTGATTGTATCAAAACTTGCCGTGATGGGCTTGTTGCTAGCCTTATTCTGTGGACCTGTTTTTCTCATAGTAAATTTTAAAACCGTCAATAATGCAGGCGGAATATTTTTAATCAAGACAAAAGTTGTGCCGCAAAAACCGCAAGTGTCAAAAAAAAAGACGCAGATAAAATCTGCGTCTTTCAAATTATGTATGCGGCAAAATTTTATCTGCCGTAAACTTCAACTTCAATGTAGGAATTTGCGTCGTTAGATGTGTTGCCGTTTGAATACATACGCACGTAACGAGCCTTAGTTGGCGCTTTTAAAACCAACAATTTGCCTGCGTTTGTCTCAATCCAAGTTTTGTCGGAGCCAACGCCCTTGCCGGCAGAATTGTCTTCGTCATTATTGAAGATTGTAACTACGCCTGTCTTAAATTCAGGATCATCTGAAAGTTGTACGATTACGTCTTTGTATGCGCGTTCTTGGCTGTGGAAATGCCACATTGCTATCGCAAAAATTTCAGAAGTTTTTGCCAAGTCTATCTGTATCCATTGTACGCCGTTCATGAGCTCTACAAAGTAGCCTTCACCGGCATCTTTATCACCGTCTGTGATGAGGGTGAGTTCACCGATTAAGGGGAAGTCGTCAGAGCTTGTAACAGCCTTGCCTTTGGCAATGTTTGTTACATCTGCCGGAACTTCAGGCTCAGGATTGGGCATCTTGGGCTCCAAATTGGGCAAGCTTACCGGAACAGGAGTGCCGCTAAGCTGTGCGGTAGGAACGTCAAGAACGAGTTTTTTTGTGTTAGCGTATGCCATTACAGCCAGACATACTGCCATTACCGATATTACTATTTTTTTCATATTGTTTTATAATTATGCTACGAAATCTGAATCTTCAAATGCGAGAGTTTTCTTTGCATCAATCGCTTCTATTGCTTTGAATACGGCGGCTTCGGCTTCAAAAGCCATTTCACCGTCGCAGTTTAGTTTTGCAATGCCGCGCACGGCGTCAAGGAAGTTGACGATATGCGGCATGTGCGCCTTGATTTCCTTTACATCGGAAGGAACTCTTGTACGCAATTTTGCGTTCATATTTTTTGGCATCCTAAATTCACCAAGAGGGCCTGACTCACGAGAGTCTTTGACCGCCATATCCGGATCTGGATCTGGATCATCAGGCGCTTTGCCGGTAGGCGCAGAATTTCTGATAATGCCTTTTTTGACATAACCATCCCACTTTTCAGCGAGTTGGGCGTCGCCTTCTTTAAATACCTTTGTGATTGAGGGGTTTTCAGACATCTTGATAGCGCCCTCTGTGCCGCAGAACATCTCATAATAACCGCCGCCTGCGCCCGTTGTGGTCTGGACTTGGTAGAAAGCTCTGGCTATGTTTTTTTGGTAAGTTTCATATTCAAATATGCACATTACGTTGTCATACCAGTCTTTATCTTTGTAGAAATCCACGCCGCCGGATGCCATTACGGATTTTGGTCTGCCGCCAAAGAACCACTCAAAAATATCTATCTGGTGGCTACCCAAGTCAGAAATTGGACCGCAACCAAAACCTTTGTACCAACGCCAGTTGAGGAATTGCTTTAGGTCTTTATAACCGTACTTTTGCAAATAATCGTCTGGAATTTTTTCTGCGAGCTTTGGGGCAATGCTGATGTCTTTTGTTACAGACCTGTTCCACTGGCCGACCGCCGAAGTCAACGTGCCGCAGATGTTGTTTTCACGCAGTAAAACGTCATGCGCATAGATATAGCGGGGGTTGCTCTTGCGTTGATGACCTATCTGCAAAAGTTTGCCCGACTCTTTCATTGCCTTAACCATCTTGCGAGCACCTTCTTTGGTGTTGGACATCATTTTTTCGCAATAGACATTTATGCCGGCTTTCAGGCAGTCGCAAGTCATGGGGCTGTGCCAAACGTCGGGGGTTGCAATAAAGACAGCATCGAGCTCTTTTTCCTTCTCAATCATTTCTTTATAATCAACATACTCGTTGGGGAATGCGCCCCATTTACGCCTGACCAAACCTTTTAAGGTTATGCGTTTATCCGGACGGATATCGCAAATAGCCTTAAAGTTGATTGTGGGCGCAAGGTCTTGCAAATTTTCAAACAAAATTGCGCCCTGTGCGCCGTAACCTATCATGCCAACATTGAGCTTTTTATTTGCATCTTGCGCTTTTAAAACGCTGGGCGCAAAAATAAGACCGCCGCCGACCAAAGCCGCCGATTTGATAAAACTTCTTCTTGAAACATCTTCCATATTAAAATCTTTCTTAAAAACTGTTATTTGCAGAGTTTGTTGCAGAGTGGCAATTTGTGGCAGGGCAAAAGCTCAAGCTTGTTGTACTTGCTGAGTATGAGCGCCATTGCAATCATGATGACGTGTACGCCCAAGAAAGCTGCGCCTGCTGCGGAATCTTGACCCATTGTCTTTTCCATAATTATGAAGCCGAATGTCAAAGAGATATACAACAAACCCATGAAGAACAGCGATATTCTGGAGCAAATGCCGAAAAGCACCATAATCCCTAAGCCTATCAAGAGGAAGGGAAGCGTGTTTGAATATGGAACAACCATGAATTCTGGCATAAAGGGGCTTGCCTTGAAGGTTTCCACCGTCATAGGGCCTGCTTTGGGCAAACCTTGCATGAAGGCAAACTTAAGAGTGTTGACTTCAACTGCGCCTTGTACGCTCTCACCGGCGTCCAAAAGAGCCTGCATTTCTTTGGCAAATTGGATTTCTTCAGGCGTGTTGTTTGCCGGCAAAAAGCGCATCTCTTTGCCTTGGAACTTCACCAAGCCCGTAAAGATAGCCCTTGTTGCAAGCCAAATTCTTAGCAGCCAAACAGCCAGCGTGTAACCTATATTCATATCACATTCTTTGTTCATATATATTCCTATTTCCTTTTCCCGAAAAAAATTGTAGATTTAATTTGTAAATTATTGATTTGCCCTGTCGAAAGCGGCGTCGAAAACCACATTGCTACGGGGGAAATCTAGAGAGCGCACAAACCTTGCGGCTTCGCCTGCGCCAAATTCCCTATCCATTCTGCCGTCTTCCCACTCAACAGATAGAGGGCCTTTGTATTGTATGTCGCTGAGCGCTATGATAATTTCCTCAAAATTTATATCGCCACGACCTGGTGAGCGGAAGTCCCAATATCTGCGTGGGTCCATAAATTCGGTATGGCCGCCGAATACGCCAACGTCGCCATTGCCATGGCCCCACCAAGCGTCTTTGACGTGGCAGTGGAATATCCTGTCGGCAAATACCCTGATAAACTTGACATAGTCAACACCTTGGTAGCCCAAGTGGCTTGGGTCATAATTGAAGCCAAAGCGCTTGTGGCCTTTTACGGCTTCCAGAGCCTTTTGTGCGCTGGCAATGTCGAAGGCGATTTCCGTAGGATGCACTTCAAGGGCAAAGTTCACATCCAATTTATCAAAAGCGTCTAAAATTGGGATGAAGCGTTTTGCAAAATCGTCAAAGCCGCCCTGAATCATCTCTTTAGAGGCTGGCGGGAATGAGTAAAGCAAATGCCAGATTGAAGAACCCGTAAAGCCGCAAACGGTATTCTTTATTGGAGAAGCCGCCAGACTTTTTGGGCGCATAGCCATAAATTCAGCGCAAGCTTTGCCGGTTTTAATCATTTCTTCTGCGGCACGCTGGCGCACACCCTCAGGATTGCCGTCTCCCCAGATATAATCAGGCATCATTGCCTTGTGGCGAGAGTCAACATTGTCGCAAATGCACTGACCCAAAAGGTGGTTGGATATTGCAAAACAATTCAGACCGTTCTTTTCAAGAATGTCCCACCTGCTTTTGAGGTAATTTTTGTCATGGGCTTTTGCAACTTCAAAATGGTCGCCCCAACAGGCAAGTTCAAGACCGTCATAGCCCAGCGCTTTAATCATCGGGGCTAATTTTTCAAGGGGTATATCCGCCCATTGTCCTGTAAATATTGTCAAAGGTCTTGCCATAATTATCTCCTGTCTAATATGTTCATTGTAAAATCTGGCGGAACTATTATTAAATAATTCCGCCCTTGTTGCCATTAATACTTACAATTTTAGCAAAGTATTTCAAGTAAAATTTCAAAAATTTTCTCATCTGAGAAACCAACAAAATGACGATTTTTTCAAAACAAATGCCGCATATTAACTTCAATATTTTAGTTGCATTTGTGCGTATCTTTATTAATCTCACCCCAATTAACGTCTGAAAGGAAACAAATGCAGATAAATTTGGAAGAAATTGACGGGGTTACAATCATAAGCCTGTCAGGCAAGCTCAATGTTACAACAACCTCCGGCTTGGAGGACGCCTTTAACTCTCTGCTTGAAGCGCATAAGGCAAAGATTTTGATAGATTGCCGCCAGTTGGAGTATATTAGCTCTGCGGGCTTGAGGGTCTTGCTTTCCGCAGCCAAGCACTTCAAAAAAATATCTGGAGAAATTGCCCTTTGCGCACTTTCGGCTTCGGTCAAGCAGGTTTTTGAGATTTCAGGCTTTACAAGCATATTTCAGATTTATGCAACCAAAGACGATGGCTTAAAAAGTTTCTAACAAAAGCCCGAAGATTTTAGAAGCGCCCCAGTCGGATTCGACGGGGCGTTTTTTTATTAATACAAAATTATCGGTAAAATTTATTTGCCAAATCTGATAATTTAAACTGAATGCGCTTTTAATACTTATGGCAAAAGAAAAAAAGACGGCAATAACCCCCACCAGAGAAGAAAATTATCCTGAGTGGTATCAGCAAGTAATCAAGGCGGCTGCTTTGGCGGAAAATAGCCCAGTGAGGGGCTGCATGGTGATAAAGCCTTGGGGCTACAATCTTTGGGAAAACATGCAGTCCGTTCTAGACAAGATGTTTAAAGATACGGGGCACAGCAACGCATATTTCCCGCTTTTTATTCCGGTAAGCTATCTTGAGAAAGAAGCCGCACACGTTGAAGGTTTTGCAAAAGAGTGCGCCGTTGTAACGCATTCCAGGTTGGAGCTTAATTCCGAGGGCAAACTTGTGCCGTCTTCCCCGCTTGAAGAACCCTTGATTGTCCGCCCAACTTCTGAAACCATAATCGGCGAAATGTACGCAAAATGGGTGCAGTCTTACCGAGACTTGCCCATACTCATCAACCAGTGGGCGAATGTCGTCAGGTGGGAGATGCGTACCAGATTGTTCTTGCGCACTGCCGAGTTTTTGTGGCAAGAAGGCCATACGGCGCACGCCACCAAAGAAGAAGCTATTGAAGAAACCAACAAGATGCTCAAGGTCTATGCCGACTTTGCCGAAAATTATATGGCAATGCCCGTGATATGCGGCCGCAAAACAGACGGTGAAAGATTCCCGGGGGCGGTGGAAACTTTCTGTATTGAAGCCATGATGCAGGACAGAAAGGCTTTGCAGGCGGGCACATCGCACTTTTTGGGTCAGAATTTTGCAAAGGCTAGCGGGATAAAGTTTTTATCTGAAGCCGGCTCTCAAGAATTTGCTTGGACAACCTCTTGGGGCGTGTCCACACGTTTGGTGGGCGGCTTGGTAATGACGCATTCTGACGACGACGGCCTGGTGCTTCCGCCAAGGCTTGCGCCTTTGCAGGTGGTTATCTTGCCAATCATGCATGACGAAGCCTCAAAAACGACAGTCTTGGAATATTGCGAAAATCTTAAAAAAGAAATTTCCGCCCAAACTTATTGCGGAAAAAATATCAGCGTCCAGATAGATTCCCGAGACATCCGTGGCGGTGAAAAAGTGTGGGGCTGGGTAAAGAAGGGCGTGCCCGTGCGCATAGAAGTTGGCCCAAGAGACATCGCTTCAGACAAGCTCTTTGTGGCCTTCCGCCATCAAGAAGGCAAGGCGTCTTACGCAAGGGGAGAGTTTGTCGCAAATCTTCCGCAAACTTTGCAGGCAATGCAAGACGCTCTATTCCAAAAAGCTTTGGATTACCGCAGCGCCAACACAAAAATTATTGACGATAAAGACGAATTCTATTCCTACTTTACCGCCAAGAATGAAGATAATCCGGAAATCCACGGCGGCTTTGCCCTCACACACTTCAGCAACTCCGCCGAAGTGGAAGAACAACTCAAAAAAGATTTGAAAGTAACCGTCCGTTGCATCCCTCTAGAAGGCGACAAAACCCCAGGTATCTGCCCCTTTGACGGCAAGCCATCCCCCCAACGGGTCATATTCGGCAAATCCTATTAGGCTTTTGGCAGACTTGTTTGGCGAATAGTTCCGTTTGCAAAATGTGTGCGACTGGTCACGTACGCAAGTAAGCTCCCACCCGCACACATTTTGCAATAATCACAATTAAACCAAACCGTCCAGCCAAAACGTTAAATTGGGGGGGATGATTTAAA
>JAVBLZ010000015.1:0-48480 GCA_031553045.1 Opitutales bacterium | reverse complement strand
AATAACTGCGTTGCTGCAAAAAATTGCGACTCTTGCGTACATTCAGTACGCTGCGACCCGCAATTTTTTTTGCGCCTTGTTCTTCATCCAAACCGTACTGCCAAAACGTTAAAGTGTGGGGTATGCTTCCAAAACTTTCTTTAATATTTAAAGTTGGGTTTTGTTAAAGTGATGGATTTTGTTCTAACATAAACTTTAACTGGGTGTGTTGGGGTTTTATTAAATCTATAATAACTGCGTTGCTGCAAAAAATTGCGACTCTTGCGTACATTCAGTACGCTGCGACCCGCAATTTTTTTTGCGCCTTGTTCTTCATCCAAACCGTACTGCCAAAACGTTAAAGTGTGTGGTATGCTTCCAAAACTTACTTTAATGTTTAAGGTGGGGTTTTGCTAAAGTGTGTGGTTGGGCTTCCAAAACTTTCTTTAAGTGTTAAAGTGTGTTTTTTTTGATGCTGTGCCGTAGGCACAGTCAGCCTAGTGTCTTGTGGGTGGGGCGAAAAAAAAGAGGCTACGAAAAGTAGCCTCTTAAATTTTTGTCTGGGTTATTTTTTTTGCAAAGAATCAAAATAATCCAAATATGCTTCCATATCTTTGTCGCCCCTGCCAGAAAGGTTCACTACAACTATGTCGCCTTTTTTAAAGCGCAATTTTTCAAGTGCGGCTATTGCGTGCGCACTCTCAAGTGCGGGTATTATGCCGTCCGACTTTGTCAGCAAAAATGCAGCTTTCAAAGCTTCTTCATCCGTAATTGCGTGCGCTATCAAACGCTTTTGCGTATAAAGATATGCGTGCATAGGTCCTATGCCAGGATAGTCTAAGCCTGCAGAAATAGAATAAGGCTCGGCAACTTCTCCGCATTCATCTTGCATTGCAAGTGTCTGCATTCCGTGCAAAGTACAGGGCTTGCCTATGGTGAGCGTTGCCGCAGTCTTACCGCTAAATGCACCAAGACCACCGGCTTCAGCCGCAACAAGTTTTACAGATTTATCTTTTATGAAGTGATAAAATGCGCCCGCAGCATTACTGCCGCCGCCTATGCAGGCAACCACATAATCAGGACTATTTCTGCCTTCAGATTTTTTGAGCTGCATTTTAATCTCTTTGCTGATTACCGATTGAAACGCTGTAACCATCATCGGGTATGGATGGGGCCCAACCGCAGAACCCAGCAGATAAAAGGTATCGGATGCATTTTCAACCCAGTAGCCCAACGCTTCGTCAACAGCGTCTTTGAGCGTGCCGCCACCCGATTTCACGCTGACAACTTCTGCGCCAAGCATCTTCATACGTTTTACATTGGGCTGTTGCCTTTCAATGTCCACTTTACCCATGAAGACTTTGCATTCAATATCCATGAGAGCGCATACCGTTGCCGTTGCCACCCCGTGCGAGCCCGCACCAGTTTCCGCAATCACACGTTTTTTACCCATTTTTTTTGCCAGCAAAATTTGCCCCAGGGTATTATTTATTTTGTGCGAGCCTGTATGATTTAAGTCTTCACGCTTAAAATAAATTTTCGCACCGTATTTTTTGCTGAGCTTTTCAGAGAGATAAAGCGGGCTCGGTCTGCCCACATAATCTTTCAAAAGTTTTGCAAATTCGTTTTTAAATGAAGGCGTTTTAGAAATTTTTTCAAAAGCCTTCCTGAGGTCGTCGATATTTTTTTTAAGCGCATTTGGAACTATTGCGCCGCCGAAATTTCCGTAGTATCCGTTTTTATCTATCTTATAATTTTTCATTGTAGTTTATTTTTAAATTTTTTTGTGAATAAAAAAAGAGACTGTCTTTTTCGGACAGTCTCTTTTATTTTTGGTTAAAGTTGCGTATTATGAATGCGCACGCCAAAAGCTGTCCGTGATACAAAGCCCACTCCACCACCAGCTAAAATTTGCAATCATGCGTTCCATAATTGCCAGAACTTATCAAAAATTTTTTTTCACTCGTCAAGAAAAAAATCCCTCTAATTAAATTGGGATAAATTTGCGCACACAAAATTATTTGTTAAAGAATGTACGTGCCCGTCGCCTGAATCCCGCAGCAGCTAAGGCTAGAGCTTAAGAGGAATAAATGAAACGAGCTATCGTAAATCAAATAAAAAGGGACTATCTTAAAGATAATCCCCGTCCAATTTGAGCAATACCAAAGCGTGTTAACCGGGAAAAAAGCGAAAGACTCGAGCGTTAGCCGACGATGCAAGTGGTGAGGGCAAGGAAGCGTACTAATGTACGTGCCCGCCGCCTGAAGCCCGCAGCAGCTAAGGCTAGAGCTTAAGAGGAATAAAAAATGAGCTATCTAAATTCAATAAAAAAGGGACTATCTTAAAGATAATCCCTGCTCATTTTTTATTCCGGTCTTTCGCTTTTTTTTTAGAGGCCGAGGTCTATCATTGCATCCGCCACTTTTTTGAAACCGGCGATGTTTGCGCCGTTCATATAGTTGCCTGGCGTGCCGTATTCTGCGGCGGCGTCCCAAGCGGCTTTATGAATGCTTTTCATGATACCGTGGAGTTTTGCGTCAACTTCTTCCGCCGACCAGCTAAGCCTCATTGCATTTTGAGACATTTCCAGACCGCTTGTTGCCACGCCGCCTGCGTTTGAAGCTTTACCTGGCGCATAAGTTATCTTATTTGCAAAATAAACTTCTATCGCTTCGGGAGTGGATGGCATATTTGCGCCTTCTGAAACCATTTTTACGCCGTTTGCCACTAAGGCTTTTGCGTCGTCGCCATTGATTTCATTTTGTGTTGCGCTTGGCAGTGCCATGTCTGCCTTTGCCAATGCCCAGGGGCGGCTGCCTTCAAAATATTTTGCCTTGGGATATTTCTTCACGTATTCAGAAATTCTGCCACGCACTACATTTTTGAGATTCATTATATAGTCTAATTTTTCTCTGTCTATGCCGTCTGGGTCATATATTGAGCCGCCGGAGTCTGAAAGAGTGAGCGCCTTTGCGCCCAAGTGTATGAGTTTTTCGACAGTATATTGCGCAACATTGCCAGAACCCGATACCAGAGCCGTTTTGCCTTCGATAGATTCGTCCTTCATCTTGAGCATTTCTTGGGCAAAATAGACATTGCCGTAACCTGTGGCTTCAGGGCGTATCAAGCTGCCGCCCCAGTTGAGGCGTTTGCCTGTCATGACGCTGTCGTAAGAATTTACAATCCTTTTGTATTGACCGAACATGAAGCCAATTTCACGTGCGCCCACGCCTATGTCGCCGGCGGGAACATCTGTGCTGGGCCCCAAGTGGCGATAAAGTTCGCGCATGAGACTGTTGCAAAAGCTCATCACTTCGTTTTCAGATTTGCCCTTAGGGTCAAAATCTGCGCCGCCTTTGCCGCCGCCCATTGGCAATGTTGTAAGGGCGTTTTTGAAGGTTTGCTCAAACCCGAGAAATTTCAGTATGCCCAAATTCACCGACGGGTGAAAGCGCATGCCGCCCTTGTATGGTCCTATTGCGCTGTTAAATTGAACCCTGTAACCTTGGTTAACTTGAATCTGACCTTTGTCATCGATCCAAGGAATCTGAAAGACTATTGCTCTTTCGGGTACTACCATTCTTTCAAGAATTTTGTACTTTTCATATTTGGAATCTCTGTCGAACACCATGCCCAATGATAGCAAGACTTCTTCAGCCGCCTGAAGAAATTCTTTTTCCCAAGGCTGTTTCTTACGGAGATCTTCCATTACTCTGCTAACGTAGTTATTCATAATTATTATACCTCTAAAATTTTTTTGGTTTTTGTGTCTTTAAAATTTAGTACGCCAATTAAGCAAAAGGATTTTTTTTGGACAGCAGAAAATATTTAAAATCCGACAAAGATACATTTTTGTAGTTTTTTGTTTCAGAAGTTGTTGTGATAATGTTTCTTTATTTTTTGCAGGCGATATTGAATTTCTATGCACAATACGTTTTCAAAATGCTTGCATTTAGTTGTGAAGATTTTAGCATACTTAGAAATTTTATTTTTTTATTGATGACTCCAAATTTACGCAGTTCAAAAAAAACGTGGCTCTTAGATGTGCTGCTTTTGTTGATTTATTTGTGCACGCTTTATTATGCGCTTGGTTTTGCCAGACCGCTTGCAAACCCTGATGAGGGCAGATATAGCGAAATTCCGAGAGAGATGTTGGAGTATTCCGACATGGTGTCTCCGCGTTTGAACGGGTCTTTGTATTTTTATAAGCCGCCTTTATTTTATTGGATGCAGGCTGTGGCAATAGATGTCATGGGTGTAAACGTATTTTCCGCCCGTTTTTCAAATTCTTTGATGGCTATATTTGGCTGTCTATTGACATATTTTTACGCCCGAAAAATTTACGGCAGAGTGGCGGGCGTGTCTGCCTCTTTAATACTGGCGACGAGCGTGTTTTATTACGCCATGGGGAATATCATAACTTTAGACATGACCCTTAGTGTGCTTATCGTTGGGGCTGTGTATATGTTGGGTTTGGCGTATTCTAAAAGTGCGGGCGGTGCAAAGGGTGTATATATAGTTTTGTCGTTTGTGTTTATGGCTTTGGCGTTGATGACCAAGGGCTTTATAGCTCTTGTGCTTCCTGCCGGAACGGCGTTTTGGTTCATAATATTCTACGGTATAAAACGTTCCTTCAAAAATTTTGCGTTTTCAGATTTAGCATGGGGCGCATTGGGTCTTGGCGTATTTGTTGCCATTGCTTTGCCTTGGCATATCATGGCGGCAAACGCAACGCCTGCTTTGCCGACATCGGAAGGCTTTTTCAGCTCTAACCCGACGGGTCAGGGTTGGGCGTGGTACTATTTGGTCAATGAACACTTTTTGCGTTTTACAGACGCTTCAACCGCAATGCGTGAACAGCCTTGGCACTTCTTTTTGGTCGTATTTTTATGCGGTTTGCTGCCTTGGACAATTCTCTTGCCCCAATCTTTGCGCTCTGCGTTTTCTGGCGGATGGAACAATGTTAAATCAAACAATCCTCAAGCTATATATATGTTGTTGTGGTCGCTTGTGGTGCTTGCGTTCTTCTCAATTTCAAAATCAAAATTAGCGCCTTATATCTTGCCGATTTTCCCTGCAATGGCGGTTTTAATCGGCGCTTATGTCGCAAAAATGTGGAAAGATGTACGCAAATATAATGTAATTATATATTCGATAATATTTGCGGTGTTGGGGCTGGTGTTGGCGGTGGGCGTCCCCTTGTCTTTTAATATATTGAAGGCAAACGGGACTCTTGAAAGACCATGCTTTTTCCCCTTTGCTGCTGTAAGCGTGGGGATAATTTTTGCACTTATTTTAATTATGTTCTTTACTAAAAAGAAGAACTTAAAAGCCGCTATGTTTGCGATACTTTTTGGTTGGTCTTACATACTAATGATGGCAATGCCCATAGCCGGTCAGATACGCGGCTCAAGCGCAAGAGATTTTGCGGAAATCATCAGGTCGCAGGGCTCTGCGGACGATGCGGTATTGATTTTCAAAAATTATGGAGATTTTCAAGACTTGCCGTTTTGGGTTGAAAAAGCGGTTTATGTCAGGGGGCAAGTTCCGCATGAGCAAAACTTTGGTTACAGGCTTGAGGAGGCTAAGCACAAACATAGGTATCTTGAAGAGCTTGAAGATTTTCAACAGCTCTTAAAAACAAAGAAGGTATATATAGTGCTGGAAAATAACATGATTGACGACCTCAAAAAAGAGTCTCCGGTTGATATTAAGCTCTTAAAGCAAGACAAAGAAGCGAGTCTTTTTGTAAATAGGCCTTAATATTTTTTAACTCAGAAATAAAAAAAAGCATAATTCTGAAAAAAAACATTGACGAATGTGTTAGACTGCCTAAATTACCCAACTTTTCTTTAGATATGAAAACAACTATAGCCAAGAAGGAAGGGCAACAAAGACAGTGGTACGTGGTAGATGCAAATGACCAAGTGCTGGGTCGTCTTGCCGTTAAGATAGCAAATGTGCTGCGCGGCCGCCACAAGCCAATTTACTCTCCGCATGTTGACTGCGGTGATTATGTCGTTGTCATCAACGCAGAAAAGGTACGCGTAACAGGTAAAAAGGAAGACAAGAAGGAGTATATGTCATACAGCGGTTGGGTTGGTGGCGAAAAATACGTCAAATTGTCCGACTACCGTGCCCGTAAACCTGAGTTTTTGATTAAGCATGCTGTTGAAGGCATGTTGCCGGGCAATAAACTTGCCAGCGCAATACTCACAAAGTTGCACGTATATGCAGGTTCTGAGCATCCACATGCCGCACAGCAACCCAAACCCTTTGAATTCTAATAACAATGAGTAAAGATATATTTGTTTCCGTAGGTCGTCGCAAAACATCAGTTGCCCGTGTACGTTTGTCTAAGGGTACAGGCAAAGTCATTGTTAATGACAAACCTTTTGCCGACTATTGCAAGACTGAGCAAATCAATACGCTTGCAATGCGCCCATTGGCAGTTTCCAATATGGCTACATCTGTTGACGCCCAAATTACTGTGGTCGGCGGCGGTTGCTTTGGTCAGGCAGGCGCAATAAGCCACGGTTTGGCACGCGCTCTTGAAAAGATGGATCCTGAATTGCGTAGCGTTCTTAAAAAAGCTGGCTTGCTCACACGTGACGGCCGCTCTAAGGAACGTAAGAAGTCTGGTCAGCCAGGCGCACGTCGCCGCTTCCAGTTCTCAAAACGTTAAAAAAGAGGAGCTTCGCAAGAAGCTCTCTTTTTTTTGGCAGACTTGTTTGGCGAATAACTGCGTTGCTGCAAAAAATTGCGACTCTTGCGTACATTCAGTACGCTGCGACCCGCAATTTTTCTTGTGCCTTGTTCTTCATCCAAACCGTACTGCCAAAACGGTAAAGGGATGGTGTGCTTCCAAAACTTAGTTTAAGATTTTAAGTGAGAATTTTTTTTGATGCTGCGCCTGCGGCGCAGTCAGCCTAGTGTCTGGCGGAAAAAATAATTGTGCGGTGCTAAGATGCTAAAGTTTCTTCTGTGTTTTTAAAATGCTGAGTATCGAAATATTTTTTTTTAGTTTCTTAAAAAATGCTTGAAACAAAGATGAATTGAGAGAGAATTCTCCCCTTATGTCTCAAAGCGAAAATATAGATATAGACTATCTTGCTCAGCTTGCTCGCATAGAGTTAAGCAATGAAGAGAAAACAAAATACGCTTCTCAACTTTCGCAGGTGCTCGGGTACTTTAAAAAGCTTTCCGAAGTAAATGTCGATAATGTAGAGCCCTGCGCCCATGCCCACGCAATTCATAATGTGTGGCGCAAAGACGAAGCCACTGAAACATTGAGCCTTGAAAAGGCTCTAATGAACGCCCCAATAAAGAGGGATTTTCAGGTAGTAGTGCCAAAAGTCGTAGATGACGCATAAAAATTTTAAGGATTCAAAAAAATGAATGATGTATTTTATAAGAGCGTTTCCGAACTTGGTACAATGCTCGCAAACAAAGAAATTTCTTCTGTTGAGCTCCTCCAGAAATTTATAGACAGAACTTCCGATTTGGATTCAAAGGTGAAGGCATTTCTTTTTAAAGATGTTGACTTTGCCATGAAAGCCGCAAAAGCCTCTGATTCTCGGAGGGCGCATGGTGAAAGTTTGGGCGCTCTAGACGGCATACCCATTGCAATTAAAGACGCCTTTGCAATAGCAAATCAGCCTCTAACTTGCGCAAGCAAAATGTTGGAAAATTATGTCAGTCCTTATACGGCAACTTGCATAAAGAATTTGGAAGAAGCAGGCGCTGTCTTTTGGGGCAGATGCAATATGGACGAGCTTGCCATGGGCGCATCTTGCGAATGCAGCGCTTTTGGCGCAACGCACAACCCTTGGAATTTGGATTATATTCCGGGCGGAAGTAGCGGCGGCTCGGCGGCGGCTTTGTCTGCGGGTTTTTGCGCTTTGGCTTTGGGCAGCGATACGGGCGGCTCAATACGCCAGCCTGCGGCGCATTGCGGTGTTGTCGGCATGAAGCCTACTTACGGGCTTGTCAGCAGATACGGTCTTGCCGCCTTTGCTTCTTCTTTAGACCAAGCGGGCCCCATGGCGCGCAATATCAAAGATGCTGCAATATTTTTAGAGGCGCTCGTTTCTTATGACCCAAAAGATTCCACAAGCATCAAGATAGACAAGCCAAGTTATTCAAAACAGCTCAATGAAAATTCTTTGAAGGGCAAAAAAATCGGCGTTCCAAAGGAGTATTTCCCTGCGGAGCTTGATTCTGAAATTCGCTCCCACATAGAAAAATCTATTGCTTTATGTAAAGAGCAGGGTGCTGAAATTGTTGAAATTTCTCTGCCGCATACGGAGCTTGCCGTGCCTGTTTATTGCATCATTGCCACTGCGGAAGCGTCTTCAAACCTTGCCCGTCTAGACGGCATAAGGTACGGGCACAGAAGCTCAAAGGCTACGGATTCTACAGACATTTATTCAAAGAGCCGTGCGGAAGGTTTCGGGGCTGAAGTAAAACGCAGGATAATCTTGGGTACATACGTCTTAACAAGCGGCTATTATGACGCATATTATTTGCGTGCGCAAAAAGCACGCACCTTAATAAGGCAAGATTTTGAAAAAGTTTTCGCAAGCGGCATAGACGTAATTTTGGCTCCCACAACGCCAAGTACCGCCTTCAAAATCGGCGAAAAAATTTCCGATCCTGTATCCATGTATCTTTTGGATTTATTTACGATAAACGTAAATCTTGCGGGGCTTCCGGCTTTGAGTGTGCCCTGCGGAATTGCTAATAACGCTATGCCTGTGGGTCTTCAGATGATAGGCAGGCCCTTCGATGAGGCAAACCTGCTTTCATACGCTTACGCTTTTGAAAAGGTTTCTTTGTTTAAAAACGCACAACCCAAACTCTAAAAATTTTTAAGATGGAATACGAAGCAGTAATAGGCTTAGAAGTACACGTTCAGCTCAAAACAAAAACCAAGATGTTTTGCAGCGCCCCATATCACTTTGGGGCGGAGCCAAATTCTCAAACCAACGAGGTTGTTTGGGCGTTGCCGGGCACTTTGCCTGTCTTGAATTTTGGCGGCATACGTAGGACTATCAAAGCTGGCATGATGTTTGATTGTAAAATTCCGGATTTTGCAAAGTGGGATAGAAAAAATTATTTTTATCCCGACAGCCCCAAAAATTATCAGCTCACGCAGCAGACAAATCCGCTTTGTGTCGGCGGCGAGGTTGAGATTGAGCTTGCGGGTTCAGACCGTTCGCAGATGGGCTCTCACCGCAAAGTAAAATTAAACCGCATACATCTTGAAGAAGACGTGGGCAAGCTTACGCATTTTGCGACAGACTCTTTGATAGACTTTAATAGGGCGGGGGTTGCTCTCATTGAAATAGTTTCTGAGCCAGATCTTTACAGCGCCGACGAAGCGGTTGCCTACATGGCAAGTTTGAGAGACTCTCTCATATTTGCAGACGTTGCCGACTGCGATATGGAAAAAGGCCAGATGCGTTGCGACGCCAATGTTTCAATACGTCCTAAGGGCTCAGACAAATTGGGCACACGTGTTGAGGTTAAAAACATCAACTCAATGTCTTTTGTTAAGATGGCAATAGAGTATGAAATTCGCCGCCAGACGGACTGCCTTAACAAGAATATTCCATTGGTTCAAGAAACCAGACGTTGGGATTCTGAACTCTGCGTTACTCAATCAATGCGCACCAAAGAAAACGCCCATGACTACCGCTATTTCCCCGATCCTGATTTGATGCCTGTATTAATCAGTGAAGATTTGCGTTCTGAAATCCGCGCAGAACTTCCGCAAAGACCCTTTGATTTGCAGCGCAAATATATAGATGAATACGGTTTGCCGTATTCTATCACAAGCGTGCTCTGCCATGACAAACACATGTGTGATTATTTTAATGAGGCGCTTGCCTGCTGTTCAAACGCAAAGGCGATAGCAAATCTTTTGGTGAACGACATCCTGCGTGAGCTTTCAAACGAAAGCCTCTGCGGCGAACAGCGCCCAAATGTTTGCGACTGCAAAATCAGCGCAAAAAATCTTGCGGGCTTGGTAAAGATAATTGATAGCGGCGTGATTTCAAAACAGATGGCAAAAGACGTTTTTGCAAAAATGTATTCAAGCGGCAAGAGCGCCGAAGAAATTGTGGAGGCTGAAGGTCTCAAGCAAAATACGGATTCTTCTGAGATTGAAAAATTTTGCCAAGACGTAATAACGCAAAACCCCAAAGCAATAGAGCAATTTAAAGCCGGCAATGAGAAGGCCATAAATGCACTTATAGGCCCAATTATGAAGGCTTCAGGCGGCAAGGCAAACCCTGCGTTGGTTTTGGAAACTTTAAAGAAATTGATAAGATGATTTTAAATTGCCTCATAATTTCAATATTGATTCTGATGGCGCTGAGGCTGTTTGCGTCTTTGGGGTTGGAGGTTTTGAACCTTAAATCTCTTTCAAAATTCGCCAACGCAGTGCCGAGCGCTTTTGCAGATTTTATCACTTTGCAAGATTACTCAAACATCAATTCTTACACCAAAGACAAAACTTATTTTGACATGGTTGAAGATTCATTCAACGCTTGTCTTGTGGCTTTGCTATTGCTGTTCGGGTTTTTCCCTTGGGCGTTTGATTTGTTTGAAACGCATCTTGGATTGGGTGTCTGGGCGCAGGCAATCACATTTATAGGCGTTTCAATAATGCTTTCTTTGCCTAGTTTGCCTTTTGAAATTTTTGATTCTTTTGTCATAGAAGAAAAACACGGTTTCAACAAAAGCAGTTTCACGCTTTGGCTTACGGATAAACTCAAGGAGCTTGCAATATCTCTTGTTCTGGGCATTCCATTGCTTGCGCTTCTAATTTGGTTTTTTGAAAGTTTTGAAAATACTTGGTGGATTTTGGCGTTTTTGGCAATATCGTTATTTCAGCTTGTGATGCTGGTTTTGTATCCAAAATTCATAATGCCTCTTTTTAATAAAATCACGCCGCTTGAAGATGGTGCGCTCAAAGACAGGCTTTTTGCTTTGGCTCAAAAAGGAGACTTTAAGGCGAGCGCAATTTACGTGATAGATGGCAGCCGTCGTTCGGGTCATTCAAACGCATATTTCACGGGGTTTGGCAAATTTAGAAGAATAGTTTTGTATGATACTTTGATTGCCCAGCTCAGTATTGATGAGCTTGAGGGTGTCTTGGCGCATGAGATAGGGCACTATAAAAAAGGCCATATATACAAATTGATTGGCATGGGTTTCATATCTTTATTTGCGGCATTTGCCGTCATGGGTTGGCTTTCCCAGACGCCGGAATTTTTTGAAATGTTAGGTTTTAAGCACGGTGGCATGGGGCAGCTTCTCATGCTTGTAACGCTATTTTCTGGATTAATAACTTTTTGGTTTACGCCGATAATGAATGTCTTTTCCAGAAAGTATGAGTATGAGTCTGACGCCTTTGCAAAAAAGCTTTGCGGCGGCGCTCAGCCGCTTGTTTCGGCGCTTCGCAAACTGCAAAAAGAGAACAGAAGCAATCTCACCCCGCATCCGATATACAGCGCATTTTATTACTCTCATCCAACATTGATTGAAAGGGAAGATGCTCTAAAATGAAAATAGCACTCTTGCAAAAAGCGGCAAGAAAGTCCGCATCGGAAAATCTGAAAAGCCATATTGCGGATATTAAAAAAGCCGCAAAATCTGGGGCGAAAATAATCTGCACACAGGAACTTTTTTTGGGGGAATATTTTTGCATTTCAGAAAATTCAGAAAATTTCAAGCTCGCACACGCTTTGCCTAATGAGCATACACGGGCGCTTTGCAAGCTTTGCAAAGATTTGCAAATAGTTTTGATTGCCTCGTTTTTTGAGGATAGGGACTGTGCGGGCAGAGTCTATCACAACACAAGTATAGTTATAGATGCGGATGGAAAGATGCTCGGCAAGTATCGCAAAATGCACATCCCGCAGGACCCATGCTTTGAGGAGAAATTTTATTTCACACCTGGCGACTTGGGTTATAAAGTTTGGGATACAACCCATGGAAAAGTTGGCGTATTAATTTGTTGGGACCAATGGTATCCTGAAGCCGCACGCCTAACAGCCTTGGAAGGCGCTGACATTATTTTTTACCCGACCGCTATTGGCACATTGCCGACGGAAAAATCCGCCGAGCTAGAAAAATTCAAGAACGCTTGGCATAGCGTGCAAAAAGGCCATGCGGTTGCAAACGGCGTGTTTATAGCCGCCGCAAACAGGATAGGTGTTGAAACTTCAAAATTTGAAAAAGAAAAATCAATACGCTTTTGGGGCTCCAGCTTTGTGGCAAATCCATACGGACAGATGATAGCCTTGGCTTCTGAAGATAAAGAGGAAATCCTCTACGCAAATGTAGATTTTGACGAGGCAAAAGAATTCCGCCAAACTTGGCCGTTCTTCAGAGATAGGCGCATAGATTCCTACTCAAAAATTTCACAGCGTTTCGGGGAGTAACAATGGCAACACAAAAAGAAATACTCTCTTTTTTAGATTCCGAAATGCAGGTCAAAACTTTTGGCGACTATCCCACCGCCTTTAATGGCGTTCAATTTGGAGACACTGAATCTTTGCGCAAGGTGAAAAAAATATGCGCCGCCTGCGATGCGGGGTTGTATCAATTTTCTGAGGCAAAAAAACTTGGTGCGCAAATTTTATTGGTTCATCACGGAATGCTTTGGAATGCCGCAGCACCTTTCACGGGCGCAAATTATGAAAAGATGAAAACTCTTTCAAGCGGCGATATAACTTTGTATAGCGTGCATCTGCCTTTAGACGCTCACGATATCTACGGCAACAACGCTCAGCTTGTGAAAAAATTAAAGCTGGAAGCGGTGGCGTCTTGTTTTGAATATTGCGGTAATCAGATAGGTAAAATTGCATTGACCCCAAAAGGCGGCAGGGCGGAGCTAGCAAGGCGTCTTAAAAATTTATTCAAGAAAACTTACAAGGGCATAGAGTTTGGGTCGGCAAATCCCAAGCATATTGCGGTGTGCTCCGGTAGCGCCGCAGAGGCAATACACCACCTGAAAGATTACGGTTTGGACACTCTTATTACGGGTGAAGTTAAAGAGCATTATTTTGAAGTTGCCAGAGAGTTGAAGCTCAACATCTATCCTTGCGGACATTACGCAACAGAGTGTTTTGGCGTGCAGGCGTTGGGGCGTGCAGTGGCGCAAAAATTTGGTATTGAATATGAGTTTATTGAAGTAGATAATCCGCTTTAACATGAAAAAAATCGCAATCATAAACGGACCAAATATGGATAGGCTCGGCAAGCGTGAGCCCGAAGTTTACGGCTCTACAACTTTGGCGGAGCTTATTTCAAATTTGAAATTAAAGGCGAAAAGTTTGGGCGTTGAGCTTGTGGACTTTCAGTCCAATGCAGAGGGAGAGCTTATTTCAAAAATTGCGGAGCTTGCGGATATGGGGGTTAAACAAATGGTGATAAACCCCGCCGCACTTACGCACACAAGCGTTGCCCTGCGTGATTGCATTGCGGGTAGCGGCATGGATGTTGTTGAAGTGCATGTTTCAAACATTTACAAGCGTGAGGAGTTTAGGCACAAATCTTTGACCGCCCCCGTTAGTCTGGCAGTTATAAGCGGTTTGGGGCTTGACGGGTATTTTGCGGCGCTTGAGTATTTGGCAAAAAAATAAAATTTGATTCAGCTTTGTAGCGTGAAAATTCTAATGGCACGTTTTTATGTGCCATTTTTTACGGAGGAAATTTTGGAAAACTTTAAAGAAATAGATTTTAAAAAAAGCTTAAATCCGGAGCAGTATGAAGCTGTCGGAAGTTCGCCTGATGAGCCCATGTTGGTGCTTGCGGGCGCAGGGTCGGGCAAGACAAGAACTCTTACATACAGGGTGGCTTGGCTGATTTCTGAATGTAAAATTTTGCCGAGAGAAATTTTGCTCTTAACCTTTACAAACAAGGCGGCGCGTGAAATGTTGAACCGCATAGAAACGCTTACAGGCAGAAGTGCGGGTGAATTTTGGGGCGGCACATTTCACTCTGTGGCGGGGCGTTTCTTGCGGATAGACGCCCATAAAATCGGGCTCAATCAAGATTTTGCAATCATAGATTCCGAAGACGCCGCCAAGCTTATTAAACAATCCACGGAAGAAATTTTCCCCACTTTTTTTGACAACAAAGATAATCCGCGTCAAAAGCTTTTGAACGACATTATAAGCTATTCCCGCAATACCATGCTGAATATTTCAGACGCTTTGTACAAGCGTTTCAGTTGGCTTACTACGCCAGTAGATGAAATTGAGGCAATAGCAGAGGCGTTTGAAGAAAAAAAACGCAACATCAATGTCTGCGATTTTGATGATCTGTTAGAGCTTTGGTATAAGCTTTTGAGGGATAATCCGGATGTTCTTCAAAAATATCTGAGGCGTTTTAAAAACATATTGGTTGACGAGTATCAAGACACAAACACCCTTCAGGGAAAAATTTTAGACCTGCTTGCCTCTCACGGGAAAATCAGCGCAGTGGGTGATCAGTCTCAGTGCATATACTCTTGGAGGGGCGCAAACATAGAAAATATTTTGCGTTTCCAAGCTCAATTTAAGGGCGCAAAAATTTTCAAGGTTGAACAAAATTACAGAAGCACGCCTGAAATTTTGGATTTCGCAAATCAGATTATAGAAAGGGCGGATGAGGCGGAAACTTACAAAAAAAACCTCGTATCCGTAAGGAGTAGCGGAGTAAAGCCGATAGTTATGCGCTCTCCGGATACAATGACGCAAAGTATGCGCATACTTGATTGCATAAAAAATATCACAGAGCGTTACGACTCAAAGTATGATTACAAAGACATTGCAATTTTATATAGGTCTCACAGCCAGTCTAGGGATATGGAGCTTAGGCTGCAAAAATACAGCGTTCCATTTTCGATAATAAGCGGCGTAAAATTTTTCGCACAGGCGCATATCAAAGATTTGGTGGCGCAGTTGCGCTTTGTGGCAAATCAAAAAGATATAATATCTTTCATGCGGGTTTTGTGCTTCATGCCAAAACTGGGCGAAAAAACAGCGCAGAAAATCTACCTTGAGGCGGAAAAAATTTCTGAAAAAACCTGCCGCAGTTTGGTGGAAGTTTTGGAAGAAAAATCCGTGCTTTCAAAAGTTCCCAAGGCGTCAAAGGATGTCTTTGCGGCTTTTGCAAAAGATGCAAAAAAACTTGAAGAAATGCTAAAAACTTCAAGGGCATTATCGGCGGAAAAACTTTTCGACAAACTTGATGCGCCGGTGCAGGGCACGCTCTTTGACGAAGATAAAAAATCCGAAAAAGTTGTGGAAGAAAATTGCCGACCGCAAGATATGATTAGCCTCATTGCGCAGAGCTGGTATCTTGACTCTATGAAGGTGGAATACGAAGACTGGGAGGAGCGTGCGGAGGATTTTAATTCTCTTTATGACTACGCCGCAGGATACAAAAATTTTGACGACTTTTTGACGAATGCAGCTTTGGAAATCGACGGCGGTAAAAGCGACGACGGCGCAAATACAAACAGGGTGCGCATGATGACTGTGCATCAGGCAAAGGGGCTTGAGTTTCCGGTGGTGTTCATACTTGGCGCTTCAGAGGGGCTTTTCCCAATCAAACGTTCCATAGAGGAAGGCGATGTCGAGGAAGAGCGCAGATTGTTTTACGTGGCAAGCACTAGGGCGGAAAATATCCTTGTGGTGTCTTATCCGCAGCTTCATGTCCAATCGGGCTCTTATGAGCCTCTTGAAATAAGCAGGTTTGTTCTGGATGTTAATAGAGATTGTTACGAAACAAACTATTGACTTGAACATCAAAAAGATTGATTATTAAAGAAGTGTAAATCAGGTTCTTGTTTCCTGATACCTTAATTATTTTTATAGGATTTTTATGCCAATAATAAGCAGACTTTCAGCCAGACTTCAGAATCATCCCAAGCGCATTGTTTTACCGGAAGGCAATGACGTGCGCATTTTACAGGCTTCTCGCCAGTTTGCCACTCGCAAATTGGGCGTGCCCATTTTGCTCGGCAATAAGGCAGAAATTGAAGATACCGCAAAGAAAAATGACATACGTCTTGACGGTATAAGAATTATTGAACCCAACGCCTCTGACGATATTGATGAACTTATCAAAATCTTAAAGGTAACTTCAAAATTTAAAAAACTCTCTCAGGAAGAACTCATGCAGTTTGTCCTGAACCCGAATTATTTTGCAACGCTAATGTTGGTGTCGGGCAGGGCGGATGCCTTGGTGGCGGGCGCAACCACAACTTCTTCCAGCGCACTTAGGCCGCTTTTCCAAATTGTGCCTTTGCAGAAGACTTTTAAAACAGCGTCTTCAATGGCGATATTGCAAACCCAAGACATGAATGTTGGCGTCAAGGGCAATCTCTTTCTGGCGGATTGTGGCGTGATTCCTGAACCCACAGAAGAACAACTTGCGGATATAGCAATAAACACGGCAATCTTGGCGCATCATCTCACCAATGAGAGGGCAAAGGTTGCAATGTTGAGCTATTCTTCAAAATCTTCCAACGCAAAGCTTTCCAGCGTGCTCAAGATGAAGTCTGCCACCGCTTTGGCGCATGAATTCGCAAAGCGCAACTACCTTGAAATAGATATAGACGGCGAATTGCAGGTGGATTCTGCATTGATTCCCGAGGTTGCAAACTTTAAAGGCATTGCAAGCAGCGTTGCAGGCAAGGCAAACGTTCTGGTATTTCCAGACTTAAACTGCGGCAATATCACGCTCAAAATGGTTCAGACTCTTTCCAAGGGTACAAATTCTTATGGGCAAATTATAACAGGTTTGGTGCGTCCTGCTGCCGAGATTTCAAGAGGTTCTACTGCCGCCGACATTTTTGGAACAATGGTTATAGTTTCCGCACAGGCAGTGGATAGACGCTTTTTGTTCCCAGAAATGGGGCAATAGGTTTTCGGGGTGATCGAAAAAAATTGTAATAATTTGTTTTATTTGTGTTGACTTGTTGCGCCGATAATAAGGAAATTGTTGGACTGTAATTTAGAGTTATGGCGCACGTGTTTGTTTTTCTGCGAATATGTCTGTTGTATCATTAAGTTGGCGGTTGAGCTCCGGAAAGTAGAGGAGCGCTAAAAGTATAAAATAATAAAATAGGTAAAATATGGAAATCTTCGTAGGCAATTTGTCTTTCGATATAACAGAAAAAGAGCTGCGTGACGCTTTTGAAAAGCATGGCGCAGTTGCAAGCGTAAAAATGTTGATGAATAAAGAAACAGGTAGGTTTCGTGGCATCTCATTTGTAACAATGGAAAATGATGAGCAGGCACAAGCTGCAATAACGGCGTTGAACGGCGTTGAGCTGCTTGGTAGAGCAATGAAAGTTGACAAGACACGTCCTCGTGAGGAAAGGTTTTCCGGTTTTGGCGGCGGTTTTAAACCACGCAAAACTTTCGGCGCAGACAGACGTCCAAGACGTTTTGAAGGCGGCGGCGGTCGTGACGGCGGTTTTAAGCGTTCTGAAGGCGGCGACAGACGTCCAAGACGTTTTGAAGGCGAAGGCGGCGCTCGCTTTGAGAGAGACTCTTACTAATACAGGCCAATCTTAAAAAATTAAAGCTCTCTTTGAGAGCTTTTTTCATTTTCAAACTGCAGACCTTATTAAAATTTGGTCTGTTTTTTTTGCGCAACGCTTAATTTTTAGGGTAGGAACATTGCGTCTATAAAGTCGTCTTCAAAATCTTTTTCCAAATTCAAAGATATGTTGGTGAATCTTGAAGATATATTTTCTAACTTTTTGAAAGAAGATTCACTCATGCAGGCAAGGTATGCGCCGCCCAGAGCTGCGTTGCCTATGCAGTCCACTTTCTGAATATCGAAAGCGGGCAGGAAGCTTATGTCTATCGCATTTTGCAGATTCAAATTCTTACCCAGTCCGCCGGCTATATAAATTTTGTCGATGTCTTTAGGAGTGATGGAAAATTTTTTGAAGAGAGTTTCCAACCCCGCACGCACTGCCGCCTTCGCCTTGAGAATGGATGCTATGTCGGCTTCGTCTATCAGAATTGTGTCTGTAACACTGTAAATTTTTTTGGAATTTGAAAGCGTTACAAATTCTGGCTCATTTTCAAAACGTCCATTTTCGCCTATTATATTCAATTTTTTTAGGGCGCAAATCAAATCTATGTAGCCTGTTGCGCAAATGCCTTTGGGCGGAAGGTCATCTATGGTTTCATAAAAAATTTTGTCGCCAGAAATTTTAACAAGAGATATTGCCCCGCTATTTGCACGCATTGCGCTTGTAAGCCCCCAGCCTTCCAAGGCTGGGCCGGCGGCGGCACTTGTACAGTAAAGTTTACCGTCTATTTTTAAAACCATTTCCGCATTTGTGCCAATATCTACGAGCAGTATGTTTGAAGGGTCGTCCTCAAGATTTGTAAGCGCTATTGCGGCGCTCAAATCTGCGCCGACAAAAGCGCTGATTGAGGGCAGACTCACAATTTCTTCTATTTCCAAATTTGCAAAAAAACCTGAACCGCTTATTTTTCTTGAATCTAAAAATGACGGAGTCCAAGGGCTTTTGCCCATGCCACTTGGGTCTATGCCAAAAAATATATGAAGCATTACGGTATTTGCCGCCACAAACATTTTTGAGATTTTTTTTGCCTGTGCGGAAAATTTTTCCAGAGATTTTTCAATCTCATCAAGCAGGCATTTTTGGATTTTCAAAAGGTTTTCCTTTGAGTGGCAATAGGCTATGCGTGTTATGATGTCGTCGCCAAATTTTATCTGCGGATTTGTGAAAGAATCTTGCTCTAAAATTTTTCCGCTTTGCGTATCTATCAAGATTAACGCAACCGTTGTTGTGCCAATATCCATCGCAATGGCAAAGCCCGTTTTACCCGTGTCTAGAGGCGTTGCCGGCGCTTTAAACATTGTCTCTATGCGGGAAACTTTTTGCTTGGGCAAAATTTCAACCTCTATATTTTGGCTCAAAATCTTTGCTTTGCAGGGTTTGAAAACTTCGCCAAGCGGTACGGATTCATTGTCCACCGCAATTTTTCCGGAAATTAACTTTGCCTTGCAGTTTCCGCATCTTGAGCTCCCGCAAGGTTTTGGCAAATGCGCCCCAAGCTCGTTGAGGCGTTCATGCAAATTTTCCCCGACGGCATTTGTAATTGTGAAAATTTTTTCAGCCATTAAAAATCCTGTCGTCAAACGAGGCTTGAATAGTGGCATTTTTTGGCAAGATTAAAAACCTCTCATCCCATTTTTGATTTAAGGCGTCCAAGAAAAATTGCGGACTGGATTTAATGGACGCAAAGTCCCACTTCATGAATTTTGCATTGCACTCACACTGTTTAAGAGATTGTTCATCGTCCAAAAAATCCGCATATAAGTAGGCGTTGTATGAGGCGTATTGCTCTAAAAATGCGTCCATCAATTCTTCCACAAGCTCTGGGTCTTGGTATTTTTCAAGGTATTCCAATTTGATTTTTTCGTACAATGCTTCCCCCGGCAATAGGTCGCTCTTGAGCCAGCCAGGACTCGCAAAATAGGTGCGTGGAGACTCTTTTTTGAATTTCATATACGCCTCATTAGAGCCGAGGAACATCGCCAGACATTCATGCATTCTGGGTATCACCAAATTTGAATACTCGCTCTTAAGACCCAAGACAGAGTTGCCGCAAAGCCCGCAAAGTAAGAGTATATTTTCTACAGGTTGCTTAACTTGCGAGATTAATTCCGCAAGCGTGGTGCGCATTTTGTCAGGAGTTATATGAAGCGATACGTCAAAAAGCAGCACCTGTTTTGGCTGTAAAAAAATTTGCGGCAAGTACCGTTGCAGCTCATCCTCAAAAACTTTACAAGCTATGATAGAGTAGTCTGGCATACTTGCCGCAAATTAAGCGGTGAAATTATTATGCTGATTTCAATATGCTGTGGCAAAGATCAACGGCGCTTGCGGCATCTTGAGAGTATCCGTTTGCGCCCACGCTGTCTGCAAAAGACTGGCTTACGGGTGCGCCGCCTATTATTATTTTCACACCGGCAACATCGCTTGAGCGTATCAAATCTATGGCGCTTTTCATAGAGGGCATTGTGGTTGTCAGCAGGGCGCTCATGGCGACAATGTCAGCTTTGTGTTCTTTAACAGCGTCGAGATATTGCTGAGGCGTAACATTCACGCCAAGATCAATAACTTTAAAGTTTGCGCCTTTAAGCATCATCATGACGAGGTTTTTGCCTATATCATGCAAATCGCCCTCCACAGTGCCTATGACTATGCAATTTTTTGGCGCAAGGCCTGAAGCCACAAGCTTTGGCTCAAGAAGCTCCATAACAGATTTCATCGCCCTTGCGCTGATTAGCACTTCGGGCACAAAAATTTCATTTGCCTTGAAACGCTTGCCTATCTCATTCATTGCGCCAAGCAGCGCATCAAGGATTGCCGCAGGCGATTCGGTAGAGATTAGTTCATTTGTCAGTGCCAAAGCATCGTTGCGCTTGCCGCGTTTTATCGCATCAGCCAGAAGTTGTAATTTTTCATTCATAAGTTTTTAACATTATTAGTTATATATGCGTTGCCCAAATTCTTGCAAAACAGACACCCTTTTGCAATTAAAAATTGTGATATGTAGCTTCAAAAAATGACATGCTAATCTGTGAGTGCTTTTTGCATTGCCATGAAAGACGCCCTCGGAATGTAGTAGGGGATAGAGTTGCCACTGCCAAGTGCGTATGCGCCGTGGGTCTGCGAACGCTCAAGCATTGCTTTGCTGCGGTTGTAGATTTCTTCAGGGCTGCGCCTGCAAAGATAATCTATATCCAACCCGCCCAAAATTGCTATGCGCTTTTTATATTCGTCATAAAAACTCTCAACGGGGCGAATGTTGTCTTCATAAGAGTGCTTGCCGTCCATCTTGATATCTTCAATAATATCCTCGTAAAGTGTTGAAAGCTGGCCGCAAGAGTGCATTACGGCGTACTTATTTTTATCATGCAAGGCTTTGGCAAATTTGATGTGCCAAGGCTTGATGTATTGCTTCATTTGGTCGGGATTTAACATGGGTTGCGTGTTGAAGCCCCAGTCGTCATTTATCATGCCAACCATGACAGAGGGGTATTCGGCAATGCGCTTGTAATGCTCTAACAATATACATCCAACTTTGTCGGTTATGTCTTGCACTAGGTCGGGGTCTTCAAAAAGCATGAAGCACAAATCTTCATAACCAATTAAGCGTATGAGGTTTTCAAGCAGACCCATGGGGGCGTCCATCATAATTTTCATGCCACTAGGCAGATACTTTTCAGACCTTGATAATACGTCGTAGTCTGCCTTGGATAAATCCGGCCAAGGGTATTTTTCAAAGTCGCTTCTATTGCGTATTGAGTGTCCCTCATTTAGAGAAATAGTTTTGGCTTCATGAATGTTTGCATGCACAAAGTTAAAACCGTAATTTTCTATGCGTAAAGTTGCGTAGTCTGCATTGCAGGCTTTAAATACCCTTATGTCTTTTTCAGCAATAGCCTCATTTTTGTCTGAAATTGAGGGGTTTAGGTGGTCTTCTTCAGGGCAGGCTACGGCAGGGTCAACATAATATTCAAAGAATACGGGCCTGTCGGGACGAGACTTCTTTAACACTTTTTCAAACTGAGAAAAATCAGGTTCAAACTTTTTCATAAATTTAATATCCTACTATTTTTTTTGAAGCCTTCATCATACACTATTTTTGCATTAATGTCTTGTATAAAAAAGCAAAAATATGATACTTTTCGCACTTATGAAGGTTCTTTATGAAGATGTGAAGTTGGCTTCCAGCTCCTCAATAAATTTGCTTGAGGGCGACGCCATGCGCCTTGATGTACCGTATCACAAGCATAGCCAGTATGAGCTTGCCCTGATTTTGGAAGGCATGGGAACTAGGATTGTTGGCGATAGCATAACATCTTTCAAAGCCGCAGACATTGTTCTATACGGCATAAATTTGCCGCATTCTTATATTTCAAAGACAGATTCTAAAAGGGCGCACAGTTTGGTTTTGCAATTTGCCTTTGATTTATCTGAAACAAATATTCCTGAACTTGCCCCAATTATGAGGCTGTTAAAGGCGTCTTTGGGCGGTCTTAAATTTTCCGACAAAACTTTTAGGGAGGTTTTGCCCTATCTGAAGGAAATGCAGGACTTGGGGGTGTTTCCAAAATTTATTACCTTGCTCAAAATTTTAGACATACTTTCCAAAGATAAATCCACAAAACTTCTTTCGCCAACTTATGCTGCCGATTTTAACGAAGATGTGCGCTTGCTTAACGCAAAAAAATTTATTCGGGAAAATTTTAAAAATAAAGTCAGCATAGTTGCTGCTGCAAAAGTTTCATGTCTTTGTGAGGGCGCTTTCCGCAAGGCATTCAAAGAATGTTACGGCATAAGCCCCAAAAAATATCTGATAAATTTGCGCCTGAATGAAGCGTGCAGACTTTTGGATAACACACGCAAAACCGTGCTGGAAATAGCTTTTGAGTGCGGGTTTGAAAACATCGCAAATTTTAACAGGCGGTTTAAAGAAAACTTGGGACTTGGGGCGTCTTTGTATCGCCGCAGGAAGGCGTGATAATGCCATTGTTCAAGAGAGTTTTACGTGAAGTGTGGTATATCCAAATTTTAATAGTAATATCATTTTTTATTGTTGTCAAAACTACATTGGATTGGGAGAATCTGGGGCGTATGCAATTTATTTTTGTTATCAAACTTTAACCACCAAAGACGGTATTTTTATGGCAAATAACTTTAACGACAGACTCTCAAGATACGTTGCCGCAATGCGTAATCAAAAACCAGACATGGTGCCAATTCGCCCATTCGCTGCGGAAATCAGCGCAGTACTGACGGGCAGAAATTGTCAGCAGGTAACGCATGACTTCCCGCAGGCATTTGACGCCATAGTTGATATGTGCAAACAGTTTGAGTTTGATGCAACTGTCCCCAACATGGTCTATGTTTGGACAGGGCTCACGCAGGCTTTGGGGCTTAAATATTACGGAATACCGGGTATAGACGTCTCTCCAAACACAGGCTTTCAATATCTTGAGCCTGAGGAGGACAACGCATTTATGTCCGCCGACGAGTATGACGAACTCATCGACGACCCAACGGCGTTCCTCTACAACAAATGGTTGCCGAGAGTTTCCACAAGAATAGGCACAGGCCTAAACAAGGGTGTTTATGAAAGCAATCTTGCTTTGGTGAAGGGCTCAATGGCGATGTACCACTATTTTTATTCCTTTGGGGCGCAGGCGCAGCGTATGAAAGATGAAGCCCAAACACCTTGCGCAATAGCGGGTATATTTAAAGCGCCTTTTGATATTCTTGCGGATAAGATGCGCGGTTATCTGGGGCTTACGATGGATATGTTTGAGCGTCCTGAAAAAGTTTTGAAGGCTTGCGAGGCGCTAATGCCGCATCTCTGCGACATAGGTTTACGCACGTCGGATTCAAGTGGGTTGCTGCCAATAGGTTTTTGGATGCACAGGGGCTGCAAGCCTTTTGTTTCTGACGGCGTGTTTGAATCTCACTATTGGCCGACCACTAAGGCGATAGTTCAAGAATTTGCAAAGCAGGGCAGGCAGACATTATTTTACGCAGAAGGCGATTGGAAGTTTCACCTTGAATCATTTAGAGAACTGCCGGACGCAAGCATAGTTTATCATGTAGATAAAGGAAATATTTTTGACGTTCACAAGGCTTTGGGCGATAAATTTTGCCTAAGCGGCGGCGTGCCAAATGTTGAACTTGCATTCGGCGAAGAAAAAACCGTGAGAGACATCTGCAAAAAAATAATCAAAGAAGTTGCGCAAGACGGCGGATATATCATGGATGCAAGCGCAATCATGCAGAATGAAATCAAGCCCGAAAACTTTAGGGCAATGTACGAAACTTGCAAAGAGTTTGGCGGATATTCGTCTAGCGCATACAAGCCAGATTTGTCGCAGATTGCGCAAGTAAAAGATTTTTCAAAATTGGAAGGCTTGCCAAAGTCGGCAAAAAGCCCTGCGGAAGTTTCTGTTGCCGTACCGTGGGAGGTTGAAAAAAAGCGGATTTCAAAAGAAATTCTCGGCAGTGAAGAACTTTGCAAAAAGGTCTGGAACGATATCGAAGGAATGGGGACAATGTTTATTTGGCAACTTTTGCTTTCTTTCTAAAAAATGGCGGGTCAAAAAAAAGAGTATCTCTGGAATAAAAAAACCGACAAAGAGCTCTTGCTCATGCCGGAGACTTGTGTGGAGCATTTTTTGGCAAATCCGACCATGCCCACAAATCTGGACAAGGCGCGCAAGGGCGCTATTAAATCTCCTGACGGCGTTTCTGTTGACATACTCGGCGAGCGTGGCTTGCTTTCCGCAAGCATGAGCATACACAGAAAGGGCTTTTATTTGTCCAGAGACGGTGTGGACTTTCACCTTGTTATTTTCACCATAAGCGGAGAGGCGGAGCTAAGCGTAAACGGCAAAAAAAGTGCAATCAAAAAAGGCAGTATTTTTATTGCGCCTGCCGGCACTTCTTTTGAATATGTGGCAAAGCAAGACTGGCGTGTGTTCTGGTTTCATGTGGCGGATATGGGCGTTTGGAACGCATATTTCCCGAGTATGCCCATTCTTAAAAAATCCAAATTCGCATCAAAGCTTGAGATGGCAATGCGGCTTTATCTTGAAGAAGCCTACGCCAAAGACAAGTCCTTGAAACTCTTGGAGGCTTATGCAGATATGATGGTTGAGTTTTTGCGTCGAGACTTGGGCAAATACACAGTCAAAAAAAATCCTGAGGAAATTTTGGAAGAAACACTCTCAAAAATATCTTCACGTCCCAATGCCGCTTGGAATGCCGAAACTGTCGCCAAAGAGCTCAAGGTATCCAAGACAAAACTGCACAGAATCTGCATGAAAAATTATTCTATGGGGATTATGAAACTGATTTTAAAAAAACGCATGCTTTGCGCAAAAAATCTGATTTCAGATTCCTCGCTTACAAATGCAAAAATTGCCGAAAAGCTGGGCTACGCCAACGCATTTTCATTTTCAAAAGCCTACAAAAATTTCTGGGGTACGTCTCCACGTTCAAGTTAGAAAATCTGTTACCATTTGAACCGTACTTGCTCTAGAAGGTAGTAATACAAATTCTTCTCATTTGAAATTGCCTTGTTTTTTTTACTTCAATAAGGAGGGTTTTTTATACGTACATGATATAGATGGGCAAAAAAATCCGCCTGTTGGGGCGGATTTAAAAGCTAATAAAAAAGAATTAAAAAACGTTTTGTTTCTACAATCATCCCAACTCAATCTGGCAGAGATGAAGTTGTAGCTGAGTTTAAAGTTAATCTTTGATTGTTATAAGCTCACTCTCATAGACCGTCTTGCCGCCTTCTTCAATTTTTACTTTGAAGGGCATTTTTAAATCTTGAGAAAGCGGATATACGCTTAATTCATAAGGGAATTTGTCCACCACAAAAGTTTTGTCTTTCAGAGTGAGGGTTACTTTGCCTTTCTGCTTTGCCTCTGCGGTTAAGACAACATAAAGAGAGTCATAGCCAAATGGCGAACGTATCCTGAATGCGTGCATATCGCCCCAATTTTCAGCGACATTCTTTTTGACTATGTGTTCAGGACCGGACAACGGCCTTTGGTCAAGTTTGGGATTATAGTCTGACGCAGAAATCTTCATCGCAACCAAGCCCAGCTCAGGAATTTTTATTGCATCTGTGGGCTTCGACTTGGCAAGTTTGTCGCCCCTATTATTGATCAATACCGCTTGTGCAGACCAATCTACACCGTTCAAGAATTTCTTGGTTTTGTCAAATTTAAGCGTTGTGATGACTTGTTCGGGGGTATCGTTTAAAAGTATTATCCAGATACCGTCTTTTGCGCGCCCAGTAACAATGCTTACGTTTGGCGTATCCACGCTGACAGCGCCCATTGATATAATCGGGCGCACTTCTTCATCGAGAAATACTCTGCCTGGCTGGCCGAAAATTCTGTCGGTAAACCACACATAATTTTGCTGGCGCAAGTGCGGGAATTTTATCAAGTTTTTTGAACGTTGCTCAACCTGTGTCATCAGATAGTCATAAGTTTGCGCAAAGTGGCAGGGCACATGGTGATAGTAGAAGCTTGTTACGTCCGGCCCTTTGTATGGATACATAGGGTCATGCTGGATGTTTGTGAAATCCTTGATATAATAGCCGAGAAAATTTGCGTATCTGCCAATTATTGCATGGCGGGAAAACTTGTTTAGTATGTCCCTATTTGTGATTTGATACGCTTTAAGAAGTTCCGGCGCCCAGCTTGGCATCAGGATATTTCTGTAATGCTCAATATTTGCGGAGTATGTGCTGGGTTGTTCTATGCCCAAACCTATTCTTGAAACTTGCCAAGCGTCTGCAGATTGAGGCTTCATCGGGAAGCAGAAGCGCACTAGGTTTTCAGGAATACCTTTTTCTTGAGCAATTTTTTTCATCACAGGGTCATTCTCAACACAGTTGAGTTTGAAAACTTCCATACCTTTCCACCAGAATCTGCCCATGCCTTCAACATAGCCGTCCTTGTAAATATCTACATTGCCCTTGGGCGGAATAGGATAATTCCAAAGAGACATCATGGAATAAAACGCCCCCAAGTTTACATATTCAATGAGTTCTTTTTCTTCTGTGGCTTCATAAAGGTCTGTCAAAAGCCACCAGTAAGGATAGAAGGATACGTTGACAAAATTTCTGTAATTGCCTTCGGCGGTATCTGCCTCTTTAAAGGATTTTTTAGACCATGCCAAGGCTTCACCTTTGATGTTGTCTATATCCCTTAACTCCGGACAGGCAAGCCATACGGCAAAGTCTGTCGCCCATTCGGGGACACTTGTTGCGGGCTTGTATCTATCTTCAGGCGAGTAAAATTCTTTGAGCCATACGTTGCCAGAGCCCAAAAGTTTATGCAAAGAAGCGTAATAATCTTCTTTGAAAAAATTGCCCGGCACGGATAAATAGTAGGCTTCGCCGAGTTTGTTTGTGGTGTCGGTCAAGCTTGTGAAGTGAGAGCCATATCTGGAGAGCGAAAACTCAATAGTGGGCAAGGCAAAATTTTTGTAATACTCTTCATCATCTGTGAGTATTGCCAGAGAAATTTCTCCGAGGGCGTTTGCCTGAGTTACAGAGTATTGCCCCTCAATGTTCCATCTGCCTTTTAAATGGCTGCTCCAACCGCTTGCGTCGGCGTCTTTCATATACTTGCAGATATTTTCAAGCGCCTGAGAAAGCGACGCCGTATAAGGCGTTCTCAAGTGAGAGGAGTGGAAGATTTTTTCGTTAATAAGCTCAAAAGCTTTTGTCCAATCTCCGTCAACTACAACCATGTACCATGAGCCGTTGACAATTTCTCCGGCTTTTTTCTTGGAATCAACCAAGCCCAAGACAGGCTGAAATATTGCCGCTTGTATCTTTGAATTTGGGGAGGATATTGAAAACCCGTAACGTGAATTGTTGTTTTTCGACCATTCATCATAAGGTATTTTTGAGGGGTCTATACAGATTGCTTGAGTGAATCTGTGCCCGTTCAAATTGAGGTCTATTGCAACTGTCGCCTGAGAAGTTAAATCGCTGGAAACCATTTTGGGCGTGAGCATAAGCTTCCTATTCATAAATAGCGGAGGCAACTGAACATTGTTGAAATTGGATTCTTCAACCTGATTATAGCCCAAAAAACCGAAGGAATAATTGCCGTCTTTATCCGCATTGTAGCTTACCTCAAACTTTACTATGGGGTTTGAATTGTCAGGCAGGCTGATTTTTGCCGTAATATCGTAAGGATATTTTAGTATGAGAGATTTTATACCCTCGTCTTTTTTGATTTCTATGGGCCTTAGTATTTTATTTTCACCCACGGCGTAAGGGTTCAGAGGTGCGGACACTATGTCCATTAATTTTTTCTGAATCTTTACTTTTGGAAACGACGTCGCCTTTGCCCAAGATACAAAATAATGCTCTTGTGTTGCCACATTGTCAGGAGAGTAAGTTAAAAATAAGAGCTCCTCCTTATATGTTGGCAAAGGGAAAAATTGGCCTTCGTAAAAAATAGACTGAGACCTTTCAAAATATCTGTTGCCTTCTTTATCACAGACTTCTTTGAAGGTGATTTTTGTTACGTTGTTTTGTATCATGAAAGACTTTGGCTCGTCAATTTCAACAGTCTCAGGAAACTTGCTCAGTTCGCTTTCAAATATTAATTTTGGGTTAGAAGGGCGTGCTACGTATTTGGAACGCTCTTTCATAGTTGCAAATTTGCCAACGGGATTAAAGTTGGGGTCTGTCGAAAACGCAATGACATCAAAGCGGATGTTTTTAGTGCTTTTTGCAAGCGGCTTTATGGATATTAGCGCTTCGCCCTTTGGTAATTCTGCAACGCCTGCAAGTTCCCACTCAAGGCCTTCTTTACCGTGTACACCAACTATGTTTTCAAGCGCATTGCCATTAATCAGCAAATTAGCCTTTCTACTTTTTGGCGCAAACTTTGGGTGGTCAAAAGTTCTCGCCCAGACGTAATATTTACCGGCTTCGGGCAAAATAATTGTTCCGGATGGCGTAAATTCCACAGAGGCGTCATTATCTTGAGACAGCACAATGAGCCCGTAAGGATTCATTTTTGGTTGACCCCAGTTACCCGTGAATTGCAGACGTTCCGCCTCTATCATCAGGGTCAAAGGTTTTGCCAAGGAATTCAGGCAAGATAGACCCACAAACAGGGTCGCAATGATTTTCAATATTTTCATAACGTTAAGCTTTAAAAGTTAAAGCAGAAGCTAACAAGTGTCATGCTCAAGTCAAGAATCATCTCAGTTTTGCAATGCACAGGCGATTTAAAAGTTTTGTATTTGTAAAATTGAGATTTGACAAAGGCTGAGTAATAATAAATCCTTCTCGCTTTCATAAACAATTCGCAAAAAAATATATTATAGATGTTGAATTTTTCAGAACAATGCATGGATATGGCGCGTTCCATTTTGACCGCAAATATCGACGCCATAAATGAAGACGGTACTATTGCAAATTTGCATTCGGATATAGCCTTATCCGACGAATCTGGACACGCAGCCCTCGCTCTCGGAGAGTTTTACAGGGCAACCGGCGAAACGCAGATAAACGGTAAAGATATCGTGGACTTGTGTGCCCGTTGTATTACCGCACAAACATATTCGGAAGAATATTCTGAAGACGGTTTGGCTTATTCATCTTTGGGTCTGCTTTCTTTCGGACCTTCAAAAGATAGAAATCCTGTTTGGGATAGGCTTTTGGATGAAACACGCAAAAATCTGGATAAGCGTCTGTTGGCGCGTACGGATTATGAAAATTTCTTTCAGATATTCAATATTGCAAAGGCTGTTGCACGTTTCAGCATGGGGCTCAGCAAAAAAGATGAAACCGGCAAACTCATAGATAAATTTCTGGAGCGCTTGCAACAGGCGTCATCGGGTTCGTATTTTGACGACAAGCCTGAAAAGTCTTTGGACGGCGTTTTTGACCTCAATGGCGTAACGGCGTTTGTATTTATCAGACAGTCTTTGCAGCTTCACGCAAACATACATTTAAGAGACAGGAAAATCCCCTCTCTGAGAACTTTTGCCGAAAAATATCTGCGCATGATGGGCGACATTGTGCGTTCAGACGGCATGGGCTGGTCTTTCGGCAGGGGCATAGGCATTTACGGCCAGATGCATTGCATATCTATGATTTTGCAATCCATGCGCGATAATTGGATTGTCGATGACAAATTGCCCGAATATATGGATATTCTCCGCAGGCTATTTCAGTTCTTTTTCATGACCTATCTTGATCAAGAGCACGGCTGTTTGGTGATTAAAGATGATGAGCGCACTTGCTACAATCTCAATTCCATACGCAACGCAAACTTTGACACCGCAAGATATTTATGCCAGTGGGCACGCCTCGCAAAAAGCATTGCAAAACCAATGCAGGCAAAACCTCTTGCGCCGCAGTCTTACGGCAAATACATTTCTTTTGACAATTCAAACCGCAAAGAGCAGGGCTTGTTTGTCTATCAAAATTCTGAAAGCGGCCTGCATACCCATTTGCCGCTTATAGCACCGGGAGATGCGAACTCATCTTCCTCTTTGGCGTTCCCCCACATGCCGGGCGTCTTTGATTGGCCGGCAGATAAATACATGCCAATAATGGTGCCTGAACTTACTTTCGGCAACGTTTCAACCGTACCTTGCTACTACGGCAAGCGTTGCACAACATCTCTTGGTTTGCGCAACTCATACGTATTCCGTTACGAACAGCCTGAGCTTATCAAACCCGATGGCGAAATTGTTAAAGGCCTTGGCTCATGCAAAGTTTCTTGGACATTCTCAGGCGGAAAAATTACCGGAGATTTTATCTATTCTGTACCAACTCAAGTTACCCTAGATAAAATGCGCTTTGTAATAGCCATTGCAGCACCCCACTCCGTGCACCGTGCCGCAGGCGTATTCTCAATAGGCGAAGGCGGCTTGGGTATAGACGTTGAAAAAGATGACTTTCAGGCAACTTGGCAAGATACCGATGTGGTATCTGATGACCCTAACTATAAAACCTATTGGGGCAAAATTCATTACCTCCAAGTTCTCGAAAGAAACCACCCCATGGTCATGCGCCCAGGCGTACAATACAGACTAGCGGTAAGTTTCAAGCCCGATGTTATCAAAGTCTAGGTTTTGGCAGACTTGTTTGGCGAATAACTGCGTTGCTGCGGGCGCTTCGGCACTGGTCGTGTACATTTAGTACACTCCCACCGCCTCACACCCTTGCGCCTTGTTCTTCATCCAAACCGTACTGCCAAGTTTTGTCAGACTTGTTTGGCGAATAGTTCCGTTTGCTTCGTGAATATGACTGAGAATGTAGCGCTGCTACTATTCTCACCCATCTTCACTTCGCAATACTCACTCTTCATCCAAACCGTCCTGCCAAAACATTAAAGTGTGGGGTATGCTTCCAAAACAAACTTTAAGGTTTAAAGTTGGGTTTTGTTAAAGTAGGGGTGTGCTTCCACTTTCTTTAATGGCTAAATTGGTTTTATTTTTGACGCTGCGCCAAAGGCGCAGACAGCCTAGTGTCTTGTGGGTAGAGTAAGTGTGTTGTTATATTTTTTATGCGAAAACAAAATATGCTAAATTCAAATTGTGTAACTTGAATTTAGCATTGTAATAAAGCTCTGTTATGCGTTTGGCAAACTATACAACTGTATTGTCGGGGATGGAGGCGTCTTTGTGTATTATTATTATGCCGTCTCTCACACTGATATTGCCTTCCGGCGATGTCCAACCTTCGGGCTTGCCCTCGGGCGATATCACAACGTTGTTGCCTATGCGCGCATTCTTATCTATAATGGCGTTCGTTATGTTACAACATTTGCCTATCCCTATCTTAGGTTTCCCGTCGTTGAGGCAGTCTTGCTTTTCCTTATCAGTTTCAAAATAGTCCGCACCCATCATGATGACGTTTTTGAAAACAGTGCAACTCCTTATTATAGAACGCACCCCAATCACACACCTTGTAAGTGTGGCGTCCAAAATTATGCAGCCGTCAGAAATATTACAGTGCTCAATCTTAGAATTCTGAATCTTAATGCCAGGCAAAAAACGAGAGTGCGTATAGACAATCTTATGCTGGTCGTAAAAATTGAAGGGCGGCACATCGTCCGTAAGTTGCAAGTTTGCTTCAAAGAATGAGGCAATAGTGCCAATGTCTTCCCAGTAACCGTCAAAAACATAAGCGCCAAGCCTTTTATTTTCAAGCAGGTTTGGTATTATGCCTTTGCCAAAGTCCATCTCTGAACCCTTCATGGCTTCTTCCATAACCTTTGCGCTGAATATGTAAATACCCATTGATGCCAAACAATAATCCTGACTTTGGTCTTGCAGACCCATCTTGATTCTTTCGCCGATTACAAGGCCGTCTATAACGGCGGGGTCTTTCGGTTTTTCTACAAATTCTTCTATAAATAGGCTGTCATTCACACGCATAACGCCAAGGTCTGAAACGGCACATTTGGGCATGGGCTTTGCGGCAATAGTTACGTCCGCACGGCTTTTTACGTGTTGCTCTACCATGCTGCGGAAATCCATCTGGTAAAGCTGGTCTCCGGAGAGAATTAAAAACAAGGCGTCATCGCCGTGTCTTTCAAAGTGGTGCATATTTTTGCGCACCGCATCGGCAGTGCCTTGATACCAATTACCGCCATTATCAGTTTGTTCTGCCGCCAAAATATCCACAAAACCGCCGTCAAAAGAATCAAATTTATAGCTCTGTTGTATGTGTTTGTGCAGGCTTGCCGTATTGAATTGAGAAAGCAGATATATCCTATTCATACCCGAATTTATACAGTTGCTGATAGGTATATCCACCAATCTGTATTTTCCCGCCAAGGGCACTGCCGGCTTGCAACGAGATTTGGTTAAGGGGTACAGACGAGTCCCACGTCCACCACCCATGATGATGCTGATTACTTTTTTACTGGCCATATTTATAAGATTTTCAATTTTTATGCGGAGTATAAGGCAAATGCTTTTGTAAATCAATATTAAACGTAAAATACTTTAAGAAATTACAGATTTGTTTAGAGGGTATTTGCGCCGTAAAAAAATGTTCCAAATTGCTTACTGTAATGTTGATTTTTTTTAAATATAAGACAGTATTGAACGTTTCTCAAAAAAATTATGGAAAGCAAAAAAATAAACGTTGGTATTACGGGGGCTTCGGGCTACTCCGGCGTTGAATTGGTGAGGTTGTTGTCTCGGCATCCTGATGTTGCGCTTAAGCGTGTAACGTCTCGCAGTTTGGCGGGGCAAAAAGTGGCGGATGTAATGCCGTCTTTGCGCCACGCTTTGGCTGACGATTTTTGCTTCACAAATTCAGACCCCGACGAACAAGCCGCAGACTCTGGTATAGACGTATGGTTTTTGGCCTTGCCTCACGGTGTGGCTGCGGAATACGCATCTGCGCTTATCAAGGCAGGTAAGACTGTCATAGATTTAAGTGCAGATTTCCGTCTGGGTTCTCTCCAAAGATATTGGGATTTTTATCGTGTTAAACATCCTGCTGCGGAACTTTTAGAGCTTGGCAAATATACAATTCCGGAAATTTTGCCCGCCACAAAAAACGACAAACTTATAGCCTGTGCGGGTTGTTATCCCACAAGCATACTTTTGCCTTTGATTCCGCTTTTGCGCAGTGCCGTAATCGGCAAAGACAACATTGTCATAAACAGTTATAGCGGCGTTAGCGGCGCAGGCAAAAAATCTGAACTTATGTACGCATTTTGTGAGCGCAATGAAAGCATGATGGGTTACGGAATGCCCAAGCACAGGCATCTTTCTGAGATTGAAGAGCAGCTTTCCATAGCCTGCAAAAAAGATGTAATCGTGCAATTTAACCCGCATCTTTCTCCGGTTTCAAAAGGCATATCCACAACCATTGTAGTGCCTGCGGGGGCTTCTCGCATTGACGATGTCTATAAGGCTTGGTGCGCCCAATATGCAGGTAAAAAATTTGTAAAAGTTTTGCCTAGCGGCTCATTCCCCGACACTCTCAATGTGGTGGGTACAAATCGTTGCGACATATCCGCCGTCTATGATGAGCGCACAAACAACTTTGTAATCACAAGCGTAATAGACAACATAATAAAAGGCGCAAGCGGGCAGGCTGTTCAGATTATGAATACGATTTTTGGCTTCGATGAAACAGCCGGATTGCTCTAAAAATTTTACACCTATGGAAAATAAATTTGTTATGGAAATATTTGAAGACAGCGCCGGAATTTCCGACGTCAAAGGCTTTTCGGTGTCGGGCATAGGTTGCGACATACGCAATAAAAACAATCCAAATAGGATGGATTTGGCGGTGATTTCTGCCGACGCTTACGCAACTTGTGCGGGCGTATTCACCACAAATGACGTCAAGGCTGCCCCCGTATTGGTGGATATTGAGCATCTTAAACAGACTTCAAAAATCAAAGCAATAGTTGCAAATAGCGGCAACGCCAACGCCTGCACCGGTGAGCAAGGCATTAAAGACGCAAAAAAAATGTGCCAGCTTGTGGCGGAAAAATTGGGCGCAAAAGAGCATGAAGTTTTGGTGTGTTCCACAGGCAGAATTGGTGAAATGCTGCCAATGCAAAAAATTGAATCTGGGGTTGCCGAGGCTGTAAAAACCCTTTCAAAAGACTCTCAAAATTCAATGAGGGCGGCAAACGCCATCATGACTTCTGACACACGACCCAAGACGGTTACGGTAAAAGTTTCTGTGAATGGCAAATCTTTTACTGTTGCCGGTATGGCAAAGGGTGCGGGCATGATAGAGCCAAACATGGCAACTATGCTTTGCTTTATTTGCGCAGATGTTTCCATAGGGCAAGACTTGCTTAAAGAGTGTCTCTTAAAGGCGGCAAATCGCAGCTTTAATCGCATAACAATAGACGGCGATATGAGCACCAACGACACCGTGCTTTGTATGTGCAACGGCGATATTTCAATATCCAAAGATAACGCAAACTTGCTTGAAGCTTTTGAAGAAGCCCTTGCTAAGGTCTGCAAAATTTTGGCGTATAAGATGGTGGCGGACGGTGAAAAAATCACAAAAATTATAGAGTTTATCGTGAAGGGCGCTTCAACACCCATGCAGGCGGAAAAAATTTGCAGGGCGGTTGCAAACTCTCTTTTGGTGAAGTCTTCTTGGTTTGGGTCAGACCCAAACTGGGGCAGAATCGCCGACAGCGCCGGCTACGCAAGAACCGGTATGGACTTTGCAAAGATGGATTTGTTCTACAACGAAACTCCCGCAATAATCAAGGGCGAGCCGCAAAATTCAAACAAAGAAATGTGGAAGAAAATAGTCTCTGAAAAATCTTTCAAGATAACTATGGATTTGCATCAGGGCGATTGCCAAGAGAGCATTCTCACCACAGACCTCACAACAGGCTACGTTGAATTTAATAAGGGTGAATAATATGGAATTTTCTGAAATCACAAAAAAAGCCGGCATACTCGTAGAGGCGCTGCCTTACATACAAAGGTTCAAGGGCTCTACATTTGTCGTCAAATACGGCGGCGCATTTATGGATGATCCTGATGTGCAGGTGCGTAGGCGTGTGGCGCAAGACATCGCTTTTTTGGCGGCGGTTGGCATAAACGTTGTCGTTGTGCACGGCGGCGGCAAGGCGATAAGCAGGGCAATGGAAAAGGCGGGGCTGAAGGCTGAATTTAAAAACGGAATGCGTGTTACGGACAAAGAAACCGTGAAGATTGTCGAAAAAGTTTTGAATGATGAAATCAATTCCGAAATTTGTGCGCTCCTTAAAAATGAAGGTTGCGAAGCTTTGCCAATGGCGGGCAACAATGTCTTGGTCTGTGAAAAACTTTTGTCTGAAACACCTGATGGCGAAAAGGTGGACTTGGGCTATGTCGGCAAAATCAACATGGTGAAATCTAAATTGATTAAGAAGGCCATTGCCGAGGGCAAAACGCCCGTGATTTCTCCAATAGCTTTGGATGATTCAATGCAGCCTTACAACACAAACGCCGACGTTGCGGCTTCTGCGGTTGCCGCTTCTTTAAAGGCGCGCAGGCTGGTATTTCTTTGCGATGTGCCTGGGCTTATGATGAATCCCAAAGACTCTGCAACTTTAATTTCTCACCTGAAACTTGAAGAAGTGGGCCCGCTTAAAAAGAGTGGGATAATAGGCGGCGGCATGATGCCAAAGGTGGATAGCGGCGTAGAAGCCCTGAACAACGGCGTGCGCAGGGTTCACTTTATAGACGGCTATATGCCGCACAGTTTGCTTTTGGAAATTTTTACAGACAAAGGCATAGGCACAGAAATAGTCAATATATGACAACTCAGGATAAATATTCAAAATTCGTAATTGGCAACTATGGCGTACGCAAGCTGGTCTTGAAGTGCGGCAAGGGGCTTGTTGTTGAATCTTCAGACGGCAAAAAATACTTGGATTTTGGCGCAGGTATTGCCGTTACAAGTCTGGGGCATTCAAATTCGGCTTGGGTAAAAGCCGTGTCAAAACAAGCGGCTGAGTTTGTGCATTGCAGCAATTTATATATGCACCCAAATCAGGCAGATTTGGCTGAGGAGCTTGTAAAAAATATAGGTTCAGGCAAAATATTTTTCTGCAATAGCGGGGCTGAGGCAAATGAGGCGCTTATAAAGCTTTCACGTTTGCACGGTCTAAAAGTGTCTGGCGCTCAAAATAAAAAATTCAGGGTTTTAAGCGCAATCAACGGCTTTCATGGCAGAACTTTGGCGACACTCAGCGCCACTGCGCAGGAGAAAATTCAAAAAGGTTTTGCGCCGCTTCTTCCAACATTTGAGTACGGAATTTTTAATGATTTATCCAGCTTTGAAAAGTTGATGGGCAACGATGTTGCCGCCATAATTGTTGAACCTGTGCAGGGTGAAAGCGGCGTAACAAGCGCCACAAAGTCATTCTTAAAAGGTCTAAGAAAGCTTGCAAACAAATATAATGCGCTTTTGTTTTTTGATGAGATACAGTGCGGCATTGCCAGAAGCGGAAAATTTTTGGCGTGTCAACATTACGGCGTAAAGCCCGACGGCGTCTCTATGGCAAAGGGTTTGGGCGCAGGCTTTCCAATAGGCGCAGTTTGGGTTGGCGAAAAATTTGCAGACTTGTTTACGGCGGGCAGCCACGGTTCAACCTTCGGCGGAACACCGCTTGCAACGGCGGCGGCGCTTGCAACCCTCAAAGAAATCAAAGCCAAAAAGCTTGCGGAAAACTCCGACAAGATGGGGCGGTATCTTAGCGAGGCTTTGCGTGAAGTTGCCAAAAAATATCCTCAAAAAATCAAGCTTGAAAGAGGGCTGGGTTTGATGCGTGCGGTTGTATTGCAAGATAAATTCAACAACGTTGAACTTGTAGGCAAATGTGTAGATAACGGGCTTTTGCTAATACCGGCGGGCTCAAACGCAATAAGGTTTTTGCCTGCTTTGAACGTGTCTAAGGGCGATATAGTCAAAGCCGTGAAAATATTTGAAAAAACAGTAAAGGAATTTTAATGACACCAAGATCATTTTTAAAAGAGACGGATTTTTGCTTGGAAGAAGCCAAGGAAATTTTTGAACTTGCGCACAGATATAAAAACATACGTTCGGCGGGCTTGTTAGACGTGATACACGGTCAGCCTTGGGGGCTTTTGTTTTTCAAAAAAAGCACACGCACAAGGCTTTCTTTTGAGGCGGGCGTCTATGAATTGGGTGGGCATCCTTTGGTTTTAAACGCCACAGACCTTCAGCTTTCTAGGGGTGAATCTATTGAAGACACCGCAAAAATCATGGGCAGGTATTTAAGGGGCGTTGTCATAAGGGCTTATGAACACAGCGTTGTTGAAGACTTTAAAACGCATTCAGGCATTCCCGTAATAAATGCGCTCACAGACTTTTTGCATCCTTGCCAGAGTTATACGGACATCTTTACCATGATGGAGCATTTCGGCAAAGGCAGGCCAAGCTTGGATGCAATCAAGGGCAAAAAGTTTGTATTCTTTGGCGACACTTCTTGCAATATGAGCTACTCTTTGGCGCTTGCGGGCTGTATGTTCGGCCTTGAGGTTGTGCTTTGCGGTCCGGAAGGTTTTGAGCCAAAGAAAGACTTAAACAAACTCTTTAAAGACTCAAAAATTCCGGAAAATTTCACCTTCACTTCAGATGCAAAATCTGCCGCAAAAAATGCCGACGTGCTCTATACGGATGTCTGGGTAAGCATGGGTAAAGAGGAAGAAAAGGCAATGCGCCTGAAACAAATGGCGCCGTATCAGGTCAATGAATCTTTATTCAAGCTGGCAAAAAAAGACGCAATATTCATGCACTGCCTGCCAGCCCACCCCGGCGAGGAAGTTTCGGAAAGCGTATTAAAAAGCAAACAAAGCATAATCTTTGACGAGGCGGAAAACCGCCTTCATGTGCAAAAAGCCATAATCAGCAAGCTTGTGCGCTCGTAAAAAAATTCACAAACATCAAATTTAAAAATAAAAATTATGAAAGTAGTATTAGCATATTCAGGCGGACTTGATACGTCCGTGATAGTTAAATGGATTAAAGACCGCTTCAACGCAGAAGTGATTACATTTGCGGCTGACGTGGGTCAGGAAGAAGAACTAAACGGCCTTGCACAAAAAGCAAAAGCCACAGGTGCCGTCGCACATTACACCGTAGATTTGGTTGACGAATATGTCGCCGACTTTATTTACCCCATGATAAGGGCAAATGCAATTTATGAGGGCCAGTATTATTTGGGCACATCCATCGCTCGTCCACTGATAGCAAAGGCGCACATTGAAATTGCCAAAAAAGAGGGCGCAACTCATGTCGCCCACGGCGCAACGGGCAAGGGCAATGACCAATGTCGTTTTGAGCTTACCTACGCAGCCCTCGCTCCGGATATGCAGATAATTTCTCCGTGGCGCATGGAGGAGTTCCGCAAAGCTTTCCCAGGCAGGACAGAAATGATTGAGTATTGCCGCCAGAACAACATCAATGTTGAGGCAAGCGCAAAAAAACCATATTCTATGGATAGAAATATTTTGCACATTTCTTATGAAGCGGGCATACTTGAAGACCCTTGGTTTGACCCTACAACACCTGAAAATAAGGCAATGTTCAAGTTGTCTGTTGACCCTGCCGATGCCCCCAATGAGGCTGAATATATTGAGCTTGAGTTTGAAAAGGGAGATTGTGTCGCCATAAACGGTCAGAAGATGAAGCCTTCAGACATTTTGCGTACGCTCAACAAGCTCGGCGGCAAGCACGGTATAGGCAGGGTGGATTTGGTTGAAAATAGATTCGTCGGCATGAAAAGCAGAGGCGTCTATGAAACCCCGGGCGGCACAATTTTGATGAATGCACACCGTCAGATTGAAACTCTTACAATGGATAGGGATTTGATGCACCTGCGTGATTCTTTCATTCCAAAATATGCGGAGCTTGTCTATTATGGTTTCTGGTTTGCGCCTGAACGTGAGGCTTTGCAGGCATTTGTTGACAAAAGTCAGGAGACTGTTTCAGGCATAGTTCGCTTAAAGCTTTATAAGGGCAATATAATTTGCGTTGGCAGAAAGAGCGCACTTAGTTTGTATGACGAAAACATCGCCAGCATGGAAGGCGTCAAGAGTGAATACAATCAGGACGACGCTACGGGCTTTATCAAATTGCAGGCTTTGCGTCTGCGTCAGAGGGCGCGCAAGCAGGGTGTAGATAAAGACGTATTCAAAGGTTCATCCAAACTGGTAAGGGAATAGGCATGAAGATTTGCTGCATAGGTGCAGGTTACGTGGGCGGGCCTTCAATGGCAATGATTGCCTACAAGTGCCCCGATATCACGGTGGAAGTCGTGGATATCAATGAGGAGCGCATTGCCGCTTGGAACTCTGATTCTTTGCCGATTTATGAGCCAGGGCTGGATGCTATCGTAAAAAAAATCAGGGGCAAAAATCTCTTTTTTCATACCGATGTTGACAAATCTATAAATGATGCGGACATAATCTACATTGCTGTAAATACGCCCACAAAAACTTTTGGAATCGGCAGTGGTTCTGCTTCTGACTTGCGTTTGTTTGAGGCGTGCGCAAGGCAGATTGCCCGTGTTGCAAAGACAGACAAAATCCTTGTAGAAAAATCCACAGTGCCCGTGCGCACCGCCGATGTTTTGGAACAGATTTTGAAATCTACGGGTAGCGGCGTAAAGTTTGAGGTTGTGTCCAACCCTGAATTTTTGGCGGAAGGGACTGCTATGGCAGACCTTGAAAACCCCGATAGAATCTTGATTGGCGGCAATATAGATACTCCAAACGGCGTCAAGGCGGTTAAAACAATAACGTCAATTTATTCAAGATGGGTTGCCAAAGAAAAAATTATTGAAACAAACCTTTGGTCTAGCGAATTAAGCAAGCTTACTGCAAACGCATTTTTGGCGCAGCGCATAAGCTCTATTAATTCTATCAGCGCCCTTTGCGAGGCGACGGGCGCCGACATAGCCGAAGTCGCCGCAGCCATCGGTACGGACTCCCGCATTGGTTCAAAATTTTTGAAAAGCTCCATAGGCTTTGGCGGTTCATGCTTTAAAAAAGACTTGCTGAACTTGGTGTATCTTTGCGGATACTTTAATCTGCCCGAAGTTGCCGCCTATTGGCAAAGCGTTTTGGATATGAACGAGTATCAAAAAAGCAGATTCTCCGCAAATGTGGTGCGCAGGCTTTTCAATACTTTGACGGGCAAAAAAATTGCTGTCTTTGGTTTTTCATTCAAAGAAAATACTGACGATACCAGAGAGTCTCCTGCTATTTCAATCTGCAAAGATATGCTTGCGGAAAGGGCAAAAATAGCAATTTTTGACCCAAAAGTTTCGGCGGAGCAAATGTATTCAGATTTGTCTTTAAATGCCGATGATGTAATGAGGGCAAATGTCCAAGTTTGCAAAGACGCCTATGAGGCAGCCGCAGGTGCGGACGCCATTTTGGTCTTGACGGCTTGGTCTGAATTTGCGTTGCTTGATTTCTCAAAAATTTACAACTCTATGAAACAACCGGCATGGATATTTGACGGCAGAAATTGCCTCAATCTTGAGCTTCTTAGAAGCTTGGGTTTTTCCGTCTGTGCGGTCGGCAAAAGTTTTAAGTCTTAATGAGTCGGCAAAAAACTTTAAAGAGGCGCAAATGACGGAAAGGTCTTTTGCGCTTTATTTTTTTAAGACTGGCTCAAAATGCAAAGGAAACAAAATGAAAAACGTGAACAAGTATAAAGTGAATCGGGTATCTGTGGAATTGAAAGACAGATGCTGGCCTTCCAAGCGCATGGAAAAAGCGCCTCTTTGGTGCAGCGTTGACTTGCGCGACGGCAATCAGGCGCTGAGCGTGCCCATGACCATTGAAGAAAAGTTGGAACTTTATGAAACGCTTTTGAAAGTGGGCTTTAAAGAAATTGAAGTGGGCTTTCCTTCGGCAAGCGATACGGAATATAATTTTCTGCGCAAATTGATTGAAGAAAAACGCATACCGGACGGCGTGGCGGTACAAGTGCTAACCCAAAGCAGAGAACCATTGATACGCAAAACTTTTGAAGCCTTAAACGGCGCAAAAGAGGCAATCGTGCATTTGTACAACAGTACTTCGGCTTTGCAGCGCAAGGTTACCTTCAAAATGTCGAGAGAAGAAATCAAGCAAATTGCAATCAACGGCGCAAAGCTTGTCAGAGAACTCGCCGACGAATGCGCCGCTAAGGGCACAAAAATCCGCATGGAATATTCGCCGGAAAGTTTCAGCGATACGGAACTTGATTTCGCCTTGGAAGTCTGCGAAGCGGTCAAAGAAATTTGGAAACCCACTGTGGAAAATAAAATCATTTTGAATTTGCCCGACACCGTTCAATATATGATGCCCAATGTCCATGCAGACCAGATAGAGTGGATGAGCCGCAATATTTCCGAGCGTGAAAAAGTTTTGATTAGCCTGCACACACATAACGACAGAGGTACGGGTATAGCCGCAACGGAGCTTGGCTTGTTGGCTGGCGCCGACAGGGTTGAAGGCACGCTCTTTGGCAATGGCGAACGCACGGGGAATCTTGACATAGTCAACGTTGCCTTGAATATGTATTGTGAAGGCATAGACCCAAAGCTTGATTTTTCAGACCTGCCCAAGGTACGCAGCGTGTATGAGCGTTGTACGCACATGCAAGTTCCGCCGCGCCACCCCTATGCGGGCGATTTGGTTTTTACTGCGTTTAGCGGTTCTCATCAAGACGCAATCAAGAAGGGTATGGATTTGCGTGAGGCATCTGAAGAAGCCGCACAAGTCTGGGAAGTTCCATATTTGGTGATAGACCCTGTTGATATAGGCAGAGACTATGAGGCAATAATCCGCATAAATTCGCAAAGCGGAAAGGGCGGGGTTGCCTACGTATTGGCAAATGAATTTGGTTACGATTTGCCCAAGGCAATGCACCCTGAAGTTGGCGACTATATCAACGGAACTGCGGACAGGCTGTCAAAAGAACTCTCAAATAAAGAAATTTTTGAATACTTCAAAATGGAATTTCAAAACATTGCAGAACCCTTGAAGTTGGAAAAATATAAAATATCATATTCTGATAAAGAGGGCGATACGCTTGTGAGCATATCTGCAAGCGTGATGTTTAACGGCGAAAGCAAAAAGCTTGAGGCGTCAGGCAATGGGCCAATCAACGCTTTTGTTAATGCTCTTGAAAAAATCGGCGTAAAAAATTTCAGGCTCAGAGACTATCGCAGTCATGCAATAGGCGTAGGTTCTGCTACAGATTCCGCCGCCTATATATGTTTAAAAACCCCCGACGAAACCAAAGACGCTTGGGGTATTGGCACAGATTCAAATATTGAATCCGCAGGCCTTAAAGCCCTTGTTGCAGCTTACAATAGGTTGTACAAAAAACAAGGTCGGTAAAAAACTGAGTCGGTAGAATTGTTTCATAACGGCGCAACTCCTCGGGGTTGCGCTTGTCATTTTTTCTGGGAAACAGCAGGCATATCATTGTGTTTAAGCCAGACTAAAAGCGTTTCATGCCAATTTGCAAAAGTTTCATTTTGTCGTGTTCCGATTTTAAAACCATGTCCGCCGCCTGAATATATGTGGAGTTCTGCACTTATCTTAAAATTCTTTAAAGCCAGATAATATGCAATGGCAGAGCTAATCCACCTGTCGTTTTCCGTAACCATTATAAAGGCTTTGGGGGAATTTTCATCAGGTTTGATTTCTTCGTAAAGTTTAAAACGGTCGCTAAAATTTTCTTCGCCCTTTGGGCTTTCTTTTGAAATAGGGACGGCAAGATATGCGGGGTAAATCAATACCGATAAATCAGGCTTTGCCGAAATTTCATCCACATTGTCTATTTTTTCATAGGAGTTTGTTTTGTAAGAAGTGCTTGCCATTGCCGCAAGATGCCCGCCTGCGGAAAAACCCATGACGCAAATTTTATTTGGATCTATATTTAATTCCTCAAATTTGCTTCTGGAGAGCCTTATGCTGCGCTGTATGTCTTGAAGTGCGCCCTGTCTATTATTTGGCACTCTATATCTGAGAACGGCGGCGGATATTCCATTTTGCACCAAAAATTCTGCATAGCTTTTGCAGGTTGAATAACCCAAATACCCATATCCTCCGCCTGGGCACAGGATGACAAGACCGGATTTTTCCGCAGAATCCGTAAGATAAAAGTCAATCTTGGGTACGGATACATTTGTCCACTTTGAGCGCTCGCCATTTTTTTCCTCAAAAGTTTCGGCTTTATCCGCCCCCTTGCCAGGTATTTTATTCTGTGGGAAAACGTCAACGTTTTCCAAAATTTTTGCGTTTAAATTTAAACAGAAAATAAAGGTCAGGAGGCATAGAAGTTTCTTCATAAAATTTTTCGTAATTTTTTTGTGCAAGATATTCCTTAAACGCCAAACACTTCAAAGTGTTTCATTGAAATATTGCAAAAAAAAACTCATCCCCCAAAAGGAATGAGTTTTAAAATGTCGGGCGAGAGGGATTCGAACCCACGACCCTCTGGTCCCAAACCAGATGCGCTACCAGACTGCGCTATCGCCCGAAATTTAAAGTAGTGAAATGTGGCTAAAGCTTTATCTTTGTCAAATCTAAATTTTAAGCGCAGAATTATTTTTATTTGGCAGGACGCACTTTGTTAATCAAATCTTGAAGTTCAGCAATAAAATTTTCCCGATTCGGCGGGGATATTAGGGTGAATCTGCCGTCGTCCAAATCAATCCTGATTCTTTTAAGAGAAAAGGCGGGCGCAGATAAAAAATTCTGCGAAGCCTGTATTTTTGTTATCTTTGAATAGGGGAATATTTGCTTTATAAAAAGACAAGCAACTTCCAGCCTGTCATCAAATAAAATGTATTTGCAAGATTTGAATGCGCATACGATAAGGACAAGTTCTACGGGTACGGCGGCAAGCAAAATGTACGCAAGCTGCAAAGCGCCTTCTTCAAAAGCGGAATAGGATGTATAAACCTCAAGGGCAAAGAAGAATATTATCAGGCCGATTAACCATTCGTCTATTTGAGATTTATAGATTTTTTTCATAAATTAAAAAATAATTGTAAAAAGTATGATTGATATGAATAAAGCCCAAATCAAACATGAACAGGGAAGTTTTTCCAACTTTATGAAGTTTGGATGCGCCCTAGTTTGCGCTTCATAATATTCATCTTGAGTGAAAGTTTGCCTGTCGTCCACAATTTCCCAATTCGAATCATCAGGTGTTTTTGGAGATGAATCGCCGTCGATGTCGATAATTTCAACATCGTCAGCTTTCTTGGCATCATCGTCTTTAAACATGCAAAAAAGAGTAGATTGATTTTTTTACATTTGCAAAAAAATAATATTCAAAATGGATTCTAGAGTATATTCTAATTTAATGCCTTCGTTTTGGAAAAGTATTTTTGCGAATAACTCCGCTTGGGTTCGAACCCAGACAGGTTACGTAATTCATTACGCTTCCAGCCTCAATCCGAACCCAATGCTTATTTTTCATCGAAACAATTTAAGCCAAAACGAAGGGTTGCCCGATCTTCAGAAATACAAAACCTTGTTGCAATTTAATTGGGATACGCTCTAGGCCAAGTACCGTTTAAATCTGTTGCCATTCAAACCGTATTTGATCTGGGCTGTAATAAATGTAAGGACTGTTGAGGTTTTCCTTGGATGTGTGCCTTGACGGATTAGATTTCTCTCCCAAAAGTATGTTGTATAAAAACATAAAAAATTTTCTTGCCCGAAGAAAGAATATCTACATATTGCATCTTTTAAAAATCGAGGAGAGATGGCAGAGTGGTCGATTGCGGCGGTCTTGAAAACCGTTGAGCCCGCGAGGGTTCCGGGGGTTCGAATCCCTCTCTCTCCGCCATTTGAAATACCGAAAAGGCTGATTTGCAGTAAGTTGCGAATCAGCCCTTTCTTATGTCAGCTCGCGGCAAAAAATAAGTTATTGAAAATCAGGGTCTAACAAAAGCGCAAGTTCGCAGAGTGTACAACTAAACTACAACCAGAACTTGGCAGAATCCGTTTAGAACAAATTTGTCGAACACGCCGCAATCCCCTCTGACAACGGATTATTGTTTGTATCCCACAACAGTTATTGAATAAATCCCGACGCTTCCGTCTTTATATTTTTGTATCGTCTGCTTTTCCAAATGTTCCTCAAGAACGCCATCTGGAATTATAACAGTCTTAGTACGTTCAACTTTTATATCTTTAAATCCAGCTTTTTTTATTTCAGCGAGATAGTCTCTACGCTGAATTGCGCTTGCAATACATCCTGCATACATTGCCGCATTGTTGGTAAATTCTTTTGGAAATTCGCCTTCAAGAACAACGTCTGACACGCAAAAATGGGCTCCATGTTTTAGCACGCGATAAATTTCTTTGAAAATTTTATTTTTCTGCGGGAGCAGATTAAGCACGCAATTGCTTACAACAACATCGGCGAAATCATCGAGTAATGGCATATTTTCAATGTCACCCTCAAGAAATTCTACATTGTTAAATTCCATTTTTTTTGCATTGTCTCGCGCTTTAGCGAGCATATTCGGGGCAAAATCTATACCAATTACTTTCCCACTTTCACCTACTTCCCTTCGCGCAATAAAACAGTCGTTCCCTGCGCCCGAACCCAAATCAACAACTGTATCGCCTTTCTTTATACCTGCGTATTTCGTCGGCAAGCCACAGCCTACGCCCAAATCAGCGTCAGGCACATAACCTTCAATCTTGCTGTAATCTTCACTCATTATAGTGAATACTTTTTTTGAAGGTGCCGATGGTGTTTTGCCGCAACAGCAGTTTTTCGATGTTTCGCTATTTAGCGCCAATTCATTGTATTGCTGTTTAACCAATTCTTTTTTCCGTTCACTTTTAGTATTCATATTTTTGATTTTATTGTTCGCAATATCACGAACAATAATTCGTAAAAATACGGACATGTCAAGTTAAAGCAAAATTATTTACAGCACTTTTTGCTGACGGCTTTTTTCATCAACTCTGAAAAAAGAGTTTTTGCAACAAGCCAATTTTTTTTGTTTATGCAATAGCGCACCTTGGGCGCTTCAATTTCTCCTTGAATAAGCCCTGCGGATTTCAATTCCTTTAGATGCTGAGAAACAGTTGCTTTTGCGATTGGCAATTCATTGTGTATATCTCCAAAAAAGCAGGAATCCAGCGAAGCAAGATATTCTAATATGGCAATTCTGGCAGGATGCCCCATAGCTCTCGCGTATCTTGCCAGCTGCTCCTGATTTTGACTATACTTTTTTGACGCCACTATTTCTTTGATATTGAAGTTAAGTTATACATCTACTTCAAGCCCTCTATAAACACAAGTATAAAATAAAATATTTATAAATAATATTATAATATATCCATAATAATCTTGCAATTTTTGACACTTTCTTGTAGAATGGAAACATCATGGGAAAGATTACAAAAACATATCACGCTAATAGACGCTCACCTTTTCAGGTGTCGTGGATTGAAAAAGGAAAACGCATATCGAGATTTTTTGATACGGAAGATGCTCGCGATGAGTTCCTCAAAGAATACAGCTTTCTGGAAAACCAAAGCTTTCAAGGGCTGATGTCCATAGATAGCACCGCTATCGCCGACATCGCCAGAATTGAAACTTTGCGCGGGACTACAAGCTATCGTGAGCTTTGGGAATTCTGGGCAAAGCACCATCAAAACAGAGTCGTTATGAAACTTTGGGACGCTTGCGATGCCTACCTGCGCGACATGATTCAAAACGAAAAAGCAAATACCGAGCATATTCGGCACGTCCGCAGAATCCTTGAAGCTCTTGTTGAAGTATTCGGCGAAAGACTCGTCGAAGATGTCGCACGTGAGGAATTAGAAAAATGGCTTTCGTCTTTGCCATACTCACCTGTCACGAAAAGAAATTATCGCTCGACTTTGTGCGCATCTTGGAACTGGTTTGAGAAGCATAATTTAATCGACAAAAATATCGCAAAGTCTCTCGACTGCCCTGCCGTTGATATGGGTGAAATCGGCTTCCTAAGCGTTGCCGAGACGGAACAACTAATGCGCGCCAATGAAAAAATTGATCCTGAAATTTGCGGACTTATGGCTCTTGGACTATTCGCAGGAATGAGAACATCGGCGATTGCAAGAGTTGCTTTTGAGGAAATTTCAATGCGAAAAGGAATTTTAACACCTGCTGAAAAGACGAAGAAAAAACGCCGCGACTATATCGAAAATCTCCCCGACAATTTATGGGCTTGGTTGGAGCGTACTCCACAAACTGCATTCGGCTGGTGCGAACGTAAATTCAAAAAACGCAGAGAATCCGCCTTTCGCCGCGCAGGACTTCTCGTGAACGCGCAAGATGTAAAAAGGCTCGCCGAAAAAGGCGTAAAAGCAAAACTCAAACTTCCTCCCCATAACGCATTCCGCCACAGCTTCGCCAGCTACCACGTCGCATGGAAACGCAACTTCCAAGACACAGCCCTAATCCTCTCCCACAAAGCCACAGACATCCTTTTCAAACACTATCGCGGCAACGCCACAAAAGAAAATGCCGAAAAATATTTTAATATTTATCCATCAAATTACCAGAAAGATTGAGATATTAAGCCACATTTATGGGCAGATTTAGGATAAACTTTGTGAGCGTTATGCGATGGACTTCCAGTCTACGTGCGATTGCACATTTTGACATTTTTTTAGCTAACATTTTTTGAATGACTTCTTCCTTGCCACTTAGTTTAACGTAAGATGATTTTCTACCCTTCGGACGCCCCAAAATGATGCCCTCCGCTTTCTTGCGAGCGAGAGCCTCTTTTGTTCGTTGAGAAATCAAATTACGTTCTATTTCAGCAGAAAGCCCGAATGCGAATGCCAGAACTTTCGAGTTGATGTTATTGCCCAATTCGTAATGTTCTTTGATTGTCAGAACCATTATGTCACGTTCCATGCAGAAATGTAAAATGCTCATAATTTGCATTAAATTTCTGCCAAGCCGTGAAAGCTCGGAAACTATAAGCATGTCTCCTTTTATCATTTTTTTCAGAAGTTTTCCAAGCTTCCTATCTTCTAGCTTTTTTGTACCGCTGATAGTTTCTTCTATCCATTCGTTTATAGTGTAGCTTTTAAGAGACGAGAAATTTTCAATTTCAAATCTTTGGTTTTCGGTTGTTTGTTTGTCTGTACTTACTCTTATATATCCATAATTCATAATCTGAAAAATTCTCTCAAAAAAGACAAAGGTCAGCGAGTCAATTTTGTCTATTTAATTTGAGCGATTATATTCGACAGAACGCGACACCACAAACTTTCGACAAAAACAGCTGGTGTATTCTCTCGCCAATAGAGCAATCAATTAAGCGAAAAATCGAAGCCGTCGGCGTGCCACTCAAAGATTGGGATGT
>JAVBLZ010000008.1:0-56680 GCA_031553045.1 Opitutales bacterium | reverse complement strand
GCTTTAATGTCTTTGCGTCCGCACCGTTTGCACCTGCATTTGCAAGCGTTGCCTCAATTTTTAACGTCTTATATTGCGGCGCAGTTGCGTAAGCGGGGACTGTGTAAAAGTATTTGGTTTCACCTGTCGGACGGCTCAATACCTCCCAATTTGTGCCGCCGTAAGAGTGCCGCAAAACGGCGTCTTTATGCGCCTCGCCACGGATTGCGTAAGTGCTCTCAGCGCTCTTATTTATTTCAAAAGTCTGATTACATTTGTTACTTGTATATGAAACTTCACCGCCGCCAACGCTTTTACTATACGGATTCCCAGCCATATCATAGGCGTATTGATCAATAGAATGACTGTCATGAAGCTCGTCGCCATTTTCAGATTTATAAAGCCCGGCACTCAATAACCCCTGCCCTATTTGCGAATATGTATATCGCCACTGTCCATACAATGCGCCGTCTTTATATACGCCAACAGCCGCCACTTTGCCCACCAAATCAAAGCTGTATTCATTCTTCCTAAGCTCATTACTTCCTGCATTATATGACATGGATTTTAACCTATGTAAATTGTCGTATGTGTAGATGATTTTTGCAAGGCTATTCAGAGTGATTCCTGTAATGCTATTCATGGCGTCTCTTGTATAAGAGATTGTCTTGCCGTTTGCGTTCAGGCTTTGCAGCTTGTCTTGACCGTCGTAAACGTAGCCAACTTGATACTTGATTGCACCTGCTGAATCTCTTAATTCAACGCTCAATACCTTGCCCTGCTCATTTATTTCACGCTCCAACACCCAAGCGTTTGCGTAAGTCTCTTTTGAGGGAATTTTGCTTTCAAGATTACTATATTCATAACGTATGTTTCCCGCCATTCCATCGCCAAAAGAACTTACGTGTGTTATCCGACTTTTATCGTCATACTCATAATTGAAACCAGTCAAGGCTTCTAGCCCCTCGTAAATCTGAGAACTTATATTGCCCTTGGCGTCATAACTTATCCAGTAGGAATCTTGATTGGCGAATGAAACTATTTCCGGCCTGCCTTTCACATCTCTAGATATATGCTCAGACCTCTCCAAAGCATCTGTCTTTTTAAGCACCATTTCACCAAATGCATCATACTCCCACTTTGTGCGCTCTGCGTTTATATCAGCTTTTGTTATTGAAGACGGCCAACTTGGCGTCGCAAACAAACCCACTTCAGACGACGCAAGCTTGAATAAATACATGTCCGTCATCAAACCATATTCATTGTACTCAAATAAAGTCGGCACTTCCTCATATCCCCAAAGCGCATTGACTAATCCCATGTTATTGTAATTGCAATAAGTCCAATTAGCAGATGTCGGTTTTTTATTTGAATCGAAGGACGTCGCAAAACCAAGGCCCTTTAGCTTGCCCGCATTCTTTTCATCATCAGAATAATATACGCCCATCCTACCCATTACTTCAGTGCCGTTGTAAACACTCACAGCCTCCAAGCGCCCTTGAGACTTTATCGCATAATGCAACCCAACATTGGTCTGGTGCGCAGGCTGGTAAAAGTTTTTGATACTGTATAAAATATTTCCATCCACATCTTTTGTAGAACTTTCAACAACCCTGCCATAATTATCATAAGAGTGGGTTGTGTCTTTCGTGGTGCGGACTACACCACTTTGAGAATCTGCCACCTTAAAGCTTTCCTTAACCAAAATATCATTTATATACGTTTCTTCTTTAACATTCTTCATGCGCCAAACCCCTTGGGTTAGAGCGTAATTTATGGTTTTAGAAATTCGCTTTTTTGAGGTTTTATCTACCAGAACCTTGTACTCACTTTTCAGATTATCTTTAATGTCCATACTGTGTTCGGCGATGACATATCCATCTTCTACACAACTTGGCAAAAAGTTGAGTCTTCTTTTATTTACAAGAACTTCTCCGGATGCGTCAGTAGTCGTAACAAGCCATATTATACCGTCTTCAAAAACATATTCTTTTGAAATTGTATTGAAAGTATGGCCCCTTGTATAAGTTTGGCTTTGTGGGTTATAAACAAGCCCATACCAACCTAAAGACTCCCCATCAAGCGCATAATTATAGACTGTTTTTGTACCATCAGGATGCAAAGCCTCGCTAACTTTATATACACCTGAAGAAAAAGTATCTCTATATATTACACCCGAACCGGTATCGACATAATGCATTTGTTCCTTATAAATTTCCAGACATTTTACATTGGTATATCTAGTTATGCCTTTGTGATCCTCCTCAGAAGTAAGCTCCTCCAATTCAACTCCGTCTTCATAATGCTTTCTGTAAGTTTTTGTTGAAAATTTGGGAGAATTGCTGCGACCGTAATTTACTGTTACTGTTTTTACGTCATTTCCATCATCGATGCGGTGATATTCATTTACAACTCCGACACCCGTTATAGACTTAATCGAGCCGTCTTCATTGTAAGTAGAACGCTTGTAAATTTCTCCACCACCGAAGCCTGGAGGTACTTCCGTTGCAGTTTCATTACCATTATTAGTGAAATTTGTGTAACGTGTAACAATGCCATAACTGTCTATAACTGTTTCTGGTTTTCCATCTCCATTATTATATCTATACGTTTGATATAATAGCGTGTCAGAAGACACATTTTCTCCACTACCACCGATTGTATCTGAAATGTAATAATTAACTAGACCATCTCCATTATTGCCAACTATTGAAGAACATCCACATCGATTAAAATCTGACATAGACCCAGATTGAGTCGTGATTCTATCCTTAAAATCACCGTATTCGGAGCTTACGCCTATGGTACGAGTGAACAATTCTTGAGCCAATTTATCGAATCTAATATATGAACCATCGCCCGCAGTGTACACTTCACTGGTTAGCGAAAAGCCCGTTTCAACAATCATCCCATAGTTATCGGCTTTGCGCCTTATGCGAACCTTAGCATATCCCGAATTAATATCGGAATATGTTGACACCTCATAGCTACCGTCAGACCTATATGTGCCCAATAGCATATTTTCTTCGCCATACACATAATATGACCACGAAATCAATTTAAAATCCGACGAAGAATCTGGCGCATATACATATCTTGCCTGATATACCAAATTGGAGCTTATGTCCGTCATATCAACTTGCAAAATGCTTTTGTTTGGAACTAAATCGCAACCCGAAAAAGCGCTTGTATAATTATTCCAAGGCAATTTTGCATCTGTACTATTGCCTGATAAAACCCCAAAAACTTTATATTCTAAAGATAAATCCATCCAATCATTTTGACTATTACTAGGGGCAATAAGAGGCACATTGCCATAATTTGGCAGCCCATCTGCCAATATAAATTCTTCGGTTTCTAATTTCATTTTAAAAGTATCCGTTTTTATAACAGCTCTTTTCCAAATATCTTCAGAAGCGGGTGAAGATGTTGTTGTACTTTGCACTGATGTTACAGCAACAAGCTCATTACTTACCTCGTCCAAAACAAGGCTTTCTTCACTAATGCGCATTTTGCCGGCGGAATCTTTAATGCGCCTATAATTCTTTTTGGATATTTTTTTTGCGCTATCATTAAGGACGTACGAATATTTTTGCTTTTTACTTTTTAAATCCGCCCTACCATCATTAATCAACCTGCCTTTTGAAACGTTTTTTGAAATGAGTGTTACACCGTCGCCATCATACTCAAACTCCTCCAGTTCCACATCGCTTCCTTCCAAATCTTCAACGGTAATGATGCCGTCTGAATTTATATCTTTCACATCGGAACTGTTTACAGGTTTGTATATTCTGCCTATCTTAACGCCTTTAACAGGGTCTATCTCAGAAATTGTCCACTTGCCTTTTTTGTCCATTTTTGCGTGTGTTACCCCGCTATATTTACTCTCATACGCCCCCTGTCCCATATATTGCTGTTGTCGCTCTTCAGAAATTTTTCGTAAGCTTCCATCTTCACTTATGATTTCCATTTTATCATAGAGCTTCATATCTGCCTTGCGAGGATTGCTTTTATCAAAGACGACCCAATTACCGTTTTTATCAGGCTTTACTTTCCCATTTTCATCAGTCAAAAAATTTCTTTTGTAATGTTCATAACGTACAACTTCCCAAGTTCTAAGTTTATTGCCGCGTAATAGAGTACGCTTAATTAAATCGAATTCCGTATCTTCAGCACCGTTATTTTTCACCCTCACCTTACTTAACTCTTTTTTACATGATGCCTTTTCGCCGTTCAAATCATAGTGCCAAATATTGTCTTTGGGTTTGGAGTGCGCTTCAAAAATCTGATATACTCTGTATTTAGTTTTTGTGGGAACACCGTAAAAATCAGTACGTTCCACTTCGACAATATAAAAATCCCCATCAGATACATTGCGTGGACTTATAAAATTTTCCGCATCCAAATCTTTTTTATACCCGCCATATACCTTGATTTCGTAAAGCATCTTTAATTTTTTTTCGGAACTATTTTCAGGGTTATTTTTTTTATTTTCATACGCAAACCCCGCATAGCCAAAAAGCGCATACCCTTTTGAATTCAACGGCAAATCATCATCAATTTTTTTTGCAAAAATTTTAATGCTTGGAGTTTCTATAAACCCATCTGCGCCGAATATAAACCTTCCTCCCAAAAGCTTTGTCGATGTTTTAATTAACCCAGAATCGGAATATTTTTTATAATACCTTTCGTCAATAAAACCCACCACGCTCTCTGGCGAAGATAATTTTGTTATATCGTAATCATCTTCTCTCAAGGCAACATCACCCAAAGTGGTATCCTGATAAATACCACCTATACCCAAAAGCATAATACTTATGCCGGGTTCACTATTTGCGCTTGCCGTCTTGGTCCCACAAGGATCACATGCCCATATATTGTAATAACTAATACAAAAATATAAAAACAATAGTGGCGTTAATTTTGATATATTATTTTTCACTTCTTGAAATTTACACGCATTTGTTAAATTTTATTTTTCTAGAGGAGTTAGGATAATTACGTTTATCTCTGGATGATGAGAGGGGCTATTATATTCAAGTCCGTTTAGGCTGTTTAGGTAGTGTTGTTTATCGCTGAGGCCGTCGCCGTTATAATCGCTGGTGGCACTGGCGGTTGTAAGGTCGCCGAAGTATTCTAGCTCCCAACGATCATCTATGCCGTCAAGGTCCGTATCTATGAATCCTGATGGTGGTGGTGGCGATGGGGGATCTATTGGAGTGATATTGTCGGGTAAATCTGGAAAGGTTGTGTTAGCTCTGCGTACAGTGGAAACGTATAGATTATCTATATGCGTGTTGTTGTCTGCTGAAGAAATGTGTGGACTTGAAGTTTCGTCTCTCAGGCTATGCGCTTTGAATTTCTTGAACTTTTTCGGACCTTGGGTGTTGTCGAAAGTGATTATTGAGTCGGGCATGAGCGTGTCTATGGATGGAAGTTCCGAGCGTTCATCTTCTGAAGTTTCGGGAGCATCTATGTAAATTTTTGCAACGCCCGTTGTGTAATCCAAAGAAATTTCATATCTATGCCAAATTTGTTTATTAAAGTTTTCCGGCGTGATGTTTTGCCATGTGGATGTTGTTTTATTGTAGCAGAAAATGTCGCCATTGATGTCGGGAGCTATTATTACAACTTGTCCGTTCCTATTCAATGTTTCGGGGTTCGGTAGATCATTGGGGGCTAGTATTGCGTCAAAGCCCATCCAGATTTTATTTGCGTTTTCGCCGAAGGTACTGCGCTCGGCAAATGCGTAACCATTTTCTTCAGTTAATGAAAGTTCCATACTTTCTTTATCTGTTATGATTGCGCTTTTTGAGTACCAGAAATTCTGACCAACTAGCGAGCCTTCGTGGTAGCCTTTTGACGGTGAAAAATCACAAGTCCAGAGATAATCCCAACCGTTTTTAAGTTCGTTTGGAGAAAAAATATTCATCAGGTCGTTGATCTTGGGGTCTCTACCCAGTTCAATTTCACGCTGATCATTAATATCGTCTGCATCTGTGTCTGCAGATTGTGGATTTGTACCAAGCGTTGTTTCCTCGGCATTTGTTAGTCCATCGTTGTCGTCGTCAAATGTTCCATAGTCCGCAGGCTGTGTATGTGAAGCATAAAAGTTGTCTATGTATGCAGCCCCACCCTTACCATATACCTTAAATTCCTGCAAACCACGCTTGGCATTATTTTGGGGGGCATTGAAAATAATACGAATACCATCTATCCAAAGAGACCACATTTGAGATCCACCCCAGTTTGAATCATGATCGTAATGTTTGCGGATAGTAAAGCGATGCCAGCCCGATATCGGCAGATTGATACTATGCCAATTTGAATGTTTTGTATAATAGAGTTTGCCAGTTCTAAAATAGAAATTTACGTTTTTAAGCTCTTCATTTGGAATTCTCCAAGAGCCTTCCAGTTTTTCCACTTTCATATAGAAATCTACCCAGACTACATCTTGTGTTGTGTGTAAAAAGTTGAAACTTTGTGAAGCCGTTTTTCTGAAATCATCAGCAAAAGAAAGCTCTAAGATTTTACTCTGCCTGCCTTCAAAATTTCCCACTATGTTGGCGACAGATGCATTGACATTTGTCATGTAAGAGGTTTTTTCAAATACGCCAAGTTGGTAGGACTCAAAATCTTCAAAATATGGCTGTGCCAAATATGGCGGTTTGGAATTAGGGTCTAAGGGGTCTGATCCGTATTGTACTTCCTGCCAATCAGAAATACCATCGCCGTCCGTATCAAAATTTTTCGGATGAGTACCGTTTTGATACTCCTGCAAGTTTGTCAACCCATCGTTGTCGTTGTCTTCGTAAGCATAGCAATATTTATATGAAGTATCATAATAATAAATTTTCCAATAATCAGGTATTCCTGAATCATTGCTATCAACCAAATTCAATGACCATCCAAAAAGAAATTTTAGTTGCCCGACATTTGCAACTTCGTAATTGGGTGCATAGTCTGCCTCTGTCGGATTTGCGGGCATTGCGGGCCACGGAAATTTATGGTTAGACGCAGTCGTCCCTCCGCTTTGAAAAACCATTGTCTCTGGAAAAACAACCATACCGTTTGTGAGGGCGTGCAATCTTTTATAGAAAGGTTCCGCAATAGTTTTCAACTGACCTATATTTACAACCGCATAATTTGCGTCAGGATCGCTCGCAATATAAAGCGAAAAATTTGAAACCATGTTATTGATTTCAGTTCCGGCACCACCTGCAAAGGCGAGGTTTTTGTTAAGCTCTTCTGCAGCCACAGCCGCCATAAATTTTAATTGCCCGATGTTTATCGCCTCATAGTTGCGTTCTATTGTCTCCTCAGATTCTTGGTTAATTTGCGCAGGCACGACGCCGCGCGCCGACCACCAAGAAGGCGCCGCTAACGCAATAGATGCGCTCAGTATAATAAGCAGCCCAAAGACAAATTTGTGATTTGAAATTTTATTAAGCATAACCGAAGCAAAGCATGAGGAAAATTTGAATCTTTAAAGTTTTGAAATCATTATCACAGTGCCTTTTTGTAGGCGGGTATCAACAGTTTCCAATGCAACAAGAGCAATTGCGTAATGGCTTGCGGCAATTTGCCTGTCAAATTCAAATCTGAACCTGAAGCCGTCTATCGTTACCGTGCTTCCATTCGGTAAATTCTTGAAGCTTCTGCTCGGCGGCATACCCTTATATTCAATCAATTAAATCACGTGGCCAACCTCCAGATTCAACCCCGTTGCAAGGCTTAAATTGAGCATACCGTTTTCAACTTTTAATGAAGAATCGTCCAAACCCAGATTCGCAAAAATTGGCGCATGTGCAGCGTTGGGCGCTTTTGCGTATGCACCAACATTAAACATATTGAGCGTGCAATTTGTGCTAACATACAGGGCATAATCCATCTCGATAGTGCCTCCATAAAAGTTTATAGCACCTCCATAATATATGCGCAATGCCCCTGTTGTTTCAATCATTGAAGGCATACCAACTAGATTGATAGCGCCGTCGTAAATATTGATTATGCCTGCAGTATTACGCATCCCCGATTGTATGCGGTTGCAGGTTATATTGCCGCTTAAAATATTTATAACACCCACCGTGCTACCGTAATCGCCGCCCGCATTTATAGCACCACTGGCAATAGTGATGTCGGAATTTATTATGGCAGCCCCCGCCGTCGAAAAATTCCTGACCATAAACTCGTTTATAACTGGAGGCGTGGGTGCGGGCGCCTGAACAGGATTAACAGCAGGGCTCCAGTTTGCGGCAGTGAGAAAATTTTTATCCGGCGCAGCAGAAACCCAACGATAATCCGCCGCCTGAAGACTCACTGCAAGAGATACTCCCGCAACCAATGTTAAAAAGATTTTTCTATTCATATGTATTAGATTTAAAAGTTATAGATTTGAAATTTTTTGTTCATCTATACTACCAGGAGCATTTGCAGGGTCCGCATTAATTTGCAAACTATTTTCCATTACAATATTTTTTAACATCAAGGTAAGACTGCCTTCAACTTCATCCGTTTCGACATCATCTTTAATAAGAATATCTCCACTGAATTTGAATGTGGAAGGAGCGCCCATAAGCGAAGTTAGCGCAAGCGCAAATATCGCAGATATCATGAGAAGTATTTTATTTTCCATATGCTTTTAGTCTTTAAATTGTTATTTTTACGTGCTTACGCCTTAATGTTGTAGGCAAAGTTCCACGACACCTTCAGTTTGAATGATACTATAAAAATGTTGAAAAATATTATTTTGCGAACCATTGTCTTGATTTTAATTACCATATGTATTTGTGTGTCAAGAGTATTTACTATTGAATTAATATCATATGATAATAAACATTAAGAATTTTCTATTATTAGCTTGTTTATCCGTAACAACTTTTACGTTGGCCTCAGAATTGAAGTTCGACAAAGCAGAAATATCGCAGATAGTCGCACCCGAGATTGAAAATTTGGAATTCGAATTTTCGTTTAAAACTTCAGGTAAAGATAACGTTTCCATAATCTCTGTTTCGCCCGATTGTTCATGTTTAAAAGATTTGAAGGCTGATAAGTCAGAATATAAAGCAGGCGATAAGGGCAAAATTACTGGACTATTTGCGACCGCAGGAATGGCGGGCGCACAGAACAAGAAAATATTTGTGAAAACTTCCTCATCTGAAGTTCCGCAGATTTTAAATTTAAAATTTGAAGTGCAGGAGTATCTTAAAATTAGTCCTAAAGTTGTCTTTGCGAGCGCCGCAGAAGACAAAGCATCCATCATCCGCATAAATTCGTTTTATGACGCAGATATTTCAAATTTTAAAATTGAAACGGGATACGCAAATGTAAAACTGGAGCTCAAAGAAGGTACTTCAAAAAATAAATTTGAACTGCATATAAAAGCTTTGCCAGAAACAAAGCCGGGTCGGGCAACAATCAATATTGCATACACCACCCCCGACGCCAAGACCAAGTCCTACACCGTCTATGCTATGATTCGATGAATCTATTAAAAACGATATTGAGCAGAACTTTCTTTAAGCAAAGCCTTTTGCTTTTCTTTGTGGCGATAGAGATATTTCTGAATTAGTAATTTTCATTTGATACATATTTTCATAAATATTTTCTTATCGAAAATAAACATGAGAAACAGTTGCAGTCAGAACACCTGACCTCTGATAAAACAGAAAAATATCTACAAAGTGCGAAAAGCGTGCAAAAAAAATGGGATTTTTATTATTTAAAAATCCCATTTTCACATTCTTTTTTTTGATAAAATCGAGTCCAAGCAGCTAGAACACACATACTTATAACCCTGATATGTAGAAATCAAAGAACCATAGTCAATCCGCAAGAACTTCTGCTATCCTAAGAGTTACGATAATAAGACTTACCGCCTGCATTTGTCAAACGATTACAGTCGAAGGAATCCTGCCTCGACAAGTTGTTAATCTTTCACTAAAATAATTTTTTTCACCAATCTTGAAGTTACGGGAGATTCAAAACTTCTCGTTTTGGAAAATCTGAAATCTTTACTAATTCAAATCCCGCATCATTATTTGAAGCAATTATCTCTACGACATTTTCAACACGAAATACAGAAAGTTGTTCAATGTAATCCGATATGACTTTTCTTGTTTTAATTTCATCGTCAATCTTCCACCCGCTGGTATAAAGTTTTTCATATAAGAAATCCTCCATTGAATCCAATTTTCTATAAATGACCATTCCCGTTTTACGAAATCTTCCAGAATGAACCCCAAAAAACATTGGAATACCTTTTTCAAAAACTACAACTAAAAAATCTTTCGTAACCGTAGGAGGTTTAGATTTATCATATTTTATTAAAATACTCTTTCTTTCCATAACTATAATCCCAATCTTGAACGCATTTTATGATGCGTTTTATGCAAGTCGATTCCTTGTAACGCCATATTGGATGGGATGTCAAGCCCTCCGTTATATAATGGCACAATATGATGTACATTATATCCTTGCGGTACTTTACCTGCGGCAAGATCCGCCTTCATAAAGCTGGGTGTTCTATAATCATCCACAAGGGATTTCAAATACTGCTGTTTTGCACTCTGACTGCTAACCGTTCCTATAGCAATCCCATTTGATTCCTTATAAACACTCCATGCCGTTCCAGCTTCAGCTTCTTGACGCAAATTGTCCTGCTGTGCCTTTCTGAAAGGCGTTCCAAGATGTATAAACATTCTTCTCGGCAGATAATACCTTTGCCCCCGAACCTAAATTTTCTGCCACTCTGGCGGTGTTGACGACGGTTTTGCCTATTGCGGCGGCACCGGCTACGGCTTTTACGCCAGTAAAGGCCATCTTCCCTGCGGAATAGATGTCGCCCAAGCCCGGTATTGCTGAAATCATGTGCGAGGCTGCCTCGCCGTAGTTCCCACGGGCCAAACTTATCATAGAGTTCGCAACGTCAAAGACCGCACCAACTCCGGGGATCATACCCAAAACCGAAAGCACATTCTGCGCAACATTCAGCATACTGTTGCTGCTGTACGAACTCGACAAATAAGAGTTAACGTCAAAGCTACTTCTTATGTTGCTTGAACACAGCCCTGTGGCGTCTATGTTTGTTAGCGGGTTGCCTGCGGCGTATTGATACCAGTTCATGCCGCCGCCAAAACCCAAGGGGTCGGGGTTGATGAAGGTCTGCGTTGTGGGGTTGTAATACCTAGCACGCATATTGACTAGACCGTTACGGTCTGTCTGCACACCAAAGGCTCCTACGTATAGAAAGGGTGTTTCGCTGATCCCAAGCGTGTGTTTTACATAGCCCCAGGTATCGTAGCTGTACCTGTCTGTGATTACTCCGCCGCCATCCGTCAGCGCTATGGTGCTGCCCACCTGGTCGGCGTGGTAGTATCTGACGGCCTCGTTGCCGTCTTTGTCAAATGTAACCTCATACTCTAAACCCGCACCGTAAATGTAATACGTGCTGCCCACCTGCGTCTCCTCGCCGGGGCGCACCACGCTCTTGTTGCGTATCAAAACCTCGCTAGAACTCGACGTGCGGTTATACACATAAGCATAACCCACCGCCACGCCTTCGTCGGCAAATGTCAAAGAACTTCTGTTGTCCTCAGCATCATACGTGTACAACACACCATTGCAAGATAAAAGTCTGTTGCGAGTGTCGTATGTATACCCCGACGCCGTACGCTCGGAGACTGGCCCGTAGGTCATGTTGCCTTCGACGTCATAACTGGGCGTTACCGGCAACTCGGGATTTCTGCCCGTCCACTTCCACGACGCAAATTCATTGTCGCCGTTGTATGAAGCCTGCCAACTCTCTCGCATAATATCGGTGTTTACCGGAACTTTCAGCGTTCTTATAAGGCGCATGTCGGCATCGTAATTAAAGCGGTGTATCATTATGGGCGCCCCGTCAGCAAGGCGTTCTTCTATGCCCACAATACTTCCGTTGGCGTCATAAGACATCGTACGTTTGGTGCCGTTGGGGCGAGTTATTTCCACAAGACGACTCATGCCATCGTAAGCGTAATGGGTCTGCCGATTGGCCCAGTCTTTAACTCTTACGAGCCTGCCCATGTCGTCATACTCGTACTCTACAGACTTTGCGCCCAGACCGTTTTGCGCAGGATAAGTGAGCGTCTTGATTTTTCCGCCCGCAGTATAGGCGTAATTGACGCTTAAGCCCTCGGCGGTGGACGATGTCATGCGACCCAATACGTCATAGGTATACTCTATGGACTTGCCGCCCTCCACAACGCTCTGTAACTGACCGCTTGCGGCGTCATAATTGTAGGTTATGGCGCCCGTGGGATCGGTAATAGTCTTAATGCGCCCTGCAGCGTCATACTGATATGTCGTCTTACGACCAATGCCGGAATTCGGTATGGTTTCGGACAAATCCCAAGTGTTTTCGGCATACTTCTTTGTGAAGACCTTGCCCATGGGCGTGCTAAGCGTGCCCGTCCGTGTCGAAAGATTTAAAGACATGCCAAAGACACCGTCATTCCTGTTTTTTAACGACGTCTGCTCACCAAAACTATTGTAAGTGTGGGTTATTTTCTTGCCCATCCCGTCGGTTGAAGAAACTTTGTTTCCAAGTACGTCATATTCTGACAATATGCTTATGCCAAGCGGCGAAGTTGTCTTAACCACATTACCCAAGTGGTCGTACTGCATCTTGGTGATTTTGCCGTCAATTTCGCTTTCAATAACTTGTCCGGCGGCGTCCATCTTTACATTTACGGTCTTGCCGTCGTGATAGCGCGTGCCCGTCCGACGGTCTGCCGCATCATAGAGATAGGTGGTTGTTTGTGCGTTTGAACCGATGCCCACGGTGTCGCTAAGCTTGTTCTGCTGAGCCGTCCAAACTGACGAAGTTTCAAAACCGTCCGCCTCAATCTGCCTGTTTATATTTCCAGCGGCGTCATAAAAAACCTCCGATATAACGGGAGTGGAAAGGCTGCTACCCGTAAGAGTGGTTTTTATCGGACGGCGGGCGGCGTCGTAAGTGAAGGCGGAAGTAAGCCCAGCCCTTACCGAGCTCTGGACATCCCCCAAAGCATTGTATGTAAATGTTTCAGAAATGCCGTCCGGGCCGGTAATTTTGCACGGATTGTCGTAGGCGTCAAAATCCGCATATATGGTGCTTCTGCCCGCAGTGCTTTTAGAGGTGATTCTGCCAAAACTGTCATAGCTGATGGTTGTCGTAACCCCCTTTTCATCCGTGATGGATGCGGGGAGGTTCGTCTTGCCGCCGTTTAGGGAAAAATACGAATTGACCGTGGAAATTCTGTCCGTATCTCCGCTTTTCACGGCTTTATAAGTTGTGCTGATAAGACGCGGCAGCTTGCCGTCGGCGGAGACTTCATACGCATAATGAGTGTCTGAAAGCAAAGACTCGTTTGCGAGCGTCAAGACCTGCTTAAACTTTTTAAACTCCTCGTCGAACTCGTATTTCAATGTTGCGACGCCTTCAACGGTTTTTTCCCTGACCTTGTTGTGGAAGTTGTCGTATTCAGAAATTATGGCTATGCGCCTGATTTCCGTAACGGGCTTGCCGTTTGTATCATCGCCCATGGAATTTGTAACGCCAGGCAAAATGCGCCTTTTCAAACGCCCCTGTGCGTCATATTCAAAATCTGTTGAACGCCCCAAGGCGTCCGTAATTTTTGTGCAAAACCCGTTTTCGTCATAGTGATATTTCCGGACGTTTCCAAGCGGATCCCGCTCCTCGGTATGGCTGCCCACATAAGACATAGTCCAAGCCTTATTGGAGTCGCCAAGACTGTGCTGTTTTATAACCTGCCCATTGTTTGAATATATGTTTTCAACTATTACGCGCTCTGAGTTATTAGTCGGGTCTTTAAGCACTGTCATCCTATTTTCGGCGTCGTATTCGTATTTCCAGACCTTACCCAAGGTGTCCGTACACGAAGTCAGATTATCGCCCGTATATGTATATCCGACAGTTCTGCCCGCATTTGTAACAGAACTTATTTTGTCGTTTGTCCAATTTATTTCAAGGAACCTACCGTACGGATCTGTAATTTTTACAAGTCGGCCGGCGTTGTACGTAAAAGATGTGATCCTTCCAAATGGGCTTTCTATTGAGGCGATTTTATTATCGGCATTAAAGACAAATTTGTCGGCATAAGGCTCGCTGAGGGCGTATTGGCCCTGCGTATTTTTTTCCAAAATGAGGTTTGTGCCTGCCGGTGGAGCAAAGTATTCCACAATATTCGGGGTCTGAACGGTACCAAGATTCCTATACTGCTTTACAAACTGCATGGATTCTTTCCCGATTTTTACAGACACACAATTATTGAGCATTCCGTCTACGCCCCATTTTGTTATCAATGCCGTCAGCGCCCAATTTCTGGCCTTCTCTGCGTCATTTGCTGGCACAAGCGCAAAAATTGTTTTTGCGGCGTGTATGGCAACCGCCATGCTCGCCGTCTGTTCGGCCGTACCACGCCCCAAAACTTCCGACCAAGCGGTGCGCTCGGTAGCGCTAATTTCATAGTTGTGCGTCCACCCGTTGCCCAAACCAGGAGACTTTTCCTCATTCAGCCCCGAATTATACAGCCTTACAAACTGCAAATTATCACCCTGAGTTATGTCTTCTTTCTCCAAAAGAAAAGTTCCTCTGTGCAAGTCCACGGGATCCCAAGATGAAAGCGAAGGAATTGTGGTTGACGAGAATATAGAAGGAATTGTGGGTCCGGAAAATAATGAATCAATATGACTGTAATTTGCGGCAGAAGAAAATTGGTTAAAGGTTGATACGGGATTTAGATAATTGTTGATGGCGGAATATCCTCCATTGGCGTTTCCCGAAATCATCATGCCCACTCTCGTCGGTGAAATTACAACATAACCATATCCGTCCCAGTCCCACGCCTCCGGCACGCAAGAACGGTTTTTGGAAGCCAAAATCACACTGGAGCCATCTTTGTCAAAGACAGCTTTGAACGCCTCCAGTTCCGCAGTCGAATATCCAGGAAGAAAGGTGGAAGTTACTTGGGTCTTATTGGTCAACAGCACCAGTTCATTGCCCTTTTTGCCGCCATAATACAAGGCGTTCACAGTGGATACTGAATCAGCGCCATCCTGCAGTTGCTGTATCACCGCATGCTCCATGGCGCTGGCGAAAAAGCCCGTCAAATTAAAGCAGGCGGACTCATCCGGATTGTTGAAGGTCTTTGAAACATTTCCGCTCAGTTGAAGGCCCACGTCTATATAAAACCCACCTTCCTGGGCAACCTTGCCTATGCGGTGCTGAGATTCATAATAAGTGTTAAATGTATTTGCGATAAATTGCGCAGCCTGATGCGTCTGTGCCATCCAGGTAAGGCCCATTACATTCAAACCTTCCGCCAAGATGTCGCGCTGCGCCTGATTGAGATTGTTGTCCGTAATTTTAAAACTTCCATCGGCATTAAAGTTGTTTGCGTCCGCCTTGGCGGACAAAATTTTATCTGCGTACAGAGCCTGTCTTTTGGCGAGCAGGGTGTCGGCCGCACCGAAAACATATATAATGCTATAAATATGCCCGTTGTTCTTTTTAAAATGTTCCTCTTTGGAACGCACATTTGAAGCGATAATTGCGGGATAGCTCAAAGCTGAAAAATGTTTGTCGTAAGCATGGCACATCTCAAACTTCAAATCCCATGTTGCGGCGCTAAGAGCGGTATTTTGATACCATATGGAATCTCCTATTTTAAGTCGGGCCACATTGCCACTGAAATCCACCCACAAACGCTGCGCATTCAAATCGGCAATTCGTTTGCTTGCGGAAACAGTGGTTGAAGATCCCTGATAAATTTTAAGTTTTGCGTGTTCCTCGTCAAAAACAGGGTCTTTGTAATAGATGAGCAACATTTCCCCACTATTTTTGTCTTCCATTGCCCTGTCTGTGGCTGGCTTGTACCCCGCAATCAATTGAGACTTGGTTTTGCCGTAAAACTTTTCCAAACTCAAGGCAATGCCGCTATTAAAAATATTTAAACCTATATGAGGCTCGTTTGTTTTAACTTCGCCGACGATGCTTTCAACAGGGATTGAAACATTGTCGCTCAGTTGTTTTGATATTTTTGCCGCATACTGTTTCAGCCTCGCATTGAGATTGGGTTCATTCAAAGATTTAACGCTGCGGTTGGTTATATTCAACGTGCCCCCCGCCGCACTCAATATATCGGCAGACGTCATTCCCGCCTCAGAGGCCACATTCATAACATCGCCTATGCTGCGTTTTTTACCGGCCAATTCTATGATGCTTACAGTATCTGTTTCTTGCTTTACAATCTTATATCTGACCAGTGCAACAGCTGGTTTCCCGCTCACACTCACTTCTCTGTATGGAATGTTTCTGGCCAGAAGATATTCCAATACCTTGCTCTTGTTGGCCGCCAGGGTGAAATCTGCATCTACGCCCATCAGATCTTTCATGGACATAATGAGGGAACCGTAACCATGATTGTTATCAAGAAAGACTACATCCACTATTTTCCCAAAATAGTAGTCGCCGTCGGCGTCGGCAGCCTTGAGCAGCTCGCGAGCAAGAACGCATTTGTCGTAATCGTTGCCGCTTCGCTCATACAGGGTTAAAAGTGCGCCTTTTTTAATCCCGTAATACATTTCATTTTTGATATTATTACGCACATACTCTATTATTTTATCGGGATCGTTTCCGAGACTTTGGGCAAGATTTACTATGTCTTCGTGGTACTGGGCGGCGGCAAGCGCCATCATCGTCATGGGGCTATCTTCCCCGATGGAGACAGTTTCCTTTCCTGTTAATACGCCCTGAGTAATCTCCATAGGATTTGTATCCATCTGCACACCATTAGTCAAGGACGACACATTTTCCCAACCATCAATCTGTGGTGAAGAATATGCCAAAACATGAATTGAACCCAATAAGATAGAAAAAATGTTTTTTAATTTCATAAAAAGTTTCATTATTAGAAAGATATAAGTGGGCGGTCTAATTACTCTTCATTCCGTGTATTTATAAAAGTTTCCACATTGCCCTCGGAATCCCGTAAGAGGGAGGATGTTGATACTTCAATAATCATCGAGTTATTGTCGTATTTTATATCTTCCGTTTTTAGGGTGGAGTGGTTGGACGGAACGCCTAGCAGGAATTCATCAAGGTCTGTTATACCGTCTTCATCGACATCAGGATTCAAAATATCATCTCCAGACAAAACCCTACCAAAATGCTCAATTTCCCAGCGGTCGTCGATTTGGTTTGAGTTTTCGTCTATGAATTCGGGTTCTGGATTAGTTATTTCAGTCAGATTTTCCGGCAGAGAGGGCAATGCGGCAGCTTTACGCTTGGTCGAAACGTATATGTTATCTAGGTGCGTGTGGTTATCCGCCGAGCTTATGTGGGCGCTTGAGGTATTGTCTCTTACATTGCGGGCTACAAATTTCTTAAATTTCTTTGCGCCTTGGGTATTGTCGAAAGAAACCGTTGCTGCAGGTGTTACCGTGCTTATTGACGGTGCTTCTGCGCCTTCTTCTTCCGAAGTTTCGGGGGCGTCTATATAGACTTTTGCAACGCCCGTTGTATAGTCGAGATACATTTCATACCTGTGCCAAGCTTGTTTATCGAAGTTTTCAGGAGTTATGTTTTGCCACGAAGCTGTTGCAGGGTTATAACAATATACATCTCCGTAAGCGTCGGGCGCAATAATTACAGCCTGACTTTGCGTATCCAAATCACCCGCATCGGGCAAATCATTTGGTGCGAGTATTGCGTCAAAACCAACCCAAAGCTTATTTGCATTTTCGCCAAAAGCATCGCGTTGAACAATAGCGTAATTTTTTCCCTCAGAGAGTAAAAGCTCAACGCTTTCTAGATTTGTGATATGAGCATTTTCCGCATACCAAAACTGTTGCCCCAGAAGTGAAGCTTCAACATATCCCTTTGCCTGCGAAAAGTCGCAGCTCCACAAATAGTTGAAGCCGTCTTTTAGTTCGTTTGGAGAATAATCATTTAATTTATCCTTAACTTTTGGATTGCGTCCAAGTTCCAATTCACGCTTGTCGTTTATTCCATCGTAGTCGGTATCGGAAGATTGAGGGTTCGTGCCGTATTGAGCCTCTTGGGCATTTGTAAGGCCATCGTTGTCGTCATCGAAAGTTCCATAGTCTGTCGGCGCAGCATTTGATGCAGATAGATTATCCACATTGAAATCCCCTCCGCTTCCGAGAATCTTGAATTCTCTAAAACCCTTGGTGTATCTGCTATAATTCATACCCGCACTATTCACAATTCTTTTGCCGTCTATCCACATGCTCCATGCGGTAGAGCCAAATCCAGATTCGTATGTAAAATTCTTTTTTACGGTAATTCTGTGCCAGCCTGAAAGTCCTTTTACATCTACACTTCGCCATGTTCTGGAGGTGTAGTAGTAGAGTTTTTCATCCTTAAAATAGAAATTTACAGACTTTAATTCCTCTTCGGGAATTTCCCAGTCGCCCTCCATATTCTCTATATCCATCCAAAAATCCACCCAGGCTATATTTTGATTATTTGCCTGAAAATGCATGCTGTATGAAGAAAGCTTGTATGTCTGGCTAAAATCCACATTGAGAAATTTGCTTGATCTGCCTTTTTCATTTTGGAGGACACCAAGCTCCACACTCCCTTTTTTTATCGCATAAGCAGGAGCCGCAAATGCGCCTAACTGATGCGATTCGAAATCTTCAAAATATGGAAGAGAGGCAAATGAAGATGGATGCGAAGACGGGTTTAACACATCAGTTCCCCATAAAACCTCCTGCCCGTCATATATTCCATCGCCATCACTATCCCAGTTGGCCGGATTTGTTCCCAAAAAATATTCTTCCAGATTATTTAGACCGTCATAATCAAGATCATAATACCAAGGATAGTTATACCCATGGTAATATATCACCCAAGCATCCGGAACTCCGTCACTGTCGGAATCTCCGGCCACAGACCAACCGAAAATAAATTTCAATTGCCCCAAGTTGAGAGGAGCGTAATTGGCCGCATATTCTTCTTCGGTAGGACTTGCCGACATTGCGTTCCAGGGATATATGTGGTTATAATAGTATGTTCCGCCGCTTTTAAAAGTCATATGGTTCGGGAATATGACCATTCCGCTTCTCAATTTGCGAAGCCTTCTATAAAAGACTTCTGCAATATTTTTAAGCTGACCCAAGTTCGCAATTTCATAGTTTGCTTCGGGGTTTTGAGAATTGAATTTTGTAAAACTTGCAACAAGCGCATTTATCTCGTCGCCGGCGCCCCCCGCAAAATTAAGCTTTTCATTTAGCTCCTCGGCGGCTTTTGCGGCAAAGTGTTTAAGTTGTCCCACATTTGCAAGTTGATAATTTTCCTCAATGGTCTTTGAACTTGCCTGATTACTTTTATTGGAAACAACTCCGCGCTCCTTCCACCAGACAGGTTCTCCGGCAAATGTTAGGTGCGCAAGTAGTGTTATGAAAGCTAATATGGCAGAAATTTTTTTATGGGACATACTTTTGAAAATTTTCATTTTAATTCCTGTCCTCCTCGCGCCCATAATTACCCATTGATAAATCCCCACCACGTTTGGCGACAGCCAGAGAACCGTATATCGTTGTATTTCCATTTCTCATCACAACCATGGCATTAGATTTTGATAAGGCGCTCGTACCGTTGCCTATCGCAAAAAGAGGGGCCTTTTCGGAATAACCATCTTCATACCACTCAACATTTGGAATGGGAATATTCCACATCCCCAACACCATTTCCAAAGCGTAGGTCTGAAGCGATATCAGGTTAGAACCCATTGTAAAGCGAGGATAAGAATCGTTGTACCCCCATGATATTGAAGATTTATCCCCAAACATGAATGCGAATCCATACGCCACATTATTTTTTCCAATGACAACTCCGCCCATATTCGACTCCCCAAAAACAAGCGACATGCCGCAACCGTCATACGCCTTATTCAGCTTGCCCACCATAACGCCAAACGATGCAAACTCATGTATCTCGTTTTTTTTGCCGACCGACAGAAATGGATAATTTCCCGCAGTTCCGTTAAGACTCTTCTCTCCAATGATTACTGAATACTTACGTTGTTCATAAGGGTTGTAAAAACGATTATCCAACCCCAGCATGATTCCCTCCGATGTAGAATTGTCGTCATAATAGTTACGATAGACATTTCCGCGCCCCGCAATTATTGAAGGCAACCTAAGAATACCCGGCAATTGCGTTAGAGATAAGCTTTCGAATATGTTAACATGATTCAACGAGCTGAGGTTTTCTATTGAAAAATCGCCCTCTTTCATGTCTTGCGTACTCGCATCATCTCTGATAAAAAGATCGCCGAAAACTTCAAGCTCATAAACATTTTGGGCAAAAATAGAAAAGTAAGATAATGCGAAAAACAACGGGTATATAATTTTCATATGTTAGTTGCCCCTGTCTTCAGTGCGTCCGTAATCTCCCATGAATACATCTCCGCAACGCTTTGTAACTTTAAGTTTCCCGCTGATTTTTGTATCGCCGCTTTTAAAAACCACCAATGCATTTGAGCGATTCGTCTGTCCCAAACCGTTTCCCACTACGAAAAGCGGGTCATTCGGTTTCCAATATCCGACTTCAGTGAGAATGACTTCGGGCGCATTGTTCGGCAAAGCTGAATTTATCGAAACGTCATTCCACATTCCAAAAGTTACCTGGGCGGCAGTATTGGCAATTACGCCAACCCCTGCGGCAAATGTGCAAGGGGAAAAACCTTCAACTCCAGAAATGGCGAAACGCCCCAATGCGACGCCCCCTTCGCCGGCCTGATTGTATTCGCCTATTGTAGCGCCGCCTTTGGCTATATTATTGCTGCCAACCACAAAACCGCCATTGGCCTCCGTAACATTGTTAACCCCCACGACAAATGAATAATTTGTCGATTCCGCAATATTATTGTTTTTGCCCAACACAATATTGTCGCCATCTTTTACCGAATTATTTTCGCCGACAACGAGGCCGTAGCCCTGTTCGCCGAGGCTATAGACGTTATTTTGCCTGCCCAAAACTATCCCCGCAAAACGCTTAAATTCGGCAATTGCAGAAGTTTCAGGAATTATATTGTCACCCAAATTTATGTAAGGCAAGAGTGTTGAATCTGTCGGCATGACTAAATTCAAATCCCCTGAGATAGTCGCAATATTCAGATTTGCCACACCCCCAACATACAAATTACCCTCGGTAACGGTAGTACCGACATAGTCTTTGACCAGTACATTGCCATGAATTTCAAGGCCCGAATCATTTATAACCAAATCAACGGCATATAAACTCGAAACCATCGTACCCATTGCGCAAAAAATTAAAGACCTAGTTTTCATTATTTATCTCCTTTAAAATTTCTTTTTCTTCTCTTTTTGGAACTATAAGTTGAACCCTGCCGGATGGAATAATCGTGATCTTTCCTCCATTTGATTTGAAATTTTTGATTACCATGTAAGGGCTGGAACTCTCGTCTATTACTATAGTTTCAATTTCTTTTTCCGAAAGTGCGGCATCTAACGTTTTCTTTGGCCCTTCAGAAACGGAAATTGCGCGTTGCCTGCCAGAGAATCTGTCGTCGCCATAATCTCCGGAAATATATATTGTCTTTGATGTACGCCTCAGGTTTACCTCGACAGATTCTTCCAAATTTTTTGTAGATAGTTTTGGAACTTCACGTGAACTTATCTTCCCGTCGGAATTATCTTCAGAAGACGACACGCCCGTCTTTCCTCCAATGGAGTTCTGAGATATTATCGGTTTTGAAACACCGTTTTTACCCGATATTTTAACAGCGCTTCCGTCGTCTCCCAAAATGACTAAATCAAAGGATGAGATTTTTTCTTCACCATAAAATATGGCCAAACTTCCTTTAACGTCTGTATGCGGTGTAAAATATTCAACAACCGAAAGTGCTGAAGCGCCGTCAATAACAGATAATCTCGCCAACTCCAAAAAATTCTTTGAAGTGTCGAGCTTGATTACAACTTCGCCAGCGCTTACATCCCTTACGGCGCCATCAAGATGAATATCCCCAAAAAGAATGTAATGTGAAGCGGCATGGATTTCAAACATCTGTATAGGATTGGCCAAATCATCATCGTTAGCGGAAATCGATGAAACCAAAAGAGCAATTGGTGTTAAAAAACTAAGAATTTTTTTCATACACAGGGGTTCTTTCATTTTTAGAAATCATGATGACGCTTCCTTTCTTTAGTCGGGTATCTACCGCCTGTAGCGCAACCAAAACAACAGCTCTACGCCCCTCGCCAATCACACGCCCCATCTCCAAACGAAAATTAAATCCGTCAATATTTATGGTCTGTCCATTGGCGATATTTTTAAAGCCCTTCAGAATCTCTTCACCATTGTATTCTATGAGATAAATCATCTCATCAACCCGTAGAGTTATTCCCTGTGCAAGCTTTACATTCAGTGCGCCATTTTCAACTTTGAGCGCCTGAAAATTCACCATACATTTCGCAAAAATTGGCGCTTTCAAGGCGTTAGGAGCTTTTTCATGTGCACCCGCATTGTAAATGTTAAGCGTACAGTTTGAACTAATCCAAAGCGCATAATCCATCTCAACTGTGCCACCATAAAAATTTATCACTCCACCATAATATGCACGCAAAGCACCCGTTACATCAATGCGTGTCGGTATGCCGATTAAATTCATGGTCCCGCCATAAATATTAACTATCCCAGAGACATTGCGCATCCCTGCCTGAATACGATTCGCAACAATATTGCCAGAACGTATGTTTACAACTCCGTTGCCACCGCCTCCAGCATTGATAGTGGCATAAGACATATTTAAATCCGAATTTATTTCCGCCGCACCGTAGACTTGAAATGCCTGGACCATATATTCCGCAAGCGTGGTAGAGGGATGCTCTCCCGCCGGTGCCACCGCTGGCGACCAATTGGCTGCAGTATTAAAATTCTTATCCGCATACCTCGCATACCACCAATAATCAGTAGAAAATAATATGTTTGCACATAATAAATAGAATATAATCAAGATTTTTAGTTTACAAATTCGATTAACCATATATTTCACTTGAAAATATATTTTAATTAGCGTGTCAACATAATATTACATTTTTGATATTTTTAATTATTAATATAAAGGTCGGAGATTTTTTCTATTTTTACGTAACAATTTCCGAAAAAGTTGCATTAAAAAACCTGTCCTAGGGCTTGTAGGTGCAATTCAAACTTGCAGGTATTTGCGCTCAGCGCTTAAAAGGGATAATTTTAGGAGGCTATCAATCAGCGTCTTGCAAAATGCCGCATGCGGACATAAAGAATCCCAGATTCATAAGTTATGAAATCTGAGCTTCTTGTGATTTAAAAATGGTGGAGGTGCGGGGAGTCGAACCCCGGTCCTAGAAAACATTGCTTATTCTATACTACATGTTTAGTCCGTGTTTGAGAGCTCTTGCAAAAGTACAAGGACAAACTTTTACAAAATCTTTCCGCAGTAAATGGCGGCGCAATCCCTGCGAAACAAAATGCGCCCCTTGTCCGATATCGACGCTCACTTCTCATATCGGAGTCTGAGAGTAAACGCGCCGCTTAATTAAGCAGCAATAGCGTATTCATCGCCATTTAATGTTTGTTAACACATTTTTGCGGAGCCAAGTGTCATCTCCGACATGCGAGCCTAAACTACTTTTTCCAGTCGAATTCCGGAACACCCCCGAAATACCATTTTCAATGAACTCTATCTATATCGACAGATTTTAATTTTTCTTCAAGACATATTTTTGCTTCAAATACTTCCAAGAAGCTTCTTGCATTATTGTGCGTCCACGCTTTACTGTTTTGTCAATATGATTGAAAAAGAAGATATTTTGAAAGCTTTGGCGGCAGTAAAGTATCCGCCTTACAATAAGGACATCGTCTCTTTTGGCATGGTCAAGTATGTCAAAATTGAAGGCGACAGCGTCAGTGTGAAAATTTTTACAGGCGCAAAAAATAAAGATTCTGAAATCGCCGTCTTGCAAGCCTCGCAAGAAGTATTGTCGCAAAAATTTCCATCATATAAATTTTCCGTAAATGCCCTAGATGCAGACCCGGCTAAAGAAAATTCTCCGCAAAAAGATTTTAAAGCCTTTGAAAAAATCAGGCTCAAGATTGCCGTGGCATCTGGCAAAGGCGGCGTAGGCAAAAGCACGGTTGCGATAAATTTGGCAAAAGCATTCGCCAGATTATACTCAAAAAATTCTCCGAGAGTTGCGTTGATGGATTGCGATGTACACGGACCAAGTGCGCCCATGCTGCTCAAAGACGCATCTTTCCCCGAAGTCAACAACGAGCAAAAAATAATACCGCCTGTGGTTGACGGCATAAAAGTAATATCTATGGGCAACCTTGTTGCGGCGGATCAACCCCTGATTTGGAGGGGCGCAATGATAATGGGCGCAATCAAACAATTCATAAATGAAGTTGTGTGGGGTGAGCTTGATGTAATGGTTTTTGACCTGCCGCCCGGCACCGGCGACGCCGTGCTTACCGTGGCGCAAACCGTACCGCTTGACGGCGCAATAATTGTAACAACCCCAAACCAACTCGCCGCAACCACCGCCACAAGAGGCGCAAAACTTTTTGAAAAAACCGATATTAAAATTTTTGGAGTGGTTGAGAATATGGCGTATCTTGAGCTGCCAAACGCCCCAAGGCAATATATCTTCGGCAAAGGCTGCGCAGAAGAATCTGCAAAAACATTAGGCGTAGAACTGCTTGCTTGCGTGCCCATAGATGCAAGTTTGCAGGCGGAATCTGAAATCCCCGCCTCCGACGAAAGTCAAAAAATATTTGACGACTTAGCAGAAAAAATCGGTCTTATTGCAAATGTTTAGCAAGTAGCTAATCTACTTTGAGTTCTTTACAAGTTGGCGTGTTGTCGGTAGAAAGCATTGGCATAGAGCAACGCAAAAGTTCTGTCAAAAGAGCAAGGGCGGATTCTTCAGTTTCCGGAATGCGTGCGCCAAAGCTGCACTTCATCGCCATCTTTGCAAAAGTTTCGGCGGAAAGCTTTGCGGAGCTTAAACTCAAACCGGCATCCAGCGCAGATTCCAAAAAATCTTTGATAAATACCGAAGTGGAAGAATCGCCCAGCCATTTTGGCGACGCCGAGACCCTAAAAGTATTCCTGCCAAATAAGTCTATCTGAAAACCGCATGTTGAAAATTTTTCAATATGCGCCTCCAAAAATTCCGACTGTGCGCTGTCTAAATGCAGAGTTTCAGGCAGAAGCAAGGCTTGAGACAGCGCAGGCTTTGAGGCAAAATTTTCAACAATAATCTCATAATTTATGCGGCGCAAAGCCCCTAAAATAGAGAGCAACATGAGTTTTCCTTCTGCGTCAAAGAGTATATATTTTGATTTGTAAAAAGATAAAAATTTCCAAGAAATCTTAATACCATGAGCTTCCTGCGGAGCATCGGATTTAATGCCTAAATCAAAAGATACCTGCATGAGGGGCGCAGTAGAATCTGTATTTTCAGAAAACCCCTGCGAGGGAGAATAACGCAACTGCGACACATCCCAAGATTGCGAAACTTCAGGCGATTTAAAGGTTCCTTGAGTATCGCAAGAAATTTTGCCTATGCTGTTTTCTATGGCGCTAATCAAAAAATCCCTGATTTTAAATTCGTCTTTAAGGCGCACCTCCAACTTTGCGGGATGCACGTTTACATCGACGTCGGCAGGATTCATAGTAATGAACAAAAACGCCGCAGCATACTTGCCTCTTGGTATGGAAGCGCCGTAAGCCTCTCTTAAAGCATAGTTTGCCGCACGTAAATCTACCGGTCTTGAATTTACGAATACACACACAAATTTGTTTGAGCTGCAAAACTCTCCCGCCTTTAAAACTGCGCCTTCCAGGGCAACAGAATCTTCTTTGCATTTTTTTAGCGGAATTATTTTTTCGGCTATTTCACGGCCGAAAATTTTATCAACCCTGCCTATGATGTCGGGATTTTTTTCGGATGAAAATAAGACCTTAGAATTTTCAACAAGACTAATTGATATATGGGGCAAAGAGAGAGCATAAAGCCTGCAAAGCCTTATTATATGAGACGCTTCAACATTATCGCTTTTTAAAAATTTGCGCCTTGCGGGCACTGTGGAAAATAGATTTTCGACAACAATCTCTGTACCGAAAGCCATGCCGCAATCTCTTACATCGGAAATTTTTCCGCCTGAAACGCATATCTGCGTACCCAGACTCTGACCTTGCGGACGCGTCTTCAAAGTAAAATTGCTGACAGAAGCAATAGACGGAATCGCTTCTCCCCTAAAGCCGAAAGTGAGAACTCTGCTTAAATCTTCATGAGTGCGAATTTTGCTTGTTGCATGAGGTTCTAAAGAGAGAAGCGCCTGATTGTGATTCATTCCGCAGCCGTTGTCGGAAATTTTAATGAAAGATTTTCCGCCGTGTTTAAATTCTATTTCAATTCTGGTTGCGTTGGCGTCTATTGAATTTTCAAGCAGTTCTTTGACGACTGCGGCAGGCCGTTCGACAACTTCGCCTGCGGCAATTTGGTTTGCCACAGACTCCGATAATATGCGTATTTGCGGAATATCGCCCTGCTTTGAATTCATCCAAATAAAATTACGAATGAAGCTCTTTTGCTCAAGAAAATAATTCCCCATCCAAGACACTAGGCTGACTGTGCCAAAGGCACAGCGTCAAAAAACCTCGTTTCAATTGTTAGAGTCTATTTTGGAAACGCAATGCCTCTTTAACAAAACCTCGCTTCAGCCATTAAAGTAAATTTTGGGAATAGAGACTCACTTCAACAAACCCCACTTTAACCATTGAAGAAAGTTTTGGAAGCATACCACACACTTTACCGTTTTGGCAGGACGGTTTGGATGAAGAACAAGGCGCAAAAAAAATTGCGGGTCGCAGCGTACTGAATGTACGCAAGAGTCGCAATTTTTTGCAGCAACGCAGTTATTGTTGACTTAATAAAACCCAGTTTGCCCAATTAAAGTTTATGTTGGAATAAGCCCCACCCCTTTAACAAACCAAACTTACCCAATTAAAGTAAGTTTTGGAAGCATACCATTCCTTTAACGTTTTGGCCGCACGGTTTGGATGAAGAGTGAGTATTGCGAAGTGAAGATGGGTGGGAATTGTACATACGTACATTCCCAGTCAGATTCACGAAGCAAACGGAACTATTCGCCAAACAAGTCTGCCAAAACAGGCGTGATTTCACACGCCCTTGTTTTTGATGGCTTCTAGCTCTACTTCAAAAAGGAGGTCATCACGGCACACGATGCTGTATGCGGGACAGTGTGGGATTTCTATGCCGTTTTGCTTTTGCCAGTCCAAGAAATTTTCATAATATTCTGGCTTTAGGCAGTATATTACGGCTCTTGAAGTGTCGGCAAATGTCATGTTGCGGACTTTTAAAATTTCTTCGATGACACGCATTGTCAGGTCAATCTGCTTTACAATGTCGTCTTGGAAGACCGTTTTGCCACCCGGTTCTATGCTTGCCGTGCCAGACACCATTATGCGCTTTGAGTAAGGCGTATCAATTTCTACCGCACGGGAAAAAGAGCTTCCGTACTGTGGTGCGCCGCATTGCAGAGGACTGGGGACTTCAGCCAAAACGACGTCAAAATTCTTTTTACGCACGGCAACTGCGCCGCTTGTAATTTTTGTGCCGCAAATGTTGGGCGCACCTATGCCCGTACTTGCGGGCAAGAGCTGTTCAAAGACATTTCTGGCGCAATAAAAACGTGTTCTGGCTTTGTTAAAATCGCCATACCAAGACAAGATGTCTTCATTATAAAACCATGTGCGCACAATGTTATTGTATGAGAAACCCGCAGCTTGCAAGGTACGCTCAATCTCGCAGATATTTTCGTAAGTGTGGGCTTCAAAATCTGAAGGATACTTTGGCGTGGACACCCCGAAGGTGCGGCAATAATCGGCGTAAGAGTCTGAATATTTTACGGCAATAGAGCCCTGCTCGCTCTTAAATACTTCAGGTTTAGCGCCTACCAAAGCCGTGATATGCGCACCACCGAGTATGGGCGTTGAAACCTCATCCAGAGGGTATATCCAGTTAAGCGGAAAGTCATAATCTGCAAAAGCCGCCTTAAAGGCGTCAACCGCAGATTCTGCGTATTTGCCTGCAAAAACCTCCAGACATAAAATATTTGCCCCCTTCTGCTCTAAGGCTTTTATCGCAGAATCAAAGCCCGACTTTGCACTTGATTCAGAATTAAATTTTAACGCAATTTGTATTTCTTTTATTGTTTCAGACAAAGATATTTCACACATGATAAAAACTTCTAAATTTAAGTATTCCCCTAATTCATTTCAGCAAAACAAGATATGTAAAGCTTGTCAACACGCAAAATTTCAAGCCTCAAGCAGATGTTTTACGTATTCATTCTTTTGATAAAAACCCGATAAATTATAAAAGTTTCCAAATGATACATTTTTGTTATACATCTACTTTTTCTTAAGAAATGTGTTGATTTTACAGGTTTGTTTTTGTTTGATATGAAAAGACTGTAACATTTTAAAAAGGAATGTTATTATGAAGAAAAAAGCAGCATCTACCCAAAAGAATTTTTCCCTCCACAATTCCAGTGCTTATCAGGAGTTTATGGCGGAGCGTGAAGAAATACTTAAGCACAAGTGGCTTGAATCTGAAAAAATTGGTTACGACATAGGCTTCGAGAGAGCCCTCATGGACTGGGCACTCAAGCATCGAGACAAGTGGCGCTATGCACGCAAAGCTACCTCGAAAGTAGGCTAAGAATTATTTTAGACTTCGGCGGAACTTTTTTGTTCCGCTTTTTTTTATCCAAATTACAATGGAAAATGACGGAACTTTTTTATCCCGCTTTTTTTTCCAAATTACGATGGAAATGGAAAATTTTATTCTAGTAATTTTTCCCGACTTATGAAATACTTAGGATTTTATTGCGAACAATTATGGACAAACTAGAAGAAATTTTCTCCCAGCAGTATGAACTTAACAAAAGAATAGGCATAGATACCTGCGCCCTTTCCGATGAAGACAAGGTTAAGTGGGTACTGAATTATTCGCGTGCATTATCTCAAGAAAACGCCGAACTTATAGACTCCGTACCCTGGAAGTGGTGGGCAAAATATCAAGAATTCAACGTCCAGAACGCAAGGGTTGAAGTTGTGGATATGTTGCATTTTTTAGTGTCTATAGCGCAAGTTCTGGGCATGACGGCGGAAGATGTGCACGCCGCTTACACAAAAAAGAACAAGATAAACCATGAACGTCAAGATTCCGGCTATGTGAAAAAAGACGAGGATGACTGCAAAAGCATATAATTTTTTATAATAATCTAACACAGTTAAATATCAGGAAAAAATGAAAAATCCAATCAAAGTTGCAATAACAGGGGCGGCAGGCAATATAGGCTACTCGCTCATATTTCGTATAGCTTCGGGCGCAGTATTCGGCGCAGATCAGCCGGTTGAGTTAAGGCTCATAGAAATTGAGCCCGCCATGAAAGCGCTCGGCGGCGTTAAGATGGAGCTTGACGACTGCGCCTTCCCTCTGCTCAGCAATGTTGTCATAACTTCAGATTTAAATGAAGGCTTTAAGGGCGCAAACTGGGCGCTTTTAGTGGGCAGCGTGCCAAGAAAAGCCGGTATGGAGCGTGGCGATTTGCTTGGTATAAACGGCAAGATTTTTATAGGTCAGGGCAAAGCTATTGAAGCAAATGCAGCCGAAGACGTACGCATACTCGTAGTCGGCAACCCTTGCAACACAAACGCTTGGATAGCCATGACAAACGCCACAAAAATTCCATCAAACAGATGGTTTGCGATGACACGCCTTGACGAGAATCGTGCAAAGGCACAGCTTGCAGCAAAAGCAAATGTACATTCTTCAAGCATTACAAATATGACAATTTGGGGTAATCATTCTTCCACCCAGTATCCGGATTTTTATAACGCAAAGATTGACGGCAAGCCCGCATTGGACGTTATTAAAGATGAAGCTTGGCTTAAGAATGAGTTTATACCCGTTGTGCAAAAAAGAGGTGCTGCAATCATTGAAGCCAGAGGTTTATCCAGCGCAGCAAGCGCTGCAAACGCAGCTTTGGAAACAGTCAGAGACCTTTGCAAACCCACGCCAAATGGCGAATGGTTCAGCGTTGCAGTCTGTTCTGACGGCAGCTACAACACGCCAAAAGGCACAATCACATCTTTGCCAATACGCACTGCCGACGGTAAAAATTGGGAGATTGTGCAAGGCTTGGATGTCAATGAGTTTTCACGCTCAAAGATTGACGCTAGCAATGCCGAACTGCTCGACGAACAGCGCTTGGTAAAAGAAGCTTTTGCTAAATAAATTTTATCAAAAAAACAAAACGGCGAAATGTAAATTTCGCCGTTTTTTATTTACAGATGCTGGATTAATCCCTTTTGCGTTTTCTCAAGAACAGTGCAAAAAATAACGTCGGCAAAGAAAATATTAAAGCATAGTCGGCAGGCTCTGGGATTTGCGCATATATCAAATTTGCAAGCATGCTGTGCCCCGCAGTGGTAGGATGCACGTCGTCATAAAAAAGATATTTTGAGGCCTCCTCCTGACTTGGCATATTTGAATTATTATAGACATCCAAAAGCGCAACAGAAGTGTGGCTGAATCCATATAAAGACGGGTTGGCAAGTATTTCATTAAACATTGCAAACATATCTATGTTGATAAGGTTTACATCAGGGTGAAAACTTTCGATATCCGCAAGCCCACCCTGCAAAGTGGCGTTGAATACCGAAGAGAATAAAGAGGCGTTTGCCTTACCCACTGGATCATTTACATAACAAGGTGTAAGCCCTATATCCGGCAAATTCAAAAGCAGTATATTTTTTGCGCCTGAAGATATTATGTTAGAAATGTTTGCAAGCATATCATTTGCGGCGCGGCGGGCTGTGCCCTCAAAATCTTCCAATATTAAAATTGTTCCGGCGAAAAATAAATTATTTGCGCCCGCCCACATTGCCACAATGTCATTTGATCCAAAATTTGCGCCGTAGCGCATAAAACCTTTATCCTGCGCTATGATGTGCCCGAGTATATTTTTTTCTCCATAAATTTGCTCATCAATGCTTAAAATACCTGTAATGGAAGTTGTGCCAAAACTCGTCATTGCACCGCCGTATGCAAAGTTGATATTGCCCGCCGAAAAACCCTCTCCAGAAGCATAATTCTTTGAAGAAAAAGCAGCATCTACGCCAAGTTTTTCGGCAAGATATTCACACCATACCAAGCCGTTACTCCACCTGCCTTCATGATTTAAATCTTGAATATTTGCCGCATTGCCAACGTCGGAAAGCGAGTCTCCAAAAATAAAAAGATTGTCATACGCCAAAACAGGCAGAATAAAAAAATACACAGAAGACAATATTGTTAGGAGTTTCATGGCACTATTGTTAAAGATTTTTTTTACCGCTAAAGTATTTATGAACCGGGGTGCTCTGCGGGCAGATTCGCAAGTTCCGGCGGGAGTTTGTCCGCCTCATAAGTCGGGAATGACATTTCAAGAAGGCTTACCTGAGGAATATCAAAGCTTGCCTTGCCCTGAGAGCGGTCAACCAAAACCGCCAGCATGGCGGCGTTCCCGCCGTGAGTACGTATGATGTCTATACATTCATTCACCCTGCCTCCTCTTGTTATAACGTCTTCCACAATCAGAAAGCGTTCACCTTTTGAAATTGCAAAGTTACGGCGCAACGCCAAATTGCCGTCCACTTTTTCGGCGAATATAAAGCGTTTTTTAAGCTGTCTGGCAACCTCTTGCCCCAAGACCAAGCCGCCCATTGCAGGTGCTAACACAGTGTCTATCTTTGAAGCGTCAATTTTTTTTATGAGCAGTTCAACAAGTTCAGAAACCCTGTCTAGATGCTCGCAAACTCTGGCGCACTGGAAAAAGTGCCCGCTATGCAGACCGCTTCTTAGAATGAAGTGCCCCTCCAAAAGCGCCTTGGTTTCACGGAATATGTTTAAAATTTTTTCGTTCTGATTTTCCATAACTATATTTGTTGTTCTATTTTAAATTCCAATTTGCCGCCCGCAGCACAATCGACGGAAATTGCTGTGAAGCCTTCCCTAAAATTGTCGTAGCAGTTCCAGAGTATCTGTTTATCAGTGTCGGGGATGCGCAAAGAGTTTATTTCTTCTCTTGAAAAAAACTTGAAGCCGCCTTCGTCTATATTTTTTGGCAAAGCCTCAAGCGGTTTTTTGCAATCAAAAAGGAACATCAACCAATGAGCTTTGCCCTCGTAAGATTTTTCAGCAACCATGCAAAAAAGGTGCATATCTTCAGGCTTAACTTCAAGGCCGATTTCCTCCTTGGTCTCCCGCAGGGCGCATTCAAATGGCGATTCCCCGCTTTGCATTTCAAGCTTGCCGCCGATAGGACTCCAACAGCCTTTGTTTGGTTCTTTTGCTCTTTCAATCAAAAGCAGGCGTGAGTTTTCATCTTTTACAAAAACCAAAACGCTGATTTTATAAGGCAACTCAGACATATCAATCAAAGACCACCGTCTTATTTTCGTAAGCTAAAATACGAGTCTCTAAATGACACCGTATGGCGGAAGCCAAGACGGTTTTTTCAAGCTCCCTACCCTTCCTGATTAAGGTTTCAACATTGTCTCTATGCGTTATTTTTACGACATCTTGAGCAATTATCGGGCCTTCGTCCAAATCGGCGGTGGCGTAATGCGCAGTAGCGCCAATCAGCTTTACCCCCCTTTCATAAGCCTGATGATAAGGCTTTGCCCCAGCAAAAGCGGGTAGAAAACTATGATGTATATTTATGACAGGCACATTACATTTCTGCAAAAAGTCATCGCTTAAAATCTGCATGTATCTTGCCATTACAACAAGTTCCGCACCGCTTTCTTTGACAATCTCTAGTTCTTTTGCCTCTACCGCAGGTTTTGTTTCTTTATTGATTGGCAGATAGTTGTAAGGCAACCCAAACGTCTCAGCAACTTTGCGTAATTTATCATGATTGGAAATTACACAGGCTATATCGCAATTAAATTCCCCAATTTCTTTGCGAGAGAGAATGTCATAAAAACAATGCTCAAATTGCGAAACCATTATTGCAATTTTTGGTTTATGCGTGGATACGCTCAACGTTGTCTTCATGCCAAGCTCACCCTCTGCAAGAGCTCTAAACAGGCGCATTTCATCGTCAACATTACCGGCAGGAAACCACTCTATGCGCTGGAAAAATATCTGGCGTTCTTTGTCTCTATGCTGGTCTGCATGCAAGATATTGCCGCCTCTGGCGTAAATCCAACCAGACACCCTTGCCACAAGCCCCGCTTTGTCGGGACCGTGCAAAAGAGCTGTAATGCGCACTGAAGAATCCATAATCTTAAAACTCAAACTTACAAGCGCCCATGCGTTTTTTGATTTCGGCAATCACGTCTTTTTCAGCGAGCACGCCGTGCGCCACAAATGTAACAGAGAACCGCACAAAAGCGCCTGCATCGTCCCAAGGTACGGTGCTGATTAAGAGTTCGGTAATCATCCACTGGCTGAATGCTTCGCCGCTTTCAAACTCTATGCGCTTGCCGTCCGCCATAACGGCTGCCTTTGGCGCTTTTGTATAAAGGAAGAAACTACCATTGGGTTTTTTAAGATTTTGAAAACCGCAGTCTTTCAGGGCGGCTATGAGCAAATCCATGCGTCTGGAATACTTTGCGGAAATTTCCTTTGTAATCCCAGGATTTTCCAGACCCTTTGCCGCAGCGTTTTGGATTGCCAAAAATTGCCCAGAATCGGTATTGTCTTTTACGTCGCCAAACGCCTTGACCAAAAGCGGATTGCCGCAAACCCAGCCAATACGCCAACCCGTCATGTTGTGGCTTTTAGAAAGAGAATGCAGCTCAATAGCAACATCCATTGCGCCCTCAACCTGAAGAATCGAGATTGGAGAGCCTTCAAAAACCAAGGCGGAATACGCCGCATCGGAAATCACGACGAGGGAGTTTTTCTTCGCAAAATCTACGAGTTTTTTGAAGAAATCCAGAGTTGCGCTTGCGCCAGTGGGGTTGTTGGGGTAATTGACCACTATGGCTTTTGCCCTAGATAACACGTCTTGCGGCACACTGTCCAAATCGGGGAGGAAATTATTTTCCGCTTTAAGCTGTATGTTATACACCTCTCCACCGTAATACTTTGCGTGCGTGCCAAAGACGGGATACCCCGGTGTGGTCATAATCACAATGTCTTTTTCATTGATGAAACAAGCGGGCAAAATGCTGAGGGCGGATTTTGAACCTATGGTATGCAAAACCTGCGTGTCAGCATCTAACGTTACGCCAAACTGCTCTTTCATATATTTTGCCACTGCCGCCTTAAATATTGGACCGCCATTGTCTGCATAGCCTCTGTTTTCAGGCTTGTTGGCTTCAAGGGTGAGCGCCTCTATAACTTGGGGGAATGCCATTTCATCGGGTTCGCCCACGCCCATGTCGATAAGCGCAACATCGGGCTTTGCTTTTTTTGCCGCCGCTTTGGCGCGCTTGATTTTCTCAAACTTATATATGGCAGTGCTCTTGCCGTAGTTGACGCCGCCTATACGTTCGGCAAATAATTTTTGTAGATAAGTGTCGCTCATAATTTATATTGTTTGATTTTTTCTGAAAATTGTTAACACTTTAGAAAAATCACTATTTTTGCAAAATCAATGAAAATCATATCTTCACCACAAGAAATGCGGGATTTTTCAAAATCTGCGCACGCTGAAGGCAAATCCATAGTCTTAGTGCCCACCATGGGCGCCCTTCATGAGGGGCACCTTAGTTTAATAAAGATTGCAAAGCAAAATGGGGATATCTGCGTTGTTTCCATATTCGTAAATCCGACGCAGTTTGGCGCAAATGAGGATTTTTCAAAATATCCAAGGACACTTGAAAAAGATTTGGAAGCCTGCCGCACAACGGGTGCCGACGTCGTATTCACCCCAAATAATGAAGACATATATTTGAGCGACGCTTCAACGCATATCCATGAAGACCAAATAAGCAAGCACCTCTGCGGAGTATCCCGCCCCAAGCTTTTCCAGGGAGTGGCGACAGTGGTTGCAATACTTTTCAACATAACCGCCGCCGACAAAGCCGTGTTTGGCATCAAAGACGCCCAACAAGTTGCCATAATCAGGCGCATGGTCAGGGATTTATTCATGGGCGTTGAAATTATAGAAGCCCCAATAATCCGCGAAGATTCCGGGCTTGCGATGTCTTCCAGAAACAATTACCTTGACCCTCTTGAGCGCAACGCCGCAAAGCGCATTTATGAAGCCCTTTTGGCGGGCAAAAAACTTGTTGATGAAAACTGCACCAATGTTGACAGGGTTAAAACCACCGTCATAAATGCGGTCTCAAACCCCAAGACAAGGGTTATATATACGGAAGTCGTTGACAGGCTCACGTCCCTTCCCGTCAACACTATCACGCCCGGTAAATGCAGGATTTCTGTCGCAGTTTGGTACGGTCAGACAAGACTCATTGACAATCTGGAAATATAATGGACTTTGACATAATCGTCATAGGCAGTGGAATTGCGGGTTTGAGTGCCGCACTAAAGTGCGCCCGTATGGGGCATAGCGTGGCGGTTGTAACAAAAAAAAATTGTTCTGACACAAACACCAATCACGCCCAAGGCGGCATTGCCAGCGTTACAAGTTCTTCCGATGATTTTGCCTTGCACGTCAGCGACACTATGATTGCCGGAGACGGTCTTTGCAAAAAAGATGTCGTTGAAAACATAGTCCGCAACGGTCCGAAACAAATTGAGGAGCTGATTAAAATTGGCGTAGATTTTACCAATCTTGAAAACGGCAACATCTCTTTGGGTAAAGAAGGCGGGCATTCAAAGCGCAGGATTTTGCATGTCAAAGATTTTACGGGGCAGGCAATAGAATCTGCATTGGTAAAAGCGGTGGAGGCTCAAAAAAATATAAGAGTGTTTGAGCATCACTACGCAATAGACTTTATCACAGATAAAAAATTGGGCGGCACGGAAAAACGTGTCGTGGGGCTTTACGTATTTGATAAATTGTCTGAAAAAATACTAAGCTTTAAAACCAACGCCATAGTGCTGGCTTCCGGCGGCGTGGGCTGTGTTTATCTTTACACCACAAACCCCGACATAGCCACCGCCGACGGTATCGCAATGGCGTACAGGGCGGGCGCAAAAGTCTCAAACCTTGAGTTTATACAGTTCCACCCCACAGCCCTTTATTCCACAACCTCGCAAAGATTTTTAATTTCTGAAGCGGTAAGGGGCGAAGGCGCAATACTCAGAAATATGAATGGCGTAGCCTTCATGAAGTCTTATGACAAGCGGGCGGATTTGGCGCCAAGAGACATCGTCGCAAGGGCGATAGACAGCGAGATGAAAAAACTGGGTTCGGCACACGTTTGGTTAGACATCACAAAGCTTTCAAGGCAAACACTGCAAGACAGATTCCCCCTGATATACAATCATTGCATAGAAAACGGCATAGACATATCCAAAGACTACATCCCCGTTGTGCCTGCGGCTCACTACATATGCGGCGGCGTGGTTACGAATATTGATTCATCCACAAATGTAGAGGGCTTGTACGCCTGCGGAGAAGTTGCCTGCACGGGGCTGCACGGCGCAAACAGGCTTGCAAGCAATTCATTGCTTGAAGCGCTTGTGCTTTCAAACAACGCATCGCTTGCAATAGACGCCTATCTTAAAACCTGCCCCAAAGAAAAGTCAGACATCCCTGAATGGATTGATGACAACACAAAGTTGCCTGACGAAAGAGTCATACTTTTACACAATCAAGAGGAGCTCAAGCGCACAATGTGGGACTATGTGTGTATTGTGCGCACAGACAAACGTCTGCAATGGGCAATGAAACGCATTTCAAATCTTGAAAAAGAAATCAACGACTATTATTGGAATTTTAAAATAGAGCCCAATTTGCTTGAAACACGCAACATGATACTGGTGTCTAAACTGATTGTTTGCTGCGCTATCATGCGCAAAGAAAGCAGGGGCTTACACTACACCACCGATTATCCCAACAAGCTTCCCAACCCGCAGGACACACTTTTGCAGCTTGAAGAAAATTTTGAAAATATTAAATAAAAGGTTAAAAAAATGAATCTCGAAAAATATATTTACGACATCCCCAACTGGCCCAAGGAAGGCGTGGTTTTTAAAGATATAACCCCACTTCTTGCCTCACCTGAGGCTTATAAAAATGCCATAGATTTGTGGTCGGAAAAACTAAAAAACCTTGGCGGCACAAAAATCATGGCGGCGGAATCGAGGGGGTTTTTCTTTGCAAGCGCAATAGCTCATAAAATGGGTCTGCCCTTTATACCCGTCAGAAAAAAGGGGAAATTGCCCAGAGAAACAGTCAGCGTGGAAGTTGAACTTGAGTACGGCAAAGAATCTTTATTCATGCACAAAGACGCATTGTCGGAGGGCGACAAGGTTATTATCTTAGACGACATTCTTGCAACTGGCGGAACGGCAGAAGGCATGTGTAAACTTGCAAAAGATTTGGGCGCAACGCCCGTATGTTGTACGTTTTTTTTGGAACTGGCATTCCTGAAGGGTCGTGAAAAAATAGACTGCTGCCCTATCATATCAATAATAGTTGCTTGAAAACTCATTTTGCCTGTCCATAATTTGAGGCATGAGTAAAAAAATTTTATTAAGCCTGCTTTGCGTATCAGCATTAAAGCTCCTTGCTGTCTATAACGGCGCAAACAGTTTGGATGAAAAGCCTTTAAACGCCGACGAGCTGAAGGCTGGGTTTGAAACCCCGCCCAACAGCGCAAAACCTCTTACTTGGTGGCATTGGATTAACGGCTCTGTCAGCAAAGATGGCATAGAAAAAGATTTTAAATCTTTCAAAGAATCCGGCATTGGCGGCGTGCAACTGCTCAATGCAAATATGTACGTGCCGCCGGCGCATCTGCGCTTCCATTCTGAAGACTGGTTTGACTACGTGAACTACGCCATACAAAAGGCGGACGAATACGGTTTGGAATTTGCAATCATGAATTCAGACGGCTGGGCAAATAGCGGCGGCCCTTGGGTATCCCCTGAAAAAAGCATGAAAATGCTGGTGTGGTCCGAACTCGATATTGAGGGCGGGAAAAACTTTGAAGGGCTCATTCCCAAACCAAAAGAAATTCATGAAGATTATTATGAAGACTTGGCGGTTTTTTTGCTGCCGCAAGAAAATTCAGATACCTTAAAACCAACAATCACTTGCAAAAAAACTGACAAAAAAAGTAGTTTGGAACTTTCTATAATTTTTGAATTTCAAGAGAGCGTTTCAAGAAGGCTTTTAACGATAAGCAAATTCTCAGACACTCTTGCAATGCAGGGCAAAATCTACGCATCGCAAGACGGTAAAAGTTTTGAAGAACTTGGGAATTTTGAATTTAAGGGCAGGTCTAGAAGCAAATTTACAGACATAGCTTTTAATAGAAAAACCGCAAAATATTTCAAACTTGAGGCAAAAATTTTATCTGCCGACGCAAAATTAGATTTTGAAAAATACTTCAGTTTGTCTGATAAAAACAGGCTGTCCTTGCATCAATCAAAGGCGTTAAAAAATGGAATAAATTTTGCATCTCCAGACACATCCGTTGAGGCTTCCAACGCAGGCGCTATAGACCCAAAGCAATGTATAGACATATCAAAAAACCTCTCTAAAGATGGCAAGCTTACTTGTAAAATACCGCAGGGCAAGTGGACTGTCTTGAGAATGGGCTATACTTCAACGGGCGCTAAAAACCACCCAGCCCAGCCAGAAGGCCACGGTCTTGAAATAGATAAATTTGAAAAAGAATTTGTGCGCTATCATATAGAAAAAAGTTTGGGCAGAACTTTTAAAGAATCAAAAAAATATCTGGGAAAAGCCTTCAATGGAATACTTTTGGACAGTTGGGAAGTCGGTTTTCAGGGTTGGACGCAAAAATTTCCCGAGTACTTTTTAAATTCAAGAGCCTATGATATGCGCCCCTTTTTGCCCGTGCTCACAGGCAGGGTGATAGAATCCGCCCAAGTCAGCAACGCATTTCTTTGCGATTACAGAAAAACCGCTAACGAACTTTGCTCGCAAAATTATTTTGGGGAAATCAAAAAAATCGCCAATGAAAATAATATGGTCCTTTATGCCGAAACCTATGTGGGCTACATCTTTAACGAGCTTGAGGCAGCAGGCAATGTGGACGTAAATATGTCCGAATTTTGGCTCACAAAAAATTTGCACGGACATTCGCAATTAAAGAAGATGAGCTCTCCCGCCCACATCACAGGACGCAGAGTTATGGGTGCGGAATCTTTTACGGCAAGAGACGACAGCGCACGCTGGACAGCCCACCCCATGACGCTCAAACCCTTTGGCGACATGGCATTTGCCAGAGGCCTCAACCGTTTTGTATTCCACACAAGCGCACACCAACCCAATGACTTAATGCCTGGGTTTTCTCTCGGCAGATACGGTACGCACTTTGGCAGAGCTAATGTCTGGTGGAAAGATTCCAAAGCTTGGTTAAGCTATGTTGCAAAGAGCCAATACCTATTACAAAGAGGCAGACCCTATGCCGACATACTCTATTTAATAAGCGGCGACAATGAGCTTTTTTCTTCAGCAAATTCCAACACAGTTAATATAAGAGGGTATGATTATGAGCTTTGCATACCCTCATTTTTAGGCGATGCCAAGGCTATTGACGGAAAAATTAAATTTGAAAGCGGGATGGAATTTTCACTTCTGATTACGCAAGATGTCTGGAGTGCGTCTTTAAAAGACCTGCAAAAAATAAAGTCGTTCAAAGACGCTGGAGTGCCTATTTTAGGGTCTGCGCCAACTTCTCCAGACAATCTGCAAGATACTTCAAAAAACTTTGAAGCCTGGCAAAAACTTGCGCAAGAAATCTGGAAAGATTCAAAAAACAATTACACTTCAGGCGATATTGAAAAAGCGCTTCTTTCAAAGGGTAAGAAAAAAGACTTCCTCTTTGAAACCTTAAATAACGGGAAGTTTGTCCAGCACAAAAAGAACCTGAATTTCATACACCGCAAAAATGGCGATATGGATATTTATTTTGTCGCAAACGCATTTTACGAAACGGAAAACGCAAAGGGTATCATGCGTTTTAATGTTGCGGATAAAACCCCTGAAATTTGGGATGCCCAAAGCGGCTCAATAAACCCGCCGCCCTCTTATTTTGTGCAAGACGGATACACCTGCATACCCGTTGATTTTGCCCCCTTTGAATCTACATTTGTAATTTTCAGAAATAAAGCGGAAGCCTTTAAAATTACTTCAATAAAAGATTCCTCTGGGGAGAACGTGCATTTGTCGCCAAACAGCGTTTATAGAAAAGATGACGACTTAATTTCTTTTATGCCAAATTTGTCGGCGTCAATAAACGGCAAAGAATGTAAAATAAGTTCCGCAACCCCGCAGACAATAGCCTTTAAACCAAAGGTTTGGAATGTAAGTTTTTCCACGCCGTTCAATGAAAATTTCAGCAAAGATTTTACAGAGCTTAAGAGTTTTTCAGATTGCGAAGAAAAGGAAATTAAATACTTTTCAGGCACTGCAAAATACTCAACAACGCTGGAAATTACAGCAGATTTAAAAGATTCAAATAAATCTATCGCATTAGATTTGGGCGAAGTTGCAAACATTGCAAGGCTTGCCATAAACGGCAAAGAGGTGGGCATATGTTGGACATATCCATTCAGATTTGACATCACAAAATTCGTGAATGTCGGGAAAAACCTGCTTGAAATTTCCGTTACAAACACTTGGGTTAACCGCATGATTGCCGACGAAAATCTGCCGCAAGACACCAAGTATGATATGAAAGGCAATATGTTTAATATAGGCAGGCTTTCAGAATTTCCATCTTGGTACGGCAATGCGGAATTGACCGCAAAAAGAGAGCGTAAAACTTGGGCAATTTGGAAGTGCTATGACGGCAAAGAAACGCCAATCAAAGCCGGTCTTTTAGGCCCTGTTACAATTTGCGTTGGAGAAATTTACAGGCTAAATTAGTTTAATACATTTTGAAGCCAGCTTAAAAATATTTTTTAGCTCAGCCCTTTCAGAAACTAAAGCCAGATTTTTTAATGCGGGCAAGATGTAGTTTTCATACTCCTTCTTGCCCTTTTTTTGCGACAAAAATCCGTATGCGCCCAATGCCTGCAAAAGACGTTCGGAACTTGCAACATAAAGCAAATCCAACGCCTCATCTTTTCCCAAATCAAAATTCACGACGGTTGAGTCATAATAAAAATCAAAAATCTTTTCACGAAAATCTTCCGCCAAGTCCACATACGGGTCATAAAGAAATGAGCCCAAATCATACCAAGGTACGCCAAAGCGCAACCCCTGAAAGTCTATCAAAGTTGTTTTTAATTTCCCATTCTCTCTTTTCACCATCACGTTTTGAGACTGAAAATCTCTGTGCAGCAAGCACATTTCCGTTGATAAAAGTTTTTTTGTGATACGTTCAAAATCCGTATAGATAGAGCTATCTTCAAGATTGAACCTGCCCTTTAAACAATTTTCCAAAAAATAATTTTGTTCCCAAAAATACAATCCTTCATCAAAATAAGGCATAGTCTTTATCGGGTTTTTGGCGAAAAGTGCGGTTGCGCTTATATGTATTGAGGCAAGATTTAAAACTGCGTCGGAATACGCATCCTCCAAGTCGTCGGCGTCTGCGGTGAATGAAGTTAAATCAGCATCCCCCGCAGAACTCATTATCAGCGTCTGTTCTTTTGCATCATGAAAATAAATTTTGGGCACGCTCACATTTGCCTTTGCCAAAAATTCGGCGATTGGCGCATATAAAAAATTCTCGTCTTTTTCAGCGCTGTAAAAACAGGCAACGCAACTGCCATACTGTTCATCATCAAAAGTAAAAAAAGTGCGCATAGAGCCGCCCTTATTGATGGGTTTGAACGAACCTTTTAGAGGCTTGAAACCATATTCTATGAGTTTGGAATCTATCTGCATTTACCTCACCCTTTCATACTCTTGCATTGTGCCTATATCGCTCCAAGAAGATGAATCTTCAAATATCGCATCCAAAGATTCCGCATCTTTTTTTAGCAAATCCAAAAAAATGTCCACGGAAGAAAATTTTCCCTGTGGGAAATTCTTGCATGCAAGCAAGAACTTTTCTTTTGCAATGAATACGCCCGTAAATTGCGCCTTACGCTCAAAACCCGCACCCAAAGCAAAGCGCAAATCAACAACTTTTGACGCCGATACCGAAACATTCATATTGTCGCCAAAACTTCTCAAACAAAGACTTGCTGCGGAAGGCGTATCCAAAGATTTTTTCACAAAACTATTCAAGTTTGCGCCAAAAAGTATGTCGCCATTATAAACCAATAAAGGGTCTTTTGTGCCTATCAGAGGGATTATGTTTTTTATGCCGCCGCCCGTATCGAGCAAAATTTCCTCATGCATAAATTTGATTTGCCTGCCCTTGTAAGAGGAATTTGGGAAGTGCTCCAAGTATTTTTGAGGCAAATGATGGGTATTCACTATAAAGTGTTCCACACCCAAATTTATGAGGGCGTCAAAAATAATTTCTATGATAGCCCTGCCCTTGATGGTCAAAAGGGGCTTTGGCAGACTGTCGGTAAGAGGCTTAAGCCTAGTACCCAAGCCTGCGCCAAGCACAAATGCTGTTTTTATTTTTTCCACAAAGATAAAAAAGATGAAGCCCGACGGTTTTTCAACCAGTATTTTATAAAATCTTGAAAGCCGCTTTCTTGGATATTGACAATTTCTCGCCATCCCTTAGCTTTTCTAGGTTTAAAAATATTATAACAATGATAACCCTTATACAGACCGTCCTCCAAAAGCACCATAAGATTATATTCTCCATCCTGCTTGTGATAATAATCATATCTTTCGTATTCACGATTGGCAGTGGCCTGCCCGATTTTACACGTTCGGCAGAATATCTCGGCGGCAAGGAAAAGTTCTATGGTTTTGACCTTAAAGACCCGAACGAGATGTCTAAAATCCAGCTATATGTAACTACCGACGCACAAATGTCTGGCACAAATTTGCGAGACCCTAGGCAAAATGAGATGATGATGTATAACCAAATCATCGCCCTCTATTTTGCTAAGGAGTGGAATTTAAGACAAGTTAATGAAACAGAACTTGCCGAATTCATACAATCACGCCCCGTGTTCGCAGGGCAAGACGGCAAGTTTGACAAAAAACTTTTCGAGGCTTTTCATGCTTACGCAATAAATCAAATGAGGATTCCCGAAGCCACTTTCAACGAAGCTTTGATGGTAAATGCGCTCACCGCAAAGGTCTTTAAAATTTTGAACGGCCCAGGTTATGTGCTCGCAAGCGAAGTTGAAAAATCTTACAAGCGCATGAACGCAGCTTACGACTTTTCTTTGGCAACAATCTCTAAGGCGGACTACAACCCTGACATAGCCATTAAGGACGAAACTTTGCTCACCTTCTACAACGCAAATCAAGAAAATTACAGGGTTGCGGAAGCCATTACGGTTTCCTTGGCAAAGTTTGAGGTTGTAGCAAAAAACAACCTTACCATCACCGACGAAGAACTGCTTGCACATTACAACGCCAATATGGCAAAGTTTGCAAAAACTGTTGACGGCAAACTGTCTTTGCCAAAGTTTGAAGAAGTTAAAATGGATGTGCGCTCCGACTATATCAAGAGTTCCTCCGCCCGCCAAGCCCACAAAGATGCCGACGAGGTGGTAACGCAAATTTACAATTCAAACCCAAAGTTTGGCTCAAATTCCGTCAAAGAAATACTCAAGTCAAAAAATATTGCGCTTAAAACCATGCCCAAGATACGCTCTACGGATTTGACATTTCCAAAAGATATGCCCGTTGAATTGGTTGATGCGGCAATGTCATTGAATGAAGACAATTTCTATTCAGACGCAGTATTGGCAGGAGACGCCGCATACATTGTTTTCTTTGAATCCAAAGAGCCTTCATACATACAAAAATTTGAAGAAGTAAAAGAAAAAGTTACCGCAGATTACAAAGCTTCTGAAAAAGACAGGCTCTTTGCGGAATACGGTCAGACGCTCTCAAATGCGGCAAAAGCTGCGGTTGAAGGTGGCAAGAGCTTTGACGAAGTAGTCAAGGCATCTATCGCAAAAGTTGAAGAACAAAAAGACTTCACAATACAAAAGCTCAAGGATGACCAAGCGCTATCCCGCGAGAAAAAATACATTCTCTCTCAGAATTTGCTCAACCTAAAGCAAGGCGAAGTTTCAAAAATGACAACTCTGCAAGACACAGGCTATATCGTGTATATTTCAAAAATTGCAGAACCAAAGGTTGACGCCAACTCTGCAGAATTTAAAAAAATGCATGAAGATATGCAGAAGATGTACAGCCAAAGGGCGTCTTACGACATCGTGGGCAAAATGCTCTCCAAGTAATTTTTAACAAATTTTGCAGAAAAGCCTTTCAAGAAATTGAGAGGCTTTTATTATTACAAGTAAAATTTATTTGCCAAGTTCTACAAACTAAACTGAATCTTTCTTAAAAGTTTTTATGAAAATTATGGTTGCGCTTTCTGGCGGCGTTGACAGCGCCGTTGCAATGACCCTCTTGAATCAACAGGGTTATGAGCTTTCCGCAGCCTACATGAAAACTTGGATGAATGAAGAAGGCATAGATGTATTCGGAGATTGTCCGTGGCATCAAGACATCAAAGACGCCCAAGCTTGCGCCGATACGCTTGGCGTGAAATTTGAAGTTCTGGATTTCATCCAAGAATATAAGGAGCAAATTGTATCCGACTTAATTGAGGGCTACAAAAACGGGCTCACCCCAAACCCTGATGTTATGTGCAACCGTAAAATGAAGTTTGGGAAATTTTTAGACTACGCTTTGCAAAGGGGTTTTGACGCCGTGGCAACGGGGCACTACTGCCACAGCAAAGAAAATCCCGACGGCTCAAAAGATTTGCTTGCAGGGTTAGACCCAAGCAAAGACCAATCTTACTTTCTTGCGCTAATCACCCAAGAGCAGCTTAAGCGGGCTATATTCCCGATAGGCTCTATGTTAAAAAATCAGGTGAGAGACATAGCCAGAATGTCGGGTCTGCCAAACGCAGAAAAAAAAGACAGTCAGGGGATATGTTTTTTGGGCAAAATAAAAATTCAAGATTTTCTAAAATATCATCTTGGCGAAAAAATCGGAAACATAGTCAATGAAGATGGGAAAATTTTGGGCGCTCATAAAGGGCTTTTCAACTATACGATAGGTCAGCGCAAAGGCATGGGCATACCCTCAAATATAGACAATAAAAACTATGTTGTGCTGGCAAAAAATTTCACAACCAATGAGCTTGTTGTGGGCTTTGAAGATGAATCAAAAAATTCTCTTTATAAAACCGAAGTTTTTGTAAGAGACATTAATTGGATAAATAAAGTAATAGATTCAAATGCGGAAATCTTGGGCAGAGTAAGATACAGAGATCCTCTTGTGAAAATTAACTTCACCCCCATTAAAAAAGATTGCGCAAAAGTTGAATTTGAAACGCCCCAGCGTGCTATCGCCAAAGGGCAAGTGCTTGCCCTATACTCCGGCGATACGGTGCTTGGCGGCGCATTTTTTGAATAAGACAATTCAAAATTTTATTGCGCCAACATTCTAATAATCCACCTTTTTTGCGTAAGCATCTCTGACGTACTGCGTAAAATATTCATACGCACGCAGGTATGCTTTTTGGGAATCTTCAAGATAAAACGGCAATGTTTTGCCCTTCAAAGTTCTCTGTTCGCTACCTAAAACAGATTCAAAATTTTTGAAGAGCTGTTTTCTTAGCATGGCTAACTGAGTGGGAGAAAGTTCACGACCGCTATCCAAACCCTGACGCCTAAATTTCATAAATGCGTCGCTAAAGCCCGGACTTATATTTTCATAATAAATATCTCTTTCGTACAAATGCTCATTATAGCCAGTCGAAACAAATATGCCGTAAAGCTCCATACGACGCCTCGTAACGTCTATGAGTTCTTTGGCGACAAAAATTTCCGCAGGCGTTGTCTTATACCACCCAGCATCCGAAAGATTGTCTATGCGCAGCGCCGAATAAGTAAATTCAGGCTTTTTTACATATAAATCAGGCAATGATTTTGCAAAGTAAGTTGCGGTGTAATCACCCGTACTTTCCACAGTGTAGATGCCGCAAAGCTTGTCGCCTTCCCAAGAGAATACGGGCACACCCAATATCAAGGCGTCAACGCTCAGACCGTGCACCCCTTCAACCTTTAGCTTATGGCGCAAATTTTCCTTACTTGCATTGACAACAAAAACTTCTTCCGGGGCGTCTTTCTTTTTGCTAAGCACCGCAACTTCGTCGTATTCGCCCACAGTTTCCGAGGCATCCAAAATAATTGCGGAAGCGGGTATCTTTGCTACGGAAATTATGGCGATGTCTCTATCTTTAGCGCAGAATAAAATATCCCAAGCCAACTCTTGGCCGTCGAAGGCTTTAATTTTGAGATTCTTATTGCTTTCTGAGGCAAACGCCTGCGCCTTTGCCACCACAAAATTCTTACCTTTCATTTTTACAAGCACCCCGACATTGACCGTATCGCCGCTACTTATAGACACCGTGCTTTTCTTTATTAAATCTAATTTCGCCGTAATATTCTTATTATATTCGTCGATATTTTCCGCCTTTTTCTTTGAAGTCAAAGCCGCCTTTGCTTGGCGTTCTTCTTTTTCAATAGTTGCAAGGTCTTTTTCAGGTTTTTTTGTAGTTATTGGTTTTACGTCAAGAGACTCGCTTTCTACGCTTTCTTGCGGCGCCATGTATATAAAGCTGGAATCGCTTTTTTTACTTTTGAGCGCCTTCTTTTCCGCCTCTTTTGAATCGTCAGATTTGCCTATATTTTCACTATAATATTTATATCCAAAATAAATCGCCACTGCCAGTACAAGTAAGATTAAAATTTTTTTCATGATGCAAAGATTAAACCTTTCTACTATTCATTTATAATAGGAAAAAGTATAATTTTTTTGTTTCTTTGGCAACTCTAATAATCAATCTTGACAAAATGCACCCCAAAATACTAAAACGTTTTAGTATGCTTATAAATACAAAGCTTTTTTCGGTATCGCTTATTACAATATTTGTTTGAGGGCAGAATTTTACATGCCCGCCGTGTTCAATGACAACATGGTGCTCCAGCAGGATATGCCCATAAAGTTCTGGGGCACAGCAGAACCCCAGGCGGAAATCAAAATTCAATTTGCCGACCTTGAAGCTAACGCAAAGGCGGACTCAAAAGGACTTTGGTCTTTATACTTCCCAAAGCAAATATGCTCAAAAGAAAATAGAATCTTAAAAGTTTTTGAAAACGACAAACTGGCAAAAGAATTTAAAAATGTCTTAGTTGGCGAAGTTTGGATTTTGGGCGGGCAATCAAATATGGACTGGGCGGTTTCTACCACAGCAGACTATGGGAAACTACTTGAATCTAAATCTAAATATTCAAATTTGCGCATATATCTTGGGGCAACAACACACTCTTTAAAACCTGAATTTAAAACAAACAAAGGCGCACACTGGGAAAATATATCCGAAGAAAATGACATAGCAAAGTATCCCAGCACAGGCATATATTTTGCCGAAGCGCTTTTGAAAAATTTGGATGTGCCAATAGGCGTATTACGCCTCTGCCAAAGCGGGACACCCATGTTTGTCTGGATACCCGAGAATGCGCAGCGCAACGCCCCTTTTCTGGAAAAAACTTTGTCGGATTGGCAAAAGCGTATTGATTCTTATGACGTAAATGAGGAATTAAAAAGATGGAAAATTGCCAAAGAAAAATGGGAAGCAGACGCCGAAAAATTAAAAGCCGAAGGTAAAAAAGTTCCACCCATGCCAAATTCTCTGACATCTGAACCAAAAAAAGAGCCCTACTTTAGATGTCTTTATCCTGGCTGGCTCTATAATGGCAGGGTTGCCCCCGTTGCGGGTTTTACGGCAAGAGGTATAGTTTGGTATCAGGGCGAAGGTGATTGCACCAAAGAGCGTCAGCCGTATTTTGAAGAGAATTTTACGCTCTTAATTTCTGAATGGCGCAAAGCTTGGGGCAAAGAAGATCTGCCGTTTATTTTTGTTCAGCTTGCCGCACATGAATATCATTACGATTGGGCGCTTACACGTTGGAAGCAATATCTAGCTTATAAGCATATAAAAAACACCCAGATTGCCATAATCCCCGACATGGGCGAAGAAAAAGAGATACATTTCCCCGCAAAAAAAGCTCTCTCTCAAAGGCTTTGCGACATTGCGCTATCTAAGGTGTATAATAAAAATCTGCAAGCTTACGGGCCATTTTTTAAAGCTGTAAAAATAGATGCTAACAGCGCCACATTGACCTTTGAAGACTTCGGGCAAGGCGTCATTGTAAAATCCGGCAAAGACGCCGAAAATCTTAGCGGTTTTGAGGTCAAACTTGAAGACTCCACCTGGGTGCTTGCCAAAGCAAAGCTTGAGGGCGAAAATATTAAAATTTATTCCGACAAAAAATTCACCGCCGTACGTTATCTCTGGAAAAACTGGTGTCTGCCGGACGTAAGCATTGTCAATAAAGACGGTCTCCCGCTAGCGCCGTTCACAACGGAATAAAGAGCCTAAGATAAATTAAGCTTCTTTTTCAAAAATTCTGCACAATACTTGCGGATTCTAAAATTGCGCTTTAGAAAAAACGCCGGATTGCGCCAAAAGAATTTTAAAAATGATTTTGTTGGACTAAATTCTTTACGCATACCCGCCTCAAGATGCGCATAAGGCGTTTGCCTCAGGTAGTAGAAGTAGGCGGGCGCATATGGAGACGCAGCCGCCCCCGAAGGGGTTTTCCAAGGTTTGTTTGAACCGCTAAAGTGAACTATGCTTGGGTTAAGCAAAATCTCAGAAAGCCTATTCGTTTCTATATTTCTTCTACGTCCAAAGATGAGAGATTGCACGTTCCATTTTGCTGACACAAATTTCACCTTCCCCCTTAAAACCTCATTGAGGACATCTTGGTCTAAGAGTGTGGATTTCCCGCTAATTTCCTTGCTCTTTTCAAAAAATATTTTCGTCAGGCCATTGCGGCGTATTTCATCGCAATTAAAGAGCATAACGCCGGCATTAAAATTTGGACGCTCATCCCCGTTTTCATTTACGGCTGCAGCATAATAATTTGAAATTTCCGTAGAATAGAAGTTGGCTATATCATCCAATACAACAAGATCGCAATCCAAATAAATGGCTTTTGATGCTTCAGGGCAGAGCTCGGCAATGAGATACCTAAAACATGTTTCAATAGTGATATACCCCCAACGCAAATCCACTTTGAATGCGGAAAATATATCGACATCAATTTTCACGATTTCCAATACGTGTGCGCCAGCGCACTTGGAAAGGTTTTTGGTATTTTCCTCATTCAATCCGGCTGTAAATATGAAAAAATGTAAATCGCTGGAAGTATTATGCACTATAGACGCTATTACGACCCCCGCATGCTTTGCGTAGGCATCGTTAGTCGATATTACAATATTCACTTTTTGCATAAGATATAATAAAAATAGGAATCACTTGATTATGAAAATTCGAATTTTCATTATATTAAACAAATTTTCTTCATATTCAAAAAATATAAAACTCAAACGCAGCCACTATGTTAAAAAAACAAATCCTCCAATTTCATGCAGGATTTGTTGATAAAATTGCCTTACTTTCTGCGGCGATACAGCGCAAAGAGTATTGCTGCCAAACCAAACATTGCCGCATATTCAGCAGGTTCCGGAATTGCGTTAAAATTCACATAAAGACCGTCTAAGCGCTTTGTGAACACGGCTTCAAGATTCGTCAAACTGGTGTCGAATATGCCCCTGAAATCTGATTCAGAAAAATCAACTATGGATGTACCCTCCCAAGAGATGATTTCGTAATCTTTATCCAAATCTACATTTGCACCAAAAAATTCTATATCAAACTTTGTGCCAACTAGAACACCTTCGCCTTTTGCAAAGTTGCCTTTAACATCTACAAGGGAATTTGTAGCGCCATCCACGGCAATAAGCAGTTTGCCTCCACTCCATGTAAAGTCGCCATTTACTATCACAGTGCCAACTTTGTTTTCCCCTTGCGCTTCTGCAAGTGTTTTAGACAGACCCACAGGGCCAAAGCCGCCGCCCTGCAAAATGAGGTTGGCAATGCCATATTTAGTACCAGAAGTGCCCGCACCACTTGCCTGTATGAACAAGCTGCCCTGCTTTACGACAGTGTCTCCCCTATAATATGTTTGACCCGCAAGATACTGCTTAAATGAAGCACTGGCTGCATTCATAGTAAACCCGAGCTTTCCAGTGGCAGTTTCGCTATAATCCGGAGTTGATGCAGCACCAAAGTCATGAATACGCCCTGCATATATTTGATCATTAGTAACCCCAGTTATTTCTACAGTTGCAGTCTTCCCTGTTGATACAGTTGTTATTCTTGTGGATTGCGATTTACCGCCCCCAGATATACCGCCAACTTTTATATGGGAAACCGCTCCGGTAGCCGCCCCAATGGTTAAGGCAGTGTCCGTATCTTCCGGTGAAGTGTGGTTTAAAACGCCCTTAACTTCAAGTGAACTTCCGCCATATAGAGATGAACTCGTGCTTACTTTAAAATCCTTCTCGACAATTACTTTACCAACAGAAGTGTAGCAGTTAAACCGTGTTGCATTTCCGGACAACTCTACATTGCCCTTAATCCTAATTTCTTCCGCACTTGTGGCGTTATCTAAAGTGAAAGACGATGCGCCTGTAACCTTAACATCCCCCGTTATTATAAGGCCTTTGGAAGCAGAATCCACTCTCACTGTAATCGCCCTGCCGGATGTCTCACTTTTTGAAGTAATGCTTGCCATTTTCATTATCAAATTGGCGGAATATAAAGTCAGGGTAGGAGAAGCTGTCAGAGTAAAATCCTTAAATTCCAGAGCGCCGATTGTCATTCCGAAGGCATCCGCCTCATCCTCAAACTCACCCTTTACGCGGTATGAATTCAAGTTCATGGCATTTGATGTTTCATAGTTGATAGCGCCGATATTAAAGTCCCCCGTAGCATAAGCAGTAAATGTGTTTGTTCCGCCGGCATTAAGGGTTGTTATATCAAGATCCCTGAGTCTGTAAGAGGATGCGCCAAAAGTTACCGTCGTACTAGCCGCAGTGCCTTTAAGGTTTAATGTTGCAAGTTTAACGTCCAGTAATCTATTTGTTGTAGGTCTTAGTGTAAAATTTTTACCCGCAGTAAAATTAAAGGTTGTAGCGTCTAAGAGCGTATCATCTTTATCTGCAAGAAAATTGATGGCATTAGCCAAAGAATTGGAATCTACATCTATTACGTTAAACTTATTTAGATATTTGCCGCCACTCAAAACGCTGGATGATGTATTTAAGTAAAAATTTATGGTAGCCGATATTGCGGTAGAGAAATAAAGGCTGTCGGCATAATCCATATTAATCCCAGGAACCGCCTCAGATACATCCCCTGTTGCCGAACCTATCCGCCAATTTGCGACAGTTTCAATGCGTTGAGTACCCGTACCCGTGGGCACAAAATAATAATTCACCGCCAACAAAGAAGATGTGCTCAAAAATAGAACCAACCCCAAATTAAAAACTGTTTTAATCATATTCATACTTACCCTTCGCCTATATATTTAACCTTAAGCTATTATTTGACTCAGAAAGTATTCTAAAAAACCACATATTGCAAGAAATAAAATCACATCAATTCCACATAATTCTACATAGAAATATCGGCGTTTTCGAGGTTATTTTCTATCAACGGGGTTTTGATGTTTATAAACTTGTTACCCTTGATTTTTACACCTATTGCATCCTCTATCTGTATGCCAATGTCGCTATTTTCTATGCTGTTGTCTAAAATCCTAATATTACGCATCAATGCCTTGATTTTGCCGCTCCTAGGCTGGACTTTGGCGGCTATAGCGCCACGTGCGCCGTGGCGTTCCTCCCAACCGGAGGAAATAATGCGGCAATTTTTCACAAGCATATCTTTGGTTATGGGGCCCTCCATTTCGCTGATTGCAGGGCCTATCATAATGGCCGGATACATTATGTGGTCAAATATGCAGTTTTCAATAAGCGCATTGCTGTTGCGTACGAGCGCCGCCGCCCCTGCGATGTTTTTAAAGTGCGAATTTTTAAGCGTGTATTCTGTCATATCCCAAGAATAGACACAGACTGGCATAGTGGAATCTATGTTTTCCGGCAATTTCTCCATGAAAGTGATTTCCTGAATTTGCCCTTTCTCGCCCTTGATTATGCGTGTCGATTGCACGGTAAGCATAACTTCCTTATCGGGGGCGACGAATATGCCCACTTTTGAGCCGTCGTAAATTTTTGCGAAGACCACGCCCCGCCTCGACGTGAATGTGGCGGTGTTGTCGCTTTCCTTTTTGTCCAACCAAAGAAACATTCCCAAAGAGTTTTGCCCATCCCAGCGCACGCCCTCAATATAAAGGCCATCCATGACAACTTTACCCGTGTTGTCTGGCAAAATCAGACCGTCTCGAGAACTTACCATAAGCTGATTGTCGGGGGCACGGGTCTCAAACTTTTTGACTTCTATATTTTTTGAAAGCGATATCGACGCCGCAAAGCCGATGGCATTTTTAATTAGCACATTTTCGACATAAATATTTTCACCTTGGCGGATTGTAAACATATTGCCCCTGTATCCGAAGTGCCAACTGACGCCGTCTCCCACCTGCAGTTGCCCGGCTACACGTGCACTTTTAAGCTCCATACGGTCAAGCGCATTCTTGTTTTTTTTGGGAAGCACACGCATTTTGTAAGAGTCCTCATCTGCGGCGATTTCGTCTCCGTAGGTAAGGCTTGGCGCACCCTTCTTGAGGTATTTCGTCTTCAAATCCCACACGTTACCGCAGTAGAACACACATCCATCTATGGCTGGATTGCCCTTGAAAACCTCTATGACAACCCTGTCTTCGGCAATTTCTACAACCTTGCCGGCGCTCGAATAGCGGGGGGAGTTGTCAAAAGCAAGATTTTTTACGGAGAAGTTCTTGCACCTGATTGCGCGCAAGATTTGCAGACCCGTCATATTGCTTGCAAACTTGTAATGGCGCAAAAGCAGCGTTGCCGGCGAACCGTCCGCATTGACTTCCCCACGTACACAGAAATTCTCGAACTCGAATAGATCCAAAGCCGCCTCTTTCGTCGGGTCGTCTATTTCAAAATCGTAAGTGCCTTTGTCAAAGACAAGCTCCTTAGCCTTGGTCTGCTTGGCGTGCTGATATGCCATGCGCACCGCATGCTTGTCGCACTTGCCGTCGTTGGGAATTGCCCCGAAATCCGCAACCTTGACAGTCTGCGCACCTGCGCAAAGAGCTAAGGAAAATGAAATTAAAATATATAGTTTTTTTTGCATACGCATTACCTGAATCCCGAAAAATTGTGCCTGAAACCCAGAAGTTGAACCACTTTATGTGATAGTAAATTCTAGTGTTTTGCTAATCAAAGTTAAGTTTTTTAATTCCATGATGTCAATGCGATTATAACTGATGCCTGCGTTGATCACATTGAACGCTGTGCCCACTACGGGCAGCATTCCCAACCCTGTGAGCACTGTCTGCGCTGCATTCAGGTAATTATCTTGCGAGTAATCTGGCAATGAGGGCTTCCACGTCCACGGTATGATGCTACTCGCACTCATATTGCCCACGCTAAAGTCGCAAAAACCGTTCGCATCCACCCTAGACAACGGATTCCCAGACGCATACATATACCAGTTCAACCCTGCCGAAAACCCTGCTGTTCCGTCAAACTACGTCATTTCAAAGAACAATTATTGATATTTTCAGAAAAAATCTGAAAGCTCTTCATCGGTATAATTTGACGTAAGCCCCAAAATTTTATCGCCTATTTTTTCACATTTTTTAATAGTTTTTCTGTAATTTTTATCGTTAAACATTTCCAATATTTTATCCCAGTTTTTTATCACATATTCTAGTTGAAACTCAAATAAATTCAGTTCTTTTAATTTATGACTTTGATTGAAAAAATCTTCTGCTTTTAAATCGTTTAACAAATAATAAATGTACTGAAAATCTATGTCATCTGTCATAGTTTGCTTTATTAGCTTACGGTATTTTGCCGTTTTTTCATTCGTGAAATTAAGCGATGGACCTTCATGATCTGTAGCAATCTCTATGAGCACATTTCCCATTTTTAGCAATTTATAAACTCCGTTGGATTCAACAAGAATTGCGCCTTTATTTTGAAATTTTGATACCGCATCATTTATATCTTTTATCAATTGGTCTCTATCCATAAATCAATTTTCCTTCCCGATGTGGTATATATTTCTTTGTAACCTGATTTTTTCAAGTGGGCTACTTCCCTTCCAAAGCCCGTAAAAACCCCCTTAACAGGTTTATGTGAAAGGACTATTCTGTCTCCACGTTCCATTGCGTCATTCAGGAACTTTTTATTCATCTGCCATACCTTACCTCTGCCTAGTGATTCATAGGTTTCTTTTGGAACGGAAAAATAATTCGCATTCATAGATTTTGCAACATTTTCATAGCTATTTATACTATTGGGCTCATAAAGCGAATTGCAAGGCAAACCTATTATTAGTAAGCATTACAAGGCGGGAGAGGATTATTATGACATTTTCATAATTCTTTAGGATTTTATATTGGAAATGAATTTTCAAGACTAATACCGCCCACAAGAAACCCATATTTATTATTAGATAACAATTTTTTAACATCATCAGAGGTATATATAAGTTCCCCATTCTTTGAATATACAAAATTACATACTGCGTAATTACTTTTGAATAAAGACTCCATTATAGATTCCGAAAAATATCTTTCTATGACTATTACTTGAGATATTTTTATATTTTCAATGAAAAATGGCGTAACATCACATAGCATCCAGAATTCTTTTTCTTCTTCGTTTGAGATGGATATAATTTCGGCATTAAGATGGTTCTTTCCCTCGCTAGATATAAAATCCCAAGGTTCTCCGATACTTATCGTTAATTTTTTTCCTGTTAAGTTTTTTCTACCATATTGGTTGAGCATTTATAATTTTGACTTTTATATTGAATGTTTATTCCTTTTACATAATTAAAATAATAAAAATTACTTGTTTAAGCTTTTTAAATATTTCTCGACATCTATACTTTTATTATTTGTTGAATTATAGTCATCCCAATCTGGACGTAGTGACAAATCCCATTCTATTTTATCCTCTCCAAATTGTTTTTCCAAATTATCTATTACCATTGAGATTTCTTCATTTGTCGCAAGCTCTTTACTATTTAATGTAGTCCAATACCTAATTGTATCTTTCCAAATACATATAAGTTTATCTCCGACTAAAGCTTCCGAATCAATATTCATAACCTTTTTATTATATATATATTTAATTCCAGATCTTCCAGTAGTTATTATTTTATATTTTTTCACCATATGCCTTCAGTTCTATAATTAATTGCATTTTTATCTTTCAATATGGGGTATTCCACAGTTCTCCATATACTTTTCAATCTTACCCCCTTAGCATTATGAAAAACCGTAACGCTACCTTTTGCACCTCTTGCAAAATCTTCTGATAATCTACTCCAAGAAGCAGACATTTGTGGATAGGTTAGCTTATTTTTATTCATATGACGTTGAAGAGATTTGGCAGCATCTGTCATTTCCAAAGTTGTACCACCAGTTTGTTTTGCATAGTTTTCGGCCGCCGTTCTAGCAATATCACCACCAGACCAAAACACTCTTTGTTGTACAGATTTATTATTTCCAGTCAGTTTTGCAACTGAATTTACAATTTTGTTTCCTGCATTGCTGGTGATTTTATAGCCGCTTTTGGCGGCGGCGAGGCCGAGGCGGCCGAGCTTTACGGCGCCGACGGCTATGCCAGCTATCGGGATTGCAGATGCCAAGTTATTATCCTAAACTTTTCTTTACTTGTCCACTTTTGCTGCTTCATTTGTATCCTATCCTACTAAAATACTCTCAACCACCTAGCATTTTCTTAATCGAGGGCTGCATAATTGCTTTGCAATTATTCCCACGCAAGCTATGCAAAGCATACTTGCGTGGGTTCGTGCAGCAGCGCTGGGCACACTACCATAGTCGGACTGGAGGGCTTGATGAGTATTGTATTTCCAAAAGTGCTACGTTCTTTGTAGCGGATTGTTTCATCGCTGACCTCATAAACAAGGAGAGCCGTATAGGATTTATTCTATACGGCTTTGTTTGTACTTACTAAATAGGAGAGGCCGTTTACCTTGCGATAAACGGCCTCATTGTATTGGCAACAACCTACTCTCGTGCACCAGCGCTGGGCACACTATCATAGTCGGACTGGAGGGCTTGATGAGTATTGTATTTCCAAAAGTGCTACGTTCTTTGTAGCGGATTGTTTCATCACTAACCCTATAAACAAACAAAGCCGTATAGGGTTTTTCCTGTACGGCTCGGTATTTTGTTGTGATCTATAAATAGAAGATGACGACTTCTTGCTTTT
>JAVBLZ010000021.1:0-17101 GCA_031553045.1 Opitutales bacterium | reverse complement strand
AGCCCATGAAGCAATATTGCCAGAAATATATTCTTTGACTGCAGAAGTAAAAATAATCAATAGCTTTTTGTTACTTTCTTTAGCTTGCTGCAATGCCTTGCTAAAGTTGTGCGTCAAATACTCCGTATCCTCATCTACTTCATCAGAAGGCCACAAAAATTTTGCTTTTGTAGAATATGGATTTTTAAATTCGGCGGCGGCAATTTCTATTTTTTCTTTTAAATTATCCACACCCATTGAGATAGTACAGTACTTCCTACTCACAGGGTCGTAAATAATATCACCAGAAAACCTCACACCACCCAAACAAGACATGACTTCCGCCAAACGCTCATTTATGGCAAGATATAATCCTTTACCGCTATTAAAAGGACAAATCTCAGCAGCCTTTATATCCAAAAATATCATATTCATTTTAGTTGTGATGGTATTACTTAATGACGCCAAATTTTTGGCAGTTCTGCTAGTTGCAGAAATATATAATAGTTTGCTTTTACTTTTTGCCTCGTAAACGGCTTTGTCAAAATCCGTATAATTTTTGCGTTCAGCGTTTCGATAAGCTATATTATTCTCATGAAAACTCGGATAGTTTGGATCATTTAATTTCTCCATAGCTATTGCCAAATCGTCAATAAAATTATCAGAAAGCGGTAAGGGGAGATACTTCCTATAATCTGCACTGCAAAGAAAAATTGTGTGATCTGCGAGCGTGCTTCCTCTAGCATACAGAAGCAAACAATTTTTTTGCACGAATTCATGCTTATAACTCGTAAATTTTTGCGCCGCCGAACGTGAGACAATCAGTATATTCATATTATTCGCTTTTGCATAATCTGAAGCATCATTAAAATCATTAACATATCCATCCGTTAATTTCAAATCGGCACTAACGACACTTTTTTTTTCTTCATTTACATTCGAATTTATTCCAAGTAAATCTGAGCGCATTTTTTCAATGCTTCTCATATATACATCATCTTTTTGCCCGCGCCTTTCGCTACGATACGGACTATAAACTAATTTTTTATTAGTCCCTGTGTTGTAGATTATGATGTTACTCCCCACAGGGCTTATTTTACTTGTTTCAAAGACTTTTTTATGAACATCGGCAAATTTTTCACTTTGGAAATTTATTTTATTTATATCATATTTATCAACTGAAAATGAACGATGGTCCTTGTATATAATTGGAACTGAAACACAGCAAAAATTATCTTTTGCATAATCTTCAAATTCTTCAGATTTCAAAAAATTATCCAATTTACGTGTGATTGCGGAAACGCTACTATAACCGATTTCTCCATACCCCAATTTATTCGAATTATAAGTATAAACGAATACTAGTTTGTTTCCATTCATTGCCTTCATCCATGCGCCCTCAAAATCCTCAGTCCAAATTGAGCTCTGGGCAAAGCTCTGTATCAGGCAAAATACAAATGTAAAAATTGATATAATTTGTTTCATTACTATTTACCAAATTTAGTTATTCTACCCGACATGTTTTGACAACAACGCCTCTATTTTAAAGAGCGCATGACGGTATATTTAAACAAGTAGAGGTTTCGGCACATCATATACATTTCGTCCTCTTTAACGATGTAATCAACACCCATATAATTAAGCATATATTCTTTATTTGCCGTGTAGCCGTAGATTGTTAAATATGCGTCGGCATTTTCAGAAAAATCCCTCTTATTGCTTGAATCAAACAAACTCTTTAGCGTGGATGAAGCCCCGACCGAACCTTTTCTGGCGGATACTTCATCCCAAAAAATCTTATCTTTGGCGAAAGGTCTTATTGACGCCAATACGGGTATTCCAATGTCTATTGAAATCTTAACAAGCTTGTCATTAAAACCTGTGTTCAAACTTACATCCCAATTATATCCCAGAAAATTATTTATCTTCATTATGGAGTCTCTTTGTGTTGAGTATAGACCTGAAACGGCATACGCCTTTATCCTATCACGAGACGGATTACAGTTTAAATATTGGAAAATGTCACAAATAACCTCATAATACATTCCATCATTGACGATAAATTTTATCGGAATTCTTGTAAGGTCTTTATCGCGTTTTACAACCTGTTTAAATTTCTCTATTGATGTAAAGTTTTGTGTATCGGAAGTTGACGCAGGGAGTGGATTTGCTCTGGATTTTTCTTCTTGCTGAGGTACGCTCAACGCCACTTGATGTCTATTTGCGAGCGTAGCTGATACAAAAAATAAAGATGCTGCCGCAAGCTCATCTTTCAACAAACTGCACATTTTACCATTGTAATTAAAAATATATTCACCCGTCTGTTCATCAAAACCGTATATTACCGCAGCCAAGCCTGAGTGATTTTGCTGCTCAACATCAGCGACTGAAATTTTTTCTGAAAGTATTGCCCTTATACTTTCAATTTTTTTTGTCTGGGAACGCCTCTCGGTTCTCTGATAGACTTTGTCTGCCACATCCGCATAGGAATTCTTGAATGCGGCAATGAGAGGCATACCCCTTTTAATTGAGGCATCCGCAAATTCTTCAGAAAATTCATTGATAAGGTTCAGCTCCAAATCCGAAAGCAAAAACTGATTTATATTTAAGAGCTTTTCCTTTAAGTTTGGATAAAAGTCAGAATCAGCATACTCCTCTAAAAAAGCGTAAGGAGAAACATAACCTACATATTCATAAAGACCTGCAATACATTTAAAAATACTTGTAGATAAATCAGACTGTTTTCTAAAGTAACTTATAAAAGAGCCTGTGTCATAATTCACAACACCCTCTTGAAGTTTTTTTGAATCAAGCACACTTATTTCTGCAACTTTTCTGGGCGTAAAGGGCGGAGATTTAGATTTCATTTTTTCCAACTCCTGTTCTTGCAGTTGCGCTTTTTTCTCCGCCTCTTGTTTTTCTTTACTTATTTTTTTGATATTTTCTTCAGCTTGTTTGGATTTTTCAAAAGCAATTTTTGCCTCATCAGCAAGCCTCTGCGCTTCAGTAGCGGCTTCTTGTGCTTCCTTAGCTTTTTTCTGCGCAAATTCTTGGGCAAGCTTAGCTTCTTCCAAACGTTTTTGCGCTTCTTCTTCCGCAGCTTTTGCCTTGCCCTCAAGCTTTGTTGAAACCTGCCTTAGTTCATGTTTTGTTAGATATATGGAAAAAGCGGCAATAAGAGCCATAAGCATGAAGAGCATGCCGTAAATAACAAACACAAAACGCTTGCGCTTGCGCTCTTGCTTAAAGCGATCGTGTATCTGCGTGATTGATACGCCCAAAAGATATGAAAGCGCCTTAGACAACGCCATGTTCCAGGAGACTTTTTTTGTTTCACCCTCCTGAATGCGCATATCAGGCAAATTGCGCTGCAAAAAACGTTCGCGATATGGCGTAAAAAATCCGCCAAAAACTTCGTTAATTTCGCCTTCGTCGGCGATAATTGGCAAGACCAAAGACAAGTCTGAATTGTGTGTTTTTAAAAAATACTCAAGCTCCGCATTGACCCACGGCGAATGCGCTGAATTTTTCGTACAAAGAATTACCAAATATTTTGAACTTCTAAGACTATACTCAATATCTTCTTTAAAGCGCACCGAAGAAACTTCCAGTTCATTTTTATCTAGAAATATTGGACGCACAAATTTTTTGTGCGGCGGACATTTGCTCACGACAACCGATTCTCTCGGGTATCGAAAGTGCTCCATGCCTTTCTGAAGCCACTCGGCCGCAACCTTGTCTTTTCTGGAATAGCTTATGAAAGCAAAATATTTTTTATCCATGACTGTCGTAAAGTTCTCCATTGGCGAACAACTCCTTTATTCATCACAATTTTTCAATTTTATTTTGACGTGCTCATTGCTTCATATTTGAACAAAAAAAGATTTCTGCATAACATATGTATTTCGCCAGACATTAGCAAATATTCCACGCCCAAATAATTAATTTTGTAACAACCCGCATTTGTATATCCATAAACAAGCGCATAAAAATCGTCATTTTCTGAAAAATCATTTCTGTTAGTCATTGAAAAACGATATTTTAGTGTTTTAGAAACCTCGCCTACACCCTTCCGTTCAGTTATCTCGTCCCATATATTTTTATCTTTAGCGAAAGATTTCAACGATACCAAAACCGGAATACCCTCATTCAAAGATATTTTTACAAGCTCGTCATTAAAGCCCCAATTATGAATTATCTTCCAATCATAATTAAAAAATTCACATATATTTAAAATTGAATCTCTCATGCTTGTATGAATGCCGGAATTTGCATATCGCCTTACCTTATCACGCTGCACGTTGCATTTTAGATACTGAAATATATCACATATAATTTCATAATACCTGCCTTTATTGGGCTCCGACCTTAGGTTAACCCAAGCCCCGTCTTCCTTTTTTACGTTTTCTTTAAATTTTTCCGCCACACTGTCGAATTGCCGTACGACAGGTTCGGGGATGGAAGATGCGGGAGAATGTGAAGGCTGGACGCCTTCTTGCCCCGCCACAATATTCACCATCGAATCTGACGCCGCACTCCTTTGATTTAAAGCAGGAAACACAAAAAATTCAGCCAATTCCGAAAGTTCCGACTTTTTCAAACTACAAACATTGCCTTTAAAATAAAATACATATTCATCGCTTCTGATATTGAAACCGTAAATAATTCCCGCATAAACCTCCGCATTTTTTGAATCATCTTGTGTATCCATTCCTTTCGCAACTACTATGTCTTTCGACAATACTTCAAGAACCTCAGCCATAGTTTTACACTTTGCACGCTTTAGCGTTCTATCCACAATCTTATCCGCAATGGATTCAAAAGTGCGTTTAAACACGACAATAATCGGCATTCCCTCACGTATAGAATTTTCTACATATCCGTCATGCATCCTGTATGACAAATTGAATTCAAGCGCAGAAATAAGGATTTTTTTGAGGTTCAATATTTTACTTTCCAGATTTGGATAAGAATCTGATTTTTCATACCTTTCCAGAAATCCGATTGTTGAAGCATAACCTAAATATTCATATACTTTAGATATACAAACAAACACATCTGCTGGATAATGCTGATCTTTTTTAAAATACTCTATAACCGCAGTTGTTGGCGAGCTGGAGACGCCTTTTATGCGTTCTTCTGCAGTTCTTATATCAATTTTTATAACATCTCTTGGTGTAAAAGGTAATGACTGCGATTTAATTTTTTCTAGTTCAAGTTTATTTTTCAACAAGAGTTTTTCCGCTTCTTGCTTTTCCTGCGCCATTTTTTTAGCGTTTTCTTCCGCCTGTTTAGATCTCTCTGCGGCAAGCTTTGCCTCTTGAGCACGTTCTTGCGCTTCAATGTAAGCGATTTTTGCCTCTTGTGCTTTTTTTTCAGCAAGCTCTTGCGCAGTTTTAGCTTCAATTAAGCGTTTCTCTGCTTCATCTTCAGCCAATTTCGCCTTGTCTATAAGTTCCACAGATGCTTGCTTGTACTCATATTTAACCTTATATACAATTCCGCCTGCCGCCGTAATAATACTTATAAAAAAAAGCAGATAAAAAATAAATATATGCGCTTTACGCTTCTGCTCCAATTTAAAACGATCGTGAATTTGCGTAACCGACATGCCGAGCAAATATGAAAGCGTCTTTGCCAATGCCAAAGATTTTGCGTCTTTCTTCGTCCCGCCCCCTTGATTAGACATATCAGGCAGGTTGCGTTGTAAAAATTTTTCCTTATATTTTGCAAAATAACCGCCAAAAATGGCATTTACACCAGCATCGTCGGCTATGATGGGAAGCACTAAAGACAAATCTGAATTGTGTGTTTTTAAAAAATACTCAAGCTCCGCATTGACCCACGGCGAATGCGCTGAACTTGGCGTACAAAGAATTATCAAATATTTTGAATTTGCCAGACAACGTTCAATATCGGAATTAAAACTTGTGGAAGAAACTTCCAGTTCGTTTTTGTCTAGAAATATTGGGCGCACAAATTTTTTGTGCGGCGGACATTTGCTCATGACAACCGATTCTCTCGGATATCGAAAGTGCTCCATGCCTTTCTGAAGCCACTCGGCTGCAACCTTGTCTTTTCTGGAATAGCTTATAAAAGCAAAATATTTTTTATCCATGACGGTTAAAAAAGCTTTTTACCTCTCAGAAAAAAAAAGATTTCATAAGCCCTGTCTATATTGTCAAAGTCATAACGCTTATAGTTTTCGTTGAAATGGGAACTAGAAGCATCAAGCTCATCGAATGGCACAAGACAGACATGACGCTTGTTCTTGATGTCCTTATTTGATTGCATTATGCCGCTTATTGGCATGACATCCCAGCCTTGTGAATATAAAAAAGCGCACCATCTCAAATGTTCCGTACGTGCCAAATTCTCGTAAATTTCAAGATTGGATTTAAGAAAATCCACCCATTCTGCAGAAGACTTAAGCTGTGAAAACACTTTTGCACCAACAAGACGCACGTAAGAACTATTGAAGCGTGCAACCGCCTCATTGGAGGCCTTGTCAAAATCGGAGAGCGCAAGCCAGCTTCTCATTTTTGCGGAGTCTTGTTTTGTGCTGTTATAATAGTCGTTTATCAGCTTTCCCGATTTTCTGAACCTGTCATCAAGTATGGCGGGATAACTCCAAATTTCATCCATACTGCCGAAAATTTTTATGCTTGGGAATTTTTCTACATCGGAAAATTCCTCAAAAAATCTGGAATCTGAAATGCGGCAAGCTATTGTTGGTTTAGAGAGTTCCAACTTGAAAATACGGTCTTGCAGAGCCTCTGCAAGCTTGGCGTTAAGAGTGTCGGAAGACGTATTGAGCACGATGAGATTTGTATTGGATAAGCGTTCTGAAGCTATGTTAAAAATAAGCTCAAAATCTTCATCAAGCTGAATAAAATTGAAAACGCCGTCGCCAATCATGCCTGCATAATCTTTTTTAAATTTTGGCGCCAACTGCGGCATATTTTTATCAAACAACTCCGCATTAAATTTGGAATTATGAAAACGGCTGATTGCGTAAATATCACGCAGGCATTCCTGCCCGGACTTGTCGAAACCAAAGACAAACATGTCAAAATCTTCCATGACAAGCGCTTTGCTATTGTCAATATCTAGGTGCTCCGCAGGTTTGTAAGAAGACGCCAATGTTGATGCACAAAGATACGGTTCATTAATAATTTTAACTTCAAAGTGGCTTAAAAGCTCTCTATTTTTTTGGTCAAATATTTCTTCTGCGCCGTCAAAATCTATCGAGGCAAATATAGAGACATTATTTTCAGATACGCCCTCTTTTTTTAATTTTTCCATCAAAGACTTTGCCAAGCTTGCGTTCCTATCTGAATTGTCAGATATAAAGAATATATAACTTTGCCCTACATCAAAAATATCATGGATTGTTTTGGTTGAGAACCCGCTTGCATCATCTTTTGATTTTTGGACGAAAGTTGTTTTAGCGCCTGCGCTTAAACTCTGCACTGAAAGCATTTCAGCCTCGTCCAGCAAAAAATATGTACACGCCCTGTTATTGTCGTAGAGCGATATAGATTTTGCAAGCAAGTTAGCGTTTTCACAATTATCAAAGAATATGTATTTATTTTTCATATATAGAAATTTTATTTTCTTCTCCCAAACACAGATTTAGAAACAACTAAGCCCCATATTTGTAATAGGAAATTTTATCGATAGGAAATGAATCAAGCAAATTAAAACCAATCCTAATGATGAATTCTATGAGGTACATTTTAATTCAAATTATGTCAACATAATATAGGATGAAATAAGAGACTAAAAAAACGCACATTGCGTTATAGGAGCAAACCTCTTTTTGAGTAATTTTACAATTTTATAATTTTGCCGTTTAATCTCTATTTTTTCTTGGACATTTTTTTGTTTTTAACAGAGAGCATTGCCTCGCTTATGATAAATGAGTTTGCATTGCGGTAAGAACCTTCAAGGTTTACGACTATGGGGCATCCCGTAATTTCTAGGCAATTCTTGGAGGCGTATTTTTTGAGCGCCTCAAAAGCGAGGCTTAAATCGGCAAGCTTCCCATAGTGAATAGTGCGGATTACGTCGCATTTTTTGAAAATTTTTTCATCGGGAAAGCTTGTTTTATCGGCAAGAATGATGCGATACGTCGTATCCATATTTGTGAGCGAAAACTTCGGAGTTTTAAACTCCAGAAAGTTTCCTATATCAGCGTTCATCACGACGCCTTTTTTAATGGCTTCTCCAAAAAAGATATAAGTTTGAAGTATAAAATCCTCCAGAGTTTTTCCTTCTATTCGTTTTTCTACACAACGACAACTTTGAAAAGGTTCACGGCTTATTTTGTATATCTGATTTTTCTTTCTATGTTTTAAAATTAGGGCTTTTTTTCGCATTAGCATGGCTATTTTTTTGTCGAAATTTAAAGCAATATCGTCTGCAGAAATCTCTCCTTGAAGATAGCGGCCTATTTCATCCAGACCCATTCCCACATACTTAAAGTCGGAAATATGCGCCAGAGTATCGTAAGATTCTGTGCCGTAGTAGCGGTAACCCGTGTGTTTGTCTATATATTCAGGCTTGAGCAAACCCAGCTTTTCATAGTGGCGCAACATGCGTGGAGTCATTCCAAAAAATCTGGCTATCTCTTTAATTTTAAATGGCGTATCCATAAATAATACTTTTTTAAATGGCTTTCCAAAAAAGTCCTTGAGTATGACATCAATGTCAATGTTATTATAACTTTATTGCAATACAAACAATTACATCTTCTTCTATGAACTATACTTTTATAAAATTTGGTCGTATTGTGTGTGCAGCTTTGCCTACACTAATTTTCATCGCATCCAACAAAACTTGGGCTCAAGTTGCCGCTCGCATTACAGATGGCAACGGAAGCTGGACCCAAGCTTCAGCTTGGACCGATTCCGACAGTGGACAGCCTATAAATAAACCCGAAAACGGCGCTACTGCGGTATTCCCATCTTCAGGAGAATTAACGGGAGGCGCTCTTACTCTCGCCGGAGAACAGGCTTTCCTTTTACGCATACAAAGCGGCGCATGGACTTATACCGGCACTTCTTTAAAGTTGACATCGGCCTTGGAGATTTCAAGTTCCGCATCGCTTGTGAATCAAGCTGCTCTTAATGTCGGATTTTTGGATGTTAAAGACAGCTCTTCATTCACAAACCAAGGCAGCATAATAGGGAGTGATAAGGCGACTATTCATTCAACATACAAGGATACGGCTACAAGTGTATTTAACTTTTTAGGTTCTGCTGAGTTTCATGCAGATACAACAATAAACAGTTCGGATTTTGCGTCCAATGGTTTGTATTTTGTAGACACCTCAGGCAATTACAAAAACCTGACGCTTGCAAGCACGGCAAATGTAAATTCCGGGAGTTTTTACTTAGATGCGGGAAATCTCATTTTGCAAGGCGATGCAACAACGGCAGCCACATTGACAGGCTCTCATCTTGGCATACGCGGCGCATACGTGGACACTCAGTATAATAAAGCCTCATTCTCAGGCAATGTGGAATTTGGGACAGACACAACAATTAACAGTTCTGATTTTAGCGCCAAGACAATAGAAGTTTACGGCGCAACAGGCTATAAGAATCTCACATTGGCGTCCACTGCAAATATAACGACCTCAGGTCTTATAGGAATCAAAGATCTGACTTTGCAAGGCGATACAACAAGCGCAGCCACATTAACAGGTTCTCATATCATTGCCAGAGGAGTTTATGCAGATACACAGCATAACAAAGTCTTGCTTTCTTCATACATCAACATTTGGTCGGACACAACAATTAACAGCTCGGATTTTAAATCTAACGGCTTATGGGTTTTTGATATTTCTCACAATTACAAAAACCTTACCCTTTCTTCCACCGCAAAAGTGGATTTGCAAACGGGAGATTTGGAAGCTTCAAGCCTAACTTTGCAAGCCTCGAGTACGGATGCCGCAACGCTTACGGGTAATCATATGAATGTGCACAGTGTGTATACGGACACTCAGTATAATAAAGTTTCCCTTATAGGCACTGCGCAGTTTTTTACAGACACAACAATTAACAGTTCGGATTTTAAGTCTAACGGTTTGCATGTCAAAGACGCTTCAAACAATTATAAAGATTTAACCCTGTCTTCCACCGCCAAATTGAATTTTGGTGGAAGTTTGAATGTTTCAAATCTTGTTTTACAGTCTGTAAGTTCCACGCAAGCAGCGTCTCTAATAGGCGCCAATGTTTATGTAAGAGGCGTTTATTCGGACACAAAAGATAGTAAAGTGGATGTAGCATATGTTAAGCTTTATAACGACATTACCATAAACAGTTCAAATTTTAAGACAGGAGAGCTGGAAGTTTGGGCTTATGGCAATGGCTCTATAAACGATTACAAAAACCTAACTTTGGCAAACACGGCTAATGTTGAAGTTACCTCGACCTTAATAAGTGCGAGAAAAATTATTTTACAAGGAGACTCATCTTCTGCCGCAACGCTAAAAGGCTATGGTATGTCAGCTTGGGAGGCGTATTCGGATACCGAATACAATATTGTGCAACTGGAAAACACTGTTTTTTTTAATGGGGCTGGCGCAACTACGATTAATAGCTCAATTTTTAACGCAGGATATCTTCAAACTTTAAATCAAACTACATTTGTTAGAGAAGCTTTAATTCTCGCAAAAACGGCAAATGTTACGTTGACTGCCAGCAATGTTGACTCCGGCAGTGCGTATGTAGGCGATCTGACTTTACAAGGGAATGCAACGCAAGCCGCAACCCTTATAGGCGTTAACGCTTATATTGACGGGGTGTACTCAGACACGCAGCATAACACGGTTACGCTTAGCGGGAAAGTTGAATTTGACGGAGGATATTCTTCTTTGATAAGCGGAAATTTTTCCGCAAAAAATATAGAACTTAAACAAGGCACAACTCTAGACATTTCAGAAGCAGCAAGTTTTACTTCAAGCGGAGCATTTATAAACAATGGTACTTTACTTATAGACACAAATTCTGTGAATGATTTTGGAGGCTCAGGCGTAGTTCAATTCAAAAACCTTGGAAATACTTTTAGTATTGCAGGAAACCTTTCAGGTTCGCAAACCTTCAATAATATTGAGGTAAATTTGATTACAAAACAAGCGGATACAATTTCCGTAGGGGGCGATATTACAGGCAGCCACACATTGAACATGGTTTTCTTGGGCGACCCAAATAAAGCGCCTAAAGATGTGTCAAGCGTACCCACTATTGTTGCGGCGGCTAATAATAGTGGTGCTGGCACTTTTATTGGCGGCGGCGCAAATGGCAGCGCCGGAGACTTTGGCATATATCGCTATTCTTTGCAAACCCGCGACAATGGAAAAACTTGGAATCTTTTTCAAAGCGGTTTTAGCGGGGTGGCCGATGCTTCGCTTTCCACTTTGGGGGCTATTTCTATGGGTTGGTTTACTCAGACGGACAACTTGTTAAAGCGTATGGGCGAACTTCGCTTGGGAGGCGGAAAAGGCGAGGGAGAGTTTGATGTATGGATACGTGGTTATGGACAGCAAAGCAATGCTTTTTTAGGCGGAGGGCTTAGCAGCTTTAGAGAGTATCAATGGGGCACGGACGTCGGTGCCGATACAAGACTTAAAATAGATGAAAACAATATAATTTTCTTTGGCATATACGGCGGATACCAAGGCTCGAAACGCAATTTTAAAGATGCTTCAAACGGCAAAGGTGAAACAAATTCAGGCTACGGCGGAGTTTATGTTAGCTGGCTGGAGACAGACGGTTGGTATGCGGACTTAGCTTTGAAAGGACAAGGGTTCTCCTCTACTGTTGATGTTGTTGGCACTGATGCCGACTTTTCAAATTTGGGCTTTGGAGCTTCTATTGAATTTGGTCGCCAATTTACATTTGAAGGAGGATGGTTTGTAGAACCAAGTGCTCAAGTTTCATATTTGCATATTTTCTCTGAAGATTTTGTGATGTCAAACAACTTGCAGATGGATACCGCAGATTCCGATATATACAGATTTAATGCGCTTGTTCGTGCCGGTAAAACCTTAGAGTTTGAAGGATATGTTTTTCAACCTTATCTAAAAGGAGGCGTTCAAGAGCAGATAAGTTCAGGCGGAAATATTTACTCAGGGGGCGAATCTTTCCGTCCTAATACAGACGGCACTCATGCAGTTTTTGGGGCAGGCTTAATTTTCCAGTTGACGCAGGCGTCTCAAATTCACTTGGATTACGAGGCTTCTTTTGGAGACAAATATTCCACGCCTTGGTCAGTAAATGCCGGAATAAGGTTTAAGTTCTAAAAATCAAAGGCAATGAAATTTATATCTTCAAATAATAGCATGCTTATTCCTACAACCTGACATAGGGCGCTATTTCTTGATATATTATTTCAATTCAATCTCGATCTGTGGGTAAATTTTTACAGGGCCAAGCAGACCCGACGGCATGAGGTCTTTGTTGCGCTTAAGCGACTGAGTCAGTTTTTCAAAAACTTTAGAGCTATTGTGATTTCCGCCGCCGTAATATTCATGCAGTTCCGATGGCAAGGCTTCGGGGGCTTTTAGTCCTGCGGCGTAGTTCCATAGCAGATTCACAAGCCTAATTTCCAGCTTGTTTTCGCCGACTTTCAAAAGCCCCTCGGGGATTTCAAGCACGTAGGGCTCCATCCATGCATCTCCGACTTCCGTTCCGTTTATGAAAACCTTTGCGCAGACATATACTTTTCCCAAATCCAAAATACATCCGATTTTTTCTCCTTTCGGGAAAAAGCTTTCAGGAAGCGTGAAATTTGTCGTATAAATACCCTGTCCCGAAAAGTTTTTAAGCCCACGTATTTCGTTCCAAAGTTTGAGTTCGTCCAGTTTCTTTTCGATTCTTTCGCCCTTTATACTTTCAAGTGAAAGTGTCCAAGGGTTTCCAACAATTTCAATGGGGTTGGGGAGTTTCTTAGTTTCAGCCTTCAGCCTTGAAGTTTTGTCCTTATATTTTAGGTCTGCAAAAAAACTTCCATTTTTGTCAGTAATTGCCCGCACGGAATCTTCTTTGGCTTCCAAAATTTCGCAGAGATTATCTGCCCTTATCTGCGGAGTTTCTGGTGCTGGACTTAACACTATAAAACATGACTGCCACTCATTCAGCTTAATACGGACCTTTACCCTGCCGTCTTTGAGGATTTCATAGCGATACAAAGGTTTAATTTCCCCCGTCATTGCATCCCAAATTTCCGGAACTTTCCCCTTTGAATTGAATATGATGTATTCGTCAACAATATTAGGTGAAAGGTTTGTTATAAAGTATGAGTCTATATCGCCGTAAGAATTATGGTAGAATGTGAGGCCCTGAGAATGTTTGCCCGAAGCAAATTCAAAATCGGGCGTCAGATTTGCTTTGAGGAATTTTTCGACATTTATCCAATCCTGCCTAAACTCTATAGGCGCATATTCTTTTGAGTTTGGGTCCCATTTTTCAATGTAATTAAAGCCTTTTACCTCTGGCGCATAAAAAGTTTTTCCTTTGCCGAAATTTTTAACGCTACCCTCAAGGTTGAAAATTTCCGAAACTATGTTTTCAATTTTCCTTGTGTTTTCCGTGCTATCTTTAAGCCCAGTGGGGCGTGTTGGAAGCCTGTCCAGCGCTATCACTATTCCTCCGTGGGCAACAAATTCCTTTAATTTTTCCAAGACGCACAAAGGCATAAAAATCGCACGCGGCAAAAATATCACTGAATAGTCGTAACCGTTTATTAATATTTTCCCGTCCTTTATTTTCGATTTCAATATGAGATCGTTATTGATGGCGTCGAAGTCGTAGCCATTTGCCACAAGGAAAAGCGGGAGCTCTCCACATGGCACGTCTCGTATGTGCGACACCTTAAAGAATATGTCTTCCGACCATACGGTGTCGTTTGGCGTGTATATAAGAATGTCGGATTTAAATTTTCCGTTGCGGCATATTGACGCCGCACGTGCCGTGTACTCCGCAAGATGTTTGTAGAAATGCCACCAAGGATTCACGTGCGATATACGGTTCATCCAGAAAAAGTCTCGTGCTGCGGAGAGACTTTTTTCGGGCGTATAAAAATAGCCGTGATTGTAAAATTGCGTTACGTTGTCACGCAAAAATCCGTCAACGGAGCGCTTCATTTCAGAAAGAGTGGTCTTATATTTACCCGCATTGAAAGTGAAGGTTTCAGACGAAGTCCATTTGCCGCCGTAGAGCCTTACCGCACTTGAAGTCAGCTTGTGCGGGTAGAACTTGGGGTCGAAGATGCGCACATTCAATTCTGTCTCCGGCCTTGTATATCTGCCTGCCGCCTCCATCAGTTCGGGCGGGAAACGGTAATGCGGTTGCTGGCGCATATCCATGCCTCGGCGTGCGCATTCTGCCTGCATTGTATCAATTATGCCTTCAATGCCTTTGAGGTGCAATATATGGTTAAAGTCGTAACGCAATAAAGGCGCATCGTTGCTTTTGCCCTCAATCATTTCAGCAAAACGCCAACGCAGGTCGTAGCCTTTAATCTTGCTAAAATATTCGAAAAAACCGTCAAACCAATAAAAGTCGTCATGGGTAAGCTCGAAGCTGTCATTAAAAACGCAGTCAACAGTTTTACCAAACTCTTTGCCTATGTATTTGTCGTAAAGCGAAAACATTTTATCCGACATTTTTTTTACGGCGTCATGGTCGAAATGATTTACAAGCGTAGTTTTCTGTGTGATTTTACTTCCATCGAAAGATTTGCTTGGCAGTACACAAGCTTGCTCGGTCAATAGCTTCCAGTAGGCGGTGATACGCCATTTTCCTGCGGGTAAAGGCTCGTCTATCGAAAGCGATGGGGAGCTTGCAAAGTCGGAATTGTCGCCCTTAACCTTCTCAGTAAGCACAAAAGTTTCATCTGTAGTAGCGTTGATTTTTTCAGCGATAAGAAGTTCTAAACGCTTTGGACGCAGATTTGCATAAGGTAGTGCTGAGTTTATTTTTTTTCCTAATTCGGGCAGAGAAATTACACCTTCAAATTCTCCAAGATTATCTATTACAAGACAGCGCATTCCGTCTTTAGGCTGAACGAAGGCATTGCCGAAATTCCAGCCCGGTCCAAAGGATATTGTTACGGTCATTCCGAGCGACTTTGCCTTTTGTACGGCATGGCGCACCATTTTAAAAAAGTCGTCGGAAGCGAAAGGAATGTTGCCCCTAGTAAAAATTTCAATGTAGGACATAATTTCTACGCCGCCAATGCCGTTTTTGTGCATTTCTTCAAGCTGGAAATCTATGCCCTCTTTTGTAACAGCATTGCCTGGCCACCACCAGCGTGTGTGCGGTTTGCACGTAATGTCCGGATTCTCCCAAAGTTTCGCCATTTCGGCGGAAGCCATTGCGGATATAGTAGATATGCCGAAAGCGACAAATATCCCACAAGCCTTTAGGAGGTTCGACAAAGTTTTCATAACAAAAAAATATTTACGCTTTATATAGCGTCAATAAAGTTTTTATTATTGTGTTTAAGCTCATTTCTTAAATTTAGGTTTTAAATTGTAGCCAATATCAGGATTGTTTGCCTGATATCGAAGTATAAGTTCATTTTCTTTATCCAAAAGTTCTCGTTCTTCTTTTGAGCGTGATCTTTCAGGATCTTCACATTTGTATAAAACTTCCTTTTTTATGGTAATACATTTTTTGTATTTTGCCAAATCGCAACTAATTTTTTCGTGTTGGGTAGGGCTTCCAAAATATGTAAACATTTTGTCGCATTGAACGTATGACTTGCTTGTTTTTCTTTGCCAATATGCCCCAATATAAATTTTGCCGTTGGGATATGTAATTTTATAAATATATGCCATTTTCAGTTATATGAAATACGAATCGACGCAAGAGTTTGAGAATGTAAGTTCAAATTGCTAGTTCAGTTTATTAATAGATGTTTTGTATTGTTATTTTTGATGGCTGTAAAGGTTAATATATTATCCTGACGCTCCCATGTGGGGTCGCCGAGGACAGGGTTATTTTATAAGTTCCAATTGCTAGTGCAATTTATTTAATAGATATTTTGTATTGTTATTATTGTTGTTTGTAAAGATTTAAGTTAACTTGGTTTAAAGAGATTGTTCAATCATCATTGCCCCCTAGGGGGCGGCGCAATTTAAAATCAACTCTGGCAAAAAGTCGTTAGGGCTTTTCCAATTTAAACATTTTCGCGGTCTCGAGTTTAACTCCTTAATCGCTTGTTCAACTTCGTATTTGCAGACCTTTCTGAAGTCTGTTTTCTTCGGAAAATATCTCCGCAAAAGTCGATTTGTGTTTTCGCTCAAACCTCTTTCATGCGACGAATATGGATGTGCAAAATAAACTTTCGTCCCAAGTTTCAGACTCACTTTTTCATGATTTGCAAACTCTTTGCCATTGTCGAGCGTCAGCGTTTTTGCGTCGAGCTTGCCCAGTGATACAATGATTGCGTCGCCTGTTTGCAGGGCGTTTTTTGATTCAAGTTTCGCTGCAAGTGCGTACTTACTTTTGCGTTCGACAAGCGTAAGAAGCGCACCTTTATGATTTTTGCCGACGATTAAATCTCCCTCAAAGTCGCCGTAGCGACCGTACTGTGAAACGATTTGCGGACGTTCTTCAATACTGACTCGATTCAAAATTTGCCCTCGATTATCCACGCTGGCACGCTTTCGATATCGCTTTTTGAAGAACAAAAGTTTGCGAAGTTCAGCATTTTTGTGGACGTAATTGTAAAGAGTCTGGCAACAGACTTTGCCCTTGAGCACAGTGTTTGCGATGCACTCAAGAGTCCACTTTTTTGCAAGATGAAGCTTTAGCGTTTCGATTATGTCAGAGGTTATTTTAGATTTTCGTTTGACAAAATATCTTCTGCAAAATGCAAGAATTTGAGCATAAATAAAGTGATAATCGAAAACAAAAACGTTTCGTTTCAGCTCTCGAGATATTGTTGCAGGCGAAACGTCCAAAGCGAGAGCGATGTCCTTTTGTGATTTTCCTGCTTTACATAAGTTCATAATTATTCTTCTATCATGCCAAGTTAGGCGATGGTATTTTCTTTGTTCCATAGACATTTTGTGATTAAAACATCTATTAACAGAGTTTAGACTTTC
>JAVBLZ010000023.1:0-36406 GCA_031553045.1 Opitutales bacterium | reverse complement strand
GGTTGGCACATGGTATTATACTGAAGTTGACGGTGTGCGTCAGTTGGTGTACGGAGATCTCAAAACACTTATCGTTGGTTTTGAAGACTCGGCATTCAAGTATGACTCAGACTATAACGACGTATTCTACGCAATACAAATCATTCCTACACAGGCCGCCGGGGGTCCAGGTTCTCCGTCAGGTCAGCCACTTCCCGGCGTTATGACAACCCTATTGTTGGCTGGCGGCATGGGGATATTTTTCAAAAGGCTTTCAGGCAAGAAAAAATAATTGATATTTAAAAAGCGGCACTAATTGATGCCGTTTTTTTTGTGGATGTTGAGGCAAACTTAATTCGTGGCGCTCTAATATTTTTTATTAAGCAGCGTAAAAATAAAATAAGAACTTATTGCGCCGAGAGTGTCCGCTAACATATCTTTTTGGGCATCCCAAACGTCTCCTTGAGAACCCAAAAAAGCTGCGCCGACCTCACCGCCGTCAATTTCGGCGTATGACCATTCTATAAGCTCCCAAGCGTTTGCCATAGCCATTATAAATAAGACGCCAAAAAAACCCGCAGCTTTGATTGAATTTGCACGCTTTGTCCTGAATAAAAATTCAGCCACGCCGTATGCGTTTAACCCTATGACAAAGTGGGCAACCCTATCATAATGGTTGCGTTCAAAACCAAATAGATTTGTAACCCAATCAAATGGCACAAGTTCAAAACTATATTTTGCGCCTATGGCGTGCATAGCCAGCCACAATGACACTATGAAGTAGCTGGTGTTTGAAAAAAGAAATTTTTTATGCGTAAAAATGAGGGCAAAAAACACAATCAGCACGCTGGATATTTCGACATACCATATCCCCCTATTGTAAGGGCTTATCCCCGACCACACAAAAACACCGGCAAGCGTACAAGTCAAAGTTATCAAAAATTTATTTTTCATAAACAATTTTTATTTGATACGGTTTAGTTATTAAAGATGCCCAGTGCGGCAACTTCGCATTTGGTGCGCATATAACGCAAGTCTATAAAGCGCAGTCCTTTTTCATATTCGTATTCTTTGTTCTCCCACTCCGCCTTCAAATCTTCTATTTTTAGGTTTGCAGTTTGAACTAATTGATACTGCTGGTAGTGTTTATGCAATTTTAACCTTGCCCCCAAAGATGATAATTTATCCAGAGTCAAAATATATTGGATATCCACATAGTTATTGGTTTTATTTTCAGCGTGGCGCTCTAAAAATTTATCCACGTTATAATTGGCTACAAAGCGGTCTTTATCCCAAAGGCCGTTTAAAATAACAAGAGAGCAAAGTGCGATAAATGATGTATTAACCAGCCAAATCAAAGATTTTGAATTAAAGATTTTGATGAAAGAAATTATCAGACCCACAAAAAGCAATACGCAACAGAGCATGCCATTTAGGCGGGTAAGCGTGAAATCATACGCCGATACATAGCTTGCCAAGCGTCCAAACGCTGAAATGCAAATTAGAAAATTTTGAAGTATCCAAATATAGACAAGTATATTTATTTTCGCTCTCAAGCCTTTGTTGTTGCCAGAGTTTAAAAATGCCAAGATGACAGCCGCAACAAATATTGCCGTAGCCAAAGAGTTTGCGCCCTGTTCAGCGTAGGATTTATGAGTGAAACCCTTGGGTAAATCTAAACCCCAAATGAAGTAAGATATGTTGAAATAGTTTTCTATGGCAAAAATTATATTGAAAACCACAAGCGCTGCGCCTACGGCATAGAGAATTAATTCTATGTTTTTTAGCACAAAAGATTCATATTCTTGAGGTGTGTTTGTTTCTGTAATATGAAATTCATTTTTGATGGCGTTTATTGCCTTGGTATAAAAAAACATTCCAAAGAACGCAAATAGAAGAATGAAATATAGGAGCCAAGCGGCAAATCTTTTAAAATCAAAATTCCCGATGATATTCTCTGAAATCCATTTGCTAAGCGGTTCCCACTGTGGTGAGGCTGAAGAAAATATTGTTATAAATATTGTCGATACAATTAAGACAATGCCAAATGCTGCAACGAATATCAAAAATTTTTCAGAAGAAAAATTCTTTTTCCCGCAGAATTCTTTTGTGCGTGCCACAGGTTCAATCACGACGGAAAAAAGAAAAACCAATATGCTTAAAAGCCACAGAGGTTTTAATTTTGGAGAATACACTTTTAGTTGCATTGCCCTAAAAACTATCATGCAGAGTATGCAGACAAATGAAGTACTCAGAAAATCATTGAATGAGTTTGCATTTGTGAAACAAGCAAGCACGCTCAAGGCTGTTGCGGCAAATAGAAAGCAGTTTTTCCGACTTTTGTAGTAGCTTAAATCAAGCGGGGTTATTAGGATGAATAGGGCAAGCAAGGCTAAAAAAACATTTCCGCCGCTATACAAAAATATATCCATTAAAATTGTGCCTAAAACAGCCGTTATCACTATGTGAAATGCGGGTATTGCGGGCAAACCCTTCAAATTGCTTAATGTTTTCATAGGTTTAAAACAGATGGGAACTTGCCTATTATTCTCTAACAATTTAAAGATTGCTTCAAGTTAAAAGCATTAAAGCTTGTAAAAACTTCTTAGTCATTTATTAGTTATTTACCACTCTATGAAAAAACTTTTTATAACATTTATCTTTTGTTTTTATGCGTTTGCTTACGCCGATAAACCCAATTTTATTATAGTCTTTACGGACGATCAAGGTTATGCCGACTTGGGTGTGATGGGTGCGCAAGATTTTAACACACCCAATTTGGACAAGCTCGCAAAAGACTCCATAGTGGCAAAAAGTTTTTACACATCTACGGTTTGCACGCCAGCCCGTGCGGCTTTGCAGTTGGGCAAATATCACGCAAATATCAGGCATGAGCCTGCAAATAACCCTTACTACAACAAACGTTCCGTATATTTCCCCGACGACTTGGGCGGGATGTCCGATTCAGAGCGCACCATTGCGGAAGTTCTCAAGCCTGCGGGTTATGCAAGCGCTATGATAGGCAAGTGGCACTTGGGATGCCTTGCGCCGTATCTGCCCACAAATCAGGGTTACGATTATTATTACGGGGTGCCGTACAGCAACGATATGTGGCTTATGCCAAACGCAAAATATGCAAAAGATTTGAAGATAACCAATGGCAAAACCTTTGAGCAGTTAAAGGCGCTTGAAAATAACAAAGACGCCTGCAAGGCAGAAGACATTGTACCGCTCATGCGCAATGATGAAGTTATAGAGCTGCCCGCACGTCAAGAAATGCTGACAGAGCGTTATTTTGACGAGGCTATAAAATTTGTGGATAAATCCAAGGCGGATAAAAAGCCTTTTTATATCTGTATTACGCCCTCTATGCCGCACGTGCCTTTGTACGCTTCAGGCAAATTTCGGGGGAAGACAAAGCGGGGCATTTACGGCGACGTTATTGAGGAGATAGATTTTAATTTTGGCAGACTGGTTAAACATCTTGAAACAGAAGGTCTGCTTGAAAATACCGTGATAGTGTTTACTTCCGACAATGGCCCGTGGCTTGTAAAGAAAGAAATGGGCGGCTCTGCAACGCCTTTGCGCAACGGCAAAGCTACGCTTTTTGAGGGCGGTATAAGAGTGCCATGTCTGATATATTATCCAAAATTATTTAAGGCAGGAGAGTCTTTTGAAATCATGGCAACTATAGACATTTTGCCGACCTTTGCAAGCTTGGCGGGCGCAAAGCCCCCAGAAGGCATAGACGGTGTGGATTTAAGCGCATATCTAAGCGGCAAAGTTGCCCAGTCTCCACGTCAGGAATTTTTGATTTATACAATCAAGTATGAATTGGCGGGGCTGCGCTATAAAGATTGGAAAGTCATTTTTGAAAGCCCCTTGCCGCCCTTTGCAAAGAACGTAAGCAAGGCGGATAAACCGCCGTTTTTGTTCAATATTAAAGAAGATATTTCTGAATCAAAAAATCTTGCAGAATCAAACGCAGAAAAATTTGCGGAGCTAAAAATGCTTGCGTTCAAACTTGATAAGGGCTTCAAAAAAAGTACGGTCGTGTCCGCCAATTAGTATGTGTGCGTTTGCCAACAATTTCTATTGCGCCAAAATTTCATCGGCATAGGCAGATATGGCTGCGGCAAAAGCCCGTCCGAAACTGCGCAGATTTTCAGCGCTTGTAGATACGCCACGACAGTTTGCGTAGGGGATTTCAAAAGTTGTTGCAAGTTTGCTGTTGGGCTGCTTTGAAGCAAAATTTGCGAATGTTGGCGCAATGGCGTGCTTGGCGTCATTCCAAGAAACTCCTGAAGGCAAATTATCTGAGGGCAAATAAGGCAGGATGGAGTTGTTTTTTGCCGCCAAAATTTCTGAAAAACGGCACTGCGCCTTCCAATTTTCGGGATTTGCAGACCCGACCAAATGTATGACGGAGTGTATGGAATGCTTCCCATTTTTTTGTACTGCGCCAATAAAAGGGCAATGCAAATCTATGGCGATTTTCTTCATACTTTTGCGCTTTTCAAACTCGCTCATTATGGCTGAAATTTCAGGATAAATCGTGTCGTCAAGATATGCGCGGTTGTGGTCATAAGGGCTGCGCATTTTGCCTTGGTCGCCATTTTCAACGCCGTCCAAATCTACAAATGGCACAATGAAAAACTCTGCGTTTTCAATTAGTCCGGCGCAGTTGGGGTCTGAAAGCAAGGTGTCAACAATACCCTCAAGCACATAAGAAGCCGAACTTTCGCAGCTATGGTGGCGTGCGGTAAGCACAATGAATAAGCCCTTTTTGCCCGACCCCATTCTGATTGCCGGGCTTTCTCTGCCGCCACGGGTTTTTGAATAATTTTCAAATTTTATGCGCTCATCGCTTTTAAATTTTTCTGAAAACTTTTGATAGTCGGCAAGCTGATAGGGGATTGCGAATGAGTATCGTACTGAATTTGCGCCTTCTGGAGCTTTGTGCGTAAAGCCGTCTTTGTTGACAGATTCCGCCCCAAGCCATTTCCAAGTCTTCCCATTGTCGATGCTGAAAGCAGGGCCAAATGCGTCTAGAGGAACTCTTGGGTTATTATTAAGTTTTGTGAATTTATAAGTCAGGTTTTTGCCACCCGCATTTTTCACTTCAATATTCCAATAAAACCACCAGCTTGCCGTGTCTCTTAAATCTTGATGCAATACAATTTCTTCATCCGATATTTTTTCAATAACGCCGTTGCCGCCGGGAAAATTTGTAGATACCTCAACTTCTGCAAAAGTTTGGGACAGCGCAAATATGGAGGCTGCGGCAAAAACTGCCGCATTTTTTAATCTGAATGTTTTGTGTATTGCTGAATTTATCATGGTTTAATTGCGTATGAGCCCAAGTCTTCAAGAGGCTTGCCGTCTTCTTGTATGGATACTTTAAAGACAATTTCAGAATCCATGGGCAAGGGATATATGCTGATTTCAAACGGGAATTCCTTGCAGGTGAAAGTTTTTTTGTAAGGCTTTTGCATTTCTAGCGTAAATGTTGCGTTCTTTTCTACACCGCCAGTCATTACTGCATATATAGAATCTTTGCCGAAGGGCGAGCGTATGCGGAAGGCGTGGAAGTCGTTAAAAGTTTGTGAAGCTCCTATTTTAGAGACATGGCCGCCATCTTGCATCTTTGGCAAATCAATCTTCACCTGTTTTTTTGCTGCGGGAATTTTCATATATACCAAAGCTTGTGCGGGAATTTTAATCTGGTTTGAATCTGAAAATTTTACGCTTGAAAGCTCTTTGCCGGAGGCGTCATAAAGCTTGATTGGCGCAGATTTATTGGCGTCTTTCATGAGCTTTGAATCTGCGTTTAGGCTAAACTTTACGTCTCTGGGGCTTTGGCTGTCGTTAAGCAAAAGTGCAATGATACTATTTTCTGTGCGGGCTGTGAGCACGCTTACTTTGGTGCTGTCGGGGCGCACGGCATCTTTATCTATAATTATCCTGCAATTTTCTTCATCGTAAATTTTCCCCAGACCCAAAAATATTCTGTCCGTAAACCACACATAACCTTGCTGGCGGACAAAGGGGAATTTGATTTGTCCTTTTGAGGCAATCTCAAACTGCACCATCATGTAGTCTAAAGTTTGCGCAAAATGGCAGGGCGCATGATGGTAGTAGAAAGATGAAATATCCGGACCCTTGTACGAGTAGTTTTCATCTTGGAACAAGTCTGTAAAGTCGCAGACATAATAGCCCATAAAGTTTGCGTACCTGCCAATGATTGCATGGCGAGAGAATTTTTGCAGAACGTCCCTATTTGTGTATTGATAAACCTTCAACATTTCTGCCGACCAAGAGGGCATCAAGATATTCCAGTCATTCTTACTGCCGCCGCACCTGTATGTTGAGGGCTGTTCTATGCCCAAGCCCAATCTTGCAACTTTCCAAGCGTTTGCCTTTTTTTCCGGCATGATAAAGCCGGCATCATGCACTTCGTGGGAAAAGACAGTGTTCAAAAGTTCGGGAGAAAGTTTTTTCTTGGCTTCTTCCTGTTCATTCCAGCCAAGCCTAAACTGTTCCGTACCTTTCCACCACATGTGGCCTATGCCCCTTACGCAGTTGTCTTTATTTATTGTAACGTCGCCATCCTCAGGCGTGGGGTAGGCCCAGAGTGCAGCCATAGTGTGAAATGCGCCTCTTTGAGCGTAATCCAAATACTTTGGGTCTTTTGTAACTTCATACAAGTCTGGCAGATACCACCAGTATGGATAAAAGCTTACGTTTGCAAAGTTGTTGTAATCGCCCTCTTCAGTGGTGGACTGCATGAAGGTTTTTTCAAGCCAAGGATCGCATTCTGCCTTGGTTTTGTTTAAGAGGGTTTCCGTGGGGCTTGCAAGATACATCCCAAAAGTTTTCACCCAGCTTGGCATATTTGAATATAAATTGAGATTGTCGGCAGAGCCTGCAAATTCCTCCAACCATTCGTTAGAATTGCCGAGTATTCTGTGCAAACTCAGGTAGTAATCCGCCTTCCACATTTTTGACGGCACTGTCATGGAATAAGGCGCACCGTGGTAGGGGCTTGATTTTGTGCGCGGGGAAAAGTGCGAGGACTGCCTTGAAAGCGTATATTCAATCACAGGCAAAGAGATGTTTTTATAATAATCTTCATCATCCGTAAGTATTGCAACGGAAAGCTCGGTAAGAGGGCTTGCGTTTGTTACCAAATTAAAGTCTTCAATATTGTATCTGCCTTTGAGCTTTGGCGACCAACCGCTTGCTTCCTCATTTTTAAGATACTTTGCTATATTTGCAAGGGCGTCTGAAAATGAGGTTTCGTAAGCTTCTCTAAAATGTTTTCCGCCTGCCAATATGGTGTTGTTGACGGAATCCAAAGCGTCAAACCATCTGCCGTACATGCCCACTATGTACCAGGAAGATTTGATTGTTTCTCCGGATTTTCTGAAAGATTTGTTTGCGCCCAAGATTGGCTCAAATATTGCCGTTTGCAATTTATTTTGCGGGGAAGCCAAAGAGAATCCGTAGTATGAATATCCTTTCCAAGTCCACTCTTGGCTCGGCAGATGAGTTGGGTCTGCCACTACGCCATAGACAAAAGGCTCATGCTTGAAATTGTTTTTTTGTATCAATGCCAATGGGTGGGATGTAAACCTATTACCCAGCATTTTTGGAGACTGCATTATATTGCGCATCTGAAAAAGCGGCGGCATTTGCGTTGCGGCAAAGTCGTCCCTTTCAAAAGCCGAAAATGCCGTCATGCCGACGGTGTAGTAGCCGTCATTTTTAACAGGCAGATTGACTTCAACTTTGATGTGCGAGGCATTCGCAAACGGCAAAGACATCGTGGCTTCAACGTCTCCGACATAGCTTAATTTTACCGAGCTGTCTGAAAGTTTTTCAACACTTTTGATTCTTAAAACATTCATTTCTTCCGGGGCGTAAGGGTAGGTTGCCGGCACATTTGCCTTGAATGAGCAGTTGCCCATTTTAACTTCTACTTCAGCTTGCGGCGCTTTTTTCCAAGAGGTGAAATATGGAACGTCTGAATATATTGGGTCGCTCATAGTATAACCCCAGAAAAGGTTTTCTTCTGAGCAATTTGCCATTGCCTCCCAAGTGCCGTCTGGCTTCAAGACTTCAACGTGGCGTTCAAAAAATTTATTTTTGCCGTCGGTTTTTTCGGCAAAAGAAATTTTGCAAATGGCATTTGAGATTGTAACAACTTTGCCGCCTTTTATCGGAGTCAGTTTTTTCAGATTTGAAAATTCCGTAGAGTAGTTTTCTTCAAGTTTAGACTTCAGAATATTTGCCGCAAAGTGTGTGCGTGCTGCCGGAGAAGCATGGTTTGGATTTGGCGCAAAATTGTCATCCATGGCAAAGAATATGCAGTCAACTCTGGGCATTACGCCGACACGTTTAATCATGACCGTATTTTCACCCTTCACAAGTTCAAGCTTGCCGAGGTTTTGCCATTCCCAGCCCTCTTTGCCGTGAGAGCCGCCCGTGCCTTCGGTCTCTATATCGTTTGCGACTATTCTAAACTTTCTGATTTTAGGATTCACGGTGGCGTAGTCTTTAGAGCGTGCCCAGACATTGTATGAGCCCGCCACATCAACATTTATTACGACAGCAGGCATGGCGGTTGAAGTTTCGGTAAAAAGGCAGCGTACGCCGTCAACCGTTGCGACCTCCCAATCGGCTTTAAGTGGGAATGCCTCGGCCTCCAAAGAGAGCCTTGGTTTTTCTTGAGCGTTTAAAACAAGAACGCAAAAAAGTGTAGTGATAAACAATATTTTTTTCATAATTGATTCCAAAATTAATAATTAATATCCACATTTATGGAGTTTGTAACTTCAATATCCTCTTTATTAGTGCCTCTGGGCATTATATCGCCAATCTTATTGCCTTTTACAATACCGCCTATTGTGTTTTTGACGAGTATTGCACGCTCGCACCAATTTATAAAGTTATTGTCTTTGATTACTATGTTTTTGTAGCAGTCTGTTGCGTTGGATTCTCCATGTTGCAAAGAGCGAGCCTTTACCGAAATCACGCCAGAGCCGTGGTAATTCATGTAATTTTTCTCAAGCCCATTGTCTTTAAAAGTGTTGTTTATTATTGTTACGTCAGAACAAAATGGGCCGTTGGGGGCGTCGGCATCGTTGTGCAAACTTATGGCGCAATTGCTGATACCCTCAAAATAATTGCCCTCTATGATTCCGTTTGAAGCCTTCCAGTAAAGACCGTACCTGCGGGAATTTTTGAAAGTATTGTTCTTGACGACAAAATCTCTGGAGAATGCTTCGTTATAAACCTGCACCACTGGCTTGCCACGGCTTTCCACAAGTTCAACCTTGATGGGGCTGTCTAAGACTAGCTCTCCGGAGTCTCTATCAAAAGACACCACCTTTGCCCTGCCAAGCACGCTGCCCAAGCGGCTTTCCATGAATAACAGAGTGTCGCCTAAGCGTATGTCGTCTTCACGCAGTTTTTCGGGGATTTGTTTGCGCCAGCCGTCTTCCGTATAAATTGCCCTGCCTATTTTCATTTTTGTAAAAGATTCGTCGGTGTCATATATAAAGAAGGGGCGGGTATAGACCACCATGGAGTCATCGCAGACACCCTCAACGTGGCAGTCTTCAATCCAAGGGCCAACCCTATTTTGTTGCAAGTGGATAAAGTCTGCATTGCCGCCTTTCCAGCGTCCGTCTTTGATTAAGGCTTTACAGCCTATGTAGTTCATGCGTTCGCAAAAGTGCCCCACATAATGGGCGGTGGGTGCGGCGTAAGAGATTATATTCTTATGCGTCATGTCTTGGCAGTTGAAAGAAACATAGAGCACCCCGACATCATTGCGGGCTAACACAAAAAATCTATCGCCAACTTCAAATTTTGGAGAGCCTGGGTTTTCATGAATTTTTCTGCCCGTAATTGTGATTTTATATTTTGAGTCGTCAATTTTAACCCAATCTTTTTGAGAGCCGAAGAACCAGCAGTTGTAGTGGTCAAACTTGTATCTGCCCGCAATATTTGGGTCTAAGGGGGCGCCCCAGGGGTGCACGCCTTTGTAGGCAAACATAGGGTCGTCAAGTCTTGGCGAAGAATCTCTCAGCTTTAAGACCAAGCTGTTTGTGTCTTTATCGACGGAATCTATCGTAGCTTCCGCCCAGGGGATTTTTGAGTAGTCTATTTCAAAATTTTCTATCAAAAAGTTTTTACATTTTGAAGTTGTCAATATGCCATAGTTGGTGTCGTGCACCAGAAATTTTGTATTGTTACCTTGAATATGCACATTTTCCAGATCTTTAAGATGCCAGAATGTGCCGCCTTTTTCATCAAACTTTGTGTGTTTAATGTCATAAGTGCCCGCATCAAAGACTATTTTGCAATTCCCGCCCGATTTTTGAGCTTGGGCAAATGCCTTTGATATTGCGTCAAAATCATTACCGCCATCATCAGGTATTGCGCCATAGTCGGATACTTTTATGACTGAGGAAGTTTTAACTTCAGTCAGGGGCAGGGGGCGATGTTTTGTGTAGTCATAAGAGGCGAATAAAAAGCTTGCGGGTAGCAATGCGGCAAAAAGTGCAAGGGTTGCTGTGGTATTATTCATAAGTTTAGAAGATTTATACGTGGGCTCAAAAAGCTATCGCAAAATTTCAAAGCTTTAAGCACGCTTTGTCAAGATGGATTTTTTTGTTTAATTCTGATTTTTTGGGATTTTTTCCGAATCCATATTTCTGAATCTATATTAGAGAATTATGCTAGACTAAGTGGGGTTTAAATCTATTGCCATTTAAACCGTACTTTGGCTAGGGGTTAAAAAAATAATTGACAAGCTTTTCCGAATTAACACCCTAAATCGGCATAACAGTAAATTTACCCCAATTATGTATATGAAAAAGTTATTATACCCCTTGTTCTCATGCCTCATTTTGTGCGTATCTGCGAGTGCCGCTACACTTTATTGGCAGGGCACAACAAATTCTATGGGTGCGGTTGTTTGGACGACAGACCAAGAAGGTCTTACCACTTACCAAGCCCCAGGCACCATAAACGCAAGCTTCATATACGGCGTGGGCGATAAGCATACCGCAACCCAATTAAATATGGGTGGTACGGTTGTCATGGGAGGCATTATAAACAAGACTTTATCTGGCGTTTCGTCTATCGATAATTATATTACGGCAAGCCTTACGGTAGGCACTATTTGGCAAGAATCTGCAACAACTATGGTTATCCGCAGGTCAAATGGCGTAACAACAGGTACTCTGACGGTGAATGACACCGTTACCGTGAAAAAAGGCACTATAAATCTTGGCACTGTTGAGTCGCAAACGCAGGCTTTCAAAACTATCACTTTTGGCGGTAAAATTTATCTCGGTGAAGCTGACGCTGCGAATGCCACTGAAATCAGGATGGCGTCATCAACCGTGAACTTCAATGACATAGTTGATGTCAACACAAAAGCTACTTTGGCTGTTTATCACCAAACGCAGACTGCCAACGCATCCAACACCATACAGTCTTTTGCGCCAACGGTTAATTTTGCTTCAACTCTGACCGTAAGCGGCGGCGGCTTGGTCAAGCTGGGTAGGGCAAGCAATTCTACCGACGGCTTAAAAAATGTTGTTCACTCTCTTGAAAAAGTGTATTCGACAAACGATATCACGGTAACGGGCGCCGGCTCAAAGCTCTCTGTTTACGCTGAAACTGTAGATTTGAAAAATCTTTATTTGAATACTTCCGGTGTTGCAGAATTTTTTAGAGATGTTAAGACCACTTACAGAGACACCACAACCAATGTGGTAGCCTCCAGCACAGATATCGCCAATGTTGAAATAGAAAAGCTAAAGGTTGACACTGGTGCGGTTGCCACTTTTGGCACATCTTCAAAAGCGCTTACCTCTCTTGAGATTACAAACCTATATATTGGAGACTCCACAGCAACGGGCTCGACGGAAGTTTCTATCAATGCCTCTACTGCTGAAATTGGCACGCTTTATTTTGGCAGCAAAACAAATATGCGTACGGCATACGGCGAAAATAAAATTACGCTGTACAGTGATTTAACTGTTACCAATAAAATTGAACTTGGTTTTGGGAGTGTAACAAACTATGTCGATGGCAGCGTCGTATTTAACGGAAATACCCTTACGGTAAATTCTGATTTGGAAGTTTCTAGGGCTGCTTCGGGCTCTGCGGTTTTGGCGCTTTCAAATACTTCGGCTACGGCAGGTACGTTTAAGGTTTATGGTCTTACTTCAACTTCCTATGACGGCACTGCGGTAGATAGCCAATCTCGCATAGTTACAGCTGGGGCGGGCAAGTTGACTAATATCAATTTGACAGGTTCGGGCAACGCTTCAAATGTTTATTCATACGGTGCAAGAATACATGACTTTTCAGGCTCTACAAAATACAAAGACGAAAATAAATTTGGAGAGTGGAAGGGCCTTGCATCAATAGGTCTGGTGAAAGACGGCGCAGATACGCAAAAAATCTATGGTCAGTCTTATTACAGGGGCGATACCGTCATTAATTCAGGCAAGCTGTTTATGGGTAATGTTGATGCCAGCAATTCAGCAGGCAACAATGTTGCAGTAGGCGCTTATAGCAGCTACGGCATATCTACAGTCAGGCTCAACGGCGGTGAATTTGGCGCAATGAAATATGGCGACGCAAACGGCGCAATAGGCACGCTTAGGGCAACAGATTTGGTCTGGAGCGGCGGCACAATAGTCGTGGATTTTAACGGCTTAAATTGCGACTTGATACAACTTACAGGCAAGTTTGATTTAAACGCCGCAGATTTTACCCATTTGGCAAGTACGGGCACTATCACAAAGGGTAGCGCAGCCACTGAATTTTTCTTCCAATTTAACGGCAATATGATTGAAGAAGACGGTTCTGAATATCTGCTGATATCTTGGACTGAAAAACAGACGGATTTTGAGGATTCTGAATTTAAGTCTAATCTGGAAAATTGGGCGTTTGAGTCTAGGGCAAATGGTCTATATGCTGTTTATGCAATACCTGAGCCAAGCGCTTATGCGGCAATATTTGCCCTCTTTGCTTTGGGTTTTGTGCTGAGGCGTAAATCTAAATTAAACAAATAAATTTAATTGTCTTTATAGACAGCTTGAAAAGCGTTTTGGTTGGTTCTAACCTGAACGCTTTTTTCTTTGTAAAAATGTTGTTTTTTTTTGAAAATAAAACTTGTCAAGCTAAAATATCTTGTAAGAATAGCAGCCATAACATAGCCCCATTTAGTTGAATTATTTTGAAAGGCCTCATGAAAATTACTAAGAAAAATATTTTGTCTGCATTGATTTTTTCACTCGCAGGTATTGCTTATTCTGCAACTACTTATTATTATAACGGCACTACAAGTACAGACTCTACCGTATTTAGGAACGCCGCAAATTGGGCGGCAAATAAAGACGGTAGTGGTTCAGGTGCGCTGCCAGTAGCTGGGGATATTTACGCTATTGCAGATACTCTTGCTAGCGCTCAAAACAATATAGACGGTTCAGCTTTTAATTGGGCTGGTTTTGAAAATAACTACGCAGGCGCTCGCACAAATGATTTTAATAACTACTTTACGTCAGCTTCTACTTTAAAGTTTGGCTACATCGTGCAAAATTCAACTTTAGGCGTCTTATTCAGAAGAAGTAATAGTAACTCTGGCGCAATGATGGAAGTTGCAACAACTATAGATGTCAAAAATGGCAAGCTTAGCATAGGTAATGAAAGTTATACCGGCGGTATAGGTCAGGCGCTAAAAAGTTTTAAGCTTGGCAGTTTTACAACTGAGGGCGATGTTACTACGGTTACAAGCGGTATTGCCACTGTGGGTGGTGTTGCTGTTGAAGGTGTTTACCCTGCCGCAAAGTTTTATGTTTCCGCAGATGCGGCGGATCTTGGTTCTTTAATCGTCAAAGAGGGCGGTGAAGCTTACTTTTATCATATAGCGCCGGGGTCAAGTTCATCGGCAACTGCGGCAAGCGTGGTTACAATATACAACGCCTTCACTATTGAAAAGGGCGCAAAAGCGGTATTTGGCATGAAGGCTGTTTCTGCCGGCGGTACAAATGCGGATTCTTGGAGTGGCGCGATAAAAAGCCTCACTGTTAAAAGTGATATGGCGCTGTCCGGGAAAAGCACGGCTAACGCTGCTTCCACCCTTACAACCTATGCGGAAACTGTTACTCTAAAAAACTTGAGTTTGAGCGACGGCGCAAAGGCAAATTTCTATAAAGAAAAAATGTTTATTTACCCCGGTCCAAATACACAAGGTTACTCTTCTACCGAGTTCGCCTACGTTACAATGGACGATGTTACAATGGGTCTGGGTGGCACGTCGCTTACTTTTGGCGAGAACGCAAAAAAGATGGACTCAGTAACTGTTGGCACAATTAAAAAGCATACTTCAGGACTCGCCGCCAGCGATACTTCATATCTTAACATCTATTCAAATTCTACTACAATCGCCGGCTTGGAAATGTCTAACATAAATTCAGCAAGCGACAAGGGCAACACTATTGAGTTAAACGGTGCTGCAAAATTTGCAAAAATTACTTTTGGATATACTGAATTAGATTTAAGCAAGAGATCTACGGGCAATTCTCTGCTTAGGGCTAAAGGTTCCTTGCAGGTAACGGGCGATGTCATTGCAGGTTTAAGCTCAAACGTAGGTATATTTTCAGGCACTTTAGAATCCGTTGACGGTGCTCAAGTTAACGTAGACGGCTCTTTGAAGATTTACAAATCAAATTCCGTTTCCAGCCAAGGTACATTCCAATTTTCGGCGGCGGGTACTACTGAAGCTGAATTTAGTTTTGCCGGTATAGAGCACGTTTTGCTTGACGGCACTACCGTTGGCGACCAAACCAGAATTTGGGCAAATCATCTCAATAAGATTATTGTTAACTTGAAGGGTACAACTGCCGGCAACAAAACTTACATATTCTCTGGCCGTGTGCATGATTTCAGCTCTGACCCTGTGGTTGGTGGCGTGCGTAGTGGTATGGTATGGTGGGATTCCGGCAAGGGCGTTATGGATATTGTGAAAACAGGCAATGACACTCAATACTTCTGCAATCAATTTTATACAAGGGGTGCGGTTACTATAAAGGCGGGCTCGCTATATTTGGGCAATGTTGACGCTGCGGGCAAAACGGGTAACGTTGTAAATATCAACGGTTATTTAGGCTATGGCGTAAAGGACATCAGGCTTGAAGGCGGCAAATTGGGTATAGTTGCTCAGACAAATAACACAACGCCTATCGAAGGCCTGGGCAAAGTGCGTGCAGGCGCTATGGAATGGGCGGGCGGCACAATTATGGTAGATGTTATTGGCAATGCTTGCGACATGATACAGCTTATCGGTTATGTGGATATTGACAATAATGATGGTTACTCCGCAATTTCTGGTACTGGCTTGCTCACAAAGGCTGTCATAAATACTGGTGTATTCCTCTTTGAATTTAGTGGTGTGATGGATGAATCCACAGAATACAAAGTTATTGAGTGGGTTGACGGCACAGACTTTTCCGAATCAGACTTTAGCACAAACAAACTCGGTTGGGAAATGGAAATTAGGGCCGACGGTTTGTACGCCGTATTCATTCCTGAACCTAGCACTTATGGTGCAATCTTTGGCATTTTGGCTTTAGCGTTCATGGTTTATCGCCGTCGCAAGTAAATTGAAATCTTTGAAAAATTAAAAAGACGGTTGTAAAAAACCGTCTTTTTTTTTGGCTTTAAACATCTCTAAAATAATGCGGTTTATAGATATATTTTAGAACGCTAAAATTTAATGGCAATTTGCGGGTATATTTTTATTGTAAAAAGATAAACACTTAGTAACTTTCATCCTCATGAAAGTCTTAGTTTTTTTACTGTCTTTTTTGTTAGCGTCTTCTGCATTTGCGGAATTTTTTATGCCGAAAATCTTTTCGGACAATATGGTTTTGCAGCAAGATAACCCTGTGAAGATTTGGGGCAAGGCTGCGGCAAAATCACAAATCAAAGTGGAGTTCGCAGGTCAGAGTGTTTCTGCGCAGGCGGACGATGAAGGCAAATGGAATTTGCATCTAAAACCTCTCAAGGCGTCAAAAGAAAATGCGGTCTTGAAGGTTTATGAAAACGGCAAAGAAGTTAAGCAGATAAACGATGTTTTGGTTGGCGAAGTTTGGATTACGGGCGGGCAATCAAATATGCAGTGCACAATGATGGGTTCTGTCAACGACGAAAAAACAAACGCATACGCCAAGCAAGATTATCCGTATATACGCTGCTTTATGCAAGCTACAGACGCCGCCGCTTCCTTGAAACAAGCGGATTCTCCGGAAAAATCTCGTTGGGCGAAGGCAACTGTAAAAGAAATACCCGGTTTTACCGCCGTGGGTTTTGTCTTTGCGGCAGAGCTTAACAAGGCTTTGGATGCGCCAATAGGCATTATTTCCAGCGCAATAGGCGGCTCTCCTATGATTATTTGGGGCGATGAGGATGTGATGATTAATTATCCCGCATTTAGCGCTTATGTCGCAAAACATAAAAAAACTTTTGCAGAGTATGATTACCAAAAAGAACTCGCAATATGGCAGGAAAAATATGACGCCATAAGTAAAGATGATAAAAAAGCGCAGGGTGAAATGATGAGGCGCAAGCCCAATCCAGACGCACCTTACGCCCTTGTTTCAAAGGGGTTTAACGCAAAAATTTACCCTCTTGCGGGTTACACATTGAGAGGCGCTATCTGGTATCAGGGCGAGGCTGACGCCTTCTTCGGCGATGAAAAAGGACTGGGAGACAAAGTTTATGAGGCGTTCTCAAATAAATTTGCGAGCGTTGTAGAGTCTTGGCGCAAGAATTTTGAAAATGCGGATATGCCTTTTTATTATGTGGAGCTTGCTTCCTTCGACAAAGACTCCAGACTTTCGCCCTCGGCTTGGGCAATCACTAGGGAAGCGCAAAGGAATAGCAAAAAAATTATCGCCAATGTTGACGGCGTAAGCCTTGCAGATTCGGGCGATAAAGACGATATACACCCAAGAGATAAACATGTCGCCGGCACAAGATTGGCGCTTTTGGCGCTTAAAAAAACCTATTCTAAAAATGTGGTTTGCTATGGTCCAGAGCCTATCACGGCAAAGCTCAAAGGCGGAAATTTAGAGATATCAATGAATAGCAATGACTCTGAAAGTGTTGTTGCAAAACAGCCCTTGCAGGGTTTTGAAGTGCGTGTCAATGGGCAGTGGCAACCCATTCAGCCAACCCTAAACGGCAATGTTATAAGCGCAAAAGTTGACCCTTCAAGCGATATGGTGCGCTATCTTTGGATGAATCATACAAAGCCAAACGCTTGCATATTTAACGCCCATGGCTTGCCTATGGCGGGTTTCAGAATGAAAATAGAAAAATAAAATACGTAAAGTAAATTGCCGGCAAATGTGTTGGTATGCGTAACTGAAATGACAATTAATCAACATGGCATCTCAGAGACCTATCGCCGATTATTCCTTTGAGACAGCGCAACTGTTATAATTGATATTCCTTGACAAGTCTTTGATGGATAGGCTACTTTTCCACAATATATATTAAGTTCTAGATTCTATTAATGCACACTGTAAAGCGACATCGCAAAAAAAACAAAGCGTTGAAATTCTGCGGAAATGCCTGCGCAAAATCGGCAAAATTTTCCTTCAGATGTTTGAAGTATTTGGTGGTCGGGTTTTTCAAATCTACCTACAAATTTACCAAGGCGCTTTTGCATTTTGTGTGTGCACTTTTTGTGTACTTGGTTATATTCTTCGTGGTGCTTACTTTCAGTTTGGACTACATTATTAAGTACGCCATAAACAACAGCGCTTCTTACATAGAGGCAAATGCTAAAGTTGAAAATGTCCGCATACACCTTATAACGCAGACTATTATCATAGAAAAAATTTCCCTCAAAAACCCCACAGGCTTTGCCGAAAAAGACGCATTTTTTGCCGAAAAGTTGGAGCTTAAATTCAATATTTTAGGCAAACAAAAAATTGAAAGAATTTTTGTTGGCAGTCCGAAAATCATTTTAGAAGGGCGCTCTGAAAAGCGCGTGGTTGTGCCATCTATGCATAAAAGCAATCTTTTTGCAATGCTTAGGGAGTTTATGTTTTTCTTGAGCGTAGATTTGGATGAGCTACTGATGGGCGATTCAAAAGACTTTACGGAACAAATAAGCGTTATTGAAGATGACGTAAAACTTTTAAGCCCCGTAAAAGAAATCAGAGTCAATAATTTACGGGTCATAAACGGGGCTGTTGACGTTTTTGAAATTAGTTCCTTCTCTTTTCATAATCAGACATTTGCCCTCAAAGATTTCAAAAGCAATATATGCGGCATAGAGACTGAACTTGGCGACGTTTTGATGGACACTCAAAACAACACTTTTGGTTTTTCCAGATTTGCCATAAAAAATCCTCAAGGCTACCCAGAGGGCAACGCTTTTAGTCTGAATAATTTTTCCCTTAAATATGAAAATATTAAAGACCCTGAAACGGGCAAGCAATCAGTTTATATAGACAAAATTACCGTTGATTCGCCGCAGGTCAGGCTTGAAGACAAACAGGGCGCAATGCTCGGTTCTTTGGGCTCTGAAAACAATTTTCTGGAAATTGTAAAAAAAATATCGGTCATGTACCCTACAGAAAGAAACAATCTCTTTGATTCAGAATTTGAAGGCGTAAATGAGGGGGATGAATTTAAAATTCCGGAAGTAAAATTTGACAAAATCACCATTAAAAACGCCCGTTTGCTTTGCCATAAAAAAGACGGCATTATGGTGGATGAGCTTAATCTCTCGCCACTAAACATAGGCTTTGACGGCATACGCTCTTATCTCGGCGGCATTAAAACGATAATCAAGAGGATGGAAATTGAACCCGAAAGCCAGCTTGTAGTCTTGAAAGCTTTTGATATCAGAAACCCCGATGGTTTTCCGGATGAACGTGCGCTCAGGTTTGGCGACATAAAAATAGCCACAAGCGTACAGGTCATAAATAGAAAAGGCGTGAATATAGCCATAATAGAATCCATAGAAATTTCAGATTACTTTGCCAGATTGGACAGTTATGACGGTTCTTTGGGCGGCCTTATTACGGATAAAAACAACCTCTTTGCAATTTTAGATTTATTGGCGGCTTCAAAAGAACAAATACCCATGCTAAGGCAGACGGTAGAGCAAGAATTTCATGAAAATCACGGGCCCAAGCCTATGAAGTTTATCGTGAAAAAAGTTACCTTAAACGGCGGAAAAATTCTAATAGGTCCAAAGGGTGAAGCCATACAAATTCCGCTTGAAAATTTGGATTATGAAATGTTGGGCGATGCCGAAGACGGCGTAACAATGCACGATATCATAACGAAAATAGTTGGCGACATTACGGAGCAGTCTATGGAAAGCGCCGAAAAAGAAATTGCAGATGAATTGGGCATAGACATACTTTGGCCTTTTGTTAAGATGGCGGAAAAATTTATGCATCTGTTTTATTGATATATGGAATCTGAAGAAAAGTTAGGCAAATACTATTTGAGTCCAAAACGCTTGGCGAAGAATTTGACCTATAGATTTTATGGAATCATAGTTTCTTCATTGATAATCTTGGTGGCTTTTCTTGCGGTTTGCAGAACAATCTTTTTGGGCATAGACAACGTCGTTTGGACTTATGGGGATTTGGTTTCCGCTTCAGAAACCGTAGTGAAAGACTCCTTCACAATAGTGGATGAAAAAACTATCGTAAAAACTTACGCCTACGCAGACGCTTCTAAAATGATGCACGTAACAGGCAGGTGGGAAGACTCTGCCGGAAAGTTGCAAAAGTTAGATGAAAAAGTGCGCTTTCCTTCTGAAACTCTTTGGCAGCACTTGGCGCATTATTACTGGATAGAGTTGGATTTTAATATCTTAAACTACACTATTTTCCTGCGCCAAAGTGAAGATTTCTTCAAGGCTGATGTGCAAAAGAAAATGGCGGCTTTGGTGTTAAAGCAATTAAAAGAAAATAAGCCAGTTGTTGTAACCATGCATGACTTGGATATACCGGACACGTCTCTTTCAATGTCTGAATTTGCGCAAGTTGTGCTTATTTTCTTTTCTGTGATTTTGCTTTTAAGCATTCTTGCTTTGCTGATGTTTTCTTTCAGTTTCACCTATACATTTTTGTCGGTAGTGCCTGAGAGGTCTGCAAAAATCACCCCAAGGACGGCGATATTGATGATAGTTTTGGGCTTTCTTATGATGTATCCAATGTGCGACGGCTGGCATGCTGAAGATTTGGATGCTTCCTCTCTTTGGATATTTCAGTACGTGATATATATTTGCGGGGCTACAATTTTTGCCATAATATCAGGCGTTACTTTAAAGAGTTTATGGAAGGCGCAAAAACATTATTCAAAAGCGGGGCCCAGCATAAAATATTTTATAGTAATGGGCATGGCGGCTATCGTCTTTGTTACGATACCTTTGATTGGCTTTGTAAGTTATGACTATTTTATATTTTGCCTTGCCGTTTTATATACGGCGTTGTTCCTATGCAACAGGCTTGGCATTAATATTATCATGAGTGAGAAGCTCTATTTAGACAAAAAAAATCTGGCTTCCACCTCAAGGCAAAAACCATCCGCCTAGCCTGCAAAAATCATCTTTTTTTCAAAAATATTCTTGTATAAGAAGGGCAAATATAATTGATTTGCCGGATATGCAAAAAAGAGCGTTAATTTCTGTAAGCGACAAAACCGGAGTTCTTGAATTTGCCAGAGCTTTGGTTGAAAAACACTCATACATGATTCTTTCTACGGGTGGCACGGCAAAACTTTTGGCGCAAAACGGCGTTCCGGTTACGGAAGTCAGCGACTACACGGGCTTTCCTGAAATGATGGACGGCAGGGTGAAAACCTTACATCCTAAAATCCATGGTGGTCTGCTTTGTCTGAGGGACAACGCTTCGCATATGGATATGGCAAAGAAGCACAACATAGGCATGATAGATATTGTCGTTGTGAATTTGTATCCCTTTGAGGCAACAGTCGCCAATGCGCAGTGTACTTTGCATGATGCCATAGAAAATATAGACATAGGCGGGCCTTCCATGCTGCGCAGTGCTGCAAAAAATCATCAGGATGTTTCTGTGCTTTGCGATAGTTCTGATTACCCCGCTTTGCTTTCTGCGATGGAAAATCCTGACAAAAGCGTTTTGGAAAACTTGCGCAAAAATTTGGCGTTAAAAGTTTATCAACGCACAAGCGCTTATGATGCGGCAATAGCCAACTATCTTTCTGGCAAGTACGCTTCTGGAATGCCTGAGCAGCTTAACATAGGTCTGCCCTTAGTGCAAAAAATGCGCTATGGTGAAAATCCGCATCAAAACGCCGCCTTGTATGGAGATTTTGACAAGCGTTTCAAACAGTTGCAGGGTAAGGAGCTTTCCTACAACAACATAATTGATATTTCTGCTGCTGCAGAACTTATCAGAGAATTTTCAAGCCCGACAGTTGCAATATTAAAACACACCAACCCTTGCGGTGTGGCAAGCGCCGATACGCTTTTAGAAGCTTGGAATCAAGCGTTTGCAACAGACACTCAAGCGCCCTTTGGCGGCATAATAGTCGCCAATAAAGAGCTCGGCAAAGATTTGGCTGAGGCAATATCAAACATATTTTGCGAGGTTATCATTGCGCCATCTTTTAGCGCAGAAGCTTTTGAAATTTTGGGCAAGAAAAAGAATCTGCGCCTTATGATAGATTTGGGTTTTGAGCCTTCAAAAGTTCAGTACAAAAGCGTGTTTGGCGGGATTCTTGCTCAAGAGGCGGATTCTATTGCCGAGCTAAAATCAAACATGAAAGTTGTTACAAAGCGTCAACCCACCGAAGACGAATGGAAGGCGCTTTTCTTTGGATGGAAAGTTGTGAAACATGTTAAAAGCAACGCCATTGTCTATGCTTCCAATGAGCGCACTTTGGGCATAGGTGCAGGGCAAATGTCTCGTGTGGACAGCTCTAGGATTGCCGTCTGGAAGGCGGAAAACGCAAATTTATCTTTAAAAAACAGCATCATAGCCTCAGACGCTTTCTTCCCATTTGCTGACGGTCTGGAAACCGCAGCAAAAGCTGGCGCAAGCGCCGTCATCCAACCAGGAGGTTCTGTCAGGGATGAAGAAGTTATTGCGGCTGCCGATGCTAATAACATGGCAATGGTCTTTACCGGCGTGCGCCATTTCAGACACTAGGGCGCTTGAAATTTGTGCGCTAGCATTACGGAAATTAAGTATATGGAAAAATTTGGAACAGCCGCAAGTTTAAGTAAGATAAAACTGTCTTTGACGGTTTTGTTTTCCATGCTTGCTGTGTTGTATATTTTTTCCGTCGGCGGTTGCGACAACAATTCGGAACTTGCCCAGAAGGAAACTGACGAACCGCATTTTATACGCGCTCAAGAGGAGCTCAGGCGGGGCAATGACGCTGAGGCTATGAGTGCGTTTTTGAAAATTGTGGACAAACGCAAAGATGCGCCTGAATCTCATCTTGAGCTTGGCAGGCTTTATCTCAATAAGCTTTCAGACCCTATTGCCGCCATATATCATTTTAGGAAATATCTGGAATATAAACCAAACTCTCAAGCTTCCGACATGGTGCGTCAGATGATAGAAACCGCCCAGAAAAAGTTTGCAGCATCTTTGCCTGAAAGCCCGTTTGAATCCAACATCAAACGTATGGAGATGGAGGAGCTTGTCCAAAAACTTCAGAAAGAAAATTTTGAGCTTAAACAAAAACTTTCCCAGTCTTCTTCTATGATAGAATCTTTTGAAAATATGCAAAAGATTTCCGCCGCCGCACAAAGGAATTTAAAGGCGGAGCAGCCCTCTTTGCCGGCGCATCAGGTTAAGCCTGCCGCACCTTCTCAACAGCAAGCGCCCAGCGTAGAAGTGCGTCCTGATACGCCCTCAACATATACCGTGCAAGCGGGCGATACTTTAAGCAGCATAAGCAGAAAAGTTTATGGCTCATCTTCAAGATGGAAGGAGATTTTTCAGGCAAATAAAGACAAACTTTCAAGCCCCGAATCTCTTAAACTCGGGCAGACTCTGCGTATCCCAAGATAATTTTAAAATAGAGATTAAATAAATTTGCATAACATATCATGAAAAATATTGAACTGCCAAAAGAAGCTTTGATGACCATAGACAACTTGCCTTACAAAAAAATTGCAAAGGGCAAAGTGCGTGAAAATTTTGATTTGGGCGATGAATTGTTAATCATAGCTTCAGACAGAATCTCGGCGTTCGACGTAATTATGCCAAACGGCATACCTGGCAAGGGCATATTGCTTACGCAAATTAGCCTGTGGTGGTTTAGCCTCACAAGCGGCGTCATGCAAAACCATCTTGTTCCAAATCATTCTGAAAGGGTGAGGGAAGTTCTTAAAGACTATCCGCATCTTGTTGAAAGGGCGATGATAGTTAAAAAACTGAATCCCATGCCCATTGAAGCCATTGTTCGCGGTTATCTTGCGGGTAGCGGTTGGAAGGAATACAAACAAACGGGCAAGCTTTTCGACTTTGATTTGCCTGCAAATTTTAAGGAAAGCCAGCAATTACCTGAACCTCTTTTTACCCCAACTACAAAGGCGGCGGAAGGTCATGATGAGCCTATTACAAACGCCCAGTGTGAAGCGCTCTTGGGTGCGGATATCTTCAATAAAATCAAGGCGGCAAGTTTGGCGCTTTATAAATTGGGCAATCAAAAAGCCAAAACTTGCGGCGTAATTTTGGCAGATACAAAATTTGAATTTGGCACGGATAAAAACGGCGAAATGTATCTTATAGACGAAGTTCTCACACCGGATTCTTCAAGATATTGGCCAATGGATAAATATGAAATAGGGAAGTCTCAGCCATCTTATGACAAGCAGTATGTCAGAGACTGGCTTGAAACATTGGACTGGAACAAGCAATACCCCGGTCCGGTTTTGCCGGATGAAGTTGTAACAAACACCATTGCTTGTTACAAAACCGCATTGGAAAAATTAATGGGTGTTTAATCGCCCAAACACAAAGCCTCCAAACTTTTTTGTTTTGGAGGCTTTGCGTTTTTTTTATTGCAAAACAATGGGTGTTGTGGGAAATTAACATAATAGTACATATAAAGTTATCTCTCATGTCTGCAAAAAATAAAATTATAGATAATATTGTTATAAACTCTCTTTCAAGGATTTACTCTTTGAGGTTTTTTATCATAACGTTAATTTATTCATTTATTTTGATCTCGGCGGTAACTTTGGCGTTTTTGCTTCGTTTTGATTTTGGCGTTACTTCTTTCAAGTATTTTTCAGCAGAAACCTTGATTGTGGTTTTGATTACAAAACTTTTAATGCTGGTTGCATTTGGACAATTTAAGGCGTTGCTGACATTTTTCCACATGCCGGATTTGATGCGCATATCGGCGGCGATGCTGTTTTCTTCAGCCATAATAGTTGTGTACAATCACTTTCACTTTATAATGCCTAGGGGCGTGATTGTTGCCGATTTTGTGCTAAGCTGCATTTTTCTTTGTTCTTTCAGAATGTCTTTGAGGATGTTGAGGGAGATGGGTTACAAGGCTTTAAATTCAGATTGTGTGCCTTGTCGTAATGTGGCAATCCTCGGGGCGGGTGATACGGGTACGTCTATAGCCTCAAACCTGCTTTCCCACCGTAATCTGGGTTTGCGCCCCGTGATATTTCTTGATGACGACAAATCTAAGCAGGGCAGGCAGATTATAGGGTTAAACGTATCAGCAGTTCCAAAGAATTTTTCAGATTTAAAAAACAGTTATGATGTTCACAAGCTCATCATAGCCTCTAAAACTATACAGCCAAACAGAATTAAGGAAATTGTAGCCTTGGCGCAAAAGGCTGGCATGGATACGTCTATCGTGCCTTCAACTGTGGATTTGGCGGATGGCATATTTAAAGTATCGCAAATACGTGAAGTTGATGTGATTGACATCTTGGGTAGAGAACCCGTAAAGCTGGATTCCGACCTGATTGATGAGATGATAAAAGGCAAAGTGATTATGGTTACCGGTGCGGGCGGCAGCATAGGCGCTGAACTTTGCAGGCAAATTGCCGCAAAAAACCCTACGCGCCTTGTCATCTTGGACCAGTGTGAAGTGCTGCTTTTCCAGATTGAGCAAGACTTGATAGATAGGCAGCTTGGCATACTTATAAAATCTGTAGTTGCCGACGTTTCCAATAGGGAGCGGATAAGGCGCATTATTGAGTTTGTAAAGCCCGACATTATATTCCACGCAGCAGCGCACAAGCACGTGCCTTTGATGGAAAATCAACCCTCTGAAGCTTTGCACAACAACAGCCTTGGCACTTGGATTCTTGCGGAAGAAGCGAGTCTGGCGGGCATTGAAAAATTTGTGCTTATTTCCACAGATAAGGCTATAAATCCCACCAACGTGATGGGGGCGACAAAACGCCTTTCAGAGATGCTTTCTTTGGGCGTTCAAAGTATGCCATCCAACAAGACAAAATTTGCGGCGGTCAGGTTTGGCAATGTTTTGGGTTCTTCTGGCAGCGTAATACCAACTTTTAAAAAGCAGATAGCCAATGGTGGTCCGCTTACCGTAACGCATCCTGATGTAACCAGATATTTTATGACAATCCCTGAGGCTGTCGGCTTAGTTTTGCAATGCGGCGCACAGACAAAAGGCGGCGACATATTTGTTTTGAACATGGGGCAACCCGTAAAGGTGATAGATATCGCCAGACAAATAATAATGCTGAGTGGTTTCAAACCGGATATTGATATAGAGATAAAAATCACGGGTTTGCGCCCGGGTGAAAAACTGTATGAGGAGCTTCAGCATAAAGACGAATCTTTGGTTGAGACTTCTCATCCTCGCATTTACAGCTTTATTTCTGACCCTTTGACTTACGAACAAGCGCACTCTATTGCAGATGAAATTTCTCAAATCTTGAATAAGAGCTCTGTTTCCGATGTCAAAAAATTCATACAAGAAAAAGTTCCGGAATACAATCCACAGTTTTTTGATTAAAATAAAAAAATGAACACAGATAATTTTAAAAAGTGGCCCTACTTTGACGAAGCTGAAATTGCAGGTGTTGCAGACATTTTGCGCAGTGGCAAAATCAACAGGTGGACGGGCGGAGTAAATCTTGAGTTTGAGAAAAAGCTTTGCGAGTCTGTCGGGTGCAAGTATTCAATAGCACTTTCAAACGGCACTGTTGCAATAGAATTGGCTCTGCACGCCATAGGTCTGGAAATTGGCGATGAAGTTATCGTGCCTTGCAGAACTTTTGTTGCAACCGCAAGCGCAGTTGTTGCGCAGGGCGGCGTGCCCATTGTTGCCGATGTGGATATAAACTCTCAGAACATTACGGCGGAAACAATAGAGCCTCTGATTACTCCCAAAACAAAGGCTATAATAGCCGTTCATCACGCAGGTTGGCCTTGCGATATGGATGAAATTTTGGCTCTTGCAAAAAAGCACAGCATATATGTCATTGAAGACTGTGCGCAGGCGCATGGCGCAATGTACAAGGGGCGTCCTGTTGGTTCTATAGGGCATGTAGGCGCATGGTCTTACTGTCAGGACAAAATAATTTCTACTGGTGGAGAAGGTGGGGCTGTTACCACAAATGATGAAGGGCTTTACTTTAAAATGTGGTCTTACAAAGATCATGGCAGAAGTTATGACGCAGTTTATAGACGTCAACATCCTGCCGGTTTCAGATGGCTGATAGAGTCTTTTGGCACAAATATGCGCCTCACTGAAATGCAGGCTTATTTGGGCTTGTGCGCACTTGAAAAATTGCCCTCTTGGATTTTACGCAGGCGCAATAATGCCGAAATTTTAAATGATGCTTTTAAGGATTTACACTCTATCCGCAGAGTTTTTCCGAGAGATTTTGAGTATTGCTCATATTACAAATATTATTGCTTTATTGAACCAAAAATGCTCAAAGACGGTGCAAGCCGTGATTCAATAGCCGATGAAATTGTTGCGGCGGGCTTGCCTGCATTTGCCGGAACTTGCTGGAATATTTCTGCCGAAAAATGTTTTTCAAACTTAGGTTGGGAAAGGTCGCATAAAGATTTGCCAAATGCGTATTCCCTTAAAGACACATCTTTGATGCTTCTGGTGCATCCAACTATTGAATTGGATGAGATGAAGCAGGCTTCTGAAATCATCAAGAAAATTATTTTGAAAAGCACCAGATAGATTCCAATCCATTTCAACTGGGCATTCGCATTTGTAAAATATTTTAAAAGACCGAAATTTTTCGGTCTTTTTTATCTAGAACACATTTGGTTTAATCTGTCGCTTTTGGCAAAGGCTTTTGAATTTTTGCATCGTTTGCTTCGGACTAAAAACAGGGGACGCACTGCTAGTGCTACCCCAGCTTTCAGACCCTTGCAAGTCTTGCAAATTTTTCATAATCCTTGAGCCAAAAGAGGCTTGAGCTAGCTCGAAATCAAAGTAAACTGCGATAAATTAAACCAAATGTGCTCTATCCTGCGAGCAATGGTATATTCCTCAACGGCTGTGCGAATTTCAAGATATGTTTGTGTCTTTGAAAAAATCTGTTTTTACCTGAGAAAAATGCTTGTAATCCACCTCTTTTACAGTTTAACTGAAATCTTATGATTCAGAAGCTGCATTATTTCATAGCAATTTTTGCATTTTTTTGTGTTCAGGCTTATTCTGCCAACACTCCTGAAAGTACCGAAACAACCGGTACGCCTGCCCCTACTTCAAGCGGTTCTTCCAAAAGGGCTCAACGTGTTCAGCCAAACTTCCCCAAGGGGGACCCTGTTTTGATTTCAGATGTGAAAGTTTCTAAGGCGAGGTATAACCAAGCTGATGTTGCCACAGAATATTTGCGTTTTGAAATTCTTCTTGAAGGCAAGTACAACCCTGATGAAAAATCCACAAAAGATTGGATTAGGAATGTGGAAGTTGAGCTTGTTGTAATTTATGAAGACGATAACGCAAAGGAAAGCAGGGTCGCTTTCAAGTCAATCGCCAAGATGCTTGCCGTAAAGGCGACAGGCAGAACGCCCGTAGTATTTATAATTCCGGGTGAGGCTGCGCAAATTTACAGATTAGCGCCTGAACCGCTTATGTACACAATAGGTCTAAAAGTTTTGGGTACGCAGATAGAGCTTTCGCCAAGCAACTACAAAAAATTGCTTTCAAAAAAATTGGCGTCTGCATCTAATCCCGTTAAAGCTTTGGAGTTCTTTAAAGTTGAAGTTGATAAGGCTTCTTCCTTGAATGAGGGCGTATTGGTGCCTCTAAACAGGGCGTCTTTCCCGATACAAAGTTTTGAATACCTCGGCAAGCTCGACAATGCTGCAAAGTTTGCCCCGACATATATTTCCGACAGATAATTTTTTTCAGAATTTTCTAAAATTTATCCCTTAAAAAAAAATTAAATGAGTTCAAAAAATAAACTTATAATAAATTGCCAGACCACGTGCGTCGTTGCCGGAGAATTCTCCGTGGCGGGTGGGCGTTTGGTTTTGGACAACTTTAAAACTAGTGATCTTATCTACGATTATTCTGATCAAAATCAGTGGTTTTCGGCTTTGACCGTGGCGCTTAAGTCTATGCGTCTAACAGGGAAGGCAACGGTCATTGTGCCTTCCAGTATGTTTCTTACCAAGACTATCAAAGTGCCAAGCTTGGGCGGCTCCAGCCAGGAAGACGTCATTAGGTTTGAGGCTTCAAAGGCAATTCCGTATGACCTCAGCGAAGTCAGTTGGGACTATCAGGAAATTAGCCGCGATGAAGTTGAGTCTGAAATTTTATTGATTTCTATGCGCACTACGGAGGCTAACGCCCTTTGCGTCGCTCTTGAGGCTTCAGGCGTTGTTCCTGAGCGTTTGCAGGCGTCTTCAGTTCTTGACTACAATGCTTGGAAGTTCTCGAATCTTGAAGAAGACGTGAGCATTTTGAACATAGGCGCCAAGTCTTCAAATCTCATTATTGCAAGGCAGGACGGTTTTTTTGTACGCACAATACCCTTGGGCGGCAACGCCCTTACACAGCTTGTTGCAGATTCGTCGGGTCTTTCTTTTGATCAGGCTGAGGCTACAAAAAAGAAATTCTTTTCATCTTCAGAGCAAGAGCAGGGGCACAGTTTGGTTTCAGAACAGTTTAAGGCAAGCGCCCAAAACTACATGAAACGCCTTAGTATGGAGCTTAAAAGGTCTATACTAAATTACAGGCGCAAACCAAATATCAAAGCGCCTTCAAAAATTTATCTTACGGGCAGAGGTTCTTTGCTCAAAGGCCTTGCGGAATTTTTGTGTGAAGATCAAAATATCAACGTTGATTATTTTGACACTTTGGCAAATGTTACGGTTGGTTCAAAAGTAAATCAGGCGCTCCTTAATGAGAGCAGCTCTCAAGTTAGCGAACTTATTGGCGAGGCTTCGGGAATGCTTCTTGCTTCAAGCATAGGCGTTAATCTTTTGCCTGACAACGTCGTAAGCGATATGGCTTTCAGGGCAAAGAGGCCGTTCATGATTATTGCTGCGGCTTTACTCGCCATTGCAACAGTGCCTCCAATTTTGGTATTCAACTCTTGCATAGACGCCTTTAATTCTTCCAAAAAGACCATAGATGCGCGTGTGCCTGAGTTTATCCAACGCACAAGGCAGATTGATGACAATAGGCTGCTTTCGGAAAAATATATTTCCAAAATTCAAGATTTGGAAATACTGGGGCGTTCAAAGGCAAATTGGATAAACCTCTTTGTCAAAATGGAAGAGCGCTTGGTCAATGAAAAAGATGTTTGGCTTGACGACCTCAAGGTTGACCGCACTGGCACTGGCGCAACTGCAAAATATAATCTGAGGCTTTCTGGCAGATTGCTGATAAGAGAACTTAATTTGGATGATCCTGAAGGCGTTTCAAAGCGTGCAAATGAAAGGGTTGACAGACTCCTCAAGAGTTTTACAGACCAAGAATTTGTATTCATTCAAAGGGTTACAGATGTTACCAGAGACGCCACAGACCCTAGGATTCTTAAATTTACATTCACCCTAGTTGTCAATCCTGACAAACCAATATAATTTCTACGATGAACTCTAATTCCAAATCATACCCAATATTTTATACTGTTATCGCAGTGCTGGTGCTTGCCTTTTTAGGCGGTACGGGCTTTGCAATTTACAAGTATCTTGAACTTTCAGACGCAAAAAGCGCCTATGAAAAATCCAAGAACAACTATACGAGGGCGCGTAACGCAGACCCTTCGGAGGCTGAAGTTGCCGTATCTGCCGAGAATATCAAAATTCTTGAAGCAAAGCTTGACTCTCTTGTAAAAGATTTGAGCCGTTCAAGTGCTGAAATATTCAACCTCAAGCTGGACACAACCGAGGGTTATCAATTTGTGGGCTCTTTGGGCGGCTTGGTAAACAGGTGGAAGAAAGATTCCAAAGATGTGGGAATTGTCGTTGCGCCGGATATAGACTTTGGCTTTAAGCGCTATGTGCAGCCAAATGCGCCAGCACCTGCGCCTGAGGCGATATTGCCTTTGGCAAAACAGGCAAGCATACTCAATTATATATTGGGCAAATTGATAAAATCAAAACCTGCCGAAACTGAAATGAACATACTTTCGGTGGCTCGTGAAAATCTGGCTGAAGAAAATGCCGGCTTGGATATGAAAAATAAGAGTGCCATGAGTGCCCGCCAGCGTGAAGATAAAAAAGAAATCTTCCAGATAGACCCAAAGATAAGTGCAAGAATTGCGGGCAGCATCAATACATTGGCGTTTAAATTTGAATTTACGGGGCACACTGAAGTGCTGAGGTTATTCTTAAATCAGTTGCGCACTTTTGACGCAATGCTTGTTGTGCGCAGTATTGAAGTTAAACCAGCAGACATGAATGCTATTCTTATGGCAGATGCGGGTGCTATTAACGGTTCTGCGCCGGCTTTTGATCCTTTTGCAGTCGCCGTTGAGGAATCTACAGAGGGTGTTGCGGGTACGCCTGCCGTTGAAGAAAAAACCCCTATTGTATCAAACAACATATCTCAATTTATAGTTATAATTGAGTATCTGGAAGTAGTAAAAGAACTCCCAAAAGTTGACAAAAAAGCGGAAGAAAAATCTGAGTAGTCATAACAATTTTTATTTTACGAAAAATGAAACATTACGATAAAATTTTCCTCATAGTGGCAATTATGATTCTCTGCGCTTCCGGTGCATTCTATCATCTGAATAAAAGTACAATCAGCGCCACAAAGTCTGATACGGACAAAATTCTTGCGCTTGACCCAAAGGGTGAAAAATGGCAAAACAAAGATATAAGCATAAGTGCAGAAGAAGCACTGGAATGGCCTGCCGTAAAGCCTCAAGATGACAGGGGTCTTTGGCTGTTTCAAGTTTTTACTCCTCCAAAAATTTGGTTAGATTCCAAAGGCAATTTTATTGCAGAACCTCCATATAAAACGGAAGGTGAGAAAAAAGCTTTCAATTTAATTTTCGGGGAAATTGTAACGGCTATTTACCCCATAAGGTATTCCGGTTATACGCCGCCATTTATTTCTCTCACAGATACCCGCAATAATGCGGTGTACATGGGCAAAATTAATGAGGAAATTACCAAGGAAGTTTTGGATAACGGCGCTGCCAAAAAAATGGCTATGGGCCTCATAATACGTTCCTTTAACACAAAGAGAGAGTTGGACAAAACTCAAAATGTTTACATAGATTACGTAACAATTACTATTGAGGATAAAAATCTCGGTAAGACGGTTACCATCTATTCCGACAAGCCAACACCTCTGCCTGATGAGCGTTTGATGCTTATTAAATCAAGTAGCGACGCTAAGTTTAAGTGGACATTCAAGAGTGTTGGAGAGTCTATAACATCCGGTAGTTTTAAATACACCGTCAAAGAAATGGATATGGATAAAGAGTATGCCGTCATAGACCAATACAAAGATGGCGCACTTGTTAAAACCGTGAAAGTTTCAGCTTCAGGCAATACGAATATCTTTCCGCAGGAATAAATTTTGAATATTTCAGAAAAAAAAGCTTTTAATTTTTTTTTAAAACAGTAATCTTACCCTTAACTATTACAACTATTACTACAACCCATATGAAAAAACATAGCATCACTAAAAGGTTCGTCCTTGCTGTTACATTATTGGCGTGCGCATCGTTTGCGTGCTCGGTGTACGCACAGGGCGACAATACCCAAGAAAAGGTGAGTCTAATGGTGTCAGCTCTTCAGGCCAGGGATTCTGGAGATTTGCAGGCATCCAAAGCGGCTCTTGAAGAGTTAGTAAAAATTGCCCCTAATGACAAAGGCGTGCAGCGTATGCTGATCGCCGTCAATGGAGACATTGAAAAGCAGGCAAAAGTGGCTGCTGAAGAAGCCGCCGCAAAGACAGCCGCAGACGAAGCTGCAAAAGTAGCAGCCGAAGAAGAAGCCGCAAAGAAAGCAGCCGAAGAAGCTGCAGCCCCTGCGAAAATGGCTTCTGAAGATGCTGAGAAAAAGGAAGGCGAAGAAAATGCCGAACCTGTTGTAGAAAATGTTGACGACGCTATGTCTGAAGCTGTCCGCAAACAGAATCTTCAGATACTTGCAGCACATGAATTGATAGACGAAGCTTACCACAGCATGGATGCTGAAAAATGGTCGGAAGCTTCTGAATTGCTCGGTAGGGCTGAAGCAAAATTGCCCTCATCTGAAATGGCAAATGAAACAAGGGCTGAAATCAAGGCTGCAAGGGCTGCAATGTCTAAGGAGCTTGCTCTCATAGCAATTTCTAAAAAGAAAACAACTGAAGCAAAAACTCAGGCTGCGGATTACGCAGTCAATGAAGAAGACGCCAAAAGGGGTGAAGCTTTTGTTGCAAAAATTGCAAACGCTGCTGAAAATCCATACAACAATTCAATAGCGGAAGTTGATTCTACCTACGTGCAAAAACAAAAGAAAATTGATGAACTTTTGTCTGAAGGCCGTGTGAAGTATCTCTATGGCGACTATCAAAATGCGCTCAATACATTCCGTGAAGTAGAAACGCTTGATTCCTCAAACTTGGAGTCTAAGGGTTATCAAAAGCTCATTTATGAAAAGCTCAAGAATTCTAATGAACTATCTTATGCGGTTACACGTGAAGCTATGCTCAATGAAGTAACAAGCGCTTGGACACGCCCCAGAAACTTCAAAAGCCAGACAATCAGCGCTCCTAAAGATTCAGAGGCTTCACCTATTGAAGCAAAGCTCAAGGATATCATAATTCCTGAAATCAATTTCCCAGATCCCGGTGTTCCACTTGCCCGTGTAATAGACACGCTCTCCGTACTCTCACGCGAGTATGACAAAAAGAGCGAGGGTGAAGAAGGCAAAAGGGGTGTAAATATGATGATTGCAGACGTAGCCGACGATGCTAAGGTTACAATTACACTGCGCGACCTTTCTTTGGGTCAAGTTTTAGACTTGGTATCACGCCAGACACAGTTCACCTACGACATTGAAAAAGGCGTTGTAGTATTCCGTAAAGGCGGCAGCACAACCAATTTGGAAACCAAAGTTTTTGAAATCAATTCTGCTGCTATCACAAAGATGACGGGTATTGATGCAACAGCATCCACAGACACTTCCAACCCATTTGGCGGCGGCGGTTCTGAGGGCGGCGGCCATGACCCAAGCGCTATTGCAGACGGCATCAAGAAATTCTTTGAACGTTCAGGTGTTGATTGGGCTCAGGGTTCTAACGTTGCAACAGACGGTCAGACAAAGCTCATCATAACAAATACAACGCGTAATCTTGAAAAGATACAAGCATTGCTCTTCCGTTTCGTCGGTGAAGTAAAGCAGGTAGAAATTGAAGCAAAATTCATGGAAGTCAACCAAGGCGACTTGCAGGAATTGGGCTTTAACTACAACCTCACAAAGTCAACAACAGACGCCAACGGAAACATTACAACCAAAAACATTTTCAATACATCTAACCGTACTTTGGCTGACACAAAGCAAGATGCTTCTTCATCTGAAATACGTATTTCAGACGTATTTAAGCAAGACCCAATGGTTATCACACAGTATGCGCCAACAATCCCAAGCACAATCAATATGGGTTGGTTGCGTGACGGTTTGCCAATGGCAAATGCGGTATTGGGTGTTATAGACGGCTATGAATTTAGCATGCTCATCAATGCGCTCGACCAAAAACAGGGTTCAGACTTGCTCTGCAGCCCCAAGGTTACGGTGCACTCAGGTCAGGAAGCATCAATCACAGTTTCTCAGAAAATGCGCTATCCAAATGAATGGGGCGACGTACAATCTCAGGTTGGTACGGGCAGCTCAAGTGGCGGCGGTTCTGCTGGTGTAACTATTACTCCCGGTACTCCTCGTGACTTTATTGAGTATGACGTAGGTGTTGTAATGCGTGTAACACCAACCGTATCTGACGACGACACTATTACTCTCGACCTTGCACCACGTGTAACAGAGTTTGAAGGCTTCATGGAATACGGCGGCTATGCAGTTGCGGTTACTATGACCAACGTTGTTACAGTTCCATCAGGCTTTATTCAGCCGGTATTCTCTGTTCGTGAAATCACAACAAAGGTTACTGTATTTGACGGCGCAACAATAGTGCTCGGTGGCTTGACAAGAGAAGAAGTCCGCAGACTTGATGACAGTGTTCCAATTTTGGGCGATATACCTTTAATTGGCCGTTTATTCCAGTCAAAGGGCGAAGTTAGCGAAAAGAAGAATCTCTTGATATTTGTTACTGCAAATACAATCTCCCCAGGAGGTAGCGTTGGTCGTGAAAGATTTGCACCTTCTTCAAACTACGGCCCAGGCACAACATTCCAGAATCCTGTTATTGTTTCCCCAAGTGGCATAGTTCCACGTACGGCTGAAATCAGCTCAGGTGCTGAAGAATAGTAATTCAAAATTTAATTTAAGCGCAGGTTAGGCCTGCGCTTTTTTTTGATTTATTCATTTGAGGGCTAGAGGGTATCGCAATTAAATTGCAACAAGGTTTCTTGTTTCTGAAGATCGAGTGTCCCTTCGTTTTGATTTAAGTAGTTTCGATGAAAAACAAGCATTGGGTACGGATTGAGGCTGGAAGCGTAATGAATTACGTGCCATGTCTGGGTTAGAACCTAAGCGGAGTTATTCGCAAAAATACTTTGCCAAAACGAAGGCATTTAATTGGGATATGCTCTAGGGCAAGTGGGGTTTAAATAGCAACATTTGCCAAACGCTTTCACGCAATAGCTGCGTTTGCTTCGCCTTAAAAAATGGAGACGCAGTATTAGTGTTATACCCCAGCTTTTAAGGAACGAACGCCTTTCTAGTGAGCGAAATCATTGAGGCAAATGAAGCTAAGAAAAAAAGCCATAAAGTTCATTTAACTCTGTTGCCATTTAAACCGCACTTAGTCTAGTGGCGACTTTCAATAATTGCGTCAGCAGGGTATTTTACAAAGGTTGATTACAAAGGTTGACGCAATTTATGTGAGTTGAAATTTGTGCTTCTCTAAGCAATACATTTTCAGTTCCAACTTAAGGCTTCGACAAGCCTCGGTGCACGTATTTTAAGTTTGGCAAAATATACATTCGCCGTGTTGACGAGTAAATTAGAGTAATCTTTAAAATATCTTGCCTCAAGATAGGCGTTCAGATTTTCGGTCTTAAGAGACGGTAATATAGAAATTCATCTTTCATTATTGCGTTTGATTTGCATCAATTCTGCAGATGTTCTGGCACTGCTTTCTGCGATAAATATTGCTTTGTTCAATGGATAGTTATCGGATTGGAGCGATTTATTTTCAGGGGTTTTCGTACAGCTATTAGTTGAAAATTTGACAATTATCTATCTTGAATTCATTTCATGTTTGTTACTTTTCCGCAAAGGTTTTAAAAATTCATCTTATTTGCCAAACTCTAAAAACAAAAGGGATATTGTTTCATACTTACTTTAAAGTTTTGCCAAACCTTTAAAAATTTTGAATCAAGATGGGTTGCGATAAATAAAACGGAAAAGCATTAAAACTTAGTTGAGAAGCGGAATGGTAGGTAATTTGCATGCTGGTAACATAGTTAACATTGTTATCAATGATATTGACAAGATGGGTCGGCTGTGCTAGAAAATATTATTAATTATTTGGAAAAATGGAGATTAATAATATATCAATACGAAAGATTTTGGGTGTGCGTAAGCTCTGGTTTTGTAAGGCAATATGCGTAATATTTATTTTAGCATTTAAGCAAGTTGCCGCACAAGAGCAAGCGGGCGGCGGGCGGCGGCGGCCGCGGGGCGCGGGGCGCGGGCGGGGGGGCGCGGGGCGGGGGGGGAGGGGTGGGGGACAGAAGGAGGTATATAGAGGGAGGATGAGAAAGAGA
>JAVBLZ010000004.1:0-84513 GCA_031553045.1 Opitutales bacterium | reverse complement strand
GGAAGCACACCCCACACTTTAACGTTTTGGGTGCACGGTTTGGATGAAGAACAAGGCGCAAAAAAAATTGCGGGTCGTAGCGTACTAAATGTACGCAAGAGTCGCAATTTTTTGCAGCAACGCCGTTATTCGCCAAACAAGTCACCCAAAACATTAGGACATGACGAATGTGGACGCCCCGAGGACAAGTATACCGAGCCAGAGCACGGTTTTTGTGAGTGCGCTTGAGCCCTTCCATTCGCCGAGAAGCAAGCCTATTATGCCCGCAAATACGATGATGAACGCCATAAGCATAGGCCAAGCCGCAAAGACGTATTCAGGATTAAGTTTTGTTTTGCCCATGCCAAAAATAAAGAACTGGCAGTACCAAAGCAAGCCGCCCAAAGTACAAAGCAGAACAAAGAAAATATTTTTTCCGCCGCTTACTTTTTTAAAGTCTCCAAAAGCCCCGCCCTTTACGCAAAGGAAAAGACACCAGAAGAAGTTCACGATAAATCCGCCTATCAAAGTTACAATCAAGATTGCGCTGTTCTGGAAAAGTGTAGCCTGCTCCGTGGGGATATTCATTGTGGTTTCGGCAATTATTTTTGCCTTTACAGCAATGGGCTCTCCGTATGTCAAAGATATGCTCATGCCTGCGCTCATGACACCTGCAAATATTGCAACTGTGAAGCCTTTAATCAAGCTGAACTCGCTCTTGGAATCATCTGAATTGCCTTTTGCCAAAGCCAAGTCTTTTTCTTTAAGCATGCCAGCAACACCGTTGATTGCTATGCCCAAGGTACAGATGAACAAGCCTATTAAAACCGTGAAACCGCCCTTTGTTGAAGCCATGTCAAGCAATGTGCCGTTTTTGATGGGGTCAACAAGCGCACCAGCCAAAGAGCAGACGCCCAATGCCACAGCCGTGCCCAAACCTATGCCCAAGTAACGCATAGACAAACCAAATGTAAGCCCGCCAACACCCCACATTGCGCCGAATATAAATGTCCAAATCAGCACGCTGCCTTCAACCTCTTGAAACGCCTGCCAGCAGCTTGGTATTGCTATTGTGGCAATTAACATTGGCGCTATAATGAGTGCGGATATACTGTAAAAAATCCACATCAATTCCCAACGCCATTTGACGAATTTTAGAGGTGTGTAAAACGAAGCGGAAAATAAACCCGCTACTGCAAATAAGAATATGCCTGTTGCTGAATCCATAATATAAAATGTTTGTAGTTAAAAAAATAGTCCCCCTGAAATCAGGGAGACTAATCAAAGAAATATTTACTTACGTTTTGCAAGCACGTTGGTTTCGTACTTTTTGACGCCGTTTATCATCTTGATACCGCTTGCGACATTTTCACGCTCGCAAAGTTCGTCCCAAACAACAGCCATTGGGAGAGTTTTTGCTTCTTCCATGTAGGCAAGCCTGGTTCCAAAATCTGAAGCATTTTCAGCATCGCGCATTTGCTTGATTGGGTCAAGCATAGCTGCCAATAGGCACTTGCGTGCAGAACGCATACCCAGTGTCCAAGCCATAATTCTGTTGATGCTTGCGTCAAAGAAGTCCATACCAATATGCACCTTTTTGGTTGCGTTGCAGCGCACGATTTCTTGCATGATGGCGCTTGTTGCGTCGTCAAACAATACAACATGGTCGCTATCCCAGCGCACGCCTCTGGAAACGTGCAAGAGAATTTCTGGAACGAACATTAGCATTGATGAAATTTTGTCGGCAATGCCTTCAGTTGGGTGGAAGTGGCCTGCGTCTAAAGTCAGCAATGTCTGATTTTTAACGGCGTAGCCCATGAAAAATTCATGAGAACCCACAACGTAAGACTCCGAACCTATGCCAAAGAGTTTGCACTCAACAGAATCAAGATTGTATTTGGGATTGATTTTAACCTTAAAAATTTCATCCAAAGACTCCGCCATGCGCTGGCGTGGAGAGAGCCTGTCGGCTGGCAAATCTTTGTAGCCATCGGGCATCCAGAAGTTTGTAACGACAGTGTCATTCAAATCTTTACCAATTTTTTCAGCAATTTGGCGGCAGAGTATGCCGTGCTCTATCCAGAATTTGCGCACTTTTTTATCTTTGTGGGAAAGCGTAAAGCCGTCTGAAGATAATGGGTGGGAAAAGTATGAAGGATTAAAGTCTATGCCCATCTTGCGTGATTTGCACCAGTCAACCCAGCCTTTAAAGTTTGAGTACGAAATTTCATTCCTGTCAACTTTCTTACCGCCAAACTCACCGTATATAGCGTGTAAATTTAAACGCAATTTGCCAGGGATATATTTTGAAGCTTCAAGAATGTCTGCACGGAGCTCTTCAACATTTCTTGCCTTGCCCATGAAGTTGCCAGTTGCCTGAATGCCGCCCGTAAGCTCACCACCCGCAGACTCAAAACCGCCGACGTCGTCGCCCTGCCAGCAATGCATTGAAAGGGGCACTTCCGCCACCGCTTTTAAAACTTTTTCTGTGTCTATACCGTATTCGGCATACTTCTTCTGTGCTGTTTTGTAAATGTTTGACATAGTGGTGAAAATCTTGATTTCTTTTGGAAAATTTTGCAAGAACTTTTTTATTTGCCAAAAAAAACTTATTTACTCTTTAGTTTCTTAGCACAGAACTTAAATTTGTATTCTAAAATATTTCTGTAAAACGGCAGATAATAATAGCTCAAGACAGCCAAGCCTGCGCCGAAAGTATCGGCAAACCAATCGTTAAGCTCGCAAGAGCGCCCCGTGAAAGACTGGTGAAATTCATCGCTTGCGCCGTAAAGACTTGTTAGGATTATTGCAAACAATGCGCCCTTCCAACCCCTTTGATACAGCCCACACCTATAAATAACTGTCGCAAGCTCTCCATACACCAGCGCATGTATGAGTTTATCCGGCGATATCAAGGGCGTGGGCAAAGGCGGCATATAGACCTCTGTGCTCGACGCCAAAAAAATCGCCAACATAAAGCTTAGCGGATAGCAAATTCTTTTATTTTTTATCACACCTAGAGTTCTCTATATAATGTCGCCTTCAATCAAGATTTTTTTGAAAAAAGTTCTTGCCATAAAAATTTTATCGGCTTGTATGAGACACTTCAATTTCGGCGTGGTAGCCAAGTGGTAAGGCAAGGCTCTGCAAAAGCTTCACTCGTCGGTTCGATTCCGACCCACGCCTTGAATTGAAAAGCCTCTAAACATCAACGTTTAGGGGCTTTTTTTGTCAATTTAAAGATACTTTGGCGAATATGCTTTTATCCGTTGCAGACATGCTTGAAATTGCAAGTATTACATCGCTGCCATAAACCACATAGCCGCAAATATACCCTCTATTATTTGACGAATTGCCCAAGCCCGTTGAATTGCGCTTAGGGCCGCTATCAAAATTGAATTTAAAAACCTCAATGCTGGCAATAGAACTTGCTATGAAAACATAGTTTGAATCATTTTGCTTAAAGAATATGGGTATCGGCGGTATAATGAGCGCTTTTGCCGCATCATTGAGCGATTTTGCCGTAAATTTAAAAATATTCTTAGTCTTTTTATTCTTCAAATTCTCGTCTAAAAGATAGGCTTTGACGTCCGCAGAAATAAAATCTTCAGCCTCGTTGACTATTGCGACGATAGCTTTTGCGGATGTATCGTAAAATGCGTTAAAAGCCCGTGCAGACGGAAAATCCCTCTCGGCAATTTTGTTTAAACTTGAATCTAACAGTATGATTTTTATTGACTCCTTGCCCGTCATGATTCTTCTGGGAACATCGTCTTTAGACGTGTTAGTTGATATGCTTATAAGGATTTTGCCATCAGGAAGCAGAATTAAGCTTTGAGGTGTATCAAAAGAATCGTTATCGCTATTCCGTGGTTGAATCAGCGTTATTTTAGGGTTTTCACCGTTTGAATCACGAATCTCCAAGCCTATCCCTCCCGGAGAAACATAACCGTACAAAATTATCTCCCCCGTGCTTGATACCGCCATTTTTTGGGGGCTGAAGTCAGGAGTTTTGGGTTTATATCTTTCTGCCCTAATGTCAGATTCCACCTTTCTTCTAAGCTCATTTTTATCAAATTCTTTGCCTATTTTCAAAAATTTTTGATTGCCTCCAGATTTATCCGTAATCATCAGATTTTCTTGAAAGGGCCCAAAATCTGCCAAAAATGCCAAACGTGAATCTGGCATAAGTGAAATGTTGGAAAGTTCACAATGCAGATTTTCTTTGACGTTGTGTTCTATTTTTTTACTGCTTAAAAACTTTAAGCTTTTTGCATCATAGATGCCAAGATATGCGTCAAGCCCCTTGCTGTAAGCGTCTTTGCCTTTGGGAACTTGTTTTGCAATAAACATAAGCTCATCACCAACCACAAGAAGCGAATTTCTGCTGGAGATTAATTTGAAATCTTCAGAATTTTCAATATTACGCACAACAGCAGTACGCATCGCCAAAGCCGCATCTAAAAGAAATACGCAAGAAAAAATAGTTACAAAAAGTTTTTTCATAATACGCAAAATACTAATGTATGAGCCAAAAAGCTCAAGCCAAATACAACTTATGAAAAATATTAACCTATCAGGCGGCGCATAAGCTGGCGTATCTGTTTTATGGATATTGGCTTTGTGAGGATGTCATCAAACACACTCATTTCAAAAGACTTTTTAGTGTCGGTATCCGCCGTAACAGCCACGATTTTAGCTTTGTCATAACCTTTTAATTGGCGGATTTTCTGGGCAAGTTCCATACCGTTCATCTCCGGCATCCAAAGGTCTGTTAAAATAAAGTCATAATGCACGCTGCTGTTCTCAAGCACGCAAAGCGCATTTTCAGGGGTATTTACAGAAGCACATTTGAGGTTCAACTTTTTAAGCAAAGCGTCTAATACTTTCAAATTCATATCAACGTCATCAACCAAAAGCAGATTATATTTTTCAGGATTAATAACTTCATAGTTTTCATCCTCAATTTCCTCAGTGCTTTTGAGAGGATTGTTATCATACATGACATCCTCAAAAACCATCGTGAATGTAGTACCCATGCCGACTTTGCTTTCCAGAGATATTGCCCCGCCCATTTCTTCAACCATGCGCTTGGCGATAGTTAAACCCAGCCCCGTACCCGAAACCCCAAGCTGAGTGCCAAGAGTACTCTTAGATTGCACAAAAGGATCAAAAATAGTTGCCTGATCTGCGTCTGGAATACCCGCCCCCGTGTCTTTGACAGACAGGGTAAGCCTGCCCAAGCAATCACTTTTGGCAGTAAAATCTGCCGCAAGCGTTACAGAGCCTTTGTCCGTAAATTTTACCGCATTGCCAACAAGATTGAATAGAACTTGACGCAAACGCTGCTTATCCAAGTGTAAAACAGGCATCTCGGAAATCTTGCTGACGCCAACAACTTTTTTGACCAAAAGCCTATGCGCAAAAATGCCAAAAATTTCAGCCGCAAGTTGCGCAAAATCCATCCTTTCGGCGTTGAATTGCATTTTTTCCGCCTCCAACTTTGAAAGGTCTAGAACGTCATTAATAAGGCTGAGCAAAGCATTGCTTGAATGGCTGATATTTTCAAGATAATCATCTTGGACGCACTTTTCAATTTCGCCGTCTTTGAGAAGCTCTGAAAGACCTATCACAGCATTTAGGGGCGTGCGGATTTCATGGCTGACGGAAGCCAAGAAGAAACTCTTTGCCTTGTTTGCGTCTTGCGCTTCTTTGAGCGCCTCCAAAAGGCGTTTTTGCGCCAACATTTTTTCCACCGACAACTCAAACAAATGCGCTGTGGAATGCAAGAATTTGGAATCAAGGTCGTTAAAGTTACGCTCACCCTTGTATATAAAAATTATACTACCCCAGAGTCTCCCGCCCACAAATATGCCCGAAGTGTATATAACCACGCCGTCAACATCGCTCAGGAACGGCATCAGGGAAATAAGGGAACCTTCAGATTTTATCTGTTCATTATTCAAACGCCAGACAGCCTCACCCTTCTCTATCTTCTTATACCAATCCTTGTTTATATCCAGAGGCCTATCCTGAGGCATTAGACTTAAAACGGGATATTCATAAGCCGTTTTGATAGTGCTTTTCTCATAATCGAAAGATGTTATAAACGCATAATCACAGTCTAAATGCGTACAAATTTCTTTGAGAGAATTTTCAATCGCCAAAGCCGCATCGGAACCCTTTATGGCTTCTTCAAGACAGGCGTTTAAAGTGCGCTCATTGTGGGTGAGGCGGTTAAGCTCCGTAACGTCCACGCCCGTTTTAAGTATGAATAAAACTTTACCGCCTTCGTCTATTATGGGAACTACCCTGATTATATAGTCCCTATTGCCGAAAGAATATTCAAGAACCTTTTGTTTTCCAGATTCTATGACGCATTTTTCCGTAAAGTCGTCCACCACAGACTCACAAATTGACGAGGCAGAAATGCCATTTTCGAGCAAAGACTCCCTGATTTTATCTACCGCCGTATTTATGCGCAGCAATGCGCCTTTTGCATCATAAAGCCAAATTGGAACGTCAATATTATTGAAAATGAGCTGCCTTTCGGCATCATTTTTCTGCATTTCATTTAGTTGAAGCTCTTTGGCGGCATTGAGCTGGACGGCGATATTTTCCTTCTCTGTTGTTATTGCGTTGAGATTGTCAATATACTCTTTAATATTGAATGTCATCCTGTTAAAGGCGTTCGCCAAAGCGCCAAGTTCATCTTCAGTATTTACCGCTATTCTCGTATTGAATTTGCCTTCGCCAATTTCAGACGCCTTGCTGGCAATATACGCCAAAGGCGTTGTGATAAATCTATTTAAGAGATAGTACGTCAGAAAGAACATGAACAAGCTAAATACAAGCAGGGCGCAAAGCGTATATATCAAAGTTGAATTTATATCTTTAAAAAGTTCCGACTCAGGAATGTTTATGACTATCACCATGCCGTTGTTCAGCATGCGCTTGAATGAATAGTAAGTTGAGCCGTTATAATATAATTTAGACTCGTCGGGCCTGTTGATGTCAAACCATGATATAGATTTAAGAGAATCCCCCGAACGGACTTTTTGGAAAGAATCGCTGAGTACGAATATGAAGTCATTATTGGCGTCGGCAAACAATACAAAACTGGTGTCGGTGGGATGTATTTCAGAGATGCTTTTGGCAATGGCGTCCAACTTCCAGTCTATGGTTGACATGCCCACAAATTTGCCATTGTCAAAAATGCCCGCACCCACGGTAATCATCATTGCCTTAGTGCCTTCCCCGTCTATATAAGGAGGCGTCCAAGCAACATCGCCCTCTTTTACCACTTGAGACTTGATTGAACGATACCATATCTGAGTATGATAATCATACTCTACGCTTTCAAAACCGTCATCCAAGCGCACAACGCCTTCGTCATTGAATGCATAAAAACAGTGTCTCAATTTTGTAGAGATAAGCACATAAGGCTCATACCATATGCCACCGCCAACCGCAACGGCGCCAGTTTCAAAAAAAGATTTTACGCCGTGAGTTATAATGTTATCGTCTTTATCTTTGGCCTTATAATATGCGTAGCCGTTCAAAGCCATATTGCGTGCGCTTTCATTTAAAGCGGCAATAACGTTGTTGACTCTTGTGGCGTACAACTCAATGGTAGAACGGCTTTCACCGATACGTAGCTCCCTATAATTGCCGTAAATTTTGAAATACAAAACGCTAATAGTGCCTGCCATGATAAGCACCATAATTATAGTTACTAAAAAAACTTTCGCTTTAATTGTTTTCAATACCACATACCCCAAATATCACTCAGCAAAAATGCGGAATGCAAATTGATAATCTTCTTTAGTAGGCAGTTAACAGAAATTTTAATTTTATGTCAATGTAATAAAGCGTGAATAATAATTTTAAAACGCCTCAAATTCCCCTAAAATTGGGGTGGGAAAAAGTTTTGAAATTTTGAAGCTTGACGAAAGAAGGTTTAATTATATTTATGTCGGCTTTTCACAAATTTCCAAAAAGCGAAAAGATGTTAATAGAGGTTTTAAAATCTAAAATCCTGCGTGCTCAAGTTACTGACTCCCAGCTAGATTATGAGGGGTCTTTAGCTATTGATGAGACACTTATGAAAAAAGTGGGCTTGCTCGACAATGAAAAAATACTTGTAGGCAATATCACTACGGGCGCTAGGTTTGAAACCTACGCAATCAAAGCACCCTCCGGCAGTTTGACGATTTCTTTAAGGGGGGCGGCAGCACATCTTGGCAGAATCGGCGATTTGCTTGTGATTATGTCTTTCGCACAGATGACTCCTGAGGAAGCTGCCTCTTGGATACCCAGTACCATAACTTTGGCGAATGGCAACAAAGACGTCATCAAATCTCAAAATTTAAAATTCTAACACAAAAATCATGTCATATAAATTGTTTATACCCGGCCCTATTGAGGTCTCTGAAAAAACTTACAAGGCAATGACAACTCCGCTTGTCGGCCACAGAAGCAAAGACTTCGTAGCCCTCATGGATTCAGTCCAGCCCCGAATGCAGGAGCTTTTCTACACGAAAGACCCTGTTTATATGAGCACAAGCAGCTCTTGGGGCGTTATGGAAGGTTCTTTGCGCAACGTCTGCAAAAAAGGCGTTTTAAACTGCGGCAACGGCGCATTTTCAGACAAGTGGTATGACGTCTCTTTGCGTTGCGGCAAAAAGGCAAAGATGCTGGGTTTTGAATGGGGTAAACCCGTTTGCCCTGAAGCTGTCCGCAAAGAGCTTGCCACTGGCGAGTATGACGCAATCACGATAGTCCACAATGAAACTTCGACAGGCACTATGAGCGACTTGCCCGCAATCATGAAAGTTGTGAACGAATTTCCAGACGTAATGGCTATTGTAGATACCGTCAGTTCTTTCTCTGTTTTGCCTATCAAAAAAGATGAATTGGGTATAGATGTCATACTTTCCGGTTGCCAAAAAGCTATGGCGATACCTCCTGGTTTGGCGTTTTTGAGCGTGTCTCAAAAGGCTTTGGAAAGGGCCGCAACAATGCCGGACAGGGGTTATTATTTTGATTTTGTAGAATTTCAGGCAAACCACAAAAATTCTATGACACCTTCAACGCCGGTGATTTCTCTCATCTATGCTTTGCAAAGCAAGCTTGACGATATCTTTGCCGAAGGCGTGCAAAATAGGTACAGCCGCCATGCGGAAAACAACAAGATTGTCCGTCAATGGGGTTATAATCACGGGTTTACCCTTTTGCCTGAAGAGCAATACGCTTCACTCTCTTTAAGCTGTTTTAAGAACACTCTTAATATAGATGTTGCGGCTTTGATTTCTGAGCTTAAAAAGCGCTTCAAAATGGTTTTTGACGGCGGATATGGCAAGCTCAAGGGCAATACATTTAGGATATCCAATATGGGCGACGAAACCCCCGAAACTATGAGGGAGCTTCTCGCAAATATAGATACTATTTTGCCCCAATTTAAAAAGTAATCCCTGATGGATTACAAATGCGGCTTTGGGCATCGCCCCAAAGCTGTGGTTATTTTTAAACTCACATACTCGATTATTACTTACTAATGAAAAAGCTTATTATTGCAGAAAAACCAAGCGTGGCTTCAGACATAGCCAGAGTTCTTGGCAAAGCTAGAAAAATTGACGATTACTTTGAAAATGACGAGTATGTTATAAGTTCAGCTCTCGGCCATTTGGTGGAACTTTTTATGCCTGACGATATAGATAAAAAGCTGGCACGCTGGTCTATGTCAACTTTGCCAATCATACCCCAAAAGTTTGAACTTAAGCCTATAGAAAAGTCTAAATCCAAGCTTTCCACTTTAAAAAAGCTGCTTGCCCGTGCGGATATAGACGGCGTAATAAACGCTTGCGACGCCGGTCGTGAGGGTGAGCTTATTTTCACTTATATTTACGAAATCACAAAGTGCAAGAAACCTAGACAAAGGCTCTGGTTTTCTTCCATGACTCCCTCTGCAATAAAAGACGCATTTTCGCGCTTGAAAACTCAAGATGCAATGCTGCCTCTGCAAGATGCCGCACGTTGTAGGAGTGAGTCTGACTGGCTTGTGGGCATCAACGGCACAAGGGCAATCACAACCAGAATGTTTGGCAACAGGGGTAAATCTTTGGTCAGCGTTGGCAGAGTGCAGACCCCTACCCTCGCCCTAATTGTTGATAGAGAGCGTGAGATTCAAAATTTTAACCCAACCCCTTTCTGGAAGCTCAATGCCACTTTTGAGATTGAGAACGGCACTTATGAAGGCGTGTATCAAAGGGCGGATTTTAAGGATAAGAAAGATCCTCTAGATAAACCCGATAGAATCTGGTCTAAAGAAGATGCGGATAAAGTTTTAGCGGCGGTCAAAGACGCAGGCAAGGCTTCTGCCAGCGACAAAAAGACGCTTTCAAAACAAATAGCCCCAAGGCTTTATGACCTTACAACTCTCCAAAGAGAGGCAAACAACCGCTTTTCATTTCCAGCCGCAAAGACTTTGAGCGTTGCGCAAAGCCTCTATGAAAAGCATAAGTTAATCACCTATCCACGTACGGATTCCAGGGCTTTGCCCAATGATTACCGCAGCGTTTGCAAGGGCGTCTTGCGCTCTATGGACGGCGACTACGCCAGACACGCAACCAAAGCTTTGAATGAAAATTACGTCGATACCATCGGCAAGAGGGTTTTTGACGACGCACAGGTGAGCGACCACTTTGCCATAATCCCGACGGAAATTTCCGAACAAAAACTCTCTTTTGACGAACAAAAAATTTACGATATGATTGCCCGCAGATTCATTGCGGCATTTTATCCTGAAGCATTGTTTGATGTTACGGTACGTACAAGTCTCGTTGGCGAATATTCTTTCAAGACAGAAGGTAAAGTCCTCAAATTCGGCGGTTGGCGTGATGTCTATGGCAAAGACGCCGATGAAGATTCTGAAGAAAAACCCGATTCCAAGAGCGTAAATTTGCCTGCTTTGGTTGGGGAATCTGAAAGCGCAAAAGTCGCAGAAGCCGCCCTCAAAGAGGATGCAACAAAGCCCCCTGCCCGCTATACTGAAGCAACACTGCTTTCCGCAATGGAAGGCGCTGGCAAATTTGTGGAAGATGAAGACTTGGCATTGGCAATGAAAGACAAGGGCTTGGGCACTCCCGCAACCAGAGCGCAGATAATAGACACGCTTATCAAGCACAAATTTATTGAAAGAGACAGGCGTGATTTGCTGCCAACAACGGTGGCGGACAGTCTTATTACATTTCTTAGGGTCTTGGGCGTTGAAGATCTCACCAGCCCCGCAATGACGGGCGAGTGGGAGCACAAACTCAAGCTTATAGAAAAAGGCGAACTTTCCAGAGAAATTTTTATGAGTGGAATCTCAAAGATAACAACTGATTTAGTGGACAAGGCAAGGAACTTCAACGAGGGAGAAGTTGATACCAAGCCTACAAATATAATTAGCCCTTCAGACGGTAAGCCGCTTCTGGAGAGCTTTAGGGCGTTTAGGTCGCAAGATGGCGCAATAGTTATATATAAAACTATGGGCAACAGGAAGCTGTCTTCCATTGAAGTTGCCGAGCTTGTCAAGAACGGTCAAGTTGGGCCTCTTGAAGGCTTCAAAAGCAAACTTGGCAAGCCCTACACTGCCACGCTTAAATTTGACGAGGCGTTCAAGGTCAAGTTCCAGTTTGAAAATAACAGGCCCGCACAAAATGGCGACGGTACTGAAGCAGACGCAAAGCCCGAGAATCTTGAAGATGCGCCCAAGGTATGCAAATGCCCCAAGTGCAAAAAGGCACACATTGTTGAAACGTCGCGCACTTTCCAATGTTTTGACCCTGAAAATAAAGAGTCTAAGTGCAATTTTAAAATATATAAGACCATGCTTTCCCACAAAGTTACCGCCGAAGAAGTTGAGGCACTTTGTTACACAGGCAAGTCTCCGTTGATTGAAGATTTTGTTTCAAACCGCACTAAAAAGAAGTTTTCGGCGCACCTAATCTTGAAGCCAAACGGCGACGTCGGCTTTGAGTTCCAGAAGAAAGCCTTTCCCAAAAAGAAGGCAAAAACTTCAAAAACAAAAGAGCCTGCCGAAGACTCCAACTAGAGTGTATCCGAAGCAAGTTGTGCGCAAATCAAGCTTTGAGATTGCAAGACAGCAATGAAAAGTTTTGGCGTAATGATTTTAAAGTTAGAGTGCGGAAACTTTTATTTTCAGGGCTTATGTGTATTGAAATACTCCTAAGGTCTAAAAATAAAAGTACCACGGCTATAATCTAAAAGCGTTTGACAAAACTGCGCAACTTGTTTGGGATGCGCTCTAGGTCAATTTTACTTTAGCAATCGCAAATTTGGAGATATTACAATTTTAATCCATCTTCAAATTTTGCGATATTTGTTGGGTAAGAAAGCGAATTTTATATTTTCTAAAAAAAACAATGAGAGATGAGTAGAAAATACGGTATAGCACGTTTAATTTACGCAACAAAATACTCTTTTGACGGCATCGTAGCCTGTTTTAAGAGCGAAGCTGCATTCAGGCAAGATTGCATTATTGCGCTGATATTGGCGCCTGTCATATTTCTTCTAGATTTTACGACGGCAGAACGTTGTATTTTAATTGCATCAATATTTATATTGCTCATCGCCGAAGTTTTAAATTCTGCCATTGAAAAATGCGTAGATTTGTGCAGCCCAACAATCCATCCCTTGGCAAAATTTGCCAAAGACGCAGGAAGCGCTGCAGTATTCTTTGCTTTGTCGAATTTAGTTATTTGCCTAATAATAATTCTTTTTCAAAAATACATCTGATTTTACGTTTTTTATAATGATTGGGTATTAAAAAAAATATCAGATATTTATCACATAAGATTTTTGATGTAAGTTTTCATTATAATCCTATTAATCTCGTGATGGTTCTTCTAGGCGAAATACTATAACAGAAATACCCTCACCTTCACCATCTCTTATCTCGTTATCGTCAGGCACATCTTCCGAATTCCCGTTGTCCACAAATGAATTTGTTCCATTATCATTTCCACCGGTAAAAAAAGAAAGCATTTCCTTTCCCCGTTGATTTTTGCCAAAATAATTGGTAGGTCTTTTAGCAGTAACATCAATTAAATCCTGGATGACCTGATTCCATCCATTTTCTCCTGTCTCTGGTGTTGAGAAAGATTTCCCAGCAAACCCCAAAATGAAACAAGCTAACTCATTTATAAAGCATTGATAATTTGTCAAATCTGGTTTAGTCGGAATAGCCGAAAACAAACCCATATAATGAGAATAAAGTCGGCGGAAATATATTCTTTCTTCTTCAGATTTTATTTCTGCAATATCTTTGCATCTTAAATAGCATTCATAATCACAAAAAGGTATAAATCCAAAAGTATTGCAAAGCCTTTTTTTGTTTCCAGGAAGCAGAAGATACTTTGTTCCAAGATAGACATCGGCATCTTGAATATGTCTTTTTTTACCATTTAACGATGGCGTGCTCTTTTTATATTCAAATTCAGGCCATTCGTTATATAAAAGATGTTGATCATGATTATCAGGTGTAAGAAAAAGATTATTTGTTTTTTTTGCCTGTAGCAATAATGCTCTGCAGTTTTGTTTTTCGTATTCACTTCTTATTAAAAGTAAATCACCAATCTCAACACATTTTCCTTTAAATCCATCACAATGAACTTTCGGTTGTTGATGCACAAAAACCGAACCAGATGATATATTCCTTTGAGCTATTATCTTTCCATTCAATCCATCGGGGATTTCTTTACAGAGATCTGCAATGATTTCCGGTTCTTTAAGACCATAATTTATATTTGTAAAAATGCTTAATAAAGCGCTTCTCAATTCAATTAAATCGTAAAATTCAATATTTTTCATTATCCTAAGCCTCCAATTATTATTCGGTCTCTATTCTTAATTAAAATATAAAATAAGTCAATATAATATATTCAATATAACTCACGATATAAATAAAATACGATTAAACCAGTAATATATGGCAGAAAATATATTCCGAAAAACGGAAACGAAAGAATAGATTATACGCCCAAACTTTTATACTTTTCACAAAATAAGTAGCAGATAAAATTTTCTTTATGCGACCCAATTTCCATCGCCCAGATAAACGAAGTATCCGAAAACGCAATCCCAACAAGCAATACGAACGAAAGCATAAAAATAGCCTAAAAATTCTTGTTATTAAAACTGTACGTCACAACAGCAAGCCAACTCCGACACAATGCGAAAAAACACGTACAAATAGCGTCCAAAACATAGAAACAAAAGAAAATCACATTGACTAAAACAATCAAACCTGCATTGTTTTCATTTTAATTTAACTCCACGCCCTCGTAGTTCAACGGATAGAACGAGCGTTTCCTAACAGAGAACGCTCTTTTTTGTTTTTCGATTTCTTCATCTCCGTCTTTCCCTTTGTGCTAAAGGCTTTCCAGCCCATTTATCAAAACTTTCACAAGCCGTTCCCACACGCAAATTTTCCATTCCAAGCAAATTTAGAGCCGTATTTTTACACATATTTACACCCAACCCCTCTAAATTTCCTTTAACATAATGAAGCTTTCTACAGCATCCACACGCAACACTCGCGATCACTCCCACGCCATAAAATCCACCTAACTTTTCAATCGTTCTCATCTCCCTTAATACTACCATATCCCCACCAATCCGCAACGGTTTTATTCAGCTTTTTTAAGATAGTCTTGAAAAAATTTCTACAATTTATGAGAGTTAATAATATCTTAAAAATAGCCTTTATGAACTTCAAATTAGATGGAATATTATCAGTCGATACAAATTTAGATGATGCACAGATAACACATTTAAATTCTTGTATTAAGAAATTTGAAGAAGGAGCTGGAGATGCTTTTAACGCAATAGCGGACATAGCTTGCTGGAAGTACGTTATTAAGCAAAAGCCTGAAATGGAATTGTTATTAGACGAATTTCTTGACTGGAAATGCGCTGGCGACGGCATGGACATCATTATGTTTATAGATTTTAATCCAGAATTTGAAAATAGTTTTAGACGTTCAGATGCATGGCAATTTTTTGAAGCGAATGATTGGGTTTTCATTCTGGTAAATGCACCTCGTTTTGCAGATAAATGCGATGAAGTTGATGGCTGGGCGAAACTTAGTCACGATGACTGGGACGATGTGATAGATTTTAATCCCCAGTTTTTTGAGAAATCGAAAACCTATGGTTATACTGGAGATTTCCCGGATTGGGCAAATTGCCAAGAATAATGCCGACACTATATTACGGCTTTTACATCACCGTCATTAAATCACGATTGCCGCACCGAGGGCGGGCTATGCTTTTATACTTAAACCAAAATCGGCAAAGCCCTAAAAAAGTTTAAACCAATTTAAAGTTGCCTTTAAATTGGTCTAAACTTTTCCCTATGATATAGCGACGTTTCAAGCAATTTCCCCATAGAAAAACAAACTACTCAGCCTGACAAAATTTTTGAATTTTCGCGACATCGCTTCCGCCAAATACGAAGCGCTCCACTCAAAGAGCTGTACAATTTCCCGCCTTCGCGAGACGCAGACGTGTCATCGTAAATTTGTAAAGTCAGCTCATCTTGTGAAATTTTAGAAATATATTTCATAAGCTTATCATCTGCTTTCATTGCCAATATTACATCGTCAATCCAACGCTTTTTGCGCGTGCTAATTTTAAATTCAGCTATCGAAATTTTCTTTTTAGCTTTGCGAATTACGCCAATGCCTTCTGCAATTTTTGTAGAAATAAACTGATGATTATTGTACTTGTCCGACATCAAAAATCCATCCTGTCGAACCTTCCGCAATCGACACCCAGCTTTCGATTTTTCAACAACTATCCACACACCAATCGCCTTCTTCGGCAATCCATACCGCCCCGCAATTTCCGCAGATATTAGTATCCTTTTACGCTCATCAATCCTCTCCCCATCCTTAGGCTTTCTCATCCCACAATAATACCACACCCCCAACAATCCGCAACGGTTTTATTTGGCATTTTTTATCCATATTCTTATACATGAGAAGATAGTCTTGAAATTATTTAGACGTATTATACTTTTATCACAATATGTTTTAATCTTGATTTGTCCAAATGATAACCGATTTCCATAGTCAACTTTATGCTAATGAATTAATCCTGAAAGCTCCGCTTGGAACGTTAGAAAGATTTGCGACAGCTCTTTTTGATTCAAAGGTTGACTTAAATCCCCATCAGGTTGACGCCGCATTATTTGCCTTTAAATCTCCGCTTTCAAAAGGTGCTTTATTGGCCGACGAAGTTGGCTTGGGCAAAACTATCGAGGCAGGGATTTTAATCGCCCAAAAATGGGCGGAGCGTAAACGCAGAATCTTAATTATCGTTCCAGCAAACTTGCGCAAACAATGGCTTATAGAGCTTGAAGACAAATTCAATCTGCCTGCAAAAATTCTCGAAGCAAAGAGTTTTAATGAGGCAATCCGCAATGGTAATTTGAACCCATTTTTGACGGACGCCATAGTTATCACCTCTTACGCCTTTGCTCGCAATAAAGAGCCATATATACAACAAACACCTTTGGATTTAGCGGTAATAGACGAAGCCCATCGCTTACGAAATGTCTATAAAAGCGGAAATAAAGTAGGAGCTTCTATAAAAAATTCCTTGGCAAATATTCCCAAAGTTTTGCTTACGGCCACACCCTTGCAGAACAACCTGATGGAGCTTTATGGGCTCGTTAGTATTATCGATCCGTACGTGTTTGGAGACGAAAAAAGTTTCCGTGAAATTTTTGAAAAACAAAATTCAGAAGCGAGCCTAACAGAGTTGCGAAAGCGACTAGAAAATATTTGCAAACGCACTTTGCGTAAGCAGGTTTTAAAGTATATCAAATACACAAAACGCCACGCCTATACGCAAGAGTTTCATTCAACAAAGGATGAAGAAAACCTTTACAACGAAGTTTCGGAATATTTGCGGCGCGAGAACCTTAAAGCTCTTCCAAACAGCCAGCGCAAACTCATGGTGATGATTCTGCGCAAGCTGCTTGCTTCTTCGACTTTTGCATTGTCTGCCACGCTGGAAAAACTTATTTCCCGCTTGGAGAAAATGCTCAAGGACGACGAAAAATTTTCAGACGCAAAAGCCATAGTCGAAGATTTTGAGACGGTAGATGAATACGACGATAACTTTGACGACGCCGACAATGATTCAGATGAAAATGGGGAATCCGAAGATGGAGAAAAAGACCCTCAAGAGCCGCTTAGCGAACACGACAAAGCTTTAATCAAAAGGGAAATCGAAGAGCTTCAAGGATATCATAAATTGGCTACCGGCATACGCCAAAATTCAAAGGGACTTGCGCTTCTTACGGCTCTTGAAAAGGGCTTTGATATGGCGCAAGAGCTTGGCGGTGCAAGGAAGGTTGTTATTTTTACAGAATCTCGGCGCACGCAAGATTATCTTTGGGAGCTTCTGTCGGAAAGCGGCTATGCGGGTAAAATCATGCTCTTTAATGGTACTAATACCGACAAAACGTCGCAAGAAATTTATAGGAATTGGAAAGAGAAAAATCCAGAACACGTAACGGCGTCGAAGTCGGCAGACATGCGAACAGCTCTTGTTGAGCATTTTAAAGGCGATGCCCAAATTATGATAGCAACGGAAGCGGCGGCAGAAGGTATAAATTTGCAGTTTTGTTCTCTTGTGGTCAATTATGATTTGCCATGGAATCCTCAACGTATCGAACAGCGTATAGGTCGTTGCCACCGATACGGACAAAAACACGACGTTGTTGTCGTAAACTTTTTGAATTTAAATAACGAAGCCGACAGGCGTGTCTATGAACTTCTGAAAGATAAGCTGAAACTTTTTGACGGAATTTTTGGCGCAAGCGATGAAATACTTGGCGCACTTGGCAATGGAATAGACTTTGAAAAACGCATTGCCGAACTCTACCAAAAATGCCGTACCACGGCGGAAATCCAGATTGAGTTTGATTTCATACAAGAACGTTTTTCAACTGAGATAAAAGAAAATGTCCGACAAGCTCGCAAGAAGCTGATTGAAAATTTTGACGCCGAAGTTGCCGAAAGGCTCAATGTCTGGCAAGAGAACACGCATACGACAATAGACCGTTTGCAAGTTTTGCTATGGGGCTTAACGCGGCATGAACTTGGCAATGAACGGGGTGTTTTCTTTGATGAAGAAAATATGACCTTCCAGATGCTTCAGCTTATTGAATTTGGCTATAATACTAAAAAGATTTTTGGAATAAAACGTACGTCTGAGCACTGTGAGCAATACGGCGTAAGCCATCCGCTTGCGCAACGCCTAATCCAGCGCGCTTTGAATCGCGACTTGCCCTATCAGGGAATTTTGTTCGATTACGAAAATGCCAGAAGCAAAGTTTCCGCGCTTGAGCGACTGCCCAAAAAATCGGGTAAATTGACACTATCAAAACTGAAAATCGGTGAAGATGAAGAGCACCTTATAATTTCCTGTATCGATGATTTAGGCAACGCCATAGACCAAGATATAGCCCGCCGCCTCTTTAACCTTAAAAGCGCAAAAGCCTACGACCTTCTTCCCTTTGACGATAAAACTCAAAAACGACTGGACGAAGTTCTATTTTCCGAACAACAAAAGATTCTGGAAAAGAACCTAATCCGCGACACCAAGATTTTCGACGACGAAGTTGAGAAACTCGAAAAATGGAGCGACGACCGCAAAGCGAGTTTGGAGATTAAGCTCAAAGAGATAGATAAATCCATTAAGGAAATGAAAAAAGAAGTTCGATCCCAACGAACACTTGAAGAAAAAGTCGCCATGCAACGCAAACAGTCCGCCGCCGAAAGCGAACGTATGGCACTACGAAAGAAACTTTTTGTCATGCAAGACGAAATCGACTCCGAGCGCGACCGCCTAATTTCAGCGGCCGAATCCGCCATGCGCCAAGAAACGCAAGCACAAACAATTTTTAGCATTGAATGGCGGATTGTATAAATACAAATACACTTTAGCTATACGCAAATTTCTTTGTGTTCACTAAACTATACACAAAAAATATTGTGTATATGTAAGTGTACAATTTGTGTACACAATTTATTTTATGCATATTACAGAATACACAATTGAATTATTTCGTAAAAATCAGCTAAAATATATATTCAACATGCATTTGTTTAAAGAAAAAACATTAAATTATTGACACAATTTGCCGATTCCATATAAATTAGCAACAATATGGCAGAGACTTGTATTCCAGATAAACTTCCAGAAATTGACATAGATTGGCTCAATCTCATTCCGAGAATTGGGGAAGCTAATCGCGCAGTTGCGAATTTTAATGGGATTTTAAATAGCCTAAAAAATCCGGAACTCCTGCTCTCGCCTTTAATGAATACGGAAGCAACCGTATCGAGTAAAATCGAAGGTACGCAAGTCGATACCGTAGAAGTTTTGAAGTTTGAGGCCGGAGTCAGCGGTCAATCCGACGAAACAAAGAACGATATTTTTGAAGTTTTAAATTACCGCAAGGCGATCAAATATGGCGTCGAAGAACTAGGTAGACGCGATATAAGCATGGGGCTTATAAAAGAGCTTCACGCTATTTTGCTTTCAGATGTCAGGGGAAATAGTAAAAATCCTGGACAAATACGAAGCGTTCAGAACTTTATAGGTTCGGAAAGTTTGGGGATAGAACGGGCGCGCTTTGTACCACCCAATCCGCTGATTGTTCAAGAGTATATGGACAATCTAATCGACTATGTGAGTTTCACGGAAAAAGACATGCTTGTACAGGCGGCGATTGTGCATGGACAGTTTGAAATAATCCACCCGTTTAGCGATGGCAACGGACGTTTGGGGCGCATGCTGATACCTCTGTTTTTATTTCAAAAGAAGATAATTTCGAGGCCGTATTTGTATATAAGCAAATATCTTGAGTTGAATGAAATGCGCTATAAAGACTCTTTGCTGTCCATTACAAAAGACAAAAATTGGACACAATGGGTCGAGCTATTTTTGGATGCAATTACATGGCAGTCGGAATATAATTTCCGAATTGCAAACGACATTCTCGCTTACTACGACAACACAAAAGCGAAGATACTGAAAATCACGTCGTCCCAATACGCGATCCCGCTGCTCGACGCTATGTTCAAGAAGCCAATATTCCGCCAAAGCAATCTTCCGCTCGAAAAAGCCCCCTCGCGCGCAAGAGTTTACACTCTTCTGCAACAACTGGAAGATAACGGAATAATCAAAACCGTAATCCCCGCCGCCGGACGCTCTGGCGCCGCCTACGCCCTAACTGACCTCCTCAACATAGCAGAAGATAAGGATTTACTTTAGAACATTTAACAATAATTTTTATTATTTAATGATAAATAATTTAACATGCTATATTTACTATGGAAGATAACATAAAAATATTACATATCTCAGATATTCACTTGAACGGGAAAAATTCTGAAACAATACGTGAAAGATTATCCAATGTTGCAGAAACTGTAAAACGAGATGTTGGGAAAATCGATATGATATTTATTTCTGGAGATTTGGTAAATGACGGCAAAGACGAGTCATACGAAATTCTTTATCCAATATTAAATAATTTTATTACTGTACAACTAGGATTGCCTCTTGATAAGATTGTAATGGTGCCAGGCAATCATGATATCGATCGGGACGCAGAAAATGATCGCTTAGAAAAATCAATAGATGAAGATGCATCCAACATTCTTTCGGATGAATATTTGTTTCCTATTTATAAAAAGAAGATTTTGGCCTTTGAAAAATTTAGAAACAAATTTAGCAAATATCAAACAGGAGTATTGTCAGTTAAGCGCATCAACTCCGTAATATGTGTGGAGTTGGATTCTGCTCTTTTTGCATCCCAAAGTAGAACAGAACACGGGAGTTTGTATATATCGACTAAAGAACTCGAAAAAATACCAGATATATCAAATTCTGACTCGGCTGCTATTAGTATAGCATGTATTCATCATCCAATGACATACTTGACTGATTTAAATAGAAAAAATGTCGAAGCTCATCTTGTAAAAAAAATTGACATATTACTTCATGGACATGTCCACGATGAAGATGAATATTCTATATCAAAAGCAGAATCTACGTATCGTGTAATAGCTTGCCCTGCCATACATTCTTCAAAAATAAAAGATGTTGGATTTAATCTTATAGAATATTATCCTGGCAATGGGGAAAATGAATCTTTGAAACTATCCACATACAAATTGGATCAAAATAAAAACTCTTTTGCTGCCAGCGAATTAATGTCGGGGTATTTGAAGTTCCTCCCAAAAAATAAACGAACCACGCTTGATAATAAAATCATTGATATAAGGTCTGATTTACCCCGAGAAGAGTCCATCGATGGCATTTTTGACGTCCTTCCACTTAATAACACGGAGAAAGTTTCTTTTTCAGAATTGTTTTATCCAAACGATATAAGAAAGATTTCTAAATCAGCACGTGATGAAGGTTTATTAAATGTAAGAGACATTATCCATGGACCAAATAATTATATATTATCTGGTCCGTCTCAATCGGGCAAGAGCGCCATGCTAAAATATTTCTACAATGAAATGATCATCGGAAATTCCCTCAACTATATTCCAGTCCTGCTTGACATGAATAAACTCACAGGTGGTGAATCGGTATTGATTGGGATGCTAAAGAAAGAAATTAAAGCAGATGACACATTTTTTGATGAAATATTGAGAAATAATAAATTGGTTATTCTTATAGATAATATGGATTCAGACCAAGTAAGACCAAAATCAAAACAAGCTCTGTATGAATATATTAAAAAGAATAAAATTCGTTTTATCGGTTCAACAAAAGAAAGTATTATGGGAAGTCTGCTGATAGATGACTTCACTGATATAGAATATATACCTTGTAGCATTGATCCAATAAATATTAGCTTCTTGCGCGGGGCTTTAACAAAGTGGAAAAAATATTTTAATTTTGAGCAAGAAGCAATTTTACAACAAACCATATCTATATTTTCTAAATTAAGAATACCAAGAACCCCGATGTCACTTTTGATGGTATTTAACATCTTGCAAAATAAAAGCCACAAGGTTAGTGATATTGAAAACGAATATGCTTTAGTTGATACGTACTTGCGAATATTGCTAGGTGCATTTGATTCTGAAGAAGTTGAATCATCGAAAATTCGAGACTCCTTTTTAAGAGTTTTGTCATATGAAATGTATAAAAGACGAACAAATGATATTCCTGTGTTGGAATTTGTAAAATTGAAAATAGATTTCGTTGAAAAAAGAGGGCATCCAGAAGCTTTATTAAAAAAATTAGATCTCCTATTTAATAAAAAAATTATTATTAAGACAAATAATGAAACAGTGAGATTTTCTTTCGATTTTTATTTTTACTTCTTTCTGTCCAAGTGCTTAATGGAAAATCAGTCTCTATTTGATGAACTTATTAAAAATGAAAAAGATATTGTATTATATTTAAGATCATTAGAATACATTTCAGATTTGCAGACAGGCAAAGCGGAGCTTTTGGAAATAGTGAATAGTATTTTGTTGAAATCACTAAAAGAGAAAAACGAACTCTATACATTTGATGAATTCGAAAAAACGGAATTATCCACCTATGTGCATGAAATGGTTCAGGATTTAAAGGGGCATGTGGAAACGAACAATAGCAATAGAGTTGTAGATTCTAACCACGAAGGAAAACTAAAGCAAGTGGATAGTCATGACCATAGAGTAAATCATGATTCAGAGGTTTTCCATAAAACAAAAAGTGAAATTTCAAAAATTCTTCACATCCTCCCTTATTATGCTAGACTGACAAGAAATTTAATAGATTGCGGAAAAGAGAACCGCATATCTCATTTGGAAAATCTTTTTCTATTTTATCGTTATATAATAAATATTAATTTGAAATTTTTGAAATTTATATTCGATAGCCCAAGCCTAAGGCATATGCTACTTAGAAGCATGGAAAAATATGGAGATTCAAATGAGGAAAACGTAAGTGAAATCATAAAATTCATGAAAGATATGTGTTTGCAACGGATTCCTCCGATATTGCTTCTCAATTTGTCCGAAAATGCTTCATCCATCACATTGACAAAGGTGTTAGAGGAAATATCCAATTCAAGCAAAAATACAAAAGACATAAGATTGATGGCAATATTAGTAATATTTTTTACAAATATTCGCAAGGGCATCGAGCTACTAAATGATTGGTATAGAAATTCAGAAAATTTAAAAAGTAGATATATGAATGCTGTAGTTTTTTGGACATTAAATTGCAAAATACATTCATCAAAATTGAGTAGCGCCGAAAAGGACTTAATTGCTAGTGTATTTGAAAAGTTAATTAAAAGAGGAGAAGATATGGGCTCTGCAAAAGACGCGAGTGAAATGGATATGCTCATGAATAAAGAATCTATTTCTAAATCCTTAAAAACACAAATTAGAGAAAAGCTAGATAATATAGAAGGAAAAGAAATTCTTTAATTCTAGATTAATAAAAGTATTTTATCACTATGACCAAGCAAAAATTAGAGTTGACGTGGATTGGGAAGGATAAGCGGACGAGTTTGGAGCCGAGGATTTTGTTGGAGGATTCGGGCAAGTCGTATCATGCCAAGGTGCGTCATGGCAAAGATGATATTTTTGACAATATGCTTATCAAGGGCGACAATTTGCTCGCGCTAAAAGCTCTTGAGCAGGATTACGCAGGCAAAGTTAAGTGCATATATATAGACCCACCCTACAACACTGGCAACGCCTTTGAACACTACGACGACGGACTCGAGCATTCTATTTGGCTATCCCTCATGCGCGATAGATTTCAAATCTTTCGCAATTTACTTATGGAAGATGGAATTTTCTTCTGTCAATTGAGTGATGATGAGTTTGCTTATGCAAAGGTTTTGCTAGATGAAGTTTTCGGTCGTCAAAATTTCATCAATCAGATAAGCGTTGAAATGAAGTTAACGGCGGGCGCTAGTGGTGGAGGAGAAGACAAACGTCTTAAAAAAAATATAGAATACATTTTGGTATATGCAAAAGATTATACTATATTTGAAAAATTTAATGACGTATATGAGGAAACAGATCTTTTTGCGCTTATCGATGAAATGGAAGCCAATGAAAGTAGCTGGAAATATACTAGCATAATAGTAGACAAGGGTGAATTTATTGAAGAACGAACTATTAAAGATGGTTCTGGTGATCCTATTGTCGTAAAAAAGTACAAGGGAATAAAGCGAACAACAGTAAATTCATTGCAAAAATCGGGTGAAGATAGAGAGACCGTATACAAAGAAAATTTTGAAAATATTTTTTCCGATACCAATGCGCAAACCAGTATAAGAACGCGAATAATTGAAGAATTTAAGGCACTAAATAATGATGAATTGCTTGTTGCGTCATATGTTCCCAAAACAGGAAGAGACAAAAATAAATTGGTTGAACATTTGTATATCAGCCCTACAATAAGACGTGTAATATGGCTTAAAGATTCCGCTGAAAGAAAAGGATGCTCTTTGATCAAAAAGGAAAAGCTCGGAACATACTGGTCTGGGTTTCCGCTGAATAATTTAACAAAAGAAGGAGATGTTCGTTTCCCTATGGGGAAAAAACCCGAGGCATTGATCGCAAGAATACTTGAATTAGCAACCAAACCCAATGACTTGGTCTTAGATAGTTTTCTTGGGTCGGGGACGACGGCGGCTGTTGCTCATAAAATGGGGCGTCGTTGGATAGGTATTGAATTGGGCGATCATTGCGACACTCATTGTGTGCCACGTTTACAGAAGGTAATTGATGGTACAGACCAAGGCGGTATTTCAAAGTCTGTAAATTGGCAAGGCGGCGGCGGTTTCCGTTATTACAACTTGGCGCCAAGCCTCATACAGTTCGACGAGTGGAGCAACCCCATCATCAACAAGCAATTCGACAACGTCATGCTTGTCCGTGCCTTGTGCAAAATTGAAAATTTTACATACAACCCAAGCCCCGACATCTACTGGCAGCAAGGCAAGTCTACAGAGTCTGACTTCATCTACGTCACAACCCAACACCTGACGGGACAAATGCTCAAAAAGTTGAATTCGGAAGTCGGCAAAAAGTCATCACTTCTCATTTGTTGCGGATCCTTCGACGGCAAAGCCGACGATTACGCCAACCTGACTCTAAAAAAGATTCCCAAAGCCATCCTCAAAAAATGCGAATGGAACCACGACGACTATTCCCTGGAAATCAAAAACCTCCCCATGTCTCAACCAGCCGAACCCATTCCATCCCCCGACTCCAAAAAATCCTTTAAAAAACAAAAACCTTCCGACAAATCCCAACTCAACCTATTCGGAGGCAATGAGTAATGAGTGATTTCTTCAGTAGCCTTGCAAATATTTCTAAAAAAACATGTCCACTTACAGGTCATTATCAGTCGACATATAAAGATTATGATGGGATAAGTATATACAAAAGCAATAAATGCATTTATGGATTGGAAAATACAAATTCATTTAAGGTCTTTCTATTAAATCTTAGTGTAGATGAAAGATTTAACTTATTTAGCCTTCTCAATGAATATTGTGTTTTTCATAAAGATAAAATTCCTGTAGTGTTATCTAATGAAGCTCAGATCCCTGCAAAATCGAATGATTATGAATTTTTCAGATACAAGGATATTTCAAAAAAATTCCCAAGCCTTGGTGCTATTTCTTTGAGAGTCTTAAAGAATTTTGCGAAAAAAGCGCAGGATAGTGATAGTTTTGAAGCGGTTCAAGTTGCGCCGCATGGAGGTGCATTTACATCGACAATGGGAAATAATTATGAATCGTTCTTCAGCCGAAATTTCGACCATATAACATCTACTATTGGTAGTTTAAAAAAAGAGCACTATGTTTCCGTAACTACGGCAGGAACAAGCGGAAAAATACTTAGAGTAACTCTTACTGAAGAAGGATTGACGCACGCATTAGAGGCAGTAGATAAATCATCTGGAGCTAAAAAATCAACAAGATCTACTCAAATTAAGCCTCAATGCTTCGTAGCAATGAAATTCGGCAAAATGGCGGATATTGTAGTATGTGATTCTATTGGTGTTCAGTCTATTCCATTACAAAATCTTGAAAAGGCTAAAAAAGATTTTAGAGCTAAATATAATTTGGAATTATGCGTTAAAGATAAACGCGATATGGATAAATTCTATAAAAATACGCTTCATACACTTGTTGAATCCGAATTAAAAATAAAATGTGTAAGAGTAGACAAACAGCGGCATACTAAAATTATAGTAGAAAAAATTAAGGAAGAAATTGATAAGTCAAAATTCCTTATCTGCGATCTAACATATCATAATCAAGGTGTATATTTTGAAGCTGGATATGCTGTACAATCAGGGAAGCCAATTATTTATATATGCGAGCAATCTCACTATAGCAATATACATTTTGACGTTAAGCATATAAACATAATACAATACGATAAGAAGAAGCCAGATGCCCTCAAAAAAGCAATTCGGGAAACTATTAAAGAAGAAGATTTGGCGTAAACTTTAATTCTATGAGCATAAAAGACGTAAATACAATTTCTAATAGGTTGAGTTTGAGGGCTCCGCAGAGGGAGTCGCTGGGGATTTTGGACAGAGTGTGTGAAATCTGCTCTCCTGAAAAAGGTGCGGATATTGCGCAGGCACTTGAGATAATCAAAAGCGAGTATGGCAGTGTTGTCGATTTTGAGCGTGAGTTTCCTTCCATCTGTTTTGCTCTTGCCACGGGTGTTGGTAAAACGCGTTTGATGGGTGCTTTCATTGCGTATTTGCGTTTGGTTTATAACGTCAAAAACTTTTTCATAGTTGCACCCAATCTTACAATTTATCAAAAATTGCATGCGGACTTTACTCCGAATTCACCAAAATATGTTTTTAAGGGAATTGGCGAATTTGCGCAGAATCCGCCCATTATTGTGACAGGTGAAAATTATGAAAGCGGCATAGGCGTTCGCCCCGATATGATTTCCGATGTTGTCATAAATATCTTCAACATCGCAAAAATCACCGCACGCGACAAAGGCAAACTTGCAGATGACGACGCAAGCAAATCTCTTGCCCGTATACGTCGTTTGAATGAAACCATAGGCGAGAGTTATTTTGAATACTTGGCCAGCAAGGAAGACTTGGTTCTAATTATGGACGAGTCTCACCGCTATCGCGCTTCTGCAGGCTGGGAAGCCTTGAATGACTTAAAGCCAGTATTAGGATTAGAACTTACCGCAACTCCTCAGATTGAAAAAGGCAGCAAGGCTGTTTCTTTCAAAAATGTCATTTACAATTACCCGCTTGCTTGCGCCATACGCGACGGATTTGTAAAAGAACCCGCCGTTGCCACGCGTGAGAATTTTGACCCTAAACAATATTCAGAAGACGAGCTTGAACGCATAAAGTTGCACGACGCAATGTGCATACACGAATCGACAAAGGCCGATTTGATCACGTATGCCGCCAACAAAGAAGTTAATACTGTAAAACCTTTTGTGCTTGTTGTCGCGATAGACATCAACCACGCAAAGACTCTTGAGGCATATTTGGGCAGCCAAGACTTTTTCGGCGGAAGATACGCTAATAAGATTTTGGTAGTACATTCAAATACGTCAGGCGAAGAAAAAGACGAAGTTATTACAAATCTTCTTACCGTTGAAGACCCAAGTAATCCGATAGAAATTGTCATACACGTCAATATGCTAAAGGAAGGTTGGGACGTGACGAATCTTTACACGATTGTCCCATTGCGTGCGGCAAATTCCAAAACGCTTGTAGAACAATCCATTGGACGCGGCTTGCGTTTACCTTATGGCAAGCGCACAGGCGAACCTTCGGTTGACAGGCTCACAATTGTATCGCACGACAAATTTCAAGAAATTGTGGACTATGCAAAAGATCCAAATTCTCTTATCAGGCAAACTGTCGTTTTAGGTAGAGACATTCCTATGGAAGGCAAAGTTGCCGTACGTGTCGGAAGCGCCATAGATAACATTATTGCGGGTAAAAAACCCGAAGTATCAGTTACGGGCATAGCGCGACAAGGTACGCCTTCTCTTCAAGAAAAGGTAGCAGAAAAATTTTCATTCCAATCGGAAGAGGAAAAAGAAATCGCAAAAATCACAAACGAAGTGATTAAGGATAACTTTGAGCACTTGTCTTCTGTTCAAGAATTGTCGAAGCCAGAAGTGGTCAAAAAAATAGTCGCCCTTGTTGAGGAGAAGCGCATTCAAATTGTTCCACAAGCCGAATTGAGCCTTGAAGAAAAACCAAAGATTGAAATCGGAAAGAGCGTCGAAAATACCATCAGCATAATTCAGGAGCTCACAATAAATGTTCCGCGCATCGTTATCACGCCAAAAGGCGAAAGCAGATTGTTCTTCAAAGATTTTACGCTAGACACAGAAAAGCTCCGTAAATTTGAAGCTGTCTCGAGCGATATACTCGTTAAGCATTTGCAAACAAATGCAGGCTATGTAATCGAAGCCGAAGAACTCGATGACGACCAAACCCCTGAAAACATCATCATTGCAGCTCTTGTCGATTTTAACGACATAAATTACGACGACAATGCGTCTGTAATGAATTCTATCGCTCGCCAATACGCAAATTTCTTGCGCTCTTACATCAAGGGTGAAAAGGAAGTCAAGAAAGTGATTTTATTTAATCGTAAGGAAGTTTCCACGTATTTGCACGATGAAATGTTCAAGCATTACGAGACTCAGGCAAACGAATATGAGGCGACAGTTTGCAAAGGGTTTAGAGTGTTGTCTGGGAACAATTATACTATCAGCTCGGGAGACAACGAGCAGTCATTCAGAAATCCAGTTTTTACAAAGCGAGACATTAAGGACATAATTTTCACAGGATACAAAAAGTGTCTGTATCCGAAAATGAAATTTGATTCAGACACCGAACGTCGCTTTTCTGAAATTTTGGAAGATGCAAACGAAGTCGAAAAATGGTTCAAGCCAAGTAGTCGTGATATTTGTATAGAATATGTTTCAGGAAAAGAATACGAACCCGACTTCATCGTGGAGATGAAAGACAAAATGCTCTTATGCGAAACGAAGGCTGAAAAAGATCTGTCTGACGATATTGTTAAAGCAAAAGCGACCGCAGCAAAAGAATGGTGCGAATATGCTACGACACACACCAAAGAAATAAACGGCAAGTCTTGGCAATATCTTTTGATTCCGCATACGGCAGTCCTTTCAAACGCAACGTTGGATGGGTTGATAAAGAAGTATTTCCAGTAAAATTTCTAGCATATCACGAAAACATAAATTCACATTATGAAAACGCCTTTAGGAAAAATACAAAAAGTAAACCTTCGTGAAATTTGGTCGGATGAAGCTAGGGATTTTACTCCGTGGCTTGCGCAGGAAGAAAATCTACAATTGCTGGGTTCTGAAATAGGTTGCGACTTAACCCTCATTAAAACAGAAGCGAACGTCGGCAGATACAACGTAGATATTCTCGCAATGGATTCCGACTCAGAAAGTAAGGTTATAATCGAGAATCAGTTAGAAGAGACGAATCATGATCACTTGGGCAAGCTCGTCACCTATGCCGCGGGGCATGATGTTTTGCTTGCAATTTGGATTGTAAAAAAAGCGAAAGAAGAGCACGTCCGCGCCATTGAATGGATGAATGAAAAAATCGGAGAAAACATAGGATTTTTTCTGATCGAAATCGAAGCGTTGAAAATTGGGAATTCAAATCCTGCGCCAAGATTCAATATTATCGTTCGTCCTAATCAATGGGCTAAGGCAGTTAAGGCCGATGTTGCCTCTGGAGAACTTACAAACACTAAGCAAAAACAGCTGGAGTTTTGGACAAGCTTGAAGTCTTTTATTGAAAATAACGACCAAGCTTTATCCTGCCATACCCCTGCGGCACAACATTGGTACAATTTTGCTATCGGCACTTCAAAAGCGCATATTGCTCTTACAGTTGATACAAGAAAGTCTGCCTTAGCTTGCGAACTTTACATAACGCGCGATAAAGCTTTATTTAATTTTCTTTCTGAAAATAAAGAGGAACTTGAAAAGAAGCTCGGTAGTTCTTGTGAATGGATAGAAGCTGAAAAAGCCTCTCGTATAGTTCTTCGTCATTCAGTTGCAGAGCTTTTCTCGGAAAATGAAAATTTGCAAAATTCCAATATGCAATGGTGCTTGGATAATGTTCGCCTTTTCCGAAAAGTTTTCACTCCGTACTGTAAAGATTTTTACAAAAAATAAGTCAGCCTTAATTAGCGCAAAGATTTTCCCATCGCGTACAAACACTAGGTTTGAGGTGGATAATAATTCATAAAACCGTTGCGGATTTTATTGGGATTTGGTATTCTGGAGAGATGGACTTGAAGTCATCAGGAAGGAATCAGAATATGCAAAAAAGAACAATAGCCGCCAAGTTTGAATTTGGGACGATAGTAGCGACTCGCGGAGTCATGGAGCATGTGAATAGTGATGCGGAAATACTATTTCCATACATCGCACGCCATGCCAGCGGAGACTGGGGAGAAATATGCGACGAAGACAAAATCGCAAATGCGGACGCCCTTAAAAATGGTATGCGTTTGATGAGTGTTTACAGGCTGCCCGACGGCGAAAAAATCTGGATAATAACGGAATGGGACAGAAGCGTGACGACTGTGCTTTTCCCGCACGAATATTAAGCGTAGCCGTCGTTTAGGTGCTTTTGATGAGAGAGTGCCGAGAGTAGCAAAGCGGAACGCAAATACTAAGCGTCCTTGTTGTTTGTATCTTTTATTTCGCTACTTGCTTTTGAGATTTCGGCGTAGGATTTGTCTAGTAGTGTCGTGAGCGTTTCGCGAATTTGTATAGCGTTGAGCTTGGTCAAGCTTGAAGGGAGTTCGCTTAAGAAATTTCGGTTCAAAACTGTTTGTACAATATCGTTATGGATGGTCCAAGTTTTTTGCACTTCTTCAATGGAAACGTATTGGCTTTCTAGTACGCTAAGTTTGAGTTCCGCTTGTTTTACTTCTGCTGTTAGTTTGCGGAGTTTCAGGGCTGTTTCTTCGGGCGATTCTTTTTCTTTGAGATTGTTTTCACGCACAAAGAGTCTCCATTTTTCGATATCGTAGCGTCCGTTGCTTGTCGGTTTTGGCGAATCTTTATGCTTACGCCAGCGCGATATTGTCTTTCTATTTACGCCAAGAATTTCTGCAAGTTCAACTGCGCTTTTTGCGTATTTCTGAAATTCAGATTGTCCACAAGTTTCAACTATGCGTGCTCGTTCGGAGTCGGTAAGCGGTTTGCCGTGTGCGGCTTTTTTCGCTATATTTTCGATGTCTTTGTTTAAAATTCGAGATGCAATATTTTCTTCCATACAATATGCACGCTGTCAAAAAACGAGACATCAAAGTGCAATGTCCCACGATTTTTCACACCCCAAAAAAGCCCGCAAATGCTTTGCCTGTAAGGCGTGAAAGGCTGTATTGAATTTTCTATGTGGGACATTCCAAAAAATGCGGTCGCTCAGAGAAAGAGGTCGGTCGGACATCCCTGCCTTGTATGTTTGACTAAATAGATTCCTTTTATGCCCCCTATGGTCTAACCCTCTGCGGACGGGGATTCTAAAGGCATATCCCTGTCTCTGCAAAGCAGAGGGATATGCCCGAATCCCCAGCAGAGGGGGAGTTGAGTCTGGCTCTAATTTGCGACTTTTAAAATACCGAGAGCTGTCGGTTTTTAGTTTGGGTATGTAAATATGAGTGGCGATGAAAGTACCGCCGTGGGATGCCGTGACTCCGCCGGCTTCGCCCCCCAGAGGGGTTCGGCGCCCTCACTGCCTCCCTATGGCGGAAAAAAGACAAATAGGTAAAAAGGTATTTAGGTAATGTAGATAGCGTAAAACAAGATGGGCGTAATAAGAAGCAAGCCATTATGGAAACACAATTAAGCTGGTATATGTATTTATGCGTATAGTGTTTTAGTACGCATATCCTTCTGGTACTTTTAGACACTGGCTTTCTAAATAGCTATTTACCTTTTTGTCTATTTGCCTATTTGTGGACACAAAAAAGCCCGCATAAATTTGCAGGCTATGTATTCCGCGCCCCCACGAGGAATGACTCGCGCCTTGCTTTTTGACGAGCAAAAATGCGCGGCGTCTCGCCCGCTCGCTCGCGCTCGAGGTCGTTGCTTCGCAACGCTCTCATCTTCGGGCTGTGCTTCGCACACCCTCGCTGTCGAACCATAGGTTCGCTTCTCACGTGGGCACAAAAAAAGCGAAGTCCGCGCTTCGCATTTTCTTCCGCGCCCCCACGAGGAATCGAACCTCGATTTGGTGGTTAGGAAACACTCGTTCTATCCGTTGAACTATGGGGACGGGAAAATTAAAGCTATAAGTAAGGAGAAAATGCGGCTCAAAGTCAATATCTTTTAGGGGCTGAAAGCCTTAATATTGCTGATTTGTAGCGTTTTTGCGGGCGTAGGGAATATGGCGTTTAGAAAATGTCGTCGCTATCATCTTCAATCTCTAATTGCTCCTTTGCTTCTGCTATTGCGCTTTTCAAGGCTACGTATCTGCCTTTGCCTTTCTTCAAAATTTCGTAGGTGTCGGAAAAAGTTTCTACAAGAAATTCGATTCTGTCGGCGTTCAAATTTGCGTACTGGTCGAAGTAGCTTATGCGTTTAAAAATTCCATTTTGGGCGCGCAAAAGGCTATCCATTTTAACCCTGTCTTTTTCGATAACAGGAAGCATACCACCAGAAAAAAGCATTACGGAATTGCATATTGAGTATGTGATAACTTTGCAGGCGCGTTTGGCGATATCTTCCGTTATGCGCTCAAGCCCCTCCGCTTCTGCGAATATTATAGAAAGCCTAATTGCGTTTTCGCGCGCCTTGCCAAGCAGTGCTGCTTGCGAGTGCAATTTGCCGTTTATCAAATCGACGTTCACAGAATGGAAATCCCAAAAATATTCGAAAGCGGCTTTGTCTGCGTTAAACCAAATTGTGCCGCCGCGTGTGCGTTTTGCGTAAGTGTCAAGCAGCAGTTTTTCCCACTCTGCAATGGCGTTTATGTCCAGCGCAATAATTTCTTTGCTGCCTTTTAAAAGTTTGCTTGGGCCGTTGAAATAAATGAATCTGCCTGAAAACCCGCTACCAATAAAGCTATCTTTATTTTTTGCCATGATGTTTGCGATGGCGTCGTTTTGCACCATCCAAAGCGCGGATATGCAGGGGTTCAGAACTTCGGAAACGCCACGTATAACTCGATTATGTTTGATAGGTTCAAGGCACCAACCGCTGTTGAAAACTTCGGTGTCGTCGCCTTGTTTTTTGTAGTTGCCTGCGACTATGCCAAGATTGTCGCGCGCTTCTTCGCAGACAGAAAAAATTTCGCCGCCGCTTTGTTGCATAGCTTGAACTAAAGCTTCCGATGTGGAATTTTTCACGATAAAATCTGGGTCTTTAGGCATCTTGGGCTTGTCGGAACATTCGTCGTCCCAGCCAAAAGATTCAGGTTCTGAGAATAATTCTTTTGTTTCAGGCTTTTCTTTGCGCCATTTTTCAAGGTCTTTCTGATATTTTTGGCGCGCTTTAATTAGCGTCTTTTCAAGAGGCGCATACAGGGCGCGCAGGCTCGCGCTCTTGCCTGTGGAGCTGTGACCTACGCCAAGCATGTAAAGATTTGCGCTTTGCGTGTATTCGCCACTCATTGCGTTGCGAGCTTTGAAAACACGCCCCATTGCGCCGCTTAAAATGCCGCAAGCGCAGAAGCACAAATATTCCATTGGCAGATTTCGTGCAGTAGAATAGGTCTGTGCAACGGCGCGAATTTTTTCAGGAAATGCGTCAAGCGGACATTCTTTTTCGTAGTACTCATTGTAGACTTCTGAAAGCGATTCCATTGTCGCTACAAATGTATCTGATTTTTTTGTAGCCATGACTTAGCTTTCTTTTGATGTGCGTTTTGTAGGGCGGGCGATTAGGCAATTTTCAAGAAGGACATCGCAGTCGCTCTTGCGGTAGCGTATGCACTTTGCCGAAAGTTGGAAGCTGGGCAGTTTGCCTTGGCGACGCAACTTTTCGATGAATGTCGTGCCTATGTTCAGATATGCGGCAACTTCGTCGCGTGTTAAAAGCCTGTCGCTTGCGTCAGACTGCGTTAATAAATGATGTTTTGCATTAGAATTGGTATCCATGCATAAGCTGGCGTGTCAAAAACCGATCATGTGCGGTTTTTGAAATTCCGCACATATGTGTAATTTGGCAAATACGAAACATAATTTGCTTTTGAACTTGTAACACATGAGTTACAATTGGCAGCGCTTAAAAATTTCATAGCCAGTCCGCCCAAATCTAAACCATGGTTTAAATTTGAAAACCGTAACCGTGGTTATGATTTACGAGCCAAAGGAACCCAAGTTGTAAACCATAGTTTACAATTGAAATCCGTCACATGTGACGCTTTTTGAAAACTGTCATATGTGATAGATTTGCGGATTTCTCAAAAACGGACACATATGACCGATTTGCAAAAGAAACCGACAATTTTCGGCATTTAAGACCGAAAAAGGTGCAAAGTTTGCCACTTGGAGCCTCGAAAAACGTGTGGATTTTGCAAGATTGAGGGTCGAAAAACGTGCAAAGTGGCATAAAATGGGCTTTTGCCATATGTACGCTGAATAAACATATCGCTGAAATATGTTTATTTTTTAGCCTAAAATCGACATATCCAAAATGCAAAAAGGCAAAAATATGCAATTTAGGGCAAATTCATACTCAGAAAATGCCCAATAGAGTAAAACGCAAGCTCTGCAACTTTTACTTTCTTTTCGGGGAAGTAAAAGATAATAGATTAAGTTTGACTTTCTTTGAGAAATTGTAAAAGTTGAAGGTAAATAAAATCGAGAATATGAAGCGAGAAAGGCAAGGTACACTGATAAAATCACCAATCGTAGCAGGAGAAGGCTATGAGTCTTATCTTCCGTATCCATTGCCACCAAAGCCTGCGATTGGAATGGAAGTTGCGTCTTGGCTCGAAAAGGCAAATCTTGCCATAGGCGAGTTAAACGCAACTATCGAAAGCGTTCCGCATCCTGACATCATCAATTATATGTATGTTCGCAAAGAGGCTGTATTGTCTTCGCAAATTGAGGGCACGCAGAGCACTTTGGACGACCTTTTGATCTATGAATCTGGCAATGCAATCGGAACGCCAGTCGATGACGTTGCAGAAGTTTCAAGCTATGTTTCTGCGCTTAATCATGGGCTGAAAAGAATTGCTGATGATTTCCCGCTGTCGCTTCGCCTAATTCGTGAAATTCATAAAGAGCTTTTGAGCAACACGCGCGGAAAAAATAAAAATCCAGGCGAGTTTCGCACCAGTCAAAATTGGATAGGCGGAACGCGTCCAGGCAATGCTCGTTTTGTTCCGCCGCCGCCCGAAAATGTTTTGGACCTTATGAGCAATCTTGAAAAGTTCATACATGCTCAAGACCAAATCCCATTGCTCATAAAGGCCGCTCTTATTCATCATCAATTTGAAACAATACATCCTTTCTTAGATGGTAATGGACGCGTGGGACGTTTGTTAATTACGCTATATTTGTGCGAGCGAGGATTTTTAAAATCGCCATTTTTATATCTGTCTTTATTTTTAAAACAGCATAGAAATTTGTACTATGAAAAGCTAAGCGAAGTAAGGCAAATTGGAGATTGGGAAAGCTGGGTAAACTTCTTCTTGGAAGGTGTTGTTGAAACCGCGACTGATGCAAAAAATACACTGATAAAAATCAAAAAAATCTTTGAAAAAGATGACGCAACTATTTCAAAGATGGGGCGTTCACGTGTGTCAGTAGCCTTGGTTTTAAATGAATTCAAGCGCAAACCCTTGCTGAGTATTGCTGAAATTACGAAAGCAATAAAGCTCACAAAGCCAACTGCCATAAGCTCAGTCGAACGCTTGATTGAGCTTGGTATTCTTAAAAATATCAGCGAAAGAAAGTGGAAACAGATTTATTCTTATTCAGAATACACTGATTTGCTTGGAGGTTAATATGAAGTATTCTAAGATAGAAGCGGTGGAATCTATGCTAAACACAGCAATATATTTGTTCTTTACCGAAAAGGACGATTTGGCTGTTCATTTAATAGTTAAATCGTGTCGCTCTATCATCCGCTCGCTGGAAGAAAATCAAAATGTGTTAGGATTCGAACAGGGGCTGAAAGTATATATAAAACCAGAACATCTTAAGGAATTTTTCAATAAATGTAATGAAAAGTATAATTTTTTGAAACATGCAGATCGAGATCCATTATCTGAAATAGAGTTTGTCCCAGACCACAATTTAATTGAATTGGTTGTCGCAATGTTAGGTTATGAAATCCTTACAAAAAAGCGAACTAGGTACATGGATTTATTATTTTGCTATTCCTATTAAAATGCTCCTGAAATTTTCTTGCCTGAAATTAAGAACCATCCAATAGCAAAAATCATAGAACAACCCAGTTTCATGAAGACAAAAAGAGATTTTTGGACGACGCTTGATCTTCTGAAAGATCATTCGCTTATTCCGATGGAAGTAAAAAGCACAGAGGAATACAAAAAATATTCGCAATTATGAATGTTCGTCATTCGGGGAGGATTTCAAAATAGCGAATGGCGTCTTTTTCGCGGGCGAGGCCGTTGTAGTGTTTTTTGAGGACATCGACGGCGTGGCCCATTTGTTCTGCCGTGAGGTATGAGTTTTTTGTCAGTGCCAAGTAGTAGGTTGCGGCGGAATGGCGGAGGCCGTTTGCAATCCAGAGGCTTCTAAATTTACGCTGAAAGTGGTCGAGTATGCCTTTGAATTTGTCGCCGACTACAAGCGTTTTGCTTTCCAAGTTCGGGCGGAAAGGCTCTAACCATTTGGCGAGATTTTCTGTGACTTTTACAACTCTGCGAGATGCTGTTTTTGTGATTTCGGAATCGAGGACAATTTCCCTGTCGTCGAGTTTCACTTTGTCCCAAGTAAGTCTTTGAAGTTCTGCGCTTCTGATTCCTGCGAATGCCGCAATTGCGATGTAGGCGCGTAGTCCGCTTTGCGGTGGAGTGGCGTCTAGTAATTTACGGACTTCTTCTGGCGTAAAAATCTGCGGAGTTTTGCTGCGTTCGCGCCAAGCGTTGATGCGCTCAAGTGGGTTAAAGTCTAGCCATTCTTGGCTTTTGCAGAATTTAAAAAAAGTGTAGAGGCAGACTCTAAATTCATTGCGTGTGCGTGTGCAAATAGACTCGTCGGAATCTGTAAAAATTCTCATAGGCTTGCCGCAGACTGTTATGCTAGGGCTGTCTGAGTATTCACGTTTTTTAAGACTCAAAATCCAGTTTTCGATTTCTTTTGAAGTGATAAGCGACACAACTTTTTCGTCGCCCATTGCGGATGTAAAACGCTCGATATTTTTTATAGTCTTATTGCGATAATTGCTTGTAATGTCTTTTGCGTAAAGAGAATGCTCGTAGCGCGCAACCGCCTTTTGAAGGGTGATTGAACGTTCTTTGACTTTGCTTAATTTCTTAAATTCATCGATGGCATTTTCAAGAGTGTAGCCATAATTTTGCAAATCTTGCGAGAGCCTTATAAAAGTTTGCACTGCGCTTAAAGTTGAAATTTTTAGAGGAGCAAGCAGGCGTTTTGTTTCAATCAAATCGCGCTTGTCTTCAAAGCTTATGCGGTTCGCTTCAATGCCAAGGCGCATTTCGAGTATGCGTGTTTCTTCGTAAAAAGTGTCGGCTTCTTCTTTTGTGACAAAGTATTTCGCCCAGCGTTTATGTTTTTCGGGGTCGAAATAATAGACTATCCATCTTGCGAGACCTTTTTTGGGATTATACGGGCTTGGTTTTGATACGGGTTTTATTTTCATATCAATAGCTCCCGTGTCAAAAAGCTTCCTTGCAATTTCCTGAGAGCTTGACAGCACTCCTTTGTTTGTGCGATATTCCTATTCGTTCCTAAACGCCAAATCGAGGTTCGATTCCTCGCGGGGGCGCAGGCGTTAAAACCTATTAGACAAATGGTTTTAGGGTTTTTATTCGTCATCTTTAACGGCGCCGGAATTATCAAGATTTTTCGCAAGTCCTTGCAAAAATCTCCGCAATCCCACAAAAACCGCAACGAAACAGCAACAAAAACACACTTTTTAATACTGATATAATTCATGAATAATGTAAAACCAAATTTATTTTACTGGGCAACAAGTGAACTTAGTCAAGATGCTTTCATTGCTTGGCTGTTGCAATGGGCAGATCCACTCAATAAAAAATTCGACGAAAAAAAGCATGAATTGGGTTCTGTTTTCCTAAAAAATTTAATTCAACTGCAGCTTCCAGATTATAAGAAGGAAATATCATCAGTTTTTGTACGCAGACAATATCACAATATCGATATATGTGCGGAAATCAATGATGATATATTTTTAATAATAGAAGATAAAACCTTTACTTCACATCACGGAGAACAGCTGGAAACATACAGAAGATGGGGAAATGATCATTATAGTGGTCATAATAAACGACAAGTTGTTTGCGTATATTTGAAAACAGGCTCAGAAACGAAAGCATCTTTGGAGATTATAAAAAGAAAAGGATACGCTGTTTTCACAAGGCAGATGTTTTTAGATACATTAAAGGCAAAAGATACATCGAGTGAAATCGTCAAAGATTTTTATGAAAATCTGATGAAAGTAGAAAAAAGCGAAAGCGAATTTGAAGGCAAAAAAATCCAATTTTGGGAAGAAGCCGACTGGATAGGATTTTATCGTTTTCTTGAAAACAACGATAGCATTGAACGCTGGGAATATGTAAATAATAGCTCTGGAGGATTCATGAACGCGATCGTCCAATACAATGAATCAATGCCATATTTGCAAATAGAACAAGATGAATTATGTTTTAAAATAGCGGAAATATACGAAAATCGAAGCAATGTGAGAAATGCATGGCATGATATTATTATTGCTGAAGCTGAAAAGTTAAATTATGCTGTTGAAAAACCGTCTCGTTTTGGTTCTGGCGTATATATGACAGTCGCCGTCGTTAAAAAAGAAATTTGGCTCTGCGATAATGATGGATTTGCAAGTCTTCCAACTGCCTTAAAAATATTAGAAAATTATAAGGAATTTCTTCATATACTGCACGGTAATTTTGAATCAAAGCTTGAATTTATGAATCAACTTTCAAAAAAGTTGGAACATCGTTTCCCCGACTATTCAATTTGTAATGAAATAAGTGGATTAGGTTCTCTTGAAAATGAAGACTCTATTTATATTTCTAACGCAGGGTTGGAAAAGCTTAATTTGAAACTTGTTGTAGCTTTTGATGCATGCAACTTTTCCGATTTATTCTTAGGATTTAGATCTCTTAATTCAAATTTGCCGACGGAATTGCACAAAATGCTTGCAGACCTCTTTAAAGATAAATTTGAAATTGACAATCCAAACGCAAAATATCCTGCCACAGCATGGATAAACCCTCGCATATTGAATGATATTTCTGAGAGCGTTGCGGATGAGATTTTATTTCAAATAAGTAAATTGATTGAAATTGCTAACGATTTTCTAAATCGACAATCTGAGCGTTGAAAAGGAATCTATTGACTTTGCCAACTATGGCAGGGGTGCCTAGAGGGGCGGGTTGTTGAAGCGTACGCTATATTTGCAATATTACACTTTTGAAAAAGCTATCGCCAGAATGTTTTTGACTAAAACCTTTAAAATATTCTACGACTTGTGAGACATTGCTATGCGATGCCCCATGATTTTGAGAAGTTCAAAATGCTTTCAATTCCTTGTATGTAAAGGCTTTTGGGGCGAGTGTAATTTTTCAAAGTGGGACATTTCAAAAAATGATTTTAAATCGTAAGAATACGCAAGATTACAGAATATTCAGCTTTACATTTTACCCGGACACTACAACTTTTCGATAAAAGTTGTAGTCTTATATTATGACCTGCATGATATTACCACGAATAAAAGCCAACTGAAATTCTTCACATTGGCAACAGTTACTGCATGTATTTTTTTGCGCATCTTTCAATGCCCATCCTGCAGGTTTTAGAGGTGGGCAAAATCTTTTGGGCAGCAAGATAGTTGTTCAGCGCAACAGCCCAGTTGCCCTCTTTTTCGGCATTTGACGCCCTATTGAGAACCATAACATAGTCTGCAACGTAGGGGGATAAATTACCTATGGCACGCGCCAAAATAGGGTCGGTATTGTCTATCTTCTTTGCGCTTTCAAGCATCTCCCAAGCAAGGTATGGGTTGTTCTGAGCTTGCAGTTCTTCTGCCTGAGCAATCAGCATATCAACCTGAGTGAGTCTGGAAACCACCTCTTTTAGCTTCTGCGAACGCTCTTTATCTTGAGATAATGCGAAGGCGAATTCTGAAGCCTCATTCATAATTTCACGATTGTTGCCCCTCTCATAAAAATCGTCAAACTTTGTAAGATATTTTGTCTTGCCGGTTGCAACGTCAACCAACTGTGTGCTGAAAGATTCCAAATTGGGATTTAAAGGCCATATCTTTGCCGCCTCAGTAAGGTGTTTTTCCACACTTTCAACATTACCCAAAGCCACAGCTTGCTTTGCAGCCAAAACCTTTAAATTACTTGCCCTTTGCGCAGCCTGTACATTAGACAGCACTTCCTGATATGGAAAGTCATTGCAAAGAAGTTGCAGTTTTTCCAAAGACTTTTCTACCGCCGTGTAATCTTTTGCATCTGCCACTCTTTGAAGTACGGAAAGCTCCCTATAAATTTTGAGAAGTTCAGAACGCTTTTCAAATGCGAAAGCCAACATCACAGGGTCAAACTCACCCAATATAAACGTCTCCATAAGGCGCATTAGAGCATTGTATCTTTGACCTGAAGCGTAGAGATATTCCACAGATTCCATACCTTTTTTCACGTCAAAAAGCGCTTCGGTTGCGATTGACTCCAAAGAGTCGTTGGTCGGAATTGCGTTCGACACAGGAAATAGCGACGCCACTTCTTCTTTACCTACCTTAAGTTCGGCGGAATTTTCCCTGTAAATTTGCCTGTAAAATGCCGCCGACAACTGCGCGTGCTGAAATTTTCTGCTTAAAAGAAACGTTACTATCTGAGTCTGATATTTTATAATCGCCTGTGCGGCATTTAACTCTTTCAATGCGGTAGTTGCGCCGACTTGCGCCGTCTTTAATGCGTAATCTTTTGTAGCCTCCGCAACGTCTGCCGTAGCAGAATTTGGATTGATTTTGGAATACAGCCCTATTTGCTTTTTTGTGAGTGTATTTGCAAGACGCTCATTGGCGTAAACCGACATACGCTCTTTTGAAAGATGATATTCCTTTGCTTTCTTTTCTTCAGTTTGAGAAACAAGCACATTGTGCCTCATCTCATAATATTCTTTCTTCATCCTAAAAGCAGCAAAGACATTGTTTGCGACAATCAAAGACATATTGGCGTCAAAATCGTATTCAGCAGCGTCATAAAGACGCTTCCAAGCGTATTCAAGCTGTTCATCATTACAGTTTGAATTTAATGGCGAAAGTGTGGAAGTGATTTCAGAAACTATCGCCATGTAATCTTCCAGATTGCTTGAGGAAACCTGCGTTGACAAATAACGCTCAAATCTTGCCTTCACCAGTTTGGAATTGCCCATATTAAAGGTCTTACCCTTCCAGTTAAAAGTTCCATCTTCAAAATTTATGGAATCTTTATTCACATCAAAAACTTTGTTTGAGATAGAGTCCGCCGTTTTTGAGTCAACCGCAGAATAGTTGTGATTGACATTGGTGGTACTTGCTTCAGGAATAGCCCCGCCAGTAGCCGCACCCGCATCCGGCGCACCGTTCATCACGCCCATGGGCATTGCATAAGACAAGGCTATTGAAAATATCGCTAAGAAATAAATTTTTATAATTTTCATGACTAAAATTTCCTGAGACTCGTTGCAATTAATGCGCCATTATTAGCCACTTTGAATCTAATATCATAACGCTGACGGCTATAAATATTCTGATAGAGTTCTGTTGGAATAAATATGGCAAATGCAACCTGAGAATAATCTATATCACGCACCGACACAACCTTGCCGTTTTCCAAATCTGCGAGTTTCAAATCAATCTCGGCAACTACGGAATACTCATTGCCCGCAAGCTGTGTGGGCGCTTCAATGTATCTTGAGTAATTAAAGGCGTTTGCAGTAGAGGTGCTTGTTTTACCCTTAGATACATACATCATTGCGCCTACCGCAATAATAAGCGGTATTATTAGAACCAGAAAAATAGGATTAATTTTTGAACTCATATATATTGTAAATTAAATTTATTGCCACTTCTTTGAATGGCAACCCCAAAATACCACGTAAATTGCAAAGACACACTGCAAAGATAAGGCTATGACGGCAAAGTTCACACTTGGTATATCGTCAATATTTGTCTGGGTTTGAATGTAAGCATCGTAAATTCTGGTGTCTTTCATGGATGCCATGTAGCCCGCCCAACCCCAATATGAGGTTATGAGAGGCCTGCATATCCATTTAACAGCCTCTGGCAATGCCAATACTATACCCGAAAGAGGAAGCTGAAAACCCACCAAATATATGGAAACCAAATTTGCCTTGTCTGCGGAAGAAAACACTGCGCTAAACGCCAGACATATAAGCGTCATGGCAACGCATATCGCCGATAAAGAAAGGCATTGATCAAATACGCCGCCCGGAAAATTGCAAATGTACTTCACAAAAATACACATCCATAAACCCTGAAAAATCGCCAAAGAAGTTGTGAATAGAATTTTGGATAAAGCGTATGCGGTCGGACTCAAACCGACCAACCTCTCCTTTTCATAGATTGCCCTTTCAGAAGCAATCTCTCTGGCGGAATTGTTAGACCCCATGAGCGCTAGCAAAATAACTTGAAATAAAATCAAGCCCGTTACCAATGTTGACGTTTGTGCGGCTTCAAACTGGACTTTCAAACTCTGCCTTAGTTCGTCAATAAAACCTATGTTTCTGTCCACCGACAAACTTTCAATCTGCGGCAAGCCGTCTAACGCAAATATTACCACGACTATAGGAAAACCCACGGTTATCGCCATACTTAAAAATAGGTATGCAATATCTCTGCTGAAAAGTTTAAGACGCCTGTTTAAGAGTGTCAAAAGCTGGCTGAACAAGTGCGGCGTCTTGATATTGCCAAAATCTGAAAGCGGAGAATTTTTGTATTCTGCGGATATTGGCTTGGGAGAAATCTGTTCATAGTCTTCAAACTTCGGCGCATGATAAAACTCTTTTTCCGCAGCCCATTTGCTGCGCCAAAAATCAATACTTTCAGAGTTGAGCTTATCATACAAAGACAACTGGTTTTCTATTTCAAAATATTTTTTAAGCTCCGCCAAAGTGCCTTGAAATACGACTTCTGCTTCATATATCACGGTTACCAAATCAAAATAATCCAACTTTGCCAAATTATGTATGATGCAGATAAAAGTCTTGTTAAAATTATCGCACAAGTTGCGCAAAAAATCTAAAATGTTGTTTTCTGAAAGAGGGTCTAAGCCGGAGGTAATTTCATCGCAAAACATTGCCGGAGGATTGTTTGCAAGCTCTATGGAAAGCCCCAGCCTACGTAACTGCCCGCCAGAAAGCGACGACACAAATTTATCGGAATGCGCCTTCAAGCCGGTGATGTCTAAAATATAATCTATGCGGCGGCGCTTTAATTCAGCATCGGAAATGCTGATATCCAGAACGCTTTGCAAAGATTCTCTGACCGTAAGTTTTGCGTGCGCACAAGTAAATTGCGGCGCAAAACCAACTTTGCCTATCAAATCTTCAGACTTATTTATGCGCTCCGACATAAAATATGATTCGCCCTCAGAAGGCAGAATCTTGAGCATGGCTTTGAGCAAAGTTGTCTTGCCACAACCCGAAGGCCCTATGACAGCATTCATGGCATAAGGCTTAAAACTCAAAGAGGCGTCAGACAAAATTGGCTGACTAGAACCGCTCACTCTGACTGTCAAACTTTTACAACTTAACATTATCCTTGAGATTTTCGCAAAAAAGCGTAGCAATTTCAAGTATGAAAAAACTTAAGATATTATTCTTAGCGGCAGTTTTATGCCTTGGTTTGCAAAATCTTTTCGCTTTCAATGTGGATAAGACGACAATAAAAAATCCTGAACTCTTTGGGATACAATTCCCAGACGGCACGACATTTTTCGGCAATGCAAGAAGCGTTTTGTCTATCAGCATACAAAGCTATATTGTGATGGGATCAAACGCAATGATGACTGAAATTGTCATAGATATAGCCGGCTCTAAAAGCCAGCTTAGGATTTACAACGCCCAACTTTTAGACAATAATTATATTGCAAAAATTGCCAAAGAAAAAGCCCCCATCAACAACTCTGCTTATGAAAAGCTTGTGGATAATGTAAATGAAAAAGCTGAAAACGTAAAAAAAGTTCAAAATGCAAATTTCTCAAAAGTTTTGGATTTAAAAAATGTTGTGGTGAAAAATTACCCAAACGCAACCCATGCCCACACGCTTGAGTATTACATCCCAGACATTGATGAACTGTATGCTTTTTATGACTCTATAACTTATGATTTTACCAGAACGGAAAAGCTGCTGCCATCTTCCAGCACCTCGTCCTCCACATCTCAGGAACAAAAAACCGAGCCTACTCTTTCTAAAAGATACTATAAATTCAAATTGAACGACGATGAAAAAGTTAAGTAAAATATTTTTCCTAACGCTTATTTCATGCCTTTGTGCAAACGCCCAAGTCAGCATTGAGAAAGCTTTGGAAGACGCAAAAATAAACGATATTATTAAAACCAACGACTCCGCATTTTTGCTTGTACGCATAATTTCAGGGCTTGAGGCAAATATCAGTTTTGAGCGCAATGTAAATATAATGCGCCATCAAGCCCGCATAATTAAAGACCTTACAAAGCGTCTGGAAAACGAAACTGAAGACGCAAAAAAAGAAGCTCTTAGAATTAAAATCAGACAAGAAGAAGATCGTTTTCAGGCAAATAATCAGTTGATGGTAAATGGCTATGGGTTCTCTGTAACACGCCAGTACAGACCTGTTTACATCAAAACCGTAGTCAGCGAACTTTTGAGCGACAAAGAAATGTCTGAGCTTAAAAACGATGACGGACAAGACTTAAATATCCTAAAGATATTCAATAAGGACGGAAAGAATTACCACCAACTTTACGAGGTAAACGGCATTAAGGAAAATGAAGAACTGCAAACTTTTCTGCGTGCAAAATTAGCCAGAAAACAAGATTTGGAAGACCTGCGCAACAAGCTAGCCGCAACTACCGATCCTCAGCAGCAACTTGATTTGATTGAAAAAATTAAAACCGCCGAACAGGCTTTCAAACAAAGCGATGTGTCAATTAACGAAAGATACAAAGTACCGCCAAACAAATCGGCTTCCATAGATGCCGAACTTACCAAACTTTTCCTGGTACTCACCCCTGAAGAACTTATAAAAATTGAGGCGCAAAAAACTCTGGAAGCCCAAAAGAAATAGCAAAAAAATAATTACTCTGAACAATTATATAATAAAACCTGCCGTTTTAAATAGCGGCAGGTTTTATTTTTTAATAAGCGGCGAAGTTGAATAGATATCGCACAAACATACCCCACTTATGACATTCTTGAAGCAAGTGCGCAGAAAGTTTCAACCACAGGCGCAGAATTTTCTTCAAGCCTTTTGTGAGAGTGGTGTCCGTGGCTCATAAGTATGCAGTCAACCCCCATGGCGTGGGCTACTTCAAGGTCATGAAGAGTGTCGCCAATCATCAGTATCTGAGACTTGGGCACGTTAATTTTTTCAATATGACTAAGCCCCAATTCCAATTTTGAGGCGGCAAAAACATCGTCCAAACCCGAAACAAAATCAAAATATTTTTCTATATTGTGGTGCGTTATTATTTGATTCAAAAAATCTTTCCTATACGCCGACAACACGCTTTGGCTTATTCCTGAATTTTTTGCCGTTTCCAAAAAATCGCGCGCACCGTCATGCAAAGAGCACTCATGCCTGCGTGCGTTGTACATATCTACATATTCAATACTTATTTCTTCAAAAGTTGTACGGGTAAAATCAAAGCCCATGTAGTTGTAAAAGTTTATAACGGGAAAACTAAAATTCTCCTGATATTCTTCCTGAGAAATTTTTTTTAGATTGTATTTTTGAGCAACGGAATTGATTACCTCAACACTAAGCCAAATGTCGTTGAGCAAAGTGCCGTTCCAATCCCAAATTATATGAGAATAGCGCATACTATTTACCCGAAAAGTTTTTGGCAATTTCAAGAGCCGCCTTAGACCTGTTTAAAACGTAAAGATGCACGCCCGCAACCTTGTTTGCCACAAGCTCCTCAACCTGCGCCTTTGCCCAATTCAGGCCCACTTGCGCCGATTTTTCTTCGTCATTTTCAACATCTTTGAGGCCGTTTATAAGTTCTTCAGGCAAATACGCCTGACACATGGACGCAAAATTCGCAACCTGTTTTAAAGATAATGCAGGCAAGATTCCCGCAATTATGGGCTTTTCAATGCCTTCCCCTCTACACACATTGCAGAAATCAAAAAACTTTTTATTGTCAAAAAACATTTGAGATACGATAAAATCTGCCCCTGCATCAACTTTGCGTTTTAAATTTTGCACATCTTCTTTTAAAGATTTTGCCTCAGGATGTTTTTCAGGATATGCAGCGCAACCAATAGAAAAACTTGGGAAATTATTTTTCACATATTCAACCAATTCATTTGCATATTTGAAGCCGTCTGGATGCGGTTTAAATTCCGACTCTCCCTTTGGCGGGTCTCCCCTCAGCGCCATGATGTTGCAAAAATTCTTTGAAGCAAAGCGCTCTAAAATTGAGTGAATTTCAGCCTTTGAGTGCCCCACACAAGTAAGATGCGGCATTACATCAAAAGAAAAAATATCTTTAAGAAGCTCTCCATAATCCAAAGTCCTTTCACGGGTTGAACCGCCCGCCCCGTAGGTTATAGACACGTAATCTAAGTTGAGTTTTTTGGAAATCTCATTTGCGGATCTTAGTATTTGTCTTGCGCCCTCCTCAGTTTTGGGCGGGAAAAACTCCACAGAATAAACGGTTTTTCCCTGTGCAAATTTTTGTGAAATATTTTGATTTTCCGAAGTCATTTTAAGCCGTTAGATAATGTATTTTTAACCTTCTAGGTCAAGGGTTTTAGGTTTTTATTTTTTTGGAATTTTTTGGCTTTATGATTGTTTTTTATTATAACCAAAAGGTCAAATTTTGCTTGTTGTAATAAGTCTTCTTATGTATCTTTTAAATAAATTTTTTGTAAAAAATATTCATATGGAAAAGTATCTATACCTATCACTATTGCCAGAAGCATTGATTGCGTCCAACCTGCCCCCAGAGCAGTTTGGCGCATACTATTCTACCGGCGTATTCAGGCGTAACCGCGCACAAGCAATCTTCTTTGAAGTTGACCGCAACTTTGAGTCGGATTTTTTACCTCTGGATAAAATTGATGAACTTTGCGTGCCTCATGCAAACGGCAATCCGCATAAATCCGTCTATTTGTCGGTGTATAGAGTCTTAGAGCATGTGCCGCTTCAAAATTTAAAAAATCTTTATGTTGTAACTTCAGACGGCAAAACTTTAGAGCTTTCTGAAAAACCTTTTGCTACCGACAAGGCAAAACTTTTCTTGTATCAAGATTTGGCGCCAATAAAACCTAGGGTTGTGAGCGTTTTAAATCCTGAAGAATACATCAAGAGGCTCACCAGCGAAGACAGGCTCGTACACATAGACAAACTTGCCTTCTGCGACATGAAGCTTGGCGGATTTGAGTCTGACCCAGTCAACGGAGACTTGGGAGACTTGCCGTACAAAAATGTGCAACATCTGAAAGACTGTATTCAGTCTGTCCAGATGAAAGGCAAGCGCAACAACAAGGTCTTTACGAGAAATATGCACGGTGAACTTTTGTTCCGCACAATACGCACGGGCTTTTATGTAGGCGATGCAAACGGCATGAAGTTTTACCCCATGCCAAGCCGTGATGAGCTCGAGAATAAATACTACGACTGGTGGCGCAGCGCCCTTGCCGCTTTCGGCGAATAGTCTAAAACAGTAAAACATTCTTCAAATTACTTTTATTCAAAAGTATCAATTTATATTTATATAAAAATAGTAAAATAAAATGAAATTAGACAGCATAATTTTGGCTTCGGCAAACGCCGGATCAGAAGTTTTAACCAAGGTGTTCTGGCTAGTACCCGCCGCTTCTATAATGGCGCTACTCTTTGCCTGGATATTTTTCAAACAAATGTTGAAAGCCAATGAGGGCACGGACATCATGAAAAAAATCGCAAGCCATGTGCGTAGCGGCGCATGGGCGTATTTGAAGCAGCAATATCTTGTTGTGGGTTTGGTGTTCGCATTCATGGTGGCGTTTTTCTCATTCCTTGCTTTTGGGCTCAAGGTGCAAAACGGCTGGGTTCCTTTTGCATTTTTAACCGGCGGATTTTTCTCTGGTCTGGCGGGATATTTTGGCATGAAGACCGCAACTTACGCAAGTTCCCGTGCGGCATGGGCAGCCAATGAATCTTTGGATAGCGGGCTTAGGCTTGCCTTTCGTTCAGGTGCGGTTATGGGGCTGGTTGTTGTGGGCTTGGCGCTTTTAGACATATCGGCGTGGTTTCTATTTTTAAACTGGTGGATGTCGGAGTTGGAGCCGTATCTTAAAATGGTAACAATAACAACGACCATGCTCACATTCGGTATGGGCGCAAGCTTGCAGGCTCTTTTTGCGAGAGTAGGCGGCGGCATATTCACCAAAGCAGCAGACGTAGGCGCAGACCTTGTCGGCAAAGTTGAAGCCGGCATTCCGGAAGACGATCCGCGCAACCCCGCAACAATAGCCGACAACGTTGGCGACAACGTTGGCGACGTAGCCGGCATGGGCGCAGACTTGTATGAATCTTACTGCGGCTCAATACTTGCGACAGCCGCATTGGGTGCGGCAACATACATGGGCGTTGATGCCACAACACAGTTAAAGGCGGTAATTACGCCAATGTTGATTGGCGCAGTTGGTACGCTTTTGTCAATCATAGGCATATATTTTGTAAAAGTAAAAATTGGCGCAAACAGCAAACAGCTTCTTGGCGCTTTGAGCAGGGGCGTCAATTTAAGTTCAATACTTATAGTGCTGGTTTCATTTGCGATACTATATTACATGGGTCTGCCAAATTGGTTTGGTAAGTTTGGCTCTATCGTTGTAGGATTGGCAACGGGAATATTCATTGGCAAAATTACGGAATACTACACTTCTGAAGCGTATAAACCCACAAGACTGATTGCCGAACAGGCAAAGACGGGCCCTGCAACCGTAGTGATAGCCGGCATGGGTACTGGTATGATTTCCACATTCTACCCCGTAGTGGCGGTTGTGGTTGGCACTGCGTTGGCATACATATTTTCAGCAGGCGGCAATATGTCGGCAATGAGTGAAGGTTTGTATGGCATTGGCATTGCGGCTGTTGGCATGTTATCCACTCTGGGTATCACGCTTGCCACAGACGCATACGGCCCGATAGCCGACAACGCCGGCGGCAATGCCGAAATGGCGGGCTTGGGTAAAGAAGTAAGAAAGCGTACTGATATGCTTGACTCTCTCGGCAACACTACTGCGGCAACCGGCAAAGGTTTTGCCATAGGTTCTGCGGCGCTTACGGCGCTTGCGCTTTTGGCTTCATATATTGAAGAATTGCGCATAGGCTTGGCACACTCGGCGGGCAAAGGCGTTGAAAAGGTTGAGGCTGTTTTGCAGGGTTTTGAAAAGCTCGGCAAAGATTTAAACACCGCACAGCTCATAGATTTCATGAATGTCTATGAAGTGCATTTGATGAATCCGAAAGTCTTGCTTGGCGCATTTATAGGCTCAATGATGTCGTTTTTATTCTGTGGATTGACTATGAACGCCGTGGGCAGAGCCGCAAACAAAATGGTTGCCGAAGTACGCAGACAGTTTAGAGAAATTGCTGGAATAATGGACGGAACTGCCGACCCTGATTACGCAAAATGCGTAGGAATTTCCACAAAGGCTGCGCAAAAAGAAATGCTTTTCCCCTCATTATTGGCGATAATTGCGCCCGTGATAGTTGGTCTTATATTCGGCGTGCCAGGCGTACTTGGCTTGCTTGCGGGCTCTCTATGTTCCGGCTTTGTGCTTGCAATATTTATGGCAAATAGCGGCGGCGCTTGGGACAACGCAAAAAAATATATTGAACAAGGAAATTTGGGCGGCAAAGGTTCAGACGCCCACAAGGCGGCAGTCATTGGCGACACCATTGGCGACCCGTTTAAAGACACTTCAGGGCCATCTCTGAACATTCTCATTAAACTTATGAGCATGGTTGCCATAGTAATGGCAGGCGTAACGGTAGCATTCTCTCTGATGTAAAAATCAATATTTACTTAGCAAAACAAAGCCCGAAAGGAATATTTCTTTCGGGCTTTTTTGTATGGAATTTGTGCGCTGCTTTAAAGCGTCTAGATTTTATATTTGTGTGCGATACGGGCAAATTATTTCTTCTTGCGCTTATACTGCATCTCATAAGCCATTGTAAGAATCCTCGCTTTGCTTAACTCATTTTCAGGAAGCTCTTTCTTGAGATTTTCTAAATTTTTGGGCGCAAGCTTGTCTCCATTCAAACTTGCTACATGAAGCCAAGCGCATGCCTCAGCAAGATTTTTTGCCGTGCCAAAACCCAGCATATACATACATCCCAAACTGTTTTGAGAGCTTTCACAACCGCCTTGCGCAGCTTTTTTTGTCCACTTAAAAGCTTCTTCAGGATTTTTATCAACATACACGCCGTCTCTATATGCAATCCCCAACATTGCCTGAGATTCCGTATTACCCTGCTCTGCTGCCTTTATATACCACTTAATTGCTTCCGGCCCATCTTTTGTTGTGCCAACGCCGTCAACGTAATAGTCCGCCAAATATTTCTGTGCAATAGCACTGCCTTGTTCGGCGGCTTTTTTAAAATACTTGAAAGATTCTTCATTATTACCTTCCACAACTTCCCCTTTGCGATAACAAAAAGCCAATGCAACATGCGCCTCAACATAACCTGCATCTGAAGATTTTTTTAGCAAACTGACAGCTTGAGAGACACTCCTTCTGACGCCCAAGCCGTTCATGTAAAGATTTGCCAAATTAAATTGCGCAGTGGCGTTTCCCATTTCACTTGCTTTGATAAAATATTCTGCGGCGGTGCGCATATTTTTTTCAACACCATCACCCCTAAAATAAAGCAAACCCAAGCTGTTTATAGAATCTGAATTACCCTGAGCTGCGGCAAGTTCATACCATTTTTTGGCTTCGGGGAAATTCTGCCCAACCCCAAGACCCAACGCATAAAAACTGCCAAGGCTATTCTGGGCGTTGTAATTGCCATGCTCCGCAGATTTTCTATACCACTTTGCGGCCTCTACAAAATCTTTTTCTACACCCATGCCAAAGCTGTAATATTTAGCCAAAGAATTTTGGGCAAAAGCATTGTCCTTCTCTGCCGCCATTCTGCACCATTTTACAGCTTCTTGCAGATTTTTTTCCACCCCTTCGCCATTTTCATAAGAAATTGCGAGAGTGTATTGCGCCTCTCTATCGCCAGACTCAGCCAAGAGTTTGATGGAGTCTAGATTTGCAAACAAAGAAGTTGTAATCAAAAAAAATAAAGTTACACAAAACGCCGTTTTCATAGATGTAATTATGATTCAGAATATTAATATTTCAAACACATTAACTAAAAAAAACGCATACGACAAATTCTGCCGTATGCGTTTTCTTAGTTATATTTAACAGATGCTATTTAATCTTTTAAAAGTTCATCCAAAACTTTCTTGAGATTTTCAGGAGAACCGCCGCCCATTGCAAAATCAGGCTTGCCGCCGCCTTTACCGCCCAGACGCGAAGTTACGTCTTTTACGATATCGCCAGCTTTTATGCCTGAAGAAATTGCCGCATGCGGACAAAGCGCAACAACGCCCGCCTTGCCGCCCGTATTTGCGCCAAGCACAACAACGCACTCCGGCGCATGTTTTGCAATGTCTGCCGCCAAGTCTTTAATTTCGTTGGCGTTTTCAGCCTCAACAACCTGCACTATCCAGTCTATGCCGTTTTTGCTTACAGCACCCTTTACCAAATCTTCCGCAAGCTTGCCTACGCCTTGTTTTTTAATGCCTTTAAGTTCACGCTCCAATAAATTTTTGGAATCCAAAACTTTTTCCACCCTTTCAACGGCGTCTTCGGGCTTGCAAGAAAGTTTGCGAGACACTCCGGTTACAATGTCTTGAAGTTCGTTCACAAATTTAAAAGCCTCCAAGCCGGCAACAGCCTCGATACGGCGTACGCCAGAAGCAATGGCGCTGTCTGACAAGATTTTGAAGAACCCAATGTCGCCCGTTCTGGAAACATGAGCCCCGCCGCAAAGTTCGGAAGAAAAATCCCCCATCTCTACAATGCGCACAACAGAGCCGTATTTTTCGCCGAAAAACGCTATGGTATTTTCAGGAACTTCGCTGAATGGAACTTCACGCCAGCGCACATCGGCGTTGGATAAAATCTTTTTATTGACCTTGCGCTCAATCTGGTAGAGCTGCTCGGCAGTGGGGACTTCATAATGAGAATAGTCAAAACGCATCCTAAATTCATCGACCATAGACCCTGCCTGCTTTACGTGGAAACCCAAAGTCTGACGCAAAGCATAATGCAACAAATGCGTACAACTGTGGTGTCGCTGAATCGCCTTGCGGCGCACCTTATCTACCGTCAGCAAAACTTCCGAACCTATTGAATCTTTCTTGAATGAGCCACGGCGCACTTTATGCAGAACATGCCCCGCACCGTCAACTTTTGTATCAAAAATTTCATGGGCAACGCCGTTTATTTCTACAAAGCCCTTGTCGCCTACCTGCCCGCCCTTTTCGGCATAAAACGGCGTCTGATGAACTACGAGATAATCAAAACCTTCAGCCTCAACAATGGCGCTGATTTCTGTTGAAAAGTTTGTAAAGTTTTCTTCCTCATAACCTAAAAATTGCGTTGCGTGTTCAACTTCAGAAGTGTCTGCAATGGTTATGATTTCTTTTTTCTGCGCTTCTCTTGCACGGATTCTTTGACGCTCCATCTGCTGTTCAAAGCCTTTTGCGTCAACTTCCATATTGCGTTCGGCGGCGATAAGCTGCGTCAAATCAAGCGGGAAGCCGTAAGTGTCGTACAGTATGAAAGCCTGCTCTCCTGAAACTTTTTTTTCTTTGAGAGTTATTGCATCCAGAAGCTGCAAACCCCTGTCAAGAGTGCGTTCAAAAGATTTTTCCTCATTATCCAGAACTTTAAGGATGACTTTTTTTTGCTCTAAAAGCTCGGGGAAAATAGGGCTCATTTTTTTAATGACCGGCTCGGCAAGTTTTGTAAAAAAGCCGTGTTTTAAGCCAAGACGTTTTCCATACATGACGGCTCTACGCAGAATCCTGCGCAAGACATAATTACGCCCTTCGTTGCCGGGCATAATGCCGTCGGCAATGGAGAATGTGAGCGTCCTGATATGGTCCGCCAATACCCTGAATATGCAGTCATTAAGCTCAACACCCGTCATATCAACCCTGCCTTTAGGAACAGAGCCAGTGTAATTGTGCTCAGTCATATCGGAGATATGGTTGAATATGTCTTTAAACAAATCGCTATCGTAATTTGAAGTGGGTTTTGAAAAATCCGTAAAGTTGTTGGTTGTTGCGATTATACCCGCAACACGCTCCAAACCCATGCCCGTATCAATATTTTTAAATTTAAGAGGCACAAAAGACCCGTCGGCTTCGGCGTTAAATTGCATGAAAACCAAATTCCAAATTTCTATACAATCCGCACTGCCAACGTTTACAAGACTACCTTTGGTGTCTCCATTTTTCGTCAAATCTATATGAATTTCAGAGCAAGGGCCGCAGGGGCCAGTTTCACCCATCATCCAAAAGTTGTCTTTTTTGCCGCATTTTTTGATATGGATTTCAGGGTCTAAGCCGTATTTGCTCAAGAGCTTTGCCCAGATGTCATAAGCTTCAGAATCAAACGTTGAAGGCTCACCCTTGCTAGGTTCATAAACCGTAACATAGAGCCTTTCTTTGGGGAATTTCCAGACTTCAACCAAAAGTTCCCATGCCCATTCTATGGCTTCTTTTTTGAAGTAATCGCCAAAAGACCAGTTGCCCAACATTTCAAAAAGCGTGTGGTGATAAGTGTCAAAACCTACGTCTTCAAGGTCGTTATGTTTGCCGCCCGCGCGAATACATTTTTGAGTGTCTGCCGCACGCAGAAAAGGCGCTTTAGACTCCCCCAAGAAGTAGGGCACAAACTGGTTCATGCCTGCGTTTGTAAAAAGCAGATTGGGAGAAGTTGGCATCAAAGACGCCGACGGAACTATTGTATGCGATTTGGATTTGAAAAATTCCAAAAAGCTAAGTCTGATTTCTGAAGAAGTCATAATCTTACAAATTCTTGATAATTGCCTGCCCCATCTGCGTTGTAGATACCGAAGGCTTGCCGAAAGCTATGTCGCCCGTACGCACGCCGGAACAAACTGTTTTACGCACGGCATTTTCAATCTTGGTTGCAAGCGCATCCTCGCCAAAAGAGAAACGCAACATCATTGCCGCCGATAAAATTTGTGCGCAAGGGTTTGCTATATTTTTGCCCGCAATATCTGGCGCAGTGCCGCCGGCAGGCTCATACAAGCCGTATTTTAGACCGAAAGAATTTTTCATATCGCCCAAGCTTGCGCTGCAAAGCATACCCAAAGAACCGCATATAACCGCCATTTCATCGGATAAAATATCGCCGAACATATTTTCAGTAACAAACACGTCAAACTGATTTGGGTCTCTGGCAAGCTGCATTGCGGCGTTATCCACATACATGTGCTTAAGCTCAATCTGCGGATAATTTTTTGAGATATAGTTTGTGATTGTCTTGCGCCATAAGACGGAAGTTTCAAGCACATTTGCCTTATCCACAGAGCAAAGTTTTTTGGAACGAGCCAATGCGGTTTGCGCTGCGGTTTCAGCAATGCGCTCAATCTCGCTGGTTTTGTACACCATAGTGTCTGAAGATTCAGTCTCGCCATTTTCAAGCGTTACAGTCTTCTTTTCGCCAAAATATATGCCGCCCGTAAGCTCCCTAATGCAGATTATATCTATGCCATTGGGTATGCGCTCTTGCTTGAGCGGAGAAGCATCCGTCAAATCAGCATATAAAAGCCCTGGCCTTATGTTTGCAAAAAGTTTGAAAGCCTTGCGCAATGGCAATAAAGACGCCCTTTCAGGCTGATCTTTTGGCGGAAGTTTTTCCCACTTTGGACCACCCACAGAACCAAACAAAATTGCGTCCGCCTTGCGACAAGCCTCCAAAGTTTGGTCAGGCAAAGCCACGCCGAATTTGTCGATTGCATCGCCGCCTATTGCGTAAGTTGCGTAATCTAGAGTGTGCCCCGCACCCTTGCAGGCGTGCTCTAAAACATCCAAGGCGACCGTCATAACTTCAGGGCCTATGCCGTCTCCCGGCAAAACTGTAAATTTAAAATTGCTCATAAAATATTATATTTGTTTAAAGAAATCATTGCCCTTGTCGTCAACCAATATGAAAGCGGGGAAATCTACGACGTCTATCTTCCAGACGGCTTCCATGCCAAGCTCCGCAAACTCTACAACTTCAACCTTCTTGATGTTTTCTTTGGCGAGTATTGCGGCAGGGCCTCCTATCGAACCCAAGTAAAAACCGCCGTACTTCTTGCAAGCGTCTGTAACCTGTTGAGAACGATTGCCCTTTGCGATCATGATAAGGCTGCCGCCGTGAGATTGGAATAAATCAACATAAGAATCCATCCTGCCTGCGGTTGTAGGACCAAATGAACCCGAAGGCATACCCTCAGGAGTTTTTGCAGGGCCCGCATAATACACAGGATGATTTTTGAAGTAATCCGGCAAAGGTTTGCCTGCGTCTAACATTGCCTTGAGCTTTGCATGGGCTATGTCTCTGGCGACAATTATTGTGCCCTTGAGTTTTAGGCGCGTCTTTGTTGGATACTTGCCAAGCTCTTTCAAGACTTCCGCAATGGGTTTGTCCAAATCAATTTCCACAGCGCCGTCCGCAGTATTTACGGAGCGATATTTTTCAGGAATGAATCTGGCGGGGTTTCTTTCCAACTCCTCGATAAATATACCGTCCTTTGTGATTTTTGCCTTAACGTTTCTGTCGGCAGAGCAAGACAAGCCCAAGCCAATCGGACAGCTTGCGCCGTGGCGAGGCATGCGGATTACACGTACATCCAAAGCAAAATATAAGCCGCCAAATTGTGCACCAATACCAAGTTTCTTGGCTTCCTCAAGCAGCTTATTTTCAAGCTCTATATCACGGAATGCGTGGCCAAGCTCATTACCCTCCGTTGGCAAGTTGTCGAGATATTTTGCCGACGCCATCTTGACAGTTTTCAGGCAAGTTTCCGCACTTGTGCCGCCGATAACCCATGCAATATGGTAAGGCGGACAAGCAGCAGTGCCCAAAGACTTCATTTTTTCAATCATGAATGGCAGAAGTGTCTGAGGGGTAATCAGCGCCTTTGTCTCCTGGAAAAGATAGGTTTTGTTTGCCGAACCGCCGCCTTTTGCCACAAATAAAAACTCATATTTATCCGTATCGGTTGCGTACAAATCTATCTGTGCGGGCAGATTTGTGCAGGTGTTGACCTCATCCCACATGTTGATTGGCGCATTTTGAGAGTAGCGCAAATTCTCCTGAGTGTAACACTCATAAACGCCTTTTGAAATACATTCTTCATCATCCGCACCCGTCCAGACACGCTGGCCTTTTTTGCCTATCACAGTTGCCGTACCCGTATCTTGACAAAACGGCAATTTGCCCATGGAAGCAACCTCGGCGTTGCGAAGCATTGTCAGCGCCACAGCCTTGTCATTTTCAGAAGCGTTTGCGTCTTCAAGAATATCCGCAAGCTGTTTAAGATGCGCAGGCCTGAGGAAAAACGAGACATCTCTGAAAGCCTCCCTTGCAAGCAGCGTAAGCCCTTCCGGCTTTACTTGCAAAATTTTCTTGCCGTCAAATTCCGTTTCAGAAACGTAATCTTTAGTAATCAGCCTATACTTTGTATTGTCTTCGCTAAGCGGAAACATCTTCTGATATTTGAATGGTTTTGTGGACATACTTTCCCTTGATTTCTTGAAATTAAAATATCCGATGTATTGAAGATTTTTTTTAAAATAAGACAAGCATTTATTGCGCCCAACCCTACGCACATCTTTCTGTCTGATAAAAAACTTTGCCGCCCAAAATATTTGCTATTGGTTGACAAAATTGAAATTTTAAGCTAGTTGATTTATTTTAATCTTACTAATTTTATGAATCATCCAGAACGTTTTAAAGCAGTAATAGATTTTAAACCCGTTGACAGATTGCCGCACATAGAATGGGCAATGTGGTGGGACAAAACAATACAAAGATGGTATTCAGACGGTTTGCCAAACACTTTCAAATTTAATCATGTTACCGAAATAGGACTGTATCTTGGCTTAGACCCATACATTCAATACTGGTTTTCTCCAGCAAGTTCGGGCATAGACGCAGCCCAGCATCATGGGCTAAATTCCGTGCGAACTATGGATGACTACCTCAAAATGCGTCCGAATCTTTATCCTGACTTGTCAAAAAATTTATCCGCCATGCAGCCTTACGCAAAAATGCAGGAAGAAGGCAACATGGTTGTGTGGAACACCTATGAAGGTTTCTACTGGTTTCCCAGAACTCTTATGGATATTGAAGGTTTAAGCTACGCCTATTTTGACGAGCCTGAACTTGTGCATAAAATAAATCAGGACGTTTTAGATTTTAACAGCAACTTGCTTAAAAACGTCTTGAAAGTTTGCAAACCCACCTTTGTTACCATTGCCGAAGACATGAGCTACAACAACGGTCCTTTGGTGTCTAAAGACATTTTTGATGAATTCATGCTGCCCTACTACAAGCAATTTATCGCTCTTTTGAAAGAGAACGACATACGCTGCATTGTAGATACCGACGGCGATGTTACGATGATGGTACAATGGCTTTTGGACGCCGGCGCAAACGGGGTGCTACCCCTTGAAAGACAGGCTGGGGTTGACGGCAATGTCATACGCAAAAATCATCCAGACTTGTGTATGATTGGGCACTTCAACAAGCTTGTGATGCACCTTGGCGAGGGTGCAATAAGGGCGGAGTTTGACAGGCTCATTCCCTTGATGAAGTCCGGCGGATTCATACCAAGCGTTGACCACCAGACACCTCCAAACGTCTCTCTCGAGGAATACAAACTATTTGTAAAAATACTCAAAGAGTACTGCGCCAAATATCATCTGTAAAGATATTTAGAATTTACTCTTACCGAGCTTTAAGTCTGATTTGAAAATTTCCCGCACTTTTTGTAATGGAATTGCGGTAATATCTTGGTTAAGTCTGTACTTTTCTTTTCCTGAATATATGACGTAGGCATTATTAGGTTTGATGACTTCAAGCGCATTATAAAAGCCTTTTCCCAGCGAAGGGATCAAAGAGCGTTTAATTTCAAATGCAATTTTCCCGTACTTTGGGGAATCTACAATAAGATCTATTTCATCACCCGTTACAGTTCTATAAAAATACATATTTGAACGTTCAGGAATGACAGCCGCTATTTGTTCAACAACAAACCCTTCCCAAGACGCCCCAAGCATGGGGTTTGATAAAAGCTTATCTTTTGATTCAATTCCCAAAAGGTAATGCAAAATTCCCGAATCACGCAGATAAATTTTGGGAGATTTTATCAATCTTTTTGCGACATTCCCTTCCCAAGGTTGCAACTGTCTTAACATATAAGTGTCGCTAAGAATATCTATCCATCGCTTTATTGTTTTGTGAGTAACTTCCAGAGATTTTGCAATATTTGAATAATTCACAGTGGATGAGTGATAATGAGCCGTCATCATCCATACCTTTCTCATGTTAGTTGGGGAAAGATTAAAACCTAAAACATTCAAATCTCTTTCAAGAAATGTCTTCACAAAAGATTCAATCCAATCAAAGGATTTATCGGAGTTTTTGAGCATAAATGCGCTTGGGAAACCGCCCTTAATCCAAAGATTGTCCAATTTTTCAAAACCTGTTTCAAAGATGCAAAACGGCGAAAGCTCATGATACCTGATACGCCCCGCCAGCGTTTGGGAAGATTTATTGAGCAAATCCGGAGAGGCGCTTCCAAGTATTAAAAATCGTCCATTTCGTCTGTCTTTATCAACAATACTACGGAGCAGTGAAAACAATTCGGGCTTGTGCTGTATTTCATCTAAAATTACCATCTTATCTTCATTGTCTGCAAAAAACAACAGTGGGTCATTCAATTTGGCTATATCTGAAGGATTTTCCAAATCTAGATATATTGATTTCTTTCCAAATAATAAGGAGATTTCTTTTGCAAGAGTTGTTTTCCCAACCTGCCTTGCGCCCAAAATTGCCACAATTGGGTAGGTTTTCAGGCTTTCAAGTATTTTTGACTTCTGCAATCTCTCTATTTTCATAATTTGTATTTTGGGAATAGAATTCCCAATTGTCCAGTTTTTTATTTACTTTAATCTGCCTTAAATTTGCACAATTTACTTTTAGAACGCATCCCAATTAAATGACGACAAGGTTTCTTGTTTCTGAAGAGTGGATATGCTCTAAACATTACTATCAAGATAGCATTTTTGTATGTAAGAAAATTTTTAATTAACAAGCCTGGCAACTTAAAAAAATGCGATAAAATCATCTGCGATTAATATATCCCATTATGATAAATATTTTGGATAAAAATCAAATTAATCATTTTTATTTGCAAACCCAGTGGGCGGCGTTTTTGGTGAGTGTGCGCAGATGTGCGTTTTTATAACTATTTACACTGTGTCCGAGTGTACAGTTATATACCTTGCCCTTGCCGTATTCCATCACAAAAGCCTGCGGATACTCTTTTGAATCCACAACGGAAACCGCCGTGAAAATTGCGGAAATTTTATCGTTAAAATTTAGACACGTGTAAAGCTCATCCTCAATTTTAAAGTCAGACATATTTACGGATATCGGATGGTTTTTATCTTTTACAATTACGGTAAAAACGCCGTAAGGGTCATGCCCTTTTTTATTCCACACTCCACCGCAAATATCTATAAATTCATGCCATTCCTGCATTGCGCCGCAGGCAAAATGCGTCAGCATCAAACCTCCGCCGTTATTGACAAAACTTTTAAGATTCTTCCAATGTTTTTCATTTGTACGGATTCTATCTTCATAATTTTTAAAGTGTAAAATTATGGCGTCATAATTTTTTATGCAGTCCGACAAGAGTATGTGCGGGCTTTCAACTATGCTTAATTCAAATTTTTCTTCACGCAAAATTCTCGCAATCTCTGCCTGAGTTTCACGCCAAAAGTGCCCCTTGTAGTCGTCGCCAGAAATTAAGAGAATTTTCTTGCCGCCGTCCACATTCCTTTTCAGAAGCCAAATTTCATTTGCAACAACATTTGTTTTCCCGAGCTTTTCAATCTCTATCAGAAGCTTGCCATCTTTGAGAACGCCTTTTGACAAAGCAAATTGCAGTCTAGAGGGGGCTATTTCATTCTTATAATATGCATTCAATGGCACTGCCGAAATCAATTCAATTCCGTTTGCCTTGAGGTTTTGCAGCCTGCCTGCTTTGTCGAAATCAAACCAAGAAATGCCCAAGACATAATCAGCATTATCATCAAGTCCGGAAATTTCATACGCCAACTTTTTATCATCAAATTCCACAGTATCGTATGCGCTTACACCTGAGCCCGACGGGAAACTTTTACCCCGCAAACTCTCAATTTTCACTTTGCCTTTTGCGGAAGATTTTTCCGCACCGCAATTAAGATACGCCACTTCCAAAAAATTGTCGGGATAAATAATTCCCCTATCTTGTATGCTTGAAACCTGTGGTTCTTGAGGCGCAACGCCCTGTTCAAGTTGCGGCACAAACAAACGCATAGACATGGATTTTAGTTTTTCCGCAAAATTTTCATCCGCCCAAAGTTGCGCCGCAAAAAGTTGCGTCTTGGCATTTTCTACATTGATGCGCCTTGCAAGCACCCATGCCGCACCCTGCCACGAGGAGTCTTTGCTCCAAAATTTTAATACCCCTGCAAAATCTTTTTCTTCTGCAATGTTTGCATAGGCAAGCTTTGCGTTTTGAGAATTTTTAGACGTACCATCTAAAGCAATTTTCAGCACAGATTCTTTACTTTCAAAAGCGTTGAGTAATGACAAAAAATGCAAGGCTTCCGCCTCTTCCAATACATCTTTAGAATCCAACTTTTTTGCAAAGTAAGCCTTTGCAAAAGCCCTATTGACGAGCAGTATAGCCTTTTCCGCAGATACTTTTAGAGGTTGAGAATCTCTCCAAACTGTCAAAAAAGTTTCAATATTTGTATCTGGGTAGCAACATGCAAGATATCCCAACGCAAGAGCTGCTTGGCTTGCATCGCCCTTGAGCGCCTCCTTGAGCTCCACTTCCGAATATTTATTTTTTTTCACTTCGAGAATTGTAGGCGAATAAACGGGAGTTAGCGTATCCAAAACATCCCTTGCCCTCTCTTTAAGCGCATCAGGCAAAGATGGTTCAATTTCTTTAATTGCAGCCGCCCCGCCCACTACACCCAACCACCCGAGTGCCAAAGACTTTGCTTCATCGCTAGCCTGAGACAAAATAAACTGCCTCAGTATTGAAGATTTTTTCACTCTTACTTCTTCAGAATTTAAGCCTTTCATCGCCCAATTTCTGGCGTCTGAAAGAATGAGTTTTTCATCCCCATCCTTGTATTTTTCAAAGCCCTTTGGCAAAGAGTCTGTATTTGCGAAAAGCGCAAAAGGCAAAATTAGAATTAGTATGCTGACAAATTTTTTCATAAACAAATTTTCCTGATGGTTTATATTGCCCAAGGTTTACGCATTGGCGCACGCATCATAGCGTTTGCGCTTGAATCGTTTTTGAAGCAGGCGTTTGCGACATCAATTTCCAGAGGACGCTGCATATCCATAGATATATTGCACATGTGGCAAAGTTCGGTGGAAAGACAAGCGGCGTTCGGATTTGTAACCGTTGGTATGCCATATAAAATTGCATCTATAAAATTTTGAAAATGCTGATGATACTCAGCAGAAATTTCTGGATGCGCCGTTATGCGTTCATCCGGAATTTCCATCAAATTCAAAGCAGGAATTGAGGAATTAAAGCCCCTTCTGGAAGCGCTCACCCAGCCTTCGTCGCCGATAAGCCACACGTTTTCCCTGTGAGGCGTATGGGGCGTTGTAAATATAAGACGCTTTCCGTCGGAATATTTGTATTCTGAATTAAACTGATATGCCACGTCAAAAACACCACTTTTGGGGAATAATCCTGAAGCCTCAACTTTTATAGGATATTCGGAATCTTTGCCCAGCGCCCATTGACAGCAATCTAGATGGTGCGACCCCCAAGCTGTAACCCAACCGCCCGAATAATCTCGTATCTGATACCAACCCTTGCCCGCCGGATTTGTGCCGTCGCAACGCCCATTTGTATATGGAACTTTGCGTGCAGGTCCAAGCCAAAATTCATAATCCAAACCTTCCGGAACTTCCGCAGGCTGAACTTCGCCGCCTATATGCCCGAATGGACAGCACGCCACGGCGGTATGCACATTGCCTATGTAGCCATTTTTTGCAAAATACTCAACCTTTCTAAAGGCATTCATAGAGCGCTGTTGAGAACCAAACTGCATCACGGTAGAAGGGCTTTTTGAAAGCTCATCCAAAATCCGCCGACCCTCGTAAATTGAATATGCGAAAGGCTTTTCTAAAAAGAGATGTTTGCCCGCTTTAATTGCGGCTATTGCAATATGCGCATGCCAATGGTCCGGAACGGTGATGCTTACGGCATCTATGGATTTGTCCGCCAGAAGCTCTCTAAAATCCGTATATGTTTTGAAATTTTCTATATTGTATCTTTTTGCGACGTCGCTCGCATAGCCCAAGTGTTTTTTATTTACATCCGCCCCCGCAACAACCTTGCAATTTTTAATTGCAGAATAGTTTGCCATGTGCCCCCTGCCTTGACCGCCACAACCTATTATCCCAACATTTACATTTGAATTTGCGCCCTTGTTCAGAAAATTTAAAGCCGAAGCATATCTGGCTGAAAATAACGCACCTGCAAATAATCCGGTCTTAATGAAACCTCTCCTCCTCATAATTCCTCCTAACTTAAAACTTATGTTTTAGAATTTGGATAAATTAAATTTTCGCACAAAATTTGCAAATAAAAAAAACGCATTTCAAAAAAATGCGTTTAAAGAGATAGACATTCAGCATTTACTTTTTACCTATGAAAAAATCTACCGAAAACCTGCCGCCACCGGCAAGAGTTATCGCCACAAACATGAGCATATAAACCGTAGCCAATTCGCCGGAAGATACAAACTCGGCATTATGCACCCCAAATAAGGCGACTGCCATTGTTATTACTACGGGCAAGGCGGCAAACCTTGTAAAAAGCCCCACAATTACAAGTATGGCGCAAACGCATTCTGCAAAAGTTGCCAAGCATAAAGATGCCGCAGAACCTATGCCCAAAGGGTCTAAGAACCCTTCAAAATTACCTGCCAAAATTTTTTGAAATTTACCGTAGCCGTGGCTTGTCAAGAGCATAAGCCCCGCTCCGACTCTCAGCACTAATAAACCCAAATTTTGCAAGGTTGATGATAAAACAGGAATATTCATATTTATAATTTAAGATTGATACTCAAAGTCTTGCCCACGCATATTTTTTGTCAATCTTGAAAAATTTTTACTCTTGCAAAAAATGGGGGGAATTAGAGAATAAAGTTATGAAATTTTCATATTTAATTCTCTTTATATTGACTGCGTTTTCTTTGATGTTTTCCGCCTGTTCTGATTCATCAAAAAAAGATGATAAGGCAAACGCAGAAGCTGCTCAGTCTGCAACTGAGGCAAAACAAAAGTTTAGCATTGTGGGCAACCCAAATGCGGGCTCGTCAGGTAAAAAAAAGAAAAAGACATCTGAAGACAAAATCAACGCCCAAATAAAGGGGCTTGAAGATTCCTTGGCGGATGACGGCAGATCGGCAAGATATCAAGAGATGAAAGCCTTATCCAGAGAGCAAAAAGACGCAACGCCTTTGGGTCAAATCAAGATAAATATTTCAGATGTGGCGTCAATGAACAAGTGCCTTAAAGAATGGGGTGAAGAAATTAAGCAGCTTGCCCCCGCAGACCAATATTTGGTTCAAGAAGTTACAAAAAGGATGCTTGTGGAAATTCTTAACGACTACGTTTCCACCTATGGTGAAGCGCAGTTCAACCCCTCAACCGCCGAAGGCCGCAGGGCGATGCAGCTTAATATGCAGGGCGTAATCATGCAAAATTTAATGCGTTTCAACGGCGGCAATATATTTGATGTTATTGAATATTCCAATGAAAAATCTATCGGCAAACCTCCGGCAGACAAAGAGCTTCAAGACTTTTTTGCAAAAGTTAACGCCAAAAAGAAACCCACAAATTAGCATGATTTTATCGAAAGTCATGCGTATTGCCTTGGTGATTTGCGCAGTACTTTTATGTAAGTGCTTTTTTGCGCAAGGCTATGTCGGAAAATCTGGCAGCGCGGGCGTTGTAATCACCCCAAGGGGCTCAAAAAATTATGAAGGTTTTACTTCTGCCGGCGTAAATTCCATATCGTTTAAGAGCACCACAAACAAGATACTCCCATTTGAAGCGCGCAATATGCTTATGCGCACCAATGTTGTGGCAATAAGCTCTTTACACAACAAATATTGCATAGCCTTTGCCAGTATGCTTTTTGCAGACAACACTGCCTTGTCTAAAACTTATTTTAAAGAGATTTTTGACCTTGCTGTAAATAATGAAGGCAAGCTCTATGCGCTCATGGCGGAATATTTTTTCTTCGGCGCTGAAGCTTTTGAGAAACTCTCCAAGACCCTGCCTTTGGATGCTGAGGTTTCCGTCATATATGATGACGACCTTTATAAAATGCCCATCTCAAAATTTAAAGAGGCGTTTTTAAAAGACCCCGTAAAATTCATCCCCGATGAAAGTGTCATAACAAGCTCGTCTAAGCTTTATGAGAGTAGGACAAATTTTGTACCTACAAAAACTTCAAGGCCAATCATAATACGCACAAATTAGAGCGTTTTGGCTTTGATTTGCAGAAAATGCGCTGGGGTGTTTTAGATTTGTTGCGCCCAAGCTGGAATACCCTGCAAATCTTTTATGCTTGAATAGGAAAACAAATTTTAAATATTTTTATACTTACTATGAATCTTAAGAAAACTGAAAAGATACTTTTTCCGGCTCTGCTGTTTTGCATGAGCTCACTTTTTTGTTCGGCGCAGAAAGGACAGACAGTTTTACAGGTTGGGCACTTTCCAAATATTTCTCATGCGCAGGCTTTGGTGGCGCATCAGATGAGTTTTGAAAATGAGGGCAAAGGCTGGTTTGAAGAAAGACTGGGCGGCGATGTCAAGATTGTCTGGCGCATATACAATGCGGGGCCCACGGCCATGGAAGCATTTTTTACAGGCGCTTTGGATATAACATACGTAGGCCCGAGTCCTGCTTTGAACGCCTATACAAAGACCGCCGGCAAAGACATTAAAATACTCTCAGGTTCGGCTGACGGCGGGGCGGCTTTGGTTGTGAATCCAAAGTTAAATATTAAAGACCCAAAAGACTTTAAATCAAAGCGCATTGGCACGCCTCAGCTTGGCAATACTCAAGATGTGGCTTGCAGGGCTTGGTTGATTGCAAACGGTCTTAAAGTTACCCTTTCCGGCGGCGATGCAAGCGTGTTGCCAACCTCAAATCCAGACCAGCTTCTGCTTTTTTCAAGGGGCGATTTAGACGCCGTTTGGACGGTAGAGCCTTGGGTTTCACGTTTGGAAAAAGAATCTGGTGCGGTGATATTTTTAGAGCAAAAAGAGGCGGTAACAACCGTGCTTGCAACCTGCAACAGGGCGTTAAACGCCAATCCGGAGCTAATCAAAAAGTTTGTTGTGGCACATCATGAGCTTACAGATTGGATAAACCAGAATCCTGAAAAAGCAAAGGAACTTGCGCGCAAAGCTTTAGAGCGCCTTACGGGCGGGAAAGTGGCTATGACGCTTGTTGACGCCTCTTGGCCCCGCCTGATATTTACAAACAAGCTAAATGTTGAAGAACTTAAAAAGTTTGCAAACTACGCTTACGAATGCGGTTTCTTAAAAAAGAAAATAGACATTCAAAACCTTATAGAATCGGCGAAGTAATGAGCTTAGATTCAGAATTGCAGAATATAACGCCTTCAAAGCTGACAGTCAGAAACGTCAACAAGGTCTTTGAAAGCGCCCAAGGCAAATGCGTGCAGGCTCTGGAAAATATTAATCTTAAAATTGACGAGGGCGAGTTTGTGTGTTTGGTAGGGCCTAGCGGCTGCGGGAAATCCACCCTTCTTAATTTGGTGGCGGGGCTGGACAAACCCAGCTCGGGGGAGATTTTGATAGATGATGAGCTTGTTTCAGGCCCAGGGCGGGATAGAATGGTCATGTTTCAGGAGCACGCACTTTTCCCTTGGTTGGATGTTTTTAACAATGTTCTATTTGGTCTTAAACTCAAACCAAACCTTACCGACGCAGAGCGCAAAGAAGTCGCAAAGTTTTACATACATTTAGTCGGGTTGGAAAAATTTTCCAAGGCGGCAATACATGAGCTTTCCGGCGGTATGAGGCAAAGGGTCGCCCTTGCAAGGGCTCTTGCGCCAAATCCTCGCATACTTTTGATGGACGAAACTTTCGGCGCTTTGGACGCCCTTACCAGAGAGCAGCTCTATGGCGAGCTTCAGACAATCTGGCAGAAACGCCGCAAAACAATACTCTTTGTAACGCACAATATCCGTGAAGCGGTTTGCCTTGGGGACAGGGTCATATTATTTTCTCCGCATCCAGGCAGGATAGTTCAGGAATTTAAGATAGACCTGCCCCGCCCAAGAGACATCAACGACAAAAATTTAACTATGGATGCCAGCGTAATTATGTCTGCGCTGAAGCGCCATATGGGGAAGGATGTTGCGGAATGAAAAATTTTTTACATCGCTGGGCATTGCCCTTTATTGTTTTTTGCATACTGGTAGGTATTTGGGAATGGGCGGTGCGCCATTTTGACATGGGCATTGTTTTGCCGCCTCCTTCAGATGTTGCGCTTTACATCTGGCACGGCCTTTGCGACGGCTCTTTGCTTGGGGCAATCTGGGTTACTTTAAAGCGGCTAATCTTGGGCTATTCCATCGGTATTATTATAGGGATACCTTTTGGGATGCTCTGCGCAAGGCTCAAAGTTTTTAGAGACACCCTCGGTCTTGTTGCGCTGGGTTTGCAGGCTTTGCCTAGTGTATGTTGGGTTCCCTTAGCCATGATATGGTTTGGCCAGACTGAAGAAGCTATGCTTTTTGTGGTTGTGATGGGAACTTTGTGGTCTTTAATTTTGGCAACCGAACACGGCGTCAACAACATTCCGCCAATTTATGTAAGGGCGGCTAGAACTATGGGTTCAAAAGGTTTGCACACTTGGGTAAAAGTCATACTGCCTGCTGCATTCCCGAATATTTTGGGCGGCATGAAGCAGGGCTGGGCGTTTGCTTGGCGCTCTTTGATGGCGGCAGAAATTTACGTTACAATACTCACAGGTTTTGGTCTGGGGCAGCTTTTGCACTACGGGCGCGAGCTTATGGAAATGAGCCAAGTTGTGGGCGTCATGTGCGTAGTCATAATTATAGGTTTGCTTGTGGATAAAGCGCTATTTTCTCCGTGGGAATCTGTTTTAAGAAAACGCTGGGGCATAAAGCCGGACTGATAGGTTATCCAAAACCATTTTGGATTTTTGAAATATGAATACCGGCGTAACTTAAAAACGCTTGTCTACATAATTATCCGCTTTGCGATATGAAAAACTCTTTTGCGTCTTGCTTTGATATACCGTACATATTTACATAGCGAGACCTCAGCAAAGATTGATTATAATGCCCCATATTTATCTGAAGACGTGAAAAGTCGCAGAAATATTTTGCATGATACGAGGCGTAAGTATGGCGCAGCACGTCTTGTACCCACATCCCTTTAAATCCGGAATCGTCCCTTATATTTTTCCAACGCTTTGTCCAATTTTGAGGGCATATCTGCGAATCGGGCGTAGAACTGGGCTTTTTAAGAAGCAGTTTCAGTGCAGGACAAATTTCGACATGGCGCACGCCGCCAGTTTTACTGCATTCTGAACGCACGGTGATTATATTTTCCTCCAAATCTATATCGTTCCACTTAATGCGGCGCACCTCTTTTGGACGTATTCCCGCCAAGACAAGCAAGCCAACCGCCGCCGTACAATCTTTGTTTTTTGAATGCTTTACCGTCTCCAAAAGCTGCCTTGTTTGAGAGACTTTTAAGGGCTTGATTTCTTTTTCTATCACCTTGCGTTTTTCTACTAGCTTTATGATATTGCGCTCGCACCACTCGTGCCGCATGGCAAATTCAAAGAGTCCATGAAGCATTGTGCGTGCCTTGTTAAATTGGCTTGGCGTTGTAAATGTTGAACTAAGCCAAGATTCACAATCGCCAAGAGTCAGTTCTGAAAAATTAGTTTTTGCAAAAGCCGCCCTACTTTTCAAAAGCCGCCTTCCCAGATATTTTATATCATTCAAAGAATCTATCCTTAAATGAGATTTTTTGCCCAAATAAAGCGCAAATCCATTTTCGATGCTCATATTTTTAAAACGAATGTGCCTTTTACCGACCTCGATAATTTTGCCACAAAACTGCAAAGCAGTTAGTGTGCAATTTTCATTTTTTTCATCTAAAACATTTCTGATTAGCCTTGCCGCATCAAGTGTGGAAATTCCTGTTCCTAAAAGTAATTTTTTAGCCAATAAATTTTCGTTTCTCATGGTATTGATAATACCATTGTCAATAAAAAATGGCAATATCTCCTGACATCTTATTATATTCTGAAAATTGCAAAACCCTTACTCTTTAAGAACTGCAGGGAAAATTTAACCGAGCGTGTTTTCATAAATGTAAAACACTATATAACAATTTATTATGAAAATATTCCACATCTGGTATTATCAATACGCTATATACACGCTCATAACCAGATATAACTTAAGATATAAAGGTGGTATAGTATGAAAACTTATTTGCACAAATTATTAGTATCGTTTTTAACACTTATGACAGCGTGGTTTTCAATATTTATCTTCTGTCTGCCTACCCATGCGGCTGAAGATAACTTTGTAAGCTACAATGGTGATATGGATTATATTTCTGAAGAGGGTAATTTTTTTGTTATTCGCGTGCCCATTTATGACGCAACAGATCTAGACTTTACAACTTCTGAAGAAATTTACACGAATGGAACACGCTCTTATCACAGTCAAAATGGGACTATTGTTAAAAATTTAGATCTCACCTATGCGTATTTTAGCGCTGCAACTGCAAGTGGCGCAAATTTTTCAGGCAAAGACCTAAGTTATGCAACATTCAGAAGTGCAGAATTGAAAAATGCAAACTTCACTGGGGCAAATCTGAGCAATGCCAGTTTTTCATACGCCAATTTTGACGGTACAATTCTTAACAATGCAATAATAACCAACGCAAATTTTGCCGATACAGATATGTATTTTGGCCCTGAAAGAACTTTATTAACCCAAGCCCAGCTTGCCACTACAAAAAGCTATAAAGATAAAGTTTTAGGGGCGGTTAATTTCAGTTTTAATGATTTGCGTGGATGGAATTTTTCTGATCAAGACATGAAAAGGGCTGACTTTTCATATGCCCGCATCGCAGACACAAATTTTAGCGGCGCAAACCTTCAAAATGCAGATTTTACCTCCGCAATGGGCGGTGTAAACTTTAGCGGCGCAAACCTTCAAAATGTGGATTTTAGAGACGCAAATTTAACAGAGGCAAATTTTAGAAACGCCGACCTAACTTATGCACATTTTAACTCAACGGTGGCTTTGGCTGGAAACGCATCAACCTTACTTACAAATGCAGACTTTACAGATGCAATTATTTACGGCGCATCTTTTGCTTATGGCACGAGAGTGTATCATCTTACCCATATTGATATGGATTTCACTCTAGCCCAACTTATGTCCACCAAAAGTTATAAGGATAAAAATCTAGGTCCTATTGATTTGGGGTATTTTGTTTTAACAAATATGGATTTTTCTGGTCAAAATCTTGAAGGGGCAAACCTGACGTGCACAGAATTGCAAGGTGTAAATTTTACAGATGCAAATATTCGCAATGTAAACTTTTCAGGGGCAGGAAATATTGGCCCATTGGGTGGAGGCCTCCAAGGACCCAATTTTAACCAAATTTCAAGCACAAAAAGCTTTAAAGAAAAGGATCTTTCAGGTGTTGTATTAACATTGAGCGCATTTATAACAGAAATTCCTACAGACCCAAGAAATGGTAAATTTACAGGATGGAATCTATCCGGTCAAAATTTAGAAGGCGCCTCTTTGGGCGGGCAAATGTGGGGTTATGAAAATGACTTCAAGACTGATGGCTCATTTACAATATCAGCACAGCCTGACGAGGTTGATGAATTTGGGAACCCAATACTAGATGAGAATGGCATTCCCGTATATCTTGAGCGTTGGAGCCTCAATCTTACTGATGCAAATATAAAAGGGGTACGTTTTTATGGGAATTTAACAAATGCTCCGTATGACCCGAACGATACAAGCAATAATTATGGTAACTTAACCTTTGCTCAGCTTGCTTCCACAAAAAGTTATAAGGAAAAGAATCTCGTGGGAGTGTCATTTTCCAATATAAATATAGCCGGCTGGGACTTTACTGGACAAAACATGCAGGGCTTCTGGGATTCATGGCCGGGGGGAATATTTTCAATGACAAATACAAACTTCACAAGTGCCGACTTGCGTCACGCCTCACCGAACCAAATTTACCCTGGGGCTATATTTAAGAACACAATAATGGCTGGCGGCACAATCCAAAATCTAGAAATGATAGCTGCCGGAGATTATATCCACGTAAGGCGTGATGAAATTAGCCCTCTATCACCAGTAAATGTCGTATTAGCCATGGGCGAAGATGTAACATTTAGCGGCAACTCCCGACTAATTCTTGACGAGGGTGGCGTTTTTGAAATAAAAGAAGGCGCACGCTTGAAAGTTGAAGATGCAAATATAGATTTCCACGTGGGCAACACAGAATCTGGCACACTTCTAGTAAAAGGTATTTTGGAATTTACCGGCGAAACAAATTTCAACATATATTTGGCTGATGGTTTTTCCGCAGAACTTAGCGACCTAATGTTAATAACTTTTGAAGAATTGGATTTAAACATACTTGGTTTTGGCACATCTTCAATCACCGGAGAGATAATAGGCACAATAGCGGCAGATCAAATTTCCCTATGGAACGCCGACAAAAGCGCATTTGAAGGGGTTTGGAATTTCTCCCTCGATGAAAGAGGCCTTTCCGTATCAATACAGCCAGTCCCCGAGCCTTCAACATACGCCACAATCGTAGGGTTGCTAGTGCTTGGTTTTGTGATCTATAAAAGACGCAAATCATAAAAGCAAAAGCTGATTAAAAATTTGTTCAACATAGTACAAAATAACTTAACTAAACATGAATATATTCCCAATAAATACTCCTAATAATTTCTTAAGAGAAATTATTAAAAATGGTATAATTTCTGCTGTCGCCCTTCTATGTATCTATAAATTTTTCTCACCAGCTTTGTCCGCACAAACAGCCCTAACATGGGCTGGCGGCACAAGCGGAACTTGGGATTTATCTACATTAGTCTGGAATGACGGCACAAATAATGTGGCTTATACCAATGGTAGCACCCCAACATTTGACACTGCGTCAGCTCAAATTGTTTTGGGAAGCCAAAATATCTCCGCCGAAAATATATATATTACAGAAAATACAAAAATTTCTTCAGATGCTAGTAGCGGGAATCTCCAGACTGGCAATTTATATATAGATATGTACAAACTCTTTGACGTTAGCGAAATAAAGACAAATTTTTCCGTAACCGATAAAATTTATCTATATGGCAATTATCGTGTTGGCAACATGGATAATATGGGCGTTACAACAATGGATCAAATAGATTTTGTCGCCGACTACGAGGGTGTACTTATACTTGCTAATAACACTGAAGATGCAAACTACACTTATAATTTTAACAACAGCAATTACCGCTTGGGCACTAATACTAAAATTGAACTTGAAGACGGTGTTTCGATAGTATTCAAGAACATCGCAAATGGACCTATTTCTATTTCCATTCCTGGCTCATACGGTATTATAGCTTTAAATGGAACTTCCGGCAACATAGAATTCAACAACAATGCCGCAAGTGCCATTACTTACAAAACTTACAATGACTCAATCATAAATTTAAGCACAACTTCAGGAGACATCAAATTTAACAGCAATTTGGGGAATGACTCAAAAAATAACTATAGCGGCGGCGCAATTTATTCCAGTTCGGACGAATATGACTCTACGATAGCTTTGACTACCGATTCTGGTAATATAGAATTCACCAATAATGCTGCCAACAATAATGGTGGTGCACTTTATTCCAACGCACCTGGAGGGCTGGCAACTATAAAATTAGAGTCAGTTTCTGGAAATATTCTGTTCAGTGGCAATAGCGCACTCTCTGGCAATGGTGGCGCAATTTATTCTAACAACAACAGCAATCTTTATCTTATGAAGTTAAGCAGCACTTTGGGCTCTATAACATTCGATGGCAATACGGCATATAGTGCTGGCGGCGCAATTTATTCAAAATCTTTGCAACCTTCTGTCATACAGTTGCAGACAACTGTTGGAGACATCACATTTAATAACAACAAAGTAACTGTTGCCTCTAATGGTCTTGGTGGTGCAATTTATTCCGACGGCAAATGGGAAAGTTCTAGAGTAACTTTGATCACAACTTCAGGAGACATAATATTTACCGACAATAAAGCAACTGGCGGCTATGGCGGTGGAATTTATTCTCATTCTGAATACGAACATTCTATTGTAACCCTGAGTACAAGCTCTGGAGATATGACCTTTAGCGGTAACACAGGTGGCGTAATTTTTTCCGATGCCTACTTGGGTGGGTCTGTCGTAAATTTGACGACAGATTCAGGAAAAATAACATTCAGTGGCAATAAGGGAACCGCAATTTACTCAGCTTCATTTTCTGGAAATTCAAACATAAATTTGGAAACAACCACAGGCACCATGACATTCAGCGATAATATAGCTATCGGTGGCGGCGCAATTTATACTTACGGCGATCTTTCTTCCGTAGTTACAATCACGGCTGGCGGCAATATAGAATTCAGAAACAATAAGGCGACCGGATTCGGTGGCGCAATTCACATGGCGACCGAAGTCTTCGAGGTAAATCCTACTGATGCAATACACCTCAATCTAAAAGCAGTGGGTGGCGACATAGTATTTAGCGGCAACAAACATAAAACATCCACAGAAGGTGAAGGCGGCGTTGCAAATGCTATTTATTTTGAAGACGGATACGAATTTGATGCCATTGCTTGTGAAATAAATATGAATCTCGACGCTTCTGAAGGTAGGAGCATAGCATTTTATGACCCTATTGCTACAAGAATAACTGCGAGAGTCATAGTTAACGTAAATCAAGATGCCTCATCTACGGGCAGAGTACTTTTTTCTGGTAAAAATTATACGGATTACGCTGATAAGCATTCCGATATATTCGCAATTACAACTGTCCACAGAGGGGCGTTTGAGCTTGAAGGCGGCGCAATATACGGCAGCAATTCACCAATCAGATTTGACGTAAAAGATACCGCAAAATTGATGGGTACAGGTACTGTTTTAAGTAAAGTTACAATAGAACAAGGGGGGCGTATTTCTGCTGGTAACGGCACTGGAAAAGCAGGAGAACTTCAGGTTGCCTCCCTCATATTAGAAGGCGGATCAATAATAGAATTTTATAACGGCAGTTTACTTTTTACTGGTGATCTTGATTTGAGCCTTGCTTCAATCTCAGATAAAATCTGCATAGAATTGTATGATTTTATAACGCCAATAGAGGACAGATTATTTATTTCTACAACTTCAATAAGTCCGCTAGATGGTGGTGATTACAATAGTCTATTCAAATTTTCCGAAGGAGTTATAGGAAGTGTTGCCTTCAAAGGTGATGGCTTGTATATGAGTGTTACTCAAGTCCCCGAGCCTTCAACTTACGCCGCAATCGTAGGGTTGCTAGTTCTTGGTTTTGTAGTTTACAAAAGACGCGCTAAAAGAGATTAAATAAACTTAGCCTTATTCAAAGCTGTAAAAATAAGTTCAATAAAAACTAAGCTTGAATCATAGGAACAAAAAAAAGCGGGGGTAAATGCCCTCGCTTTTTTGAAATTTACTTCTCAGAAAACTACTCGGTAGTTGTTTCTGTGGTGCTCTTTTTCTTTTTAGAGTCGCCCTTCTTTTCACCCTTTGCCTTAGCTTTGCCTTTGGTTTTGTCTGCAGCTTTGGCGGCATCGTCGGTCTTGGCTTTGTCATCTACCTTTGCATCGGTCTTAGCCTTTGCATCACTAGCAGATTTTTCGCCTTCAGCTTTTTTTGCATGTCCTGGTTTTTTACCTTTTTTCTCACCTGTTGTGGCTGCATTGTCCGACTTATTTGCATCACCCGCAGGTTTAGATTCTACCTGAGCGCTCTTTGTTGCGTCGTCTGCTTTAGGGGCGTCTGCTGCAAATGCGCTTACGCCAAAGCCCAATATCGATATAATTAATGCTATAACTAACTTTTTCATATAATATGATTGTTTTGAATTTTAAGAGCGGAATTTTTGCTCTTAATGTATTCAACAACGGTATTTGAAAAAAGTTTTACAGACAATTTAATTTTATTTTAGGATGAAAATTTATTTTTACAGCTTTATTAAAAAACATTGACCCTAATTAAAATTTTGGCAGATTGAATAGCTCACTAAATTTACACTTTAAAAGGAGAGATGACAGAGTGGTCGATTGTGCCTGACTCGAAATCAGGTGAGCGGGCAACCGTTCCGGGGGTTCGAATCCCTCTCTCTCCGCCATTTGAAATACCGAAAAGGCTGATTTGCAGTAAGTTGCGAATCAGCCTTTTCTTATGTCAGCTCGCGGTGAAAAATAAGTTATTGAAAATCAGGGTCTAACAAAAGCCCAAGTTCGCAGAGTGTACAACTAAACTACAACCAGAACTTGGCAGAAAGCGTTTAGAACAGATTTATCGAACACGTTGTAATTCCCTCTGACAACAGATTGCAAAGTAGTTTCACGCACATTGTAAATAGTTTAAAACTATTACGATATATCCATAATAATCTTGCAATTTTTGACACTTTCTTGTAGAATAGAAACATCATGGGAAAGATTACAAAAACATATCACGCTAACAGACGCTCACCTTTTCAGGTGTCGTGGATTGAAAAAGGAAAACGCATATCGAGATTTTTCGATACTGAAGATGCTCGCGATGAATTCTTGAAAGAATACAGCTTTCTGGAAAACCAAAGCTTTCAAGGGCTGATGTCGATAGACAGCACCGCTATCGCCGACATCGCCAGAATCGAAACTTTGCGCGGCACTACAAGCTATCGTGAGCTATGGGAGTTCTGGGCAAAGCACCACCAAAACAGAGTCGTTATGAAACTTTGGGACGCTTGCGATGCATACCTTCGCGACATGATTCAAAACGAAAAAGCAAATACCGAGCATATTCGGCACGTCCGCAGAATACTTGAAGCTCTTGTCGAAAGTTTTGGAGAAAGACTCGTCGAAGATGTCGCACGCGAAGAATTAGAAAAATGGCTTTCGTCTCTGCCATATTCGCCTGTCACGAAAAGAAATTATCGCTCGACTTTGTGTGCATCTTGGAACTGGTTTGAGAAGCACAATTTAATTGACAAGAATATAGCAAAGGCTCTCGACTGCCCTGCCGTTGATATGGGAGAAATCGGCTTCCTAAGCGTTGCAGATACGGAGCAGTTATTGCGAGCTAATGAAAAAGTTGACCCTGAAATTTGCGGACTTATGGCTCTTGGGCTATTCGCAGGAATGAGAACTTCTGCTATTGCGAGAGTTGCTTTTGAAGAAATTTCAATGCGTAAAGGGATTTTAACACCCGCCGAAAAGACGAAGAAAAAACGCCGCGACTATATCGAAAATCTACCCGACAATTTGTGGACTTGGTTAGAGCGAACGCCACAAACTGCATTTGGCTGGTGCGAACGTAAATTCAAAAAACGCAGAGAATCCGCCTTCCGCCGCGCAGGACTTTTGGTCAACTCGCAAGACGTAAAACGACTCGCCCTAAAAGGCATTAAAGCAAAGCTAAAACTCCCACCACATAACGCATTCCGACATAGCTTCGCCAGCTACCACGTCGCATGGAAACGCAACTTCCAAGACACAGCTCTAATCCTCTCCCACAAAGGCACAGACATCCTTTTCAAACACTACCGCGGCAACGCTGTAAAAGAAGATGCCGAAAAATACTTCGCAATCTATCCATCGGATTGCCAGAAAGATTGACATCGAAAACCTACAAATCACACGTTTATTTTTATTACCCATGGAAGTGGAACAAAGAGAAATCTTAGGCGGTTGGCTCTTTGGGCTCATACCCGAATGGACAAACACCACCTTTCACCAGGTGCAAGGCTTCTACCTCCCCGACAGCATCCAAAAGGCCTTCATCAGCTATCTTATCCCATTCTATCTCGGCAAAGGTGTGGCAAAATGAACGAAGAATTTTCAAAAGAATTAGAGTTTATCTCGCGCCGCCTAGAAAACCTAGAACACACGGTTTTTGGCAACGGCCGCAAAGGCATAAAAGACGAACTCATCGAGCTCAAAACCGAAATTCAAACCTTTAAGAAAATTGCCGTCTGGCAAATCGGTATAGCCATTGCCATACTTTGTGCATTGTAAAAAATAATCTTATAACACAAGCCTCAACAAGGGGGCTTTTTTGCTTCTAAATAGACTTTAATCTTGAGAGTTAGTGAAATCTATTTACCGTGGTTATTTATATTTTAAATTTGTATTATAAAATGTTATGCCCACTTTAGATTGGATAGGAAAGAAAGCTGTTATAAATCATCACAGGGAAGTTCCATTTCGTGTGTTGAAAGAAGATGAGACTCTGGGCTTTGGGAAAAAAGATTCAGGAAATCTTATTGTTGAAGGAGACAATCTTGTCGCGCTTAAAGCACTTCTGCCATACTATGCAGGCAAAGTGAAGTGCATCTACATAGATCCACCTTACAATACGGGCAATGAGAATTGGATTTACAACGACAATGTAAATTCGCCAGAAATAAAAAAGTGGCTTGGGCGAGTTGTAGGCAAAGAAGCGGAAGACTTATCCCGTCATGACAAATGGCTCTGCATGATGTATCCGAGACTTTCTTTGTTAAAAGAATTTCTTACGACAGATGGTGTTATCGCAATAAGTATTGGATTCCACGAAATGCACAATTTAATAAACTTGTGTGAGGAAATTTTTGCTGGGAAGCAAATTACATCTATTACTGTTCAAACGTCAGGAGGTAAACCTGCAGCTGGATTTACATACCTTCATGAATATATCGTGTTTGTTGCGCCAAAGGATTTTACTCCTTACCCATTAGATTTCTGCGGAGGAATAAATAGGTCTCCATTTGAAGGTTTGACATTGAGTACATTTTCAAAAATCGAACGTCCAGGACAGGCATATCCAATATTTATCGATAAAGAGTCTGAATGTATCGTAGGAGTTGGGGAATCTTTAGCAGAGCAAATTAAACTTAAAAAATATATCGGAGACAAAGAAGATTTTGAGTATGATTATTCTATTGCACCAGAAGGAACCGTTGCAATATGGCCCATTACCAGCAAGGGGAAAGATTGTGTCTGGAGACTAATTTCAAGCCGTTTAAAAAACGACTGGGCTAAAGGCTATATTAAGGTTTCAAAAAACAAGTCAAAAAATCATCCAAATAAATTCAGTATTCAATATTTGCCTGAGGGAGTTATTGAAAAAATAGAGAATGGTGTACTTGTAAAGACTGGCGTTGAAAAAGGAAAACCTACCCTACTTTTGGGTGAAAATCAAACCGAGGGAAGCGGTATTCCTACTATATGGGCTGAAAAAGACTTTTTTACGGTAAATGGAACATCCGCCTTAAAATCGCTATTCCCTGATGAAGGAAAGGTATTTGATTACCCTAAATCGATTGATTTAGTTTTAGCAATATTGCAAAGTGTAACTCGTGACGATGATATTATTTTAGATTCATTCGCTGGAAGTGGGACAACAGCTCATGCAGTTTTAAAGCTTAACAACATGGACTCGGGTAATAGAACTTTTATATTAACCGAAATGGAGCCTAACACAGCTGAGTCTGTGACGACAAAAAGAGTTGAAACTGTGATCAAGGGACTAGACATCATAGATACAGGTTTTCAATTTGTAAGACTTGGAGATGAAATGCACTCTGCTGATGGCGATATAAACTCGAATATTAAATATGCTGACTTAGCGCGTCATGTTTTCTTTATGACTACGGGAACTCCGCTTGCTTATAATAAAAAGAAGTTTGATTCTCCATTGATTGGAATTCACAAAGAAACAGCCGTATATCTGCTATACAATGGAATTCTTGGCGACACGTCAGTGAATGGCGGCAATAGGCTTACTCAAAAAATATTTGTAGCTTTACCACAACATAATGGCACAAAAATAATATATGGCACAGCTTGCGGACTTGGCGAAAGCTTCCTTCGCAGAAATAATGTGGTTTTCAAACAAATTCCATATTCAATTTCAACGAAGTAGAGACAATATATGATTCAGCTAAAAAATTATCAACAAGACACTCTCGATACGCTTGCTCTTTACTTTGACAAGGTCGCAACTTCTTTTGACCCTAAAAAAGCATTTCAAGATACCATCTATGAACGTTTCGATGGAGATGACAGCCGTCGTTATTTGCACATAAAAGGCTTCAATCCAAGCATGCCCTATGTCTGCCTCCGCGTTCCAACTGGAGGCGGCAAGACGATTATGGCATGTCATAGCATACGCATTGCCAAAGATAGGTTATTGAAGCAAGAGCATGCAGTCGTATTGTGGCTTGTTCCTTCGAACCCTATACGCAGGCAAACTATTGAAGCTTTAAAAAATCGTGATCATCCATATAGACAGGCGCTTAGTTCATCTCTTGGTGAAATTGAAGTCCGAGATATTACGGAGTGCTTAGATATTTCAAAGGGCACTCTTGATGGCGCTACAACAATCATTGTTGCGACACTTGCGGCAGGAAGACGTGAAAATACTGATGGCCTTAATATTTACAAAAGCAACGGTGGTTTAATGTCGCATTTTTCTGGAGTAGATTCATCTATGTTGGATAAACTCGAAAAAGATGAAAATGGCGTTATAGAATACTCGCTCGCCAACGTGTTAAAGATGCGTCATCCGATTGTGATTGTTGATGAAGCCCACAATGCAAGAACTGGATTATCATTTGAAACGCTTACGCGCTTTAGCCCATCTGCGATTATTGAATTTACGGCAACTCCAGCGTCTAGCAATACTGCAGATAAAACACCAAGCAACGTTTTACATCATGTTTCCGCAAGAGAGCTTCAAGCCGAAAACATGATAAAGCTTCCAGTACGCTTGGAAATCAATGGCAATTGGAAAGAACTTCTTACTCATTCTATTGCCGAGCGTAATGGTCTTGAACAGATTGCCACGCTTGAAGGCTTAAAAACAGGCGAATATATCCGCCCTATAATGCTTATCAAAGCCCAAGATCATGAAAAAAATCATCCAGAAAATATTACGGTAGATGTTGCAAGGCAATATCTCATCGACGAGTGCCATATACCTGAAAATCAAATAGCACGTGAAGCGTATGAATATGACGAAACATCGGGTGTAGATTTGTTTTCAGATACTTGTCCGATTCGTTATATAATTACAGTCGATAAATTGGGCGAAGGCTGGGACTGTTCTTTTGCATATGTACTCTGTTCACTAGCGGAACAGTTTTCTGCAACAGCAGTCGAGCAAATTATTGGCAGAGTATTGAGGCTTCCACATGTGTGCCAAAAAGAAAATGTAGCCCTCAACTATGCCTATGTTTATACAGTTTCCCGAAATTTTGCACAAGCTGCAATATCATTGAGAGATGCCTTAGTTGAAAGCGGATTTAACGCAATGGAAGCAGAAGATTTTATTTTGCCTTCCACGCAATCTGCAATGAATTTTGAAACTCCTATCCCAACAAAATCCATAGTTTTAAAGGGTACTTTCGATATTACAAAAGTTTCAACAAACGTGCTGGAGAAAACTAAATACGACGAAAAGAGCAATACGCTTATCATCTCATCAGTTTTATCAAATAAGGAAGCGGAAGAAATTGCAGAAGCCGTGACTTCGGATGATGATAAGAAAATAATTGTAGAGGCTGTCGTTTCCCATAGAGAAACTGTCGAATCCATATTTGTAAGTCCCGCAGATAGAAATGAATCATTTAAAGTTCCTCAACTGGGCATTATGATTCAAGGCGAATTTGTTTTACTTGAAAAAGGAACTGATTTCCTAGAGCACAATTGGAATATTTGCGACTTCGTTGAGGCTAAGGAAAATTTGGCATTTAACCCTAAAAACGTTAAACTGGAGTCCGGCGAAGTTAAGCTCGATGAAAACGGAAAGATGATCATCAGTCTTATTCAAGAAGTTCAACGCGATTTAATTCTTATACAAACTCAAGAAAATTGGACTGAAGCTCAACTCGTTTCGTGGCTAGATAGAAATATAGAACATTCTGATATTACGCCCAAAGATTCTGTCGCATTTATTTCTTACGTTCTTTTGGAATCCATAAAACTTCATGGTGCAACACTTTCAGACTTTGTTCGAGAAAGATACGCTTTTGTAAAAAGTCTTCGAGAACTATTTGATATTCACCGAAAAACTTCTTCCGAAAAGTTTTTTGCCCAGCAGTTGTATCTTTGCATAAGGGACAAAAACCTTGAACTTGGGAATGAAGAAAATTCAATAAATTTCAATTCAAATATTTATCCTGCAAGATACATCTGTAATCCTGTTGTTCCGTTTAAAAAGCACTACTTCAAAGATATTGGAGACTTAAAAAACAGCGGCGAAGAATTTGAGTGTGCTCAATTTATCGATTCATTGGAAGATGTAGATTTCTGGATACGCAATCTTGAGCGTAGCGAAAATTCTTTTTGGTTGCCTACGGCAAGAGGGCGTTTCTACCCAGACTTTGTTTTAAAACTCAAAAACGGTAAGATTTTTGTCATTGAATACAAAGGTGCAAACCTTGCTACGAATGACGATTCAAAGACAAAAAATATTATCGGTAAATTATGGGCAGAACGCTCAAATGGACGTTGTCTATTTCTCATGGCGGAATATGCAACATTCAAAACGTTAATTCCTGAAATAATAAAAGAGGCAACGAGAAATGATTAAATAATGTAAAGAAAAAGACTAATCCATGAGTGCAAATCTACATAAGAAAGAATTTACAGAGGAAACTCAGTTAAAACTCGAAATATTCAGAGGATATATCCATGAATGGATTCCTGTATTCCTGACAAATTCAGAAAGAAATACACGGGATATTGTAAATATTTTTGATTTCTTTTCAGGACCTGGACAGGATTCCGAAGGACACGAAGGAAGTCCTCTTATGATTATTGATGAAATTATTTCTTTCTTGGAAACGAGGTCATCTTTAACAGATAAAAAAATTACGATAAATATTCATTTCAATGATAAAAAGAAAACGAACATAAAGACTCTTCAAGAATTGGTTTCACAGAAATATTCAAAGTATTTTGATAGATTTAATGTGCTTTATTCGGCAAAAGAATTTTCAGAAATTTTTAATGAAAAATTACCTTTAATTCAAAATCAGAAATCAGCAAACCTTGTATTTCTCGATCAATATGGGATAAAGCAAGTCACCCCAAATATATTAAAAATGCTTACATCCTGTAAGTATACAGATTTATTGTTTTTCGTATCGTCATCATTATTGAGACGCTTTGCGGAAGAAGAAACAATGAATCAGTATATTAATATTCCTGCCGAGGAACTAAAAAGTATACCATACAAACAAATTCATCGACGCGTCTGTGAGGCTTATCAAAAAGCGTTAGGAGGCAAAAACTATTTTTTGACACCGTTCTCTATAAAGAAGGGTGGTAGCATATATGGAGTGATTTTTGGAAGCGGAAGCTTATTAGGATTGGAAAAATTCTTAAAAGTTTGTTGGGATAACGACTCTATAACAGGAGAAGCAAATTACGATATTGACGATGATATTACAAGAAGCGGGCAGATGGCTCTTTTCGCCGAAGACAGTAAAATAAAGAAACAAGATGAATTTGAAACAAAACTTTACGATTATATAAGAACTTGCACGCTTGATAACCGACCGAAATTAGGTGCTGCAAATAAAGATATTCGAAAATTTACTCTTATGTCAGGGTTTTTAACAAAGCACGCAGCTACAACTCTAAAGAAAATGTTAAAAGACGATGCTGTAGAGATAACTAATCCAAACCATGTTGAAATAAAAACTGGAGCTTTTTACTTATCGAGTAACGAAGATAAACTTATATTTATAAAATCAAAAAAATGAAACAATCTAAAATAGAATGGACGGAGGAAACTTGGAATCCGGTAATCGGGTGCAATGAAGTTTCGGAAGGATGCAGGCATTGTTATGCCAAAGTAATGGCTCGCAGGCTGCAAGCCATGGGGGTTAAGGCGTATAAAGATGGATTCAAAGTCAAGACGCTTTCAGATAGACTAACTCAACCCTTATTAAATAAGAAACCTACAAAATATTTTGTAAATTCGATGAGCGACCTCTTTCACAAGGAAGTTCCATTTGAATTCATAGATGCAGTTTTTGATACTATTGCCAAAACACCTTGGCATACATATCAAATTCTTACAAAGCGTGAAAAGCGCTTAGGTGAGTATTTTAAGAAACGTGAATGTCCTGCCAATGTATGGCTAGGCGTAACGGTTGAAAATAAAAAGAGCGGCGTTCCAAGGATGGACTATTTACGAAATATCCCTGCGACAATTCGCTTTATATCGGCAGAACCGCTCTTGGAAGACTTGGGCGAAATAAATCTTGATGGGATTCACTGGGTGATTGTCGGTGGAGAGTCTGGTAATCAGGCACGTCCTATGGATGGAGACTGGGCAAGAAATGTACAGCGTCAATGCAAAGAGGCAGACGTAGCATTTTTCTTCAAACAATGGGGTACTTGGGGCGCAGATGGACAGAAGCGCAATAAAAAATCTAACGGAAAAAAACTCGACGGAAAAGTTCACCAAGAATATCCAGAAGTCGCACTAGTTTAAATTGATATTTTAACTCAAATTGTCCTAATATTGGACAGAAATGTCAACTTGGCGACAACTATATGTTCTCAATTTGGCTTGAATAGAGGGATTGGTGGAGCTGTCAGCTTCCCCTCCATCCCGCCATTTGAATATCATGAAAATATAGAGTAGGTGAACTCAGCCAAGCAAATCGCAACTAAACTATTTTAAACCAATATCAGCATAAGATTTCCGATAGCGTTGCGTTTTTGCGAGAGCCCTAAAATTAGTCCAAATTGTATAGTATAATCGCAAGACAATAGATAGCTATTTCAGCCTGCTCAGAGAGCAGAAAGGCACATCAGCTGTAAAAGAGGCAGAGTCGCCAGAAAATACCCGTATTCGGAGTATTAAAACGCAACGTTTACGCGAAAAAAATAGGCTTGCAGCGACTACAAAATTTTTGGCGTAATGTTTTAATTATGAAGAAAGAAATCCATCCATTTAAGATGATGTTTTTGGCGGGGTTGGCGAGTTGGATTAGTCGGGAAAAATCGGATGTGATTGAGTATTTGACTGAGGCTAACAAGATTTTGAAGGCTAAGCTGGAAGCTGGTGGCAGGCGTATAAAATATACAAATGAAGAGCGAGCGCGGCTTGCTAAAAAAGGTCGAAAATTGAAATGGTCAAAGCTGAAGGAATTCAGCTTTTTTATTACTCCTGAAACTATCATTCGTTGGCATAACAAATTTATCGCAAAGAAGTACACTGCGAAAAATCATAATCCTACAAAGGCGAAAATCACGCGTGAAAAAATTGTCCGC